>JADHTB010000010.1 GCA_016776605.1 Alphaproteobacteria bacterium | reverse complement strand
AAAATGGTGCCGGCGACAGGAGTCGAACCCGTGACCTACTGATTACAAATCAGTTGCTCTACCAACTGAGCTACGCCGGCATGGGGGCGTTGTAGTCAATTGTGGGGGCGGGCTCAACTGTCTTTCGCATCCGCTCCCCATGGCGGCCATTTCCCGCGCGGATTAGATCAGTAATAGCCCGGCGCCTTGCGGCCCAGGCCATCGAACAGTTCGCCAACCCGCAGGAACCAGGCAAGGATGGGATCGTCGTCGGCCAACAGCCGGTAATCGCTGATGGTGCGGGCCCATTGAAAGGCGCCGAAAACAATGTAATCGGCATAGTTTGCCGTTTCGCCGCCCAGAAAGGCCTGGCCGCGCACGGTCAGGCGCAAGGGGTAAAGATCGGCGCGGAACTGTTCCAACCGGTCTTCGCGGCCGGCCTGTACCGCCGCCAATGGCTGGCCAAAAATCTTCTCGCGGCTGGCGCGGAAATAATCCCGGTCCTCGGCACAGATGTGATCGGAAATATCCTTTACCACCGAACGCGCCACGCCGGGGTGCACCACCGCGTTGGTCCAGCTATGGACGAATTTGCACAGGGCCTGCCCCGCCGCGCCGCCAAACAGGCTGGGTCGGTCCGGATATTGCGCTTCCAGATAGTCCGCGATGCGGGTTGAATCGCCGATCATCTGGCCCGCGTCCTCGATAATCGGCACGGTCCGAAAGTCGGGCCCGCCGACCGCCGGGATGGCGGTAAAGGCCGTGCCCCGATGCTCATAGTCCAGGCCCTTGTGGGCCAGGGCCAGGCGGGTGCGCCAGCAATAGGGGCTGAAATTACGGCCGTCCTGGCCGGCCAGATCATAAAACACAATTGCCATGCGGTAGGTTCCCCCGATAAATTCCGTGCGGCTAGTTTAAACCAAGTTCCGAACCGGTGCCATTGCCGGCATTGGGCGGCTTGCGGGTCGGGGCAGCCGGTGGTTCAGGCAATTTGTAAAATAGTGTGGCGTTGATCCGGGCGCCGGATACCAGAAAGGCTTTGACGCGGGCCAGATAGGCGGGGTCACGCTGGGCCCGCTCCAGATCCAGTTCACCGATGATCATGGCGCCGTCTCTCTTTCCTGTTGCCGCATGCCGGTTACCGCATGCCGGGATTGTCAGGTTGCCGGGGCAATGGGGCAGGGCCGGGGCGCGATAGGGGCAATTTCGCGGCAGCGGCATAGTGCCGGACAGGGGTGGCGGCGAGGGTGGGGGCAAACAATCTTGCGCCCCGGCGCGTTCAGGGTTAAAGCGGATGCATGTCCGTATTTCTGGCCCGCCGGTTTTTGACCTTTCTGATCACCGTATCCGGTGCGTCGGTGATTATTTTTTTGCTTTTGGAGGTTTTGCCCGGCGATCCGGCCCTGACCATGCTGGGGGTCGATGCGCCGGACAGCGCGGTGGCGGCCATCCGCCTCGAACTTGGCTTGGACCGGCCCGCCGCGGTGCGCTATGTGGATTGGATCGCCGGGTTGTTCCACGGCGAAATGGGCCTGTCCTATGTCTATAAGGTGCCGGTGACGGAATTGATCGGCCAGCGCCTGCGCGTCACCCTGCCGCTGGCCATCGGGGCCATGCTGCTGGCCACCCTGACATCCCTGGCCCTGGGCATTTTCGCCGCCACCAATCATAACCGGATCGGCGATTACGGGGTGATGGGATTTTCCCAACTGGGGCTTGCGATCCCGGATTTCTGGTTCGGCATCCTGTTGATCATTCTGTTCGCGGTGATTTTGCGTTGGCTGCCCTCGGGCGGCTTTCCCGGCTGGGATGAAGGCATCTGGCGCGGTCTCAGGGCCTTGGCGCTGCCGGTTTTTACCCTGTCCCTGAGTTTGACGGCGATGATGACACGGGTGACCCGCTCCGCCGTGCTGGAAGTGGCCCGGGAAGACTTCGTGCGCACGGCGCGGGCCAAGGGGTTGAGCCGCCGGGCGGCCTTGTGGCGCCATGTTCTGCGCAATGCCCTGGTGCCGGTCCTGACCATAGGCGGCGTCCTGGTGGCCAGCGTGTTGACCGGCACCTTGATTATCGAGAACGTCTTTGCCCTGCCCGGCGTTGGCAAATTGATTTTCGATGCCATTTCCAACCGGGACCTGATGGTGGTGAAGAACGTCGTGCTGTTGTTCGCGGTGATCGTGGTGGTGGTCAATTTCATGGTCGATATTCTGTACGCGATGGTCGACCCCCGCATTCGCATTCAGACCTAGAGCGAGAGTCGATGTTTTGCAGGCGATAGAGACAGTTAAAGAGACGGTTAGACCGGGCCAGGGCGTGGCATCCAGCGGCTTCGTACGGCGGGCGCTGGGGCACAGATCGTTCATGATCGGCCTGGTGTTGACCGGCACCATGATTATTTTGGCCCTGGTCTCGCTGGTTTGGACGCCTCATTCCCCGACCGAAATTGTCATCGCCGAACGCTTGAAATTGCCCAGTCCAGGTCATTGGCTGGGCACCGATCAGTTTGGCCGGGATATTCTGTCCATGATCATGGCCGGGGCTCAAACCTCCATCGTGGTCGGCCTGATTGCCGTCAGCCTGGGCGCCGCCGTCGGCATCAGCCTGGGCCTGTGGGCCGCCGCGCGGCGCGGCTGGACCGAAGATGTGATTATGCGCCTGAGTGATCTGAATCTGGCTTTTCCGGTTATCCTGATCGCCATTCTGCTGACGGCGGGCTGGGGACCGGGCATCACCAATGCCATCCTGGCTTTGGGTATTTACAATATTTCGGTCTTTGCGCGGCAGGTGCGCGGCGCCGGGATCGCCATGTGGGAGCGGGAATTCGTGCTGGCCGCGCGTGCCGCCGGCAAAGGCAATCTGGCCATCACGATCGAACATATTCTGCCCAACATCATCTCCATTATCGTGGTGCAGGCAACGATCTCGTTCGCCATCGCCATTCTGGCCGAGGCGGCGTTGAGCTATCTGGGCGTCGGCTCGCAACCCCCCAATCCAAGCTGGGGCCGGATGTTGAGCGAAAGTCAAAACTATATCTTTCTAACCCCGATCATCGCGGTCTGGCCGGGCCTGGCGATCGTGCTTTCGGTGCTGGGACTGAACCTGATCGGCGACGGTTTGCGTGATCTTGTCGATCCCCGTTTGGCGCGGCGGCGTTAGGGTAATGGCCTTGCTTTCGGTCACCGGCCTGACGGTCGAATTGCAAACCAGCCGGGGCATGGTCCCGGCCGTGCGCGGGGTATCGTTCGATCTGGAAAAGGGCGGCACCCTGGGCGTGGTTGGGGAATCCGGCTGTGGCAAGTCGATCACCGCATTGGCGATCATGGGGCTGCTGCCCGACGGCGCCCGGACCACGGGGCGGGTCGATCTGGATGGCACCGATCTGTTGACCCTGGATGAAGCGGCGCGCTGTGGTATCCGGGGCAACCGCATCGCCATGATCTTTCAGGAACCGATGACATCCCTGAACCCGGTGCACCGCATCGGCCGGCAAATCGCCGAGCCGTTGCGCCTGCACCGCGGCCTGCGCGGGGCCAACGCCCGGGACGAGGTTCTGCGGCTGTTGGACCGGGTTGGCCTGCCCGATCCGGCCCGGCGGATAAATGCCTATCCCCATCAAATGTCCGGTGGGCAGCGCCAGCGGGTGATGATCGCCATGGCCTTGAGCTGCGCCCCGGATATTCTGTTGGCTGACGAACCGACCACCGCCCTGGACGTTACCATCCAGGGCCAGATTCTGGACCTGATCAACGAACTGGTGGACGACACCGGCATGGGCCTGATCCTGATCAGCCATGATCTGGGGGTGATCGGCGAGACCACGGAAAATGTCGCCGTCATGTATGGCGGCACAGTGGTCGAGCAGGGCGCCACCGACCGCCTGTTCGCGAAGCTGGCCCATCCCTACAGCCAGGGCCTGTTCGCCGCCATCCCGCGATTGGGGGAAGCACGGCGGGGCCCCTTGCCCACCATTGCCGGCACCGTGCCCGAATTGGCCGATTTCCCGCCCGGCTGCGCCTTTGCCGACCGTTGCGCCAAGGCCACGGATGTCTGCTGGCGCCTCTCGCCCCGGATGCAGCGGATTGGCCCGGCGCACCGCGCCGCCTGTCACCACCTCGCCGACGGCCAGGGGAAGGCGATGGCATGAACGATCCGAAAAGCAACGAAACGGTTTTGCTTGTCGAAGGGTTGCACCGCCATTTTACCCTGCCGCGGGAAAGCTTGTTTCATCCGCCCGAAAAAATCTATGCCCTGAACGGGGTCGATCTAAGTATCCAGCGCGGCCGCAGCCTGGGCGTGGTGGGCGAAAGCGGCTGCGGCAAGTCGACCCTGGCGCGGCTGTGCATGGCGCTGGATATGCCGACCGCCGGCCGGGTGGAAATATTGGGCCAGGATCTGGCCCGGTTGCCGGCCAGGGAATTGCGCCGGGCGCGGGCGCAGTTTCAAATGGTTTTTCAAGATCCCTATGGTTCGTTGGACCCCCGCCATACGGTTCGCCGCATTGTTGGCGAGACCATGGCTGCCCTGCCACGCGGTGACGGTAGTGGCGAGGAGAATTTCAGCCGTGAAGAGGCGGTTGACCGGGCCATTGATGCGGTCGGCCTGCGGGCCGGCGACCTGGATAAATACCCGCATGAATTCTCCGGCGGCCAGCGCCAGAGGATAGCCATTGCCCGGGCCCTGGTAACCCGGCCAAGCCTGATCGTGGCGGACGAACCGGTCTCGGCCCTGGATGTTTCGGTGCAGGCCCAGGTGTTGAACCTGATGCAGGCGTTACAGCGGGATTTCGGCGTCACCTATATGCTGATCAGCCATGACCTGGGTGTGGTCGATTATGTCTGCGACGAGGTGGCGGTGATGTATCTGGGCCGGGTGGTGGAGCGGGCCAGCCGGCGCCAATTGTTCGCGAAGCCGCTGCATCCCTATACCCAGGCCCTGTTTGATGCGGTGCCGCGCATTGACGCGGGGCGGCGCCGGCGGACAACGTTACAGGGGCATGTGGGCAGCCAGACCCGGCAGGCCACGGGCTGTGCCTTCGCCGACCGTTGCCCAAAGGCGCAAACGCGCTGTGCGGCGGAAATGCCTGAATTGCGAAAAATCGACAATGGACATCTGGCATCTTGCCATTTTGCATGACAGAATAGAGGCGAGCGATTGCAACGAGGCAGGAGAGTAAATCCCTGATGACCGAGGTTGTCACCTTCGAGCAGACCCGTCGCCGGCAGCACCCCAAAGCCGGCGGCACATCACCCAGGGGGAAAGCCGAATTTTTTAACCGCCAGGAATTGCGCGACATATTGCAGTCCTACAGCCATGGCGTCATCGCCGGCGACTGGCTGGATTATGCGGTTGATTGGAACGAGGCCGGCGCCATGTTCGCCATTTATGGCCAAGTATCGGCGGTTCCCATGTATTCCATTTTCAAACGATCTAAAAACAATCGCCGCGGCGGCGGCTATCAACTGCTGGGACGGGGCGGCGTCCTGAAATCGGACCGTACCCTGGAGGCGGTATTGCGGGTGCTGGACACCCGGCGGACGGCCTCGATCAAGTCCCACCGCTAGAGCAATTCCGAATTAATGAGAATCGCGAAGCGATTCTAAGTGATTGGAAAAATTGCTCTAATTCTAAAGATCTGAGCATTTTCGGAATGAAAATGCTCTAGCAGGTCCTGGGCGCTGGGCCCTGGATATTGAACTTACGTCTTACATTAAATAATGCGTTTCTTATATTGTAATAAAATAATAACTTCCAGTTCGTATGGTGCAGTCATGATTGGGCTGTAGATTGAGATTTCCGGGTCCAGGCCCCCAATCGGGACATGCAAAAAATTGGCGGAAGACAGAGAAATTTCCGGCGCAAATTCGTTTGCTGAAGATGGCAGGATGGATCAGGCAATCTGTATCTACGCGGCCGATGGGGCTCTCTTGCATTTCAATCGAGAATTGCTGGAGTTTTTAAAATTACCAGAGAGCGTTGTGTATATTGGCGCGCAGCATGCCGATATCATGAGGTTTCTTGCCGAACGGGGCGATTTTGGGGCTGGCGATGCCGAACAATTGACCGCCGAACGCATGCGATTACTGCGCCGTGAGGAAAACGTTCGTTATGAACGCCGCGCGCCCAACGGTCGAATTTTGGACATTCGCCGGCAAAGAATGCCGGACGGCCAATTTATAGCCACCTTTACGGACATAACGGCGGCCCGCCGCCTGGAAACCGCCGTCGCCACTATCGCCGAGGCGGTTTCGAACATGGCGGGTCACGGCTATTTGCAGACCCTGGCCAATGCAATGTCGCGCGCGCTTGGCATGGAATGGGTGATCATTGGCGCGCCGGATCACGCCGATGCCGCGATCATCACGACCTTGGTGGCCAGCCAGGGCGGCGTGACAATCGATAATAAAAGCTATCACCTGCGCGGCAGCCCCTGCGCCAGGGTCATCGGTCAAACAATCTGCGTAATTCCCCGCAAGGCACATGAATTGTATCCAGACGACAAGGGGCTGGTGGAGCTTGGCATAGAAAGCTATGTCGGGGCACCGCTGTTTGATGCCGATGGTGGATCGTTAGGGATTTTGGCGGCATTCGATACCAGACCGTTGGACGACGATCCCATCGCGGAACCGGTGTTGGAGATTTTTGCCTCCCGCGTCGCGGCGGAATTGGACCGGCTGCGGACATTCGAAGATCTGCGCACCAGTGAACGGCGGTTTCGCAACTTCGCGGAAGTCGGTTCTGATTGGTTGTGGGAGATGGATGCGGACCTGCGCTTCTGCTGGATCGCCGATAATGTCGAGGCCCTGACAGGGGTGTCGGCGGATCACTATATCGGCAGGCGCCGCGACGACTTCCGCGTGGAAGACGACGACGCGGACGATTGGGCCCGGCATTTGGCAACATTGCGGGCGCATGAACCTTTCCGGGATTTCCAGTATCGACGCGAGTTGCCCGATGGACGGACCATGTGGGTCAGCAACAGCGGCATTCCATTGTTCGGCGAAGCCGGAGAGTTTCTCGGCTATTTTGGCGCCAGCACCAGTGTCACGGAGCGCAAGCGCGCCGAAGTGGAACTGCGGACGGCTAAGGAACAATCGGAGGATGCCAATCGCGCCAAATCGCGTTTCTTGGCCGGTGTCAGCCATGAATTGCGTACCCCCTTGAATGCTATCATAGGATTTTCGGAAATTATCGGGTCCGAGATGTTCGGTGCCATCGGCAATACTTCCTATGTGCAATACGGCAGGGACATCCAGATGAGTGGCCAATTGCTGCTGGGATTGATCAACGACATCCTGGACTTGAGCCAGATCGAGGCCGAGGAGTTGCCCCTGAAGGAAAGACCTCAGGATTTACGCCAATTGGTTGACGAAAGCGTGCGTCTATTCCTGCGGCGCGCCATGGACGCAAATATCGATATTTCCGTCGAATTGGCCGGTGCGCCGCGATCCATATATGTGGACGCCCGGCGGTTAAAACAAATACTGGTCAATCTGATAGGCAATGCGATCAAATTTACCCCGACCGGCGGTTGGATAAAGCTCCGGGCCGGCCTTGATCTGAATGGCTGGCTGATGCTGGAGGTCGCGGACAGCGGTATCGGCATGGCGTCCAAGGATATTGCACGGGCCATGGAGCCGTTTAGCCAATTGGGCTCCGAGATCAAACATGGTCAAGAGGGGGTCGGCCTGGGCTTGTCCATTGCCAGTCGCCTGGCGGAACTGCATGGCGGCAGCTTGCATTTGACCAGCGAACCCAATACCGGCACCCGGGCCCATATTCTTTTGCCCGCCAGCCGCATCATCGGCCAGGACGACCAGAATATCCCGGAAATGCTCTAGGACAGCCAGCCCACCGACAGTCGTGGGAAAATCATCGTGAATTAACCGCATGGCCAAAATGACCGATCGATCTTTGACCTTGATGTTCAGCCTCCTGTAGACTTTTCGAATATTGTTGGACGAGGATGGCAAAATGAAAATCACACCCGTTGAAAACAAGGTGTTTGGCGCCGTTGTTACTGATGTAACTCTGGGCAGCCTTGGCGATCATGAATTCGCAACGATAGAAGCGGCGTTTTTGGAATTCGGCTTCTTGGTTTTCCCTGAACAATTCCCTTCGAATGAGGACAGCATCGCATTCGGCAAACGGTTCGGAAAACTGGAATTTGGGGCAACGTCGTTATTGTCGAACCAGGATATCAACGGCGATGGTTCGGCTGGAGAGATATTGGATATTAATTCACAACGAATGCGGATGATTATAGGCAATGAGGCTTGGCATACCGATTCAACCTATAAACCGTTCAGCAGTAAATGCGCCATGCTCTCTGCGGTGGTGATCCCGGAAGAAGGGGGTGGGACGGCGCTTGCCGATACCCGGTCTGGATACGCAGCTTTGGATCCGGCGACAAAGGATCGTATTGCGAATCTCAGTGCTTACCACTCAAACCAGTATTCCCAGGCCAATGATGTGGGGGATTTCCCCATCGAGCAGGCGGACACCATTTACCACGGCGAGGCCTATCTGCGCCCCCTGGTCAAGACGCACCCGCAGACCGGCGTCAAGAATCTCCTAATCGGCAGGCACGCCTTCGGTATTCCAGGTCTGACGCGGGAAGAGAGCAGGGAGCTGCTGCAATCGCTCATGGATTTTGTCATCTCGGATGAAGCACGTGTCTACGAACACAATTATCGGCCGGGGGATCTTCTTTTCTGGGATAACCGTGCGTTGCTGCACCGGGCACTGCCTTACGATTATACCAAACCGCGGATCGTGATCGGTACGCGGGTGGCTGGTGAAGAAACCGAATTCGCCTACAATCCATCTGATCGGGAAGCCGAGGCAGGCAGACAGGCGCTTGCCGACGAGTTGGCACTGCTGCATGAGGAAACCAACGACCGGCTCTATAAGGCGACAACAGCCAGTAGCGGCAAAGCAGCTTTTTAGAGCAGTTCCGGGCTATTCTGGTCCGCAGCTGCGTCGATAGGTACACCGCATCGCAATATCAGGATTGGTTCAGTAACGCTGTTTTCACCGATATTGTTCAAAGACGGTTTTCGGCGGCCAACAGTCTGACAATTGCCCGCAAGGCATAAATTCTCATGTCCTGTGTAGGTCCGTTCGTGGCGCTTAGCGCTGATAGTGGCCCCGAACGGCCATTTCCGCTATGCCCCTGATAGCGGGCGTTATATTAGAAATCGCTAGCGGGCCGCCCTTGGCCCAAACTGGACAAAACTGGCCTTGTCGTGACGTTGCGGTCGGTGTTGGTTGGATGCAATGGCGGCACGGTCCAGCGCGACGAATTAACAATTTTCTGACCTTGTTAGTGGCTGCTAATTGCTAGTTTGGCAGTTGGTCGAACAGGCCGGATAAAGTATTTTGCACCCCCAACTTCCGGCAATCCGTCCTAAACTTTTCCATTGCCGAGCGATCGGTTTGCGCCGCGCCAAGGCGGCCAGCGCTCGATAGCAGGCGTGCTTGCGTACATATCAGGTCTATCAAGGGAAGTGGTTCGGATTGGGTGAAATCTTCGAGGTTCTGAGCATAGGCATCGGCTCTTTCCCAATCACCGCGCAACAGCATGATGGCGATGGCATCGCTGTAATAGAAAAACTGATTGTGACTGACGCAGCCTTCGTCCAGGATTTGTGCGCCTTCATTGAGCAGTTCATCCTGTTGCGCCGGGTCATCCAGAATTCGTGCATAGGTCGAAAGTGCCTTCGGACCGGCAAAAAACCGGGCCGATTCGTTTGCAACACTTGCGGCGCGCTGCGCCTCGACCAGCGCTTCCTGTTTCGATCCATGGAAAAACAAAATTCTGGCCAAATCTGAACTGTGCTGAGCGATAAATCTTGGCGCATCCATCTCGAGGGAAATATTCAAACCCTCCCGTGCCGCCCGTTCCCCACCTTCCCAGTCACCTTTCAGAATGGCAATCCATACAGTTGCAGTAAGGGAAACCTGCAGAGGCATCGGCATATGATACCGGCGTGCGATGGCTTCGGCTTCTTCCTTCGCCGGTAGGATCTCTTCTATTTCTCCACAAAATATCTGTGAGGCGCAAAAATTATGCAGGTTCGCCGCAACATCCCGCACCAGCTCGTGTTCACGGGCAAGGGTGATGGCCTGTTGATAATATTCCGCGGCGCTCCGATGTGTCCCGCGCAAGTAATTGGCATCGCCAAAGCCGCTCAACGCGCCCACTTGTAATTGTACGGAACCCGCCGCCCGGGCGTTTGTCAGGGTCTTTTCCTGGCTCTCCAAGGATTCCTTCAATAGACCCATGGGAAAATAGACATTGCCGCGAATGTAATTGATGTGGGCCAACTGAACGGCGGACCCGGCCTCCATCGCCGCCGCCTCGGCGATGTCCAAATTTTCGAGGGCTTCCTGGTAGCGGCTGCGTTGCCGGCCGGCCTGGCCCAAAGTGGCATGCAGTCGATAAGTTTGATCGACATTTTGCGGCGTGCCAATCAATGGCGTGAGAACCTCCACCGCTTCGGCGGTTCGGCCCAGCGCCAGCAGGATTTCACCGAAATAGCATGCTAAATCAAATCCAACGCCGGCTTCACAGGGCAATTTCAGGCCATTCTGCAATGATTTAACGGCCTGATCATAGTCATAAGCTTTGCCACTGTTGGTGGCGGCAGCCAAATAGGCCGCCGGCGCGGCAGGATCTTCCGACAACTCAAGATGGTGGGCGTAGAGCAAGCTGTCGCGATCCCTGTACCAGTCCGCGGCCCTTTGGTGGAGCCCAATGCGGTCTGAACGAAGCATGCTTTCATAGGCGCCATCGCGGATCAATGCGTGGACAAAATGAAACAGATCACCCGCGGGCCGCAACAGCGTGGCATTCACCAGCGGGGCTGTGTCTAATTCCTTAACGTTCAGAATATGACTCAAGACATCCATCGAGACGCTTTGGCCCAGGATGGAAGCCGCCTGAATAGCTTTCCGGTCCTTAAAATTGAGCACGTCCAGCCGCGCTTGGACAATACCCTGGATACTGCCGGGTAGTTGTTCACTGTCGAGCTTATCCAGATTTATCAGAAGTTGCTCCATAAACATTGGGTTGCCACCGGATCGCTTGATACATTCGTGCAATAATTCCTGGTTTGCCACTTGGTAGCGCTTTGCCAAACTTTCTATTTCATCATTTTCCAACGGCGCCAGCTGTAGCGTTGTGATCGGCGCGTCTTGCGCCGTCTTTCGCCAAGCCTGATCGATGGGATCGCCGACAATTCGGCTGCTCATGACAAAAACGCAAGGCAGCGAGGCTATATGCCGTGCCAGCAAGGCGAATTGATTCAAGTTATCGGGCTCCGCCCAATGGATATCCTCCACCGCGATAAGTAATGGGGACTGGGCGCAGCGGGCGCTGACGAGATTGGAGAGTACATTTTGTCGACCGGCAATCCGCGTCGCGTTAGCCATGGCCGCATAGATATTGGCCAGATCCGGTGGTTGTTCGATCTCCAGCAAGTTATTCAGATGCACACGGCTGCTGTCATCGGCCCAGCCTTCCTTGATCGCAGTGTTCGCCGTATCGACCCGAACAAGCATCGAACTACCAGGGTCAATCCCAAGCAAACTCCTCGTCAGCGAATGCATTGGTGTCTGTCCGCTGGCGGCGCCAAAATCGAGGACCAAAATTCGTTTACATTCAAAACCCTGCCGCTGCGCTTGCCGTGAGATTTCATCCAATAGATGGGTCTTGCCAATGCCGGGCTCGCCACGAACCAGAAATACTTCACCCTTGCCGGTTCGGGCCGTGCGCTCGAAGGCTTCGGTAAAATAGGCCAGCTCTCTGGATCGGCCGACCATGGCCTGACGCGTTGCGTTTTCGGCTTCGCTCAGATGCATGAAGCTATAGACGACCACTGGTTCGACCAGACCTTCAATCGCCTGTGGGCCAAGATTGCGGCCGTGAAAGCGCTCGCCCAAGGCGCGTTTTACAGATTCGGAAACATAGATCGCCCCGGCTGGTGCCAGATCGGTGAGCCTTGAGGCCAAATTCACGCTGTCACCGGTAACGGTGTATTCAGTATGGGCGTCACTACCTGTTTGGCTGGCGACGACCTGACCAATGGCGACACCGATGTGAACCGTCAGTGGCGGGTCCAACTTGGCCACCGCATCATGTATGGCTGCCGCCGCACTCAAGGTCCGTTCCGGATCATCGGTATGGGCCACTGGTGCGCCGAAAATCGCCATCACCGCATCGCCGATATGTTTATCGATGGTGCCGCCGTGGTCGGTAATCACACCATCAACAACATCGAAGAATCTGTTCAATAATAAATGTGTTTCCTCCGCTCCCAACTGATTGGCAAGGGACGTGAAGCCTGAAATATCGGCAAATAGTGCCGCGACCTGACGCCGTTCGCCTCTTGCCTGGCTTTCCTCGGCCGCGGCGTGCCGCCCGTCGTTTCCGTCATCGGCAGTGTCTTGGATCGCCGCCAAAATAAGACGCCGATGCCCAAGAAGGACACCCAGGTCGACCAAATCTTGTTCCGTGATATGGGGCAGGACACGTTGGTCAATACCATTTCCCTGGAACACCTGCAGATATTCCTCCAGGTGAAGGTCTTCTAACCACTGTCCAATACTGTCGGCCAATACCGCTTCTCCCTTTGCTGAAATATTATCCGAATTCCCGAGGAAAGCTAGATGGGCTGGATGTCTGCTTTTGACAGCAGGGGGGACCGTCCACACATAGCATATAGCGCTGGTACGGGCCCTGAATAGAAACTTCCGCTTTTCCCCCACCAACGAGCGTTATATCAGAGAATTCTAACAGTCTGCCGTTGACCCATAGCAGACATTGGTACCCAATTTCGGCAGGTCCGCTTTTGACCCTTTGCCCGGGCAACGTTCCCACCATCAACGGGAGGGCGAGATGGCCGAAAAGCAATGGCGGATCAGCGGCGAGGGTGGCCGCCATGTCCGTCTCCCGCTCTCGCAACCGCCCAGCCGGGCTCTGCTGCAAAAGGCCCTGAAAAAGTAGCAACGATGTCGGCGGCCCGGCCGCAGCGGCCACGGGCGGTTATTTAGGGGATGGGGCGGGGTCGTGCGCGCGCCGCCAAGTTGCCGGGGCTGAGCCGAAAGCATTCTTGAAGGCGCGGGAAAAGGCGGCCTGGGATTCGTAGCCGACTGCGCCGGCGATCTGATCAAGGGAAGCGCCGGTGTTTCGCAATTTTTGCGCCGCCACCTGCATGCGCCAGTTGGCGAGATAATGCATCGGGGCAACCCCGATCAGGCGGGTGAAATGATCCGCCAGGGCCGAGCGCGAAAGCCCGACCTCGCGGCCAAGCTCATCCACCGTCCAGGATCGGGCGATATCGCCATGAAACAGCGCCAACGCCCGCGCGACGTGCAGGTCGCGCAAGCCGGCGAGCCAGCCGGTTTGCCCCTCCGGCAGGTCTTCCACGTATCGGCGCACCGCTTCGATGAAGAGCAGTTCCGATAATTTGGCCAGAACGGATTAGGATCCCGGCCGACCGGCGGCAACTTCATCGGCCGCGTATTGAAAGGTCGAACGAATCCATTCCGCCGCGCCGGCCGTCTCGATATTGAGCCTGAGCGCGGCCGGCAGCGTCGAGAGCAGCGGGTTGCCTTCCGCGTTGTCACTGCCCAGAAACCCGCAGACCAGGCGCGTGCGGGCGCCACCGCCGCCGTAGTCGATGGAAAACAAACCGCCTTCCCCCGGCGATTGGATAATTTCGCTGCCCGGCACCGGCGGCAGCGTCAGATCACTACCAAGCAGATGCAGATCGTTGCGCGGCATCAGCACGACCTCTCCCGGTCCAAGGATGAGGGCCTCCTCGCCTTCGACCCGGACATGAAGCTCTCCTTCGACGACATAGTGATAGAGGATCAAATGAGAGGTCGGACCGAGAGACGGTGCGCAATGCTCCGGCCCCACGCGGGCCGACATGCACCACGGCGCGGTAAAGTCGGCATGCAAGAACAGGCCACCCGTCAGATGCGCAATCCTCAAAACATCCGATAACGCGTCCACATCTTCTCCCCGTGCCAATAAGGCGTTCCGGTCATGTTTCCCGGCGGCCCGATCATAGATTCAAATACGCTCCGCGCATAAGTCAAAAGCGACAGCCGGTGCGCCAGTCGCGGCCCCGGCCTTCCGTTCCGGATTAAAGGAGATCGACAATGAATGATTTGAGCAAGGATTTCGAAACTGGATTATACGCCCGCTGTATCCGCAACTCCAAGAAGGTTCGCTGGGACATTGACGAGGACGTCATTCGCGGACGCCGGTTCGACAGATCGCAGAAGTATCTGCCCGACGGACTTTCCCTGGCGCAGGAGTTCCCCACCCTTTCCGAAGACGAGAAACGTTTCGTCAGTCAGATACAAGGGCGCACCTACGACAACATTTTTGGCCTGGTCGAACGCTTCATCAACGCCAAGGTGCTGGAGGTCAGCCGCGATCATTGGCTCGGCGACCAGGTCGCGCTGGAAGCGCTGATCCGCTTCAGCGACGAGGAACTGAAGCACCAGGCTTTGTTCCGCCGGGTCGATGACATGGTCGGCGAGAGCCTGCCGGACGGCTACCGCTTCGACATCGACCCCGACGCGGTTGCCTCGGTGGTGCTCGGCAAGAGCACCTGGGCGGTGCTGGCGCTGACCATGGACATCGAGTTGTTCACCCAGCTTCATTATCGCCAAAGCATCGAGCCCGACGGCAATCTGTCTGAACTGTTCAAGGATGTATTCCTGTATCACTGGAAGGAAGAGAGCCAGCACGCCATTCTCGACGAATTGGAATGGAAACGGCACGACGCAACGCTGACCGCCGAGCAACGTGACCGAGCGGTCGATGAGTTCATCGAACTGATCGGCGCGCTGGACGGCATCCTGCAGGCCCAAGCCGCCGCCGACGCCGGCTATTTCACCGCCAAGAATTGGCGCTCGATCGAGACGGCTGAAGCCGAGGCCGTCGAGACTGGTTTCCTCAAGGCTTACCGCTGGCAATACATCCACTCCGGCGCGGCACATCCGACCTTCATGGAAGTGCTCTCCGGTCTGATTACCGAAGCCCAGGGCGAACGCATCGGGGCGGCGCTCGCCAGCTTGAACTAGCCCCGGCAACAACAGCCACGTCCAACCATACTTAGGAGACCTGACATGAACACCCACGTAAAACCGGCCCAAGCCAACATCGTAAACGGCATCAACGTCGATGACCTGATGCAGTTAATCGCCGGAGTCGAACTGGAAGCCCCGAAGGGCAAGACCAACTGGCGGGTCGCGACCACTTGGCAAGGTCAGACGCACAGTCGCGCCGAAATTACCGGCTTCGAGATCGGCGGCGAGGAAGTGTCACGCCGGTTCACCTTCGATATCGACGAGCCCTGCGAACTGGGCGGTGGCAACGCCTTCGCCAATCCCCAGGAACACCTGATCGCCGCGCTCAACGCCTGCATGACCGTGGGCTACGTCGCGCAATGCGCCGTTCGCGGAGTCACGCTTGAAAGCCTTGAGATCACGACCGAAGGCGAGATCGATCTGCGCGGCTTCCTCGGCATTGATCCCAGCGTGGCGCCGGGGTACGAAAGCTTGAGTTACACCGTACACATCAAGGGTGACGGCACGGATGAACAGTTTACGGAGATCCACGAGGCCGTCATGGCGACCTCTCCGAACTTCCACAACGTTGCCAACGCGGTGGCGCTGCATCCGACCCTCGTCGTCGAAAGCTGACCAGGCGAAGGCGGCGAGACCGTGCGCGACGGCTCTCGCCGCCGCCAGCCAAGTGAACGAAAACAGTATCGCGCTACGGAGCAAACCATGCCGGAACGGTAAATTGACTGGTGGTATTGGCATCCCTCGCGACAAAGGTCGCAGCCGCCTATATTGGCCAACCCGCGAGAGACATTGATTTCGCGGCGGCCAGACCCTTAAACTGATGCTCCTGTTACTCGTGCGAGACGAGAAAGAGCGAAGGACAGAGACCATGAAGACCGTTCAGGTTTCGAGGGACACTCCAGGAAACGGTGCGGTTGCTTTGCCGGTGAGGACAATCGAAATATTGGAGCTTTTGGCAATTGCCTTGCGCGATTTCAGGGCCTCATACCTCTATGGCCTCGCCATCAGCGGTACCTACACGGTAGGCGGGTGGGTTCTTGTCCTGCTGCTTGTGCACTTCGACCTGTCCTATCTGGTCTATCCATTGGCTGCTGGCTTTGCCTTGATCGCACCTTTTATTGCAACTGCCTTTTATGCTGTTAGCCGTTGCCTTGAACGGAATGAGCCCCTTTCATGGCATAATATCCTAGGTTCGGTATGGAATGCAGCCCGAGGCGATCTAGGCTGGATGGCCCTCGTTACGGGCTTCTCTCTTTTCATCTGGATGGATATCGCAGCGCTGTTGTTTTTTGGTTTTATCGGCCCGAAATCGTTCAACATTCAAGAACTGCTGCACGTGATTCTCACCACGCCGATGGGCTTGCTGTTTCTCATGATAGGTAACGGCGTGGGGGCGGTTCTCGCGCTTGCCGTCTTCTCCTTCTCTGTAATTTCCTTCCCGATGCTCTTTGATCGCGATGTCGATTTTGTAACCGCCATGATCACTAGTGTGAAGGTCGTTTTGACCAATCGAAATGCGATGATCGTCTGGTGTATGACGATTGCTGTGCTGATCGGCCTTTCCCTGCTTTCCGGCCTTGTCGGGCTTCTCGTGATACTGCCCATACTTGGGCACGCATCCTGGCATCTTTACCGTAGATCTGTCCCTGCTGAACCGGACGATGGGTAAAATTGGAATTTCAACCAACACTTGCTCCAGAGATTGGCAGGCGAGGCGTTGCTGGCCTATGACGCCAGCAGAGAGGATGGAAGCGAGGGCGTGCATCGCGTTGCGGCGACATGATGCTCTTTTGGTATTGTCGCGAAATTTCATGGGCTTGTTAGATCTGCCCCACTTCCGCTGCCGGTACTCTTCTACCCTAAGCCGGAGTTGAGTTGATTTCCGCAACGCCTTCAAATACGGACTTGGATAGACCCGATGTGCTGGCATCTCGCGTAAGCTCCTGACAATATGGCGAAATTACTTGGCAACGAGGAGGCGAGCCAGTTGCGATGGATTTGTTTTACGTCCTTCTGATACTGCTGGTGGCAACCCGGGTGTTCGGCGAGATCGCAGAGCATGTTGGCCAGCCGGCCCTGGTCGGCGAGTTGATCGCCGGCATTACGCTGGGCGCCGTCGTCGCGGAATATCCAGACATTTTCCCGGATCTGGTTGGCCTGGCGGGCAACGAGGTCTTCGTCTCTCTCACCGATCTGGGGATGTTTCTGCTGATGCTGTTCGCCGGTATCGAGATGCAGCCGCACAAGATCTTGCAGTATTCGGGCAGCGCGCTGGTGGTGGCACTGGGCGGCATGACACTGCCGCTGGCGTTGGGTCTCGGCCTGGGCTGGGCGTTCTTACCTGAAAGCGACGCCAAACTGGCCCAATGCCTGTTCATCGGCACCGCGTTGGCGATCACTGCGGTGCCGGCGACGGTACGGATCCTGATGGACCTTGGTCAATTGACCACCCGGATCGGCCAGACCATCATCTCGGCGGCGGTGTTCGATGACGTCTTGAGCTTGATCCTGCTGGCTTGGCTGACCGGCCTGCTGACTTTCGGTGAGCCGTTGGGGTTGGCGGGTGTTGCCTTACTGTTTGGTAAGATCGCACTGTTCTTCGTCGTTACCACCATTGTCGGTACCTATGTGTTTCCCAGGGGCGGCCGCCTGATGCACTATCTGAAGGCGCGGGAGCTGGAGATCAGCGCCGTCCTGGCCAGCGCCTTCGCCTTTGCCGCGTTGGCGGAATGGCTGGCGCTCCACTTCATCGTTGGCGCCTTCGTGGCCGGTCTCTACTTCGGCCGCAGAACCATCGACGCGGAGAGCTACGAACGGGTGAAGAGCAATGTCTCGGCGATGACCTTCGGCTTCCTGGCGCCGATCTTCTTCGCCTCAATCGGCTTCAACCTCGATCTCGGCGCGTTGAGTGGCGCGCCGGTGTTCGCCGGCCTGCTGATCGCCTGCGCCTTTTTCGGCAAGATCGCCGGTGCCGGTGGCGCCGCCCGGGCGGCAGGATTTTCCGCCAGGGACGCGACGGCGATCGGCGTCGGCATGAGCCCACGCGGCGCCGTCGAACTGGTCATCGCCGGTATCGCCCTGAATGCCGGGCTGTTCGACACCGTCGGTCCCGAAAACCGTATCGTTGAGAACCTGTTTTCCGCCGTGGTGGTGATGGCGGTGGTGACCACCGTGCTGAGCCCGGTCATCCTGAAACGGGTGTTTTCCAACGGGCGTGACAGCGCATAATTTTGACTTGGCTGATTGTCCTCGCCCTGGTCAATTCGTCGGCGTATTGCCTTGATCGCACTCATTCACCACCGTTCCCACTTATCGGCATCTGGGCGCAATTTTGGTTACGATTGACCTCCGGAACCGTTTTTTATTAGACTTGTCTGATGTAATGCTCCTGGCATTCTTCGAGCCTAATATGGCGTCAGGCCCATTTCTGCTTTGACCTCGGTAGCGGACTTGCTGCATTGCGATCACCCTGGGATGGTCTGAAACGTCTATATATCGTAGCCATCGATTGGCTGTCCGAATGCCCGGTTGCGCTCTCTTGTTGGTTGCCGCGCCATTCCCCTGGGGGCCTTTCGCGTTTAAGCTTTCATGACCGGCGCTTGGCCGCAGCGCAGCATGAAGGCAGAGCTATGCAAACCAGCGAGACCAGAATTCTGACGACCCATGCGGGCAGTCTGCCCCGGCCCGGTGAATTGCGGCGTCTGCTGGCGGCGGGCGAGGCGGCGGCAGGGGTGGAACTGACGCAGGCGGTTGAAACGGCAACAGCCGAGGCCCTGGATAAACAGATTGCCGCCGGCCTGGACGTGGTCAATGACGGCGAGATGGGACGGGAAAGCTTCTTTACCTATGTGCAATACCGCATGACGGGATTTGGCGGCCACAGCGATCGCCGCCTGATGGCCGATATGACCATGTATGAAGGCTATCGCAAAAAGTTGCTCGGCATGACGACGGCGGAACACCGAGTCTCGCTGATGCAGGCGCCAAAGGCGGTCGGGGCGGTCAGTTATTCCGATAACGGCGCAATCGAGGGGGAATGCAACCGCCTGAATGGCTTGCTGCAAGGCCGAAATTTCACCGAAGCCTTCATGACGGCGCCCTCGCCCGGCATCATTGCCGCCGCCATGCAGAATGACTTTTACCCGGATATCGAAAGCTATATCGACGCCCTGGCCACCGCCCTTTCGGTGGAGTATCACGCCATCGTCAAGGCCGGCCTATTGCTGCAAATAGATGCCCCCGATCTGGCCATGGAGCGTCATGCCCTGTTTCAGGATCAGCCGGTGGAAGACTTCCTGCGCTTTGCCAATTGTGTCATGGCAGCCATCAACCGGGCCCTGGCCGATATTCCACGCGACCGGGTGCGTCTGCATGTCTGTTGGGGCAATTACGAAGGGCCGCATGTTTTCGATGTACCGTTGGAGGAGATCTGGCCGACCATCGCCCAGGCCCGGGCCCAGGGCCTGCTGCTGTCCATGGCCAATCCCCGCCACGAACATGAATATCGTTGTTTCGAGAGCTTTGACCTGCCCGAAGATGGCTTGCTGCTGGCTGGCGTAATCGACACCACCACGAATTATGTCGAGCATCCCCGTACCGTGGCCGATCGTATCCGACGCGTCGCCGAGGCGGTTAGCGATCCGACGCGGATCATCGCGTGCACCGACTGCGGCTTCGAAACGGCAGCCGGTTTCGCCGCCGTGGATGAACAAATCGTCTGGGACAAACTGGCGGCTCTGGCCGAGGGCGCCGCCCTGGCTTCGCAAATGCTGTATCGTTAACGGATGATCCGAAGAAATAGTGGAACGGAAACCAAGTCATGAGCCAAGCGCCAGCAAACATGGAACGGCCAACAACGGTTCGTCTGCAAAAATTGTCCTGGGCCTTTACCCAATCAGCGGTCTTGTTCGGCGCTATCGAGGCCGGATTTTTTACCGCCGTCGCCAATCATGGTGACAGCGCCGAGAGCATCGCCCAGGCATTGGATATCACATTACCCAACACCCAGCGCATGGTCGTCGCCCTGTTGACCCTGGGCCTGATCGAGCGGGATGGTGGAGGTTTCCGCAATGCCCCGGATGTGGCGCGCTTTCTGGTTCAGGATCAGCCCGGTTATGCCGGGGCCTGGGTACATTGGTTCCATCACCAGTGGGGTGCCTGGGGTGAATTGGGTCAACGGCTTCAGGCGACGGGAGAGGAGAAATCGCTCGGCTTCTATACCGAAGGGTTCACCGTGGAACATGCCCGGCGCTATCATCAGGCCACCGCCTCGGTCGGCATGGGCGCGGCGCGGAAATTTCTGCGCGAGGTGGACCTGACCGGTCGGCGCAAGATTTTGGATCTGGGCGGCGGTTCGGGGGCCTATTCGATCCAGGCGGCCAAGCAATACCCGGAAATCCAAGCGGTGGTGCTGGATTTGCCGGAAGTCGTGGTGGTGTCCCGCGATTTCATCGCCGAAAATGAGGTGGCCGACCGGGTCACGGCGGAGGCCTGCGATTTCACCGCCGATCCCTTTCCCAGCGGCGCCGACGTGATTTTGATGAACTCCAACCTGCCGCAATATTCCGGCGCGGTGATCCAATCCGTGGTGCAAAAAGCCTTCGATGCCCTGGAGCCTGGCGGCGAGATGCATATCTGTGGCGAAATGGTCAACGAAGATTGGAACGGCCCCTTGATCCCCGCCATGTGCGCCATGCACGGCGCCCTGTTTCAATCCACGGCTCTGCCGCACACGCCAAGCGACTGCATCGGCTATTTCGAGGCGGCCGGGTTCCTCGATGTCCGGGTGCGGGAATTCATACCCGACATTCTGCAACATATTACTGGCCGCAAGCCGGCCTGAAGGCAACAGCGTGACAACATTGCCCAGCCTGTTTATCAGCCACGGCAGCCCCATGATGGCGCTGCTGGCGACCCCGGCGCATGAATTTTTTCGCGGCCTGGGTGCGCTGATCGAGCGGCCCCAGGGCATTCTGTGCGTCTCGGCCCATTGGGAAAGCGAACAGCCCGTGGTCAGCACCGCCGCCACGCCCGAGACCATCTATGATTTCGGCGGCTTTCCCGATGAGTTGTACCAGATGCACTACTCGGCGCCGGGCGCGCCCCAGCTGGCCGAACGGGTCGTGGGATTGCTGGCCGATGCCGGCCTGCCCTGCGACAGGGATGGCAACCGGGGCCTGGACCACGGCGCCTGGATACCGTTGTTGCTGGCCTATGAGGCGGCTGATATTCCGGTCACGCAATTATCCATTCAGCACCACCTTGGCCCAGGGCATCAATTTGCCGTCGGCCAGGCATTGGCGCCCCTGCGTCATGACGGCATCTTGATCCTGGGCAGCGGCGCCATCACGCACAATCTGGGCGATGTCTACCAACGCCGCACCGGCGGCCTGCCCGTGGACGGTCCCAGCCCGGCCTGGGCCGTTGAATTCGAAGCCTGGGTAACGGACAGGGTTGAGGCCGGCGCCTTCGCCGATCTGGTGGACTACCGGGCCCTGGCCCCCCATGCGGCAATGGCCCATCCCCGCGACGAACATTTTCAGCCCCTGCTGACCGCTGCCGGGGCAGGGGGTGCGGCAGGGGGCGGGACGGGGCGGACTATGCACCGCAGTTTCGAATGGGGTAGTTTGGGTATGACCGCTTTTGCTTTTGGATAGGTACTGACATGGGCCATTTTTGGACTCCGGAACAACAACAGATCAGGGACAGTGTTACCCGGCTGTGCCAGCGCTTCGATGACCAATATTGGCTGGACCGGGATACGGACGGCGTCTTTCCGGAGGATTTCTGCCGGGCCCTGGCCGATGACGGCTGGATGGGTATCGCCATGCCCGAAGAATACGGCGGCAGCGGCCTTGGCATCACCGAGGCGGCGATCATGGTCCAGGCGATTACCGAGGCAGGTGCGGGTAACGCCGGATTTGCCGCCATCGCAATCGGTATGTTTGGCCTGAACCCGGTGGTGGTGTTCGGCACCGAGGAACAGAAACAGCGCTGGCTGCCGCCCATTATCCGCCGCGATGACATTGCCTGTTTCGCGGTGACCGAACCCAATACCGGGCTGGATACCACCCGCCTGAAAACCCGCGCGGTGGATAAAGGCGATCATTATCTGGTCAAAGGCGAGAAGATCTGGACCTCCACCGCGCTGCAAAGCAACAAGATGCTGTTGATCGCGCGCACCAAGGACATCTCGGAGACGAAGAAACCCATCGACGGGTTGTCGTTGTTCTATACGGACCTGGACCGGGACTATGTGGAGATCCGGCCGATCGACAAAATGGGCCGCAAGAGCGTCGATTCCAACCAGGTCTTTATTGATGGATTGCGTATTCCGAAAGGCGATCTGATCGGCGAGGAAGGCAAGGGCTTCCGCTATCTGCTGCACGGCCTGAATGCCGAACGGATTTTAATCTCCGCCTCCATGGTGGGGCTTGGCCGTTGCGCTTTGCGGCACGCCGCCGATTATGCGCGCGAGCGGGTGGTGTTCGGCCGGCCGATCGGTATGAACCAAGCCATCCAGCATCCCCTGGCGGCATCCTGGGCGGAATTGGAAGCGGCCAACTTAATGGCTTTTCACGCCGCCGCCCTGTACGACGCCGGCCAGGATTGCGGCAAGGAGGCAAATGCCGGAAAATATTTGGCGGCCGAGGCGGCCTACAAGGCCTGCACCAATGCGGTGATGACCCACGGCGGCATGGGCTATGCCAAGGAATTCCATGTGGAACGCTATTACCGTGAATGCCTGATCCACCGCTTGGCCCCCATCAGCCCGCAATTGATCCTCAGCTATCTGGCCGAAAAGGCCCTGGACCTGCCAAAATCATACTAGCCGGCCAGGTTTCTTCGCATTTCCGTGCCAATAACCTCGAACCCGTATTTCGCATAAAATGGCCGGTTATGCTCTGTGGTTTCCAGCAGATATAGCCCCATTTCCGCGCATCCCCGCGATCGGGCATTGTCGATGGCTCGCTGCACCAACAAGCCCCCTATATTCTTGCCTCGCGCCGCGGGCATCACGATCAACTCTTCCAGCTGACAGTATTCTCCGCCATATCGCATTGCCAGATTGTAACTAACCGTCGCCATGCCCAGGATCTCCGCGCCTTCAACCGCAAGCACAATTTCCCCCCGCTCTTTTGTCAGCAGCTGTTGAAATGATTTCTGCGACGGCTGTCTGGGATTTGAACCCGTCGCGGACCGCAATTCGGAAAGCAATTCAATGCAGCGAATCTCGTCTTCTGCAACTGCGTTACGTAATTCAATGGCCATATATCGACACTCCATCCCTCATCTTGATTTAGTCATCTACCGTTGCCCGGCTGAACCCCGTTACAGCTCGGAGTAAACTAAATTCAACACCGCCGCACCCCGCCGCTTTCGCGAGGGTGGCGGGTTCGCTAGACTTCGCCATTCAATAGGAAATCTTATAGCCGATGTTTTGCCCGGTTGCGGGCCAAAGGAGTAACCTGATGAGCGGTTTGTATTACGAACAATTTGAAGTGGGCATGGAGTTCAAGCACGGGCTGACGCGCACGGTGACGGAAATGGACAACATCATGTTTTGCGCCATGACCCATAACCCCCAGCCCTTGCATCTGGACGAGGAATTCTGCAAAGGCACCATGTACGGCCAGCGCATCGTCAACAGCCTGTTTACCCTGGGCCTGGTAATTGGCGTCACGGTGGGCGACACCACCATTGGCACCACCCTGGGCAATCTGGGTATGACCGACGTGCGCTTCGTCAATCCGGTATTTCACGGCGATACCATTCGTTCCCTTACCAAGATCAAGGAAAAGCGCGAGAGCAAGTCGCGGCCCGATGCCGGTCTGGTGACGTTCGAGCATTTCGGCTTCAACCAGCGCGACGAGGAAGTCGCGTATTGCATCCGCATCGGCCTGATGATGAAGCAGCCGGCATGATCATCCGCTCGTGGTTGTTCGTGCCCGGTGATAGCGAACGCAAGCTGGCCAAGGGGCGGGACAATCCCGCCGATGCGCTGATCCTGGATCTGGAAGATTCGGTCTCCGATGACCGCCAGGAGATTGCCCGCGAAATGGTTCGCGACTATCTCACGGCCCATCCGGACCGCGCCCGCCAACAGCTTTGGGTGCGGATCAATCCGCTGGATACCGAGCTGTCATTACCCGATCTGGCCGCGGTGATGGCCGGCGCCCCCGACGGCATCGTCCTGCCAAAGGTGTATTCGGCGGACGACGTCAACACGCTGGCGCACTATCTTTCGGCCCTGGAGGCTCGCGAAGGCCTGCCGCCTGATTCCACCAAGATCCATTGCGTGTCGACGGAAACCGCCGCCTCGCTGTTGACCTTCCATACCTATCTGGATGGGGTTTCCGACCGTCTGGCGGCGATGACCTGGGGCGGTGAGGATCTGGCGGCGGCCCTTGGCGCTTCGGACAACCGCAATCCAGCCACCGGCGACTATGACGATGTTTATCTGATGGCCAAGTCGCTGTGTCTGTCTACCGCGCGGGCGATCGAAGTGCAGCCGGTCGGCGTCGTCTATGTCGACTTCCGTGATCTGGAAGGCTTGGAGGCGGAATGTCTGCGCGACCGGCGTGCCGGCTTTTTCGGCAAGATCGCCATTCACCCGGCCCAGTCGGACGTGATCAACCGCGCCTTCACGCCGTCCGAGGAAGAGGTCGCCCACGCCCAGCGCGTGATCGATGTGTTCGCACAGAACCCAGGCCTGGGCACGGTTGGACTGGAGGGCAAGATGCTCGACATGCCGCACCTGAAACAGGCCCGCAATGTGATGGCCGTGGTGGCACAGATAAAGGGGCTTGGCTGACATGACGGGCGCATTGGATGGTATCCGCGTGGTTGATTTGACCACAGTGATCCTGGGGCCCTGGGCCACGCAGATGTTGGGCGACATGGGCGCCGACGTGATCAAGATCGAGACGCCCGAGGGCGATTCCACCCGCAACCTGGGCCCACGTAAAAATCCCGGCATGGCCACGCTGTTTCTTGCCACCAACCGCAACAAGCGCAGCATCGTGCTTGATCTGACCCAGGCGGCGGGCCGGGACGCCTTGTTCAAAATCGTCGGCACGGCGGATGTGTTCCTGCACAACATGCGGCCGAAAGTGGCCAGGAAACTTGGTCTGGATTACGAAAAATTCGCCGCCGCCTATCCGGACCTGGTTTTTTGCGCCACCTATGGCTTTCGCAGCGACGGACCTCTGGCCGACAAACCCGCCTATGACGACATCATTCAGGCTGCCTCCGGTCTGGCGGATCTGCAAACCGTTACCTCTGACCAGCCGCGTTTCGTACCCACGATCATGGCCGACAAGACCACCGGCTATAACGTGGTCTCGGCCATCCTGGCCGGACTTCTGGCGCGGGAGCGGGGCGCCGGCGGACAGGCCATCGAGGTGCCGATGTTCGAAACCCTGGTCGATTTTGTCATGGTGGAACATTTGTATGGCGCCGCCTTCGAGCCAGCCATAGATAAGATGGGCTATCAACGCCTGCTCAATACCGGGCGCCGGCCCTATGCCACCAAGGACGGCTATTTGGCGGTGCTGCCCTATACGGACCGGAATTGGCAGGATCTGTTCGTTGCCGCCGGCCGGGATGATCTGATCGGCGATCCCCGTTTCGTGGATATGTCGACGCGGGTGAAGCATTCACAGGAGATCTATGACCTGCTGGGCGAGATTGTCGCCACGCGGACCTCGGCTGAATGGCAGCGCGATCTGGACGCCGTCAATATTCCGGTCACGGTGGTCAATACCAAGGAAATGTTGTTGGAGAACGAACAGTTGCAGGCGTCGGGCTTCTGGCGCCTGGAGGAGCATCCCACCGAGGGCACCTTGCGCATGACCGATCCGCCAACCCGGTTCTCCAAGACCCCCTCAAGCGTGCGGCGGATGCAACCTCTTCTGGGTCAGCATAGCGTCGAGATCCTGGCCGAAGCCGGCTATGAGGAGAGCGAAATTGAGGCGCTTCTCGCCGCTGGGGCAAGCCGGCAGTCTTGAAGGCAGCGCAAGCGGTTGTTGTGCCGTGGATAAGCCAAATTCGAAAATGCTCTAACCCGCCTGAATTTTTGCGACCATGGCTGCCAGGCGTTCTGCGTCCTGTTCGTTTTCCACGGCTGTGCTAAAGCCGACTTGCGCTAGAACGCCGGAAAAGCGTTCGATGATCTTATCGGCGATCTCGTCATAGGTCCCGACCACGGCAAAAGTGTTCATTACTTCGTCGTCAATATGTTCCGGCATTTCTTCCCAGCGTTGTTCCCGGGCGAGCACGCTAAGATGACGGGCCAGATCATTCAGGCCCCAGATGTCGAAGGCGGGGCGATAGGTCGGTGTGGAGGCGTAAAAGGCAACGCGGGCGCGAATGTCGCGAATGCGGGCCTGCAAGCGTTCCTGGTCCGGCGCGGTCGCCAGCATCGGCCGCATAATGACGGCGATATCGGCGGGGTTCCGGCCAGTTCGTGCCGAACCGGCGGCCACCGCCGGCAACATCACCTCGTTGATATAACGCGGTGTACAGACCGGATGCGGCCGCAGGCCATCGGCAACCTCGCCCGCCACGCCACACATGTAGGTATTGAGGGCGGCAAGGTGAATGGGCGGCGGCGCCCATTCCATGGGACCGGGATCAAACAGCGGCACCATCAAATTGAGATCATAATTCTCACTCTCAAAGCGCAATGGTGTGCCATTTTGCCAACAGTCCCAAACCGCCCTTACGGCACCGATATAGTCGCGCATCCAGGGCCCTAACGGTGCGGCCCGCATGCCATAGCGACGGCTGATATGCGCCTTCACCTGGCTGCCCAGGCCCAGGGTAAAACGGCCACCCGACAATTTTTGCATGCCCCAGGCGGTCATCGCCATGGAGGTCGGGGAACGGGGAAAGGCGATCGCAACGGCGGTGGACAGGCCAATGCGGGTCGTTGCCTGGGCCGCCAGGGTCAGCATCAAAAATGGATCATCCTTGGTTTCCGTCGCCATGATGCCGTCAAAACCAAGTTTTTCGATCAACGCTGCGTTTTTGGCCGCGCTAGAGAAATCAAAAGCGATCTCCGGTTCCCGCAGACCTGGGTCCGCTTTGCCAAAAACCAGTTCAGTTATCACCTGCATGTCGCCCGCCTTTCAATTCCGCGGCTTAAGTAATTGCTTCAATTGCTCTATTTTTAAGAGCCTGGGCGCATTTTCTTCGAATGCGCTTTCGGTCCCGCATCGGGTGCGCGCGAACAATTCGTTTCCTTTGCGGGCGTCTCTTGAGGCATCGTAAACCAATAGGACCGCATGAGACCAGATGAAGGAGTAAGATGATGCCGCGATTGCCGATCCCGTCCGATACAGAGGCGTTTGCCGAGGAGACCCGCGACGCCGTGCGTTACATCCTCGAGACACGCAAGAGTACGCCCCCGCCAAGCACCTACCTTACATACGCCGGGCAGGCCGGGGCGCGGCTCTCGGACCTGGTCGAACACCTGCGCTATCACACATCGCTGACCGATGCGGAGTCCGAGCTGGCAATCTGCACGGCGGCGCGGGCGGCCAACGCCGATTTTATCTGGAACGCGCACGTCAAACTGGGCCTGCGGGCGGGCACGCGGGAAGCCGCGCTCCACATCGTCGACACCTACGGGCCGCTGGACGGCCTGACGGCGGACGAGGCGCTGATTATCGGCTTCGGGCGGGAACTTCTGGAAGCGCCACAAGTTAGCGATGATACGTTCGGCGCCGTACGGGCGCGATACGGCGAGAATGGGCTGCTGGAGCTGACGGCCGTGATGAGCGTGTACATGATGAACGCCAGCATCTTGCGGGTGATGGACCACCAGGCGGCGGCGGACGCGCGGCATTTGACGCCGCGGTAGTTGGCCGGACCCAGGTGCCGAACGATTGGCGTCGATTGGCGGACTGTGCCAGTCTTGGGGGCAGATAAACCACCGCCGCCACGTCGGCCCAGAGGAGACACGTTCATGTCCGATAACGTGACTGACTTCAATTTCCTACAGGGGATCAAGATAATCGACTTCACTCAGTTCGAAGCCGGCCCCTCTTGCACTGAATCCCTCGCCTGGCTTGGCGCGGACGTGGTGAAAATAGAGAACCCAAAAATGGGCGATCCCGGCCGCCGCCTGCGGCCCGATACACCGGACAATGATCCCTATTATTTCCACATGTTCAACGCCAACAAGAAATCGGTCACGCTCAATCTGAAATCGCCCGAGGGCCTGGATCTGGCCAAGGACATGATCCGCCAGGCGGACGTGATGATGGAGAACTTTGCGCCTGGCGCGATCGAGCGGCTGGGCCTGTCCTACGACGTGGTGAAGGCGATCAACCCCGGCATCATCTATGCCCAGGTAAAAGGTTTCGGGGAAGGCAGCCCGTACGAGAAAAACCTGGCGTTTGATATGATCGCGCAAGCCTGCGGCGGCACCTTCAGCGTGACCGGTGATATTGATGGCCCGCCGACCCGGCCCGGCGTCACCATCGGGGATACCGGTACCGGGATGTTGATGGCGATCACGATCCTGGGCGCGCTGTATAAGCGGCGGGAGAACGGCGAGGGCCACCGGCTTCAGATTGCGATGCAGGATGCCATGCTGCACTACATGCGCGTAAATTTTGCGACCCAGGGCCGGACCGGCAAGGCGGCGCAGAGGGGGGGTAGCAAGGTGCCGGGCGTGAGCAATGCGCCAATGGGCCTGTATCCCTGCGCGCCTGGCGGGACGAATGACTTCGTTTACATCATGACAAGCCGCGCCAACCCGGATCATTGGGACCGTCTGCTGAAGGTGATCGGGCGGGAAGATCTGATCGGCGATGCGCGCTATTTGACCCCCGCCGATCGCGTGGCGAATGTATCGGAAGTTGATGAAGTGATCGCCGCCTGGACCCAGAGCCAAACCAAGTACGATGCAATGAGAAAGGTGGGTGAGGCAGGGATCCCCGCTGGGGCCGTGCTGGATACCGACGAGTTGAATGCCGATATTACGTTCGAGCAGCGCGGGGTCATGCAGACCATGGTCCATCCGGTGCATCGTCCCTTCAAGATGCCGGCTTGGCCGGTACGGGTGGACGGCAAGGCCGCGCGTTTGAAAACGTCGCCAACGCTGGGTGAGCATACGGACCAGGTGATCAGCGACTGGCTGGGGCTCAACGCGGCGGCAATCGCCGCATTGAAGATGGACGGCGCGCTCGGCTAGCGCTTGTCGATCCCCCAAGCGATAGCGTTTTGCAGCAGGCGCGCAAACGCTTCGCTTTCCCACGCACCACGAAATTCCGGCGGCATGGTTCCGTCCGGATGAATGCCGGGGTCCACGGGTGACGGGCTATCGGCCCGGCCGGTATGGCAGTGGCCCAATCCTAGGTACACGACCTCTCCCTGCCCGATTGTGCGGGCGTAACCGAGCACGCGGGTCTTTCCGTCGGCCTGCAATGAAGTGTCCTCGTCATAGACGAACCCGAAACCGGGCGGCGAAGGATCCTCTACCAGTTCAGTCGTCAATAGAATCTGGCTGGCCCCTGGGTCCTGTATTTCTATGAGGTAGAGTTCATCTTGGACGGTGAAGCTATCGGGCAGATCCCGCGTGACGGGGTGATCGCCGGTGACCGATACTTGAAACTCGCTTAGCGGCGGATGATTGAGAAAAAAACATCCCAATGTCTGGTGATGCTCGGCCTTGACCATTTTCTTGACGGGACGGCCTTCGCGTTCGGTTTTGACGGCCTTGCCCCCCGACGTCCCGTGCAGGGCGAGCCAGCGGCCACCAGCTTCCAGCCAGTTCAACAACGCTTCGTTGCCGGCGCCCACGGGATAGGGGCCGGCGACATAGGTTATCAGAAGGTTGGTTCCGGGCAGCCACCGTTCGACGTCTTGGTAGTCGTTGGCAACGGTGACCGCGAGATGGTCATTGGCCTGCAGCTTTTGCAGGATCTGCAGGCGGGCGTAATCCATATCGTGTCCCGCGGCGGAGCCAGGAGGAAATCCCCCGGCGATGAGATGGGCGCGCTGGGGCCTTGTCACGGTCGGTCCTCCTATTTCTTGCGGGCGCTAGAGCAGTCAATCCCGCTGCCTGTGTCATCATTCCCGCGGTGCGTACATGGTGGAAAGGCTCTTGGGGCTTGTCCAGCATTTTGTTTTGCTGCCGCCTTATCCCAGTGCCGTCGGGTTAATTCCGATAGAGGGTGCGGCGGCGAGGGTGTTAGATCGCGCCGCCAGCCAGTCCGCGGCACCCAGCCCCGCCGCCCGGCCGGTGGCAAAGCAGGCGCTGAACAGGTAGCCACCGGTCGGGGCTTCCCAGTCGAGCATCTCGCCGGCGCAGAACAGGCCGGGCCGCGTCCGCAGCATGAACCGGTCATCAAGCATTGCGAAGGCGATGCCGCCGGCGCTGCTGATCGCTTCTTCGAGCGGCCGGGCGGCAGTGAGACGGAGCGGTAACGCCTTGATCCCGGCGGCCAGCCGGGCCGGGTCGGCAAAGGCGGAGGCGTCGAGGCATTCGCGCAGCAGCCCGGCCTTGACGCCGACAAGACCGGCCTGGCGCTTGAGATGCGTGGTGACGGAGCGCGACCCGCGCGGTCCGGCGAGGTCTGCCGCGAGGCGCGCTTCGCTGCGGTCCGGGCTGAGGTCGAGTATCAGGGTCGTGCCGCCATCGACCTCAATCCGGTCGCGCAGGACCGCCGACAGGGCATAGACCGCGCCACCCTCGATCCCGTTATCCGTGACAACGAACTCCCCGACAAGGCTCCGTTCGCGGTGCGATAATCTCACCGCCTTGACCGGCTCGCCAGAAAATCGCTCGCGGAAAATCGTGCTCCAGGGAACGTCGAAACCACAATTGGCGGGCTTCAGCGGCGCCACCTGAACGCCCACGGCTGAAAGGATGCCGACCCAGGCGGCATCCGAGCCAAGTTTGGGCCAACTGCCGCCACCCAGCGCCAGCACGGTTGCATCGGCACTCTGCCGCACCTCGCCCCGAGGTGTCGCGAAGACCAGCGCACCATCCGCCGACCAGCCGTGCCATTTGTGGCGCACATGGATGCGCGCCCCACGTTCGCGCAGCCGGCGCAGCCAGCTTCGCAGCAACGGCGCCGCCTTGAAATTCACCGGAAATACCCGCCCCGAACTGCCGATAAATGTCTCGATCCCCAGCCCCGCCGCCCAGGCACGGATCGCGGCCGCATCGAACGCGGACAAGGCGGGTTCAAGCCGTTCCCGCGCATCGCCGAACCGCTGCAGAAAGGCGGCGGCCGGTTCAGAATGTGTGAGATTAAGGCCACTCTTGCCGGCCATCAGGAACTTCCGTCCGAGCGACGGCATGGCATCGTAGATGTCTACGGCGACGCCGCGCTCCAGCAACACTTCCGCAGCCATCAGTCCCGCCGTTCCGCCACCGATGACGGCCGCTCGCCCGGTCATCAATTTTCTTCAATAGCCATGTTGATAACTGCGCATTGCGATTCATCCCGAGGGGTAGCGATCATACAGATGTAGCCGTTCGCACCGCAGCCTTCAAAGGTTTTTCCAGGGAGCATTAACTGAAAACCGGCCCGCAGCCCGCCGCGCAACCGTCAGATGGAATTATTTTGTCGGGTCGTCCGAGACCTGGATCATGGTCTTGCCGAAATTACCACCTTCCAACATGGCGCGAAAAGCTTCTGGCGTATTTTCCAGGCTGGGACGGATGTCTTCCAGATATTTCACCTTGCCGTCCTTTAACCAGTCGGCCATTTGCGCCAAAAAGGTATCCTGGTGCTCGGCAACGAAATTGCCGACCGCCAACGGGAAGACGCCGCAGTTCTGTTTCTCGAACACCGCTTGGCCGGTCTCCATCCACACCTCCGCCGGCTCGCGGCCATCCATATTGCCATATTGCGAAATCAGGCCGCAGCGGGTGATGCGGGAATTTTTATTCAGATGGCGCAGCACCGCTTCGAAGGTCTTGCCGCCGACATTCTCGTAGTAAATATCTATACCATCGGGACAGGCCGCCGCCAGATCGCCGGCCAGGTCTTCGCTGAGGTGCGAGACGCAGGCATCGAAACCCAGTTCGTCGGTTACGAAGGCGCATTTTTCTTCTCGGCCCGCGACGCCGACGACGCGGCAACCGAGGATTTTGGCCATTTGTCCCGCTGCCTGGCCGACGCCGCCCGAAGCAGCCGAAATCACCACGGTCTCGCCGGCCTTGGGTTGGCATTGCACCACCAGGCCGGAATAGGCAGTCAGACCCAGCATGCCCAGAACGCCGATGGCGGTCGAAATTGGTGCCACGGCGGGGTTCAATTTTCGGGGAAACATATAGGTGAAGACGGAAACGTCCTTCCCCGTCAGGCCATGGCTTTGCCAACCGTTGGTGTTGAACAGGAAATCCCCTTCGGCATATGCTGGCAAATTGCTTTTTAGCACTTGGCTGACCGTGCGGCCGTGGCAGACCTCACCGGGTTTTTCCAGCCCTCGGCGGCGCCGGCCCCATTGATAGGGATCGAGGGAAAGATAGATGGTCCGGCAGAGCAATTGTCCGGGGCCGGGTTCGGGCAAGGGGCCTTCGCGCCATTCGAAATCATCGGTCACGGGCAGCCCTTCCAGCGGTGTGCGGGCCAACAGCCATTGTTGCCTCATAGTCATCCCTTGCTCCTCTTTCAACGCATTGCAATGCCGGCCCGGTCCGAAGCGCGCCTGAATTTCACCGCGTCATGATCGTCCAAAATACCAGGAATTGCATGATTTGCGCGATGGGGGAATAATTTAGCTTAGAGCAATTTTCAATTAATTGGAGTCGCTTTCGCGACTTAAGTGATTGGTTCAATTGCTCTACTTTTAAGAGTCTGAGCGCATTTTCTTCGAATGCGCTCAGGGGCAATTTTCAATTAATTGGAGTCGCTTTCGCGACTTAAGTGATTGGTTCAATTGCTCTACTTTTAAGAGTCTGAGCGCATTTTCTTCGGATGCGCTCAGGGGCAATTTTCAATTAATTGGAGTTGCTTCCGCGGCTTAAGTGATTGGTTCAATTGCTCTACTTTTAAGAGTCTGAGCGCATTTTCTTCGAATGCGCTCTAGGTTGAGGCCAACGCAAAATTATTCACCGGAGGAACCCCATGGGCGCCGAACACCAGACCGTCTCTACCTTCGAGGTAAAAGATCATGTAGCGCGGATTACCCTCAACCGGCCGGAAGCGATGAATTCGATGAATCCGGAGCTCCGCTGGGAGCTTTCCCAACATTGGGACGAGGTCGAAGCGAACGATGATATTTGGCTTGCGGTTGTGACGGGGGCTGGCGAGCGCGCCTTCTCCGCCGGGGCCGACCTGAAGCACCGTGCCCGCGAACGCGAGGCGGATGAGGCACAGCGCGCGCATTGGCGGAAACTGGCCGCCGAGACCACCAGCCTGATCGAACGTTGGCATTTTCCCAAACCCATCATCGCCCGTGTCAACGGCTTCGCGCTCGGCGGGGGCCTTGAACAGGCGCTCGCCTGCGACATCATCGTCGCGGCGGAGCATGCCGAATTCGGCCTGCCAGAGCCCCGGCGCGGCCTGATCGCGGGCTCGGCTGGCGTCCACCGGCTGCCGCGCCAAATTGGCCTGAAACCGGCGATGGGCTATATGCTGACGGGCCGGCATATACCGGCGGCCCGCGCCTACGAGCTTGGCCTCGTCAACCAGGTCGTCCCTCTGGACAAGCTGGACGAGACGGTCGAGGAATGGGTTGCCGATATCCTCCGCTGCGCGCCGCTGGCGGTCCGGGCGACCAAGGAAGCCGCCATGCGCGGCCTCGATCATCCGCTGCCGCAGGCCTACTACACCGCCTACCCCGCCAACCGGCGCCGCGAGAACTCGGATGACACCCTGGAAGGACCGCGCGCGTTCGCGGAAAAACGGGCGCCGAAATGGACCGGGCGGTGAGGAGTGGCGGATTAACCATCCATCCGGAAAAAGTCAGCTATACTCCGACGACTTGATCGAGCCATCCAGCAGGGCTGGTTACCGGTCGGCCCAGACAGACCCGAAACCCAAAGACGAGAGGCGGATCAGATGCGCGCAGTAGGTGTCAACGTTCACGGAGGCCCGGAGGCTCTGGAGGTCGTGGATCTTCCCGAGGTCCACGCCGGGCCCGGCCAAGTGCGTGTCCATGTGTACGCTGCAGCGGTGAACCCCACCGATACCTTGGCCCGGAACGGCGCGCGTGCCGAGCAGCAGAAGGCCGACCCGCCGCCGTATGTGCCAGGGATGGACGTGGCCGGGATCGTTGATGAAGTCGGCGACGGCGTCTCCACCGGTGTCCGGATTGGCGACGCGGTCATGGCCATGGTGGTGCCGCAAGGCAGCCATGGCGCGTACCGCGAGCAGATCGTTCTTGATGCCCGCGCGGTGGTTCCCGCGCCGGCCGGCACCACCCATGTCGAGGCCTGCACATTGCCCATGAACGGGCTTACGGCCCGTCTGTCGCTGGACCTGCTGGGTCTGGCATCGGGGCAGACGCTCGCCGTGACCGGCGCCGCGGGCGCCTACGGCGGTTACGTCATCCAACTCGCCAAGGCCGAAGGGTTGACCGTCATCGCCGATGCGTCCGAGGCTGATCACGAACTGGTCGCAGCTCTTGGTGCCGATATCGTCGTGCGCCGGGGTGACGACGTCGCCACGCGGATCCGGGCGCACTTTCCGGACGGCGTTGATGGTCTGGCCGACGGTGCCGTCCAGAATGAACGGGTCATTGCGGCGGTCCGCGACGGCGGCGCGTTCACGGCGGTGCGCGGTTACCCGGGCGAAGCGCAACGCGGCATCACGTTCACGGCCACCTGGGTACGCACCTATGATGGCGAGTTCGAGAAACTCGACCGTCTCCGGCAACTGGTGGAAGCCGGCGCCGTCACCCTCCGCGTGGCCGACACCTACCCGCCGGAGCAGGCCGGTGAAGCCCACCGGCGGCTCGAGGCCGGTGGAACCCGGGGCCGGCTGGTCATCACGTTCTGAACCGGTGGACCCGCTTGATATGATGCCGTGATGCCAAGCAATTCAGCCGTTGTACCACCCAGGACGGCGATCTTGTCGGCATCTCTAAGGCCTGGCGTTGCAAGAATGAGGTCGATTGCTGTATCCGTCGACGGATAGGGATAATCGGTTCCCACCATTAGAGCGGTTCCGGGATATTCTGAACCATTTGACCGCTCACCAAGGCCCCGTGGGTACTGGTCTCTAATAAATAGTCTTTTTCAAATGGGCATCGTAGCCCGCGTCATAAGTCGGGCCGTCGAAGTCCGCGTCGAGGGCTTGCAATATCTCCCCTGAACTTGGTAGGGCGCTTCGCGGAATTTGCGTCTCGGCGTCCCAGAGTTTCGAGCGCACCAGCGCTTTTGGGCATTGGGTATAAACCCGTTCCACGGTTACCGCGATGACGGTGGCCGGAACCTTGTTTTGCATCGTGAAGCTTTCGCGTAGTTCCAGGTCGATTCGGATTTCCGCCCTGCCATTTATGCGCAGGGTTTGACCGATGCCGGGAATGAGGAATAACAGCGAAATTCGCGGGTCGCGCACGATGTTTCGGAGGGTATCGATGCGGTTGTTGCCGCGCCGGTCCGGGATCAGAACGGTGTTCGGGTCAAGCACGCGTACGAAACCGGCGGGATCGCCGCGCGGCGTACAGTCAAGCCCTTCCGGGCCTGACGAGGCGATCACCACAAACGGTGATTTTTCAATGAAGGCGCGGTAATGCGCGGAAATATGATCAATTTCCTTGGTGATCGCCACGGCGACCGGCTGACCATAAATTTCATCAAGTTCGACTTCGGTTGTGACTGTATTGCTCATGGAATGACGGCTCCAATTTTGGTTTTGGTAGCTGCGCGCGGCGCGATTTTTACCGCGTGATGACGCCCATGCGCCCCGATTGATAATCGTCGAAGGCCTGTTGCAATTCCTCCCGGGTGTTCATCACGAACGGCCCGTAACGGGCGATGGGCTCCCGGATCGGCACGCCGCCGAACAACAAAAAGCGCGCCGCCGTGTCCGCCTGGGCATCCAAGGCCAGATCGATGGCCTCGCCGGCGCCGAAAATAACCAACTGCCCTTCGTCGATCAGACGGCCTTGCGGTCCCACCGCCAGTGTCCCCTGGAATAGATAAAGCGCCATTTGTTGTTCCGCGGGCGGCGTGGGCCGCGCCTGGCCGCCGGGCTGCATGGTCCAATCCTGCAAGGTGACCGGAGTATAGGTATCGATCCTGGCGGCAACCCCATAGGCCTCGCCTGCGATCACCCGAGCGGTGACCAGGCCGTCCGTGCTATGGCCCAGGGGGATCTGGTCGCCGGCGACGAATTGATAGCGTTGCGCGGCCATCTTATGCTTGGCTGGCAGATTGACCCAGATCTGAAAAGAATGCGCTCGGCCCCCGGCTTTACGCATGGCGGGGCTGGGCATTTCCGAATGCACGATGCCCGAGCCGGCCGTCATCCATTGCACATCGCCGGGGTGCAGGATCTGGTGGTCGCCGGTCGAATCCTCATGCAGCTTTTCGCCCGACAGGATGTAGCTGATGGTCTCGAAACCACGGTGCGGATGATCCGGCGCGCCCAGCGCCTCCCCCGGCGGCCAGTCCACCGGCCCAACTTCATCCAGCATCAGGAACGGGTCCAGATTGTCCAGCTCGGCGGTAGGGAAGGGGCGGCGTATGGGAAAACCGGCCCCCTCGGTGGTGCGCTGAGAGGTGATGACGTCCAGGATATCTCTGCTTGCGGCCATGTGTTGTTTCCTAGTCTACCTTGGTCCAGTCGGGCTTGTGATAGGCCCAGACGTCACCCCACAATTGCTGTCCGCCGTCCACGGTCAACACTTCGCCATTGACGAATTTGCCTGACGGGGCGGCCACATAAATGACCGCTTCGGCAATGTCCATGGGATCGCCGGAATGCAGCATGGGGTTGGATACTTCGTATCTGGCGGCGGCCTCGGGCGGATACAGCGAAAAAGCCTCGGTTTCGCAACAGCCCGGCGCCACACAGTTGACCCGGATATTCAGCGGCGCCCATTCCACGGCCACGGTCTTGGACAGATAGATGACGCCGGCGCGGGCGGCGCAGGTATGCGCGATGTCGGGCATGCCGCGCCAGACATCGGCGACGATGTTGATGATCGAACCCGCCTGTTCGCGGTCGCGCCATTGCCGTGCCGCCGCCTGCATCATGAACCAGGTACCGTTCAGGTTGGTATCGATCACCGCCTTCCAGCCATTGGGCGAGAAATCCAGGGCCGGCATGGGGAATTGACCACCCGCATTGTTGATCAGGACGTCCAGGTTGCCATGGCTTTCGAAGATTTCGGCGATCATGGCGTCGACTTGTTCGGGCTCGCGGATCGTCATCTGGTGGGTATCGCAGCTGGCGCCCAGGGCTTCGATCTGGGTCTTGGCGTGGGCCAGTTTTTCCGGGTTGCGGCCGCACAGCACCAATGTCGCGCCCAAACGTGCAAAGGTATAGGCGATGGCCTTGCCCAGACCGCTGCCGCCCCCCGATACCAGCGCGACCTTGCCCGCGAACAGGTCCGGGCGATAGACCAGCGGATAGGCCAGCAATTCTTCGTCGCTCCAGCCAAAGCTGGTCGTTTCTGCCACTTCACTCATCACAACCTCATGAATTTCAGTATCTGGCGCATCTTCGCACTATAGCCGTTATAGCCGCTTCGCGACCTCTTCCAACATCACCTCGGTCGCGCCGCCGCCAATGGGCAATATGCGGACATCCCGCGACATGCGCTCGATGGTGCTTTCACGCATATAGCCCATGCCGCCGTGAAACTGGACGCAGTCGTAAAGCACCCGGTTGGCGACTTCCGCCGACATGGCCTTCAGCATGGAAACTTCGGCGACACAATCCTGGCCCTCGCTATCCAGCCAGGCCACGTGATAGGCCAGTTGCCGGGCCGCCTCCACCTGGGCCGCCAGCATGGCCAGGCGCTGGCGGATGCCCTGTTTATCCCACAGGGTGGCATCAAAGGCCTGCCGTTCTTTCAGATAGGAAAGGGTAATTTCCAATGCCTTGCCGGCCTCGCCGATGGCCATGCCCGAGAGCACCAGGCGTTCGTTCTGAAAGTTGTCCATGATGGCGTAGAAGCCCCGGTTTTCTTCGCCCAGCAGATTGCCAGCGGGCACGCGGCAGTCGGTAAAGAGCAACTCCGCCGTATCGGAACAGCGCCAGCCATGCTTGTCCAATTGCCGGCTGGCGGAAAAGCCAGGCGTGCCTTTCTCCACCATGAAGATCGAGATGCCCCGGCTACCCTTGACGTCGGGGTCCGTGCGGGCGGCGACAAAGAACAAATCGCCATGCACGCCGTTGGTAATGAACAGCTTGGCTCCGTTCAGGATATAATCATCGCCGTCGCGCACGGCGCGGGTGGCCAGGCCGGCCACGTCCGAGCCCGCGCCTGGTTCGGTGACCGCGATCGCCGTGATGAGTTCTCCTCGGCAAATAGCGGGCAAATATTTTGCCTTTTGCGCCGGGCTGCCATAGCGGACCAGATGCGGCGAGGCCATGTCGGTGTGCACCAACACGGTGGCGGAAAAGCCGCCAAAAGTGGAGCGTCCCAATTCCTCCGACAGGATCAACGACGCCATGGCGCCAAGGCCCGAGCCGCCATGCTCTTCCGGATGCCGCATGCTCAGGAACCCCAAGGCCCCCATTTCGCGCAGAACCTCGCGGGGCACCATGCCTTCGGCTTCCCAGGCCTCGCCGTGTGGCACAATCTCCTCGGCCACGAAACGCCGCAGCTGGTCCCGGATTAAGCGCAAATCTTCGGTCAGGTGGATCGGGTCATGCATGTTCGTCTCTCGTGCTGTGCAAAGGGTTGCTTTAGGCGCCGGCGCTGCCCCGCATCATCGGTTGGGGAGGGTGACCGATGGGCTGGCGCCATGTATTATAGGGGATGCATCATTGTTTTGGGTAGATCGCGGCAATGTTAATGACTTTGAACGCAACGCAACGGATCTGGGCCGTTCCCGCCGTGCTGGGACAGGCGGACGCCTTGCGTGATCTGCATACGGGCCTGGGCGGGGAATTGCGCCCCGGTGATTGCCTGGTCTATCTGGGCAATTACATGGGCCACGGCCCGGCGGTCGTCGAGACCATGGACGAATTGTTGCGGTTTCGCGCCGAATTGAAGGGCATCCAGGTGGTGCATCTGCGCGGCGCGCAAGAGGAAATGTGGGTCAAGCTATTGGAAATCCAATGGGCCATGCGGCCAATTGAAACCTTCCAATGGATGATGGAGCGGGGGGTCGAGGCAACCCTGCGTGCCTACGGCGGCGATCCAACGGACGGGCCGTCAAAATTTCGCGCCGGCGTGGTCGTTACCACCCGCTGGACCACCGAACTGCGGGAAACTTTTCAGGACCATCCCGGCCATTACGAATTTTTGCACAGCCTGGCTTCCGCCGCGCCGACCTCGGACGGTAAATTACTCTTCGTCAGCGCCGGTATTGACCCTGGCCTGCCGCTGGAAAAACAGAATGATGCCTTCTGGTGGAATGCCAAAGGCTTCGAGGTCATGGCCGCGCCGTTCGAGGCTTTCAACTTTGTCATTCGCGGCTTCGATGCGGCCCACAAAGGCTTCCACGGCGGCCCCCATACGATCAATATCGATGCCGCCGACAATTTCGCCGGCCCCCTGCAGGCAACCTGTTTCGCGCCCGACGGCAGCGTGCTCGCCAGCCTACCGGCGTAGGGCGGGTTGGATTGTCAACGCGCCGACGGTGACCAGTTGTATATTCGCTGTAAGGTCCCGCCCATCAGACCCGCGCGGTCGCCATCCGATATGCGGTCGGTGAGGCGGAATGGCTCCACCCCCTGGGGATAGGTCAGCAGTTTCACGGCCCGGGTCCAGTCAGTGCCCCACATGCAGCGGTCAAAGCCGAATTTGTCAAAGATGCGGCAGAGCGGATCCCAAAGATCATTGTAAGGGTAAGGTTCATGGGAAAGCGTGCAGGCACCGGTAATTTTCACCACGACATTGTCGTATTTCGCCAGAGCCAATAGCGTGGGAAGCGCGGCGAATGGCGCCGGCGGGGCCGGCGGCTCGAACGGCTGTTGCAGGCCAAGGTGGTCGATGACCAACATCGTCTCGGGGTTCGCGGCGGCAAGCGTCGCGGCCTCGTCCAGGCGGCCCCAGCATAACAGATTGACCGGCAGCGAATGGCGGGCCGCGGCCTGCAGGACCCGGTTGATGCTGGGGATGTCAGGTTCGCTCGAATATCCGTGCGTCATCATGACACGGATAGCGACGGTGCCGTTCATCGCCGCCCAATTCGCAATCGTATCCGCGACAGCCGGGTCGGCCGGATCGACCGGCTTGATCAGCGCAAACCGGTCTGGATGCGCGGCCTGAACTTCGATGGCATAGCTGGCGTCGTAACGGTACATGGTAAATGCCGAGACCAGTAAAGCACCGTCGACACCAACGGCGTCCATGGCGGCAACCATGTCATCGCCCGTGACCTCCGCCGGGCCTGCAAGAGCGGCGGCCCATGGCCGTCCTGGGTGGTCCCGTTCGTAGGCGTGGACCTGAGCGTCAATCGTTACCATTGCTTGCATCCTTTAACCTGGCGGCATGGTGGATCTGCCGGCATAATTTTTTTCAGAGCCTGCTGCCCTGCCGGCCAATCGGCCAATCGGCCAATCGGCCAATCGGCCAATCGGAAGGCATTACCTGGCCGCCGTCAAGCGCTTTGCAGCCGGCTTTTGACGGCAGGCACAGGCAGAGGCGGCCTTGTTCGGGAATTCAGAAATCGGAAATTAAGGAAATTCTGATAGGCTTTGCCATATTGCCGACAGCATATGGGACAGTAGGTGGGCGGAGATTTTTGTTAAGTCCCTTTGCACCAAATGTAGGAAGAGCTGGAAATGAAGGCCATCATTGCAGGTGCGGGGATTGGCGGACTAACGGCGGCGCTCTGCCTGCATCGGATCGGCTTTGAGGTCGAAATTTATGAGTCCGCTCGGACACTCAGGCCGCTTGGCGTCGGGATCAATCTTTTACCCCATGGCGCCGCTATTCTTCACGGGCTGGGGCTGGGCGGACCATTGGATGCGATCGGCATCGCGACGCGGGCCATTGAATATCGAACCAGGTATGGTCACCTCATCGCCTCTGATCCGCGCGGTGTTGAAGCCGGTTTCGCGTTTCCACAATATTCCATCCATCGCGGATATCTGCAGACCATTTTGCTGGAGGCGGCGCGGGACCGGTTGGGCGGGAACGTCGTCAAGACGGGCCTGCCGTTGACCGGATTCAGCCAGGATCATGGGTCCGTCCGGGCGCATTTCGATGGTCCTTATGCCGGCCGGGGCGCCGGCGCGACCGAAGGCGACATATTGATTGGCGGCGACGGCTTTCACTCCGCTGTCCGCAGGCAATTGCACCCCGATGAAGGCCCCGCCCATTTCGAAGGCACGATGTTATGGCGTGGCGCAAATGAACAGTCGCCCGTTGGTGATGGCCGCACCATGTTCATTGCCGGCAACCACGATGCCAAGATCGTCTGTTATCCGATCTCCGAGCGGGCGCGGCGAGCCGGCAAGGCGCTGGTCAACTGGGTCGCCGAGGTGCGCAATTGCCGGCCGCGCGCCGCCGCGGATGCCGATTGGACCAAGACAGGCACACGTGAATTCATCGAGCATTTTAGTGAATTTCAGATGCCTGACATTGACCTTCAGGCGCTGTTTGGCAATACCCAGGTGATTAACGAATACCCCATGATTGACCGGGATCCGCTGCCATGGTGGTCCGATGGGCGGGTCACCCTGTTGGGAGATGCGGCGCATCCGATGTTTCCCATTGGCGCAAATGGCGCTTCGCAGGCGATCCTGGATGGCAAGGCTCTGGCGGATTCACTGGAAAAAATTACCGATCCGGCAGCGGCGCTGTTGGACTATGAAGACAAGCGCCGGGACACGACTGGCCAGGTCGTGCTGGCCAACCGGGCATATGGCCCGGAACAGGTGCTGGATATTGCCGACCAGCGCATGACGGGCCCGAACGACCGTATCGAAGATCTGATCACGGCCGAAGAAATCGAGGCTGTCGCGCGCAACTATCGAACAGTTGCCGGCTTCAGAAAAACCTCTGAATCTTAGAGCGCATTGAGAGCAATTTTCAATCACTTAAAGTCGCGTTGGCAACTCTAAGTGATTGAAACTGTTCGCGTACGGCTGCGCCCGCCATTAATTGTATCAATCGGTGCGGCTGGTGACCTCAAGCAGGTGAAAGCCAAACTGAGTTTTCACCGGGCCCTGTACTTCATTGACATTGGCGCTGAACACCACCGTGTCGAATTCCGGAACCATTTGGCCAGGACCAAATGAACCAAGATCGCCACCGCTGGCGCCTGATGGGCAGGACGAGTGTGCACGGGCCAGTTCGGCGAAATCTCCGCCGTCGGCAATTTTAGTTTTCAGCTCTTCGCAAAGCTCCGCAGTATCAACCAAAATATGTCTTGCAGTGGCTTGAACCATCAATCGTCTCCTTGATGAATTTTCTGATCATGAATCTTAGAGCATTTTCATTCTGAAAATACTCAGACCTTTAGAATTAGAGCAATTTTTCCAATCACTTAGAATCGCTTTGCGATTCTCATTGATTCGGAATTGCTCTAGAAGGCTAAATAACGGGAACCAGCCCCGACATCAACCAATCCAGCAACGTGGAGCGTTTCTTTGTCCACTACGCTCCACAGCATTTCTTGTATTTCTTTCCCGATCCACAGGGACAGGGAGCGTTGCGTCCGATTTTTTCAACCCTGACCGTCGGCGCCTTCGGGTTCATTTCGCAGCCGGCAAAGACCCAGCGGCCTTCCTCGCGGGTGAAAAACGACAATTCATGATGCGCTGTTTGTTGCTTCCCAGTGCGGTAGCGGGCCACGAATTCGACCTCTCCTGTCTCGTCCGCTTCGCCGCCCAGCTTGGTCTTGCGAATTTCCAGACCGAGCCATTTGGTGCCGGCGAAGGATTGTTCCGTCTCTTCCTTGTCATAGTCGGCGCGTTGATCGTTCGACAGGGTGGCAACCAGATAATCGGCGTTACCCAGTACATGCGCGCTATAGCGCGAGCGCATGGTGGCTTCGGCGGTGGGCGCCAGGGCGCCGTCGATGTACGGGCCGCAACAGGCATCAAGCGGTTTTTCGGAACCGCAGGGGCATTCACTCATTGTCTTGCTTTCCTTCGCGTAAGATATCCGACCGCATTATATCCAAATATGCTGGGAGTCTTGAAAATATGAAAATTAAACCAATCACTTAAGCCGCGTTGGTCGCTCTAATCAATCGAGAATTTCGCTAATAGCCCCGCTCCCAATCGATGATGTTCACCAGCGGCCGTCCCGAGAGGTAAGCGGCCAGGTTATCGCAAAACAGCTCGACGGCGCGGTGCCGGTTCTGGTCGCTGCCTCCCGAGATGTGCGGCGTGATCAAGGCGCGGGGATCCGACCAGAGTGGCGCCATTGGCGGGTTCTCGAATTCGCCGGCATAGACGTCAAGGGCAACGCCGCGCAGATGGTCACGTTGCAGCGCCTCGATCAGCGCTGTCTCGTCGACGATCTCCCCACGGGCGACGTTGACCAGCACGCTGCCCGGTTTCATCAGGGCAAAGCGGCGGGAATCGAAAAGATTGGTGGTCTGCGGCGTCCACTGGCAGCAGATTATCACGAAATCGGCTTCCGGCAGCAGGCGATCAAGGTCGGCGGGGCCGCCGACCGCGGCGAAACCCTCGGGCAACGGCAAGTCGTCGCGCGGCTCTCGGCGGGTGCCGACAACCCGCATGCCGATGGCGGCGCAAAGTCTGCCAACATCCTGCCCGATGCCGCCAACACCAACGACGCACGCGGTCTTGTCTTTCAGTTGCAGCGGGCGGTAGGCGGGATGGGAGAAGTGGCCGGCCTCTCGATCAATCGCGGCTTGGGGCAAGCCCTTGGCAAAATGCAGAATTCCGGCCAGCGCGTACTCCGCCATCGCCAACGTGTTGCCTGAACCGCGCGAGGTTGTCACCACGACGTCACTGCCCCACAGATCACCCCGAAGCAAATTGCTGGCACCGGCGGGGCGCTGATGCAGCCATTTCAACTTTGGTGCCCTGGCGCGCAGATCCAGGGGAAAGGGCCAGCCGCCGAGTATAACTTCCGCCTCGGCCAGCATACCGTCGCGTTCCGCGCGGCTGCCGGTGCCTTTGGCGTGGGGGGGCAAATAACGGTCGGAGGTGAAAGCGGGCCAGGTCTCGCGAATTTCGCCGTCAAACCAGCCACCCGCGTCGGTCAACTTGATCGCCGGGTCGACGGCCTGGATCATGGCCCGTTCTTCGGCACTCGTCCGTAGGATGCTCAAAACGTCAAGTACGCGCATGTCCCGCCTTTCCCCGTGCCCGCAGCTACGCTGTTGCCGGGCGGCATATTTGTTCTAAACTCCCTATCTACGAATAAAGTCCTGTTGTCCAGAAAACAAACAATGGGATTTCGATCATGGGCTTCACGTTAGAGGCCTTTATTTCGGCCTGCGATAACCGGGCTTCCACAACATTAAGGTGATCGGTACATGCGTTGCGAAATCGTTGCCATCGGTACCGAACTGCTGCTTGGCCAGATCGTGGACACCAACTCCTCCTGGATCGGTGAACAATTGGCGCTGGTCGGCATTGACTCGCATTTCCAGGTCAAGGTCGGTGATAATTTCGACCGTATGGAAATGACTATCCGCAATGCGCTCGACCGCAACAACGCGGTCATCTGCTGCGGTGGATTGGGTCCGACCCAAGACGACATCACGCGCGAGGTGATTGCCGCTGTCATGGGGGCCGAACTGCGCCGCGACGAGGCTGTTGTGGAGAAAATCCGCATAATGTTTGAATCCCGTGGCCGGGTGATGGTCGACAATAACCGTCGTCAGGCGGACATACCTGAAGGCGCGAGGCTGATTGCGCAGATGCCGGGCACCGCGCCGGGCCTGGTCTGTCCGATCGGCGACAAGGTCATCTATGCGGTGCCGGGCGTGCCCCACGAAATGCGCACGATGATGCAGGGCACCATCCTGGCCGATCTGCAACGCCGCGCGGGCGAGACGGCGGTGATCCGCAGCCGCGTCCTGCGCACCTGGGGCAACAGCGAATCCGGCCTTGCCGAACAGCTCGCGGACCGTATCGATCAACTCGACACATTGGGCAATCCGACCCTCGCCTTCCAGGCCAGCGGCATGGAAGGCATCAAGGTACGGATCACCGCCAAGGCGCCGGACGAGGCGGCGGCGGAAGCGATTATCCGCGCCGAGGAAGGTCTGATCCGTGGCCTGTTGGGCGATGTCATCTTCGGCATCGACGACCAGTCCATGGAAACCGTCGTTCTCAACATGCTGGGCGCGCGCGGCCTGACCCTGGCGGTCGCCGAAGGTCTAACCGGCGGCGTGCTTTCAGCGCGCCTTTCGGAAATTGATCATGGCATGGCGATCTTTCGGGGCGGCGCCGTGAGCGGTGATCTGGCGGTCGCGGAAATGCCTGGCGCGGCCAATGCCGCGGCGGCAGCGGCCAATGTGCGCCGCGATTTCGGGACCGATGTCGGCCTGGCGGTGGTTGCGGCCCAAGCCCGGGACGAACAGCCCCCCGGCACGGTATATATGAACCTGGCCATCGGCGCGGCGCAATACGCCCAGACGGTCTCGCTGCCTGGCGACCGCGACCGGCTCCGCAATTACGCGGTCATCAACGTGCTGAACTTTCTGCGCAAGACATTGACGGACACAAGCATCTGAATCATTTTGAGGTGAAACCACAATGAGCATGCCCGCCGAAAAACAGACGCTGACGATTACCAAAATCAAGGCGCATATTGGCGCCGAAGCGAGGGGCATCGATTTGCGCGAGCCCGTTGACGAGGCGACCCGCCAGCGTCTTTACGACGCCGTGGTTGACAACGTCGCCCTGGTGATCCGCGATCAGACGTTCACGGCGGCCCAATTCCAGGCGGCTGGCGAGTTGTTCGGCGAACTCATGGAGGACCAAAATCGGCGCTACCTGGCGCCCGGCGTGCCGTTGGTGAGTACCCTTTCAAATCGCCACAAGGACAGCCTGGGCAATCAGGCCAAGGTGAACAAGACGGCTACCTGGCACACTGACCATACCAACCAGGAATTCCCGCCAAATTTCACCTCCCTGTATCCCGTGGCGCTGCCCGACAGCGGCGGCGGCACGGGGCTTTGCAATATGCGTGCCGCCTATGAGGCGCTGCCCGACGAGCTTCGGCAACGCATCGACGGCATGCAGACGGCGAATACACTGATCAGCAGCGCCCGCGCCAATATCGCCAACCCCGATATTCTTCGCGATCAGCAGGAAGCCAAAGCTGGGCCGATGATACATCCCCTCGTGCGAACCCATCCGGAGCGCGGCACGAAAGCGATCTGGTTCCATAAAAGCAAGACGGAAAGAATCCTCGGCATGGAGCCGGCGGAAACCCAGGATTTTCTAACCGAGCTGCTGGAGGTGGCCATGCGCCCGGAATTCACCTACGTCCATGAATATACCCTGGGGGACATGCTGATCGTCGACAACCGCTCCGCCATGCACAAGGCCGGCTTCGATTTTGACCACAGTCAGCACCGCCTGCTCTATCGCCTGCTCGTCAGGGGCGAGCGGCCTTATTAGAGCAATTTTCAATTAATCGGAGTCGCTTTTGCGACCCGAGTAATTGGTTCAATTGCTCTATTCTTAAGAGTCTGAGCATGTTTCGATGAAACATGCTCTAGTGGCTGCCGTGTCAGGTTAGATCGCCCAGCACCTCGGCTGGGTGTGCTTCGGCGTCAGAAACCTCGTAGATCTTGACGATTTTGCCATCCGCGCCGACCAGTACGGAGATCCGTTTGGGCCGTTCCTGTTCCTGACTCTCGGCGGCGCCATAGGCAATGGCGACTGAACGGTCGGCGTCGGACAAAAGATCGGCGCCAAACCCAATGTCTCCACTCCCAATGTCCCCACTCCACGTCTTCAGGTCTGCAATCGGGCTGAAAGTAATGCCCAGCAGGATCGTATTCTTATCGGCTAACGCTTGGATTCGATCACGGAACCCGTTGGCTTCAATGGTTCAGTTTTTGCCAAAGGCGCGCGGGAAGAACCAGATCAGCACCTTCCGGCCCGCATGATCGGCAAGGCCGACCTGCTTGCCAGCCTGATTGCTCAGGCTAAAGGCAGGCGCCTGGTTTCCAATTTCAAGTTGGGTCATCGTTTCTCCTGTTACATATACCGACGGATATTCGCACACGCTATCAGGCACTGGTGGCCCGGCATGTCCGTTCGCGCTTACATCAACACGCCGCCATCGACGGTGTGCAGTTGGCCCGTGATAAAGGCGCTTTCGTCCGAGGCCAGGAACAGGACCAGATGCGCCACTTCCTGGGCGGTGCCCAGGCGGCCCATGGGCTGTCGGGCGACAAAATCGCGGCGTTGTTGTTCGGGGTCCTCCGCCGCATTGATGCGGTCGCCCAGGGACGGCGTGTCGATGGTGCCCGGCGCGATGGCGTTGCAGCGTATGCCCTGTCCCACATAGTCGGCGGCGATGGATTTGGTCAGGCCGGTGACGGCTGCCTTTGAGGCGCTGTAGATACAACGGCTGACGATGCCCTTGGCGGCCGAGGCGATGGAAGATGTGTTGATAATGCTGCCGCCGCCGTTCTCCAGCATGGCGGGCAGAAAGGCACGGGTAACCCGGTACATGGATTTCACGTTCAGATCGAAGGCGAAATCCCATTCATCCTCGGTGGAGTCCAACAAGCTGCCGTTGTGAACAAAGCCCGCGCAGTTGAACAGAATATCCACCGCGCCATGGCGTTGTGCGGCGGCCGTGATCGCCGCCCCGTCGCGGGCGTCCAGTTGTTCGGTGATGACATCGCCCTGACCATTCAACTGGCTCAGGATATCCATGTTGATATCCGTGGCGATGACCTGGGCGCCTTCGCGCAAAAAGGTCTCGGCGGTGGCCCGGCCAATGCCTTGGGCGGCGGCGGTGATAAAGGCGCGTTTACCGGCTAAACGTCCACTCATGGCGAACTCCCTATTCCAGTACTAATCCAATTCGTCTTCGATATAGGCGGATATGACGTCCGCAATGTTGCTATCGCTGGGGAAACCCAGCGCGCCGGCCTTGGCCGACGAGGTGGTTTTGGGCCAGCCGTCGACGATGGCCTGGATATGCGGATCAACCTCGAAAGTAATCCGGCCCCGAGTGCGGTTGGTGTCCACCGCCTGTACGGCGGCCGCCGCATCGCCCATGGAGACAGAGAAGCCGGACAGCAATATGGCCCGCGAGGCGCCCAATCTGGCGCTGTCCAGTTCGTGCATATGGATGAAGCATTCCACCACCGTGCGCGGCGACATGATCGCCATGCGGGATTCCGCTGTTACCGGGCAAACCATATCGACCCCATTCAGAGGTTCGCGGATGATCCCCGAGGCAAAACCAGAGGCCGCCTTGTTCGGCTTGCCCGGCCGCACCACAATGGTCGGCAGACGCATGGCCCGGCCATCGATATAGCCCTTGCGGCTGAAATCCGTGATCAGGAATTCGCCGATCACCTTTTGCGCGCCATAGGAGGTTTCCGGCGTGATTGGGGTTTCATCCACCACCGTATCCGGCACTTCACCGCCATAGACCGCCAGGGACGAGGCGAAGACCACGCGTGGGGCGCCATTCGCGGCCTTGGCCGCCTCCAACACATTGCGGGTGCCGTCCAGGTTGACCTGGTAGCCCAGCTCGAATTCCGCCTCGGCGCCGGCGCTGACCACGGCGGCGAGGTGAAAAACGCTGTTGGTTTGCGCATCGATGACCTTCGCCACCAGGGCGGCATCGGCGATATCGCCGGTCACGGCCCGGACGCGCGCATCCGCCAGTTCCTCGTCGGGCGGCGCCACGGCATCGAACAGCACCAGCTCGGTTACCGCCTCTCGTTCCCCCGAGGGGCCGGTCAATTCGCCTTGCGCCAGTATTCTTTGAGCAAGCTTGCGGCCGATAAAGCCAGCCCCACCCGTAATTACTACTTTCATCGCGTCATCTCCTCGGCCTTCGCCATATCGGTCCAGAAACTATCGTCTACAAACATCATGCCAGCAAGGGGTCCAGGCGGTTCATCGCATCGTCCAGACGATCCAGGCTTTGGGCGAAACAGAGGCGGATGAAACCTTCACCCTGCGGGCCGAACGCCGCGCCCGGCGCCAGACCGACGTGGCTTTGCAGAAGGATCTCTTTGCATTTGGCCAGGGAGTCGTCCATGCCGTCCACGGCGAAAAAGGCATAAAACGCGCCTTCGGGGCGATGCACCCGCACTTTTGGCATGGCTTGCAGCCGATCGATGACCAGATCGCGGGCCAGTTTATATTGAGCGACGGTGTCGGTAACGAATGCCTCGCCCTCGCGGACGGCGGTAATGCCGGCCACCTGAGAAAAATGCGCCGGGCAGGAATAGTGAAATTCGATCATTTTTTCCAACGTCGGCATCAGGGCCGGCGGCGCCGTCAGCCAGCCCAGGCGCCAGCCCGTCATGCACCATGATTTGGAGAAGCTGTTGACCACCACCAAACGGTCGTCGGGTTCCGCGATTTCCAGAAAAGACGGCGCGGCGGGACGATCATAGATGACCCGGGCATAGACCTCGTCACTCAACACCCAGATACCTCTGGCGCGGCAGAAATCCAGAACCTTTTGCATGTCATCCCGGCCCATCACCCAGCCGGTGGGATTGGAGGGGGAATTGATCAGGATCGCGCGCGTGCGGCTATCGACCTGGTCAAACATCTGCTCCAAATCCAGGCTCCAGCCCTGATTGCCGAACTGCAACCAGGCAAAGCGGGGCTCGCCGCCCATGATGCGGACGGTTTCGATCAAATTTGGCCATACCGGCGCCGTGACGACCACATTGTCGCCTGGATCCGTTAATACCTGCTGCATCAGGTTTGTCGCGCTCATGCCAGAGGCGGTGACGGCGACACGGGCGCTATCGATGGGCCGCTGATACAGCCGGCTCATATATTCGGCCAGGGCCACGCGTAGTTCGAGGATGCCAAAATTCTCGGTATAGAAAGTATCTCCCCGGGCCAGAGAGGCCGTGGCGGCCTGGCAAATAAATTCCGGCGTTGGCTGGTCGGGTTCGCCATACCAAAGCGCGATAATGTCATCCAGGCCCACGCCTGCGCTGGCCACGTCCCGGATCAGGGATGCACCCAACCCCTCTACCGTTGCCCGGGCACCGGCGCGACCGCTGGCCAGCTTATCCGCGTCGGCAATTAGTTGTTTTTCAAGCATATTGTCCCCATTAAAGTTCATCGCTTTGGTATAGCATGGCCGCATGGCGAGTGGCTCTTCAAAATTGGCTGTATATGCGGCGTTGGTGGGAAATCTGGCCATCGCCGTGATCAAGTTCGCGGCAACCATGCTCACTGGTTCGTCCGCCATGCTGTCCGAGGCTATTCACAGTCTGGTGGATACGGGTAATCAGGCATTATTGCTGTATGGCATGCATAGGGCCGCAATGCCGGCCGATGATCAGCACCCCTTCGGGTACGGCAAGGAGCTCTACTTTTGGAGCTTCGTGGTCGCCATTCTGATTTTTGGGCTGGGCGCGGGTTTTTCTATCTACGAAGGCGTGCATGGTATTTTGCAGCCTAGCCCGGTGAAGAATATCATGGTCAGCTACATCGTCCTGGGCCTGTCCTTGCTGTTTGAAGGGGGCGCAGGGTTTCTGGCTTTGCGTCAGTTTTTGGCTGAAAAGGGCAGTCTGGGATTTTTCGCCGCCGTGCGGCGGGGCAAGGATCCGGCCTTGTTCACGGTGTTGTTTGAAGACAGCGCGGCGATCCTGGGCCTGTGCATTGCCATGGCGGGTATTTTTCTGGGCCAGCAGCTGCAGCTCCCCTGGCTGGATGGCGCGGCGGCCATCGCTATTGGTCTGGTGCTGGCCGGGGTCGCCATGTTTCTGGCCTATGAGTGCAAGGCGTTGTTGATTGGCGAGGCAGCGGAACCGTATATCGTGGAAAGCTGTCGGGCGCTTTTGAATGGTGACCGCCGGGTGGTGGAGGTCGCCGATGTCCGAACCATGCATTTGGGCCCGCGGGAGATACTGCTGGCCGCGGCCCTGGATTTTGCCGATGGTCTGACCTCGGCCCAGGTGGAAGCCGCGACCGCCGAGCTGGAAGTTAAATTGCGCGGGAATTTTCCCGAAATCCGCCGTATCTATTTGAAACCCAGCAGCCTGTCGCTCTTATAATTGATGGCGGGGGCCGCATCAGGGCCGAATTAGCAAGCTGCTGTTAACCATATCGAAACCGACCGTTGGCAGACTGTGCTCTGCTAATTTTAAGGTGGCATGTCGGTTATGATGCATCTGTTTATCCTTGTTTCCTATGCGATGGTTTCGGCCGTGGCGGGCTTTGCCCTGTCGCAGTCGTTGACCCAGCTTGCGCCGACGACCTGTTATCTGATTGCCGGCGCCGGTTTTCTGGCCGCTGCCCTGACCCATGAAATTTTTTCCCGCCGTATCGAGCAGCGGGACATGCTGCGGCAGTTGGATGTGGCTTTCGACGAAATCGATGATATGCGCGAGTCTAATCTGGATCTGACGGAGAGCCTGGTCCGCGCCCGCGAGGAAATGATGGTTTTGAGCTCCGCTGTGGAATCCGCGGCCGATGGGACCAACAGGACGCTGATGCGGGAAATGAAAGTGCTGCGATCGCAATTGGGTCATATGCAAAAGGTGCAGCGGCCCAAAACGGAACGCGCCGGCCGGGAGAAGGCCGGCGGCAAGGTCGTGAGTGAGTCGCCAATACAGGAGATGACAAGCGTTGAGGCGAATATCAATAGAGAGGAAATTCTGGGCCATATCCGCGAGGCGCTGGAAACCAATCGGGTTGATCTCTATTTGCAGCCTATCGTCAGCCTGCCCCAGCGGCGTACCCGGCATTACGAGGCCTTCTCGCGGATCCGAACCAGAGACGGGCGAATTGTCGCGGCGCAGCAATATCTGGAAGTGGCCAAGCAGGAGGGCCTTATCGGGACCATAGACAATCTGTTGCTGATGCGCTGTGTGCAGCTTCTCCGGCGCAACGAAAAGCGGCAAACCGATACCAGCTTCTTTGTCAACATCTCGCAGCATACGTTGAATGACGAGGAATTTTTGGCACAATTCATCGATTTCATGGCCAGCAATCCCAATCTTGCCGCGCGCTTGATATTTGAAATTGCACAGCAGGATGTTGCCGCGCTGTCGAAAGTCGCGCTGGCGCAATTGGGCCGCCTCGGCAAATTGGGCTTCCGCTTCTCCATGGATCAAATTGATAATCTGGACATCGATTTCCAGGGCCTGGCGCAGGCCAATTTCCGCTTTATAAAAATACCCATTAACCTGTTGGTGACCTTGCCGGAAGACGGCGCGGATTGGGTGCATCCGCGCAATTTAAAAGCCAAATCGGCCGTCGCGGAAATTAATCTGGTGGTGGAACGGATCGAGCAGGAATCGGACGTTATCGAAATGCTGGAATATGGCTTTGACTATGGTCAGGGCTTTCTATTCGGCGCGCCACGGCCCAGCAGCGAAGAGGCCCGCGCGGCTTAGGCTCGTCCCTAGAGCAATTTCCAATCACTTAGAATCGCTTCGCGATTTTTATTAATTCGGAATTGCTCAAGATGGATGGGCGCGGCGAGGCCGTTGCCGTGGTAGACTGGCCAAATTCACCGCCCCCATGTCTTTAGGAGAACATCGGCCATGCGAATAGGTGTGTCGTTACCCGTACGGGAATTGAAGAACGACGTTGGTGCAATCAAGGCCTTTGCGCAGGCCGCCGAAGAGTTGGGATTAACGCACCTGCGGGTCCCCGATCAGGTCATTCGCCCCGGCAGCGGGCCCTTGCACGAGCCGCTAACCATGATGGCGTTAATCGCCGGGGCGACCGACAAGATCGAACTTGTGCCCTCGGTGATTATATTGCCGGCGCGCCAGACAGTACTGGTCGCCAAGCAGACCGCGACGCTGGATGTGCTGTCGGGAGGCAGGCTCCGCCTTGGCATTGGTATCGGTAAGGACGAAGTGGAATACGCTGCCCTGGGGGCGGCGTTCCATAACCGCGGCGCCCGGTGCGAAGAGCAGATCGCGCTGCTGCGTCTGCTCTGGACACAGGAGAACGTGGAATTTAAAGGTCAGTGGGACCAGGTTTCAGGCGCTGGCCTCGATCCTCTGCCGCTGCAACGCCCTATCCCGATATGGATCGGCGCTAGCGCCGTACCGTTGCCCCATATCCGCCGGCGGATCGGGCAACTGGCGGACGGCTGGTTTGTTCTATGTTCGCCGGAGGAATTTCCCGCCGTGCGTGACGACATCCTGCGCGAAGCAGCGGCGGCTGGCCGTGATCCCGCCAGCATCGGGACAGAGGCCGGCGTCGCGGTCGTTGGCCCGCGCGAGCATGAATGGCAAAGCCGGGTGGCGGGTTGGCGCGATGCCGGCCTTACCCACCTGTGCCTGCGCACCCTGGGCGGCGGCCTGGCGGCGGACGAACATATAGGGCGGCTGCGCCAAGCCGTCGCCGAACTGCCAGCAGCCTGATAGCCGGCCTGATAACCGGGCTGGCATGCGGGTAGATGGACTTTAGAGTTTAGAGCAATTTTCAATTAATTGGAGTCGCTCCCGCGACTTAAGTGATTGGTTCAATTGCTCTATTTTTAAGAGTCTGGGCGCATTTTCCTCGAATGCGCTCTAGGAAACCGCAGCAGCATCATCTCGAGACCATCGGCGCCCGCCTCGATCTCTACCTCGCCCTCGTCCGTCGAGGCAAATTCGACCGACATGGCGGGCAAATCCTGGCCCGCCCGCCGCAGCGATCCCGATACGACAACGTGATATTGTCCACCACCCTCCGTGGCATCCGGCAGCGTGGTTTTGCTGCCGGGCGAAAGTCCCAGCCATTGCATCAATAGCCCGTCCGTTGTCGGCGCGATCAGAAATTCGGTTTTCGTGGCGCCATCCCCGCGTGGAATTTGATCCGCCCCATAAGACGACTTTACGCCGATGACTTGCCGCTGTTGGCCCTTCACCAGCATGTCGTTCATGGCGGGGAGGTATTTGGCGCCCGAATCCCAGGCCTGACGCAGGGTAAAATATTGGATGCCATCGTCTTCCGCCACGATCGGGCCGTAGGGTGTATTGCCGCCCGCATATTGTACGGTCAGTGGATCGGCGCGCAATTTTCCAACGCTGCCTCCGCCACCGACGAAAAGCTGGAACTGATTGGTCTGATGAAAATGCGGGCGGGTCGTTGAATGGGGCGGTTGGCTGACAAGATATGCCTGCGGCGCGTCGTCGCCCGCGACATTCTGCCCATAGCCTGCGGTTCCCGGCTTGGGTGCCGAGCCGATATATTCCCGCCCCTTGTAAGGCTGATCATCGACCAGATGGGTGGTTTCCCTTTGCAGGGCGGTTTCCGTGGCGGTTGAAATCAGCATTCCGGTACCTCAGGGCATTTTGGTTGTCTAGAGCAACTTTCAATTAATTGGCGTCGCTCTCGCGACGGTTGCCCTTATAGCACAAATGCCGCCGGAGGAGAGGGTGGCGTATAGCTGTCTGGAGTCCTCCGCACTTTAGGAATCGACCATAGTGTTCTAGGCTCTTCTGTCTTTGTCTTGGAATGAAGTGCGGAGCCTGCCATGGATATGACTTTCAGTGCCGATGATGCGGCCTTTCGGACCGAGGTGCGCCGCTTTCTGGCCGAGGCGATCCCCGCGGAGCTGAAATACAAGGTCGAAAATGGCATTGAGATGCAGCGCGAGGACGTAGTCGGCTGGCATAAAATTCTCTATGAGAGAGGTTGGGTAGCGCCGAATTGGCCCCAGGCGCATGGCGGCCCTGGTTGGAGTTTGACGCAAAAATACATCTTCGACGAAGAACTGGGCCTGGCCGGCGCCCCGCGTCTGGTGGTCTTTGGCATCAACATGTGCGGCCCGGTTTTGATTGGCTTCGGCACCCAGGCGCAGCAGCAACGCTTCCTGCCGCCGATGTTGTCGGGTGAACATACCTGGTGCCAGGGTTACTCCGAGCCGGAGGCCGGCTCCGACCTTGCCTCGCTGCGGACCATGGCGGTCCGCGATGGCGATGAATGGGTGATCAATGGGGTCAAGACCTGGACCACCAAGGCGCATTGGGCGGATTGGTGCTTTTTACTGGCGCGCACCGGGACCGGGGGCAAGAAACAGCAGGGTATCAGTTTCATTCTGGTGGATTTGAAAACGCCGGGCATCGAAACCCGGCCGATCTATCTGTTGGACGGATTGCACGAAACCAACATGGTCTATTTCACCGATGTCCGGGTGCCGGTGGAAAATACCATTGGCGAGATCGACAACGGCTGGTCCATCGGCAAATATTTGCTGGCCCATGAACGCATGTCGGGCGGCTCTCTGGGCCAGCATAAAACCCTGTTGCGGCAATTGAAGCAGATTGCGGGGGCGGACGAACGCAACGGCGGGCAACCCCTGGCCAAGGATCCGGATTTCGCGCGCCGGATAGCCGAAATCGAACTGCAACTGCGTAGCCTGGAAGCATTCGTCATGCGCGCTATTGATAAATTTTCCCGCGACGGCGAATTGGGCGACAAGGCATTGGGCGTGGAAGCCAATATTTTTAAAATGCGCAACTCGGAAATTCAGCAACGGCTGACCGAACTAAAGGTCGAAGCGATCGGCAATTATGCCATGCCCTATCAACTTTCCGCCCTGAAACAAGGTTGGAACGAGCCGCCCGTCGGGGCCGAATATGCCAACGGCTGCACCCCGGCCTACTTGCATTTTCGCAAGGTTTCGATTTACTCCGGCTCGAACGAAATTCAACACAACATCATCGCCAAGGCGGGCCTTGGACTGTAGACACGCTTCGATCTATTGGGGGACAATATTATGAAAGCAATGATCATCCGCGAAAGCGGCGAACCAACGGTGTTTCAGGTAGCGGATATCGCGGTGCCGGAAATGGCGCCTGGTCAGGTTCTGGTCCGGGTCGCGGCGACCTCGGTTAATCCGGTGGATTGGAAAATACGCAAGCACAATCCGCCCCTGGCGCCCGACTTTCCAGCCGTATTGCATGGCGATGTCGCCGGCGTGGTCGAGGCCGCGGGCGCGGATGTCGGTGATTTCGCCGTCGGGGACGAAGTCTATGGCTGCGCCGGTGGGGTCAAGGGTACGGGCGGGGCCTTGGCCGAATTGATGGCCTGCGATGCGGAATACCTGGCGCCAAAGCCCGCCAATCTTTCCTTTATGGAAGCGGCGGCCTTGCCCCTTGTCTGCCTGACCGCCTGGGAAGGCCTGGTCGATGGCGCGAACGTGGGCTGGGGCCAAACGGTTCTGGTGCACGCCGGCGCGGGGGGCGTTGGTCATGTGGCCATACAGATCGCTGTCGCGCGCGGGGCCAAGGTGTTCGCCACCGTGTCCGGACCGGAGAAAGCCGCCGTGGTGCGTGATTTTGGCGCCATTCCCATCAATTACCGGGAGGCAAGCGTGGAAGACTATGTCGCCGAGCATACCGGCGGCGCCGGCTTCGACATCGTCTACGACACGGTGGGGGGCGATAATATTCCGAAATGCTGGGCGGCGGCGAAATTGCGGGGCACGGTGATCAGTTGCCAAACCAATTCGACCCAGGATCTAACGCCGCTGCATTTGAAGGGCCTGCAACATATCGGCGTGCTGATGCTGATCCCGCTGTTGCATGGCGTCGGCGGCGCCAGGCATGGCCAGATCATGCGCGAGATAACGGCCCTGGCGGAAGCCGGGCAAATGCGCCCCCTGTTGGACGGCGAACCCTTTGCCCTGGAAGATGTCGCCGCCGCCCATGCCCGATTGGAATCCGGTCAGGCCATGGGTAAAGTCGTGGTAAAAGTCAGCGGCTGACGGCTGCCCTGTTGACGGCCTTGGGGAATTCCCCGCGCCACAGACCGCGTCGCTGCTTGCGTGCGGCTTTCTCAACTTCGCGATAGCGAGCGGTGGCCCTTTTGTCCGGCCGCGCCCAGCCGGTATAGATCATGCCTTCTGAAAGATCGTAATCATCCGCCGCGCAGGTCGCCAGGATGACGCCGCGGGCGCCGGCCCGGCCATTGATTCGGCAGCTTATCACCGCCCCCGCCGTCAGGTCCTTCAGTGCTGTCGTGGCAACGCGGCCACAGGGAATATTCATGCCGCGCATGGCGCATTGATCGCCGGCCTTTGGTGCGGCGATGCCGCTCAGGCGAACCACTTGTCCGCCGATGCGCAAGGTCGCGGCATCTATAACCTCGACGGCGCCGGAAATCGTGCCGGCCAGGGCCGTGCCAACAATCGGGCCAACAATCAGGTGGCTTAGGACGAACAGCAGGATTAGTTTCATTATTATTATTATGGCTGTAATCCCGGTCCACCGGAAGTCAAACAAACGTGCGTGCGGTCATAGGAGGAGACATCCATGTCAAAATCTCCAGTCTCGGTCAGTGCCCCTGAATTGCATTATCTGGAGCCCAAGGTGGACGTGGTGCGGCGGGACGATGGCAGCATCGTGCTCGCCTCGCCCCATCCTCTGGGCCAGGGTGTCGCGCAGTTGGGAGTCTATCTGCGCCATTGGGCAGCGACGGCGCCGGAGCGGGTATTCCTGGCCGAGCGGGAGGATCCCGCCGGCGGCGGCGGGTGGCGTAAATTGTCATTCGGCGCGGCCCGTGCGCAGGCCGATGCTATCTCCCAGGGCCTGCTGGACCGTGGCCTTGGCCCGGAGCGGCCATTGATGATCCTGTCTGGTAATTCGCTTCGGCATGCCATGCTGACCCACGGCGCCATGCAGGTGGGTATCCCGGTGGCGCCGGTGTCGCCGGCTTATTCCCTGCTGAGCCAGGATTTCGCCAAACTGCGGCATATTTTCGATCTGGTGCGGCCGGCCTTGATCTATGTGGAGGCCAGGGCGCCCTTCGCCGAGGCCCTGGCCAGCCTGGGGGCGCTGGGAGATGTGGAAATATTGGAAGGCGGTGGCGAGGCTTTCGCGGCGCTGCTTGGCACCCGGCCCGGCGGCGCGGTGGAGACGGCTTTTGCCTCTGTCGGGCCGGATACGGTTGCGAAATACCTTTTCACCTCCGGCTCCACCGGTCTGCCAAAGGGGGTGATCAACACCCAGCGCATGCTCTGCGCGAATATGCAGCAATTGCGTCAGATCTGGCCATTCCTCTTGGATCAACCGCCGATCCTGTGCGATTGGCTGCCCTGGAATCATACCTTTGGCGGCAATATCGTCATCAACAATGCCCTCGCCAATGGCGGGACATTGTATATAGATAGTGGCAAGCCGGCACCGGGCCTGATCGATATTACCGTCGATAATCTGCGCCGCGCCGCGCCAACCATTTACTACAACGTGCCTGCCGGCTTTGCGGCCTTGCTGCCTTTTTTGGAGACGGATGCGGCATTGCGGGACAATTTTTTTGGTCAATTGAAACTAATCTTTTATGCCGGCGCCGCCTTGCCTCAGGATCTATGGCGGCGCCTGGAGGCGGTCTCCATCCAGGCCACGGGACGGGCGGTGCCCATGGTCTCTGCCTGGGGCTCGACCGAGACCGCGCCCATGGCGACAGCGGTACATTGGGGCATCGACCGGGCCGGGGTGATCGGCCTGCCGGTGCCGGGCACGGAAGTCAAAATGGTACCGAACGGCGGCAAGATGGAACTGCGGGTACGCGGCCCCAACGTCACACCGGGCTATTTGAAACGGCCCGATCTGACGGCCGAAGCATTCGATGATGAAGGGTTTTACCGCATTGGCGATGCGGGCCAATTCGCCGATCCGGAAGACCCGCTCAAGGGCCTGGTTTTCGACGGCCGGGTGGCGGAGGACTTCAAGCTGACCACCGGCACCTGGGTCAACAGTGGGGCCTTGCGCCTGGCCGCCTTGTCCGCCGCCGCGCCGGTATTGCAGGATGTGGTGGTGGCCGGCCATGACCGCGATTTCGTGGCCCTGCTGGCCTGGCCCAATTTGGCCGGTTGCCGTTCTTTGTGTGGCGATGGCGAACTGGATGCGATGGATGCGGCGGCATCCCCGGTGGTGCGCCAACATATCCGTGACGGCCTGGCAGCCTACAATGGCAGCAACCCCGGCTCCTCCAGCCGCATCCGCCGGCTATTGCTGTTGGACGAGCCGCCGGCCATTGACGCCAACGAAATCACCGACAAAGGGTATATCAATCAACGCGCGGTGTTGGACAATCGAGCGGCAGACGTGGCGCGCCTATTTGCAGTCAAGCACGATACGGGCGTTATCGAGCTATAGACTATTTTCGATATTCATCGAATCGCCGAGCCGCCCGCTCGGAAATCTAGAAAATGCTCTAGCTTTCCCGGCCACGGGCCACGAAATACGGATTTTCAAAGCCGTCCTTGCCATAGCGTAAAGGGCTGCCATCCAGGCGGCGGACACTGCCCCCCGCACATGCCAATACTGCGTGACCGGCGGCGGTGTCCCATTCCATGGTGCGGCCCAGGCGGGGATATAAATCGGCCGCACCTTCCGCCAGGCGGCAGAATTTCAGGCTGCTGCCCGCATCAATGCGTTCCTTTATGTCAAAATCCGCCAGAAAATCATCGGTTTCGGGTGAAGCGTGTGAACGGCTGACCATGGCCACCAGGCCATCGCCGGCGGGCGTCCGGGCGCTGATTGCCTCTGCCGCGCCCGCCCCGCGCCGGCGGCTGACTCGGCCCGGCCCGGCGGCGGTATAGGTTTCCTCCCTGGCCGGTACATATACCGTGCCCAGGACCGGCGCGCCGCCGCGGATGAGGGCGATGTTGACCGTGAAGTCGCCATTGCGCGAAATGAATTCCCGTGTGCCATCCAGGGGATCAACCAGCCAGAACGGCCCAGCGCCGACGTCGGGCTGGTGACCGGCGGCGACCTCTTCTTCCGCTACTACGGGAATGTGCGGGGTCAGCTGACGCAGGGCGGCGACAATTATGGCCTCCGCTGCCTGATCGGCCTCGGTCACCGGTGAATTGTCCGCCTTGGTCTCGACCGCGAAATCCCGGCTGTAGATTTCCATGATGGCGGCACCGGCCTGCAATGCGATGGCCTCGATCGCGGCTGCCAGATCCTTGTCATTGTCCGTCATAACCTAGCGCCCGCCTGTTGCTTCGATGGTCGTTGCATTGATGTAGGAGGCCCCATCGCTGATCAGCCACAGCGCGGCTTCGGCCATTTCCTCCGCCGTGCCAGCCCGTCCCATGGGGGATGCCGGGCCCAGCTCCGCCACCCGCTCCGGCATGCCCATGCGGGCGTGAATTTCCGTATCGATGATACCGGGTTGCACGCCAACGACGCGGATGCCGTCGGCCGCCACTTCCAGGCCCAGGCCCTTGGTGAAGGTTTCCAAGCCGCCCTTTGATGCCGCGTAATGCAGATATTGGTTGGCGCCGCCCAGTCTTGCCGCCGCTGAACTAATGTTGACGATCACCCCGCCTTGGCCGCCATGCTTGGTGGACATGCGCTTGATCGCCTCGCGGGCGCACAAAAATGGCCCGATCAGGTTAAGGCGAAAGACAGCCTCCATATCGGACTCCGTCATCTCTTCCAGGCGGCCGACAGTGCCGGTCATGCCGGCATTATTGATCAACGCGGTGACCGGGCCCAGGGCCGCGTCGACCTGCTGGAACAGGGCGGCAATATCCTTTGCCTGTCCCATGTCGCCGCTAACGGCAATGGCTTGACCGCCGGCCGCGGCAATTTTCGCCACCACCGCTTCGGCCCGGTCCGGGCTGCTGTGATAATTGACGCAAACCTTGAAACCTCTGGCCGCGCCCAAAATGGCGCAGGCCGCGCCAATGCCGCGGCTTGACCCGGTGACCACTAAAACACCTGACATCTAACTCGTCTCCCCACCTAAATTCGCGGCGGGACAACACCACCTTGGCATGGCGAGGTCAAGCCCCAGGTGTCGATCTAGCTGGGTGGGGTGGGTTCGATGTGCAATGTTGCCCCGGCGATGGCGGTGACGCGGACCCTGGTGCCGGCAGGCAGGTCCGGCCCTTCCACGCGCCAGGTGCTGTCATCGATTTTCATGCGGCCGTGACCGCCTGCGATGGCTTCGTCCAAAACAAAATCACGGCCCACATGTTGCGCGCCGCGCCGGTTCAGATCGGGATGGTCGGTGGCCAGGGGGCTGCTTTTCAGATAGCGGCGCGAGACGACAATGGAGACGACGGAAAGCACCGCGAACAAGGTAAGCTGCCATTGCCAATCCAATTCCGGAGCCATGAAAACCACGGCGCCGACCGCGCCGGCGGCTATGCCCAGCCACATGAAGACCGCGCCCGGCGCAAAAATCTCCAGAATCACCAAAATTAGAGCGGCAATAAACCAATCCCAATAGGCCAGGGTTTCCAGATAAAGCAGCACCTGCACCTGACTATCCTCCGCTACGCGGGATGGGTGAGCCGCCGCTGGTTCCGCCAGCGCTGCCGCCGCTGCCGCCGCCATCGTCGTCGCGGTCACGGAAGCTTTCACGGGCGATCTCGGCAATGCCCCCAATCGCGCCAATGACAGAGGAGGCTTCAAGCGGCAGCATGAGAATTTTTTGGTTGGGGGACGTGGCGATCTGGCCCAGGGCCTCGATATATTTTTGCGCGACGAAATAGTTGATCGCCTGCACATCGCCCTTGCTGATGGCTTCGGAAACCATGGTCGTCGCCGCCGCCTCTGCCTTAGCCTCCCGCTCCCGCGCCTCGGCATCGCGGAACGCGGCTTCGCGCCGGCCTTCGGCCTCCAGAATGGCGCCCTGTTTTTCGCCTTCCGCCCGCAGGATTTCAGCGGCTCGGAAGCCTTCCGCTTCCAGAATATTGGCGCGTTTCTCCCGCTCCGCCTTCATCTGCCTGGCCATGGCATCAACCAAATCCCGCGGCGGGGCAATATCCTTGATCTCGATTCGCGTCACCTTGATGCCCCAGGGTGATGTGGCGCCATCAACCACGGTCAGCAGGCGGGCATTGATCTCGTCCCGCTTGGACAACAACTCGTCTAAATCCATGCTGCCCATGACAGTACGGATATTGGTCATGGTCAGGTTCAAGGTCGCTCGTTCCAACTGGCTGACTTCATAGGCGGCGGAGGCAGCGTCTAAAACCTGAAAGAACACCACGCCATCGACCGCCACCATGGCGTTGTCCTTGGTGATGACTTCCTGGGTGGGGACGTCCAGTACCTGCTCCATCATGTTCATTTTAGCGCCGAGGCGATCGACGATCGGCACGATCAAGTGCAGGCCCGGCGCCAGGGTGCGGGTATAGCGGCCAAACCGTTCGACGGTGTACTCCATGCCTTGGGGCACCGCCTTCACCCCAGAGATAACCAGGATGATGGCAAGCAATACCAAAACAAAAACAAAGATGGTCGAACCGTCAAAGTTGAGAATCATGCTAATGTCCTTTGGTAATTTAATTTCCCGCAGTCGCGTTATTGTACAGCTTTACATGACAGGCATCTACGACAAGCGGAATTAGTGGGGCGAAATCCGGACATGAGCAATAAAAGTAGAATTCATTCGTTTCACCCCGAACGCTACGGCGACATAAAATCGGCGGTGCGGGCCCTATTGCACGCGGTCGGCGGTGAAGCCAAGGCGGCCGCGGTCTGCCGGGTTTCAAAGTCCACATTGTCGGAATATGGCAATCCGCGCTACGGCGAACGGCACATGCCCTTGGATGTGGTGCTGGCGTTGGAACGCGCGGCGGGCGAAATGCCGGTCACCGAACATCTTGCCGCCGAGCATGATGCGCTTTTGTTACATTTACCGGCGGTCAAGGCGGTGGGCAGCTGGCTTGATCATCTCGCCTCGATTGGCAAGGAGGCGGGTGATGTCTTCCACCGGGCCGGCGAATATCTGGCCGACGACGGCGATATCGATGCCCAGGAAGCACCCGCGTTATTGAAAGAGGTGGACGAATTGCTGGCCGCCGTCGCGGCCATGCGGGTCTCGGTGCGCGCCAGGATTCCCCAGGACGAATAAGAAACGCCCCGGCGGGGAAACCACCGGGGCGTTTTGTCGCCGAAAGCTTGTTACAGAAGTTCCAGGACTGCCTGGGCGCCGGACTTTTCGATGCCGCCTGGACTATCCTCGATCTGGACGGCGCTGACCACGCCGTCATCCACGACAATGGCAAATCGCTGACAACGAACGCCCATGCCGCGCGCGGTCAAATCCAACTCCAACCCCAGGGCCTGGGTATATGCGGCGCTGCCGTCGGCCAGCATGGTCACTTTGTTGCCAACCTGCTGATCCTTGCCCCAGGCGCCCATGACAAAGGCGTCGTTGACCGACATGCAGCCCACCGCATCGACACCCTTGGCCGCCAACGCGGTATGGTTTTCCACGTAGCTGGGCACATGTTGGGCCGAGCACGTCGGCGTGAAGGCGCCGGGCAGGCCGAACAGCACTACTTTTTTGCCGCTAAACCATTCGTCCGTTGATACGGGCTCCGGACCGCCGTCGCCCATGGTCATCAAAGTGCCCGAAGGCATCTTGTCGCCAACTGAAATCGTCATCGTCGCATCTCCCCATCGTCTGGTTATCGCTCGTTGAATAATTGTTCGTGTCAGAATTGTTGGTGCCGTAATTGTTTGTGGCAACCCCGCGCCCGACAGCGTCTCTAAAGCATATAGCTCCGATGCGGATGGATGCAAAGCGCGGCGCGGATTTTTATTGGCCCAGGATAACCCGGCGTTCCACGGCGCGGTGGCCGTCCACCATGGTAAGCGTCAGCATCTGGGTTGTCAGCTTTGCCTGGCCAGTGCCGGCATAGACAGGTAACGCCATGGACACCTCGTGGCGGCCCGCGCCATAGGTCAGTTTAGGGCGGCCGAAACCGAAAGGCTCCGGCCCTTCAACCATCAGATCGGGCGCCGCGAAAGGCGGCTCTGAATGGCCCGTTATTTGCAAAATCTGTTCGCCGGGCGGGCCGCTTACCACCGCGCTTTTGATGGCGAGGCCGACCTTGGCCGCCGGCTGGGGCACCTGATCCAGATAGCGCCGGATCAGGGGCGCGAAGTTGCTTGCTGCCGCCTTGGCCGCAATAACACCCGTGGCGCCCGCGACAGTGGCGGGCAGATCCAGGGCCAGTTCGGCGTGCATGGGAATGCAGACCTGGGCGCAAACCATATAATCCAGCTTCAGCCGGGCGGTGGTGGCCCGCGAGGGCGCTGCCACCGTCAGCAATACCGGCAAGACAACCTCGTCGTGATAGCCAAAACTGTCGAAACCAAAGCTGCTGAAACGTTGCGGCGCGGGCCAATGCACCTCAACCGTTTTCAGATTGCCCGATGCGCTCCAATCCAGGCGGGGGGGCGCCCCCGATTCGCCCGGATTGCGCCAATATGTCTTCCAGCCCGGAGCAAGCCTGATTTGTACCCCCAGCCAGATCCGACCGTCGCCATCCACCCGGCTTTGTCCGGCGATCAGGCGGGCGGCGGCTTCATCGGTTCTCTGCCAGCTTCCAGATGCGGTTTGCGAAATGGTTTCAGGAGCGGTTTCGGCCTGGGTGGGGCCGGCCAGAAGGGCGGCGGCCATGGCCGCGACGGCCACGAACCGGGCGGCTCGCCCTGCTACGGCGCAATTGGGTAACATCAGCGTCAATTTTTGCATCTTTTTGTAGGAATTTTGCCTATATTTAATAATCCATAGCCTACAATATAGGGGTTAATTAACCTATATGAGCTGACAATAGCGTGAGAATTTGAATTTCCCCGTCGGCATGCCCAAGTGGATAGTATGGAATCTGACGACAAAGGTGATGCGATGCCGAACGACGCCGCCAACACCGCTCTGAGCGGCGACGGCTATATGACCGGGCAACTTTTGATCGCCATGCCCACCATGGGTGATCCGCGGTTCGAAAGGACGGTCATATACATGTGTGCCCATTCGGCGGATGGCGCCATGGGTTTGGTGGTCAATAAAAGGGCCAGCGAAATTGATTTTCCTGAACTATTGAAGCAGTTGGAGATCGAGGTCGAGGCCGAGAGCATCAAAAACCCGATCCCGATCCTGGTCGGTGGCCCGGTGGAAACCGGCCGGGGTTTCGTCCTGCATTCATTGGATTACCGCCAGGATTCAACCCTGCAAGTGACCGACGACGTGGGCCTGACGGCGACGGTGGATATTCTGCGTTCCATCGCCGAAGGCGAAGGTCCGGCCCGCAGTCTGCTGACTCTGGGTTATGCCGGCTGGTCCGCCGGCCAGTTGGACAAGGAAATTCAGGCCAATGGCTGGCTCAATGTTTCGGCTGACCCCGGCCTGCTGTTTGATGACGAATTAGGCGAAAAATGGGACCGCGCCGTGCGCAAGGTTGGGATCGACCCGTCATTCCTGTCCGTCGAAGCGGGACATGCGTAGTCATTGAGCAATTATTTAATTCGATGATTCTAGAAATATAGTTGCAATTGTCTGCGGGGTGCCTTAAATTACCCTCCATGAACGAAATAATTGCACTACACGACACACCCGATCTGCAGCAGACCGCTGATGCCATGGAGGCCCTGGGCAACGAGACCCGCTTGGCCGTTTACACCTTGTTGGTGCCGGCGGGGCGCGGTGGTTTGACCGTTGGGGCGATCCAGGCGCGCCTTGGCGTGCCGGCCTCCACCTTATCCCATCATCTGTCACGGTTGATCCAGGTGGATCTGGTAGAACAGGAACGGCAGGGGCGAAAGCTGATCTGCCGGGCCAATTATATGCGCATGGATGCTGTCTTGCGGTTTTTGACGCGAAATTGTTGCGCCGCCGATGGCATCGCCCACGGCGTGATCGCGGGGCATGACCACGAAATATCTGATATTGAGGAAGGATCTGCGGCATGAGCGATATTTCCCTCTCCATCGCGGGTGCGGCGCGGCGGGTTTACGGCATTGACCGGGTCTGGCTGGCGGTCGCCGCCGCCTTGTTGCTGGGCGCCTTGTTGGCACCGGATCAGACCGCATCCAGCATTGGTTTCGCGGGCAACGGCTTGTTGCAAATCGCACCCTTCCTGGCCATTTCCATCGGACTGGCCGCTTATGCCAAGGCTTCGGGCGCCGATAATCTGATCGCCAAGGTGTTCCAGGGCCGACCGGTGCAGATGGTTTTCGCCGCCTCGCTGTTCGGTGCCCTCTCGCCATTTTGTTCCTGCGGCGTGATCCCCTTGATCGCCGCCCTGTTGGCCATGGGCGTGCCGCTGGCGCCGGTCATGGCGTTCTGGTTGGCCTCGCCCTTGATGGATCCGCAGATGTTCTTGCTGACCATGGGCACCTTGGGGCTGCCCTTTGCCGTCGGCAAGACGGCTGCCGCCTTGGGGATTGGCCTGTTGGGCGGTTTCGCCACGCTGATGTTGCGACGGGCGGGTGGCTTTGCCATGCCCCTGCGTGACGGCGTGGGCAACGGCGGTTGCGGCGCCGGTTCGGTGCGTAGCGAGGGAGAGGTATCCTGGAAATTCTGGCGGGAGGACGAGCGCCGGGAAAAATTCGCCAACGAGGCCTGGCGGACTTCATTGTTCCTTGGCAAATGGCTGCTGGTGGCCTTTCTGCTGGAAAGCGTCATGTTGGCCTATGTTCCGGCCGAGGCCATTGCCAATCTGCTTGGTGGCGATAACGTCTGGGCCATTCCCCTGGCGGCGGTTGTCGGCGTGCCGGCTTATTTGAACGGCTTCGCGGCGATACCATTGGTCGCCGGCCTGCTGGAGCTGGGCATGGCGCCGGGGGCGGCGATGTCTTTCATGGTCGCTGGTGGCGTGTCCTGTATTCCGGCCGCCATCGCGGTCTTTGCCCTGGTCCGTCTGCAGGTTTTCGCCTGGTATCTTGGCCTGGCTCTGGTCGGCTCGTTGGCTGCCGGGCTCAGCTTTCAATTTCTTATGGCCTGATTGCCGGCGACCCATGATTTGAGGCATTTTTATCCCCGGCCTTGGCTTTGGTCATGGCCTTGGCCATATTGTGGCCATGAAAGAATTTCAACTGGCCCCGGCGCCCGATGATGCGCGCCTGACGCAACAGGTCGACGGCATCGATCAGAGCGGCGCCCAGGTCACCACCCGCGTGGTGATCGAACAGCCCTTGACCCTCTACCTTAATGGTCAGGAAATCGTCACCATGATGACCATCGGCGATCATCCCGATTGTCTGGCCGTGGGTTATCTGTTGAACCAGAACATGTTGCGCAGCGATGACAAGCTGACCGGCATTGATTACGACGAGGAATTGGCGGTCGTTGTGGTGCGGACCGAACGGAGCACGGATTTCGAGGAAAAGCTGAAGAAAAAGACCCTGACCTCCGGCTGCGCCCAGGGCACGGCCTTTGGCGACATCATGGAACATTTCGACGAAATTGAACTGCCGGGCGATGCGGTGCTCAAGACCTCGTGGATCTATGGCCTTAGCCGCAAGATCAATCAACAGCCCAGCCTGTATCTGACCGCAGGCGCCATTCACGGCTGTGTGCTTTGTGAAGAAGACCGGCCCCTGATCTATATGGAAGACGTGGGCCGGCACAACGCCATCGACAAGATTGCCGGCTGGATGTTCCTGAATAACGAACCCGCGCGGGGCAAAATTTTTTACACCACCGGACGTCTGACCTCGGAAATGATTATCAAGACCGTGCGTATGGGGATCCCAATATTGATCTCGCGATCAGGTTTCACCGCCTGGGGGGTTGATCTGGCGCGCCAGGCCAAGCTGACCGTGATCGGCCGGGCCAAGGGCAAACGCTTTTTGTGTCTGGCGGGCGAAGACCGGCTGATCTTTGATGCGGATATCGACAGCCATGCCGATAGCCATGCCGCCAAGCATGCCGATAGCCATGACTGAGGATCACGCTATCATCGGCTTGCTGTTGGCCGGTGGCGGCGCCCGGCGCATGGGGGGCGGCGACAAATGTCTGCGGCTTTTGGGCGGGCGGCCCCTGTTGGCCCATGTGATTGAGCGCTTGCACGGCCAGGTCGGCAGACTGGTTTTGAACGCCAATGGCGATGGCAGCCGTTTCGCCGCATTTGGCCTGCCGGTGGTGGCCGATAGCATCCCCGGCATGGCCGGCCCCCTGGCCGGTATCCTGACCGGTATGGAGTGGGTGCGCGCGCACGGCGCGGGCGTTACCATGATGCTGTCCACACCTACGGACGGGCCATTTCTGCCCCTTGATCTGGTGCCCCGGCTGGCCGCGGCGAAGCAGGAGGCGGGCGCGCGGATCGCCTGTGCCCGGTCCGACGGACGGACGCATCCGCCGATTGGCCTGTGGGATGTTGACCTGGCGGATGATTTGCGCCGGGCTATGGAGGTCGAGGATCTGCGCAAGATCGATGCCTGGACGGCGCGCCATGCCCTGGTGCATGTGGACTGGCCGGTACATCCCTTCGACCCATTCTTCAATGCCAACCGGCCCGAAGACCTTGATCGGGCCGAGAGCCTGCTGGCGTGATCGTCGCGAGGCCATCGCCCAATCATGATGCCCGCCCGCCGGGCGGCGTCATCGACATGTTGCTGCTTCACTATACCGGCATGCTCGGCGCTGAAGCGGCCCTGTCGCGGTTGTGCGACGCGGCGGCCAAGGTTTCGGCCCACTATCTGATTGCTGAAGACGGTGCGGTTTTTGCATTGGTTGGGGAAGACCGCAGGGCCTGGCACGCCGGGGTTTCTCATTGGGCTGGAGAGGAAGATATAAACGGCTGTTCCATCGGCATCGAATTGGTCAACCCGGGTCATGAATTCGGCTACCGCGCCTTTCCCCGGGCGCAGATGGATGCCTTGAAGGAGCTTTGCCGCGACATCCTGCGCCGCCATCCCATTCCGCCCCATCGGGTTCTGGGTCATGCGGACGTGGCCCCGGCGCGCAAGCAGGATCCCGGCGAATTGTTCGACTGGGCCGCCCTGGCGGCGGCGGGGGTTGGCCTGTGGCCAGTACGGTCCCAAGGCAATGATTTGTCGGCGGCGGCATTGGCCCGCTTCGGCTATGACGTCTCCGGCGCCGGGCTGGCGGCGTGCGCCATGGCCTTTCAACGTCACTGGCGCCCGGGACAGGTTGATGGCGCGATGGACGACGAATGCCTGGGCCTGCTGACTGGATTGTTAGATTCCATGACTTGATCCGCATGAGTTGACCCCGACAACTTGACCGGGCCGGCTGTTGCCTCCATCTTATCGTTGTCAGACGGCTGGACGGTCGCCTTTGCCTTAGGGCGGGGGAGGAAAGTCCGGGCTCCACGAAAAGACGGTGCCGGGTAACGCCCGGCGGGGGCGACCCCAGGGAAAGTGCCACAGAAAGCAAACCGCCGCTTCCGAGGACTGGTTCCGAGGAATGGGTAAGGGTGAAAGGGTGCGGTAAGAGCGCACCGCGCGGCCGGTAACGGTCGTGGCAAGGTAAACCCCACCGGGAGCAAAACCGAATAGGGATGGCAGGTTCGGTCCCGGCCCAGGATTTATCCGAGGCCAGGGCGGGACAGGCGGGTTTTTGCGCCGCCATCCGGGTAGGTTGCACGAGGCGTCCGGTGACGGACGCCCTAGATGAATGGCCGTCTATCGCCGCTAAAAACGGGCCGCGGCGTGGACAGAACCCGGCTTACAGGCCGTCTGGCGCCCCTTCTTCATAATGTGCCGATGCGGAGCGCGGGTGGTTCAGCCAATCTCGAAAGAGCTTTGGCACCACGCCGTGCGGAGCAAAAATAACAATAAGAACATAAAAGGAACAAGGTTTCGCCTCATTGTTCCTATAGACCATCCTGATTGTTGCTCTGAATCGTCTGGTAATTTTATAGATCAAGCCGGATTTGATCGCTCGCGGCATTTGGCGAAACACTTCATTGCTCTAATTTTAACTTTGAGAACGCCAATTAATTATTTGTTTAATAATTGACGGGCATATTAAGGCATGATATCCCATAAAAACCCAAATTGGGCATCGTGACGAGAAATGTTGATCGCGTGGCGTGACGTCTCGTTACGATGACACGAATCAGGAGATTTGTCGTGGCCCTGTTTTTGTCGCGATTTGATAACAAGGTAGACGGGAAGGGACGGGTTTCCGTGCCGGCGTCGTTCCGTGCCGACCTGACCAGCGAAGCCTTCGCGGGCGTTATCGTATTCCCCTCTCCGGTGAGCGACGGCGCCCTGGATGCGTGTGACATCGACCGGATAAAGTCCCTGTCCGAAGGCATCGACAGTCTTAATCCATTCTCCAACGAATTCGGCGATCTTGCCACTGCCATCCTGACCAAGTCGCATCGCCTGCCGTTTGACAGCGAAGGCCGGGTTATCCTTCCGCAGCCATTGCTGCAACACGCGGGCATCACCGGCTTGGCCACCTTCGCGGGCCGTGGCGCGACCTTCCAGATTTGGGCGCCGGCGGCTTATGAAGCTTACGAGTTGGAGGCTTCGGATCGGGCCAAGGATCAGGCTGCCAAGTTCGAGCTGCACAGCCGCAATAATTCGGGCCGCAATCAAACGGAGAACGGCGCATGACCGCCGCCGCCCACATTCCGGTGATGATCGCAGAGGTGCTGGATGCCCTGGCCCCCACGGCTGGCGGCACCTATCTGGACGGCACCTTTGGGGCAGGCGGTTATGCGCAGGTCATTCTGGATGCGGCCGATTGCCGCCTGATCGCCATCGACCGCGACCCGGATGCGGTGGCGGCGGGCGCCCCGATCGTGGCGCGTTATGGCGGACGCCTGACCTTGCTTCAGGGCCGTTTTTCCGAGATGGAGCAATTGGCCCGCGCAGCTGGTGCGTCCCAGGTGCAAGGTGTCACCCTGGATTTGGGCGTTTCCTCGATGCAACTGGATCAGGCCCAGCGCGGATTTTCGTTCGCCGCCGATGGCCCGTTGGATATGCGTATGGCCCAGGCCGGGGAAAGCGCCGCGGATGTAGTCAACAGCCGTGGTCAGGATGAACTGGCCGATATCATTTATCAATTGGGTGACGAGCGCCGCTCCCGCGCGGTGGCGCGCGCCATCATCAAGGCGCGGGAGATCGCCCCGATTGAACGAACCACGGCGCTGGCCGACATCGTTGCCAAGGTTATCGGCCGGGGGGCCGGGCGTATCCATCCCGCGACCCGTACTTTTCAGGCTCTGCGCATCTACGTAAACAGCGAGATCGACGAACTGCGCCAGGGCCTGCGTGCCGCTGAACGCCTGTTGGCGCCCCAGGGTTGGCTGGCCGTGGTTTCCTTCCATTCGCTGGAGGATCGGGAGGTTAAACAGTTCCTGAACGAACGGGCTGGCCTGCAACCCAGCCCCTCGCGTCACCGCCCGCCTGACAACGAACAGGGCCCAGTCACCTTTCAATTGCCCCGGCGCGGCGTTGCCAAACCCACGGCGGCCGAGACCGCGGCCAATCCCAGGGCCCGTTCGGCCCGTTTGCGGGTTGCCCAGCGCACCGCGCTTGCCGTATCGGGCGGGGAGGCGGCGGCATGAGGTGGCCCATCACCATTGTTGTACTGTCGCTGGTGCTGGCCATCTCCCTGGGCTTGTACCGCCTGAAATCTGAGGTGCAGCGGTTGGAGCGGCGCCTGTCCGTGGCAACCGCTCAGTTGGAGGAGAACCGGCACAACAGCCGCATCCTGGCGGCGGAATGGAGTTTCCTAAGTCAGCCCAGCCGGGTACAGACCCTGGCCGGGCGTTATCTTGCCCTTGCGCCCCTGACGCCGGAACAGATCGGCGGACTGGCCAGTCTACCCCTGAATGCCAACGCCATTCGCGATGCTGGCAAACCAGGGAACGATGGCGCCAGGGACGAGGCGGTTCGAAATAATGGCCGGGAACAGTCGGTCGCACCGCCCCTGCCGGGTTGGAAGCCGGTCAAGCCGCGCCCCACCGGGCGGATTATCCTGGCCAGTAGCGGGAGGCAGCCATGATACGTTCGGATGTGCCGGTCTCGGCGCGGGACATGGCGGTTGAAATGGGGCCGGATGACGATGCCCTTTTGGTTGGCAGCAAGGCCCAGGCGATCCGCATTGGCCGTACCCGGCTGTTGACCGTGGCGTTGGTTTTCGCCATCAGCTTCGTGGTATTGGGCGGCCGGCTGATCGAGCTGACCGTCATTCGCGACCCGGTTCGATCCCATGCCTTCATCCCCGCCAGCCCCACCAAGTCCACCGCCGGCAGGGCCGGTATCGTGGACCGAAACGGAATTCTTCTGGCCACCAGTTTGTTGACCGCGTCTTTGTATGCCGACGCCAGGGTGGTGCGCGATGCGCCCGAGGCGGCCCGGCGTTTGGTCACGGTCCTGCCGGAATTGAGTCTGTCGGCGGTCCTGGAACGCCTGGCCTCGGGCCGTGCCTTCGTCTGGCTGAAGCGGAACCTGACACCATCACAACAAGCGGCGGTCAATGGCCTGGGTATTCCGGGTTTGTATTTCCGTGACGAACAGCACCGCCTGTATCCCCAGGGCGCATTGGAATCCCATGTCCTGGGTTTCACCGATGTTGACGGCAACGGCATCGCCGGTATTGAAAAATACTTTGACCAGGAAATGCGTAACCGTGGCCCCGAGGGGCAGGCCCTGCAATTATCCCTGGATGTCAGGGTGCAGCATGTGCTGCACGATGAACTGTCGGCGGCCATGGAGCGCTTTCGCGCCGCGGGCGCCGCCGGCGTGGTGATGAATGCCAATTCAGGTGAAATATTGGCCTTGGCCTCATTGCCGGATTTTGATCCCAACCATCCCACCGCCGCGCCCGCCCTGGCCCGCTTCAACCGCGCCACCAAGGGTGTGTACGAGTTGGGCTCGGTCTTCAAGGTGCTGACCGTGGCCATGGCGCTGGACAGTGGCGCGGCCAAATTGCGCGGCGGCTATGACGCGACCGATCCGATCCGCATGGCCAGATTCACCATTCGCGATAGCCATGCCAAAAAGCGCTGGTTGTCGGTGCCGGAAATCCTGATCTATTCCTCCAACATCGGCGCCGCCAAGATGGCCCTGGATGTGGGCCGCGACGGTCAGCGCAGGTACTTTGAACGGTTTGGCCTATTGAGCGCGCCCAGCCTGGAATTGCCCGAAGTTGGCAGGCCCATCATTCCGGCCCGTTGGGGCGAAATCAGAACCATGACCGCCGCCTACGGCCATGGCCTGGCGGTTAGTCCGGTGCAATTCGCCACCGCCTTCGCGGCTACGGTGAATGGCGGTGTGCTGCTGCCCGCTACCTTAATCAAGCGCAAGCCAGATGCGCGAACGCTTGGCGTGCAGGTTATCAGCGCCCAGACTTCGAACCAGCTGCGCCGTCTGCTCCGCGCCGTGGTCGAAAAGGGCACCGGACGCAAGGCCGATGCGCCGGGCTATCTGGTTGGCGGTAAAACCGGCACGGCGGAAAAGGCCGCCGCGGGCGGCTACCGCCACGATGCCTTGATCTCTTCCTTTGTCGCGGCTTTTCCCATGACGGCGCCACAATATGTCCTCTACGTGCTGTTGGACGAGCCGCGGGGCGACGGAGAAACCCACGGCTATGCCACCGCCGGCTGGACAGCGGCGCCGCTGGCCGGGCGGGTGGTTAGCCGGATTGCACCAATCCTGGGGGTTCGGCCCGTCGATGATGAGGCCGCGCCAATTCAGCGGGCGATGGCGTTGCCGCCGACTTCGTCCTTGCACGGCCGGGGCCGGAACGTTGCGGTTAATTGAACTCATGGGAGACGGAATGGGCCAGTTGGCGGATCGGGAAATTGTTGGGCTGACGGCTGATAGCCGGTTGGTAGCGCCCGGCTATCTGTTCGCCGCCTTGCCTAGCAGCGTTGCCGATCGTTCGATCAACGGTGCGGATTTCGTGCCCGAGGCGATCCGCCGTGGCGCCGCCGCGCTGTTGGGGCCGCCCGGCCTTGCCGCCAGCTTAAAAACATCGGTCGATATTCCTATCATTGAGGATGAAGAGCCACGCCGCCGCCTCGCGCAATTGGCGGCGCACTTTTTTGCCGGCCAGCCTGAAACCGTCGTCGCCGTGACCGGCACCGCTGGCAAAAGTTCCATTGTTGAATTTATCCGACAGATCTGGGCTGCCCTGGGCCGTTCCGGCGCCAGCCTTGGGACACTAGGCGTCAATTCAGCGTCCCTGCAACGCAAACTGGCCCATACCACGCCGGACCCGGTGATCCTGCATGAAGCGTTGCGGGATCTGGCGGCGGCGGGCGTTGACCGTCTGGCTCTGGAAGCTTCCAGCCACGGTTTGGAGCAACGGCGACTGGATTGCGTGAAGGTGATCGCGGCCGCTTTTACAAATCTGTCCCGTGATCATCTGGATTATCATGCTGACGAGGAGGCCTATTTTCAGGCCAAACTGCACCTGTTCAAGGTTGTTATGGCGCCGGGCGGCACGGCGGTATTGCCCGTGGGCTCTGATCTGACGGATCGCCTGCGCGCCGTCTGCGAAGCCAGGCGCCATCGCATCCTTACTTTCGGCGCGGGCGGCGATATCGATTTATTGCAGCGCCGGATCGTTGGCGATGGACAATTGCTGTCTATCGGGGCCCTGGGTCACACGGCCGAACTGGCGTTGCCATTGATCGGCGCGTTTCAGGCCGAGAACGTTTTGTGCGCCATCGCCCTGGTTCTGGCCTGTGGCGAAGATCCGGGCGCGGTGTTGGCCGCCGCGGCCCAGCTTACCGGCGTGCCGGGCCGCTTGCAGGCGGTCGGGACGCGGGCAAATGGCGGCCGCGTCTATGTGGACTATTCCCATAAGCCGGAAGCCTTGCGCGCCGCCATTACCGCTCTGCGTCCCCATACCAAAGGCCGGCTGATCGTGGTTTTTGGCTGCGGTGGCGACCGGGACCGGGGTAAACGCCCGCAGATGGGCCGCATTGCCGCCGAACTGGCTGATAAAACAGTGGTCACCGACGATAACCCCCGCAGCGAAGATGCCGCCCTGATCCGGGCCGAGGTTCTGCGCGGTTGTCCCGCCGCGACCGAGATCGGCGACCGTGGCCAGGCCATAGCCACGGCAATCGCCTGGCTGGCCCCCGACGATGTCTTGCTGATCGCCGGCAAGGGCCACGAGACGGGACAGGAAATCAACGGTGTAACGCAGCCCTTTGATGATCGTGATGTGGCGCGCAGGGTTCTGGCGGGGGAAAACCCATGACCGCCCCCCGCCTTTGGCAGGCCGCTGAAGCGACCGCCGCGACCAACGGTCAAAGCCATGGTGATTGGCAGGCCAGCGGTGTCTCTATCGATAGCCGAGCCGTCCAGGCCGGCGATTTGTTCGTGGCGATCCAGGGGCCGAATTTTGATGGTCACGGTTTTGTTGCCGATGCCCTGGCGCGTGGCGCCGCCGCCGCCATGGTCAGCCATCGTCCCGATAATCTGGATCCGGGCGCGCCCCTGTTGCTGGTCGGCGATACGCTGGCTGGATTGCAGGCTTTGGGACGTGCCGCCCGCGCGCGCGGTTCAGCCCGGATCGCCGCCGTGACCGGTAGCGTAGGCAAGACGGGCACCAAAGAGGCGCTTTATCTGGCCCTGGCGCGCAGTGCATCCGCGCACGCCTCCCAAGGCAATTTGAATAATCATTGGGGCGTCCCCCTGAGCCTGGCGCGGATGCCCCGCGATTGCAGTTATGGCGTTTTCGAGCTGGGCATGAACCATCCAGGCGAGATTGCGCCGCTTAGCCGTCTGGTCCGTCCCCACGTTGCCATCATCACCAATGTGGAGCCGGTGCATCTGGAATTTTTCAGCTCGCTTAGTCAGATCGCCGACGCGAAGGCGGAAATTTTCGCCGGTCTGGAGCCCGACGGGGTTGCCATCCTGAACCGGGACAACGTGCACTTCGGCCATTTGGAAGCCGCGGCCAAGGCCGCGGGCGTAGGCCGGGTCATCTCCTTTGGCGCGCATCAGGACGCCCAGGCACGCCTGATCGGCTTGGCCCAGCATCCCACCTGCAACTGCATCTCCGCCGATATTGATGGTCAGGCCGTGACCTACAAGGTGGGTGCGCCGGGCCGTCATTGGGCGATTAACAGTTTGGCGGTGTTGGCCGCTGTCCGCGCCCTAGGCGCGGATTTGGCACTGGCCGCCTTGGCCATGGCCGAGGTGGCGGCGCCCAAGGGACGCGGGCAGCGCCATCACATCATATTTGGCGACGGCGCCTTGTTGATCATAGACGAAAGCTACAATGCTTCACCCGTTGCCATGACGGCGGCGATCGAAACCCTGGGCGCGGTAGAGGTCGCGCCTCTGGGCCGGCGGATTGCCGTTCTGGGCGACATGTTGGAATTGGGCGCAACGGCGCCGGCCCTACATGCGGCGCTGGCCCCGGCGCTGGTGGCGGCTGGGGTTGACCGGGTTTTTGCCTGCGGCCCCCATATGGCGCATCTGCTCGATGCCTTGCCCGGGTCCATGCACGGGGTTCATGAAAAAACATCGGCGCAACTGCTGCCAAAGGTTGTGGCCGCGGTTCGGCCTGGCGATACGGTGCTGGTCAAGGGCTCGCTGGGTTTGGCCATGGCGCCCATTGTGCAGGCCTTGTGCGGTCTGGGCGCGGCGGCATCGCCGGAAAATCCTAACGCAGGTTCTTCGCCGAATTCTTCCATGGCTAACGGATAGGGGGCAGGGATGCTTTTCAACCTACTCTACCCTCTGGCGGATGATTACAGCATTTTCAATCTGTTCCGTTATCTGACTTTCCGCACCGGTGCGGCGGTCATAACGGCGTTGCTCATCAGCTTTATTGTTGGTCCGTCCTTGATCCGCTGGCTACGCAGCAAGCAGGGCCGGGGCCAGCCGATCCGCGAAGACGGCCCCGCTGGGCATATCGTGGCCAAGCAAGGCACACCCACCATGGGTGGTTTTCTAATCCTGTTGGCGCTTTCGGTATCGACCTTGCTGTGGGCTGATCTAAGCAACCGCTATGTCTGGGCCGTGCTGTTGGTCACCGGTGGCTTTGGCCTGATCGGTTTTGCCGATGATTATATGAAAGTAAGCCAGGCAAACGTGCGCGGACTGCCCGGCAAGTTGAAGCTGATACTGGAACTGATCGTCGCGGTGATCGCGGCATGGTGGATCATGTCGTTTCAACCCGCCGCCATTGCCACCCATTTGGCGTTGCCGTTCGTTAAAGACGTGCTGCTAAACCTGGGCATCTTTTTCATCCCGTTCGCGGCTTTGGTCATGGTTGGATCGTCCAACGCCGTAAATTTGACCGACGGCCTGGATGGTCTGGCCATCGGACCTTTGATTATAGCCGCTTCGGCGTTCGCCTTGATCGCCTATCTGACCGGCAACGTGGTGTTTGCCTCTTATCTGCAGCTGCATGCCGTGCCGGGCGCTGGTGAACTGGCGGTCTACTGCGGCGCGCTGGTTGGAGCCGGGTTGGGGTTCCTGTGGTTTAACGCGCCGCCGGCCATGGTTTTCATGGGCGATACGGGCAGCTTGTCCCTGGGCGGCGGGCTGGGCGCGGTCGCCGTGGTTACCAAGCACGAATTGGTGCTGGCCATCATTGGCGGCCTGTTCGTGTTGGAGACCGTGTCGGTCATCGTGCAGGTCGCCTCGTTCAAGATGACCGGTCGCCGGGTCTTCCGCATGGCGCCTTTGCATCACCATTACGAACAAAAGGGCTGGGCCGAACCCACTATCGTGATCCGGTTTTGGATTATTGCCGTCATCCTGGCCTTGGTCGGCCTGGCCACCTTGAAGTTGCGTTAAGTCATGATCCCGATCACCACATATCGAGATAAAACCGTCGCCGTCTTTGGCCTGGGACGGACCGGTCTGTCGGTGATCCGGGCGCTGGTGGCCGGTGGTGCGCGGGTGCTGGTCTGGGATGATGATCCGGACCGCCGTCTGGATGCGGTCAGCCTTGGCGCCGAAGCAGCGGCGCCGTCAGCCGAAACCTGGAAGGGCATTGCTGCCCTGGTGTTGAGCCCCGGCGTGCCGTTGACCCATCCCCGGCCCCATATGGTGGTCGGTCTGGCCGATCGTCTGGGGGCCGAAATATTGGGTGATGTGGAACTGTTCGCCCGCACCCGGCCGGCGGCGGCGATGGCGGCGGTGACCGGCACTAACGGCAAGTCCACGACGACTTCGTTGCTGGGTCATATTTTGTCCAGCGCGGGGCGCGCGGTGGAGGTCGGCGCCAATCTGGGCCGGCCGGTCCTGGACTTCGATGTTCTGGCGGCGGCAGGCGCCTACGTTCTGGAGCTGTCCTCGTATCAGATTGATTTGACCAAGGGACTGCGGCCCCAGGTGGTCGCGTTGTTGAATATCAGCCCCGATCATCTGGACCGTCACGGTGGCATGGATGGCTATATCGCGGCCAAGCACCGCTTGTTGGAGATGGCCGGTCCTGACGCCACGCTGGTAATCGGCAGCGACGATGAATGGTCGGCGCGGATCTGCCATGCCATGCAGGCCGCCGGGTGCAAGGTGATGGAAATTTCCATTCACCACGAAGTGGCGGCTGGCGTCTTTGCCCGTGACGGCCGGCTGTATCGAACCGGAAGCGGCCGGCCGGCCGAACTTGTCGCCGATCTGAATGGTATTGAGACCCTGCACGGCGCCCATAATTGGCAAAACGCGGCGGTGGCCTTTGCCGTGGCCGAGGCCTTGGGCCTGACCACGGGGCAAATTGTCCCGGCGCTGGCTGATTATCCCGGCCTGCCCCATCGGTTGGAAGTGGTGGCGCGCCAGGGCGATATCGTCTTCGTCAACGACAGCAAGGCCACCAATGCCGAAGCCACGGCGCATGCCCTTGCGGCGTACAAGCGGATTTACTGGATTGCGGGCGGTATTGCCAAACAGGGCGGCATTGCCACTTTGGCGCCCTATTTCCCCAATATCGTCCGGGCCTTTCTGATTGGCGAAGCAGCGTCTGATTTCGCCCGAGGCCTGGGGACCGATCTGGCCCACGAAATATCAGGCGACCTGGCCACGGCGGTGCGCGCGGCCCATAAGGCCGCCCATGAGGGGGCGGGCGGGGTTGTTCTGTTGTCGCCGGCCTGTGCCAGTTTTGATCAATTCGCCAGCTTTGAAGACCGTGGCGATCAGTTTCGTGCTCTGGCGCGGGACATCGCCGGCCAAAGTAACGGTAACGGCAATGGCGGCAATGGCGTCAATGGTGACTTTCCGCGGCGTGCGGTGGGAGGGGTCCGGTGAGTTCATTCGCACGCACCGATACCTCTGTCGTTGGCCGCTGGTGGTGGACGGTCGACCGTTGGACCTTGCTGGCGGTTGCCTTGTTGATTGCCATCGGCACTTTGTTGACCCTGGCCGCCAGCCCGGCCGTGGCCGAACGCCTGCAACTGGAAAGCCAGCATTTCGTGCTGCGCCAGGCGGTTTTCCTGCCCATGGCCGTGGCCACGATATTCATTGTCTCTTTGATGAGCCCGCGTGGCGTGCGCCGCATTTCCATCGTCGGGTTCGCCGTCGGCCTATTGCTGATGATGGCGACCCTGTTCCTCGGCCCGGAAATCAAGGGCGCGACCCGTTGGCTGCAATTTTCCGGTTTGTCCATCCAGCCATCGGAATTCATCAAACCCTGCTTTGCCGTCGTGGCCGCCTGGCTGCTGTCGGAACAACGGCGGCGCGAGGGGATGCCGGGTGGATTGATCTGTTGTGTCCTGTTCGCCCTGGTGGCGGGATTGTTGATCATGCAGCCTGATTTTGGCATGACGGCGGTGGTCGCGGTGGTTTGGATCGGTCAATGTTTCATCGCCGGCCTGTCCATGATCTGGATTGCGGCCCTGGCGGGTCTGGGCCTGACGGGCGCCATTCTGGCTTATGCCATGATCCCCCATGTCGCCAGCCGAATTGACCGCTTCCTGGATCCGGCCAGCGGCGATTCCTATCAGATTGACCGGGCCATGGATGCCTTTGGCCAAGGCGGGTTGCTGGGTCGCGGGCCAGGCGAAGGCATGATCAAGCGGGTGCTGCCCGATGCTCACACGGACTTCGTCTTTTCGGTCGCCGGCGAGGAGTTCGGCCTGATCGCCTGCCTGATTATTATTGCCCTGTTCGGCTTCATCACCCTGCGCGGCTTCGCCAGATTGTTGCGTGAAGAGGATCTTTTCGTGCTGTTGGCCGCCGCTGGCCTGTTGACCCAATTTGGTTTGCAGGCGGTGATCAACATTGGCGTCAATCTAAACCTGCTGCCGACCAAGGGCATGACATTGCCCTTCATCTCCTACGGCGGGTCGTCCTTGCTGGCGCTGGCATTGGCCATGGGTATGGTGTTGTCCCTGACCCGGCGGCGTCCCAATCTTGGGGGGCTGCCATGAACAGGACGGCCATGGGACCCATCATGTTGGCGGCAGGGGGAACCGGCGGCCATGTTTTCCCGGCACAGGCCCTGGCGGCTGAGCTTGACCGGCGCGGCCGGGCGGTGGACATCGTGACCGACGGGCGGGGCGATGATTTCAACAGCCGTTTTCCGGGCCGGACCGTCCACCGTATTACTTCCGCCACGCCGTCCGGGCGGGCCGGGCTGGGCAAGGTGATGGCATTGGCGCGCATCGCCCTTGGCACCATTCAGGCGCGGCGTCTGATCCGCCGGGTCGATCCGGCGGCGGTCGTCGGCTTTGGCGGCTATCCTTCCCTGCCCACCATGCTGGCGGCGATATCCCTATCCGTGCCCCGCGCGGTGCATGAGCAGAATGCGGTACTGGGCCGGGTCAACCGCCTGATTGCCCGCCGGGTTGACGCCATCGCGACTTCATTCCCCGCGACAAAGGGACTGCCACGCGCCTGCCGCGAGCCAAAACTGGTCACCGGCAATCCTGTTCGCGCCGACATATTAGCGCTGGCCGAACAGGCCTATCTGGCGCCGGCGCCGGATGGGCCGTTCCAATTACTGATTTTTGGTGGCAGCCAGGGTGCCCGCAGGTTTAGCGAGGTCATCCCGCGGACCCTGCTGGCCTTGGCGCCAGACCAGCGTCAGCGCCTGCGCGTGGTGCAGCAATGCCGGGAAGAGGACCTGGAGGCGGTGCGCCAAATCTATGCCGAGGCGGGAATAGAGGCGGAAACCGCCGCATTTTTTGCCGATTTGCCGGCCCGTCTGGCCGCCGCGCATCTGGTCATCGCCCGCAGCGGCGCCGGCACCGTCAGCGAATTGGCGGCGGCGGGCCGGCCCAGCGTGTTGGTGCCCTATGCCCATGCCACCGATGATCATCAAACCAGCAACGCCGGGGTTTTAAGTGCCGTCGGTGGCGCCTGGCTGCTGCCCGAGGCCGACCTGACCGTGCCCGTCCTGGCGGCTCTTCTGGCCAAGCTGATGCAGGCGCCGGATTTACTGCACGCAGCGGCCCAGGCCGCACGCGGCCGCGCGCAGCCGAATGCTGCGGTTCTATTGGCCGATCTGGTCTTGGCCGTGGCCGCCAATGGCGTGCGCCGGAGGGCGGCGGCATGACGGCATTGCCATTGGATATCGGAGTCATTCATTTCGTCGGCATCGGCGGTATCGGCATGAGCGGCATTGCCGAGGTCATGCATAATCTGGGCTATCGGGTCCAGGGCAGCGACCAGGCGGAAGGCGCCAATGTGAGCCGCCTGCGCGCCTTGGGCATCGAGGCGAAAATCGGCCATGTGGCGGAAAATCTGGGCGAGGCACAGGTGGTGGTGATTTCGTCTGCCGTGCAGCCCGACAATCCGGAAGTTCTGGCGGCGCGGGACGCTATGATCCCCGTCGTGCGCCGGGCCGAGATGCTGGCCGAACTGATGCGCCTGAAATGGTCCATCGCCGTGGGCGGCACCCATGGCAAGACCACCACAACATCGATGATCGCGGCGATCCTGGATCAGGCCAACTATGACCCGACGGTGATTAACGGCGGCATCATCAATGCCTATGGTACGAACGCCAGGTTGGGCGCCGGCGATTGGATGGTGGTGGAAGCAGACGAAAGCGACGGCAGTTTCACCAAGCTGCCCGCAACCATCGCCGTGGTCACCAATATAGACCCCGAGCATCTGGATTTTTATGGCGACTTCGATGTCGAGCGGGCGGCTTTTCAAAGTTTCATCGAAAACATCCCCTTCTATGGCTTTGCGGTGATGTGTTTGGATCACCCAGAGGTGCAGGCCCTGATTGGCCGGATCTCGGACCGGCGCGTCGTGACTTATGGCTTCAGCCCCCAGGCCGCGGTGCGCGCCGTTGATGTCAGTGCCGGCCCGGATGGCATGCGGTTCGCTGTTGTCCTAACCGATCGGAGCAGCGACGAAACCCGTCTGGTGCAAGGCTTTCACTTGCCCATGCATGGGGAACACAACGTCTTGAATGCCCTGGCCGCGATTGCTGTCGGTCTGGAAATGAAGCTTGCCGATAATGCCCTGCTTGACGGCTTGGCCGGTTTCTCCGGGGTCAAGCGGCGCTTCACCAAAACCGGCGAGGTGGGTGGTGTTTCGGTGATTGACGATTATGGCCATCACCCTGTCGAAATCGCCGCCGTGTTGAAGGCTGCCCGGGCCGCCTGTGATGGCCATGTCATCGCCGTGGTTCAGCCCCACCGTTTCAGCCGGTTGCGCGATTTGTTCGAAGATTTCTGTACCTGCTTTAATGACGCCCACGTGGTGGCTGTGGCGCATGTGCATGCCGCCGGCGAGGCGCCAATCGAGGGCATGAACCGAGACGCCCTGATCCAGGGCCTGACGGCGCGCGGCCACCGCCGGGTGCTGGCATTGGATAAGCCGGAAGATTTGGCGGCCTTGATCACCCCCCATATACGTGCCGGCGATATGGTGGTCTGCCTGGGCGCCGGTACCATTAGCGCCTGGGCCAACGCTTTGCCGGCGCAACTGGCCCCCTTGCTGCTGGCGCAAAAGGCGATGGGAGATGCCCCATGATGGCCTCCCGGCAACCTCACTTCACCTTGCTGTCCCGCCTGCCGCCGGTGCGGGGGCGTTATATCGAGAACGTGGATCTGTCCGGCAGCACCTGGTTCCGGGTGGGAGGGCCGGCCGATGTGGTCTTCCGTCCCGCCGATGCCGCTGATCTGGCGGCATTCCTGGCGGCCTGCCCCGACGACATTCCCCGTACCGTACTGGGCCTTGGTTCGAACCTGCTGATCCGGGATGGCGGGGTGCGCGGTGTGGTCATTCGGCTGGACAAATCATTTTCCGAGATCGCGGTAGATGGCACAACGATCACCGCCGGGGCCGGCGCTTTGGATGTCAATCTGGCCCGGATTTGCCGCGATGCCGGACTGGTCGGGTTTGAGTTCATGCGTGGCATTCCAGGTACGCTAGGTGGCGGTTTGCGCATGAATGCGGGCGCCTATGGCCGGGCCATTCGCGACGTGCTGGTCTGGGCCGAAGCCGTGGATGGGGCTGGAACGCTGCACCGGGTAACGGTGGATGAACTGGACTTGAGCTATCGCCATTGCGGCGCGCCGGAGGACTGGATCTTCACCGCCGCTCAATTTAAGGGCGAGCATGGTGACCGGGAAGAGATTTCGGCCCGCATGCAGGAAGTGCGTCAGGCCCGTAAGGATAGCCAGCCGGTCAATACCCGCACCGGCGGCAGCACTTTTAAAAATCCGGTAAGCGGCGATTTTGGCGACGGCCGTCCTGCCGGCGGCAGCGCCGAAGGCAATAGCGCCTGGGAACTGATCGACGGGGCAGGCTGCCGGGGCCTGGTGCGCGGCGGCGCCATGGTGTCGGAGCTGCATTGCAATTTCCTGATCAATACCGGCGATGCCACCGCTGCCGATCTGGAAGCCCTGGGCGAAGAAGTCCGCCGCCGGGTTCACGCGCGTAGCGGCGTCATGCTGCAATGGGAAATTCGCCGCATTGGTGAGCATGCCCCAGATAACGCACCTGTTAATGCATCTGTTAGCGCCCCCGAACCGATCTTGACCGAGGTGGCGCCATGAACACTCACGTCGCGGTGCTGATGGGGGGTAGATCGGCCGAGCGCCCGGTTTCGCTGGATACCGGCGCGGCCTGTGCCGTGGGGCTGCGTGCTGCCGGCTATCGGGTTAGTGAAATTGATGCTGGTCCCGATCTGGCCCAACGCCTGACGGAACTGAAGCCCGAGGTCGTATTCAACGCGCTGCATGGCCGTTGGGGCGAAGATGGCTGTGTCCAGGGCCTGTTGGAGTTTATGGGCCTGCCCTATACCCATTCCGGCGTTCGCGCCTCGGCGGTGGCCATGCACAAACCATCGGCGCTGGCGGTTTTCCGGGCCCACGGTATTCCTTGTGCTGAAGGCCATCTGACAACGGTGGCGGCGGTTAATGCAAAAGATCCGCTGCCCCGTCCCTATGTGGTCAAGCCACCCGGCGAAGGCTCCACTTTTGGCGTTCGGGTCGTGCGCGGCGGCGATAACAACCCGCCCATTGGCGCGGACTGGCAGTTCGGCGATGCGGTTCTGGCGGAACGTTTCATTCCGGGACGGGAATTGACCGTCGCGGTGATGGATGGCCGGGCCCTTGGGGTGATCGAAATCAGGACCGACAGCGGTTTCTATGATTATGCGGCGAAATATGACACGGGCGGATCCCAGCATCTGATACCGGCGCCAATCCATGCGGAAAGCTACGCCCAGGCCCTGGCCCTATCCGAACAGGCCCATATTGCCCTGGGCTGCCGCGGGGTTAGCCGGGCTGACTTCCGCTATGACGATACTAACGGAGAGCCGGGTGCACTCTACATGTTGGAGGTCAATACCCAGCCGGGCATGACGCAGACCTCGTTGGTGCCGGAACTTGCCGCCCATTGCGATATCGACTTTGCCGCCCTGGTGCGCTGGATGGTGGAGGACGCCGGATGCGCGCGCTGATGCAATTTTTCAGGCCGGCAGACGGCGGGGCCAGCCAGGGCAAGAGCGGCCAAGGTAAGGCTGTTTCGGCACGCCGGCGTCCTGGGCGCGGACGTCCCCAGCGTTGGTCGCCGCGGCGGCGCCTGATCGTGCTGTCGCTGTTCGCCGTCATGCTAGCCGGGTCGGGTATCGCGGCCTGGCAGATCCATCAAAGCGGCATTGTTGGCCAGGTAATAACAACGGCAAGTGCCAATCTGACCAGCTGGAGCAACCGGCAGATCGCGCGGGCGGGCCTGACGGTGCGGCATGTCTTTGTCACCGGGCGGGCCGAAACCAGCAAGCCCGAGGTACTGCGCGCCATGGGGGTTTTGAGCGGTCAATCGATCCTGGCCTTTGACCCGGTCCAGGCGCGGGAAAAATTGCTGCGGCTGGGCTGGGTGGAGACGGCCCGGGTCGAACGCCGGTTGCCCGACACCATCGTGGTGCATCTGAGTGAGCGCAAGGCACTGGCTCTCTGGCAGTACGAGGGCCGCCATGTCCTAATCGATCGCGGCGGAAATCCGATCACCCGGAACAACCTTGCGCGGTTTGCCTATCTGCCCGTCGTGGTGGGCCTGGACGCGCCAGCCACGGCCGCTGCCCTGATCGACATGCTGTCGCAAAAGCCGGCGTTGTTTGCCCAGGTTCGGGCGGCTGTACGGATTGGTTCGCGTCGTTGGGACATAAGTTTGAAGAACGGCATCAAAGTGCATTTGCCCGAGGTTCAGGCCGCGGATGCCTGGAGCCGGTTAGCCGAGCTGGTCGCCGAACAGCGTATTTTTGAACGCGATGTCGTGGCCATCGACCTGCGTCTGCCCGATCGCCTGGTTTTGCGTCTGACACCGGAAGCGGCGGCCAGAAAACATAAAAGCGGGAAGGACACCTGATATGGCTGTCGGCAAAAATGGTCTGATCACCGCCCTGGATATCGGCAGCACCAAAGTTTGTTGCTTTATCGCCCGGTCCGATGGTGCCGGCGGCATGCGGGTCATCGGTATAGGGCACCAAGTCGCCAAGGGTATGCGCGCGGGCACGGTGATCGATATGGACGCGGCCGAAGAGGCCGTGCGTGGGGCGGTGGATGCAGCCGAGCGTATGGCCAAGGAACGCGTCGACCGCGTGCTGTTGAGTTTTTCCGGTGGGCGGCCCGCCTCGCGCCTGATCGATGTGGAAACTGATATCGCAGGTCATGAGATCGGCGAACGCGATCTGAAACGCGCTCTGGCCCAGGCCCATCTGCTGGCTCGACGCAGTAGCGAGGGCCGGGAAATATTAAATGCTATTCCTACCGGCTATTCCATCGACGGGACGCCAGGCTATCGCGAGCCGCGCGGGATGTTTGGCTCGCGCCTGGGATTGCGTCTGCATGTGGTATCCGCCGCTATGGGACCGCTGCGGAATTTGAAGCTGTTGGCGGAACGCTGCCATCTGGAAATCGCCGCTCTGGTGGTGGCCCCCTACGCCTCGGGTCTGTCGACACTGGTCGAGGACGAAATGGATCTGGGCGTGACCTTGATCGATATGGGTGGTGGCAGCACCGATGTCGCCATCTTTTACGACGGTCATATGATCCATACGGACCAGGTGCCCGTTGGCGGCAATCATGTCACCAATGATATTGCGCGCGGTCTGTCCACGTCCAGCGCCCATGCGGAACGCTTGAAGACGCTGCATGGCAGTGCGGTGGCGGGCCCGGATGATGAACACGCCATGGTCAGCGTGCCCCGGGTCGGGGAAAGCGGCGCCGATGCCGTGCAACAAATTCCACGCTCAATGTTGGTTGGCATCATCCAGCCCCGGATTGAGGAAACCCTGGAACTGGTGCGTGATCGTCTGCAGGCCTCGGGCCTGGCGCGGACCGCTGGGCGGCGCGCGGTGTTGACGGGTGGTAGTGCTCTATTGACCGGGGTGCGCGAACACGCGGCCCGCGTATTGGACAAACAGGTTCGGGTTGGCCGCCCCCTGGGCATCCATGGCCTGGCGGAAGTGACCGAAGGGCCGGCCTTCGCCTCCGCCGCGGGGTTGTTAGCCTATGCCCAGCACGAACCCGGCCAGCAACACATGGAACCCATTAGCGAAGCCGGCACGGGGGCGGGGCGAATTCACCGCCTGGGCCGCTGGTTCAAGGAGAATTTTTAAGCATGCGGATTTCACCAGCAATACCGGCGGTCCTGAAGAAGATGCCGTCAGCCAATCGTGTCGCAGACCCTGTTTTAATAGCGTTCACCGAAACCAAACCCATCTTAACCAACCGACGCAGTATCGCATTGCGCACCGGCGCCAATAGGTAAAGGAGACCTGAGCCATGACCATCAACCTAAATGCCCCGCAATTGACTGAACTGAAACCCCGTATTGTGGTGATTGGCGTCGGCGGTGCCGGCGGCAACGCTGTCAACAATATGATTTCCTCCGGCCTGGAGGGGGTCGATTTTATCGTCGCCAATACGGATTCCCAAGCCTTGTCCCATAGCAAGGCGGAACGGCGCATCCAGTTGGGCGCGAGCATCACCCAGGGCCTGGGTTGTGGTGCCCGGCCGGACGTTGGCCGCGCGGCGGCGGAAGAAGCCATCGGGCAGATTCTCGATCATATGACAGGCACGCATATGGCTTTCATCACTGCTGGCATGGGCGGCGGCACCGGCACCGGCGCCGCGCCGGTCATCGCCGAGGCCTTGCGGGCCCAGGGTATTCTTACCGTGGGCGTGGTGACCAAGCCATTTCAATTCGAAGGCGGACAGCGTCTGCTGTCGGCGGAACGCGGCATTGAAGAGCTGCAATCCTTCGTCGATACCCTGATTGTTATTCCCAACCAGAATTTGTTCCGGATCGCCAACGAAAAAACCACCTTCGCCGATGCCTTCTCCATGGCCGACGACGTGTTGCATTCCGGTGTCCGTGGCATCACCGATCTGATGGTCCTGCCCGGCCTGATCAATCTGGACTTCGCCGACGTCAGAACGGTTATGGCGGAGATGGGTAAAGCCATGATGGGCACGGGCGAGGCGGAAGGCGAAAACCGCGCCATCGAATCGGCCGAGGCAGCGATTTCGAATCCGTTGCTTGATGATGTCTCGATGCAGGGAGCCCGTGGCGTCTTAATCAACATCACCGGTGGCATGGACCTGACCCTGTACGAGGTAGACGAGGCGGCCAACCGGGTCCGTCAGGAAGTCGACCCGAATGCGAACATTATCGTTGGATCGGCGCTGGATGACAGCCTGAATGGGCGCATGCGGGTCTCTGTCGTGGCAACTGGAATTGAGATTGAAGAAGGTGCTCAGCGCCCGCTGATCACGTCGCCACGCCTGGCCGCCGTGGCCGGACGCCCAATCTCGAGCGAGACGGCCGTGGCGCCTATGGAGGCCGCACCAGAGGTCGCCGCGCCTGAATTGTCTCCCCTGCCGGCTGCCGAAAGCCCGGCTGAAACGGAAGCCGAGGCCGCGGCGGCGGTCGCCGCGGCGGTGCAAACCATCGCCGAGGCCGTACCCGAAACCATTACGGAGGTGCCGCCAGCCGCGATGGAAGCACCACCGGCCTTGCCCTTGCCCTTGACCTTCGGCCAGCGGGTCCCGGCGCCCAAACCACCCCAGGCGGAGCCCGAGCCCGTGGCGCCGCGGCCGCAACAGACGGTCGATGTCAGTGTAGAAGACGGACCTTTTATCGCGCCGCCCGCCAGCCGGCCGGAGAGGGACCGTAGCTTGCTGCGTCAACCCGACCCCCTGGCGGAAGCAGAAGCCCTGAACCCAACGGATCAGCCGGCCAAGCGTAAGGCCCGGGGCTTTTCCCTGTTCCGGCGTAAAGAAGCGCCCGAATTGGCATCGGCGGCGCCACCGGCCCAGGTGCAACCCAGGTTCGAATCGCCCACTCCGGAAAAAATGCGCCGGGAGACAGCCCCCGATGTCACTATGGAGACCACGCCACCCGCTACGCCGGCGGCCGGCGGACAAACCCTGGCCTCCGCGCCGGAGACGGCGCCCTTAGAGCCGACCCGGCCCCTGGCGCCGCCGCAAACCGAGGAGGATCTACTTGAAATTCCGTCATTTCTACGCCGGCAGGCTAACTAAGGCATGGGCGGCGTCAGCCCACTGGGTTAACTATGTTTCGCCGGATTGGCGCCGTAATGAAATGTAATAAAGTTTGATTTGAGCATCTTGGGATGGGTTGCTAATAACCTGACCCAAGGTGTTCTCTTTTAAGGATAATTCGATTTGGCGCCTTTGCTCGAAGAAGCCGACTGGTGGATGCGGGTGTCGAAGCGAAGTGAAAACGTTCAGAGAAGTGCAAACATTCAGAGAAGTGCAAACATTCAGAGAAGTGCAAACATTCGGACAAGTGCAAACGTTCGGACAAGTTGTTAAGTTTGACGTTAAATTTGAATAGGTCGTTAAGTTTGAAGCGGATTGAAGACGTGGACCCAAAGCAGCATACGCTCAGGCAGCAGCATACGCTGAAGAATGCGATCAACTGTTCAGGCGTGGGCCTGCACAGCGGCATTAAGGTCGCCATGTGTCTGCGTCCGGCGCCGGCTGATACGGGTATCGTCTTTCACCGCACCGATATTCGTGCAGCTGCCTTAGGGATAGCTAAAGATGCTCCCGGGGATATTGGCGGGGATACTGGTGCGGATGCCGCGCCGGGTGCCGCCGACGTCCGGGCAGGCTGGGATACGGTCAGCGACACGGTCATGTCAACCACGGTGCAAAATGACGCCGGGGTGAAGGTGGGCACTGTTGAACATCTGATGGCGGCGCTGGCCGGGTGCGGCATCGATAATGTCCGGGTTGAATTGGATGGCCCGGAAGTGCCCATCATGGATGGCTCTTCGGCGCCATTCGTGTTTTTGATCGAATGTGCAGGTCTGGCGCCGCAGCAGGCGCGCCGCCGTTGGATCCGCGTTCTGCGCCGGGTAGAGATCGAGGACGGCAAACGGCGGGCCGCATTGGTGCCCTCGGATGGGTTCTCGGTTTCGCTGGAGATTGATTTCGACAGTCCCGCGATTGTGGAAAAATCCGGCTTTTACGATCTGCATAACGGCGGTTTCAAACGAGATATTTGCCGTGCCCGTACGTTTGGTTTCGAGCATGAGGTTAACCGCTTAATGGATCTTGGTTTGGGCCAAGGCGGTTCGTTGGACAATGTCGTGGTGGTTGGCCGGGACGACGAAATCATGAACGAAGGCGGTCTGCGCTATGACGACGAATTCGTCCGCCACAAGGTATTGGACTGCGTCGGTGATTTTTACCTTGCCGGCGGGCCGATGTTGGCGCATTTCGCGGGTCAATGTACCGGCCACAGCAGCAATAATCAGCTTTTGCGGAAACTGTTTTCGGATCCATTGAACTGGGAATACAGCTACGATCGCGCCCTGCCGACCAGCGGCCCCATCGCGGTCTGGGCCCAGCCCGCGGCAGCCACGGACCGTGCCGGCGACACTGCCGACACCGTGATCGCGGCCACGGCCTGAGCGGCTTCTCTGTCCGTCATGGCTGTCCCCGCGACGGCGGCCTCTAGAGCGGTTCCGGGATGTTCTAGAATGCTCACATTATCTGGAATATTATCAGGAGCCTCCCTTGCCCCTAAGCGATCCCGCGCCGCGCGCCTTGTCCCATACCCGTATCCTTGAATTAAAAGCCTACGAACGCCAGGACGGCCTGTGGGACATCGAAGGTCATATTACCGATGTCAAGGAAGACGACTACAGCATGCTGGACAGCGAGCGTACGGCGGATCAGCCGGTGCATGATATGTGGCTGCGTCTGACCATCGATACGGATCTGGTGGTCCGTGCGGCGGAAGCCCAGATGGATGTGGGCGCCCATGGACCCTGTCCCCTGGCGGCACCCAATTACAGCCGCTTGCAGGGGTTAAAAATGGGACCTGGCTGGAACCGTGCCGTCCGCGAACGTTTGGGCGGGGTGGTGGGTTGCACACATTTGAACGAAATGCTGGCACAAATGGCGACGACGGCCATGCAATCCCTGTTCGAGGTCGTTGAAAATATGGATCCCAACAATACCGGCCGCCTGTCTCTCAGCCCTGGTCTGCGCAATTCCTGCTATGCCTATGCCCTAAACAGTCCCTACGTCCGCGATTATTTCCCGGACGACTATCAGGCGGATTGATGGCGGAACACGGCGGGGCTTAGAGAAATTTCTCTAATTCTATAGATCTGAGCATTTTCAGAATGAAAATGCTCTAGGCCGGACGAACGGCATAGGCCAGATAATTCACGCCGGTATTACGCGAAAGTTGCCAATCCCCCTGACGAGGTAAATAGCGCATGCCGGTGACGTCCCGCAGTTCCGCGCCGGCCTGGCGTAGATACCGGCCCAGTTCCGCGGGCTTGCGAAAGCGTTGCCAGTCGTGCGTGCCCACGGGCAGCCAGCGCAGCACGTATTCGGCGCCCAGAATGGCGGAAAAAAAGGACTGCGGCGTACGGTTCAACGTCGCCAACAACAAGGCGCCGCCTGGACGTGTTAGATCGACAAGGGCCGCGATAAAGCCGGCTACATCGGCCACATGTTCGATCACCTCCATGCTGACGACGGCATCGAATTGTACGCCCGAGGCGGCTAAATCTTCCGCGGCCATGGCCCGGTAGTCCACCGTGAGTCCCATTGCCTGCGCATGCGCGTCGGCGGCGGCAATATTCTCGACCCCGGCATCAATGCCTACGACCGAAGCCCCCATGCGGGCGAATGGCTCGGATAAAAGGCCGCCGCCACAGCCCACATCCAACAACCGCAGGCCGGCCAGGGGCCGAAGATCGCCAGCGTCCAAATTGAAATGGCCGCATAGGCGCGCGCGGCTGTATTGCAAACGAGTGGGGTTAAGGCGATGCAACGGCGCCATGGGTCCATCGGCGTCCCACCATTGCGCCGCCATCCGTGCGAAGCGGTCAATTTCAACCGGGTCGATGCTTGCTGCCTGGCTCATGTTCCGTGCCTTCCGCATTGTCTTATTGTACTATCCGACGGCGATAGTCAGTGCAAGGGATGGAGGGGGCGGTGATGGCATCGGTAAATGAGGCATTGATCCTGGATCTCGTTGAATGGATCGCGGTTCAACCCAGGCGCTATGACGACGTGATGGCGGCTTGGCGTACGTCTTGCCCCCAACTCACCATTTGGGAGGATGCGGTCGACCGGAAACTCGTGATCCGGGACCATCGCCATGGCATCGGGGCAACGGTGCGGATTACCCCGGCAGGCCGCGCATTGCTGACAGCGGCGGAGCGTCTGCCTAAAACACCGGTCCCATGAATGCGGCGCCGCCACGGCGCCAAGGAGCGGTCTTGCGGGCCAAATGAACGCAGAGACATGAAGACTTGCGTATTCTGGCACTACCTCCATCACTTGTAAGCGGCAAGACCTTTGAGTATGAATAGCCGCCCCACCGACGGCTTTGATCTGGTGGGTAGGCGGTTGTGGGCGGCAGTAGTTGGTTGGGGCCGCCGGGTGAGGGTATGGCACGTATTGTAATGAAATTTGGCGGCACGTCGGTGGCTGACGTGGAGCGCCTGCAAAGTGTTGCTGAAACCGTAGCCGGGGCGGTTGCCGCGGGTAATCAGGTTGCCGTGGTGGTATCGGCCATGGCCGGCACCACTAATCAGCTTATTGAGTGGACCCAGGCCATGAGCAGCCTGCACGATGCGAGAGAGTATGATGCCGTGGTTTCCGCCGGCGAACAGATCACCGTCGGGCTGCTGGCCATCGCGTTGCAGGAAAAAGGCATATCGGCCCGTTCCTGGCTGGGTTGGCAGATACCGATCCGTACCGACGGCGTGCATGGCAGCGCCCGCATCGAAGACATTGATGGGGCTGAAATAACGCGGCGTATGGCGACGGGCGAGGTTGCCGTCGTGGCCGGATTTCAGGGCTTGGCGCCGGACAATCGTATCGCAACTTTGGGGCGCGGTGGTACCGACACCACTGCGGTGGCCCTGGCCGCCGCTTTAGACGCGGACCGCTGTGATATCTATACTGATGTTGATGGTGTTTACACCGCTGATCCTCGTATCGTGACGGCGGCCCGTAAACTTGATAAAATTACCTACGAAGAAATGCTGGAAATGGCATCTCAAGGTGCCAAGGTGCTGCAAACCCGATCGGTCGAATTGGCCATGAATCACCGGGTGCGGGTGCAGGTGCTTTCCAGTTTTAACAATACGCCCGGTACTTTAGTTGTTGACGAGGATGAAATCGTGGAAAAAGCGGTTGTCAGTGGTATTACCTATGCCAGCGACGAGGCCAAAGTAACCTTGTTGCATGTGTCCGACCGGCCTGGCGTGGCGGCGGCGGTTTTCGGACCTTTGGCCGAGGCCAATGTCAATGTGGACATGATCGTCCAAAGCGCCTCGCCCGACGGTTCCCGCACTGATATTACCTTCACGGTGACGCGGGCTGATCTGGCCCGGGCCGAGGCAATTTTGACCCAGCACCGGGCGGCTATCGGCTATCAGGAAATTATCTCTGACGGCGATATCGTTAAGGTTTCGGTGATCGGCGTTGGCATGCGCAGTCATGCCGGCGTGGCCCAGCGGATGTTTGCCGCACTGTCCGAGAAGGGCATTAATATCCATGCCATCTCGACCTCCGAAATTAAAATATCGGTTCTGATCGGCGCGGAATATACCGAGTTGGCCGTGCGAAGCCTGCATTCCGCATATGGGTTGGACGCCGTTTGAGCGCGCTTGCAAAAATAGTACCGATCCCTGGCGCGGATAGGGCCTGGCCGGGACCGCCGACGTGAACGCCGCAGGGCCAGCGGTGCCTTCGGGGCCACGCATTCTGCTGCGCCGGCTGCGCGAAGTCATGGCCGGCCCGGGTACGGCCCAGGAACGAATGGATCAATTGGTCGCCGCAATCGCCGCCAACATGGTGGCCGAGGTCTGCTCGATCTATCTGTTGCGCGACGGTGCCTTGGAACTGTTTGCCACCGAAGGCTTGAAGCGCAGCGCCGTACATGAAACCACCCTGCGGATTGGTGAAGGCCTTGTTGGCCAGATTGCCCAGTTGGCCCGGCCCGTTGCTTTGTCCGAGGCCCGCTCCCATCCTAATTTCGCCGCCCGCCCGGAAACCGGCGAAGAAGACTATCATTCCCTGATGGGGGTGCCGGTGCTGCGTGGCGGCCGGGTGGTGGGCGTGCTCGTGCTGCAAAACCGGACAAACCGGAACTACTCCGATGACGAAGTCGAGGTGATGCAGACCATCGCAATGGTCCTGGCGGAAATGGTTGGCGGTGCGTTGCAGGAAGAGATTCCAGGCGCGGGCGTGTTGGCCACCGATGGCTTGCCGAGGCGTCTGTCCGGGTTATCCCTGAACGAAGGTTTGGCCCGTGGTATTGCCGTATTGCACGAGCCCCGAATCGTCGTGGAAAAGCATGTTGCCGACGATATCGACGTTGAAGCGGCACGCCTGAACACGGCCGTTGCCGAGCTTCGCATCCAGATCGATGGCATGTTGCAGGCGGTGATCGCGGAACCGACTGGTGAACCCCGCGATATCCTGGAAACCTACCGCATGTTCGCCCACGACAAGGGCTGGATGGCCCGGATGCATGACGTGGTTCAAAGCGGCTTGACGGCTGAGGCGGCGGTGGAGCGGGTCCAGGTCGAAAACCGCACCCGGATGTCGGAAATTGGCGATGCCTATTTACGCGAACGACTGCACGATCTGGAAGATCTGTCCAACCGGTTGATGCGCCACTTAACCTATAGCGGCGGGCAAATCGATGATGTTTTACCTGATCAAGCCGTGGTGGTGGCCTGGAACATGGGGCCGGCGGAATTGCTGGATTACGATGTCACCCGGGTTAAGGCGTTGGTGTTGCAAGAGGGCTCGCCCACCTCGCACGTGGCTATCGTTGCCCGGGCTTTGCAAATCCCGGTCATCGGCCGGTTGGATCACCTGCTTGACCTGGTGGAAAGCGGCGACGATCTGGTTGTTGACGGCGATAATGGACTATTATTCGTACGCCCGGGCGCGGACGCACTAGACGCCTTCAGCGCTAATCTGGAGCTGCGCCAGGCCAAGGCGGCGCAATATGCCGCGCTGCGTGACCAGCCGGCGATAAGCCGGGATGGCACCCGCATTCAGCTTAACCTGAACGCCGGATTGCTGGCGGATCTACCCCATTTGGACGAGACCGGGGCCGATGGCATCGGGCTGTACCGAACCGAACTGCATTTCATGGTCCGGGCCACCCTGCCTACGGTTTCCGTGCAGACCGAGTTTTATAAACGGGTGCTGGATCAAGTGCGCGACCGGCCGGTGGTTTTTCGTACGCTTGATGTTGGGGGCGATAAGATGTTGCCCTATTTGACCCGCTATGACGACGAAAAGAACCCGGCCATGGGCTGGCGCGCGATCCGCCTGTCTCTGGATCGACCGGTTTTGCTGCGCATGCAGATCAGGGCCTTGCTGAAAGCGGCCGCGGGCCGGTCGCTGGCCATCATGTTTCCCATGATCGCCGAAGTTTCCGAATTCAAGGCGGCACGCGGCTTGCTCGAGCTCGAGGTAGAGCGTCAACACCGTATGGGAGAAGCGGGTCCATCGTCGCTTCGGGTCGGCACCATGTTGGAAGTGCCCAGTCTGGCCTGGCAGCTGGGGGCATTGTTGCCCATGGTCGATTTTGTCTCCATCGGCAGTAACGATCTGATGCAATTTCTCTTTGCCTCGGATCGTGGCAATCCACGGCTGGCCAACCGCTATGATGAATTAAGCCCGGCGGCCCTGTCGATCGTGCGCGATATTGTGCGCCGTTGTGACGCTGCCGGGGTGCCGGTCAGCCTGTGTGGCGAGGCGGCGGGCCGGCCCATCGACGCCATGGCCCTGATCGGCCTGGGCCTGCGCAGTATTTCAATGGGCGCGGCCTCGATTGGCCCGGTGAAAATGATGGTCCGCAGCTTGGATCTGCCCGCTTTGCAGGCGTTTATGGAGAATTATTATGATTCGCCGGAACATAGCCTGCGCGAGGCGTTGACGAAGTTCGCGGAAGATCATGGAATAATCATATAAACTATGATGATTGCTTGAGTTTTTTTTAACTGTTAGAACTTATTGTGAAGTTATCCACAGGGGACTGCGACGGTAGGACTCTACGATGTGCGGGCCGTGGGATGCGGCGCATGTGGCGCGCCAGGAAAGCTTGATCTGAAAGAATGCATGACTGATCCAAATATTATGGATGAATTGCCTGGGAAGGAACCACAGGGCGGCAAGGATAGCCGGCGGCGCGGGAATGGGCGTGGCCTGCACTTGCAACAGATCGTGGAATCGGGTGACGTGGAGGTTTACAGCGGCGTAGGCACCAACTTGCGGGCCGAGAGGCAACGGCGGCAGCTTTCCCTGGCGGAAATTTCAAGCGAGCTGCGTATCCAACAGGCGCATTTGTTGGCGTTGGAAGAGGGCCGCACTGATGGTTTGCCAGGGCCGACCTATGCTATCGGCTTCCTCCGCACGTACAGTGAATTTCTTGGACTTGATGGCGATGAGGTTATCCGCCAGTTCAAGCGCGAGGCGACCCTTGTTCCGGTAGAACGCCGTATCGTTATACCGGAACCGCTGGACGAGGCCCGACGCCCGGGCTTGCGGTTGGCGCTGGTCTCATTGCTGTTGGCGGGTGCGGTCTACGGTGGTTGGATTTTCCTGGAGCGGCAGGGGCTTTTGCCAATTGAAGTGGTGGCTGAACCGCCGGAACGCTTTACACCCTATCAGGCGGCGACGGATACCGCGGACACTGCCCCTAAGGCAGACACAGCCAATGTGGCCGTTGCGCCGTCCGTTCCCGCACCCGAGCCCGCGCGCCAGGCCGCTGCTGAGCAGATAGCTGTTGATAGTAATGCGGTTAACAGCAATGCCGTGGCTGATAACGATGCCGTGGCTGATAACGATGCCGTGGCCAATAACGATGCGGCGGCGGCAACACCGAATGTTGGAGCCGTCGCAAACCTGGCAGCTACAGTCGCCAATCCGGAGGCCGTGGGCCAGGCCGCGCCAACGGTGACGTCAGGGTCTGGTGAAGGCGAACAAGCCGCCAAGACGCCTGCCGCGACGGTCAAGGCGAACGCCGGCGTCAGCATCGGGGATATGCCGGCAGCCGCGAATTTGGCGGCGGCTGATGCTTCAACCTCACCGGTTTCGCCAAATGCCATGGTCAGCACCGCTAAGCCGGCGGTCGAGGTTCGCACCGCGCCCGTGATCCCCGTGATCTTGGAAGACGCCGCGCAGGCGCAGCCCGTGGCGCCGCAAGTTGTCGTGCCCCAATCTGCGGTACCGCAATCCACGGCAGCCCGATCTACGGCAGCCCAACCCGCCGCGTCATTGGGTGAGGGCGGTGATGTAAAGGCCGCCCCAGTCCAGCCGTCGGTCCCGCCATCGGTCCAGGCGGCTATCGACCCGCCGCCGCCGCCCGCCGCACCATCGGCGCCGGCCCGTGCTTTGCCCGAAGCGGCAAGCGAAGGTGCTTCCGACGGCGCCGTGGGCCAGCAGGCATCCCCGGCATCCCAGGCCGCGGCGTCTGGTGCCCTGAGCTATCCTCCACAGGTCTATGGCGCCTCGAACCGCAATTCCCGGGTGGAATTGCGCGCGCGCGCCGAATCCTGGGTCCAGATCCAGGGCGCGAATAATGAATTACTTCTGACCCGCATGCTGCGGGCCGGTGATAGTTATCACGCCCCGAACCGCGACGATTTGGTGCTGATGACCGGCAATGCCGGGGCAATCGAAATCATAGTGGATGGTCAGGCGTTGGGCGCCTTGGGGCCTATTGGACAGGTGCGCCGCAACATTCAATTGAATGCCGAGTTCCTGCGGGCGCAATTGCTGCCTAAGACCGACAACACGGACGACACGGACAACACGGTCGGCTCCGGTCCCTAGAGCGTGGCTTCTTCGAACGCGTTCTAGGATCGGGTATCCGTCTGTTATTTCCCGTCTCGAACCTTGATCTTATACCAACCGGCGCTGATAGGGACCTACTGTGATCACCTTCGCGTGCCCTCGGGTAGGAGTGAAGTCTTGACGATGCACACCACATCGCGTCGGCGCGCTCCGACCCGAATACTGGCCCAAGGCGTCTCAGTAGGTCCCTATCAGCGTCGGTTGGTATTACCTGTTATCGGTAGCAATTTATTGCTATTGCATCGGTCAGGCTGGTCTGCGGTGTTTTTTCCGGCCTGATTTTATGTGTCCCGTGTTTACACCCCGTATCCTGGATCAGATCATGAGCCTACGTCCCTATCGCGATATTCAGCGGCGGACTTGCCGTCAGGTGAAGGTTGGTGACGTTGCCGTCGGCGGCAGCGCGCCGATCTCGGTGCAATCCATGACCACGACGCTGACCCATGATGTCGCCGCGACGGTGGCCCAGATCAAGGCATTGGAGGCGGCCGGCGCGGATATCGTCCGGGTTTCCTGCCCCGATGAAGCGTCTTCGGCCGCCCTGCGCGACATTGTCGATCAGGTCAGCGTGCCGATTATCGCCGACATTCATTTCCATTATCGCCGGGCCTTGGAAGCAGCCGACAACGGCGCTGCCTGTTTACGTATCAATCCGGGCAATATCGGCTCTGAAAGCCGGGTGCGTGAGGTGATACAGGCCGCCCGGGCCAACGGCTGTTCCATGCGCATTGGCGTCAATGCCGGCAGCCTGGAACGCGAATTGCTGGAACGTTATGGCGAACCCTGCCCGGAGGCGATGGTGGAAAGCGCCTTGAACCATGCCCGGTTGCTGGAAGACAATAACTTTGAAGACTTTAAGATTTCGGTCAAGGCATCGGATGTGTTTCTTTGCGTTGCCGCCTATCAGGCCCTGGCGGATGCCTGTGACTATCCCCTGCACCTGGGCATTACCGAGGCCGGCGCCTTGCGGGGCGGCACGGTCAAGTCGTCCATCGGCCTTGGCAATCTTTTGTGGGCCGGTATTGGCGACACCATCCGGGTTTCCCTGTCCGCCGACCCGGTCGAGGAAATCCATGCTGGTTTCGAGATATTGAAGGCCCTGGGCCTGCGCCATCGTGGGGTCTCCATCGTTAGCTGCCCGTCCTGCGCGCGCCAGGCCTTTCCCGTGATCAAGACGGTGGAAGCCTTGGAACAACGCCTGGCCCATATCGTCACACCGCTGACCCTGTCCATCATGGGCTGCGTGGTAAATGGCCCGGGCGAGGCACGGGAAACCGATATCGGTGTTACCGGCGGTGGCCACGGCACCCATTTAGTGTATCTAAGCGGCGTTGCCGATCACAAGATCGGCGATGAAGGCTTTGTTGATCATGTGGTCGCGTTGGTCGAGGCCAAGGTGGCGGAAATGCAGGCTGGCCAGGAACGAATGGCCCTGGTCCCGACAGAGTAAGACGCGGAGTAAGACGAGTATGGCGAAAATTCAATCGGTGCGCGGCACCCATGACATTGTCGGCGTGGCGGCGGCGGGTCATCGCCACGTGGTGGAGGTGGCGCGGAACTGTGCCCACCGCTATGCCTTTAGCGATATCGATACGCCGATTTTTGAATTCACGCCGGTCTTTGCCCGCACCATGGGCGAGGGCTCCGACGTCGTGCGCAAGGAGATGTATTCGTTCACCGATCGTGGTGGCGAGGATATTACCCTGCGCCCGGAATTCACCGCCGGCATCTGCCGCGCTTTCATCTCAGGCGGGATGCAGCAGGATTTGCCGTTGAAGTTTTTCGCGCATGGCCCGGCCTTTCGCTATGAGCGGCCGCAAAAAGGCCGGTTGCGGCAGTTCCACCAGATTAATGCCGAAATCCTGGGCGTGGAAGGCCCCGGTGCCGATATCGAGATTATCGCCCTGGGCACCGACATTCTGCACGAGCTGGGTGTCCTGGACCGCTGTACCCTGGAACTGAACACCCTGGGCGATCCCGACAGCCGGCAGGCTTATCGCGAGGCCCTGGTAACTTATTTTTCCGACCATCGGGACCGCCTCTCGGAAGACAGCGTCGATCGGTTGGCCCGCAATCCCTTGCGCATCCTGGATTCCAAGGACGAAGGGGACCGGGTGATCGTTGTTGATGCCCCTTTGATGGCTGAATATTTAAACCCGGCATCGCAGGAATTTTTTGCCGCCGTCCGCGAAGGATTGGATGCCCTGGGGATCACCTACAACGTCAATCAGCGCCTGGTGCGCGGTTTGGATTATTATACCCACACCGCCTTTGAATTCGTCACCGACGCCCTGGGCGCCCAGGGCGCGGTCATTGCAGGTGGCCGATATGACGGCCTGATCAAGATGCTGGGCGGACCAGAGACGCCTGGTATCGGCTGGGCCGGGGGTATCGAACGCCTGGCCATGCTGGCCGCCCATACGCCTGCGCCAGTCCGGCCCATTGCCCTGGTGCCCCTGGGGGCCGAGGCCGAGAGCATGGCTCTGCGGCTGTGCCATGGCCTGCGTCGGGACGGCTTTACGGTCGATATGGGATTTCGCGGTAATTTAAGCCGGCGGCTGAAACGGGCCAACAAGCTGAACGCCCGCGCGGCATTAATCCTGGGCGATGATGAAATCGCCAAAGGTATGATAACCCTGCGCGATTTGGATGACGGCGCCCAGCAGGATGTCGCCCTGGACGCGGTAGCGGCCCATCTGCGGAAATTGGTTACATGATCAGCGAAGAACAGATAGAGGGCATCCTGAAACGCCTGGCGGAGCTTGAGGCCACAATGGCGGCGGGTGGTTCGAGCGGCGATTTTGTCCGCCTGTCCAAGGAATATGCCGAGCTTGCCCCGGTGGCCAAGAAGGCCGCCGTGATACGCGATATGCGTGCCGAAATTGCCGAACTGGGGGCAATGGTTGTTGATCAGGGTAGCGACGCTGAAATGCGCGCGCTGGCAACCGAGGAATTGGCGGCGGCACGGCAGAGATTGCCGGCGTTTGAAGATGAACTGCAGATCGCCATGCTGCCCAGGGACGCCGCCGATACCAAGAATGCCATTTTGGAAGTGCGCGCGGGTACAGGCGGCGATGAAGCTGCCCTGTTCGCCGCCGACCTGCTGCGCATGTATCAACGCTATGCCGAGATCAATGGCTGGAAGTTCGAAATGATGAGCCTCAGTGCATCCGAGCTTGGCGGTATCCGGGATGCCGTGGCGGAGATCACGGGCCAAGGCGTGTTCGCCAAATTAAAGTATGAATCCGGTGTTCACCGGGTGCAACGGGTGCCCGAAACGGAATCGCAGGGCCGCATCCATACCTCCGCCGCCACCGTCGCCGTCTTGCCCGAGGCCGAAGAGATAGATATTGAAATCAACCCCTCGGACCTGCGGGTCGATACCTACCGCGCCCAGGGAGCCGGGGGCCAGCACGTCAATAAAACAGACTCGGCGATCCGCATCACCCATCTGCCCTCGGGCATCGTGGTGACGCAACAGGATAGCAAATCCCAACATAAGAACCGCGCCAAGGCCATGAAGGTGCTGCGCGCCCGCCTGTACGACGTCGAACGGCAAATGGTGGACGGCGCTCGGGCCTCCGCCCGCAAGGAACAGGTCGGCAGTGGCGACCGTTCCGAGCGCATTCGCACCTATAATTTTCCCCAGGGCCGGGTCACCGACCACCGCATTAATCTGACCCTGTATAAGTTGGAAAAAATGATGAGTGGGGAAGCGGTGGACGAGGTGGTGAATGCTCTGATCGCCGAACATCAGGCGAATTTATTGGCAGAGCTGGAAGGTCATGGCTAATGCCGCCGGCCCGGCTCCAGGGTTAACTTTGCGTCAGGTTCTGCTCGCCGCCGGTCAAGAATTGCGGGCGGCGGGGGTCGACGATGCCATGCTGGACGCCGGGCTGTTGCTGGCCCATGTGGTTGGCGGCGACCGCCTGACCCTGATACGGCAGGGCGACCGTAGGCTATGCGATGGCGAAGCTCTGGCCTTTGCCGGTTTAATCGCGGCCCGTGCCGCGCGGCAACCGGTATCGCGCCTGTTGGGGCACCGAGAATTCTGGAGCCTTGATCTGCAAATAGGGCCGGATGTTTTGGATCCGCGCCCGGACAGTGAAACCATCGTTGCCGCCGCTCTGGAACAGCTGGGGCAAAAAGACGGGGCCTATCGAATTGCCGATCTTGGCACCGGCTCGGGTTGTCTGTTGTTGGCGCTATTGCAGGAACGGCCCCAATCCTGGGGCGTTGGCCTGGATATCAGCGCCGCTGCGGCGTGCCAGGCGCGGGACAATGCGCATGCCCTCGGCCTCTCTGACCGGGCTCGTTTCATGGTGGGTGATTGGAGCCGGGCATTGGTGGGTGCTTTTGATTTGATCGTTGCCAACCCACCCTATATTGCGTCCGCCGAGATTGCCGGCCTGGCGCCGGAGGTCCGCTGCCATGACCCGGGCCTGGCCCTGGATGGCGGCAGGGACGGCCTGGCAGCCTACCGCGCTTTGCTGCCTGATCTGCCGCGGTTGCTGCAACCGACCGGCAAAGCGGCCTTGGAGTGCGGCCGCGGCCAGGCATTTTTGCTGGGGCAAATTATCGAAGCCAGCGGTTTGCACGTTGAAAGTCGCCATCGTGATTTAGGTGGGGTCGAACGCTGTTTCATTGTTTCGGCCAATTAATTGAAAAAAGAGGTTGGAATTTTCGCCGTCAGCGGCTAGGTTCCTAGTCGAACGGCAAGGAACGACCGTATCGATCAGCAAAAACAGCTGTCGTGATGGGGCGAACGGTTCCAATTAGACATACCCACAATGCAACCCGGAAATCTGTGGCCAGTATTTAGGCCGATGTAATACGGACAACTTGAATGCAAATAGTATGTCTTGCTTCGATCGAGGGCATTGGCGATTAGTCTCGCCGCTGGATATTTGGCGGCTGGCTTGCGGTAGAAATACCGAGGCGATCGATCGAGCGTAGGGATCTTGAATTGGCGTTCATTCGTATTCACAACTCAAGACGGTAGCATGAGACAGAACGCACCCCAGAGACGGGGACGTGGCCGTCCAACCGGTCGCAGGGGTTTTAACAATTCCCCCAATCGTAGTTATGACAGCAGTGGCCCGGAGGTAAAAGTTCGCGGCACGGCGTCGGCGGTATATGACAAATACCAGACGCTGGGGCGCGACGCGGTGCTATCGGGTGACCGCGTCGCGGCGGAAAACTACTTTCAGCATGCGGAACATTATTACCGCCTGATGCAAGCGGCCAAACAGCAAGCTGGCGAGAGCGAACAGCGGGATGTGCGGCGCCAAGAGCAGCAAAATCAGGATGAACGCGGCAACGATAGGGCTGCGGGCGACAGCGAAAAGCAATCGACGGCCGCGTCGGAAGAGGCGGTTGTTGAAGTTGCCGGGGACAGTTCCGGGCTTGGCACGGATAGCGCCGAGGCGGTTGTTATCGAGGATACGCGTGTCGGTCGCGCATATGTCGACGAGGCAAATGCGCCACAGAGGGATGAGGCGCGCGAGGCGCCAATGAATCCGGCGGAATTGGCGGCAATGTCCGAAAGTGGCCGCATGCCCCGCGCTGGCAGCGGTAATGGCGTGAATGGCCGCGATAACGAGAATTCTGGCGGCGATGCGCGGGATGAAAGTGGTGCGGAAACAGTCGATGCCGCCCCCCGCCGGCAACCGCGCCGCAGACGCCGCCCGGCGGTGGATACAGCTGCGGCGGATACGGGTGCGGCGGAAAGCGATAGCGCGCCGCGCAATGTGGTCGAGGACATCGAACCCAGCTAGCCCGATCTCGAAAATAGTTTAAAAATTGGCGTCGCGCCTATGGCGGGGTTACCATATCGCCCAGGCTGATCGTACCGCCGTTGATCACTTCCACATAAATGCCCATGTCCGCATGGCCGAAAGCCTGTTGCAATTGCAGCGGTATATTGACGTCGCGGCTGGCTGTTTCCAAATTCACGTTGGTCGCCGCGCAACGCACGATCCTGGACACGGCCCGGACCACCACGCCGTCGCCAATCGGAAATTCATTGTCGCACCAATCGAACTCCTGCCACGGCACACCGGTATCGAAATACAGATTGGCCCGAAAGCGTAAGGGATCGAGGGGCACTTTCATCACCCGTTCCAGTTCCCGCAGGCTGGAAATATTAATCGCTGACAGGCAATGGCGGGGCACATCTGAAAAAGTATGATCCCCGGCGCGCAATAGTTTTGGGCTGCCCCGCACCTCGTCGGCCATATAGGCGGCAAAGAATTGTTCAATCATCTGCCGCCCCACGGGCAGATCCAGACGGCCGCGGGCGACCTGTTTACCGTCCCGCTCGATCACTAATTCCTGCGTCTCATCATGGTAACGGCTGCTCAATGCCGCCAGCCGTTCATTGCGCGCCAACATCAAAAATTTGCTTTTCGGCAGGAACTTTGGATTGGCTGCATCGAACTGGGTTGAGCCGTGCGCCAAAGCAAAGGCGCGGTCCATCGGTATGCAGCGTCCTGCCGACACGACGGTCTTTGACAATGGTTCCGGGCTTAAGCCCTTTACCGGATAGCGGTATATTTGTGCGATACGGCTCATTTTTATCTCGAATCTTGCCAAACTTAGAGCAACGTTCAATTCATCGAAGTCGCTTTCGCGACTTAAAGTGATTGGTTCAATTGTTCTATTTTTAAGAGTCCGAGCGCATTTTCTTCGAATGCGCTCTCGGCAAAATTGCCTCTCCAGCGGTTATTTTGTGATGCTATGGAACCTTGTGTTGCGTGTTGACGGCACCATATCTAGGGAGTGTTATACGCTGCCGTGGTTGCTTCATAGAAGGACCGGGCTTTGACTGCAAGGCGTTGATGGCAGGCCACCGAGACGCGCAACATTGGCTGTCACAAGGCGTGCTTGAAAGGGATGTAAAATGGATTTCGAAAAATATACCGAACGCAGCCGTGGTTTCGTGCAGGCTGCCCAAGCCCTGGCCCAACGGTCCGGGCATCAGCAATTCACCCCGCAACATTTGCTGAAGGTTCTGCTCGACGACGAGGAGGGCATGGCGGCGGCACTGATCGAAGCGGCGGGTGGCGATACGGCGCTGGCGCGGACGGCCAATGAAGAGGCCCTGGCCAAGCTGCCAAAGGTGGAAGGCAGCGGTGCCGGGCAGCTCTACATGGCGCCGGAAACCGGCCGCCTGTTTGAGGCGGCGGAACAAATCGCCGAAAAGGCTGGTGATAGTTTCGTGACGGTGGAACGATTATTGCTGGCCCTGGCCCTGGCGACGTCAACGCCAGCGGCATCGGCGTTGCAAACGGCCGGCCTGACCCCGCAAAACCTCAATAGCGCCATCAATGAACTGCGCAAGGGCCGCTCGGCCGACAGCGCCACGGCCGAAAATGCCTACGATGCCCTGAAGAAATATGCCCGTGATCTGACCGAGGCGGCCCGCGAGGGCAAGCTTGACCCGGTGATCGGCCGGGACGAGGAAATACGCCGCACCATTCAGGTGCTGTCCCGTCGGACCAAGAACAACCCGGTCCTGATCGGCGAGCCCGGCGTGGGCAAGACCGCCATTGTCGAGGGTTTGGCCATTCGCATCATGAATGGCGATGTGCCCGAAAGCCTGAAAAACAAAAGCCTGCTGTCGCTGGATCTGGGTGCCTTGATCGCGGGTGCCAAATTTCGCGGCGAGTTCGAGGAACGTCTGAAGGCCGTATTATCGGAAATCGAGGCGGCCGCGGGCGACGTCGTCCTGTTTATCGATGAATTGCACACCTTGGTAGGTGCCGGCGCGGCGGAAGGTTCCATGGATGCCTCGAACCTGCTGAAACCGGCCCTGGCCCGGGGTGAATTGCGTTGCGTCGGTGCCACCACGTTGGATGAATACCGCAAGCACATAGAAAAGGACGCGGCTTTGGCCCGGCGTTTCCAGCCTGTCATGGTATTGGAACCCACTGTCGAGGATACCATTTCCATCCTGCGCGGCCTGAACGAGAAGTACGAACTGCATCACGGCGTCCGCATCTCGGACAGCGCTCTGGTAGCGGCGGCGACCCTGTCGAACCGTTATATCACCGACCGCTTTTTGCCCGACAAGGCGATTGATCTGATGGATGAAGCGGCCAGCCGCATCCGCATGGAAGTGGATTCCAAACCAGAGGAAATCGACGAACTGGACCGCCGTATCATCCAGTTGAAGATCGAGCGGGAAGCCCTGAAAAAGGAAGACGACAGCGCCTCCCGTGATCGTTTGGGCAAGTTGGAAAGCGAATTGGCGGACCTGGAAGGCCGCTCGGCCCTGTTAACGGCGGCCTGGCAGGGCGAAAAGGAAAAATTGGGTGAGGCCCAGGAGTTGAAGGAACAGCTTGAACATGCCCGCCAGGAGGCGGAGACAGCGCAACGCCAAGGCGATCTGGCCCGTGCCTCGGAATTGACTTATGGCGTCATTCCGGACTTGAGCAAACGTATTGAAGACGCGGAATCTGTTGGTACGCGCGATATTGGCGGCGCGGGGGCCATGTTGCGCGAAGTGGTGGGCGAAGAGGATATCGCTGCCGTGGTGGCCCGTTGGACCGGCATTCCGGTGGAGAAAATGCTGGCTGGCGAGCGCGATAAACTGCTCGCCATGGAACAGCGTCTGGGCGAACGTGTGATCGGCCAGGACGAGCCGCTGCACGCGGTGGCCAACGCTGTACGCCGGGCGCGGGCCGGCTTGCAGGATCCGTCGCGACCTATTGGCTCATTCCTGTTCCTGGGCCCCACGGGCGTAGGCAAGACGGAATTGTGCAAGGCCCTGGCGGAATTCCTCTTTGATGATGAAGGTGCGATGACCCGCATCGATATGTCGGAATATATGGAGAAACATGCCGTTTCGCGTCTGATCGGCGCGCCGCCCGGATATATCGGTTACGACGAAGGCGGCGCCTTGACCGAGGCTGTGCGGCGCCGGCCTTATCAGGTGGTGCTGTTTGATGAAGTGGAAAAGGCCCACCCGGATGTCTTCAATGTGTTGTTGCAGGTATTGGACGATGGCCGCATGACCGACGGCCAGGGCCGCACCGTGGATTTCACCAATGCCATCATCGTTCTAACCTCAAACCTGGGCGCCGAATATCTTGCCGCCTTGGCCGACGGTGAAGAATCCGAGGCCGCGCGCGGGGACGTCATGGCCATGGTTCAGGCCCATTTCCGGCCCGAATTCCTCAATCGTCTGGACGAAATTATCCTGTTTCACCGGCTGGCTCGGGAACACATGGGCGGTATCGTGGATATTCAACTGCGCCATCTGGCCGCCCTGCTGGCTGACCGGAAGCTTGAGATGTCCCTGGACGCTTCGGCCCGCGACTGGCTGGCCAAGGCCGGCTATGACCCGGTCTATGGCGCGCGGCCCCTGAAACGGGTGATCCAGCGGCAGTTGCAAAACCCGCTGGCCAGCTTGATCCTGGAAGGCGCGGTCAGTGATGGTGAAACGGTCAACGTCTCGGCCACCGCGGCCGGCCTGACCATCAACGACCGTCTGATAGAGGCGGCATAGGGTTGGCATAGGGTTGGTGCGCGGCCGCACCCGTCGACCGCGCACCTAGCTCCGACCGTTGCAGGGTCGGGGGCTTCCGCGGGCTTGCCTTCGTTGCCCTTCCTTGGCCATACTGCCCCTCTGAACGCGGCAGTATGGTCTGAATGGACGCTGCCGCGGCGCAATCCGCAAAGCAGGAGTATCCCATGGCGCCAACGATCACGCCTCTTGATGCCACATTCGGCGCCACGATCACCGACATCGACCTGGCCCATCTGGATCAACCTGCCTGGCAGCGGGTGGAGGATGCTTTTCACGAATACGCCGTGCTGATTTTTCCAGGGCAAAATCTGACCGACGAGGCGCAGGTGGCATTCGCGATGCGCTTTGGCGAGATCGAACTTTTGCGCGGAGACCCCGCAGCCAAGGCCGTTGCGATCAGCAACCAAAAACCCGATGGCAGCGTTTTGCAGCCGGAGGAGCATCGCTATCAGGCTTTGCGCGGGAACGAAGGCTGGCATACGGACAGCTCGTACATGCCGCTGGCGGCCAAGGCATCCATGCTAGCCGCGCTGGTCGTACCCTCGGCAGGGGGCGAGACGGCGTGGGCGGATATGCGCGCCGCCTACGATGCCCTGGATAATGACCAAAAAGAACGCATCGAGGGGCTTTCCGCCCATCATTCGCTGTACCAATCCCAGGCCGAGATCGGACATATTGTCGAGAGCGGCACCGCTTACGGTTATCACAACAAGGGCGCGCCGTTGCGTCCGCTGGTGAAGACGCACCCGGTCACCGGCCGCAAGTCGCTTTTCATTGGCCGTCACGCCTACCAAATTCCAGGGCTGGACGACGGGGAGGCGAAAGCCCTATTGGATGACCTGCTGAATTTTGCCTGTCAGCCGCCGCGTACCTACACTCACGGCTGGCAGCCGGGCGACCTGATAATTTGGGACAATCGCTGTGTTCTGCATGCCGCGCGGCCCTATGACTACAGCGAAACGCGGGTCATGCGGCATACCCGCGTTGCCGGCGATCCGGCCAGCGAGCTTGCCGCCACCGCCCGCGACGCGCGCGCCAGCGGTTTCGAACCTTCCACCTCCAATATATAAAGCACGGCTAGAGCCATTCCGAATTACAGAGAATCGCGAAGCGATTCTAAGTGATTGGAAAAATTGCTCTAATTCTAAAGATCTGAGCATTTTCAGAATGAAAATGCTCTAGCGAAGCGATTACGCGGTAAGCCCGGCGCGCCTTCGAATGCCATCATCTCTGAGCGAGACGTCGCTGCCGGAGAATTCCGCCGCGTCTTCGCTGCACAGCCAGGCGATAGCACGGGCGGGCCATTCCGCGGGTATGTGCACCGAAGGGTCCAACTGACTGACCGGGTTGATGCCCGAGGCCTTAATCAGAACCTGCATTTCGGTGGCCACGGTTCCAGGGACAAGGCCGATGACCCGGATGCCGCTGCCGCCGTATTCCACATGGGCGCAACGGGTCAATGACAGGGCGGCGGCCTTGGCGGAGCAATAGTGGCTCCACCCCTCCATGGCGCCGGTGGCCGCGCCAGAGCTGAGATTGATGATGACGCCCGCGCCTTGCGCCGCCATCACCGGGATTGCCGCGCGCAGGCCATGATAGACGCCCTTGTAGTTAATGTCGGCGGCGCGGCCCCATTGTTCGGGGTCGGAGTCCCCCAGCCGGGTGATCGGTTCGATAACGCCGGCATTGTTGATCAGGATATCCAACCGGCCAAAGGCCTCCTGGCACCGCGCCACGGCGGCGGCAACGTCGCCATATTGGCTGACATCGCAGGCCATTGCCTCCGCCCTGCCGCCGGCGGCGCGAATTTCCGCCGCCACGGCTTCTATCTCGGCCAAACTGCGCGCGGCCAGCAAAACCGCGACGCCGCGTCCGGCAAGCTCCCGCGCCGTGGCCGCGCCAATACCCCGGCTGGCCCCGGTGACAATGGCCGCCTTGCCCGCAAGTTCATTCATGTTGTTTTCCTATGGCTAATTTCTATTCCGCCAATTCCGGCATATTCTTGTATAGTTCCAAGGCCTCCGGGTTTGCCAGGGCTTCGCGGTTCTTGACCTCGCGGCCGTGGATAACATCCGTGACCGCCAGCTCGGTGATCTTGCCGTTGACGGTGCGGGGGATATCGGCCACTTGCAGCACTTTGGCGGGCAGGTGGCGGGGCGAGGCGCCGGTGCGGATCTTGGCCTTGATCCGGGCGATCAGATCATCGTCCAGATCAAAACCAGGGCGCAGGATGACGAACAGGATGATGCGGGTGTCGTTATCCCATTTTTGGCCGATCACCAAGCCTTCCAGAACTTCTTCCAACTGTTCCACCTGGCGGTAAATCTCGGCCGTGCCGATGCGCACGCCGCCGGGGTTAAGGGTGGCGTCCGAGCGGCCATAGACCACCATGCCGCCATGTTCGGTGAAGGATACCCAATCACCATGGCGCCAGACGTTGGGATAGACGTCGAAATAGGCGGCGTGATAGCGGGCGCCGTCGTCATCGTTCCAAAAGCCGATGGGCATGCAGGGAAACGGCGCGGTGCAGACCAGTTCGCCCTGGCCGTCCGCCAGGGCCTGGCCATTCTCGTCGAACACCTCGACCTTCATGCCAAGGCTGGGCGCCTGGATCTCCCCGCGCCAGACGGGCAGGGTGGGCACCCCACCCATGAAGCACGAGATTATGTCGGTGCCGCCGCAGATCGAGGCCAGGTGGACATCGCGCTTGATCTTTTCATAGACGTAGTCGAAACCTTGCGGCGATAGCGGCGCGCCGGTGGAGAGCAGCACCCGGATGGTTGACAGATCATGGCTTTCCATCGGCGCCAGGCCGGCCTTGGCGATGGCATCCAGCCATTTGGCCGAGGTGCCGAAATGGGTCGCGCCCTCGGCCTGGGCGAAGTCGAACAGGATATTGCCATCGGGATGTGCCGGCAGGCCGTCATACAGTAAAATCGTAGCGTTGGAGGCCAGGGCCGAGACCAGCCAGTTCCACATCATCCAGCCGCAGGTGGTGAAAAAGAATACCCGGTCACCGGGCCGCACATCGGCGTGCAACTGATGTTCCTTCAGATGCTGCAGGATGGTGCCGCCGATGCCATGCACGATGCATTTCGGCGCGCCCGTGGTGCCCGACGAATACATGATGTAGAGCGGCGCGTTGAACGGCATCCGGGTGTATTCGATCTCGCCGGGGGTAAAATTCGCCACGAAATCGTCCAGCAGCACCGCCTTATTGAGGCCCGCAAGGGGCGGCTCCGGGCGCATGTAAGGCACCACGATCAACTTTTCCAGACTGGGTAGTTGGGCGGTAATGTCCTTTACCTTGTCCAGGCAATCGAATTCCTTGCCGCCGTAAAAATAGCCATCGGCGACGAACAGCACCTTGGGCTCGATCTGGCCAAAGCGGTCCAACACGCCCTGGACGCCAAAATCCGGCGAGCAGGAGGACCAGACCGCGCCCAGCGAGGTGGTGGCCAGCATGGCGATTACGGTTTCCGGCAAATTGGGCAGAAAACCCGATACCCGGTCGCCGGCCCCAACGCCCATGGCACGCAGGGCCTGTTGCAGGCGCGAGACCGCTGCGCGCAGATCAGCCTGGCTCAGGCGCCGCTTAACCCGGTCTTCACCCCAGAAAACGATCGCGTCCTCCGGCCCTTCGCCGCGCAACAGGTTTTCCGCGAAGTTCAGGCGCGCCTCGGGGAACCACTGGGCGCCGGGCATGGCATCGCCATTGCGCAAGGTGACCTTGCCCCTGGTGGCGGCGCGTACGGCGCAGAAATCCCAGACCGTGGACCAGAAATCCTCGCGCCGGTTTACCGACCATTGGTGTAGCGCGGCGTAATCGGGCACCTCTTCGTTCCAACGGTGCGCCACTTCGGTCATGAAGCGGCCCATATTGGTGGTGGCCGCTTGCAACGCGGTGGGTTGCCACATAGGGGTCTGGCTCACATTCGTCTCCTGATCGATGGTCATTCAGCAGTTTACGCCATGCGCGAATTCGCCACCATACCATCGTTTCTGGTCATCGTTTTTGGGCATGGTTTTTGGCCATGGTTCACAATATCCCGGATCTGCTCTAGGTTGCGGCCATGCACACAAGCAACGTATTTGGCGCTGATTTTGACGGGCCCCAGGGGTGACCGCGGCGGGACTGCGCGTCCATGTTCGCGGCCTGCCCGACAACACCCGTGGGGCGCTGTGGATTGTCCTGGGCTGCGTCATGTTTTCCTGTATGACGGCGGTGGTGAAGTATCTGGGTGGCTCGTTCGATTCGTTCCAATTGGCTTTTTTCCGCGCCCTGTTCGGCCTTTTTGCCGTGTTGCCATTTTTCCTCCGGCACGGCCTTGCTGTCGTGCGCACCCGGCGTCTGGGCATGCAATTGACCCGTGCCGTTGGTGGCTCCCTTGCTATGTTGTCCGGTTTTTACGCCATCACCCATCTGCCGCTGGCCGATGCCGTCTCCATCAGCTATGCCCGCGCCCTGTTTCTGATCCCGCTGGCGGTGTTGTTCCTGGGCGAGGTGGTGCGTCTGCGCCGTTGGACCGCGACTGCCGTCGGCTTTGTTGGCGTGATCATCATGCTGCGGCCGGGCGGCGACATCGCGCCCGCGACATTCGTGGCCGTGTTCGGGGCCTTTCTGGTGGCCTCGATCACCATCATGATCAAAAAACTGTCGACCACCGAGCAGCCGGAATCCCTGTTGTTCTATTTTGGCGTGGTCTCATCCTTGGTCGCCCTGGGCCCGGCCTTGATGGTGTGGCGGGCGCCAGGCCTGGTTGAACTGGTGTTTTTGATGGCGATCGGCGCCCTCGGCGCGGCAGGGCAGTACTTTATGATCCGGGGCTATCGCATTGGCGAGGCAACGGCGTTGCTGCCCTTTGACTATACCCGGCTGCTTTTCGCCGGCGCCATTGGCTACCTGGTGTTCGCGGAAGTGCCGGATATCTGGACCATAACCGGCGCCCTGATCGTCGCCGCGGCGACCTTGTATATTGGTGTGCGGGAAGCCAGGTTGGGAAAAAAGTCCGGGCTGTCCCAGCCTGCCGTCGATCCACCCGCCGTCGCCCGAAACTAAATTTCGCCGCTTGACAGAAAGGCCCGCGCCCGGTCCCGGTGTTCGGGCCGGATATACTGGCGCACGCGGTTGATGGCCATGAACAGCACGGTGGCATCATCGGTAAAGCCTAGCAGGGCGATGAAATCCGGCAGCAGATCCACCGGCATGATGAAATAGGCCAGGGCGCCCAGTAATATCGCCTTCGCCTGTGCCGGCGTGGCTGGATCCAGGGCGCAGTAATAAGAGGCAATCAGATCGGTGGCAAAAGGGACGCGGCGCAATACGCGCCGTAACTTGGGCCAAAAATCCCGGCGTACCTTGGCCTCGTCGGTCGTTACCTCCACTTTGGAATGTGTTTTTGACATGTTGGGCATATGTGCGGTTCCCCGCAATTTGCAATGATTGCCGCCAGGGCCGTGCATCTGCTATGAGAAGGCGATAATTTACTGAACAAAGGTAAGGGCACAGCATGCAAATCGACGGACAGGTAGCGATCATTACCGGCGGCGCCTCGGGCCTGGGCGAGGGTACGGCCAGGGAACTGGCCGGCGCCGGCGCACAAGTAGCGATCTGGGACATTCAGGAAGATAAAGGCATGGCCGTGGCAAAGGCCGTGGGCGGTATCTTCTGCAAATGCGATGTCACCTCGGAAGACAGTGTGGTTGCCGCCCTGGGCGAGACCAGGGAAGCCTTTGGCACGGCCCGCATTCTGGTCAACTGTGCCGGTACCGGCGTAGCGGTCAAGACAACCTCCCGCGGTGCCGCCCATCCCCTCGATCAGTTCGAACGGATCATCAAGATCAACCTGATAGGCACCTTTAATTGCATCCGTCTTGCCAGCACCGATATGGTGGATTTAGAGCCGTTGGAGCATGGCGAACGCGGCGTGGTCATCAACACCGCCTCGGTCGCCGCCTTCGATGGTCAGGTCGGCCAGGCCGCCTATTCCGCCTCGAAAGGCGGCATCGTCGGCATGACCCTGCCGGTCGCCCGCGATCTGGCGGACAAGGGCATCCGCGTTTGCACCATCGCGCCGGGAATTTTCGAGACACCCCTGTTGGGCACCCTGCCCGATGACGTGCGGGCGTCGCTGGCGGCCAGTGTGCCGTTCCCCAAGAAACTGGGTGTGCCCAGCGAATATGCCCAACTGGCCCGGCAGATTGTGGAAAACGTCATGCTGAATGGCGAAACCATCCGCCTGGACGGCGCCATTCGCATGGCGCCCCGCTAGAGCATTTCCGGGCTATTCTGGTCCATTTGATGGCTTAGGGGTGCCACCGAAGGCCGCTCACCAAGGCCCCGTGGCTGCGTTGCGGTTCTTGGACGATGCACCACATCGACCTGCAAACCGCGCCTACCCACGGGGCCTTGGTGAGCGGTCAAATGGTTCAGAATAGCCCGGAAACGCTCTAGAGCATTTTCATTCTGAAAATGCTCAGATCTTTAGAATTAGAGCAGTTTTTCCAATCACTTAGGATCGCTTCGCGATTCTCATTAATCCGGAATTGCTCTAGATCCGGATGGCTCAATCCGACGCGGCGGCATCAATGAAGGTGGCCAGGACGATATCCCGTTCGCTTAGGCCGGCCACGTCGTGGCTGGTCAGGACAATATCCACCCGGTTGTAAACGTTGTTCCATTCCGGGTGATGGTTCATAGCCTCGGCCTTCAGGGCGATGCGGGTCATGAAGGCGAAGGCGGCGTTGAAATCCTTGAATGTAAAGGATTTCTGTATGGCATCTCGCCCGTCTTGCAGTTGCCAGCCGGATAGGCCAGCCAGTGCTTCGCGGCGGCAGTTTTCTTGTAGTAGATCGCTCATGACGTTATTCCGGCCGAAACGCGATGGCTTCGCGCCGGGCCTGTTCCAGTTGCGCCGGCGTCATGCGGGCAGCCAACAAGCCTTGGGAGCGCCGCGCCTTTTGCGCCGCCACGCCGCCTTCGCTGCGGTCCACACCCTGGGGAATAGTGGCCAAAAGCAGCCACTTATAAGCTTGGATCGGGTCGTAGGGCAGGCCGTTCCCCGTCATATAATGCGCCGCCAGATTAATTTGCGCCCTGGCGTGGCCCTGCCCTGCCGCTCGGCGGTACCAGTTTGCCGCCGCCACCACTTGTGCCGCGACGCCAAAGCCCTCCTGATACATGAAACCCAGATTGAACTGCGCCGGGGCATAGCCCTGTTCCGCCGCCTGCCGCACCCAGGCCGCGCCTTTTGTCGGGTTCCGCTTGACGCCCAGGCCGCGCAGCAGCATGCGGCCATAGGCATTCTGCGCCCGCGGCAGCCCGGCAATGGCGGCACGGCGATACCATTGCTGCGCCTTGACCAAATCAAACGGCCGGCCCTGGCCGTATTCATACACCTGCCCCATGACGTACTGCGCCACGACTTGCCCGATCTTGGCCATCTTGGCGCAATGTTGATCGATTTCCGTCCAGGCTGAAACGGCGTAGGCGAGCAGGCAGAACGCGGTCGCGTCGCGGTCAATTTTGGCGGCTGGATTTTTTCCCTGTAAACGCGACGGCAGTTCCCTGGCCAGTTTGCTGATCAACTCTTGCGAGGCCGCATGGTTTTGCCGCCAGGCGCGGCCGATCCAATCAAAGGCTTCGAACATCAACAGCGGGCGGCGCAGCTGGGTCAGTTCCAGGTGGCCAAGCTGAAATTGCGATTGTGCAATACCGGCCGCCGCCGCCCGTTGCAGCCAAAACCGCCCCTCTGTCAGGTCAATCTCGCCCAGCAGGCCCTTGATTTCAAACATCGCCAAATCATGTTGCGCCTTGGCGTTGCCGGCCTCGGCGGCGCGGCGATAGAGCGCCTGTGCCTTTTTGTGATCTTTTTCCACGCCCGTGCCCAGATTGTAGCGCCGGGCCAGGTCGTATTGGGCCGGATGGTCACCGCCCTCGGCGGCCAAGGCCAACCAGTGCAGGGCATTTTCCTGGTCAGCATCGACCGCGATGCCGGCGGCCAGATATTGCCCCAGACGGCGTTGCGCCGGGGCCACGCCGCGTTCCGCCGCGAACTGGAAATGGCGTAAGGCGGCATGATAATCCAGAGGCACGCCAAGGCCGCGGTCAAAATGACGGCCCAGGTAATAGCGCGCCCATGCATTGTCGGATTTCGCCGCTGCCTGGCTCCATTTCAAGGCCTCCGGGTAATCCACCGGCAGATCAACGCCCGTGAACAACAGCTCCGCCAGATCTAATTGGGCCAACGTCAGACCGTCTTCCCCGGCCCGGCGCAGCCAGGCCACGCCGGTGTCGGGGTCTTTATCCACACCGGTGCCATGTACCAGCATAAGGCCCAGGCGGTAATGGGCCATGGCCTTGTTCGTGTCGTCTGCCGCCGTCCCTTGCCATTGCGTCCGCGCGGTGGCAAAATCACCCTGGCCATAGGCTTTCAGGCCGGCAAAAAAGTCGGCCCGCGCCGGCTGCGCATAACCTGAAACGACACCCAGCAGAATAATCACGCCTTTAATTCGCCAATTCATGGCATGGAACCCCGGAACGGCTCTGGCGGCGGGCTGGGCGGAGCGTTAAACTGCGGCCCATGGCAAAGGGCAACAGCATGGCCCCTACGTTGGCCGAAATAGAGGACATGGCGCGGGCCACGTTGGACCGCATTCCGCCGCCGCTGCGGCAGCAATTGACCGATCTGGTGATCCAGGTGGTCGACTTTCCCGATGACGAAACCATCCGTGCGTTGGCCCTGAATACACCCTACGATCTGCTGGGAATGTACAGCGGCGTCAGTCTGGAGCGGAAAAGCGTTACGGCCGTGCCCGAAGATGTGGACATCATCTTCCTCTACCGCCGGCCCCTGCTGGAATACTGGATTGAATGCGGCGAAGAACTGAAAAATCTTGTGCGGCATGTCCTGATCCATGAAATCGGCCATCATTTCGGATTCTCCGATGCGGATATGGCGGCGATTGAAGATTCCAGAGATTGATCCAGGGCATAATCCGCTTCCACCGTATAAATAGCCCCTTGCCGCGCCAGGTGGGACGAGATTAAGCTAAAATGGTCCACCGTGAAGGGCGGCGAGGCGTATTCGCTATAACGCGCGGCATAGCCTTCTGCCTCCAAGGGGGCGATGCCGTCCAGACGGGCCAGGGTGACGTGGGGGTGGTAGCGGCGATGCTCCGGCTCCAGGCCAATGGCCTGCAAGCCGTGCTGGATCTTGCCATGCAAGGTACGCAGCGGCTTATGGTCTTCAACGCCCGCCCACAGCACACGGGCCAGCTTGCGTTCCTTGAAAAAGCCGGTGCGCCGCAGGGTCAGGGAAAAGGCCGGCATCGTGATCCGGTGCAGAACATCGTCAATGTCCCGGGCCATGGCGCCATCGACCTCGCCAATGAAGCGAAGGGTCAGATGCAATTGCGCGCGGTCGCGCCAGCGGGCGCCGTCAACCCCACCGCAAAGCGCGGTCAGGGTATCCTTGATCCGGTCCGGCAATGAAATCGCCACGAACAGCCGCAATCTGTCACTCCCCCGTCTTGCGATCCAGCAGGTCTAGCACATATGGCGTCATGGCATCGACAATGACCTGCACCCCGGCGGCATTCGGGTGGATGCCATCGGCTTGATTAAGCGCCTTCCGCGCCGCCACCCCTTGCAGAAAAAATGGATACAGGGTGACGCCATGGCCGCGGGCAAGGTCGGGATAAATCTTGTTGTGAGCCTGGGCATAAATAGGCCCCAGGTTGGGCGGCGACCGCATGCCGGCCAGCAGGACGGGCAAGCCGCGTTGGCGAAGCGCTGTCAGGATGTTGTCCAGATTACGGCGGGTTTCCACCGGATCGATGCCGCGTAGAACATCATTGGCGCCCAGTTCCAGGATCACCAGATCGATCTGTCCGGTTAAGGTCCAGGCCAGCCGCGCCCGGCCGCCGGCCGTGGTCTCGCCCGAGACGCTGCCGTTCCGCACCCGCACGTCGCGGCCCCGCTGCCGCAGGCTGGCTTGCAGCCGGGCCACGAAGCCATCGGCCGCCGGCAGGCCATAGCCGGCGGTCAGGCTGTCACCATAGGTCAGGACCACTTGTTCCCCTGCCCAGGCGGCGGGACTTAGCCAAAACAGGGCGGCAAAAAGAACCGCCGCCTTGACAAGTCGCGTGACGTAGCCATCTGCCACGGATACCTTGCGGGCGGATAGGGAACCTATGACAAATTCTGCTGATATCATGATCGACCTGAACGATGTGCATTTGACCCTGCCCAGCGAGGCCGGGCCGGTGGACATCTTACGCGGCGTTGACCTGTCTGTCCCCAGGGGTGAAACGGTCGGTCTGGTTGGCCCCTCGGGCTCCGGCAAATCCACCTTGATGGCGGTGATGGCCGGCCTGGAACGCCCCAGCCGCGGCCGGGTCCAGGTTGCGGGCCAGGCCTTGCAGGATTTGGGCGAAGACGCCCTGGCCCTGTTCCGCCGTGACCATGTGGGCATCGTTTTCCAATCCTTTCATCTGATCCCGACCATGTCGGCCCTGGAAAACGTCGCCATGCCCCTCGAATTCGCCGGCGTACGGGATGCCTTCGCCGGCGCGGCGGCGGCCTTGACCGAAGTTGGCCTGCAGCATCGTTTAAGTCACTATCCATCGCAACTATCGGGTGGCGAACAACAGCGGGTCGCCCTGGCCCGGGCCGTGGTCCACCGCCCCAGTCTGCTGTTGGCGGACGAGCCCACGGGCAATCTGGATGGCGCCACGGGCGGGGCGATCATCGAATTGATGTTCCGCCTGCATCGGGCCGCCAATAGTACGCTGATCCTGATCACCCACGACCCCGCCCTGGCGGAACGCTGTGACCGCATTGTTCACATGCGCGATGGCCGCCTGGATGAAGCGCCGTCCATGGCGGCGAATTGAAAACCATGTTCCCCCGCCGCCTTGCGTTTACCATTGCCCGGCGGGAATTGCGCGGCGGTCTGCGTGGTTTTCGTATCCTTTTGCTGTGCGTCGCCCTTGGCGTCAGCGCCATTGCCGGGGTTGGTTCCCTGTCGGATGCCCTGGTTGACGGGCTGCATCGGGACGGCCGTCTGCTATTGGGCGGCGATGTGGAACTGCGCCTGTCCCAGCAGCCCGCCAAGCCGGCGCAATTGGCCTATTTGCGGGCCGCCGGCCAAGTCAGTCAGGTCACCGAAATGCGCGCCATGGCGCGCCGCATGGACGGGCGTCAGCGGGGCCTGATCGAGTTAAAGGGCGTGGACGGGCGCTATCCCTTGTATGGCCGCATGCAATTGGATCAGGGCCAGGACCTGGCCAGCGCATTCGCGGTTAAAGACGGCCTGCCCGGCGCGGTGGCGGAGCCGGTGCTTTTACAGCGCCTGAACTTAAAGGCCGGCGATCAGGTCCGGGTCGGCGAGACGACCTACCGTATTGCCGCCGCCATTCAGCGGGAGCCGGACCGGGGTGCCGATGCCTTTGTCCTTGGCCCGCGCCTGATGGTGGCCAAGGCCAGCCTGGAGGCAACGGCGCTGATCCGCGAAGGCAGCCAGGTGAAGTACCGCTATCGCATCGCCCTGCCGGCGAATAGCGATGTGGTGGCCTGGATCGAAGACCTCAAGAACCGCTTTCCCGAAGCCGGCTGGCGCATCCGTGATGTGCGCAATGGTGCGCCTGGCCTAAAACGGTTCATCGACCGTATGCGCCTGTTTCTGACCCTGGTGGGTCTGACCGCGCTGTTGGTGGGGGGCTTGGGTATTGGTAATGCGGTGCGCAGCTTTCTTGAAGGCAAGACCGGGACCATCGCTACTCTGAAATGCCTGGGCGCGCCGTCGCGGTTGATCTTTCAGGTTTATTTGCTGTTGGTGATGACCCTGACCGGGCTGGGCGTCGTCGCGGGATTGGTGGTCGGTGCCGGCGTGCCGCCGTTGCTGTCGGGTTTGCTGGCTGATTTGCTGCCGTTTCAAATTCAGTTCAATTTGCATCCGCTGCCGCTGTTGCTGGCCGCCACCTATGGTTTTCTCACGGCATTGGCCTTTGCCATCTGGCCGCTGGCCCGGGCCCAGAGCGTGCCGGCGGGCGCCTTGTTTCGCGATCTGGCGGCACCCATGCTGGCCCGGCCGTCGTGGCGTTATATGGGGCTGGCCGCGCTAAGCTTCGCCGCGCTGGCCGGCCTGGCCATCCTGACGGCGGAGGAGCAACGTTTCGCCATTTGGTTCGTTTGTGGAGCGGCGGCGGCCATGGTGGCCTTCCTGGGCGCTGGACTGGGCATCGTCGATCTGGCGCGCCGGCTGCCTCGGCCGCGATCCAGGCGTTGGGGGGCGGTGCTGCGGCTGGCCCTGACCAATCTGTACCGGCCGGGCGCGGCGACCATCCCCGTGGTGCAGTCCTTCGGCCTGGGCCTGTCCGTATTGGTGGCGGTGATCGCGGTTGAAGGCAATATGAATTTGCAGGTCAACGAACGGCTGCCCGAAAAAGCGCCGGCATTCTTCTTTATCGATATCCTGCCCGACCAGGTGGCGCCATTTGAAGCCTTGGCCAAAGACATCGACGGCGTGGAGGAGATCCAGCACGTCCCGGCCCTGCGCGGCCGTATCGTCAAAATTAATGACATTGATGTGGCCAAGTTCAAGGTGGCGCCGCACGCCGCCTGGGCGGCGCATGGCGACCGTGGCCTGACCTATACCGCCCTGCCGCCGCCGCACACCGAGATCGTAGCGGGAAAATGGTGGCCGGCGGACTATGCGGGGCCGCCGCTGATTTCTTTCGATGCGGCCATTGCCGAGGGTATGAACATTGGTGTCGGCGACCGTCTGACCCTGAATGTGCTGGGCCGCGAGATCGAGGCTGAAATCGCCAATCTGCGCCGCATCGATTGGTCCACCATGGGCATCAATTTCGTCATTGTATTTGCCCCCGGCGCCCTGGAAGGGGCCCCGCAAACCTTCATCGCGACGGCGAAAACCACCCCTGCCGCCGAACTACCTTTACAGATGGCGGTGACGGATACCTATCCCAACATTACCGCGATCCGAATTCGCGAGGCCCTGGAGGCGGTCAATGGCATCCTGCGCAACATCGGTATTGCCGTGCGCGCCACCGCCACCGTGGCCCTGGCGGCGGGCGTCCTGGTGCTGGCGGGCGCGGTTGCCGCCAATCATCGGCGCCGGGTCTATGATGCCGTGGTGTTAAAGGTTCTGGGTGCAACCAGAAGGCGCGTGTTGCTGACCTATTTCCTGGAATATTCTCTATTAGGGCTGATTACCGCCATTCTGGCCGCCGGGGTCGGCACGGCCGCTGGCTATGCGGTGGTGGCGCAAATCATGGGTATGCCCTGGTATTGGCTGCCGCACGGCGTCCTTGTGACCACGCTGATCTGTCTGATTGTGACCGTGGGCGCGGGGATGTTGGGGACCTGGCTGGCCATGAGCCAAAAGCCCGCGCCGCTGTTGCGCAACGAATAGGATAGGACATAACGGCGCTAAATCAGTCCTACCCGGAATTATCCGAAGAAACTTCGTATTGGCACCAAAGGCCTTGAAGTATCGGGTCTTTTCACCAATATTGAACTTAGATGAATGCGCGGCTTGAGAGAGCGGCGGCAATGCGCTTGCTACAACAAGGGGTTGAATAAATGGCAATGGATCCTAGAAGTTCGGTTTTCGGTCAGACCAGAGGTCAGGCCGGTGCGGCAGCCGATACGCGGATTGATGAAGGTCTGCGCGCCTATATGCTGCGGGTCTACAATTATATGGGTTCGGGCCTGCTGCTCAGCGGCATTGTCGCTTATGCGGTGGCCAATACGCCGGCCCTGATGCAGGTGATCTTCGGCACTCCATTGATGTGGGTGGTGATGCTGGCGCCGCTGGGACTGGTGATGTTCCTTGGCGCGCGCATTGAAAAGATGAGCACCGGCGCAGCCCAGGCCACGTTCTGGATTTTTGCCGCGCTGATGGGGGCTTCGCTGGCTTCGATCTTCGTGGTCTATACCCAGACCTCCATTGTTCGGGTCTTCATGATCACGTCCGTGACATTCGGCGCCATGAGCCTGTACGGCTATACCACTAAAAAGGATCTTTCCGCCTGGGGCAGCTTCCTGATGATGGGCCTGATCGGCATCATCGTGGCATCGGTGGTCAACATCTTCCTGGCCTCGGCCATGATGCAGTGGGTCATCTCGGTCATCGGCGTCCTGGTTTTCACGGGTCTGACTGCCTATGACACCCAGAAGATCAAGGAAATGTATTCTCATGCCGATAGCGAAGCGACCATGAGCAAAAAAGCGATCATGGGCGCCTTGCGGCTGTATCTGGACTTTATCAACCTGTTCCTGATGCTGCTGCGGCTGTTCGGCAACCGCAACTAAATAATAATTGCTCTAGAGCATTTTCAGAATGAAAATGCTCAGATCTTTAGAATTAGAGCAATTTTTCCAATCACTTAGAATCGCTCCGCGATTCTCATTAATTCGGAATTGCTCTAACCGAATAATCACGGTTAAGACGCCCGGCCATCGCGCCGGGCGTTTTCTTTTGTATTATGCTTGGCAATAACGTCTCGACTTTATCGCGGAGGGTTAATCATGCGCGTGGTCATGGCCATGATGAAACACGAAACCAATACCTTTTCGCCGGTGCCCACGCCCTGGTCCCGGTTCGAGGATTGGAGCGTCGCTTTTGGCGGGGACGTGATCCGCGCCTACGAACCCACCAATATGACCCTGTCGGCCTATATCAAGCTATGCCGGGAGGCGGATGCGGAAATAATCTCTCCCATCGCGGCCGAGGCGATGCCGTCGGGGCCGGTCGCCGACGATGCCTATAACCGCATGTCGGATGCCATATTGGAGGCGGTGGCCAAGGGCTGTGACGCCATCATGCTGGATCTGCATGGCGCCATGGTGACCGAAAGCACGCCGGACGGCGAGGGCACCCTGCTGGCCCGTGTGCGGCAAGCAGCCCCCAGCACGCCGATCTGCGTGACCTGCGATCTGCACGCCAATCTGACCCAGGCCATGGTGGCTAATTGCGACGCCCTGATCGGCTATAAAACCTACCCGCATACGGACATGTTCGAGGTGGGAACCACGGTGGGCAAGATCCTGTTGGCGAAAGTGCGGGGCGAGGCTGACCCTGTAATGGCCTGGGGCCGGGTGCCGGTCCTTAGCCAGACCCTGCGCCAGGGCACCGATGATGAGCCCTTCAAAAGCCTGATCCGCCTAACCCGCGAGGCCGAGGCGTCGGGCGAGGTGATGGCGGCAACGGTATTCGGCGGCTTTGCCCTGGCTGATATTCAGGACGCCGGTATCTCCTGCATCACCATTGCGGACGGCAACATGGCCGCCGCCCAAGGCGTGGTGGACCGCCTGCGGGCAGAGATGTGGGAGCATCGCGACGATCACCTTTATGGCCATGAACCTCTTGCCGACGCCGTGGCCCGGGCCAAGGGGATAACGGACGGGCCGGTCATTCTGCTGGATCATGCGGACAATACCGGCTCGGGCGGCAATCAGGACGTCATGACCGTGATCGAGGAAGTGATCCGCCAGGGCCTGGATGAGGTGGCCGTGGGCGGTCTGTGGGATCCGGACGCCGTACAACAGATGATGCAGGCAGGTGTCGGTGCCACGGTAACCCTTGCCCTGGGCGGCAAGACGGACATGCCGTCTATCGGCCGCAAGGGCGAACCGATGCTGGTCACGGGCAAGGTGAAGGTGCTCAGCGATGGCGAATGGACCGTGCGCGGGCCCATGTACCACGGCTTGAACGTGCGGATGGGACCGACCGCGGTACTGGATACGGGCAAGCTGCAGATCGTCGTGGTTTCCCGCCACCACGAACCCTGGGATCAGGGCATTTTCCTCTCCGTCGGGATTGATCCGGCCTACAAACGCTATGTCCTGTTGAAATCCCGCATTCATTACCGGGCTGGCTTCGCCCCCATCGCCAAGCACACCATTACCCTGGATGGCGTTGGCGTCACCACGTCGGACAACAGCCTGCTGGACTATAAGAATGTGCGCCGCCCGATCTATCCCCTGGACAACATCAACGAGCCGGGACCGGGTTGATGCTCACCGACGGCCAGGGCTTGGCGGTCGCCACCGACCGGCCCGAAAATATTGCGGCCATTAATGCCTTTGTCACCACGGCCCTGGCCTATGGCACCGATTATCAGCCGATCATAGAGGCGGCGGAGGCTGATCCCGGCTGCGTCATGGCCGGCGCTCTGGCGGCATCCCTGATGATGTGGATGGAGGCGGGGCAATCACCCAGCCTGGCCCGGCCCTATCTGGACCGCTGCCGCCCCGCCCTGGCGGTGGCCGAAGCACGGGAAACGCTGTGGTTCCAGGCCACGGAAGCCTGGGTGGCGGGCGATATGGCGACGGCACTGGCGATCCTGGAACAGATCACCGAGCGTTGGCCACGGGATCTATTCGCCATGAAGCTGGCGCAGTACCATTATTTCAATCTGGGCTGGTCCGATAAAATGCTGGCGGTTTGCCAAAAGATCCTGCCGGCCAACGAAGAGAACGGCTATCTGTACGGCTGCCTGGCCTTTGGCTTGGAGCAGACCCACGATCCGCGGGCGGCGGAGGCGGCGGGACGCCGGGCGGTGGAGATCAACCGCGCCGACCCCTGGGCCCATCATGCGGTGGCCCATGTCATGGAGACCCAGGGCCGGATCGGCGAGGGCGTGGCCTGGATGGAAGGCCTGTCCGACACCTGGGCGGAATGCAATTCCTTCATGCTGGGGCATAATTGGTGGCATACGGCGCTGTTCCATCTGGATTTCGGCGATGCCCGGCGGGTGCGCCAGATCCACGATGAATTCGTCTGGGGCCTGGACAAGACCTACAGCCAGGATCAGGCCAATGCCGCCTCATTGCTGTGGCGCATGGAACTGCGCGGCATCGACGTGGGCGCGCGCTGGACCGACCTGGCTGATCATGTGCAGGGCCGCACGAGGGAACATGTGCAGCCGTTCCTGGATCTGCATTACCTCTATACCTTGGCCCGCGCCGGACGCAACGCGCAGGCCGATAAAATGCTGGCCAGCATGACGGCCCATGCGGCGACTGCACCCGATCTGGTGCGCCCGGCCTGGGTGGAGGTGGCTGTGCCCGCCGCCCGTGGCCTGGCCGCCCACGCCCGTGGCGATTACCAGGGCGCCTATGCGGATCTGGCGGCCGCGACGCCGCGTTTGCAGGAAATCGGTGGCAGCCACGCCCAGCGCGATCTGTTCGTGCAGACCTGGCTGGATACCCTGTTGCGCACCAACCGGGGCGGCGAGGCAGCGGCGCTGCTGGAGTCCCGCGCCAAGGCCCGGCCCAATGTGCCCCATGGCTTTGATCTGTTGGAGCGGGCCCAGGCGCAGACCTAAACCTGCTTTAAATAGAGCGCCAGGCCCCCTGGGCCGCTGATTTGGCATCGGCGATGGCGTGGGCCACCTGGCCGCCGTGACCAGCGCGGGCCGCGCCTATGGCGTACAGACCGGGCTGGTCCGTCTGCATATCGGCATCGACGATCAAGCCGCCATCGTCGTCCCGTTTGGCAGCCGCCGGCGCCAGCGCGGTGCGGGGTGCCAGGCCGATGAAGGGGAAAATGGCGGCGATGGGTAAAATTTCTTCTTCGCCGCCGTCCTGATCATGCAGGCGAACGGCATCGACCCCGCCATCGCCTATAATTTCCCGCACGTCCGTCTGCCAGCGGAAATGCATGTTGCCCAGGTCGGCGGCCTGTCTGGCAAAGGTTGGCCGAGCGCGGGGTTTGCGGCCGCGCAGGATCATGGTGACGTTGGCGCATAGTTGAGCCAGATGCAGGGCTTCCTGAAAGGCGCCGTCGCCACCCCCCACCACGGCGACATCCTTGCCCTTGTACAATCCGCCATCACAAAAGGCGCATTGCGAGACGCCCCGACCCATCAATCTTGCCTCGCCCGGTACGTCCAGGGTGCGCAGGTCCGCGCCGGTGGCAAGTATGACCCGAAGTGCTGTAACGTCATTGCCCGGCAGGCGCCAATGATCACTCATGGCCGCCAGTTCCGTGACGGCGCCAGGCTGGTAGTCCACCTCCGCCTCCAGGGCCTCCCCCAGCATGGTGTTGACCAGATCAGCGCCGGTTGTTTCAGCCAGCCCCGGATGGCCGTGCACGGCGCCCACATTGGTGATTAATCCGCCCAGCAGACCGTCATCGAACAGTGCGGTTTTCAGGCCGCAACGGGCGGCCTCGGTCGCCGCCGCCATGCCGGCGACGCCGGCGCCAATAACGATCAACTGATGGCTTGTACGGGGTGCTCTGGGCATTTAAATCTCCGGCGAGGGGTCCCACCCCTGAGGTAAATCAATTTTCTTGGCGATGCGGCAGGCGGGGAAACCCCAGGTTGGCATATAGGCGCATTGGGGAATCGGAATATCGCCGCCCGCGACGATGACGGTGATGTCGTCGGGCTTTTCCACCGCCGGTACCCAGCCCGCCTGGACGCCCTCTTTCACCCAGCGGGGGAATTTCGTCTTGCCGGCCAGACGGGCCGGCAGCCAGGATTTTTCGAACTCCGCCGCCGGGGCCCGGCTGTGTTCGTGCAAATAGGCCTTCACGTCGGCCTTCGATTTACCTTCCTCCGCCAGTAATTTCGCCACATAGGGCGCCAGGACGACGGCGACCGTGCCCCCATGCAGACGGGAAAAAGCGGACGTGGCCGAGGCCATGACAGAGGCCAGATCGTTCAGGCCGCCGGTTACGTTGACCACGCTTTCGGCCCGTTGCACCACCAATACGTTGTCTTCCACGGCAAAGCCCAGCTCCTCGCGCAGGCTTTCCCAGGGATTGAACTCCTCATCCTCGGCCAGGCACAGGGTATAGCGGCCCGGCTGGCCCAGGCCGGCAAAGGCCACCGCCGCCGGCCAGCCACCACCCAGGTTGTGCATGATCAGCCGCACCGCCCGGCCAATGGCGGCATTGGCCCGCCAGCCGGGCCCCAGGGCGCCAAACCGGCTGTTCATGTGCATGGTTTTTGCCGCCGGCCCCGACAGCATCAGCAACGGCGTGACGTTTTCGTCCGTGGTCTGGACGCCGCGCAGATTGAATGCTGGCTCCAACAAGGCCTCGGCGGCGGCCAGGACGAAGGGCATATGCGCGTCCTCGCAGCCGGCCATGACCGCGTTGATGGCGACCTTTTCAACCGTTACCACGCCCTTCAACGGCTCGGCCTCGCCCATGACCATGTTGCGCGGCCGCCCGCCGGCCCGCAGCATGGCGTCCACGCGGGCCATGCTGGGGACGACGATGGGCAGGCCGTCGGTCCAGCCCCGGCGGTAGAACGTTTCGTTCACCCGGGCCTCGGCATTTGGCCCACGCACCACTTCAACCCGTTGCCGCGGAAAGGCGGCGACCTGGGTCAGCCGGCCCAACAAGCCTTGCTCGTCAGCCCGGCTGTGCAGGGTGTCGTCAATCCATTCGCCCGATGCCCGCTGTCCGGTGGGCAGCAGGATCCACAGAGATTGTCCGTCGTTCACTCTGCCCCACTCATCCGGCACCACTCATCCGGCATTGGCCAACTTGTTCTTCCAGTCATTGGGCAGGCGGATCGCCCGCGCCGTGGGAAAGCCCAGAATACCATTGTGCGAGAACACCTGGGCGTTGGTCCGCCCCGGATCGCCACTGACCGCAATCTGAATGTCCATGGGGTCGCAGACGATGGGCACCAGGCGGTCCGGATCCTTGGACAGGCCATACAGCTCGTTCGCCTTGCCCAACTGGGCCAGTTCGAACATGGAGCGTCCGCCGGAATAGAAGTTGGTGAACTCGACAATATATTGTTCGAACTTCGAGGCCGGGATGCGGGCGTTTTCAAACAGCCATTGCCGCACATCGTCCTTGGACCAGCCGGCCTTGGCCATGGTTTCGGCCAGGATGGGTGATAGCACCAGCAACGGGGTATAGCTGCCATCGGCCATGCCGACCGTAAAGATCAACTGCCAGCCGGTCTGGCTGATCAGGGCATCGGCCAGATATGGCAGCATATCCTCTGGTTTCTGCCCATAGACCGAGGCGATGACATCGCCCCCCGTGAAGCGCGAGATGGTGACGGCGTTGTCGCCCCGGGCATGACCAAAATCAGCCGAATGGGGCGGCCAGCCGATTTTCGCGAGCACATCCTCGTTCTCCGCCAGAACCACGCGCCAGGTGTTGCCGAAGGTACCCTTGTCGTTCTGATGCAGCAGAAAGCCCGCCACATTGCGCAGATACAACCGCCACCAGCGGCCGATGGAGGTGTTGGCCTGAAAGCCATCGCGCAGGGCGCCCTGTTCATAATTGAATTCCAGGTCCTTGATGATGGGGCCATTGATGGTGATCAGGGTTTCCGCGCCCGGCGTGTTGCCGGAATGCTCGACGCCATAGCCGGGATCGGCCATGGCCTCGGCCAAGGCCACCAGAACCGGCATGTATTGTGGCCGGCAGCCCGCCATGACGCCGTTGACGGCGACATTCCAGACCGTGGCCTGGCGGTTGTCGGGCGGCATTTTACCGATTACATGATCGTTGGGCAGATCGGTGAAGGCCAGGAAGCTTTCGATCTTGGCCCGCGTCGGCGGCACGATGGGCAAGCCGTCGGACCAGCCGTTTTCATAGAAGAAGCGGTTGATCTCTTCAAAACTGCCCTCCATCACCACGTCCTGTGGTCCCGGTTCCGGGATCATCACCGCCGCCGCGGGGGCGGCGGTCAGGTTTTCGATCACCGCCTTTACGGTGACCGAAATCAGATTCTCGCGCAGTTCGTTATCGGTTTGCGTATCCACATGGCCCGGCACCTTGGCCATGGGCAGGTTCGGCAGGCCCAAACCCACCGCCGTGGTTGCGCCCTGGCCCAAAAAGCCATCGCAGACCAGAGAGGAGGAAGGGATGCCGGCGGCTTCCGCGGCAGCTGATGCCCGCAACACGGCGGGGGTACAGCTGCCTCAACAGCCCATGCCGGAGATTATGGCATCAACCTTGTTATCGGCCAGGGTGGTGGGCAGATCGGCCAGAATTCGTCCCTCTTCCGAACCGTGGGTGGAGCCAAAGGTGGTGTAGCCAACGAATTTCATGTCCGGATAGGCGGCGGACAGCTCGGCTTCCAGAACCGGGAATATCTCGTCACCCCGGAACAGGTAGTCCCACATGAAGGCCACGGTCTTGCCTTCCAGGGTATCCAGGCGCGGCGCCAGGGGCGCGATCGCCACGGTTTTTTCGCCGCGCGGCCACAGGGCCGTATAAATGTCGTTGCTCATTTTTGCCTCCAAATTGACTCGTTACCGGCATCTTAGCGCACTTAGGGCGCGGCCTGAAAGACGAACAGATCAATTTTGCTGGGCCGGGCGCCCCCGGCGTCAGAGAATCCCTGCGAGTCTGATACAGTTAACCTGCCACACACACCTTGGGGAGGACCACGCGTGAGCGAAATTGACGCAGGTACGTCGCAGAGAAAACCAGTCGGCTTGGCCCTATGGGGCACGGAGCGGGTGCAAACCACTGTCAGCCATGCCCGGCTGGCCGAGCAGGTCGGTTTCGAGAGCATCTGGCTGACAGACACGCAGCTTATCTGCCGCGAGCTGTATGTAACGCTGGCAGCCTGTGCCACCGCGACCACGCGGTTAAGGCTGGCCACCGGGGTCACCGTACCGCGCACCCGGCACCCCAGCGTTACCGCCAGCGCGCTGGCAACCCTGAACGAGCTGTCCGATGGGCGGGCCATGGCGGGAATTTCCGTGGGCCATTCGGCGCTGCGCAATATCGGCCAGTTACCGGCACCCATTGCGGAACTGGCCGACTACGTCGGGACCGTGCGCCAGCTGCTCGATGGGCAGACCGCGCGCTTTGAAACCGGCGCCGAAGGGGCCATAACCTGGCTTGGGCAGCCCGCCCCGGTGCCGTTACACGTAGCCGCGACCGGTCCGCGATTGACCCGCGCCGCTGCCGGCATGGCCGATGGCGTCATCTTGCTGCAAGGTTCCGCGCTCGATCTCATCGAACAAGGCATGGAACTGGTAGATCAGGGATTAAAGGACGCCGGCCGCGCACCGGGCAGCGTGCAGACCACTGCCTGGATCTATGTGGGCCTGGACCGTGATACCCAGCGGGCGCACGATCAGGTGCGGGCCCGGGTGGCGGCGGTGCTGCGTATGACGGACCCGTCACGGCTCGAGGGTCAGGACCGGGAGGCCGTGGAACGTCTGCATCACGACTACGACATGTTCGCCCATGCGCAAACCATGCCGCCGCACGCCGCTCTTGTGCCCGAGCGGCTTATCAACCGGTACGCGGTTGCTGGTACGCCTGACGAGGTACATATGCGGATCGCCGCGCTGCTTGCCGATCCACGGATAGACCGGGTGGTGGTCAGCCCGCAAATCGGCGCGCCGGATCTGCCCATCACCCATGACTTCATCAGCCAATTCGGTGAGACGGTATTGGCGCGCCTGTAACGCCAATCGGCGGTCCAAAGTTGGGTAGCGGATCATTTGACCCCAAGCAGGCTCTCCTGATGAATGAGAAGATTTAGGGGAGTTGGTTGGCGAAAACGCTTCGATATCCTGGTTTTAGTTCGAGACCGCGCCGCCCTCGGTGGCTTGCAGCTTGAAGGCGGCGGCCATCAGGGCCTTGGTGTAGGCGGTTTGCGGGGCATCGAAAATTTGCGCCGCCTTGCCCTGTTCCATCACCTTGCCATTGCGCAGCACGATAACCTCGTCGGCCAGGGCGCGGACCACCTTCAGGTCATGGCTGATGAACAGATAGGCCAGGCGGTGGCGTTGTTGCAGATCACGCAACAGATCAATGATTTGCGCCTGTACCGAGACATCCAGGGCCGAGGTCGGCTCGTCCAGCACCACAAAACGGGGATGCAGCACCAGGGCCCTGGCGATGGCCACGCGCTGGCGCTGGCCACCGGAAAATTCATGGGGGAAGCGGTTCATGGCGCTGGGTTCCAGGCCGACCTCTTCCAAAGTGCGGGCAATCAGGCTGCGGCGTTCGCCGTAATCGCCGCCCTTGTCGTGCACCAACAGGCCCTCTTCGATGATCTGGGCGATGGACATGCGCGGAGAGAGAGATGAAAACGGATCCTGGAAGACCACCTGCATCTGCCGACGCAGGGGCCGCAGGACCTTGCCGCGTAGATTGTCGATGCTTTGGCCGTCAAATCGGATCGCCCCCTGGCTGGAGAGCAGACGCAAAATAGCCAATCCCAGGGTGGTCTTGCCCGAGCCGCTTTCCCCAACCACGCCCACCGTATGCCCTTCACGGACTTCCAGGCTGATCCCATCCACGGCGCGCACGTGATCGATGGTGCGGCGGAACACCCCGGCCTTGATGGGGAACCAAACGCGCAGGTTTTCCACTTCAATTATCGTCGCCGCATCGGCGGGCGCGGGCGCGGGATGGCCCTTGGGCTCCGCCGACAACAGATGCTGGGTATAGGCATGTTGCGGGTTGGCGAAGATCTCCCTGGCGCCCGCCTGTTCGACAATCTCGCCGGCGGTCATCACGGCCACCCGGTCGGCCATGTGGCGGACGATGCCCAGATCATGGGTGATCAGGATCATGGCCATGCCCAGCTTGGCCTGTAGCTGCTTCAGCAAGGCAAGGATTTGCGCCTGAATGGTGACGTCCAGGGCCGTGGTGGGTTCGTCCGCGATCAGGATTTCCGGCTCGTTGGCCAGCGCCATGGCGATCATCACGCGCTGCCGTTGCCCGCCCGATAGTTGATGGGGATAGGCACCCAGGCGCTTCTCCGGCTCCTGAATACCAACCAGATGCAGCAGTTCCAGAATGCGGGCGCGGGCCTGGGCCGGCTTCATGTTTTTGTGCAGGGATAAAACCTCGCCGACCTGGCGTTCGACCACGTGCAGGGGGTTCAGGGCCAGCATGGGTTCCTGAAAAATCATCGAGATGTTGTTGCCCCGGGCGGCGTGCAGGGTGGCCTCGTCCGCGCCCAGCAATTCCTGGCCGCGATAGAGGATCGAGCCGGAGGGATGGGAGGCTGTTTGATAGGGCAGCAATTGCAGGATCGACAACGCGGTAACGGATTTGCCGGAGCCGCTTTCGCCGACAATCGCCAGGGTTTCGCCGGCGTTCAATTCGAACGAAATGTGTTTGACCGCGTGGCTCTGCCCGCCCTCGACCTTAAAATCGACCGACAGATCCTTGACCTGTAACAGGGGTGTGTCCGGCGGCGCGTTCATGATGCGGCCTTATCTTGGGTCGGCTCCGCCACCACCGCGCCGGCCGCCGCGCCCTTGCGGGGATCAAAGGCATCGCGTACCGCCTCGAAAATAAAGATCAACAGCGTCAACATTACCGACAGCATGACGAAGGCGGTAATGCCCAGCCAGGGCGCCTGCAGGTTGGCCTTGCCCTGTTGCAACATCTCGCCCAGGGATGGCGAGCCCGGCGGCAGGCCAAAGCCCAGGAAATCCAGCGCCGTCAGGGTGGTAATGGAACCCGACAGGATGAACGGCAGAAAGGTCAACGAGGCAACCATGGCATTGGGCAGCACATGGCGGTACATGATCATGGCGTCCGACAGGCCCAGGGCGCGGGCCGCGCGGACATAGTCAAAGTTTCGGGCGCGGAGGAATTCCGCCCGCACGACGCCAACCAGGGACATCCAGGAAAACACCAACATGATGCCCAGCAGCCACCAAAAATTAGGTTCCACGAAACTGGCCAGAATGATCAAAATATACAGGGTGGGCAGACCCGACCACACCTCGATAAAACGTTGAAACAACAGATCGGTCCAGCCCCCGAAATAGCCCTGCACCGCGCCGGCCATCACGCCCACGATGGTGGAAACGATGGTCAGCACCAGGCCGAACAGCACGGATATGCGGAAGCCGTAGATCAGACGCGCCACCACGTCCCGGCCCTGATCGTCCGTGCCCAGCCAGTTTTCCGATGACGGCGGGGCGGGGGCCGGTACCGGCAGGTCATAGTTGATGGTGCGATAGCTGTAACGGATGGGTGGCCAGATGATCCAGCCGTCCTTTTCCCGGATCAGATCGATGACAAAGGGATCTCGGTAGTCCGCCTCTGTCTCGAACTCGCCGCCGAACGTGGTTTCGGGGTAGGTGATGAACACCGGCGCATAGACCTGGCCCTCGAAACCCAGCAGCAATGGTTTGTCATTGGCGATGAACTCGGCCAACAGGCCCAGCACGAACAGGGCCAGGAATATCCATAGGGACCAATAACCCCGCTTGTTGGCCCGGAAATTCCGTAAACGGCGCCGGGTCAGCGGCGTTACGCGCCGGCCCAGAAACCTGTCCCCTTTGCCCGCGTCCATCTAGACCTCGCGGCTTTCGAAATCTATCCGCGGATCGATGATGGTGTACATCAGATCGCCAATCAGATTAAGGATCAACCCCATCAGGGTGAAGACATACAAAGTGCCCAGCACTACCGGGTAGTCCCGGTTCAGGGCGGCCTCAAAGCCCAATAAACCAAGGCCATCCAGCGAGAAGATCACCTCAATCAACAGGGAACCGGTGAACAGGACGCCGATAAAGGCTGAGGGGAAGCCGGCAACCACGATCAACATGGCATTGCGGAAGACATGGCCGTACAGCACCCGGCGTTCGCTCAACCCCTTGGCCCTGGCGGTAATCACATAATGCTTGTTGATCTCGTCCAGAAAGGAATTCTTGGTCAGCATGGTCAGGGTGGCGAAACCGCCGATAGCCATGGCCAGGATCGGCAGCACCATATGCCAGAAATAATCGCTGATCCGGGCCGGCCAGCTCATATCGTCCCAGCCTTCCGAAGTCAGACCGCGCAGGGGAAAAATGTCCCAAAATGAACCACCCGCGAACAACACGATCAGCAATACCGCGAACAGAAAGCCGGGGATGGCATAACCGACGATGATGACGGTCGAGGTCCAGATATCAAAGCGGCTGCCGTCGCGCACCGCCTTGGCAATTCCCAGGGGTATGCAGATCAGATAGGTCAGCAGCGTGGTCCATATGCCCAGCGAGATGGAGACCGGCATCTTGTCGATCACCAGGTCGATCACCGGCCGGTCGCGGAAGAAGCTTTCACCGAAATCAAAGCGTATATAGTTCCAGACCAACAGGGCAAAGCGTTCGTGGGCCGGTTTGTCCAGGCCGAATTGCCGCTCCAGATCCTTGATCAGTTCCGGGTCCAGACCCTGGGCGCCCCGGTATTTGCTGGAAATAGCCGCGTTCGCGCCCTGGCTGGTCATTTGCTGTTCGCGGTTAACCTCCGCCCCGCCGCCGCCCGAGACGCGCGAGGTCGCCTCCACCGCCGTGCCGGTCAATTGCGCGATGACCTGTTCCACCGGCCCGCCGGGCAGAAATTGCAGCACGACGAAGTTCAGCAGCATGATCCCGAATAACGTCGGGATCATCAACAGCAGACGGCGGATGATATAGGCGGCCATCTATTCGCGGCCCAGCTTGGCCGCCTTGGCCGGGTCCCACCACCAGGTATCCAGGACGCCACGGGCGTATTTCGGCTTTATGGCCGGGCGCCCGAACAGATCCCAATAGGCGATGGTGTGTGCGGCCTTGAACCATTGCGGCACCAGGTTATGGGTCCACATGATGACCCGGTCCAGGGCATGGGTGGCGTGGCGCAGCTGTTCGCGGTTTTTGGCCTGAATGATTTTTTCGATCAGGCCATCGACGGCGGCGCTTTTCAGGCCGGTGTAGTTGCGCCCGCCCATCACATCGGCGTTCTTGGAATTCCAGGCATTGCGCAGGCCCAGGCCGGGGGTCAGGGATGATGTGTTGCGGAAGGTGGTGATGTCGAAATCAAACTCCTGTATGCGCCGCTGATATTGTGCCGGCTCCACCAGGCGGAAGCGCGCGGCAATGCCCAGTTTTTCCAGGTTGCGGACATAGGGCATGATGATGCGCTCGAAACCTTTGCTATACGAGATGAATTCAATTTCGAAAATCTGGCCCCCGCCGTTGACCAGCTTGCCGTCCCGCACTGTCCAGCCCGCCGCCCGCAGCAGTTTCTTGGCCTGGCGCAACTGGCCGCGGATATTGCCCGATCCATTGGTTTTGGGGGCGCGGTAGACCGGGCCAAATACCTCCACCGGCAGGTCCTTGCGCCAGGCTTCCAGCAGAGCCAGTTCGGCCCCTTGCGGTATGCCGGCCGCTTCCATGTCGGAATTCTGGAAGATACTGTAGGTGCGCTGGTAGAGGCCATGGAACAGGTTCTTGTTGGTCCATTCGAAATCAAACACCAGACCGATGGCCCGGCGCACCCGGCGGTCGGCGAACTTGGCCCGGCGGGTGTTCAGAAAAAAGGCCTGAAAGCCCGATGGATTTTGATCGGGCAGGACTTCCTTGATCAGGCGGCCATCCTTGACGGCGGGCACATTGTCGTACTTGGTGGCCCAGTTGCGCGAGGTAAAATCCTCGCGAAAATCCATCTTGCCCGCGAACAGGGATTCCAGCGCGATATCACGGTCGCGGTAATAGTCCCAGGTAATGCGCTGAAAGTTATTGCGCCCGGCGTAGACCGGCAGATCCTTGCCCCAATGGTCCGCCACCAGGGCGTAGGTGATGGCGCGGCCCGGATCGACCTTCTCCACCCTGTAGGGGCCACTGCCGAGCGGCGGCGTCATGGTGGTTTTGGAGAAATCATGGTCCTTGTACCAGGCCTGGGAAATGACCGGCATGGTCGCCACGGTGGCGGGCAGGTCGCGGGTCAGGGCGCCCTGGGCGAAATTGAAACGCACCTTGCGCGGCGCCAGGACTTCGGCGCTGGTCACATCCTTGAACAGCACCCGATAGACCGGATGGCCCTTGGCCTTCAGGGTATCAAAGGAATAGGCCACGTCGGTGGCGGTAATCTCGCTGCCGTCATGCCAGCGGGCCGCCGCGCGCAGGGTAAAGGTGATGGATTGCCTATCCTCTGGCAGTTCCACCCCGCCGGCGATCAGGCCGTAATAGGAATCTTCCTCATCGCCCGAACCCAGCATCAGGCTTTCAAAGGTCAGCAACCGGCCATCGACGCCGAATGGATTGCTGCCCGCGGCCCAGTGGCCCTTTAAGATGAACGGATTAAGGCTGTCAAAGTTGCCGTTGTACCAAAGGCGCAGGCGGCCGCCCTTGGGCGCGTCCGGATTGACATAGTCGAAATGCGTGAAGCCAGGGCCGTATTTCAGGTTGCCCAGAACGGCAAAGCCATGCCTGGGCTCCGCCGCTACCCCGGCGCTCCACATCAGCAACAAAACCAGCGGTAACCAGAGAATGCGAATCATGTTCCAGATGATAGCAGATTAGGGTTGCTTGACCCGCCCACTTACCGTCCCTTCACAGCGCCCTGCAGGGCTTTGTCCTTGGCGCCGTCCAGCCACCAGGTATCGGGAAAGCCCAGGCCGTATTTTGGTGGCGCGGGCGGATGGCCGAAACGGTTCCAATAGGCGATGCGGTATTTGTTGATGTGCCAATTGGGGATGACGAAATGGTTCCATAACAGTACCCGGTCCAGGGCCCGGCTGGCGGCGACCAACCCGGCCCGGCTTTTGGCGAAGATGATGTGATCAATCAGCTTGTCGATGGCGGGATCCTTGATACCGATATAGTTTCGGCTGCCCGGCCGGCCCGCCGCGCTGGTGCCCCAGAAATCCCGTTGTTCGTTGCCCGGCGACAGGGACTGGCCCCAATTGGCGACGATGATATCAAAGTCGAATTCGCGCAGCCGGTTGATGTATTGCGAGGTATCGACCAGACGCAGCTTGACCTTAACGCCCAGGCGTTCCATGGCCCGCTGCATGGGCGCCACGATCCGCGTGAAGCCCTGGTTGACCAACAGGATCTCGATTTCCATGGCCTGGCCGGTTTTGGCGTTGGTCAAACGGCCGTCCTTGACCGACCAGCCGGCGCCATTCAACAGCCGCTTGGCCTGGCGCAGGTGCCGCCGCGCATTGCCGGAGCCATCGGTTTTCGGTGCCTGATAGGCCTTGGCAAAAACCTCGTCGGGGATTTGACCCCGCAAGGGTTCAAGCAGCTGTAACTCCGCCGTGCCGGGCAGGCCATGGGATGCCAGTTCCGAGTTGGAGAAATAGCTCTGCGTCCGGGTGTATTGGCCGAAAAACAAATTCTTGTTGGCCCATTCAAAATCAAATGTCAGGGCCAGGGCCTGACGCACCCGGCGGTCCTGGAATTTGCTCCGCCGGATATTGAAGGCAAATGACTGCATGCCCGTGGGGTTGCCGTTGGTCAGGGTTTGCTTGATCACCTGGCCTTTTTTTATAGCGGGGAATTTGTACTGGGTTGCCCAGATCTTGGCGGTATTTTCCTGCCGGAAATCGAACGCGTTGGACTTGAACGCTTCCAGTGCCACGGTGGAATCCCGATAATATTCATACCGCAGGGTATTGAAATTATAGCGGCCCTTGTTCACGCCCAGTTCGCGGCCCCAATAATCCGCCACCCGTTCATAGCTGATGCTGCGGCCGGGATCGACCTTGCCAATGCGGTAAGGCCCGCTGCCCAGGGGTGGCTCCAGGGTCGTCGCGGCGAAATCCTTATCCTGCCAATAATGTTTCGGCAGCACCGGCAACTGGCCAACGATCAGTGGCAGTTCACGGTTCTTCGCGCCCTTGAAGGTAAACCTGACCTGGTGTGGGGATAGTGCCTCCGCCTTGTCCACGTTGGCATAATAGAAACGGTAGAAAGGCGCGCCCTTGGATTTCAACAATTCCAGGCTGAAAGCAACATCGTCGGCGGTGATCGGCTTGCCGTCATGCCAACGGGCTTCGGGACGCAGGTTGAAGGTAACCGAGGATAGATCATCCGCCACCGCGACGCTTTCCGCCAGCAGACCATATTCGGCGAAGGCCTCGTCCCGGGCGGACGCCAGCAAGGTGTCATAGATCAGGCCCAGCCCGGCCGCCGCACTGCCCTTGATGGTGAACCCGTTCAGGGTGTCATAGGTGCCTTGCGCTTCAAGGCGGACCAGTCCGCCCTTGGGCGCATCCGGATTGACATAGTCGAAATGCGTGAAGCCGGCTGGGTATTTTAACTCTCCGAACATGGACATACCATGCCGGGCGGTATCTTCCGCCAAGGCCGGCAGGGCCAGGAACAACAATCCGACAGTGACCAAAATGGCGCGCATGGCCCATCTCCAGGCGATTTTAACGAACTCCGCGGACGATGGCCGCTGAATGCGGCGATAGCAAGGCCACAAATCAATTCAAAGGCGCTTCAGTCTTGCAATATGGCCAGCGCCTGGACGTGCAGGGTGGGGTTGGCGCAGGCGATCACGGTTTCGATCACCATCTGGCCGTCAAAGCGCAGGGGCCGGCCCTGCCAGTCGGTCACGATGCCGCCGGCGTTTTCGATGACGGGAATATGCGCCGCCATGTCCCATTCTTTCAGGTTTGTTTCCACGACGATATCGACAAAGCCCATGGCCAGCATGGCAAAAGCATAGCAATCGGTACCCTGGCGGGTCAGCGAGGTGGCGGCGGACAGGCGGGCAAAGGCTTGGGCCTGGTCGGGGTGGTATTCGTTTAACGAAGTGGTGAACAGATTGGCCCCGGCCAGATCATCGCGGCTGTTGGTCTTGATCCCATCGCCATTGAAGCTGGCCGCGCCGTCCATGCCTCCCGTCCAGCGTTCGCGGCTGATCGGCTGGTCCACCACGCCGATGACCGGCGTGCCGTTATGGGCCAGGGCAATCAGCGTGCCGAACAACGGGATGCCGGTGATGAACAGTTTGGTGCCGTCGATGGGGTCTAAAATCCAGCGCCATTCACCGGCGCCCTCTATTTCGGGAAATTCCTCGCCCCGGATGCCGTGATCGGGGCATTCGGCCTGGATGATGGCCCGCATGGCCTGTTCAGCTTCCCGGTCCGCAATGGTCACGGGGCTTTCATCGGCCTTTCTTTCGATGTTCAGATCGGCACGAAAATAGGGCCGGATGATCTCGCCGGCGGCGTCCGCCAGCCGCTCGGCCAGCGCCAGGTAGCGCCCGGCCTCGTTCATGACGGGCCTAATTACCCGGCAGGGCCGGAGGCGAATCGTGCTGTTGCCGCAGATAGGCGATCAGATTGGCCCGGTCCGTCTCCTTGGAGATGCCCTTAAACGCCATTTTGGTGCCCGGCATGAAGCCCTTGGGACTGGTCAGGAAGGCATCCAGATCGTCATAGCTCCAGTCCCCGCCCGTATCCATCATGGCGGTGGAATATTTGAAGTTGGTGTCCGCGCCCTTGCCCCGGCCAACCACGCCGTACAAAATCGGGCCCACCTTGTTCTTGCCGCCTTTATCGAAGCTGTGACAGGCCTTGCACTTTTTGGCGGCCTTGGCGCCCTTGGCGACATCCGCGACAGCTAGTAGCGCGGCCAGGCCGGGCCCACTGGCCTCTTCCTTGGCCGCCTCCACGCTTTTTTCTTCCTTGGCGTCTTCCTCGCCATCGCCAATGGCGATCGCGGCTTTGGCCGGGGTGATGGGATGCACCAGGGCATTGCCGATTTCGTTGACAACCATGACCAATAACGCGGCGCCCAGAACGGCGCCCAATAACTTGTTAAATTCGTACATATTCATGGTGGCAACCCCAATTAAGCCTTTGGATGGAGGTGGAACGACTTTCCCAGGTGGACGGCTCACCGTATAACATCGCCATAAAGGATTGGCCAGAGCAGGAACGGGCAGCATGAAACAGCAGGCACTTGTGGTGATCCCGGCGCGTCTGGCCTCGGTGCGGCTGCCGGGCAAGCCACTGGCGGACATCCATGGTCAGGCAATGATCGTGCATGTCTGGCGCCGGGCCATGGAGGCTGATATCGGCCCGGTTCTGGTTGCCTGCGCCGAGCAGGAAATTGTCGACGTGATCGAGGCGGCGGGCGGCCGCGCGGTGCTGACCGATCCTGATCATCCATCGGGCTCGGACCGGGTGTGGGAGGCGGTGCAAAGCGTCGACCCGGAGGGGCGCTACGACGCTATCATCAACCTGCAGGGCGATCTGCCGACCATGGAACCAGCGCAAATCCGCTTTACCCTGGAACTTTTGGCCGAAGGGGGGGTGGATATATCCACCCTGGCGGCCGAAATCGTCGAGGATTACGAACGCCAGGAAGCCAGCGTGGTAAAGGCCGTGATCTCGATGCCGCCCGGGGGCCGTCAGGGCCGGGGGCTTTATTTTACCCGGGTGGCGGCGCCTTCCGGGCCGGGGCCGTTGTATCACCACATTGGCATCTACGGTTATCGCCGGGCCGCCCTGGCGCGCTTTATTGCCCTGCCGCCCGGCCATTTAGAACAGCGGGAGCGGTTGGAGCAGTTGCGCGCGTTGGAGGCGGGCATGTGGATTCAGGTGGGCCTCGTTGACAGGGTTCCCTTCGGTGTCGATACTCCCGCCGATCTGGACCGGGCGCGCCGTGCTCTAGCGTGATGATCCAAAAAACCAAAACCATTCAAACGACGAGAGGCGGGCCAGCATGGCTGACAAGATAGCGTCGACGGATAGTGCTGATCCACGCATGAACGTGGCTTTTCAGGGCCAGTTCGGGGCCTATTCCCACCTCGCCTGCCAGGAAAGCCTGCCCGACTACACGCCTCTGCCATGCCGCACCTTCGAAGATGCCTTCGCTGCCGTGAACGAGGGCAGGGCGGGGCGCGCGATGATCCCCATTGAAAATTCCCTGGCCGGGCGGGTGGCCGATATCCACCACCTGATACCAACCTCGGATCAATATATCGTGGGCGAGCATTTCCAGGCCGTGAACCATCAGTTGATGGCCCCCCATGGCGCCAAGCTGGAAGATATCCGCGAGGTCCACAGCCATATCCACGCCTTGCCCCAATGCCGCAAGTTGATCCGCGAACTGGGGATCGAGCCGGTGGTGCATGCCGATACCGCCGGCGCCTGCCAGATGGTGGCAGAGAAGGGCGACAATTCCCTGGCCGCCATAGGCTCTCCCCTGGCGGCGGAAATCTATGATCTGAATATCCTGCGCCGGAACATTCAGGACATGGGCAACAACGTCACCCGCTTTATCATTTTGGCGCGGGAACGGATTATCCCGCATCCCAAGGACGGCGAGGCTATGACGACCATCGTCTTTCAGGTCCGCAGCGTGCCGGCCTCTTTGTATAAATCCCTGGGCGGCTTCGCCACCACGGGCATCAATATCACCAAACTGGAAAGCTATATCGAACCGGGTAGCTTCGAGCAGGCGCAATTTTACGCGGATTTCGAGGGGCACCCCGAGGACCAGCGGGTCACCTGGGCGCTGGAGGAGGCGCAATTCTTCTGCACCCGGCTGCAAATTCTGGGCACCTATCCGCGCCATCCGTTCCGCGAGTCCAAACAGGCCGAATACGAAGCCCCGCACGTAAAGAACTAAGGGTATTTTCAATGGCGCAACACCAGCCCTCGCCCCCACCCGGCCGCCCATTGATTATGATCTCG
>JADHTB010000028.1 GCA_016776605.1 Alphaproteobacteria bacterium | reverse complement strand
CAAATCAGCGGTTGCCTGGCCCATAATCGCCCGTTTGTCGGCTGGTATTCGTTTGCCGGAGGCCTCGCGCAAGGCGTCCAACTGTTCTGCTAATGACATCGAATGTGCTCCTTGGATCTTGGTTAAAGTTACGTTGGTTGGATAGTGGATCGTTCCTGAGTTCGCGGTACCCGATTTGGCTGGCGCACCCCTAAACCTTTACCTCTAGGGCCTCTGCCAGGTCGGGGAAGGTGTCTACGATGATGTCGCATTCTGAGTTGGGGGTGGGGTCCGGTGGGCCGGCGGTGCCCCATTCGTCGGGACGACGGACGAAGGCGGTTCTAAAACCGCTGGCCCGGGCGGCATCCAGATCAAAATTATGGCAGGCGACCATGCAGATTTCACTGGGGTCCAGTTGCAGAAATTTGGCGGCAGTGGCGTAAGACTCGGGCAGCACTTTGTATTTACCGATGGCTTCGCACGAGATTACAGCGTCCCAGCTAAGGCCGTTGCGCCGGGCGGTGTCGATGATAATCCGGAAGCTCAGGATGGTGAACGACGCGCAGATGAATTTTTCCCGAAGCTTGGGCAAAGTGCCGGGAAAGTCAGGCCAGCACTGAAAATTGTGAGTGGTGTGCCACGAGATGTTGTGACGGTCGTCCTGGCTGAACGCATCAAGGTCGTATTCGGCGATCACCTCGTCGAGCGCCTGACGGTGACCGCCGTCAAAGTTATAGGCCGGAGGCGCCTTTTCCCCTTGGTTGAGCATCTTTCCCAACGACCGTTTGCGCAAATCATTGGCGACCACCGGCCAGTCTTTGTCGAGGCCGTATTTAGCTCCGGTTTCGGCCAGTGCCTGGGTATAGCCAGTGTGCCAGTCGAGAATGGTGCCGCCGGTGTCGAATGTCAGGGCTTTGATCGTACTAATGCTCATGGTGGTTTCTCCTAGGTTTCCAATGGCGCAAAGATTCTAATGCTTGATGCCCACGGTCGATTGGTTACGCCACGCGGGCTGGCATATTTCCGGCAAGACCATCATACATTTCCAGGAGGGTGGCTCGCCAGGCGGCGACCACGTCACCCTCTTCCAAAATGTCGTGCGGTGCCGATGTGCGGGCCCATTGGAATGCGCCGAACGCGACGTAATCCGCGAAGGACGGGGCTTGACCGCCAAGGAAGGGTTGGGTCGAGAGGGTGACGCGTAATGGTTGCAGTGTCTTGCGCAGGGTCGCAAGCGCGTCGGCTGCGTCGGCGCCGAAGGCCTCGAGCGTCATGCCGAATGCCTTCTCGCGGGTTTCTCGGAAATAGCTTTTGTCTTTTTCGTCCAGCATGGCGAACAGCGGAACGATAATCTGTTTGGCCACCCCGGGATTAACCGCCGTCTCGATCCAGTTTTTCACGAACCAGGCATGGGCCTTGGATTGAGCGCATTCGAAGAGCTTGGGCGTATCCGGGCGGGCCTCGTCGAGATACTCGGCGATCGACCAACTATCGGCAATCCAACGGTCACCATCGACGAGTACCGGTGTCTTGCCCTGTTGCGAGAACGAGATCACCTCCTTGTCCGTGAAGCGCCACGCGATCGTCTCCACATCAAGGCCCTTGTGGGCAAGGGCCATACGCACCCTCCAACAGTTGGGACTGAAGCGGATCGCCGGGTCGGCAGCCGCGAGGTCATACATTTTGAGGGTCATGTGAGGGCTCCGTCTGAGTTAGGGAAGTGATGCAGTATAAACTGATGGTCGTTCTCTATGGTTTCCTGGCCTCGACGTCAGGGGTGATTTCCATGAATATGCCCTAAGCCTCGAAGATGACGTAGGTCCGCACCTCGATGCTTTCGCGCCAACGGGCGTCGGGGCTGTGGTCCGGCAGTTGGAAGGCGCCGTGGGGGGTGAATCGGGCCCGGCCGTCATCCAGGCTGTCCCAGCCCTTGATCAACAGCACCTCGTCGCGCCCCATCTCCGGCGCCCAGTACCAATGTTGGTTGGCACCGTGGGTGACTTGGTAAATCTCGCCAGTGCGGTCAGCGAACCGCTGGTCGGTGGCGACCAATTCCTCTTCCGCAATACTTTCCGCATCTGCAAGGGCCAGGGGTGAGCTTTCGACCGGCCCGGTGATCGGCCTCCAGACGTTGATCTGGACGATCCGGCCACCATTGGCGAGGACGCGCTCGACTTCCTGCGTCCCGATGGCGTCGCCGGCGCGGATCGGTCCTGAGGCGATGGTATAATCCACATGCACCCGGCCGGCAGGCCCGCGCAGACCGTCGGGATTGGCCGCGCCTGCGGGACCGTCGGAACGCCGCGTGCGGTCGAACACCACGACCCGGTCGGCGCCGGTATGGACTTTCAACAGCTCTTCAATCTCGTGGTCATAGATTTGTTCGATTGCCGCATCGTCATAAAGGTCGTCGACCGTCGTTTCATGGCGCAACAATTCGAATCCTTGTTTGTCGAGAGATAGATCACCGGCCAGGGGACGCATGTCATGGATCTTGACCCGCTTCTGCTCGGTCTCGAAGAACACCTCCGCCTCGCCGCCGGTCAACGCCGTACTGAGGAAATAGGGCTTGGAGTCCTGCGGCACGATGAAGGTCAATTCGCCTTCGACATCGGCGGTGGATTTCTGTCCGCTCCCGCCGCGGGCCTCGGTCTTTGAAACGGTCATGGCTGGTGTACTCCGTCTTACTGGGGTTATTTGCTCAGTTCATGGCAGGCGTCGAATGCGCGCTCTTGTCGAGCTCCGCATGGCGGTGGCAAGTACGTGCTATGCTGCGCTCTTAGTATTCGCAGTCTGCCCGAATAGAAGTTTCTTGCCTTCCTCGGTCACGGTCGGCCGGTTGCTCCAGGGTCTTGCCTTCTCGTAAGCCGCGATTACGGCGGGCCGCGCGCGCATCGCATTGAACCAGCGCTCTAGGTGCGGGAAGTCACTTAGCTTCTGCATCTGGCGTTCGTGCGGCGCAATCCACGGATAACACGCCATGTCGGCGATCGAATATTCACCGGTGATCCAATCGCGCCCGTCAAGCTGACTGTTGAGCACACCGTAAAGTCGGTTGGTCTCGTTCACATAGCGGTCGATCGCATATGGTATTTTTTCCGGTGCATAATGTGCGAAGTGGTGGTTCTGACCGGCCATCGGCCCAAGGCCCCCCATCTGCCAGAACAGCCATTCCAGCGTCTTGTTGCGCCCGCGCACGTCCGACGGAAGAAACTTGCCGATCTTCTCCGCCAGGTAGGCGAGAATCGCCCCCGACTCGAACGTAGTGATCGGCTCACCTCCATCGGTCGGAGCATGATCGATTATCGCCGGCATTCGGTTATTAGGCGAAATAGCTAAAAACTCGGGTTTGAACTGGTCGCCCGCGCTAATATCCACGGGCTTTATGTTGTATTCGAGCGCAGCCTCCTCGAGAAAGATCGTGATCTTGTGGCCATTTGGTGTGGGCCAGTAATAGACGTCTAACATGAATTTCTGTCCTTTGAATTGCCGTCGTCGGGATCGTTGCTTGGCGTGGACGGCAAGGTTGCGATCCTGGGCGACGGATCCCAAGTTTGTAGCAAGACGCTCTAAACTGCGCCTGTATGGGCGCCGCGCGCTTGGTAATAGCTGGCGGGGTCGAAGTCGCCATGCCAGATGGTGCTGTCCTGGAGGGCGGGTGCTTTCTGGCGGGGTATGAGCATTTCACGGTTCCTGGTATCCATTCGGCAACACTGACCATCAGCATTTCCTTGACAATGGCGTACTTTGAAATACATTTGGTGCTAATAACTTGATCGAAAGTACATTTTTATGCTGAAAACACGCCTAGATCGTCTTTCCGCACTCATCCAGCGCTTTCGCATCGAGGCGAAGGTGTGTCCTTTTGGGGCCACCGGCACGCCAGATGCTCAGGGTCGTTATACGGTGCCGAACCTATTCATCATCGGGCGGGGGCATTTGTATATCGCGGGCGAACGTTTTCCGGACCTGGACGGCGAGGCGCCGATGCTGGTGTTTTTCCCGCGCGGGGCTCCGGCCGATTTTAGCATTGAGACGGAGGCAGAGGACGCGGAGTACGTCTGTGCGTCGGTCGACACCGGCGGCGATGCCAATCCGATTGCGCTGGCCTTGCCCGAAGTGGTGAAGTTGCCATTGAACGAAGCGGAACCCCTTCAGGCGGTAGCCGATATCCTGCTTGACGAGGTGCTTGCCCCGCGTTGCGGCGGCCACGCGGTGATCGACCGCCTGTGCGAGATCGTTGTCATCCGGCTTCTTCGCCATCTCATCGAGGAGGGAAAAACCAAGGTTGGACTAGTTGCCGGCCTGGCGCACCCGAACCTGTCCCTTGCGATTGTGGCGGTTCACGACAACCCGGAAAGGAACTGGCGGTTGGAGGATCTGGCCGGCATCGCGGGGATGTCGCGAACGCACTTCGCCAACACCTTCCGTGAGGTCATTGGCGTTACACCTGGTGAATACCTGTCGAGCTGGCGCTTAACTCTGGCGCGCGTGGAAATTGCAATGGGAACTTCCCTTAAAGCCGTAGTGGCGAAGGTCGGCTTTTCGAGTTCGGCGGCACTGTCGCGCGCCTTCAAACGCCGATACGGCGTCTCTCCCAGGCAGGATTATTTGCGTTCGGCTTGAGCATGCGAAGGAGGGAAGATCAATTCAAGATACTGCTGCGGCTATGAGCTGTCATACAAGCCGGTCCAGAATGGCGAATTGGCTCCGTTGACCCAAGAATGGCAGCGTTGAAGAAGACAGCATGTCTATGCGCTTCGCCGCCGCGATTATCGTCCTCTCGCTCGTCCCGCTAGTTCCCAACATGACACTGCTTGTCGCGCTGGGGAACACGGGCGGGTATAGTGCACCGCGCACAGGCTGTTGGCGTGCGCGCCCACCTTGCCAATGCAGCATTTCTGGCTCATCGTAACCCCAGGCGAATAATACCGGGATCGAATTTTCGGCAACCAATCATCGCTGTTGGATGAAGCCGTTTTTGGCCTTCGAAAGGGTATGGCATGGGGCGACAGACAGATGATTTCGAGGCAATACGATACCTTGTGGCCAAGTACAATTGGCACCTTGACGCCGGCGAGGTCGATGACTGGGTTGCATGCTTTACAGAGGAAGGTGAATTTTCCTGTGTCGGTTTGCCGCCGAATGATCCGCGGGGCGGTATCCATAAAGGCCATGACGCCCTGCGCGCCTACGGGAAATCGCACTACGCCATCAACCAGGGGCGGGTCCGTCATTGGAACTGGAACTTATTGATCGACCTGACCGGAGACCGCGCCACACTGCGCTGCTACATGAACGCCTTCGGTGCCGGACAGGGAAAGAGTGCGGAATTGCGCTTTACCGGCTTTTACCGCGACACGCTGCAACGCAGCGTCGAAGGTTGGCGTTTCGCGAGCCGGGAAGTAACCCTTGACCCGGCGTAATGACCGATGCCGGTTCGAGGGAATGCTGTAGGTCTGTCAACCTGACCTCAGCCCGGTCATGGGGATCAAATTCTTTTCGATGGGGAAGGTCCGAGATGAAACGGTTATCGCAATGCGCCGATAGCTACCAACTGTCTGTCCGCCGCGTCAACCGGGATCAGGTCATGGCTGCGTATGTCTGGAGTTGACACAAAGCGCTGGCTTTGGGCCTGAATGGCAGTTTCCGCTGCTCACCTGATATCGAGCATCTAGTGTTGAACCGGAGTGCGCTGCGCTTGACCCGATGTGGTTATCCCGGGAGCCCGGCAATTCGCAGACCATGACATAAGAAATTACTCATTTCCGCTTGTGACCCAAGGCGGAAATGAGGGCGTTTCGCAAACTCGCTATATCAGCGCCGTAAATCTTCGTCACAATCATCAAATCAGCTCTCTCCATCCAAGGTGCGGCGAATGGCGAATGCGAGCTCCTCGTGATTGTAGGGTTTGCTCAAAAGGCTGTTTGCGAGGCTGCTTAGATAGCTGCCGTCGCCAGTGGCGTATCCCTCACGCTTCCTCGTGAAGCCGCTGGTCAGTAGAATTTTGAGCGCAGGGTTCCTCTCGCGTGCTGCCAAGGCCACCCGGTAACCATCCAGCTCACCGGGCATGATGACGTCACAGAACATCAAGTCAATGCCCTGATGGTCGTTGAGGACTTCAAGTGCCTGCTGGCCATTGTTGGCCGTCAGGATCTTGTAGCCAAGCGCTTCCAGGTACAGAACAGCAGCGATGCGCAAGGCTTCCTCATCATCGACAATCAGGATGGTTTCGCTGCCATGGGGCAATTTGATCTGACGATCCGACGCTGTTTCAGCCTCTATCGCCTTTTCATGGGTACGGGGCAGGTAGATGCGGAAGGTGGTGCCCGCCCCGGGTTCCGAATAAACCTTGATGTGACCACGCGAGCGTTCCACGAAGCCATACACCATACTTAGGCCAAGTCCGGTACCTTCGCCTACCTCCTTGGTGGTGAAGAACGGCTCGAATAGCTTCTCCTTGACCTCGTCCGTCATCCCGGTGCCGGTATCACTGACCGAGATCATCACAAAATCGCCGACCGTGGCCGATGGATTGTTCTTGACGTAATTTTCATCCAAGACCCTATTGGCGGTCTCAATGACAAGTGCGCCGCCCTCGGGCATGGCATCGCGGGCATTGAGGGCTAGATTGAGGATAGCATCTTCGAGATCACCGGGATCAATCTCGACAGACCACAAGTTGTCAGCCAGACGATTTTCTACATTGATCGATGGCGTCAACGCCGTGGCGATCAATTCCTTCATGGGCACCATGAAATCGTTCACGGTTATTCGTTCGACGTCGCTCGGTGCGTCGCGTGAGACGAAAGACTCATGCAGACTATTGATCCCCTTTTCGAGCAGTTCGTTGGCTCGGCGCGCCTCCTGTTCGTTCAGCACCTGTTGGGTAATATTGCTCGCTACACCGCGATAACCCAGAAAGGTGCCAGAATCATCGATTATGGGATTGCCGCTGTTTCGGATGTAGCGGGATTCGCCATCCCGCGCGACCCAGCGCTGGACGAAGTCGCGGAACGGCTGCTCGCCTCTCCGTAGAGGATTTCGTTTTTTTGTGCGCGATAATTCTGTTTATCGGGCGTAAAACACGTCGTCTCGTGATGCCGAGGACGGCTCCCATCCGCCGGCATCTATCGGTTGTGCATTAGGAAACTCTAACAGGACGCTATCGGCACGGACCGCTGGTCGTGAGCCCGAACGGCAGTTTCCGCTTATACCCCATCTTCAAGCATCGCTTGGACGTTCGTGGGGGCGAACAGGCAGCCAAGGCCTTCCTCCCCCTATGGTGCCCCGCAGTGCGTTTGGATGAATCTGCGCACCCGGTTGATGGTGCGTTCCTTTAGGTCGGGTGGAGACGTCCATGGAAAGACGGTGATCTCGGCGTTTGGTGCCAGCGAGGCGACATCCACCGATGTTTGGTGCGGGTGTGCGGGAACATCGTCTGGCAGCACGAGAATAGGCGTCTGACAGTCGCGGATAACGTCGCGCGATGCGCTGTAGAGAAAGTCGGGGTTCGCCCGGTATAGATTGTGCAGGTGCTTTTCAATCGCGTCTTGGCTCAGGTCGGGCCGTCCGGCGAGCAGTTCTGGGGCCCACCCATCCCGGCCGGACCGGTACATGACATCGGGGTCTTCTGGCCAATGCCCCACAGTCTGACAGAAAACTGCGGCGACTATACGCTCGGGGGCTCGTTCAAGAAGCGTTCCGGCGAAACAGCCGCCGATACAGTATCCCATGTAGGCGAATTTGCGGATGCCCAGGTGATCCATCAGCCCGAGCTGGTCGTCGGCGAAGCTGCCCCACGGATCGTCGACGGCTAACGGCCCCGTACTCTCGCCGCCATTGGCGTTGCGCTGATCCATGGTGATACAGCGAAAGTCGTTTTTGAAGACGTCTATCGCGTTGAAGATTGCGCGCGGCCAGTTGTCAATACGAGAGTTGAGGCCACCGCCCGGGGTGACCAGCAGCGGAAAGCCACTACCGACCTCCTCATAACGGATGCGAACATCGCCCTTTTCGTAGAACGGCATGGTTGGCTCTTCCCTTAATAGCTGGCGGTGCGTGGAAACGGTTCGGATGGGCACCGTTTCTGGAGATCAGCTTGATATTACCGTCTGTTTACCCCTGAGGGTCAATACACTCGCCCATGAAACAATGACGACACACTTGGTGGCGGTTCGCAATATTTTATAAATCAGGCGTTTGCGGCCTATGCGTGAATTGGACGCAACGCGTCCGCTTGGCCGCTGGTGGCGATAATCGCGTGATCAGATTGGGTGGGGTGGTGGTGGGCGCGCCTGGAATCGAACCAGGGACCTCCGCCATGTCAAGACGGCACTCTAACCATCTGAGCTACGCGCCCGAAGACATCAGATGCGCGCGGACGCGGGATCGTGATGTTTCGCTGTTGGGATATATGGGAAAGCAGGGGGCGGCGCAAGTCTGCAATGGCCCGGCCGGCTGCCTTTTAGACGAGGCCGTTGCCATACTGGGCGATATTTGCCACCATCGTGGGAAAATAACGGTCTGACACGGTCTGACAACGGGGGTATATCAAATGAGGCGTTCTGGGGGGCTGTCTGTCGCTGCCATATTGGCGGCAATAATGCTGTGTGTTTCGCCCGCGTCCGTGCGGGCGCAGGCGGTTGTGGGCAACCTGGCCCCGGCCGCGCCGCAGCCGGGGCCGGATGCCCGGTCGTCCGGGCTGGCGGTGGAATATATCCGGCTGTCCGCCCGCCATGTGGATGACATCGAAAGCGCCGGCAAAGGCATCCCGGGCGAGCCCTTGGAGATGCTGGATTGGAACGTGGGCGATGGCCCGGTGTTGAGCCATGCGGATGAGGATGGCATCGGCGCCCGCATCACCGGCTTTATCAACTTTCCCAAGGCCGGTGACTATTTGATGGCCATGCAATCCAACGATGGCGTCCGCCTGTTCATCGGCGGGCAACTGGTGGTCGAAGATCCAGGCGTGCACGCCGACCGCTTCAGCCCGAATGTAACGGTACAGGTGCGCCAGGCCGGCTGGTATCCCCTGTATCTGTTGTATTTCGAACGCAAGGGCACATCGACGTTGGAGCTGTACTGGCAGCCACCGGGCGCCGGCGGCTTTGACTTTGTACCGGCGGAAGCCTTCGCCCATGGCAAGAAAGGCTGAGTGCCACGGCATGAAAACCTTGCACTTTGGCGACGTCACCGTCGACCGGCTGGTGGAGCTGGAAGCGCCCGGCTTTCACCCATCATTTTTCCTGCCCGATGCCACCGAGGCGGCCATCGCGGCTCAGATGGATTGGCTGTTACCGCATTTCCTGCACCGGGAAAGCGGCCGCATGATCCAAAGCGTGCATGCCTACATAATTCGCACCGAACGGCATACCATCCTGGTGGATACCTGTATCGGCAACGACAAGCCGCGCGCCTCAACCCCGCCCTGGAATAACCTGCAAACCCCCTGGCTGGACGATCTGGCCGCAATGGGCGTGGCGCCGGAGTCCGTGGATTTCGTCATGTGCACCCATTTGCACGTGGATCATGTGGGCTGGAATACCCGGCTGCTGGATGGCCGCTGGGTGCCGACCTTTCCCAACGCAAAATATCTGTTCGAGAAACGGGAGTATGAACATTGGTCCACCAGCCAGGATGACATGACGGGGCCTGGCTCCTCGGACGGCTGTTTCGCCGATTCCGTGCTGCCGGTGATGGCGGCGGGGCAGGCGGTATTAGTGGATGGTGACCATGCCCTGGACGATCAGATGTGGCTGGATCCCACGCCGGGCCATTCCCCGGGGCATGTCTGCATGAACCTTTCGGCGGGTGGAAAAAAGGCGGTGTTCAGTGGCGATCTGCTGCACCATGCGGTACAGGTCGCGCATCCCGAATGGAACAGCCGCTTTTGCTGGGACCAGGAAATGTCCCGCGCCAGCCGGCAGAAATTCGTCGATCAAAAAGCCGATACGGACACCCTGATCCTGGCTGCCCACTTCCCCTCACCCACCGCCGGCCGTATCGTCGGCAATGGTGACCGCTGCAAGTTCTCGCCAGTTACCGACTAGCTACCGATTAGCGACCCGCCTTAGCCGCCGACAGGTGTGAAAACCGGCAGGGCATAGTCGCCTTCGGTTTGACGAAAGGTCACCTGGACTTCCTGGTCGATGGCCACGCTGTCGAAATCACAATCAACGATGTTGGTCATCATGCTGACGCCTTCGTCCAAGGTAACGAAGGCAATAACGTAAGGCGCCGGCACCCGGCGCATCACCGAGAAAGTATAGATGCGGCCCCGCCCCGAGGCCTCGTACCATTCGGTTTCGCCGCTGAAACAAAACGGGCATAAGGCGCGCGGATAGAAATGGCTTTCGCCGCAGTCCCGGCAACGCTTCAGCAGCAATTTACCCGCCGCCGTGCCATCCCAATAGGGTTGGGTTTCCACGGTCACGGATGGTTGTTGGTAGCTTCTTTCGCCGTTGCTCATGCGTCGTTCCTTCCCAGAATAGCGGTGGCGCTGCCCATGCGGGTGCCAATCTGTCCGCCGGTGCCATGGGCCACGGCCAGGGTGCAGTCGGGCACCTGTACTTTTGGATGCGCTTCGCCGCGCAACTGCCGCACGGCCTCGATCACTTTTGTCATGCCACCCCGGTTGGTGGGGTGGTTGTTGCACAGACCGCCGCCATCGGTGTTGAAGGGAAGCTTGCCGACGCCCGAAATCAGGTTGCCATCGGCGACAAAACGGCCGCCCTGGCCCTTCTCGCAAAAGCCCAGATCTTCCAGCGTCATCAAAACGGTGATGGTAAAGCTGTCATAGATCATGGCCAGGTCCATATCGGCGGGGGTCAGGTTCGCCTCGGCGAATGCAATCGGCCCGGAGACGACCGCGCCGGTGTAGGTCAGATCAATCTTGCCGCCGTTCAAATGTTTGACCGCCTCGCCCTGGCCCAGCAGCTTGACGCAGCGGTCGCCCAGGGACTTGGCGATTTCCGGACTGACCACAACCAGGGCGCCGCCACCGTCGCTGATCACACAGCAATCCAGGCGATGCAGGGGATCGGCGATCATGGGGGAATTCAGCACATCCTCGACCGTGACCACTTCCTGCCGCACCGCGTGTTTGTTGTGTTGGGCGTGGTGCGAGGCGGCCACTTTGACCCAGGCCAATTGCTCGGCCGTGGTGCCGAATTCGTGGCAGTGACGCATCGCCGCCATGGCGTAATTGTTCACAATGGTCGGGCTGAAAGGCATCTCGAAACCGGTGTCGGGGGTGTCGTCGCCATAGTTCCGCGAGGGGCCGGCGCTGGCCATTTTTGGCCGTCCCGCCAGGGTGATCAGGGCGACCGAGCATTTGCCGGCGGCAATGGCTTCCGCCGCATGCCCCAGATGGATGACATATGACGAGCCGCCGGTCTCGGTAGTGTCCGTATAACGCAGATTCAGGCCCATATATTCCGCCATGGACAGACCGCCCAGGCCGGGTGCGTCGCCGGCGCAGAAATAGCCGTCCACGTCATCCTTGGTCAGACCGGCATCGGCCAGGGCGCCCTTTGCAACGTCCGCATGCAGTTGCGCCACGGAAATATCCACGGCGTGCCGGGTTGGATGTTCGTATGCCCCGGCGATATACGCCTTACTCGGTCGGCTCATGTCACAATTCTCCTCTGCCCCGGCCGGCGTTGCCGCGCGGCCAGCGTGTATTATTTCCGGTGGCCGCGCTTACTTCGCCGCCATCACCATGATTTCAACCAGATAGCCGGGCGCCGCCAGCGCGCTGCAAAGGCCGGCGCGGACAGGCGGATTTTTGGGGTCAATCCAGCCGTCCCAAACCTCGTTCATGGCGCCGAAGTTGCGCATATCCGTGACCCAGAGTTGCGCCCACAGCAGCTTTGATTTGTCGCTGCCCGCCTTTGCCAGCAGGGCATCGATCTTGGCCAGGACCTGGCTGGTTTGTTCGCTGATGTCACCGTTCTGATCGTTGGCCACCTGGCCAGCCAGATAGACCACGCCATTATGCTCCACCGCCTGGCTCATGCGTGGACCCGGATTGTGCCTGGTAATTTCCATTTTTTGTCCCCTGTAATCTGGTTGTTGTTGCCGAGACCCTAGCCCAGCAAATTTGCCTTGGCAAAACGAAATAATCCGCCGCCATGCAGCGCGCCGCTTCACCGCCGCTTCACCGTTGCTTCTGGCCGGCTGCCCTGGTAGGTTCCGCCGCCTTTCCGCACCAATGGGCGGCAACCGGCGCGGAACCTCCCTAATAAGGATAGTGCCATGAGAATTAACGGTAATGCCATTCGGCCCGGCAACGTCGTCGAACATAAAGGCGGTCTGTGGCGGGCCGTGAAAATCGCCCATACCCAACCGGGCAAGGGCGGGGCCTACTTACAGGTGGAATTGCGAAACCTGCGGGACGGCAGCAAACTGAACGAGCGGTTTCGCGCCTCGGAAAATGTCGAACGCGTGCGCCTGGATCAAAACGACTATCAGTTTCTGTTCAGTGACGGCGACAGCTATACCTTCATGGATAGCGCGACCTATGAACAGGTGGAAGTAAGCGCGGCGCAGTTGGGCGAACAGGCCGGCTATCTACAGGATGGCATGGCGGTGACCATTGAAAGCCACGAAGGCCTCGTGCTGGGCGTCTCTCTGCCCGAGCATGTGACCATGGAAGTGATGGATACCGAGCCGGTGTTAAAGGGACAGACCGCCGCGGCGTCCTATAAGCCGGCTTTGCTGGAAAATTCCATCCGCTCCTCGGTGCCCCCTTTTGTTGGTGTCGGCGACAAGATTGTTGTTAGTACCGAAGATGGCGCCTATGTGAAACGGGCCGACAGCTGATCGAATAGTGCCGGCCGCATTTTTAGTAACGTTTAACGCCGATAGGACTGAATAGATGTCCAGGACATCTCCATTGATGAATGTGATGCAGTTGGCGGCGCGCAAAGTCTCGCGCCGTCTGGTGCGGGATTTCGGTGAGGTGGAAAATTTACAGGTTTCGCGCAAGGGGCCGGGCGATTTCGTCACGGCCGCCGATGTGCGCACCGACGAAAAACTACGCGATGCCCTGCAACAGGCCCGCCCAAACTTTGGCTTCCTGACCGAGGAAGGCAAAGATATCGTGGGGCAGGATGAGACCCGGCGTTGGATCATTGATCCCATCGATGGCACGATGAATTTCATGCATGGCACCCCGGTGTTCAGCATCTCCATTGCCTTGGAAGAGGCCGGCGAAGTGACGGCCGGGCTGGTTTATGCGCCGGTCTCGGACGAAATGTTTTGGGCCGAGAAGGGCCAGGGCGCCTATCTGAATGACCGCCGCCTGCGGGTGGCCACGCGCCGGCACATGGGCGATACGGTCATCGGCACCGGCATGCCGCATATGGGCAGTCCCGACACTACGGGCTATCTGGCGGAACTGGGCGCGGTGATGGCCGAGTGCGGCGGCATCAGATGCCTGGGCGCGGCCTCGCTGGATCTGGCTTATGTGGCGGCGGGACGTTTCGATGGCTTTTGGGATACGGGCCTGGCGCCATGGGATATTGCCGCCGGATTGCTGCTGGCGCGGGAAGCTGGCGCCACGGTCAGCCGCACCGATGGCGGCGGCAATCCGTTGTACGCTGGCGATGTCCTGGTCGCCAACGAGGCGATCCACAGCCGCATGCTGCGCCTGATTCGTCATTCCCGCCGCGCAGAATAACCGCACGCAATAGGGGCGCGGGTAACCCGGCGGCGCTCTTCAAAACGCGGCGCCCGCCCCGATGCCGCCATATTTTCGCCAAGATTGTGCTTTCTATACAGGCGATGGGGGTAAAGGCCTGTCGCGCTGGCGGCGGCAATGCGCTAATCCGTTGCCCAGACCCGCGCTCTGGTCTATCGTGCCGGACCAACGTATTGCGGGTTGGAGCCGCATTGCACCGGCCCGAAGCCATTGCCAGCCAGATGGTTTGGTGCGGGTTAATTTTAGCCGCGAGAAGCAGCCGCGAAAGCCTCATGAAAGCAAACATTGACCCAATCCACAGCCCCCTTGCCGGACTACGCCGCGGTCTCGTTCAAAGCTTGCGGCCTTTTCTGATGCCGCGCCGTCGTTTGCCATTTTTGGCGGTATTCTTGACTGTACTGGGCGCTCAAACGGCCCTGGCACAACAGACGGTTTTTATCGGGGGCCAGGGAACGCCGGGGATTACGATTAATCTCAGTGCCATTTATGGCGGCCCGTCCGAATCTTCCGTCGCGCCAATTCCGGCTTTGCAGTCTGACTTGGCTCGCCGTCTGGGTGATCGCAGGCTGCGAATTCCAAATCTGAAGCTGACCCCGCCCGTGCGCCGAATTACCCTTAGAGCGCCGAGGCCGGCGCCCGTGCGGCCCATGGCGCCAGTCGTCGCCCTGGTCGCACCCGCCGCAACGCCCCCGGTAACACCCACTGTTGCCATGAAGGCGCGGCCCGTGGCCAAAATGCCCGCGGTTCCATTGCGCACGGTGACGAGGGCAACGGGCGGGCGTCTGGCTGCGCCACCTGCTCCGCCGGCGGCGGCTGTAAAAAAGAGCCCCGCCAAGTTGGCGCGTCTTGCGCCGCCGCCACCGCCTCCGGTTATGAAGGCCAAAACGACACCGCCGCCACCGCCTCCCGTCGTGATAGCCAAAACGCCGCCGCCGCCACCGGTCATGGCTCCTGCCGCCACGGCGCCAAGGGCAATCGCGCCCCGGCCCATGCCCGTCGCGCCCAAGGCGCCCATATCAGTCGCGCCCAAGGCGCCCATATCAGTCGCGCCCAAGGCGCCCATGCCCACGGCGGCGCTGCCAAAGGCCCCCAGCCTTGCAACGCCAACGCGGAGGCGATCCACAGCCAAAATCGCAGCCCCTCCACCGCCGCCACCGCCGCCGACCATTATGCGAAAAGCGGATAAAGCCACCAACACCAACAATGCCGCCGTGGCCCCCCGTCCCAAGGCGCCGATAACGAAAAACCGGCAACGTCTCGCAGCCCTTACGCCGTCGGGTGATAGTCTGTTGCAGCTTCGCTTTCGCGATGGCAGTTCTGTTTTGACCGGTGACGATGAAGACCGCTTGAAGGCCATGGCGAACAAGGTGGCGCAGACCGAGGCGCGCCTGCAATTGAAGGCTTACGCGGCGGGTAATGGGAACGATACGTCCAAGGCGCGGCGGTTATCGTTGTCCCGAGCCTTGGCCGTGCGTTCATTTTTGATCGAGAACGGTCTGCGCAGCACGCGCATCGATGTGCGCGCCCTGGGCATTTCCCGGGATGGCGGCGCGCCGGACCGGGTGGATATTGTGCTACTTGGGCGCTAGAACGCATGTGCTTCAAATGTGCTCAGATTCTTTAAGGAAGAGCAATTGAACCAATCACTTAAGCCGCGTGAGCGAATGCAATTAATTGCAAACGGCTCGCCTGTTCTGGCGCTGCCTTGCGCCGGTCAAGGCGGGACGTTGAATAGGGCGGCGCGCGAGGGTGTCGAATGATACGGGCGGAATTGCGTATTCCATGGCAAGGGATGGGGCAAAGGCTGGGGCTGCGTATGGGCCTGCGGATGGGGCGGTGTTATGACCCGGCCTGACCGCTATTTGGTTCGTATGCTGATATTCCTGGCCCTGGTCGCCGTTGCCGCTGTGTTGTTGTATCTGCCGCTGGTTCGCGCGTTCCAGGCCAACGTCGTGCTGAACGGCCTGATCCTGGCGACTTTGGCCTTCGGCATCGGCTATGCCTTTCGACAGGTCTTGATGCTGCGGCCAGAGGTGGAATGGGTCGAAGTTTTTCGCCGCGCGGATACCGGATTGTCCGTGCAACGGGACCCCGTCCTTCTGGCACCCATGGCGACCATGTTGGGGGACCGCAGCAGTGGGCGGATGTCCCTGTCGGCATTGTCCGTGCGCTCGATGCTGGATTCCATCCATTCCCGGCTGGATGAAAGCCGGGATATGTCGCGCTATCTGATCGGATTGCTGATCTTTCTGGGCCTGCTTGGCACCTTCTGGGGCTTGTTGGAGACGGTCGGTGCCGTGGGCAAGACCATTGGCAGCCTCTCCATCGCGGCGGGGGATTTCGCCAGCGTTTTTTCGGACTTGAAGGAAGGCCTGCAATCGCCGTTGAACGGCATGTCGATTGCCTTTTCATCCTCTCTCTTCGGTCTGGCCGGCAGTCTGGTGCTTGGTTTTATGGAATTGCAGGCCAGCCATGCACAGAATCGTTTTTACAATGATCTGGAAGAATGGCTCTCCAGCTATACGCGCCTATCCAGTGGAGGTGGTCTTGGCGAGGGCGATCAATCGGTGCCGGCGTATGTCCAGGCGCTGTTGGAGCAGACCGCCGATAGTCTGGAAAGTCTGCAACGCACCATCGCCCGTTCGGAAGATGGCCGGGGTTCGGCGCAAAATACCTTGATGGCATTGGCGGATAAATTATCGATCCTGACCGATCAGATGAAGGCGGAACAGGGCCTGATGGTCAAGCTGGCCGAAAATCAGGTGGAAATCCGTCCGGTCCTGCAAAACTTGAACAACCTTTTGGAGGGGCAGGAACTGGGCCTTGATGAAGCCAGCCGGTCCCATTTGCGCAACCTGGATGTCTATGTCATGCGTCTGTTGGAAGAGATGAGCGCGGGCCGCAATCAGACAGTCGCGGAATTACGCAGCGAGATCAAGTTGTTGGCCCGCACGATTGCCGCTCTTGCGGAAGACCGATGACCAATGACCGGTGGGCGACAACGCCGGCTAGGGCCTGAAAACCGCCATGGCCAGACGACGCAATAATAACGGTGGCGCGGCCAATATCTGGCCCGGCTTTGTCGATGCCTTGGCCACGATGCTGCTGGTTATTATCTTTTTGCTGGTGGTCTTCGTCCTGGCCCAGGTGTTGTTGACCCAGGCGATCTCGGGCAAGGACGAGGCTCTGGACCGGTTGAACCGGCAAGTCAATGAACTGGCTAATTTGCTGGACTTGGAACGCCAGGCGAATGTGGACTTGCGGCTGAACATTGCCCAGTTGTCGTCCTCATTACAGACCACGGTGGCGGATCGTGATCAATTGCAGGTGCGGTTGCGTCAGACGGAAAATCGGGCTGAACAGGCGGAACAGGCATTGGCCGCGGCGCAAACGCGGGAACAGGTCAGCCGCGAGGTGAGCCAGCGCCACTTGCTGGAATTGGAAAGTCTGCGCCGGGATGTAGAGGCTTTGCGTAAGTTGCGCGGTGTGCTGGAGACGCAGGTCAGCAAACTTTCTCAAAGCCTGCAATCCCGCGAGGCCGAACTTGGCACCCTGCGCGACCGCAGCAAGGCGTTACAGGCGGAATTGGCCAGCGAGCAGGAGCGCACATTGCTGGCCCAGCGTGAAATTGAAGAGCGAAAAATTAGATTGTCTGAATTGCTCGACCTCTACACGAAATTGGACACGGACTATAAGGCGGAAAAATCACTAAGCCAGGGTCAAAAGTCGCAGGTGGGTCTGCTGAACCAACAGATCGCCGCCTTGCGCCGGGAAATCCAGCGCCTGAATACGGTGTTGCAAGCTTCCGAGGCCAAGGACCGCGAGGATGAGGCGACAATTACCGATCTCGGCCGCCGCCTGAACCGCGCTCTGGCCAGCAAGGTGGAGGAATTGACCCGCTACCGGTCGGAATTTTTTGGCAGGCTGCGGGAAGTTTTGGGAAAGCGGAGCGGTATTCGTATTGTGGGTGACCGTTTTGTCTTCCAGTCAGAGGTGCTGTTTGCCTCCGGCTCGGCCCTATTGGCGCCTGACGGACGGGGTCAGATCGCCCAGATCGCGGCAACCCTGGTTCAGATTTCCCAGCAAATTCCGCCCGAGATTAACTGGGTGTTACGGGTTGATGGCCATACGGACGGCGTGCCCATCGCCACGGCGGCATTCCCCTCGAATTGGGAATTATCGTCGGCAAGGGCCATTGCGGTGGTGAAATATATGGTGGAACAGGGGGTCGCTCCGGCGCGACTGGCCGCCACCGGCTTCGGCGAATTTCAACCCCTGGATCCCCGGGTCGGTGAAATAGCCAACCGCCGCAACCGCCGCATTGAATTTAAACTGACCCAGCGTTGACACCGTTGGCGATTGCGCGCCCGCCGATTAGCCCGGAACTGCTCTAATGGGTATCGAATTGCAGGGCGGCATAGCGGGCGTATAGGCCGCCGCGTTTGACCAGTTCTTCGTGGCGGCCCGTTTCCACCACGGTGCCCTGGTCCATCACAATGATGCGGTCGGCCTTCAGCACGGTCGCCAGGCGATGGGCGATGACGATGGTGGTTCTTTCCGCCATCAGGGTTTCCAGGGCGCTCTGCACCGCCCGCTCGGACTCGGCATCCAATGAAGATGTCGCCTCATCAAGCAGCAGAATGGGACGTTCGGCCAGGATCGCCCGCGCCAGGGACAGACGTTGGCGCTGACCGCCTGACAGGCGCACACCGCGTTGACCCAAATAGGTATCGAAGCCATCCGGTAAAGCCTGGATGAAGGCTGTCACATTGGCCGCATCGGCAGCGGCATAAAGCTCCGCTGCGCTGGCGTCGGGCCGGGCGTAAAGAATATTTTCCCGCGCACTGGCGGCAAATATCACCGGGTCCTGCGGCACCAGGCCAATCCGGGCCCGCGCCAATGATGGATCGGCCTGACGCAGATCCACCCCATCCAATAGCACCTGGCCGGCCTGTGGATCATAAAACCGCAGCAGCAATTGAAAGACCGTGGTCTTGCCGGCGCCCGACGGTCCGACCAGGGCCACGGTTTCCCCCGGCGCCACCTGTAGATTGAAATTCTGTAAGGCGGGCAGTTCGGGACGGGAGGGATAGTGAAAAGTGACATCGCGAAAACTTACGGCGCCAACGCCCGCCGCCCCACTTATGGCCGGTAATGGCGTTGGCTGGGCTGCCACGGTGATGCCCGGCTCAACCTCCAGCAACTCCATCAGGCGTTCCGCGGCGCCGGCGGCCCGCTGCAATTCGCCATAAACTTCCGACAGGGCGCCCAAGGCGCCGGCCACGATGATGGCGTAAAAGACAAAGGCGGCCAACTGACCGCCGGTCATCTCGCCCGCGATGACATCCTTGGCGCCAATCCATACCACCGCATCAACCGCACCAAAGATCAACAGCATGACAAGGGCGGTCAACCAGGCCCTGGCTCTGGTCCGATGTACGGCGACAGCGAATGCTTCATCCGTGATCTTGCCAAAGCGCAGGCGATCGATTGCCTCGTGGCAAAACGCCTGCACGACCTGGATCGCGGCGATGCTTTCCTCGGCATAGCTGGAGATATCCGCAATCCGGTCCTGGCTGTCACGGGACAGGCGCCGCACCCGGCGGCCGAAAATCATGATCGGCAGGATGACCACCGGCAACAGGGCAAAGACCAGGCCGGTCAGCTTGGGGCTGGAAACCACCAACAGGACGCTGCCACCCAGGAACATCAATACGTTGCGCAGGGCGACCGAAGCGGTGGAGCCGATAACCGTCTGTATCAAGGTGGTATCGGCGGTCAGCCGCGAGAGGACTTCGCCGGTGCGCATGGTTTCGAAAAATCTCGGGCTCAAGCCGACGACGTGGTTGTACACGGCGGCGCGAAGATCGGCGATGATGCGTTCGCCCAGCCAGGTTACCAGGTAATATCGGGCAAAGGTGGCGGCCGCCAATACGGCGACGACACCTAGCAGGGCAAGAAAATATTGATCAATCAGGGCCTGTTCGCCGCCGAAACCATGGTCGATAACGCGGCGGATGGCCTGGCCTATGGCCAGGACCGAACCGGCTGCGGCTACCAGCGCCACGCCGGCGCCCGCGGCCTTCCATTTATATGGTGCGATGAATGGTAGAATACGGCCCAGATGGCCAACGCTACGACGTTCGTTTCGATCGCTATCGGGGCTGGTGTTACGCAATCCGCAATGTCCTTCGCCCGGAATATTAAATTTTGGGCGTAGTGCCCGGCTGGAGATGGCTAAGCGATATTTGCGATCCAGGCACAGCAGCGCGCGGCCACGGCTGGGGTATAGCAACTGTGTTCGACCGGCACAACATCCGGCGCGACAAGCCGACGCTTGCGTCGGGCCCATGGTTTGGTTATACACCCCCGGCAATTCACGGAGCAGCAAAATGAAAAAAGATATCCACCCCGATTACCATGAAATTACCGTGGTTCTGACCGATGGGCAGGAATTTACCACCCGTTCGACCTATGGCGAACCCGGTGCCGTCCTGCGGTTGGATGTAGATCCCAGCACGCACCCAGCCTGGACCGGCGGGCCGCAGCGTCTGCTGGATACTGGCCGCGTTGCCAAGTTCCGTAACAAATTCAAAGGCTTTGGCCTGGACTAAAGCAGTTCAGAATATCCCTGAACTGCTCTAATTCTAAAGGTCTGAGCATTTTCGGAATGAAAATGCTCTAGCTGGACTCGCCCGCGACCATGCCGTCCAAACGGGCGATGCGCCGATACAGACGCTCGCTACGGCGCATAAGATCGCACAGGTAGGGGGGTAGTTGTTCGGGGTCTATCGCGCTCTCTTTCAGACAGATTTCGCTGCCGCCCAGGCGCCAACTGTCCTCGCGCACTTCCTCGCGGCTCAATTCGCCCTGATGCACAGCCCGCTGAACCAGTAGCCATGCCATCATATTGGTCAGGCGCGAGGTCAGGCGCATGATTTCCACCGAGAAATGGGCGGAAATCTCGATGGCCAGTTCCCGCGATTCTTCCTCGCCATAATCGCGCAGATAGTCCCGTGCCTCACGGGTCAGCGCCATGGCTTCGTCAAATGTGCGGCCAAAAAAAGCGGTCGGCGCCTTCCTCGTCATAATACTCGATCCCATACTCGTCATGGGGCGATTATGGCCCGAAAGGATTAACAAATTCAATTCCCTCCGACTTGAAACCAAGCCACAAGCTTCCTACATCAGGGTTGTCCGGATGCCTTTTTTGGGTCCGGGCATACATGCGGGCCCGGCCAATGTTGGCGGGTCCGAGCGACTTTGGATATTGCTTCGAAAGGAGGGTATCGCGCTATGCGTAGATACGATCTAGCACCACTATTGCGTTCATCCGTAGGCTTTGACCGTTTTGACCAGCTGTTTGATGCAGCGAGGCGAAGTGACGGGGCCGCGAACCCCTATCCCCCCTATAACATTGAAAAAGTCGAAGACGACTACCGCATTTCCATGGCGGTCGCGGGCTTCGGCGAGGCTGATATCGAGATCACGGTGAATGAAAACACCCTGATCGTGGAAGGCCGGCCCCTAGCCGAGCGTGAAGGGGTCGATTATCTCCATCGCGGCATTGCCGGCAGGGGTTTCGAAAGACGCTTCCAATTGGCGGAAAACGTCAAGGTAACCGGCGCCAAATTGGAAAACGGCCTGCTGCACGTGGAATTGGAGCATCATACGCCGGAACATATGAAACCAAGGCGGATCGAAATTCTGAAAGCCGCTGCGTAGCGCAATTTTCAATTAATTGGACCCGCTTGCACCGCGCAAGTGGGTCTAGTTGATTGGAGGTTGCCCTGATCCGGCATCCTTGGACGGAAAAGCGAGCCCACCATCATCGGATGGTGGGCTCATTTTCGTTCTGCTGTCTGATCTATGATGCCGTCTTTACTTTGTTTTAATAATCTATATATATAAAAATATCTTTATGTTGTTTTGACGCATGAAAAGGGGGCGGTTATGACGTGGGGTCTTGAACCAAGCTCAATCGGGACAAAATGATGGAACTGTTGTTGCAGGGACTGCGCGCGGCCGCCGAGCCGACGCGGTTGCGCCTTTTGGCCTTGTGCGCCCATGCTGAACTGACGGTGACTGAATTGACCCAGATTCTGGGGCAAAGTCAGCCACGTGTCTCCCGGCATTTAAAGCTGCTATGCGAGGCGGGCCTGCTGGAACGTCACCGGGAAGGGACGTGGGCATATTACCGTCTGGCGGATGCCTCCGAATGTGCCCATCTGGCCCGTACCTTGGTTGATCTGGTGCCCGCCTGCGATGATGCCCTGTCCCGGGATCTAAGCCGGTTAGGGGCGATCAAGCAGGTCAGGGCGGCATCGGCGGCGGATTATTTTCGCGCCAACGCCGATCGTTGGGATGAAATCCGTTCTCTCTATGTGCCGGAGCGGGAGGTGGAGGCAGCGTTATTGAACGCCGTCGGCGATGGTCCGATAAACGACTTTTTGGATATCGGCACCGGCACCGGCCGCATTCTCGAGGTTTTTGCCTCGCGCATCAAGCGCGGAACGGGCATCGATCTATCCCATGAAATGCTGCAAATTGCCCGCGCCAAGCTGGAAGAGGCCGGCCATCGTCACTGCCAGGTACGCCATGGTGACATGTATAATTTGCAACTGCCGTCGGGTGAATTCGACGTGTTGGTGGTGCATCAGGTGCTGCACTACGCCGAAGATCCGGCCGTCGTGATTTCCGAGGCGGCGCAGACCTTGCGTCCGGGCGGCAAGCTTTTGGTGGTTGATTTCGCTAGCCACGATCAGGAATTTCTGCGTACCGACCATCAACACCGCTGGCTGGGTTTCGAGCCGGAGCAGGTCAGCGCCTGGTGTGCCCAGGCCGGGTTACAGGTTCAGGCGCCGATTGAATTAGCCGGCCGGAGTTTGACTGTATTGATCTGGCTTGCCCTACGCGAAGAGGTTGCCCCATCATGATGCCACCCATACAGGATAGCCGCGTGTTCTCATCGAACGCCATGGGTCCGCTATCGGTTTCGTTCGAATTTTTCCCGCCGAAGACCGATGCCATGGCCGCGCAATTATGGCAGGCCATGGAGCGTCTGCGCCCGCTGCGGCCTACCTTCGTCTCGGTTACCTATGGGGCGGGCGGCAGTACCCGTCAGCGCACCCATGATACCGTCATCCGCATACAAGATGAAGGCGGCTTGCCCTGTGCCGCCCATTTGACCTGCGTCGGCTCCAGCCGCGATGAAGTCAACGCCATTGCCAAAGGTTACTGGGACAAGGGGGTCCGGCATTTGGTTGCCTTGCGTGGCGATGCGCCGGATGGTGAGGAAAATTTCAAGAACCACCCGGACGGTTATGCCAACGCGGCGGAGCTGGTCGCCGGTCTGCGGCAGGTGGAAAATTTCGAGATATCCGTGGCCGCTTACCCGGAAATGCATCCTAATTCACCATCCAGTCAGGCCGACCTGGATAATTTAAAACGTAAGATCGATGCCGGCGCCAATCGCGCCATAACGCAATTCTTCTTTGATGCGGACACCTATCTGCGTTTCCTGGAACGGGCCCGCGCCGCCGGGATCTGGGTGCCCATCGTGCCGGGTATCCTGCCGGTTACTAATTTCGTACAGGCGAGCCGCTTTGCCAAAGCCTGTGGCGCCGCCATGCCGGTCTGGATGGCGCATCTGTTCGAGGGTCTGGAAGACGATCCTGAAACCCGGAAAATCGTCGCCGTCACGGCGGCCTCGGAACAATGCCGGCGGCTGCAAACCGCCGGGGTGACCGATTTTCATTTTTACACATTGAACAGGGCCGATCTGACTTATGCGATCTGCCATATACTGGGTCTGCGTCCCAAGGGCGACGGGCAGGGGGGAACGCCCACATGACGGATTTATTAGCGCATCTGCGCGAGGAAGTATTGCTGTGCGATGGCGCCATGGGCAGCCGCGTGCAGCAGGCTGACCTTGATGTCGAGATCGACTATTGGGGCCAGGAGAATTGCACCGAGGTGCTTAATCTGAGCCGCCCGGATATTGTCCGCGAAATCCAGAGCGGCTTCGTTGCCGCTGGCGCCGATATCCTGTTGACCAATACCTTTGGCGGCTCGCCCATCACCCTGGCCGAATTCGACTTGGCTGACCGGGCCCATGAAATAAACAGCCGGGCAGCGGAACTGGCCCGCGAGGCCCAGGACGATTTCAGCCGCGATGGGGTGCGCCGCTACGTACTGGGCTCGATCGGGCCGGGCACCAAATTACCCAGCCTGGGCCAGATTGCCTATGACGAGCTTGAAGCCGCGCTGGCGGTCCAGGCCGGCGGCTTGCTGGCCGGCGGTGTCGACGGCATCATGATTGAAACCGTGCAGGATATTCTGCAGCTAAAGGCGGGGGTCAACGGGGCCCGCATCGCTATGGCCCGGGCCGGCCATGAAGTGCCGCTGTTTACGCAGATAACCGTGGAAACCACCGGAACCATGCTGGTCGGCACCGATATCGCGGCGGCGGCAACGGTCATTCATGCTCTGGGCGTGGAGGCCATGGGCCTCAACTGCGCCACCGGCCCGCGGGAAATGGCGGAGCATGTGCGTTGGCTGTCGGAACAATGGCCCGGCATCATTACGATACAACCCAACGCCGGGCTGCCGGAATTGGTTGATGGCCAGCCCAGCTATCCACTGGCGCCCGAGGAACTGGCCGATTGGGCCCGCCGCTTCGTGGTCGAGGATGGCGTCAATCTGATTGGCGGCTGTTGCGGCACCATAACAACCCATATCAAGGCCTTGAATGACATGTTGGAGGGGCTGGGTCAGGGCCGGCGGCCAAAGCCCACGGCGCGGCAGTCTGAATGGGTGCCGGGCGTCGCATCCCTGTACGGGCAGACTCCCTATCGGCAGGAGAACGCCTATTTGTCCATCGGCGAGCGTTGCAATGCCAACGGTTCGAAAAAATTCCGCGAGTTGCAGGAAGCCGAAGATTGGGACGGCTGCATCGCCATGGGCCGCGAGCAGGCCAAGGAGGGTTCCCACGCCCTGGATCTTTGCACCGCCTTCGTGGGCCGGAACGAACTGGTCGATATGAGCGCCATGGTTGGCCGCATGCGCGGCGCCGTGCATGCCCCGCTGGTCATTGATTCAACGGAATATCCGGTGTTGGAAGGCGCATTGAAACTGTACGGAGGCAAGGCCCTGATCAACTCCATCAATTTCGAGGATGGCGAAGAGCCCGCCGCCATGCGCCTTGCCCTGGCACGGAAGTTCGGCTGCGGCGTCATCGCCCTGACCATTGATGAAGAGGGCATGGCCAAAACAGCGGATGCCAAGGTTGAGATGGCTAAGCGGCTGCATGATTACGCCGTCCATCAGCATGGTCTGGCGCCCGAGGATCTGTTGTTCGATCCGCTGACTTTCACTATTTGCACCGGCAATGCGGATGATCGGCGCCTTGGCCTGGAAACCCTGGACGCAATCGAACGGATCGCTAAGGAACTGCCGAAATGCCAGATCATCCTGGGGCTGTCCAACATCTCGTTTGGTTTGAAACCGGCGGCCCGCCATGTGCTGAATTCGGTCTTTTTGCAGCATGCCCTGGACCGTGGCATGACCGGGGCCATTCTGCATCTGTCGAAGATTCTGCCCCTGCATTCGATCCCGGCGGATGAGGCAAAGGCGGCCGAGGATCTAATCTATGACCGCCGGGCCGAAGGCTATGACCCCCTGCATGCCTTTATTGCTCTGTTCGAGGACCGCACGGCCGCCACGGTGAAAAAGGAGCGTCCCGCATCCGTCGAGGAACGCTTAAAACTGCGGATCATCGATGGCGACCGGCCCGGCCTGGAAGATGATCTGGAAGAGGCCATGCAGACTCTTACCCCACTGGAAATCGTCAACGATATCCTGTTGGGCGGCATGAAGGTGGTGGGTGAATTGTTCGGCTCGGGCCAGATGCAATTACCCTTCGTGCTGCAATCAGCCGAGACCATGAAGGCCTCCGTGGCTTATTTGGAACCGTATATGGAGCGCAGCGCGGATAGCCAGAAGGGCACCATCGTTTTGGCCACGGTCAAGGGCGACGTGCATGATATAGGCAAAAATCTGGTCGATATCATCCTGACCAACAACGGCTATCAGGTGATCAATCTGGGCATCAAACAGCCTATCGCGGCAATTATCGACGCGGCCAAGGAACATAATGCCGATGCGGTCGGGATGTCCGGCCTGCTGGTCAAATCAACCACCATCATGCGTGAAAATCTGGAAGAGATGTCCCGGCAACATATTAATCTGCCGGTGATGCTGGGCGGGGCCGCGTTGACACGTGGCTTTGTCGAGGAGGATTGCGCGCAGGCCTATGCGGTTTCTGCCGGCCGGGTCGCCTATGCCCGCGATGCTTTTGACGGCCTGGATCTAATGGCCAAGGTGGTGGATGGCGGTTTCGATGCCTATATCGCCGAACGGGATAGCAAACGCGAAGGCCGGCCCACCAATCAACGGCGTAAGCTGGGCCAGCCAACCCTGATGCCGCGGCCCCTTAATCTGGAGGAAGTACGCACCCGGCGCGAGGAATTGCATAAGGGCGTGGATGTCCCCAAGGCGCCGTTTCTTGGCCATCGCCTGATCGAACAGGTGGGGATTAAGGCGCTGTTGCCGTATCTGAACGAACGCATGCTGTATCAATTCCATTGGGGCTACCGCAAGCGCGGCCGGCCCCTGGCGGAATATATGAAGTGGGCCCGCACCGAGATAAAGCCGATCCTGCTGGACTTGGTGGCCCGTTGCGAGGCCGAGGATATTCTGCGGCCGCAGGCAGTTTATGGCTATTTTCCGGCCGCCAGCGATGGTGACGACCTGGTCTTATATGACCCCGCCAGCGACGACGAGGTGGCACGGTTTTCCCTGCCCCGGCAGAACCGCGCGGGCGGTTTGTGCATCGCCGATTTCTTCCGCGAGGCGGCAACCGGCGAACGGGATATCATCGCCTTGCAGGCGGTGACCATTGGCCAGCACGCCTCGGAAGTGGCGCGGCAATGGTTCGATGACGACCATTACCAGGACTATCTGTACCTGCATGGCCTGGGCGTCGAAATGGCCGAGGCCATGGCGGAGTACGTGCACAAACGGATCAGGGGGGAACTGGGATTCGGCGATCAGGATGCCCGCGACAACGACGCTCTGCTCAACCAGGGTTATCGCGGTTCGCGCTATTCCTTTGGTTATCCGGCCTGCCCGACCATGTCCGATCAGCGCAAGATACTGACGTTGCTGGACGCTGATCGAATTGGGTTGGTGATGGGTGACGAGGACCAGCTGCATCCGGAGCAATCGACCTCCGCCATCATCGTGCATCACCCCCAGGCAAAGTATTTCAGCGTCTAGAGCGCATTCGAAGAAAATGCGCTCAGACTCTCAAAAATAGAGCAATTGAACCAATTACTTAAGTCGCGAATGCGATTTTAGTTAATTAAAAATTGCTCTAGACATGTTTCGGTTTTTGTCGAAACACATCTTGTTTTGTCGTTCACGCAAGTGCGCCTTTGGCGCACCACTCCACGGGGGCGGCGCAGGGGCGCCGGACCGCCGTCGCGGTCTAACTCCATTTCGCTATTTCTAAATTGCTTTAGACTGGTTCGGCGTCGATCAAAATGCCGGCCAGGACGGCGGGTTCATCGCCATGGTTGACCCAGGCGTGGTTGGTGCCGCGTTGGACAACCACGTCCATGGGTTCCATTTCAACCTCGCCATCATCAAGAATCAGGCTGACCTTGCCTGACAGCAGGACGATGTAATCGACGGTGTTGGTCTTGTGCATGCCGGGCTGGGCGGAGGCATGGTCATGGGCGCCGGTGGCGCCCATTTTGGCGAAATTGTCTGCATCCCGCTGGGCCCTTTCCGCTGCCGTGATATCCGCATCCCAGTCGGCCGGCCTGATCTGGAAATAGCGAAAGACGCTACCCTGGCCGGGCGGCGCCAGGGTGACCTGCGTATCGGCGGCATCGTCATTGCCGCTGTTGCTGGCCGGGGTGGCGTCCGTGCGCCATAAATCCGTCAGGCCGCGCCCCTCTTGGGTGGGGTTTTCCAAGACATGGGGCGAGGGAGCGTCGCTAAGGACAATGGATTTCCCCTGGCTGTCATGACCGGTAACGATTCGGCGGACGGGTCTTAACATGGCGCATTTCCTCCTGGTTATTTTGCTGGAGGTAGCGTTGCACGAAACCCGCGCCGTGAAAATGATTGAGAACCGCGCCTGCGCGAAAACACATAAAAGCCCCGCGAGCTGGTCAGCTGCGCGGGGCTTTTCTGTTTGATCCAACGGGGCTTGGCCACAGTGCTGTATGAAGCTTTGTCTGTCGAGCCGCCCCATCTCTCGACCACGAGATCGAGTTTTGGTTCGTTTTGAATGGTCAGGTGGCGTTGCGTTCAATCGCCTCTCCCATTGCGTTTCGATGGGAAAAGGCTAGGATATTATGTCAAATAAATCAAGGGCAATTTTAAACCGCCGTGCCTACCATTGGATAATTCCGCCATCGTAATTACGGAAGCCGCCGTTGTCCGCGGCATTCAATCCGGCGATGACCTGGCGGATGCCGCCGGCGCTTTCCTCCACCGAAATATCGGCGCCCGTGCCGCCCATGTCCGTGCGTACCCAGCCGGGATGAAAACAGGTGGCGATGACCCCTTGTCGGCCCAGATCGTTGGCCAGAATTTTCATCACCATGTTTACGGCGGCCTTGGAAGACCGGTACACGATGGAATTGGTGGCGGTGGTTTCGCTGATTGAACCCATGCGCGAGGAAATCGTGATCAGTTTTTTCTGGGTGCTGGCCGCGACATTGTCGGCAAATGCCTCGGCCACGCGCATGGGGCCAAGCACATTGGTGTTCATGGCGCCCTGCCAGGCAGCATAATCGATATTACCCCTGGCGGCATTGCGCTGTCCCATGATGCCGGCGTTGTTCAACAAAACATCCAGGGGCTGATTGCCCAATTCCGCTTTTAGGGCCGTGACGGAGGCAGTGTCATCCACGTCCAATTGGTGAACCGTGACACGGCCATCCGACTGGGCGGCGATGTCGTTTAATTCGCTTGCCTGCCCAGGTGTGCGGCAGCAGGCGAAGATGCGCCAATCATCGGCATTGTACTGGCGAACGAACTCCAACCCAATGCCCCGGGAGGCGCCTGTGATCATGATGTTTTCCATCCGCCGACCCTAAAGTATTTCGCGATGCGGTGGAACCGCTACCCCTAAAGAAATCGGCGGTAAACGCGATTGGCGACGATGGGCAGCATGTACATGGGCAGTTGCGCCAGGGCGAAAAAGATCACCACCTCTATCTGGGCCCTATCGGCCAGCACGGCCAGGATCAAGGCCATGTTGCAGTTTCCCGCCATATGCCCGGAGGTAAAGGCCAGCCGCCGCCCGGCGGGCAGAAACGCCAGGAAACCCAAAACCTGCAGACTGGCATTGGCGATAAAGGCCGCGGCGATGGTCAACAGAACGAAACCGGGCCGGGCAACGAAGAATTCCGTGACCCCGGCCATGATGGCGATGGCAATGAACATCAGGCAGACGACCATCAGGCCATCGATATGGCCGGCATGACGTTTCAGCGAGGCCGGTGTCAGCAGCCAGCGTTTAGCGGCGATGGCCAGGGCAAACCCGCCGCCGATCATGAATGCCAACCGGCCCATGAATTCGACCAGACTGATTTGCAGCTCCAACCCCAGCAACCACAGGGCCATGGCGGGTAAGGTCAAGGGCAAAAGTATATGGCACAAGACCACCGCCGCGACGGCGAAGGCGGCGTCCAAACCCAGGATCAAGGCAAAGGCGGGTGCCGAGTTAATCGGTGCCGAGGCGGCCATGAGGACCAAGCCGATAGCCAGACCGGTTGGCAAGTCAATGGCCGAAACCGCAGCCGCCATCGCAATTGGCGAAATGAACAGAGCGAAAACGGTGAACAGAAGCAACAGGACCGGTCGCCGCAAAAAATTGGCGACGTCACTAAAATCCAGCCGGATCAGGGCCAGGGTCATGCTGATGAAGATCACCGGCGCCAGTGTCGGGCGCATGAAATCGGCCAATGGCGGCAGTACCAGGCCGGTCAAAACACCCAACGCCAGAAATTTGGTGGCGTGGCGGGCCAGAAAGTGCAGGCAAATTGATATGATATCCATCCGCCGGCCCGGCCCTATCGGCTTAGTGTGATCATGATGACGCCAGGGACCACCAACAACACCGCCAACAGGCTGTTGCGGGTGATGGTTTCCCGGCGGACCAGATAAACGCTCAACAGCAGGGTCAACAGGGGCGAGGCCGCCACCAGAGGTATGACCACCACGACCTCACCCAGTTTCAGCGCGACATTCAGGCAATAGACAGAGACCCCGTTGATAACGCCTGCCAGCACGAACCAGCCGGTGCCATGGTCTTTTCCGAATTTCGGCAAGCTGCGCCGCCGCGCACCATAGACCAGCAGGGCGATAATCAGCGAGACGGTAAAGCTGACCAGCCCGGCAAAATACGGACTGGGCAGGTCGAGCATGGCGAATTTGGTCAGCACATCGCCCGAGGAACGGATCAGTGCGGCGGCCATGGGCAGCGACAGGGCCCAAAGGGGCCACGATGTGTGGCGCCCCCAGCCGCCCTGTTGTGCCAGGACAATGGAGCCGCCCATGATCGCCATGGTGCCCAGTACAATGGGCAAGGTTAGATGTTCGCCCAGAAAAAATACCCCAAAGGCGGCGGCGAACAAGGGCGAGGTTGAGGCCAGGGTGCTGGTCGGGGTCGGCCCCAGATAATGCACACTCAACAACGCGGCATTGGCGGATAAAAATGGCTTGAACAGGCCGACCAGGGCAAAAAGCAAGGCCGCTGGGGTAAACCAATACCAACTTTCAACCAACCAGGGCGCAAACAGCCAGTAGCACAGGACCGTAGCGCCGATCTGGATCAGGGATCCGGTCTCGGAATCCGCATGGCGCAGACCCTGATGCAGAACCAGGATCGAGACCGCGAACAACATGGCCGATGTCAGGGCCAGCAGAATGGGCGCCAGGTGCTGCAAACCGGTAATTTCGGACATTTTCTACAGCGAGGCCGCGGCGCGTGCGGCTTGGTCGTACAGACCCGACAGCAGCCGCAGCATGCGCGCTGCCTCGCCGATTTCCTGGTTGTCCTGGCCCAGGGCGGCGTGGCTGGCGATCAGGCAGGATTCGCGGATTTCCCGATAGCGCTGGCATGCGGCCTGACCTGACTCGCTGGTGGCATGAAAAGTCTCCTTGCCCCGGCGGTGGGCGGTCACCAGATCCATTCGGGCCAGCTTTTTCAGGGAATAATTGACCACGTGGCTGTCTTCGATATTCAGCAAAAAACATAAATCCGACAGCCGCTTTTCCCGTTCGCGATGGTTGACCAGATGCAGTACCAAAACGTCTAGGGCGCCCAGGCCGTCCTGTCCCGCCGCTGCCATGCAATGCACGATCCAGCGGTGATAGGCGTTGATCGCCATGTTCAGGCCGAACTCGAACTCGCTTAGCTCGGTTGCCTGCTCGGACACCAGATGGGCAGAGGAAACGATGGGCGATCCGCTCATGATTTGGCCTCTCCATAGGCGCCGCCCGTGGGCGTCTGGATGACGAAGACGTCCTCGGCGCCCATTTCCGTGCTGTCGCAGCCGGACAATTCCTCATGACCACCGTCGGCCCGCTCGACCCAGCAGCGCCCCGGTTCGCCATCGCCACCGCCCGCGATGCCGTGCGGCGCCACCACGCGGCGGCATGAGAGGATAGAGGCGGTCATCGGCTGTAAAAACCGCACCCGGCGGAGAATGCCCGCGCCGCCGTTGTAAGCTCCCCGTCCGCCTGAATTGGGCCGGATCGCAAAGCTGTCGAGCATAACAGGAAACCGCCACTCCAGAATTTCCGGATCGGTCAGCCGTGAATTGGTCATATGCGCATGCACGGCGTCCGTGCCGTCGAAGCCGGGGCCCGCCGGGGTGCCGGAACAGATGGTCTCGTAATATTGCAGCTGGTCATTGCCAAAGGTGAAGTTATTCATGGTGCCTTGGCAGGCAGCCAGGCGGCCCAGGGCGCCGTACAGGCAATCGACAATATTCTGCGACGTCTCCACATTGCCGGCGACGACGGCGGCCGGATATTTCGGATTCAACATGCAATCATCCGGGATCACCAGGGTTATGGGTTTCAAACAGCCCGCATTCAAGGGGATGTCAGCGTCCACCAGGGTGCGGAAAACGTACAACACGGCGGATCGGCAGACTGACGTGGGGGCGTTGAAATTTGTATCCAATTGCGCCGAGGTGCCGGTGAAGTCGATCTTGGCCGTGCGCTCCTGGTGATTGATGGAAACTTCGACGCAGATTTTAGAGCCGTCATCCATTGGGCATTCAAAACTGCCGGTCTGCAGGACGTCGATGACCCGGCGGACGGATTCCTCCGCATTGTCCTGGACGTGCCCCATATAGGCATAGACCACATCCAGACCGAAATGATCGACCACCCGCCGCAGTTCCTGCACACCCTTTTCACAGGCCGCGATCTGGGCCTTTAAATCAGCAATATTGCTGTCAGGATTGCGCGAGGGGTAGGGGCCGGAGGCCAACAGCGCGCGCATTTCGGTTTCCAGAAAACGCCCTTGATCGACCAGCTTAATATTATCGATCAAGATGCCTTCTTCTTCCACGGTTCGGCTGTTGGGCGGCATGGAGCCGGGAGAGATACCGCCGATTTCGGCATGGTGGCCGCGCGAGGCGACATAGAACAGGGCTTTGGCCCCGGCGCCTGCCGCGTCATCGTCGAATACCGGGGTAATGACGGTGACATCCGGCAAATGGGTGCCGCCGTTGTAGGGCGCGTTCAATACGAACACATCACCGGGACGCATGCTGGCGCCATGGACACGGATGACCGCCTTGATGGATTCATCCATACTGCCCAGATGCACCGGAATGTGCGGTGCATTGGCGATCAATTCACCCTCCCGGTCGAATACCGCGCAGGAGAAGTCCAACCGCTCCTTGATGTTCACGGAATTGGTGGTCATTTGCAGGACCAGACCCATCTGCTCGGCCGTTGACATGAATAGGTTGTTGAAGATTTCCAACATGACCGGATCTACATCTGTGCCGATCGCGACCCGTTTCGGCAAGGCTTGGATCCGGCTTAGAATAAGATGCCCCACATCGGTCATGGCCGCCTGCCAACCGGGTTCAATCACCGTGGTCGCGGTATCTTCGCGCAAAACAGCCGGGCCGCTGACCTTGTCCCCCGGGCGCATATGGTTGCGGTCTATGACCGGGGCATCGTGGTAGCGGCCCGCCATATAGGTCTGCACATGGGCCAGGGGCGGAATGCTATCGAGGCGGCCGCCCTCCGCCGTATCCAATGGCGCATCCACGGCCGGTTCGCCGGCGCCCACGGCCTCCACCGAGACCGCTTCGACCACATGGGATTTGCTTTGATCAATAAAGCCGAATTGCTGACGATGGGCCTCTTCGAAGGCGCTTATAATCGCGGCCCGGTCCGCGAAATCCACCACCAGGGCCGTATCCGTACCCTGATAGCGCAGATGCAGCTTGCGCAGGACCGTGATCCGTTCGTCGTCGATTTCCTGGCTATGTAATTCGGCCAGACCTTCCGCCGCCAGTTCATCCAAGGCGGTGCCCAAGGCAGGCATTAACCCCTCGTCCAGAACCTCTTCGACCGCGCGTTGGCGCATGGCGCGGATATCGGCGAGGCCCATGCCATAGGCCGACAGCACACCGGCCAGGGGATGGATGAATACTTTCTTCATGCCCAATGCATCGGCGACCAGGCAGGCATGTTGCCCGCCAGCGCCGCCAAAGCAGCTTAAAACGTATTCCGAGACGTCATAGCCACGCTGTATCGAGATTTTTTTGATGGCACTTGCCATATTTTCAACCGCGATGGTCAGATAGCCTTCAGCGATGGCTTCCGCTGTCATGGCATCCCGCCCCGAGGCGGAAATTTCCGCCGCCAGCGCGGCGAATTTTTTGGTCACGGCCTCCCGGTTCAAGGGTTCATCGCCATTGGGGCCGAAAACCTTGGGGAAGAATTCCGGGCTCAACTTACCCAGCATGACGTTGCAATCGGTTACCGCCAAGGGGCCGCCACGCCGGTAACAGGCCGGTCCGGGATTGGCGCCGGCGGAATCGGGCCCAACGGTAAAACGGGCGCCGTCGTAATGCAGAATTGAACCGCCACCAGCGGCAACGGTGTGGATATGCATCATCGGCGCGCGCACGCGGATACCCGCGACCTCGCTCTCAAAGGCCCTTTCGAAAGCGCCGGCATAATGGGAGACATCCGTGGAGGTGCCGCCCATGTCGAAGCCGATGATTTTTTCAAACCCGGCCATGGCCGTGGTGCGCACCGCACCGACCACGCCGCCCGCCGGGCCCGACAGAATACAGTCCTTGCCCTGGAACAGGCTGGCATCGGTCAGGCCGCCATTGGACTGCATGAACATCAGGCGGGCATCGCCCAATTCCGCCGCGACCCGGTCCACATAACGGCGCAGGATCGGCGACAGGTAGGCGTCAACCACCGTTGTATCGCCACGGCCCACCATCTTCATCAGCGGGCTGACCTGGTGCGAAGTGGAAATCTGGGTGAAACCGATGTCTTCGGCGACTGCCGCCGCCGCCTTTTCGTGGGCGGTATAGCGATAGCCATGCATGAAGACGATGGCGCAGGCCCGGATGCCATCGTCATAGGCTGCCTGCAGGCCGGCGCGGGCAGCGTCCAGGTCAAGGGCCGTGCGTTCCTCACCCTGGGCCGTAAACCGTCCCGCGACCTCGCAAACCTGCTCGTACAGCATTTCGGGCAGTTTTATATTCAGGTCGAAGAGGCGGGGGCGGTTTTGATAGCCAATGCGCAATACATCACGAAAACCCTTGGTCGTTAACAACAAGGTGCGGTCGCCCTTGCGCTCCAACAGGGCGTTGGTGCCGACCGTGGTCCCCATTTTAACGGTGGCGATACGGTCGGTGGGAATGGCCTCGGTCTTGGCGACGCCAAGCAGATCGCGGATCCCCTGTAATGCCGCGTCGGGATATTGTTCTGGATTCTCTGAAAGCAGCTTGTGGCTGAGATAGCCTCCATCGGGCCGCCTGGCGACCACGTCCGTGAACGTGCCGCCGCGGTCGATCCAAAAATCCCACTTTTCGGGCATGGTCTTGATCCTTATAAAAATGATTTGTCGGTAAAATACCGGCAAATGATCTCTATGGCAACGGCCTACTTGCCAATTTGCAGCGACCGGCCTAAGGGTAACCGTCCGCGCAAGAGGGATGGTCGCCGGCATGAGTATTTGGAACAGAATTGTTCGTGGTGTGGGCGGCTTTGCCTTGGGCGGGCCGCTGGGCGCTCTGTTGGGCGGTATTGCCGAACAAGCGGTGGACAAGCTGCGCCATATTGTCGCCGATACCAGCGACGGCACCCGTCAAATCGCCTTCACCATCGGGGTTATTGCCCTGGGCGCGAAGATGGCCAAGGCCGATGGCCAGGTAACCAGGGACGAAGTGGAAGCCTTCAAACAGGTCTTCAAGATTTCGCCCGAGGATATGAAGAGCGTTTCCCGGGTCTTCAATCTGGCGCGCAAGGATGTTGCCGGCTTTGAAGCCTATGCGGGGCAGATCGCCGATTTGTTCGAACCGGCCTCCGAGGTATTGGAAGATCTGTTGCACGGCCTGTTCCATGTCGCCAAGGCTGATCAGATCCTGCATCCGGCGGAGCTGGATTATTTACGCAAGGTGGCGCAGATCTTCGGCTTTGATGAAACCGGCTTTGCCCGCATTCGGGCCTATCATCTGGGCCCTGATTTGGCTGATCCCTACACCATCATGGGCCTTACACCTGACGTGGATGATGAGGCGGTGAAGCAGGCCTGGCGGGCCTTGATCCGCGAGAACCATCCCGACCGCGCCATTGCCCGTGGCCTGCCCCAGGAATTTGTTGATCTGGCGACGGAAAAGCTGGCCACCATTAACGATGCCTACGACCGTATTAGCCGCCAACGCGGCATGTCCTAATTTGGGAGAAAATGATGCAGATCGATATCGAATATTGCTCAATGTGAAACTACAAACCCAACGCCCTCCGTGCGAGGGATCGATTGCAGAACAAATTCGGCGCCGATGTCACTCTGACCGCCTCGGGCGGCGGTAAATTCGAAATCACCGTCGATGGCCGGCTGGTCTACTCGAAAAAAGCCGTGGGCCGCTTTCCCACTGACGAGGAATTGGACGCCCTGGCTTAGTCCATTTTCGATATTCATCGAATCGCCGGGCCGCCCGCTCCCCCTCCCGGCCACCCACGGGATTATGATCAATGGGTGGCCGAGAGGGGGAGCGGGCGGCTCGGCAATCTCAAAAATTGCTCTAGCTGACGACGTCGCTTAGGATTTGAGCCGCCTCGACCAATTGCTCGGGGCTGATATCCAAATGGGTAACGGCCCGCATACGGGTTGGCCCCATGGCACCAATGCGGACGCCGCGCGCCTGCAATTGTTTGCCGACTTCGGCGGCATCCAGGCCCGTATCCGCGACGTCGAAGAACACCAGATTGGTTTCGCAGCGGTCGAACAGCAATTTGATGCCGGGTATTTGGGCAATTGCCCGGCTGAAATTTCGCGCATTCTCATGGTCCTCGGCCAGCCGCTCCACATGATGTTCCAGGGCATAAACCCCGGCGGCGGCAATGATACCGGCTTGGCGCATGGCCCCGCCCAACAGTTGTTTCTGGCGCCAGGCCTGCTTGATGAAATCGGCGCTGCCCGCCAGAACGCCGCCAATCGGACAGCCCAGGCCTTTGGATAGATCGATCCATAGGGAATCGAAATGCCGGCCATATTCCTTGGCCGAAGTACCGCTTTCAACAACGGCATTCAACAACCGCGCGCCATCCATATGGGTCGCCATACCATGTTCCCTGGCCACCGCCGTAACGGCGGCAATATCCTCGATCGGCCAGATGCTGCCACCGCCGTAGTTGGTCGTATTCTCAACCGACAGCACCCGGCTGCGTGGGGCATGGCGGCGGGCGGGCCGGATGGCGTCCCGGACCTGATTGGCGGTGAATATACCGCACTTGGTTTGCAGGGCGCGGGTCTGGGCCATGGACAGCGCCGACGGCCCACCGCTCTCGGCATTTATGGGGTGGGCGAAGTAATCCAGGATGATTTCGTCGCCGGGCTGGCAATGCACCCGAAAGGCGATCTGGTTGCACATGGTGCCCGACGGCAGGAATACCGCCGCCTCCTGGCCCAGCAATTCCGCCACCATGGCGCAGAGTTTGTTGACCGTGGGGTCTTCAAAATTCTGCTCGTCGCCCACTTCGGCCTCCGCCATGGCCTGGCGCATGGCGGGCGTCGGCTTGGTATGGGTATCGCTGTAAAGATCGATGCGCGGTGCGTCCATGATATTTATCCTCGAATTAAGTGGTTGGATTATGCCGCCGGCCTGCGGTGCACGAACCAACTGGTCATCATTGTCGTGGTGATTTCGCCATGTTGATTGCGGATTTCGTTGCTGAATTGAATATAGCCGAGTTCGGGCCGGCTGCGTAGCGGCCGCGCCGCCGATACCTGGGAAAGCACGTTCAGGACATGGCCGACCAGAACTGGTTTGCGCCAGCGGATTTCGTCCCAGCCCGGTGAAACAAACGCGTCGGCGGCGGCAAAAGCGTCCTTGGACAGGCGGCGCCAGACGGCGCAGACGTGCGGGCCGGAGGCGATCAGATCGGGCCAGCCCATGGCCTTGGCCGCCTCGGCATCCAGATGGAAGGGCTCGGGATCGAACTGTCTTGCGAAGGCAAGCATGTCTTCGCGCCGCATTTCATGGGCGCCATAGGCATAGCGGTCGCCGACCGCGAAATCCTCGAAATGGATCAGGTCCAAAAAAGGCGCCTGATCGTTCAAGCCATCATTCATGGACAGATCACCGTCGTTGTCCGCAGCATTTTTCCCCACCAAAATTACGCGACCTGATATAGGAAGTCGCCTCCGTCCAGCAGACGGCGGCTGTTTTGCACGGCGATGTCAATGCTGCGGTCGAAGGTTTCCGGTGTCAGCCAGGCCACATGGGGCATCAACGCCACGTTTTCCAGCGCCAATAGCGGCTCGTTGTCGGCGATGGGTTCGTCGGCGAAAACATCCAGACCGGCGGCGAGAAGCCTTCCCGTGGTCAAAGCATGGTACAGGGCGTCCGGGTCCACCAGACCACCACGGGCCGTGTTGATCAGTACGGCGCCGGGCTTCATGGCGGCAAAGGCGGCGGCGTCCAGTATATTCGCCGTCTCCGGCGTCAGGGGTAGATGCAGCGAAATCACATCGCTTTCCGCCAGCAGACCCGGCAGGTCCCGCCAGTCCGCCTCGGCCCCCGGCTTGGGGCCGGATGCGGTGTAGAGGACCCGTGCGCCCAGGGCGCGCAGCACAGGGCCGACCCGGCGCCCAACCTCGCCATAGCCAACCAGCCCGACCGTGCGCCCGGCAACCTCGCCAATCCGGTCAAAGATGGCGGGGTCCATGCGCCAGCCATCACCACGGCGGGTGGCGTCATGGAAGGTGGCTGCGCGGCGCAGGGCGGACAGCAGCAGCAGGACTGTCGCCTCGGCCACGGCCTGGCTGTTGGTGCCGGGCATATTGCATACGGTGATGCCCCGGGCGCGGGCACAATCGAGATCGATGGTGTTGACGCCGACGCCGATCTTTTGGATCAGACGTAAATTTGGCGCGGCGGCAATAATCTCCGCCGTGGCCGGTTTCAAAACGTGCCACAGAACGTCCGCGTCGGCCATCAATTGGAACAAACGCGTATCGTCGCCCTCGTCACAGCTTTCGATGGACAGCCAATCATTCTCGGCGGTGGCCAGGCGCGCGGCGATGCCGGCGCTGGCGGCATAGTGAAAAACCGCCCTTAACTTTGCCATTCACTGGTTCCTATCCTGCGCGATACGGTCACGGGCATGGCCCAGGGTTCATCGTAGGGGGAATTCCCGAATGATGGCAAATGGTGGATGGCCTGACGGGCGGAAATTGGCCGCGAATAAGGTTCGCGGCCAAGGCCAATTTGGAGCGGGCGAAGAGAATCGAACTCTCATCTTAAGCTTGGGAAGCTCCTGCTCTACCATTGAGCTACGCCCGCCTGAGGGGCTGTTTAGCACAGACCTTTAAAATGCGAAATGGCATGTCTTAGGGCTTTTTTTATGCACGACCGTTCACAGTTGCGCGAGCAGCAGGGTCTGACCCGTTGACAATGGGGGGGCGCCCGTGAAACTTGGCCGTGGTCCGCGAACCGTGGGCGGGGCGGTGTTCTTTGCGCTGTCGATGTTATGTTGATTTGAGGAGTCGTAAATGAACGGTGCCATACCGGGTAAAGTGCCCGCCGCGCTGGATCAGGCAAAGTTCCATGATCCCCAGCGCACCCTGGACGGTGCGCCGCGTGCCTTTGTAAGCCTGAACAACATAGAGACCCTTTGGTTCAATACCGGCACCCTGTGCAACCTGACTTGCACCAACTGTTACATAGAATCCAGCCCCAGCAACGACCGTCTCGCGTATTTGAGCGCCAGTGAAGTCAGCGCCATGCTGGATGAACTGCAAACTGACTGGCAGGCCCATGAAATTGGCTTCACCGGGGGCGAGCCGTTCATGAATCCGGATATTCTGGCCATGCTGGCGGATGCCCTGGGGCGTGGTTACCGGGTCCTGGTGCTGACCAACGCCATGCGGCCCATGATGAAGCTGGCGGATGGCTTGTTGGCCTTGCATGCCGCATACGGCGATCAGCTCTGCCTGCGCGTGTCCATGGACCATTATGCCCCTGACGTGCACGAGTTGGAGCGCGGTGGGCAGAGTTGGCAACGGATGCTGACGGGGCTGACCTGGCTGGCCGAGAATGGTTTTGCCATTAACGTTGCCGGGCGGACCTTGTCGGGCGAGGAAGACGCCGGCTTGCGCCAGGGCTATGGCCGCCTGTTCGCGGCCCAAGGCATACCGGTTGATGCCACCAACCCAGGCGAATTGGTGCTGTTTCCAGAGATGGATGAGGCCCTGGATGTGCCGGAAATCACCACTGCCTGTTGGGGCATATTAAACGTTTCGCCGGATGCGATGATGTGCGCCACCTCGCGCATGGTGGTCAAGCACAGGGGCGATAGGCAGTTGACCGTGATGCCCTGTACCCTGCTGCCCTATGACGAGCGCTTTAGAATGGGTTCCACCTTGGCGGCCGCGAATAGCGCGGTTGCCCTGAACCATCCCCATTGCGCGCGCTTTTGCGTGTTGGGCGGGGGCTCTTGCAGCGCCGGATAGGCACGCGGCGACAGAATCCCTTACCGCAGCCTGTCGGTTCGGCTTATGATGCCGCTCCATGAGCTATGAAAAACCATTTGCCGGACTAAAGGTCCTGGATATGAGCCAGGGCTATGCAGGCCCTTATTGCGCCGGGCTGTTGGCCCAATATGGCGCCGACGTCACCAAGGTGGAGCCGCCCGAGGGCGATTGGTCGCGCGGTCTGGGCCGGGTCTATGGCGATCAAACCACGATCTCGCTGGCCGCCAACCGGGGCAAGAAAAGCATCGTCCTGGATTTGAAAAGCGCCGGCGGGCTTGCCGTTGCCCACGATCTGGCGGCGCGCTGCGATGTCTTCATGGAAGGCTTCCGCCCCGGCGTCTGTGCCCGCTTTGGCTTGGCCTATGATGATCTGCGCCAGGTCAATCCCGGTGTGATCTACATGGCGATCAGTGGTTTTGGCCATGACGGTCCCTATGCGCGGGAGGCAAGCACGGACACGGTGGCGCAGGCCTTTTCCGGTCTGATGTCCATAAATCGGGGCAATGATGGGGCTCCCCATCGCGTCGGCCATTTCATCGTTGATTGCGTGACGGCGCTGTACGCCTATCAGGCGCTGTCCACGGCGTTATACGCCCGCCGGGACGAGCCTGCCGGGCGCTTCATAGACTGTAGCCTGATGCAGGCGGCGGCGGCGGTACAGACTTCCAAAATCGCGGATTTTCATTTGGAGGACGGCAAGCCGGTCGCCAACAATGCGCCGGCCGGCAGCTATAATACGCAGAATGGCTTTATCGCCATTACGCTGGTCAAGGAAGAGCAATTCAGACAAATGTGCCAGGCCCTGGGCCAGCCGGCCCTGGCCGACGATCCCCGGTACCTCAAATTCGCCAATCGGGCCGAGAATATGGATAGCCTGGGCCCGGTAATACAGGAAATCCTGTTGCAGCGGACGGCGCTGGACTGGGCGGCGCATTTTCAGGCGGCCGGGGTTCTGGCCCATCCGGTTGCTGATTATGGCGATTGGATGGCTGATCCACATGTTGTCGCGACCCAGGCCTTCCAAATGATAGCGCAACAGGGGGTCGGCCCGATGCCCGTGGCCCAGATCCCCGGTGCCGCGGCCATTGATCCTGAGGATCCCAGCCAACAAGTACCCTTTCTGGGCGAGCATAGCCGGCAAGTCCTTGGCGATTTAGGCTATGACGAAGAGAAAATAAGCGGACTGGTGGCTGAAGGCGCGGTAAGGCTTGGCAGCCTCAAGGAATGATGGCGTGATGCGCAGGGAAGAATTTGAACCCGCGGAATACCGGCTTATAGAAACCAGATATTTCAATTACCTGGATAGGTGGCGACCCGCGCCATCTGAGGTATATGGCAGCGGGCGATATGGTTGAATATCGGGCGGTCTTTCTGGTCAACGGCATGATGCTGTTGATCCTTGGCGTCGCAATGTTGGTGCCGGCGCTGTTGGATGCGCGGGTCGGTCACCCGGATTGGCAGGTTTTTCTGGCGGCGGCGTTCATGACGGTCTTTGTCGGCGCCGGATTAAGCATCACTTGCTGGGGCAGTGGCGGCGGATTGCACCTGCGGCAGGCCTTCGTCCTGACCACCACGGTCTGGGTCGTAACCCCCACATTCGCGGCGCTTCCCTTTGCATTTTCGGATCTTAATCTTAGTTATACGGACGCCTTTTTCGAGGCTATGTCAGGTATCACGACCACCGGGTCCACGGTGATTTCCGGATTGGAGAATGCGCCGCCGGGTATCTTGATCTGGCGGGCATTGCTGCAATGGATGGGCGGCATCGGCATCATCGTGACGGCGGTCGCCATTCTACCCCTGTTGCAGATTGGCGGCATGCAGTTGTTCCGTACGGAATCATCGGACGCATCGGAAAAAATATTGCCCCGCACGGCGCAGATCGCCGGAGCCATCAGCATCATTTACCTATCGCTGTCGCTGCTCTGCGCGTTGGTGTACTGGGCGGCCGGGATGCCCCTGTTCGAAGCCGTCGCGCACGCTATGACCACCATTGCAACGGGCGGCTTTTCTACTTCCGATGAATCCATCGGGATCTATGACAGCGCCTTGATCGATTACACGGCGACGGCCTTCATGATCATCGGCAGTCTGCCGTTCCTGTTGTATTTCCAGGTGGCGCGCGGACGGCCACTGGCGCTTTGGCGCGATAGTCAGGTGCGTTGGTTTTTTGCCATATTGTCCGCCGCCATTGCCGCCATGATGCTGTGGCAGGTTAGCGGCAATGGCCTTGCATTCGGCGAGGCTCTGCGGTTTACCACCTTCAACGTAACGTCAATTTTGACGGGTACCGGCTATGCCACCGATGACTATAGCCAGTGGGGTGGTTTCGCGGTGGTCATGTTTTTCTTCGTCATGTTCATCGGCGGCTGCGCCGGTTCCACCTCGTGCGGTATCAAGATTTTTCGTTTTCAAGTGCTCTACGCCGCCGCCCGCACCCAGATGGGCCGCCTGTTGCAGCCCCACGGTGTCTTCGTTGCCAACTTCAATCGCCGGCCCATAACTGAATCGGTCATGGATTCGGTCATGAGTTTCTTTTTTCTGTTTGCGCTTAGCTTTGCGTTTCTAGCGGCGGCGCTCAGCTTGATGGGGCTGGACTTTCTGACCGCCGTCTCAGGTGCCGGCGCCGCCATTGCCAATGTTGGTCCGGGCCTGGGCGACATCATCGGACCGTCGGGCACCTTTGCCCCGCTGCCTGACCTGGCAAAGTGGCTGTTGGCGGCGGGTATGTTACTGGGCCGCCTGGAATTGTTGACTGTAATGGTCTTGTTCACCCGCACTTTCTGGCGTGGCTAGAGCGTTACCGGGATATTCTGGTCCATTTGACCAGAGTATCCCGGTAACGCTCTAGCGCGCATTCGGAGAAAATGCGCTCAGACTCTTAAAAATAGAGCAATTGAACCAATCGCTTAAGTCGCGAGAGCGACTCCAATCAATTGAAAATTGCTCTAATCGAAAACCTGCGCTGGCAGCCATTGGGCCAGGGCCGGAAAACCCATTACCAGGGCGATGACGAATAATTGCGCTGCCACAATGGGAATGACACCCCGATAGATATCGGTGATTTTAACCTCTGGTGGTGCGGCGCCTTTCAGGAAAAATAGCGCAAAGCCGAAAGGTGGCGTCAAGAATGACGTTTGCAACGTCAAGGCAATCAAGGTCGCCATCCACAAGGCCTTGCCCGCGCTATCGCCCGCATGGGCGGCGAAATCCAAATCCGCCAGCACCGGCAGGAACAGGGGCAGGGTAATGATGGTGATCTCGATCCAATCGATAAAAAAGCCCAGGATAAAGATAATCCCGATGATGGTCAGAAGCATGCCCCAGTCGCCCAGGGCCAGCCCCTGCAACATGCCGCTGACCACCTCGTCACCGCTGAAAAAGCGGAACGGATAGGAAAAAACATTGGCGGCCAGAACAACAAAGAAGACCATGGCCGTCATCAACGCCGTCCCTTCCACGACCTCGCGGAACAAGGGCCAGGTCAGCCGGCCATTCAAAAGCATCAGCACCAGGCCGCCCGCCGCGCCCACGGCGCCTGACTGGGGCGGCGTGGCCCAGGCAAAAATGATTGACCCTAAAACCAGAAAAATAAGACCAGCCGGCAGCACCAGGCCCCGCACGTAGAAGCCGAGCCATTGCCAGGAGGTCCAGCCGTGGCCCCAGTCCTGCCTGGTCTCCGTGTTGCGTGGCTTTGGCGGTGACCGCCATGCAGCCAGCATGTAGTAGAGCACATAAAGCACGATCAGAATGGCGGCCGGCCAGATGGCGGCCAGGAACATATGCCCGATCGAGACGCGTAGTTTGCCGGCCAGAAAGAACAGCATGATCGCCGGTGGCAGGATAAGACCGAGGGTCCCCGCCGCCGCGACGACACTACTGGCCAGGGCCGGCCGATAGCCCTGATCCAGCATGGTCGGCAAGGCAATCAGGGCCAGTGTCGCGACGGAGGCGCCGACGACGCCCGCCGTGGGGGCGAGCAGGACACCCAGCAGGGTGACCGCGATCGCCATGCCTGCCGGCACGCGCCCGAACAAATGCTGCAGGCACAGCAACAAATCGCGGGCGATGCCGCTTTTCTCCAGCGCCATGCCCATGAACAACAGCATGGGTACGGTTGGGTAAATCAGGCTGCCGTTGATGCTGCCGTATATGCGCAGGGGCACGTTCAATAAAGCGATCCACTGCATCTCTCCCAAAGCGATGCCGATCAGACAAAACCCAACCCCCAGGCCGGCCAATATCACCGCCACCGGCAGGCCGGAAAAGATCAGGATCGCCAGCGAGCCCAGCATCAGATAGGGCAGAATATCGAGGAATTCAGGCATGGAAACTAACGTTAGGCGCCGCGTTGCGCCAGTTTACGCACGGCGGCGATAATTGCGGCCAGCAGAAACAGGCCCAAACCAAAGGGCATGGCGCCTTTTAACAGCCAACGCCACGGCCCCCCCAATGTCAGCGCCAGTCTCTCGCCGTCATTGAAGCTGTCAACGGTATAGTGGATGCCGAAATATAGGACCACCAGTATAAAGGGCAATATCAACAAGAGCAGGCCCAGCAGCTCCACGCGGCCCTGCGCGGCTGGCGATAAGCGCTCGCGTATGACATCGACCCGGACATGCGCGTCACGTACGTGGGCATAGCCCAGGGTCAGCAGGACCAGAAATACGAACAGTTCCCATTCCATGTATTGCGGCCAGGATAACGCGGCATTGAACAATTTGCGGGCGACAATCTCGTAAACACGGATGCCAATCATTGTCGGTAGAATAATCAGCGCGCTGCCAAATCCAATGCCACAGATGGCGCGGTCAAAGATGTTCAGAATGATCAGCAGGCGTTCCCGGGCGGACGCCACGCGAAAGGCGGCGCAAAAGGCCGTCCATTGTTTTCGTTGCGCTATGCCCTGCCCGCGCAGGCGCTGCCTTAGGTTTCTCATGGGTAATTGGATCACGGTCAGGATCAGGATGGGGAGCAATAACAGCGCGCAAAACCTAGCGACGGCGAGACCGAAGAGCAAGCATTCACATTCTGCTGCTCCCTCATTCGCGTGATCCAACCGGTGGACCGCGGCACGCCTGGCGGCTATCTTATGCCACACTGCGATAGGGGAAAATGCATGACCGCTCAAATTTTTACACCACGCGAAATGATAGACCGGTTGGTGGCGTTCGATACAACAAGCCGGGTATCGAACCTGGAACTGATCCATTTCGTACGTGACTATCTTGCCGGTCATGGTGTTGCCTCGACGCTTATTCATGATGAGAGTGGCGCCAAGGCCAATCTTTTCGCCACGGTTGGGCCTGTCGTCGATGGCGGCGTGGTGCTTTCGGGCCATACCGATGTGGTGCCTGTCGATGGCCAGGATTGGTCAAGCGACCCATTTACGGTGGACGAGCGCGACGGCCGGCTATACGGCCGCGGCACGGCGGACATGAAAAGTTTTTCCGCCATCGCCCTTGCCCTGGTGCCGTCCATGCTGGAACGGGGCCTGTCGCTGCCAATTCATTTTGCCCTTTCCTACGACGAAGAAGTCGGCTGTCTGGGCGCGCCGGATCTCTCCCGTCATATTCAGGGTCTGCCATGCCGGCCACAGGCGTTGATCGTCGGCGAACCGACGGAGATGAAAGTGGTCAACGCCCACAAGGGTTGTTGTGCCATCAGGACCGTCGTGACCGGGTTGGAGGGGCATTCCTCGGAGACGCACAAGGGCGTCAATTCCATATTTGCCGCCATGGAGTTGATCCGGTATCTGGCTGATCGGGCGGAAGAATTTAAAACATCCAACGTCGATCCGCGCTTCGATCCGCCCTATACCACCTTACAGGTGGGAACGATCCGAGGCGGCACCGCGGGCAATATTATTCCCAAGGAAACTACTTTTTGGTGGGAATATAGGACCCTGCCAGACGCTGATGGTTCAGCAATAATCGCGGATTTTGAGGCTTTTGCGGCCAACGAGGTGTTGCCGAAAATGCGCATTGTTCATCCCGGTGCCGATATCCGTATTGATGTGCGGGGTGAAGTTATTCCGCTGTTGCCGGAAGATGGCTCGCCGGCGGAGGCCCTGGTTCTGGCCTTAACCGGTGGTAATCAGGCCTATGCCGTTTCCTACGGCACCGAAGCGGGTATTTTTCAAAAGGGCGGCGTTGCCTCGGTGATCTGCGGACCGGGCAGTATTTCCGTGGCGCATCGGCCAGACGAATATATAGAGATTTCGCAGGTCGATGCCTGCACGGCGTTCATGCACCGGCTGATTGACCGCCTGGCCTGACGCCCCAGCTTGGTGGTTTGGTATTACGGTGCCGGTTTGAACGGGGCCAGGTAGCGGTCGATGTTGGCCGCCATGACGTGGTCAAAATCCTTGGCGGCGCCCTCGATAAAGCGATACAGGGCATCGTCACGGCTGTTGAGGCTGGCGCCTTCCGGTGTGGTGCGCTGCCGGGTCGCCGTCGCCGTCGCGAACCCCTTACCCAGGCCGCCGGCGGTCTCAATTTCCAGCCTCGCTTCCAGACGGGTGTCATAGCGGGCCGCCTGATCCAGGGTAAACGCGGCTTTCAAGCCCTTTTTCTTGGGCAATAGCGCGACCGTGACGGCGGCGTCGACGATGATGAATTTCGCCTGCCCGCTTTTCCCCACCGCGCGCAGACGGTCCGTGGCCCAATTCCGCATTGCCGTGGCGGGCGCCAACGGCAGTTCATGCTCCACATTCGGGGCCTTCAATGGTGAACGATATTGTTCGACGATCTCTATGCGGGCGACTTCCAACTCAATTACCGGCAGATGGCTAAACCGCAACTCGGGATACGATATCTTCTTCAGGGGGCTTTCGCAGGCGGTCAAAAGAAAGCCTAAGCATATGACTAACAGGAGTGGCGGAAAGCGGTAAAGTTTCATAGCTGGGCATCCCTAGAGCATTTTCATTCTGAAAATGCTCAGATCTTTAGAATTAGGGCAATTTTTCCAATCACTTAGAATCGCTTCGAGATTCTCATTAATTCGGAATTGCTCTAGTGGTCTTTCGATTCTAACGGATGGTTCTCATCGGTGAGGATCGAAAGGCCACTAGACTCTAAAGAATCGTGGTGCGCAAGACACCAAACCGAAGGACTCTTCTGTTTGGTTCGCACCACTAGAGCATTTCCGGGATATTCTGGTCCATTTGATGGTGCCCCTAAGGCATTCGGGTAGGCGCGTTGCGCAGCGCGATGTGGTGCATCGGGCAAGCGGCGCAACGCACCAGAATGGCTTAGGGGCGCCACCGAAGGCCG
>JADHTB010000027.1 GCA_016776605.1 Alphaproteobacteria bacterium | reverse complement strand
ACCCATGGCCCCTCATGCCCCCTCCCAAGTTGCCCATAGCAAATTATTGACATGCCATGTTCCGGATCAAAGGAATGACCATGCATTATCGATCGCGACGTATCGGAGCTGACCTGCAATTTGGCCAATTAATGATGCATTTTAGTGGGGATATGGTGGGGATAGAAAATGTGGAAGAAACACATTATCCGCTAACTCATTGAAAAGACTGGTGCACCCGACAGGATTCGAACCTGTGACCTCTGCCTTCGGAGGGCAGCGCTCTATCCAGCTGAGCTACGGGTGCCTCGGTGGTGGGGCCCGCTTGGTTGGGCCGGGCGCAAGCTAGGGGATTTTTGTCGATCCCGCAAGCTGTGTCTGGCCGGAACTATTTTTGCGATGGGCCGGGTCAGCCCGCTCCCCCACCCGGCCACCCACGGGACTGTGATCCCAAATATCCCTGGGGGTGGCCGGGTGGGGGAGCGGGCGGCCCGGCGCCGCGATGGCATGGTCTGGCCTAGGGTTCCGCCGCCGCGCCGGGGCTGGCGGTCAGGGCCAGGAAGATATCTTCCAGGTCGCCTTCTTCCGTGGTCAGATCGGCGATGGCCAGGCCGGCCTGGCGCACGGCGGCGAGTATTTCCTCTATCCCGGTTTGCGAGGGACGGTAGTGGATGGACAGGCGCCGGGGGGGATGCAATTGGGCGGTAAAGCCGGCCAGCGCCACGGGCAGTTCGGCCAGATCCTCGGCCAGCAGGATGGTCAGCGCCTTGCGGTCCAGGCGTTCGATCAGACGCTGGGTTTCCTCGTGGGCGACCAGTTCGCCGTGGTGGATGATGGCGATGCTGTCGCACAATTGTTGCGCCTCTTCCAGGTAATGGGTGGTCAAGACAACGGTAACGCCGGCCCGGTTCAGGTCGCGGATGTGATCCCACAGCTGTTGCCGCAATTCCACATCGACGCCGGCGGTGGGTTCATCCAGCACCAGGATGGGCGGGGAATGCACCATCGCCTTGCCCACCAGCACCCGCCGCCGCATGCCGCCCGACAGGCTGCGCGAGGGGCTGTCGGCCTGGGCGGTCAGATGCATGGCGGCCAGAATTTCATCGGTCCGCCGCTCGCGCGCGGGCACGCCGTACAGGCCGGCCTGAAACTCCAGCAATTCGCGCGGGGTGAAAAAGGCATCGATGTTGATTTCCTGAGGCACCACGCCGATAGCGCTGCGGGCCCGGCGGCTGTCACGGTCGATGTCGAAATCCCAAATCCTGACCTGGCCGGCGGTCTTCACCACCAGACCGGCCAGAATATTGATAAAGGTGGATTTGCCCGCCCCGTTCGGTCCCAGCAGGCCAACAATGGCGCCGCGCGGGATAGCCAGATCAACACCGCGCAGGGCCTCTACCGTACGGCGTCCGCCATAGGTTTTGCGCAGGCCGGTGGTCTGAATGGCCAGCTCGGGCAGGCCCTCCAGCCCGGCGGCGCTGGCCTCCGTGGCGGCCTTGCGGCCGGCGGCATAAGGCTGGGAATTGGGGGACATGGCGGGCCTGTTGATTGTCGGGCTGCAATGGGTATCATCCACGGACCGAACGGGTCAATCATGGCGCTGCCGATGGCGCCACCTGTTGACCGTGCGGCCTGCCCACGCAGGGCACATCTGGAGAAATGGATAACGTCATGGCCAGCCAAGCGCCGGAAGCCCCGGAAACTGTTGAAGTCGATGAGACCACCGTCCGCTGCGACGGCGGCGGCGCCCTGGGCCATCCGGCGGTCTATCTGAATATGGGCGAAAAAACCTGGGTGGAATGCCCCTATTGCGACCGCAAATTCGTGCTCGGCCAAAAGCGACATTCGTCGCATTAGGCCGAGCTGTTTTCGTTCGCGCCGCGCGCCAGAACGCGCGGCTCCACTATGGGCGGCGTACAAACGCCGGGCCGCGGTCGCGGCCTGATGGTTTTAAATGAACTCTGCGGCTTTTCCATATTGAACGAAGCCGCCCAGGCCGCGACCGCGGCCCCTAGTGGAGCCCGGCGCCGAAGGCGCACAGCGTGAACGAAATAGCTAGGCCTAGTGCGACATTCGTCGCAATAGGCCTAATTACGGCGGTTGGGGCCGGTGAAGGAATCGTCGGGCAGGCGGCGGCGGTCGGGGCCGGTATATCGCGGCACGGTGACCTGGGGCATGGGGTTGTCGCGCAGATGCAGGGCCAGATCGCACAGGGCGGTGGTCGAAATCGGCTTGATCATGACGTGGTCAACCCCCGCCTTGACCAGGGCCCGCACCTGCGAGGGACTGCTTTCCGCCAACAGGCAGATCACCGGCAGGCCCTTGCGTGGCGAGGCGGCGGGATCGCGCAGACCCTTTAACAGGGCGGTGGTTTCCCGGTCCGAGGTGCCAATGTCGGTCACCGCCACATCGGCGGCGAAATCGGCCAAGGCGGCAAGCGCCGCTGCCGCATCCTGCGTGGCCTTGATCTCCAGAACCTCGGCCAGGGCCATGCGGTCCACGGTGCCGACCCGCAACAACAGCGCCTTCAGGGGCGTGGCTGCCGGTCCCGGAACCATCCCCGGTGATGTCTTCGATACTTCGGACAATAGACGATTTCCCGGCCAGCCAAATGCTCCCGCCAGCGTGGCGGCGTGGCCAGTTTATAGCATACTGCGATGAGAGGAACCCATAGAGACGCGCCGCCCCCGACAGCCCCCAATAGCCCCCCCAATAAACCCCGTGACAGCCCCCCGTGACAGCCCCCCGTGACAGCCGGTGCGAAAGCGGCTAGTACAGAGTTTATGACAGCAACCACTCCCAACGGCGCCAGCGTCGGCGAGATAGATACGGCAGCGGCGGCGGCGGCGGCGGGCCCGCGCTCGGATGGCCGGGTGATCGGCCTGGTCGGCGGGGCGCATTTTCTCAGCCATTATCTGATCTATCTGCTGCCACCCATTCTGCCGCTGTTGAAGGCGGATTTTGGCGTTGGTTACGCCGCGCTGGGCCTGATCATGACGGTTTTCAATGTCTCCTCGGGGCTGACCCATGTGCCCATGGGCTTCCTGGTCGACCGCTTTGGCGCCAGGCGTCTGTTGATCTATGGCGTGGCGGTTTCCACCCTGGCCTATGTGGGCATGGGGGCCTTTGGCGGCTATACCGCCATGTTGATCTTGGCCGTCGTGGCCGGCGTCGCCAACAGCGTCTATCATCCGGCCGATTACGCCCTGCTATCGGCCTCGGTCTCCAACAACCGTATTGGCAGGGCCTTTAGTCTGCATACCTTCGCCGGTTTCGCCGGCGGCGCGGTGGCCCCCCTGGTGATGGCCTATGCCTCGATTCAATGGGGCTGGCGCGTGGGCCTGATGCTGACGGGGGTTATAGGTCTGGCGGTCTGGCTGTCATTGTTGTTCAACCGGCGTTACCTGTCCGACAGCGCGACCGGCAACAAAGCCGCGGCGGAGGCAAAGGTTGCGGCTGCCGGTCAGGCGCCGGCCCAGGCCCAGGCATCGGCACAGGCTCAGGCGCCAGAAAAAAGCGGCATGGCGCTGTTGCTGTCCATGCCGATCATCATGTGTTTTTTGTTCTTCGTCATGTTGTCCATGTCCCAGGGCGGCCTGTCCACCTTTGCCGTGGCCGCCTTTATCGCCATTCAGGAAATCTCCCTGGAAGGGGCGCAATTGGCCCTGACCGCGTTTTTGGTCGGCAGTGCCGTCGGCGTCCTGGTTGGCGGCCAGATCGCGGACCGCACGCGGCATCATGAATGGGTGGCGGTCGCCGGTTTTCTGATTACCGCCGTGGTGATTTTCCTGGTTGGTAATGTGCTGCTGTCCGCCGGCTGGATCATCGCCGCCATGGCCCTGGCGGGGCTGAATTTTGGCGCCATCATGCCCTCGCGGGATATGTTGGTGCGGGCCGTGACGCCGGAAGGCTCCATGGGCAAGGTCTTTGGTTTTGTCTCTACCGGCCTCAATCTGGGCGGCGCCATCACGCCGGTGTTTTTCGGCTGGCTGATGGATCAGGGCGAGCCGCGCCTGTTGTTCTGGTTCGCACCAATTTTCATGTTGTTGGCAACGGTTACCGTGCTGGCCGCCCGCTACGCCCGGCCCAAGACGGCGACGGCGGCGGTGGTGACGGGAGCTGGGGGCACATAGTCTGGAATTGCCGACGCCAAGCCGCTACTCTAAACTCGATACGACCAGAGCGCAGGCAAAGAGAATGCGCTCGGACTCTTAAATATAGGGTAATTGAAGCAATCACTTAAGTCGCGAAAGCGGCTCTAAGTGATTGGAAAAATTGCTCTAATTCTAAAGATCTGAGCATTTTCAGAATGAAAATGCTCTAGCCGGAAGGTGTGCGCCGCATGGCATTGCCATTAATGCAAAAGCAAGTTGCCGTAATCCCCATGGCGGCGGGTGCGCGCGCCCTGTTGTTGCCGTTTTTTGCCGCGGCCACGCTTATCGCGGCGGCCTGCTTCACCCTTGGCGCGGCGCGGGCGCAGGACGTCCAGCGCATCGCGGCCATCGTCAATGACGAAGTGGTCTCGCGCTACGATGTGGAACAGCGCATCCAGCTGGTGATTGCGACCAGCAAGCTAAACGATACGGAGCAGGTGCGCCGCCGCCTGCGTGGACAGGTTCTGCGCGGCCTGATCGACGAAAGCCTGCAAATACAGGCCGCCAAGCTCCATTCGATCCGGGTCGAAAAGTCCGATTTGGACCGCGCCTTTCGTTTTATTGAACGACAGAACAAGGTGCCCCATGGCGGACTGGACCGTTTTATGGCGGTACGGCGGATCCCAAAAAATGCACTGGAAGCCCAATTGCGGGCCGAAATTTCGTGGTCCAAACTGGTGCACCGGCGGCTGGTCCGGAATGTACAAATCGGTGATGAGGAGATCGATGAGGTTCTCGCCAAATTGCATGCCAATGCGGGGCGCGTCGAACAGAATATCTCGGAAATTTTTCTACCCATCGATACGCCTGAACAGGAAGAGGATGTGCGCATTAGCAGCCTGGGTCTGTTGCGGCAATTGCGGGAGGGCGCCACTTTTGCCGCCATGGCCCGCCAGTTCAGCCGCGGCGCCACCGCGTCCCAGGGCGGCGCCGTGGGATGGGTGCAACCAGGCCAGCTTGCCGCGGCTTTGGATCAGGCCATTGAAAAATTGCAGATTGGGGCAATTTCCGAACCCATCCGGGCCGGGAATGGCTATTATCTGTTGCGATTGCATGATCGCCGGGAAATCGCCGCGGCGAACCGGACCGGTATGAAGCTGCAACTGAAACAAATCATCCTGCCCATGGCCAAAGGGGCGGATGAAAAAGCCATTAAAGCCCAGAAGCAATTGGCCCGGGCGGCGTCGGAAAAGGCCAAGAGTTGCGGCGAAATCGACGCCGTTGCGAAGACCTTGCAAATCGCCGGCGCCAGCGATCTGGGCACCGTGAGGTTGGCTGATTTGCCGAAAAACATCGCCGCCGCCGTCAAGGATCTGACGATTGGCCGCTTCAGCGCACCGATCCACAACAACGGCGCCGTCATGCTGTTGATGGTCTGCAAGCGCGACGAAATTAAGAGCGCGGGCCCCAGCCGGGAAAGCATTTCTAAAGACCTGACCACCCGCCGCCTGGCCACGCTGGCGCAGCGCTATCTACGGGATTTGCGACGGGCGGCGGTTGTGGAACTGCGCTGATGGCCACTGCCAAACCCGGCCCGCTACAGCCTGCGCCGCAGCTTATGCCGCAGCGTATACCCTTGGCCCCCATCGCCATGACCATGGGCGAGCCGGCCGGCATCGGGGTTGAGATCACCTTGAAAACCTGGGCCCGCCGGGCGGCATATGATCTACCGCCGTTTTATCTGATTGCCGATCCGGACCACGTACGCGCGGTGGTAAAATCCTTGCTGGACACCGGGCGGAACCGGGCCGTGGCGGCCCTGCCCTTGATCGAGATCGCCGCCCCGGGCGAGGCCCTGGACGCCTTCGAAACAGGGCTGCCGGTGTTTCCGCAAGCCCTGGCGACGATAGCCACGCCGGGCACATTGAACCGGGCGAACGCGCCGGCGGTACTGGGCGCCATCGAAACAGCGGTGCGCCATGTGCTGACGGGGCAAGCTTCCGCCATCGTCACCAATCCGATCCAGAAGTCCATTCTGCATGCGGCGGGCTTTGCGCATCCGGGCCACACGGAATATCTGGCGGCACTTTGCGGTGGCGGCCATCTACCGGTGATGATGTTGAGTTGTCCGGGCCTGAAAACCGTCCCTGTAACCGTTCATCTGCCCCTGGAAAAGGCCGTGGCCAGCCTGACCACGGACCTGATCGTGCGGCACGCCACGATTGCGGCCGCCGCCCTGGACCATGATTTGGGTTATTCACCGCCCCGTCTGGCCATTGCCGGCCTGAACCCCCATGCCGGCGAGGCGGGCAGCTTGGGCAGCGCCGAGGCGGAAATCATCCAGCCCGCCATTGATCAACTGCGGGCCCAGGGCATCGCGGTGACCGGCCCCATGGCGTCGGATTCCATGTTCCACGAAGCGGCCCGGCAAACCTACGATGTGGCAATCTGCATGTACCATGATCAGGCACTGATCCCGGTCAAAACCCTGGGTTTCGACGCCGGCATCAACCTTACCCTGGGTCTGCCCATTGTCCGCACCTCGCCCGATCATGGCACGGCCCTGGATATCGCCGGTCAGGGACGGGCCAATTCCCTAAGCCTGACCTCGGCCGTGGCCTATGCCGGCCTGATCGCCCGCCGGCGGGCCCTGGCGGCTTGAGGTGACAGCTATACCACCCGGCCTGCCGGCAAATTTGCCACCCTTGCGTGACGTCCTGGCCCGGCACGAAATCAAAGCCAGCAAGGCGCTGGGACAGAATTTCCTGCTCGATCTCAATCTGACCGGAAAAATCGCCCGCGCCGGCGGTCCGCTTGAAGGGCTAACCGTGCTGGAGATCGGCGCCGGTCCAGGCGGTCTGACCCGGGCTTTGTTGGCGGAAGGCGCCGGCCATGTCATCGCGGTCGACCGCGACCGCCGTTGTCTTGCCGCCCTGGAAGAGCTGGCCGCCGTGGTGCCGGGACGCCTGACCGTGGTGGCGGCGGATGCGTTGACCCTGGACGAATACAGCCTTGTCCCCCGGCCCAGCCGGATCATCGCCAATCTGCCTTACAATATTTCGACGCCGCTGCTGTTCAAATGGCTGGATCGATTAGCGCTGTTTGACTGCCTGATTTTGATGTTCCAGAAAGAGGTCGCCCAGCGCATTACCGCAGCGGCGGGCGGCAAGGCCTATGGTCGCCTGTCCGTCATGGTGCAATGGCGATGCCAGGCAGCCGCATTGTTTGATGTGCCGCCACGCGCCTTTACCCCGGCGCCCAAGGTAACCTCGACCGTAATCGCCCTGACGCCGCGGCCGGCGCCCCTGGCGCCCGCGAACCCGGAGGTGCTGGAAGCGGTCGTCGCCGCCGCCTTTGGACAACGGCGCAAGATGTTGCGCAGCAGCCTGAAACAGATCAGCCCCGATCCAGCCCGGCTGTTGGCGGCAGCGGGACTGGAGCCGACCCTGCGGGCGGAAAATCTAAGCGTGGAACAATTCTGCGCCCTGGCCCGCGCCGTGGCCGCCACACCGGCGGCTTAGAGCCATTCTGCCGGCGTCGGGTCGGCAAGCGGCGAAATCTGCTGGCGGCCAGGAAAGCGCCGTTCTTGACCCAAATCATGGTGCCTGGCTGTCCACTGCCGTTACGGTTCCCCATTGCTGGAAGCAGCATAGAGTTGGCTGGAAGCAGCGTAGAGAGGACGGGCAGCGGCATGAATGATCACACCGAACGGCTACAGGACATCGCGCATCTCGGCCATGTGGAGCTTCTGACACCAAAGCCCGAGGAGAGCCTGTGGTATTTCACCGAGCTGTTGGGCCTGGAAGCCGTGCACGCGGAAGGTCAGTCGGTCTATCTCAGAGGTTACGGCGATTATGCCACGACCTCCTTCAAACTTACCGAGGCGCCAGCGCCCGGCATCGGCCACGTCGCGTGGCGCACGGTCAGCGAAGCCGCGTTGGAGCGCCGCGCGCAGGCCATCGCGGCAACCGACCTGGGCCTTGGTTGGTCGAACGGCGATTTCGGTCATGGCCGGTGCTATCGTTTTCGCGATCCCGACGGCCACCTGATGGAGGTGTACTATGAAGAGGCGCGCTATGACGCGCCCGAGGGCAAACGCTCGGCGCTAAAGAACCAGCCCATGCGCTATTCCGGCCGGGGCGCCGGCGTTCGGCGGCTTGATCACCTGGCGATGCTGGCCAATGAGGTGGGGCCAAACCGGGCGTTCGTGGCGCAGCATCTCGGCCTGCAGGTGCGCGAACAAGTGATCTATCAGAACGGCGGCTTTGAGGTTGGCGCCTGGATGAGCACGACGGCGGTGCATCACGAACTTGCCTATGTGATCGACGCCAAAGGCGCGCACGGCCGGCTGCACCACATCTCGTTTTGGATCGACAACCGCGAAGACGTACTGCGTGCCGCCGATATTTTGAGCGAGAACGGTGTCTTCATCGAGACCGGGCCAGCCAAGCACAACAACTCGCAGGCCTTCTACCTCTATTCCTACGAACCGGGCGGCAATCGGGTCGAGATCTACTCGGGTGGCTATCTGGTTTTTGCACCGGACTTCCAACCGGTCGTTTGGAACGAGGAGGAGCGGGGCACCGGAGTCTATTGGGGCGGCGCGCTGCCCGACAGCTTCCTGCAATACGCCACGCCCGATGTGGCGGCCAGTGCCGATGAGACGGCCGGCGTCACCCCCGAAGTGCCAAAAATTGACCCGCTATGAGACTTCGAGATTGCTCCAGAGCAATTCTGAATTAAAGAGAATCGCGAAGCGATTCTAAGTGATTGGAAAAATTGCTCTAATTCTAAAGATCTGAGCATTTTCAGAATGAAAATACTCTAGGGCCGCATGAATTCATAAGTCTCATTGGGATCGAGATTTTCGATGGCGTACTGCAATTCCTCGCGGATATCCGCCAAATCGCGGTGTTCGCGGTAAACCTCGATGACGAAGGACAGCATGGTGCGGGCGACGGTTTCGGGCGGATGACCCTGTAGGCCGGCCTCGGCGATAGCGGCATCGAGATGCCGCTTGACGATCTTGCTGATGCTCATTTGGATATTCCCGTATCAATTCAATATTTCCCGGAGCGTTTGTAATTTCATGGCGGTGGCATCTGCGCCTGCGGCCATAAAAAGGCTCTACTGGCCGTCGCGCAAGCGCTTGACGAAGTCGCCCAAGCCCGCCTGCCGGGACCGTTTCAGGCGTTCAGCGGTCAGAATGGCGCGCACCTGTTGCAGGGCCGCGTCCACATCATAGTTGACGACAACATAGTCATATTCCGGCCAATGGCTGATCTCGTCCGCTGCTTTTGACATACGCCGGGCCACCTCTTCGTCACTGTCCTGAGCCCGCTTTTTTAGGCGCCGTTCCAATTCCCTGGTCGATGGCGGCAGGATGAAAATGCTGGCCATATCATCCCGCATTTCCTCCTTCAGATCCTGAGTGCCCTGCCAATCGATATCGAACAACACATCCCGGCCCGCGCTCAAGGCGTCTTCGACGCGTTCGGCCGGGGTGCCGTAATAGTGATCAAAGACCTTGGCATGTTCCAGCAATTGCCGCCGGTTGACCATCAGGTCGAACTCAACCGGTTCGACAAAGATATAATCGACGCCTTCCTGCTCGCCCGGCCGTTTGGGCCGCGTGGTAACGGAAATCGACATGGTCAGGTCAGGGTCTTCCGCCAATAGGCGGCGGGACAGCGTGGTCTTTCCCGCTCCCGATGGCGAGGACAGCACCAGCATCAAGCCCCGGCGGGATATCCGTCCCCCCATGGCAGTCGGATCGGAAGTCTGATTATTCAATATTTTGCGCCTGTTCGCGGAATTGATCGATTACGGTTTTTAACTCAATACCGATTTTCGTCAACGCCGCATCCTGGGATTTGGAACATAACGTATTGGCTTCCCGATTGAATTCCTGGGCCAGAAAATCCAACCGCCGCCCAATAGCGCCATCGTCGGCGAGAAGTTCCCGCGCCGCGCTGACATGGGCGGTCAGACGATCCAGTTCCTCGCGCACATCAGCCTTGGTGGCCAGCAGAGCCGCCTCTTGCAACATGCGTTCCTCGGACAGGTCGGCGGCGCCATCGAGAATATCGGCCACTTGTTGTTGCAGCCGGGCCTTCAAGGCCGCCGGTTGCAGGGCGGCCAACTCGCCGGCACTTTTCGTCAGCGCGGCGATGCTATCAACCTGGGCGCTGACAATGTCGTCCAGGCGTTGCCCCTCTGCCTGGCGGTCGGCGGTCAATAGATCCAGCGTTTCTTCCAGACAGGACAACACCGCCGCTTCCAGCGCCTTGCGTTCGTCCTCCGTTTCGACCGGTTCCACGGTTTCCATCACGCCGCGCAGGGCCAGCAAGCCTTCCACGGTCGGCGGTGCGGCATTGATACGTTCCGCCAGATCGTTCGACAACGCTAATATCTGCGCCAATACCCCGGCATTGATTTGCACGCTGGCTTCCGCGCCGACCCGGTTCAAGGTCAGGTTCATGGCCACATGACCGCGATGAAAGCGCCGGGCGGCCATGGCCCGCGCCGTGGCCTCCAAGCCATCCAGGCCGCCCTGTAACCGGCAACGCAGATCGAGGCCGCGGCTATTGACGCTTTTGATTTCCCAGGCCCAGGAATAGGCGTCTTTACCGCCCGCCGCCCGGGCAAATCCGGTCATACTGGAAACAGTCAACGTACTGGTGTCCTTCGCATTGTCCGCTACAAAGTGAAGCGTACTATATAAGAAGATGCGGCTGTCAGGAAATTGCTATTACCGCTTGCCGGCGGCCTTGGCGCGGCGCCAGCGCCGCACGTTGCGGCGGTGCTCGGCAAAAGTGGCGGCGAAGGCATGGCCGCCCGTTCCGTCCGCGACAAAATACAACTCATTGCTGACCAAGGGGTGCAACACCGCCCCAATGGCGGCCCGTCCCGGATTGGCAATGGGTCCCGGCGGCAGGCCGGCAATGCGGTAAGTATTGTAGGGCGTGCGCAGATCCAGATCGGCCCGGCTCAAGGCGCGGCCCAGGGGACTGCCCCCTTCGGTCAGACCGTAGACCACGGTCGGATCCGATTGCAGGCGCATGCCGCGGCGCAGCCGATTGATAAAGACGCCGGCGACGCGCGGCCGCTCATCAGGCAGGGAGGTTTCCTTCTCCACCATCGCGGCCAGTATCCGGGCCTCGTCCGGATTGGCAAACGGCAAGCCTTGGTCACGCAGTGGCCACAACGTGGCCAGCGTGGTGTTCATCGCCTCCGTCATGCGGGCCAGCAGTACCGCCCGTTCGTCGCCATAGGAATAATGGTAAGTCTCCGGTAACAGCGTGCCTTCGGCGGGCACCTCGGCCACGTCACCCCGCAGCCCTTGCGTTTGCGCCAACAGGGCCACGACCTGACGGCTGCTCAGGCCTTCCGGAATGGTCACCCGGCGCACCACCGTATCACCCTTACGCAGTATTTCCACGGCGCCGCGCATGCTGATCTGCGCCGGGAAGCGATATTCTCCGGCCTTAAGACCACGGCCCCAGCCACCCACGCGCACCCCTATGCGAAAGACAAGTGGCCGGTCGATGACCCCCGCCACGGCCAGGCGTTCAGCTATATTGTTCAGGCTGCTGCCCTTGGGCAGCAACACGGTGCGGTCAAGGGATGCCGGTCCCGGCTGGGTGAACTGGGCATAGCCCCAGCCAAAGGCGCCGCCAATGGCAATCACGCCAAACAGCAAAGCGCCAAGGAAAATCCATAACAGGCGCCTGGTCATGGCGCGGACGCCTAATCTATCGAGGTCAGCACCAGGGACGCATTGGTGCCGCCAAAGCCGAAGGAATTAGATAACACGGCCCGTATCGGCCGCTCTTTTGGCGTATGAGGGACCAGATCAATATCCAGCCCGTCCGATGGGTCGTCCAAATTCAAGGTGGCCGGCGCCACGTTCTGGTTCATGGCGAGGATCGAAAAAATCGCCTCGACACTGCCCGCCGCGCCAAGCAGATGGCCAACGGCCGATTTTGTGGACGACATGCTCAACTGGTACACCGCATCGCCAAACAGACGTTTCACCGCCCTGACCTCGATCTCGTCACCCAAGGGCGTCGAGGTGCCATGGGCATTGATATAGTCGATATCTTCCGGGTTCAGCCCAGCCCGGCGCAGGGCCGCCTGCATGGAGCGGAAACCGCCATCGCCGTCCGGCGCCGGCGCGGTAATATGATAGGCGTCCCCCGACATGCCATAGCCCGACACCTCGGCATAAATTTTGGCGCCACGGGCCTTGGCGTGTTCCAGTTCTTCCAACACCACGATGCCCGAGCCCTCGCCCATGACAAAGCCATCGCGTTGCTTGTCATAGGGCCGCGAGGCCCGCGCCGGCTCGTCCTGGAAATTGCTCGACAACGCCTTGCACGCCGCGAAACCGGCCATGCCCAGGCGCGATATAGCGGCTTCGGCGCCGCCCGCGACCATCACGTCGGCATCGTCCAGCATGATCATGCGGGCCGCATCACCGATCGCATGGGCGCCGGTGGAACAGGCCGTGACCACTGCGTGGTTAGGACCCTTGAAGCCGTATTTGATCGAGATATTGCCAGAAAGCAGGTTGATCAAGGAGCCGGGAATAAAAAACGGACTGATCCGCCGCGGCCCTTTTTCATACAAGGTAATGGCCGCCGCCTCGATGGTCGGCAGACCGCCGATGCCGGAGCCGGTGAGAATACCCGTGCGCAAAAGCGATTCTTCGTCATCGGGTTTCCAGCCGGCGTCGGCTAGTGCCTGTTCCGCGGCGGCCATACCAAAGATGATAAAGTCATCGATCCGCCGCTGCTCTTTCGGAAGCACCCAGTCGTCGGCGTTAAAGTCCGGCGCCGCCGCACCCAAGGGAACTTCGCAGGCTATTTTGACGGGCAGATCGGTCGTGTCGATTTTCTTGATCTGACCGGCACCGGATTCGCTGTTCAACAAACGTTGCCAGACAGCATCGACCCCCACGCCAAGCGGCGTAACGAGACCCATTCCGGTGACAACGACCCTGCGTTCGCTCATCTCCAGCCTCCGTCGGCGCAACCAACTCTATCCTGACAGCCCGCGCCCCCAAATTGCACGGGAACCGCGGCATAGACCCGCAATGGGCCGTTGTCAGGAGGCGTTGGCGTCAATAAATGTGATGGCATCCTTGACGGTGGCAATCTTTTCAGCGGCATCATCGGGAATTTCGATGCCGAATTCTTCTTCAAATGCCATCACCAGTTCAACCGTATCAAGGCTGTCGGCGCCAAGGTCGTCAATAAATGAGGCACCCTCGGTCACTTTGTCTTCTTCCACGCCCAGATGCTCAACGACGATCTTCTTTACGCGATCGGCAGTATCGCTCATGTGTTAATTCCTTCGCGCTATCCAGTTTTCAAAATTCGTTCGCTATGATCGACTCTACCATGCCGGCTGGTTTTGCGGCCAGGACGGGAAAGGCGAGGCTTGGTAGCATGAACATTCACAAAGGCCAAGACCTCGAATGCAGCAGCTTCAAATGATCCAGGGCCAGACTTAGATCATCGCCATGCCGCCGTTGATATGTAATGTCTGACCGGTGATGTAAGCGGCTTCCTCGCTGGCCAGATACAACGCGCCGGCGGCAATGTCGTCAACCACGCCCAGGCGTCCCGCTGGAATGCCGGCCAGCAGATTTTCCCGCTGTGCATCGGTCATGGCATCGGTCATGGGGGTCTGGATAAAACCTGGCGCCAAGCAATTGACGGTAATGTTGCGCGAGGCCACTTCCTGGGCCAACGATTTGCTGAAGCCGATAATCCCGGCCTTCGAGGCCGCGTAATTGGTCTGCCCGCCATTACCCGTTACCCCGACAATCGAGGTGATATTGACGATTCGGCCCCAGCGCCGCTTCATCATGCCGCGCAGAGCGGCCTTTGATAAGCGAAAAGCCGCGGTCAGATTTACCGCCATAACGATTTCCCAATCCTCATCCTTCATGCGCAGGGCCAGGTTATCCCGCGTCAGGCCGGCATTGTTGACAACGATATCCACCGCGCCCAGGGCTTCCTCCGCCTGACCGATCAAGGCTGCGACGGCAGCCCCATCGCCCAGATCGCACGGCAGCACCGCGCATCGCCCGCCCAGCTCCGCCGCCAGGGTTTCCAGCGCCTCAACCCGGGTGCCCGACAGCCCGACATTGGCGCCTGCGGCATGCAGCTGACGGGCAATGGCGCCGCCGATGCCGCCCGAGGCGCCGGTGACCAGGGCGGATTTTCCGGAAAGATCAAACATCGCTTGCAGCTCCTAAGAACGGGGGAATAGAGATTTGCCTTACAAAGACTTGAGAAAAGCTTCGATATCTTCCGGCTCGCTGATGGCCTGACCGGATATTTCCTTGTCGATGCGTTTTAGCATGGTGGTCAGCACCTTGCCGGCGCCGACTTCAACCAAATTGTCCACATCCTGCCGGCGCAAATACAGCACCGATTCCCGCCAGCGCACCATCGACGTAACCTGCTGCACCAACAACTCGCGGATTTCCGCCGGATCGGAGACAGCCGATGCAGTGACATTGGCGATCAGGGGCACCACTGGCACGCCAAGACTGGTTTGTTGCAGGGCATCCGCCATGATGTCCGCCGCCGGCTGCATCAGGGCGCAATGAAACGGTGCGCTGACCGGCAACAGCATGGGCCGCCGGGCGCCCCGTTCCTTGGCCAATTCCACCGCCCGTTCGACGGCCGCCACATTGCCGCTGACCACCACCTGGCCCGGCGCGTTGTCATTGGCGATATCGCAAACCTGGCCTTCCGCCGCATCCCGGGCAACGCCCTGGGCCGCCTCGAAGTCCAGGCCCAGCAGCGCCGCCATGGTGCCTTGTCCCACCGGCACCGCCTGTTGCATGGCCTGGCCGCGCCGTTTCAACAGACGCGCCGTCACATCCAGATCCAGGGCGTCGGCCGCGCACAGGGCGGAATATTCACCCAGCGAATGGCCGGCGACGAATTGGCAATGTTTGCCGAATTCCAATCCGCCGTCGCGCCGCAACACCCGCACCACGGCCAGGCTCATGGCCATCAAGGCGGGTTGGGCGTTTTCGGTCAGGGTCAATTCCTCGATCGGTCCCTCGAACATCAACCGCGAGAGGTTCTGGCCCAACGCTTCATCGATCTCTTCAAAGACCTCGCGGGCCGTCGGCACGGCGTGCGCCAATGCCTTTCCCATGCCCACGTTTTGGCTGCCTTGACCCGGAAATACAATCGCGCGCGCCATGGACACCTCCCTTGTTGTAATGATCCGTTCAGCTATCCTTCATAGCCGGTGGCCGGGACCTGTCAAGCCGGCTTGCACCCTCGCCGCAAATGTGCATATATGCCGCGCCTTGGCTGGATCGCCGGGCCGCTTTGGCGTGGCTGCTGCCTAGACTGAAACGGCAAAGCTGTCGGCGGCGGAAACAGACAAGGCCAATTGGCAGGTTATTTTAGCGATTTAGTGATCCCACGCGGCCCGCAAGTTCGAATTGCGGCCGTATTGACAACACGGTCCCAGGGTATCCCGGCGACCGTACCGAAGGAGCAACGGACAGGCATGCCGTTATACGAGAACGTGTTTATCGCGCGCCAGGATGTCTCATCCCAACAGGTTGAAACCATGACCGAAGGTTTCGCCAAGCTGGTGACAGACAATGGCGGATCGATTGAAAAGACCGAATTTTGGGGTGTGCGCGGCCTCACCTATCGCATCAAGAAAAACCGCAAGGGTCATTATGTATTGATGAACCTGGACGCGCCCTCTGATGCGGTTCTGGAGTTGGAGCGCAATCTGCATTTGCACGAAGACGTCATCCGCTACATGACCGTGCGCGTCGACGAGCTGGAGGAAGGCCCGTCGGTGATGATGCAGTCCCGTGGCGGACGTGGCGGACGCGGTCCGCGCGAAGACCGCGATCGTGACGACCGACCCAGCCACCCTAGCGGGGCGAACGCCGACGCACGGCCCGAAAGTCCGGCGCCCGTCGCGGCAAGCCCGGCAAGCCCGGCAAGCCCGGCAAGCGGAGAGGAATAAGCCATGGCCCAGGATGTCAAGATTTCACAGCTGCCCCTGCGGCGGCCCTTTTACCGCCGGCGCAAGACCTGCCCGTTCTCGGGCGCCAATTCGCCCAAAATCGATTACAAGGACGTCAGGCTGCTGCAGCGTTACTTGTCCGAGCGGGGCAAAATCGTTCCCAGCCGCATCACCGCGGTAGCGGCCAAAAAGCAGCGCGAACTGGCGCGGGCCATCAAGCGGGCGCGGATACTGGCTTTATTGCCGTTCGTTCTGCAATAAGCTTTGCCCCTGCCATTTTCGCCTTAGCCCGAGGGGCGGTGTCTTTGGTCCCTGGGCGGCAACCGGTGGGCCATTGCCAATGTCACAGTACATTTTGATCGCCGTCTCGGCTGGCCTGGTGAGTGGGCTGTTGCAGGGCGCCCTTGTCCTGCCGGCCGCTGGCGGGCTGCTGTTGGCCTATATCGCGCCCCTGCCCTTGTTCCTGGTCGGTCTGGGCATGGGCCTGCGGGCGGGCGTCGTTGCTGTTCTGGTAGCGGGTGCCGTGAGCGTACTGTTTGCCGGCCCGGTGTTCGCCGCGACCCAGGCCGTGGTTTACGGCCTTCCCACCATTATCTTGTGCCGTCAGGCCTTGTTGTCGCGCAACGATGAGCATGGCCAGGTGCAGTGGTATCCACCAGGTCATTTGATGCTGTGGATGTCGGGCATTGCCATCGCGGGGGTCGTGTTGGCCATGGCCGGCATGACCTTGTTTGGCGATGGCCTGATGGCCTATTTAAAATCCGTGATGGAGCCATTCGCGGCGGAGTTTGCAATTGAGGAACAGCGGGAAATGTTATGGGCCCTGCTGGATTACCTGCCGGCATTTTTCGCGGCCTCCTGGACTTTGGGCCTGCTCTTCAATGGCACGCTGGCCCAGGGCCTGTTAGTGCGGTTCGGCTATAACCTGCGGCCCACGCCGGAATTGACGGATATCCGCCTGCCGGCGGCCTGGATCGGCGTATTGCTGGGGGCTCTGGCGCTGTCCAGCCTGAGCGGTCTGATCGGGGTATTTGGTAAAACCCTTGCAGCGATCGCCATAGTGCCGTATTTCCTCCTCGGATTAGGCGTCATTCATGGTTTTCTGCGGCCCTGGAAAGGACGCATGGCCATATTGGTTCTGTTTTACGGTCTTTTGTTTTTGTGGCCAGTACCGGTGTTGGTTGCCGGCCTTGGCTTATTGAGCGCCGTGCTACGCTTGCGTGGCGGCAATGATTTGAATAATACCGGCGGTGCCGGCGACAGCGGCGGCAACGCCGATAAGGAGAGATAATGGACGTCGTCTTATTGGAGCGAATTGAATCACTTGGCCAAATGGGCGAGGTGGTTAGTGTCAAGAACGGCTTTGCCCGCAACTATTTGCTGCCGCAAGGTAAGGCGCAGCGTGCCACGGCTGAAAACCTGGCTCTGTTCGAGGCGCGCCGCACCGAATTTGAGGCGCGCAATCTGGTGCAGCGCACAGAGGCCGAGGGCGTGGCCAAATCCATGCCGAAGACCACGATCACGGTAATCCGGCAAGCGGGCGAGTCCGGTCAGCTTTACGGCTCCGTCGCGGCCCGCGATGTGGTCGAGGGCCTGGATGCCATGGGCTTCAAGATCGAGCGCTCTCAGGTCGTCTTGAACCGGCCGATCAAGACTCTTGGCCTGCACCCGGTTCGGGTCAGCCTGCACCCGGAAGTTTACGTCGAGGTCACCGTTAACGTCGCCCGCTCGGCGGCGGAGGCAGAGCGCCAGGCCGCCGGCGAGGATCCCCTGGCCGAGGACGATGACGATGATGATTTTAACGTTGATCTGAATGCTGCTGATTTGGCGGCCACGGACGAAGCCGAAATACTGGAAGATGCCGCCGCTGAAGCCGACACTGCAGAGGCCTAACACGAGTAGAGCGCATCCGAAGAAAATGCGCTCAGACTCTTAAAAATAGAGCAATCGTTTCGAACAGGGGTGGCGCGGATTTCCGTGCCACCCCTGTTCTTTTGCGCCATATGCGCCTTGCAAAAATGTTTTGCCATAACACAAAAACCCTTTACCCTTTGTTCGGGTTTGAGTTAACGTTTAAGCACTCGCTGCAAGAGCAGGGGGTGCCGCTTGAAAGGAACCAGTTAGAACAAAATTAGACGCCGGGGGTGAAGCATGTTTTTAGCCGGGTTTTTAAATCAACTGATGCATACGGGCTGCCTGACCGTGATCGATGCGAAGGGCCGCGGCAGGCGCTTTCAGGGAAGCCGGGATGGGCCGGAGGTTACGGTCCGTCTGCATTCCCGTGCGCTGCACTGGCAATTATACACCAACCCCATGTTACACACCGGCGAGGCCTATATGAACGGTACCTTGACCGTGGAAGATGGCGAACTTTACGACTTCCTTGATCTGGTCAGCAGGAATGTCGGCTGGCGGCAACCGGACCATTGGCTGCAAAAATTCGTCACGACCCCCCTGCGCGCCGCCGCGCGCCGTCTGCGGCAATACAATCCGGCCCATCGCGCCCGGCGCAACGTTGCCCATCACTATGACCTGACCGGCGAATTGTATGATCTATTCTTGGATTCCGACCGGCAGTATTCCTGCGCCTATTTTCAATCCCCGGAAGACGACCTGGAAACGGCGCAGTTGCGAAAAAAACAGCACCTGGCGGCCAAGCTGGTATTGCAGCCGGGCCAAAGGGTGCTCGATATCGGCTCGGGCTGGGGCGGCATGGGGCTGCACCTGGCGCAGGAAGAACATGTCCTGGTCCAAGGCGTAACCTTGTCCGAGGAACAGTATAAATTATCCAATCAACGGGTCGCCGAGGCGGGTTTGAATGGTTTTGTCTCGTTTGCGTTGCAGGATTATCGGGCTGTCAAGGGGACCTTTGACCGCATCGTTTCGGTCGGCATGTTCGAACATGTCGGGCTTGGCCACTACGGCGAATTTTTTGACAAGGTGCGGGACCTGTTGACCGATGACGGTGTTGCCGTGTTGCACACCATTGGCCGGGCCGATGGGCCTGGCGCGACCAATCCGTGGATCAACAAATACATCTTTCCCGGCGGCTACAGCCCCTCCTTGTCGGAGATCGCGGCCGCCGTGGAAAAGGCGGACATGTATATTTCGGATGTGGAGGTTTTCCGCCTGCAATATGCCGAAACATTGCGCCATTGGCGCCGGCGTTTTCAGGCCAACCGGAACAAGGTCGCCGCCCTGTTCGACGAACGTTTTTGCCGCATGTGGGAGTACTATCTGTGCGGCAGCGAAGTGGCCTTCCGGCACGGCGGCCATGTGGTCTTTCAGGTGCAATTGACGAAGAACGCGGACACGGTGCCGCAGACCCGCGACTACATCTTTGATGAAGAAAGGCGGCGGTCGCGCCGGGGCAAAAAATCCGATTCGCGCGCGGCATAGGCCAAGGCACAGTTCTTTTTGCCCATTGTCGGACTATTTAAGCGGTCGACCGCCGGCGCAACCAGGTTTGGAATTGCTGCATAATTTCAGAGGCTAATGGCGGTTATGCACGGGATTCATGGGATTCTTATGCGGGTTGCTAACAGCTTTTCAGGCGCTGTGAATATCTGACGGGGATAGCCGGCGCCCGGCGTGATAGGTTGCCCGGACATGAATGCAGACAGTCCAAATAACCTGGTTCTCGCCACCATTGGGGAAACCCATGTGGGAGAGTCGGAGCCCGCCGCCGGCTACCGCGCGCCGCCAGCCAATATCGAGGCCGAACAGGCCCTGTTGGGCGCGATCCTGATCAACAACGATGCCGCCAGCCGGGTCACCGACTTCCTGCAACCGGAGCATTTCCAGGAACCGGGCCATCAACGTATCTATGCCGCGGCCTTGAAGCTGATCGAACGTGGGCAGATCGCAAATCCGGTGACCCTGAAGTATTTCTTCGATCAGGATGAGGCCTTGGCGGAAGTGGGCGGCGCGCAATATCTAGCCCGTCTGGCCGGCGCCAGCGTCGCCGTGATCAACGCCCAACACTATGGCCGGGCAATCTTTGATCTGGCCCTGCGCCGGGGTCTGATCGAAATCGGCGAAACCATGGTCAACGACGCCTACGCGGCGGATGTGGACGTGCAGGCCAGCGACCAGATCGAAACGGCGGAACAAGATCTGTTCCGGTTGGCCGAACATGGTCAGTCGGACCGGGGTTTAGTGGCTTTCGACAGCATCCTCGCCTCGTCCATCGACATGGCCGCGGCAGCCTTCCAACGGGACGGCCAGATGATGGGCGTTTCCTCCGGCCTGGCGGATCTGGACCAGAAACTGGGCGGACTGCATCCATCCGATTTGATTATCCTGGCTGGCCGGCCCGCCATGGGCAAATCAGCCCTGGCCGCCAACATCGCCTTCCACGCTGCCCATAACATCAAGCGAAAAAGACAGGAAAGCGGCCAGGAAACAGTCGTTGACGGCGCCGTGGTCGCATTTTTCAGCCTGGAAATGTCGTCCGAGCAATTGGCTACCCGCCTGTTGGCGGAACAGGCCCGCATCAGTTCGGAAAAAATCCGCCGGGGCGATATTTCCTCGGACGATTTTTCCCGTCTGGTCACCGCCTCACAGGCCATTGAACAGGCACCGCTGTACATTGACGATACGCCGGCCCTGACGGTATCGGCCCTGCGCACACGGGCCCGGCGGTTGAAGCGGCAGCACGATCTGGGTCTGGTGGTGGTCGACTACCTGCAATTGCTGCGCGGCACGGGCCGGGGAGAAAACCGGGTGCAGGAAATTTCCGAAATCACCCAAGGCCTGAAAGCTTTGGCCAAGGAACTGGATATCCCCGTATTGGCCCTGTCCCAGCTGTCGCGGCAGGTGGAGGCGCGGGAAGATAAACGGCCCCTGTTGTCGGATCTGCGTGAATCAGGCTCTATTGAACAGGACGCGGACGTGGTGATGTTCGTCTACCGTGAAGAATATTATCACGAACGCAAGCAGCCCGAACCCGATACCCCCGATCATGCCACATGGCTGGAAAAGGCAGATCAGATCCATGGCATTGCCGAAGTCATCATCGGCAAACAGCGGCACGGTCCCACCGGTACGGTCCGCCTGCAGTTTGAGCGGGAGTTCACCAAGTTCAGCAATCTTGAGGCGGGCAACTATCCCAATGATCACTAGCCCCCAGGCTGGCGCGATCCTGGAGATCGACTTGGCCGCCCTGGCGGCAAACTATCAAATTCTGAGCCGCCGCGTAGGCGGGGTGGCCGGTGGAGCAGAGTGCGCCGCCGTCTTGAAGGGCGATGCCTATGGCCTGGGTGCGGAACAGGTCGGGCCGGTGCTGGCGCGGCTGGGTTGCCGCACCTTTTTTGTCGCCCATATAGGCGAGGGCGTGGCCTTGCGCGAAATCCTGGGGCCGCAACCGTCAATTTATATCCTGCATGGTCCCTGGCCGGACACCGAGGATGATTTTTTGGCACACGCCTTGACCCCGGTGCTGAACACGCCTGAACAACTTGACCGATGGGCCCGCAAGGGACGGTCCGGGACGTCGCGAACCGGGCCCCTGGCGGCCGCGCTGCACCTGGATACGGGCATGAATCGCCTGGGACTGTCGGCGGCCGAGGCCATGGCCCTGGCCGCCGCGCCGGAACGCCTGGCAGGCATTGATCTGCGTTTCCTGGTCAGCCATCTGGCCTGTGCCGACCAGCCGGACCATGCCATGAACCAGGAACAACGCCAATTGTTTGACCGCCTGCGTGCCGCCTTGCCGCCCTCGCCCGCGTCCCTGGCCAATTCCTCGGGCATTTTTCTAGGCTCGGACTATCATTATGATCTGGTGCGGCCGGGCGTTGCCCTATACGGCGCCAACCCGACGCCGGAACAGGCCAACCCCATGCAAGAGGTGGTCCGTCTGCGGGGCAGGATCCTTCAGGTGCGGGAAATTGACACCCCCCAGAGCGTTGGCTACGGTGCCACGCATCGGGCCGCCGGACCCCGGCGCATTGCCACGATTCCGGTGGGTTATGCCGATGGCTATCCGCGCTCTTTATCCGGGCAGGGGGTCGGTTGTCTTGCCGGGGTTTCGGTACCAATCATAGGGCGCGTTTCCATGGATCTGATCACGCTTGATGTTACCGAGGCACCACGGAGTGCAGCTCATCCCGGCGCCATGGTCGAACTGATCGGCGGCCGCGGCGAAACCGTTGACCAGGTGGCCGGCAGGGCCGGCACCATCGGCTATGAAATTCTGACCTCGCTGGGCCGGCGCTATCATCGGCACTATATCGGCGCGGCCCCCGCCGGAGACGCCGGAGACACCGGCAATGCATAATCCATTGGCAATCGTTGGCCGCTTTTTTCTTGGCTTCCTGGCCACGATCGGGCGCCTGTCGGTGTTTACGGGCAAGTCCCTGGCCGCCGTGGTCAGTCCGCCGTTCTATTGGCGGCTGTGCCTGCAACAGATGATGACCATCGGCTATTACTCGCTGCCCGTGGTGGGCATGACGGCCCTGTTCACGGGCGCCGTGCTGGCATTGCAAATTTACCTCGGTTCCGCCCGGTTTGGCGCGGAAAGCGCGGTGCCTAACATCGTGGTGGTAGGTCTGACCCGTGAATTGGGCCCGGTCCTGGCGGGCCTGATGCTGGGTGGCCGGGTTGGCGCGGCGATCGCCGCGGAACTGGGCACCATGAAAGTGACGGAGCAGTTGGATGCCCTGATCACCTTACAGACCAATCCGTTTCGTTATCTGGTGGTGCCACGGCTGATCGCGGCCACCGTAACCACGCCGATCCTGGTGCTGATCGCCGATATTATCGGTGTCATGGGCGGCTATCTGGTCGGCATTCACCGCCTGGACTTCAACTCCGCCGTTTATCTGAAAAATACCTTCGATTTTCTGGAGGTCATGGATGTTACCTCCGGTCTGGTGAAGGCGGCGGTGTTTGGTTTCCTGATTGCCCTGATGGGCTGCTACCACGGCTTCAACTCCAAGGGCGGGGCCCAGGGCGTGGGCCGGGCCACGACGGATGCGGTGGTGTCATCCTTAATTCTGATACTGATTTCGAACTATCTCGTGACTGAAGCCTTCTTTTCGCAATGACATTTCCGCAAAGAAATTTGCCCAATGATACTCACGCAATGAACGAAACACCGCGCCTGGAACTCACTGATGTGCACAAATCGTTTGGCACGAAAGTTGTGCTGAACGGGTTGAACCTGTCACTCGCCAAGGGCGAATCGGTGGTGGTCATCGGCGGTTCGGGCACTGGCAAATCGGTTATGTTGAAATGCATCCTGGGCTTGTTGCGGCCGGATCGGGGCAGCATCCGCATTGATGGCGAGGAGACGGTCGGTTTGCGCGGCGCGGCGCGGGAACGGATCCTGACCAAGGTCGGCATGTTGTTCCAATCAGCGGCCTTGTTTGATTCCCTTTCGGTTTGGGAGAATGTCGCCTTCGGGCTGATCGAAGGGGCCGGCATGGCGCGGGAACAGGCACGGATCATCGCACTGGATAAGCTGGCCAAGGTCGGCCTGGACGAAGACATGGCAAACGGCGATCCGTCGGCGCTTTCGGGGGGTATGCGCAAACGGGTTGGCCTGGCCCGGGCCATCGCCACCGAACCGGATATTATTTTTTTTGACGAACCGACCACCGGCCTGGACCCGATCATGGGCGATGTGATCAACAATCTGATCACCGAATGCGTGCGCGATCTAGGCGCCACGACCCTGACCATTACCCACGATATGTCATCGGCCCGCACCATCGCCGACCGGGTCGCCATGCTTTACGGCGGACAGATCATCTGGGCCGGCGGGGTCGACGAAATCGACCATTGCGACAATCCCTTTGTCGATCAATTTATCCATGGGCGCGAAGAAGGTCCCTTCGCGCTGGAGGTAACCTGAGGGTAACGTGGCCAGGGCGCTTGAAAATTTTGTTTGTCAAAGCTGTGGCGCGGTGCACGGCAAGTGGTCCGGTCGCTGTACGTCCTGTGGCGAATGGAACACCATTGCCGAGGAAGCGCTGCGCGAGGCGCCGCCGCATGGCCTGGGCACGGGCAAGGGGCAGCCCAAGGGCCGCGTTCTGGACTTTCGCAAATTAGACAAGCATGGCGAGATGGAGGGGCCGCGCACCACCTCGGGGCTTGGCGAATTCGACCGGGTCTGCGGCGGCGGCCTGGTACCGGGTTCGGCCATCCTGATCGGCGGCGATCCGGGCATTGGCAAATCCACGCTTTTGTTACAGGTGGTGGCCCGATTGGCCCAGCAGGGCGTTACCTGCGCCTATATTTCGGGCGAGGAGGCCCCGGCGCAGGTGCGCATGCGGGCCCGGCGTCTGGGCCTTGAAGGCGCCCCCCTGGATCTAGCCGCCGCCACGTCCGTACGCGATATCGTCGCCACCCTGGACAGCCCGAACGCACCGCGCGTGGTGGTCATCGATTCGATCCAAACCATGTATGTGGACAGCGTGGCGGCGGCACCCGGCACGGTCAGCCAAGTCCGCGCCTCGGCCCAGGAATTGATCCGGGCCGCCAAGCGGCGGGATATCTGTTTGCTGCTGGTGGGACACGTAACCAAGGACGGGCAGATCGCCGGGCCGCGGGTATTGGAGCATATGGTCGACTGCGTGCTGTATTTCGAGGGCGAGCGCGGTCATCAATTCCGCATCCTCCGCGCCGTGAAAAACCGCTATGGCCCAACGGACGAAATCGGCGTGTTCGAGATGAGCGACGCCGGCCTGATGGAGGTCTCCAATCCCTCGGCCCTGTTTCTGGCCAACCGGGGCGCGGGCGGCGACATCTCCGGCAGCGCCGTTTTCGCCGGCCTGGAAGGCAGCCGGCCGGTATTGGTGGAAATTCAGGCCCTGGTCGCCCCCTCGCCGCCCGGCACGCCACGGCGCACGGTGGTGGGCTGGGATAGCAACCGCCTGGCGATGGTGCTGGCGGTACTCGACGCCCGCTGCGGTCTGGGCGTGGCGGGACACGATGTTTATCTGAACGTGGCCGGAGGACTGCGCATCGGCGAACCGGCGGCGGATCTGGCGGTAGCCGCGGCCCTGGTTTCCTCCCTGATGGAGGTGCCGGTACCGCAAGAGGCCGTTTTGTTTGGCGAGATCAGCCTATCGGGCGAGGTGCGGGCGGTGGCGCAGGCCGAATTGCGTCTAAAGGAAGCCGCCAAATTGGGCTTTACCCAAGCCCTGACCCCGCCCTGGCGCAAGCCCCGCAAAAGCCCGCTGACGGTTCGCGAAATTGGCCGCCTGCCCGAGCTGGTGGAACTGTTTGCATCCGATGGTGTGAAGGCCGTATAGAACCGGCATGTTAAGCCAATTGCCCATCAACGTGACCGATCTGGCGATCCTGGCCATCTTGCTGATTTCAGGCTTGCTGGCCTTGAGCCGCGGCTTCGTCAAGGAAGTCCTGTCTATCGCCGGCTGGGTCATTGCCACCGTCGCCGCGCTGGAATTGTTCCCGCTGCTGCAACCCATCGTGCGGCGCTATATAGACCAGGGCCTGATTGCCGACAGCATCACGGCGGTCGGCATTTTTGTTGTGGTATTGACCCTGGCCTCGCTGCTGTCGTCGGCTATATCGCGTCGGGTACAACGCAGCGATATCGGCATCCTGGACCGGTCCCTCGGCTTTTTGTTTGGCCTGCTTCGCGGTGTCGTCGTGACCTCGCTGGCCTATCTGGTCTTGGTGCAATTCCTGGCCAAGGATGAACAGCCCGATTGGCTGCGCGACGCCCGCGCCATGCCGGCCATCGAATATAGCGCCGACTTGCTGGCCAGGCTGGCGCCCGAAGACGTCCGCAAGGGTTTGGCGGGGGTCGGGGAATTGGGCCGTGAGGGCGGCCAGAGCGTGAATTCCACGCTGGACAAAGCCATCAACACAGGCCGGGCGGCGGAACGCCTGAAGAGCGCCCTGCCCGGTGCCGCAAGCGGCACAACGGGGGGCGCTGACAAACGCGGCGAAAACGGCTATACATCCGGCTCGCGCGACGATATGAACCGCCTTATTCAAAATCGGACCGACAATTGAAGCAGCGCCCGGAGTGCTTTTCGAGCGCCAGGGCAGCAAAGGCCGCGCCATGGAACTGACGACCCATCCCTTCGCCGTTTCCTCCGCCGACAGTGACAAGTTTCACGAGGAATGCGGGGTTTTCGGCATCATTGGCAGCGCGGATGCCGCCGCCAACACGGTGCTGGGGCTGCATGCCCTGCAGCATCGGGGGCAGGAGGCCGCCGGCATCGTCACCCACGACGGCACGCAATTCTATGCCCACCGCAGCCTTGGCCAGGTAGGTGATAATTTCAACTCCGAGGCCGTTATCAGACGGCTGCCAGGCGATGCCGCCCTGGGGCACAACCGCTATGCCACCACCGGCGACACCATCCTGCGCAACGTCCAGCCCCTGTTCGCGGAATTGCAAACGGGTGGTTTTGCCATCGGACATAACGGCAATCTGACCAACGCGCGAACCTTGCGCAGCCAATTGGTCCAGCGCGGCTGCATCTTTCAATCAACCATGGATACAGAGGTGATCATCCATTTGATCGCCACCTCTACCTACCACGATCTGCTGGACCGCATCGTCGATGCCTTGAAGGCTGTGGTCGGGGCCTACAGTCTGGTTGCCATGACCGACAATCAATTGATCGGCGTGCGCGATCCCATGGGGGTGCGGCCATTAATTCTGGGCCATCTGGACGGCGCGCCTATCCTGACGTCGGAAACCTGCGCCCTGGACATTATCGGTGCCGAATTTATCCGCGAAGTCGCGCCCGGCGAAATTGTCGTCTGCGACCGCGACGGCATTGAAAGTTTGATGCCCTTTCCCCCCGCCAAATCGCGGCCCTGCATTTTCGAATATGTCTATTTCTCCAGGCCCGACAGCATTACCAATGACCGTTCCATCTATACGGTGCGAAAGGCCATTGGCGCCAATCTGGCGCGGGAAAGCGCCGTGCCGGCGGATGTGATCATACCAGTGCCCGATTCCGGCACCCCCGCCGCCATCGGCTATGCCGAGGAATCCGGCATTCCGTTCGAGTTGGGCATCATCCGCAACCATTATGTCGGCCGCACATTTATCGAGCCATCCCAGAGTATCCGTAACTTCGGCGTTAAGCTGAAGCATAATGCCAACCGGGCCGAGATCGTGGGCCGGCGCGTGATTTTGGTTGACGATTCCATCGTGCGCGGCACCACCTCGCAAAAAATCGTGCAGATGGTGCGCGAGGCCGGCGCCACCGAAGTTCACATGCGCATCGCCTCGCCGCCCACGGCCAATCCCTGCTATTACGGCATCGATACCCCCAGCCGCGATGAATTGCTGGCGGCCAAAATGGATGTAGAGGCCATGGCGCGGGAAATCGGCGTCGATAGTCTGGCTTTCATCTCCGTCAACGGCCTGTACCAGGCCGTGGGCGGGGCCGATAGAGACGCCAACCAGCCGCAATATTGCGATGCCTGTTTCACCAATGAATACCCGGTGTCGTTGGTCGATCTGCTGCAAGGCCGGCCGTCGGCGCAATTGTCGCTGCTGGCGGAGCATGGTTAGAGACCCTTGATGAGCCAACGTCTGAAAAACCGCATCGCCTTGATTACCGGCGCTTCGCGCGGGGTCGGGGCGGCCGTGGCCAAGGCCTATGCCGCCGAGGGCGCCCATGTCATCCTGATCGCCCGGACCACCGGCGCGCTGGAAGACGTGGATGACCAGATCAAGGCCCAGGCTGAGAAGGCCCAAGCTGAGAAGGCCGGGGCCGGCGGCAGCGCAACGCTGGTGCCCATGGATTTATGCGATTTTGCCGCCATCGACGATCTGGGCCGGCAGATATTTGAACGTTGGGGCAAGCTGGATATCCTGGTGGGCAACGCCGCGATTTTAGGCGACCTGTCCCCCGTGGGTCATATTCGGCCCGAGGTCTGGCAGCGCACTTATGACCTGAACGTCACCGCCAACTATCGCCTGATCCGTTCCCTGGATCCCTTGTTGCGGCAATCCGATGCCGGGCGGGCGATTTTTGTTACATCCGGCGTGACGCACAGCCTGCCGCCCTATTGGGCGCTTTATGCCTCGACCAAGGCAGCCCTGGACGCTATTGCCCAAATTTATGCCCGCGAAACCCGGAAAACCAATGTGCGGGTCAATCTGGTCAATCCCGGCCCGACGCGGACGGCGTTGCGGGCCGGCGCCTTTCCCGGCGAAGACCCCGACCAGTTGCCCCCGCCCGAACATGTGGCGGAAACCTTGATCCGCCTGGCCGAGCCTGGTTTCACGGAAACTGGCCTATGGGTCGCCGCGGACGCCCAGCCGGTTGCGCCGGCACCAGACGAAGTCATTCACTAAGACTTTCCGACTTATGTCGGATTGCCAAGCCGCCCGCTCCCCCTCCCGGCCACCCACGGGATTATGATCAATGAGTGGCCGGGAGGGGGAGCGGGCTGGTCCAGCGTTCATTGAAAATGATCTAGCTTTTAGCCTCGGCCCCGGCTTCTTGCAACAACTGTTCCAACGCTTCATAGGGCTGGGCCCCAACCACACCCTGGCGGCCGGCGACAAAGGTCGGCACCCCGGTCACGCCATACTGCCGGGATTTTTCCCAATCAGCATCGACCGCATCCTTAAAGCTGCGGCTTTCCAGCACCTGGCGCGCCGCCGCCACATCCAGGCCCACCGCCTGGGCCACCACCAGCAGCGCCTCCACATCGCCCACATTCACGCCATCGACGAAATAGGCCCGGTACAGGGCATCATGAATGGCCTCGCCGCCGGGCTGGGTATCGGCCCATTTGCCCAATTCCTGGGCCAGCCGGCTGTTATAGGTATGGGTGCGCGGGCTGTAGGGCAGATCCTCGGCGTCCATCAGCCCCTTCATGCGGGTGTACATGGCGTCCAGGTCCATATCCCGGCCCGCGAACAATTCCGCCAGACTGCGGCCTTCCTGGGGGGTTTCGGGGTGCAGGGGAAAATGTATCCACTTCGCCTCGATATTAAAATTCCGCTTTAGTTTTTCAATACGCCCGGTACTGAGATAACACCACGGTCAAACGTAATCGGTGAATATTTCCAAGGTGATCGGTTCAGCCATTGCACGTCTTTCTTCAGGTCCATGGGAACAAGGTCAGAGAAAAGTATAACCGCCCGGCCGGGCGGATGATACCGCCGGCGCTGCTGTCATATGCAATTCTGCGTGATCGGGTGCGACAGAGGTACGGCCTATCTATTCCGCATCGTGAAAGATCAGGCCCAGGGTGTGGCGGTGGCCCGTGTGCAAGCGGCTGACGCCGTGGCGCATGGGCGCGCGGAAATAGCCGCGCTTGCCCTGGACCGGGCGTTCCCGGACCGGAAAGATCAACATCTCGCCCTGTTCCAGGTTGACCGCCTGGCCGATGGATTGCGCCCGGGGCTGTTGCTCCAACAACAAAAACTCGCCGCCCGTGAAATCCGTCTCCCGCCGGTTGAGTAAAAACACCGCCTGCAAGGGAAAATGCACCGCGCCGTAAATGTCCTGATGCAGACGGTTGTAGCCACCCGCCTCGTAACGCAGCAACAGCGGCGTGGGCCTGGTCTGACCCGCGGCGTGACAGATTTGGCGAAAAGCCTCCAGCTCGGCTGGGTAATGCGCCGTGCCGGGCAGCTTAGCGGCCATGTCATTGGCGATCGGCGCCAATTGGCGATACAGCGCCCGGCGCAGATCAGCAATCAGGGGCGGCAACGGATTATCGAAATAACGGTATTGCCCCTCGCCAAAGCGATAACGCGCCATCTCGACCGTGCTCCGAAAATATTGCGCCTGATCATACAGCGCGATCAAGCCGGCACATTCATCGGCGCTTAGCAGCGGCCCGATGCGCGCATAGCCCCCGGTTTCGATCTGTCCCGCGATCAGGCCCCAATCGAAGTTGCCCAGGCGGTTTGCAATGGCGTTTCCCATGCCCCTTTGTAGGCGCAGGACTCGCATGTCGCTATCCGGAAGTTGTCTTGTCAGTCCACGGGATTGGCTGCGGTTTTCCGCAGCGAAATGACCGCCGATGCATTTGCATCGACGGTCGGTGAGCGACGTTAAGGGCTCAATTTGCTAAATGATAAAGTCGTCTTGATGCAAATCGGCGACCTGGACGCCGATTAGCGTCACCGTCCCCTCGTCGCTGAAGGTTATCGTGGTGTCCGTGGTGTCCGTGGTGCCGCCGTTGTCATCGGCCAGGGCCAAAAGGTCACCCAGGCTGCCCAGGTTTAGGGCGCTGACATCGATCACATCCTCGGACCCGGCACCAGCCGAGAAATCAACGATCGTATCATTGCCGTTATATTCACCGAACACGAACAGGTCGTCGCCGATACCACCAGTGTAAATGTCATTGTCGGACTCGATCACGACAATGGTGCCACCGTCGTCATCATCGTACTTGTCCTGGCCCTTGCCTTTACCTTTGTGGTCGTCGTGTCCCTTGCCCTTGTCTTTGTGATCGTCGTGGCCTTTGTGCTTGTGGTGGCCCTTGCCGTGATCGTGGCCACCATGGCCATGACCATGGTCGTCATGGTCGTGTTTGTCATGACCTTTGCCCTTGCCTTTGTCATGACCCTTGCCGTGATGGTGGTGTCCATCGTCACCGGCATTGATCACGACCACCGCGCCGGCATCAATGATGGTGTCATTGCCGCCATCGCCGGTTACCCCGTCATCGCCGGTACGGGCATCAATCACGTCATTACCGCCGCTGCCGCGGATCAGGTTGCTGCCGCCGTCGCCGTTCAGGTCGTCGGCGTTCCGTGAGCCGGTGATGTTCTCGATGTTGGCCAGACTGTCGATACCGCCCGCATCGTCTTGAGCCATGCCTGCCGCCAGGTCCACGAAGACTCCGTTGCTGTATGAGACGAAATCAACCCGGTCGATCCCGCCACGGCCATCAATAACGTCATTGCCCTGATCGCCGCGGAACTGGTCATCGCCGGCACTGCCAAGCAGGATATCATCGAACAACGAGCCCCAGGCCCCTCTTACGCCGGTGAAGGTATCCCAGCCCACGTTCGCGCTGTCGATGCCATCGCTGCCATAGGACACCCCCAGGGCAAGATCCACTGTAACACCGGCTTCAGCCTTGAAGAACCGGAGCCGGGTCGCGCCGTTACCCGTGATCTCGTCGTTGCCACCTAGGCCCTCGACATCGACCGCATTGGTAAAGGAGCTCTGGAAACTGACATCGACGTTGAAGATGTCGTCGAACTGGCCACCGCGAACGTACTCGACATGGCTTAAGGTATCGGTGCCGACACCGGCACCACTGACCGTCGCTACGGCGCCGAGGTTTGCGACTAGGCTTCCCGATGCATCGCTAAAGCTGGCAATGTCGTAATCGAATGCACCTTCGCCGTTGCCACCGGCATAGATGTAGTCGCCGATCCCCGACCCGCCGGTGAGGGTGTCGTCGCCCGACCCGCCGAGCATGTAGTCGATGCCGTCACCGCCTTCGATAACATCGATGCCGCTGCCGCCGTAAATTTCATCGTCACCGCCGCCACCTTGCAGCAGGTCGTTGCCACCTTCGCCTTGCAGTTTATTGTCGTCGGCGTCGCCGATCAGCATATCGGCATTGTTGCCGCCACGAATATTCTCAATATTGAGCAGCGTATCCACGCCGCCCCAGCCGTCGTTGTAGGTGATGCCATCAGCCAGATTGACGTGCACGGATCCCGGCGCGTTGTAGCGCAATGTATCTATACCGCTCCCGCCGTCGACCCAATCATTGCCGCCCCTGAGTTGAATTTCCTCGCCAATGGCGCTGCCTAGGACATAGTCATCGTAATCGGTGGCATGCAGGCTAAAGATGCCGGAACCGATGCTGTCGGTGCCGCCCCAACCATCCAACACCGTTAAAGCGGCGACCGTGGTGGTTCCAGGATCAGTGAAGGTAACCGTGGCCAATGATAGATTGGCTAGGATGCCGTCCGGGGAACTGAAATAGGATATCCGGGTTGTGCCATTGCCTGTGATGGTGTCGTCACCACCCATGCCCTGGAACTCGGTAAAGTCACCATAGCTGCCGGAAAACCCGGCGTCGGCGCTCATGATGTCGTCGCCGTGGGAGCCGTCAACCCGCTCGATACTCGACAATGTGTCGGTATTGCCCCATCTGTCGATAACCGTGCTAACGGCGCCCAAGTGCGCGACGATGCCGCCATTTATCGTCGGAATGTCACCGAAGTTCTCGTACCGATAGCTGGCGATATCATAGCCGCCGCCGCCGTTGAGACTGTCGTTGCCGCTGTCACCCCGCAACCAGTCGAAGCCACCGCCGCCGGTGATCGTATCGTTGCCGCCGCCGCCGGTCAGGCTACCGCCGCCACCAGCGCCGATCAGCGTGTCGTCCAAGTTCGAGCCCCGTATATTTTCGAAGCCGGAAAGCGTATCGGTGTCGCCCCAGTTGTCGGCAGCAACACCCGTCGCCAGGTTCACCGTGACGCCTTGGGTAACCGGCAATTCATTCCAGTAGTTATTTTCCGAATAATCGACGGTGTCGTTACCCGAGCCGCCGGTCAAATCGTCGTTGCCGGAGCCGCCGACGACATAGTCGTGTCCGCCGGCGCCGTCGATATTATCGTTTCCGGCGCCGCCGTACAACCAGTCGGAGCCACCGCCGCCGGTAATCGTATCGTTGCCGTCGCCGCCGATCAGGTTACCGCCGCCGCCAGCGCCGGTCAGCGTGTCGTCCAAGTTGGAGCCCTGTATATTCTCGAAGCCGGAAAGCGTATCGGTGTTGCCCCAGTTGTCGGTAGCAACACCCGTCGCCAGGTTCACCGTGACGCCTTGGGTAACCGGCAATTCATTCCAGTAGCTATTTTCTGAATAGTCGAGGGTGTCGTTACCCGAGCCGCCGGTCAAATTATCGTTGCCGGAGCCGCCGACGACGTAGTCGTGTCCGACGGCGCCGTCGATGTTATCGTTTCCGGCGCCGCCGGTCAGATGATTATCGTTGCCGTCACCGACGATGACGTCATCGAGTTGTGAACCTCCGACGCTCTCGATGTTGAAAAGGGTATCCGTGCCCCCCCAGCCGTCGGTCGCGGTACCGGCGCCAAGATCGACGACCGCGCCCTGGGTTATCGCGCTGAACCCATCGTTGCCATCGTCGTAATAATCCACCGAGTCCCAATCCGCACCGCCGTCGAGAATATCATCACCGCTGCCGCCGATCAGGTTGTTATTGCCCGCCTGGCCATAGATCTCATCATTACCTGCCTGGCCGAACGCATAGCCGTCGCCGATTGCAAGCGTGATGATGTCATTACCAAAGCTGCCGTGGACCGCCTCGAAGTTGAGCACGATATCGTTGAACACGTTGCCGAATGCATCCAGCCCCTGTGCCGTGCCGGCGTCAAGGTCGATAATCACGCCGTTCAAGCCAGGATCCGAATAGAAAAGAACATCAAAGCCACCGGCCGCATCCACGTAATCGTTGCCGGCGCCTGGTCTGAACCAGTTATAGCCACCATCGCCGATCAATACGTCGTCGAAACTTGAACCGACGACCCCTTCAATATTGATCAGTGTGTCAGTGCCACCCCAGCCATCATTGGCGGTCCCGGTTGCCAGATTTATGTTAACGCCGCTCGGACTGTCACCATAGTCCACAGTATCGACATTGGGTCCGTTTGCACCGCCATCGAGAAGGTCATCGCCCGGACCGCCATTCAGCCAGTCGTCGCCAGCACCGCCATACAAGAAATCATTCCCAATGCCGCCGGACAGTCCGTCCTGCCCGTCGCCGGCATTGAGAACGTCAATGCCATCCAGACCATCAAGCCAGTCATCAAATGCTGTTCCGAACAGGATATCGTCGCCGGATGTTCCAATAATATTCGCCATGATCCGCCCCCATGCATGTCCTAAATCGTGTGCTTTTGCCCACGCCGCGCGCGCCGGTGGCAATGGTAAACAAAATATTAATATTCGATCAATTAAATTGTTTTCGACCCTGGCCAAATCCATTCATGCGATTCGGAAATTGCCGAATACAATTCCAGCATCAAATGGGAATCTTGCCTTATTCTCCATTTGTATGGTGCGCAAGACACCAAACCGAAGGACTCTTCTGTTTGGTTCGCACCACTAGTGTCATCCGCCGCGCGGTATGGCACTGTGTGGGAGTTGCGAATCAGCCGTATACAGACTGGTCAAGGCTGGAGTTCTCACGTGAGTTTGCTGCAATTGATTGTCGTCGCCGTGGTCCAGGGGATAACCGAATTTTTGCCCATCTCCTCCTCGGCCCATTTGATCCTGGTGCCCCTGATCGGCGATTGGCCCGACCAGGGACCAACCATCGATATCGCCGTGCATCTGGGCACCCTGGGTGCGGTGATGGTGTATTTCCGCCAGGATGTGGCGAATATGTTTTTCGGTCTGCTGGCCCTGTTGCGCGGACGCTTTGATGGAAACGCCCGGCTGTTTCTGCTGATCGCCCTGGGCACCTTGCCGGCGCTGGCGGTGGGTTATGTTTTAGCCAGCCGCGGCTATCTGGAGCAGTTGCGTTCGCCAATCATCATTGCCTGGACCACGGTCGTATTCGGCCTGTTATTATGGCTGGTGGACCGGCTGTGCCTGCGGGTCAACCGGATGGAGCAATTGGGTTACGGCGGTATTCTGCTGATCGGCGCGGCCCAGACCCTGGCGCTGCTGCCGGGCACCTCGCGCTCAGGCATTACCATCACGGCGGCCCGCGGCCTGGGTTATGAACGGTCGGATGCGGCGCGCATTTCGTTACTGCTGTCGATCCCGATCATCATGGCGGCGGGCGGCTATGCCAGCCTGGAGGTGGTGCGGCACGGACAATTCGCCCTGGGTCTGGAGGCCTTGGTCGCCGCGATTTTAGCTTTCGCAACGGCGTTATTGGCAGTGTTTTGGATGATGCGCTGGTTGCGCCATGCCACGTACACCCCGTTTGTCATCTACCGCCTGATTTTGGGCGCCGGGCTATTTTATTGGATTTACGGCTGATCGGTTAGGGCAATAGCATGGAAATCTGCCTCATCAGTGGCACCAGCACCGGCATCGGCCATGCCACGGCGCTGCATCTGGGCCGGCTTGGCTACAAGGTCTATGCCAGCATGCGCAACACCGCCAAGGCGGGCGCCTTGCGGGCGCAGGCGGAAGCCGAGGGCCTGGCATTGGAAATCGAAACCCTGGATGTATCCGATAATCAATCCATGCTGGCCTGTGTGGAACGGATTATCGCCGCCGAGGGCCGCATTGATGTGCTGATCAACAATGCCGGTCTGTCCAGTTCCTCGCCCGTCGAAACCTATCCAGAGGACGAGCACCGGGCACTATTCGAAGCCAACTACTGGGGCCCGGTGAAGCTGACCCAGGCCGTCCTGCCCGGCATGCGCGAACGCCGGCATGGCGCCATTGTCAATCTATCGTCTTTTCTGGGGCGCGTCGCCTGGGCCAATCAGGCGGCCTATTGCGCCTCGAAATTCGCGGTCGAGGCATTCTCGGAAGCTCTGGCCCAGGAAGTCGCGCCCTTTGGCATCCGGGTGGCGATCATCGAACCGGGCGTGGTTAGCTCGGCGATTTTCGAAAATACCCCGGTGCATTACGACCGCGCCTCGCCCTACAAGCCGGCCATGCGCCGCAATGGCCGTTTTTTCGGCGTCGGCATCCCCAGTGCCTCGCCCGCCGCACAGGTGGCCGCGGTCATCGCCGGGGCCTTGGCCGCCGAACAGCCCAAATTGCGCTACCCGGTTGGCTTTGGCATTCAGGCGATCGACCGCCGGGCGGCCATGAGCGACGAGGAATTCGTCGCCCTCGGCGCCCTGAGCGACCCGGATTATTACCGGGCCTTGCGGGAAAAGCTGGATCTGGATTTAGAGCCGGAAGAGTCCTAGACCTGCTCCGTCGAGGGCAATCTGCCGGCCTTGCGGTAGCGGTATAAATAGCTGGGCAGAACCGCATCCAGAGGCGTCGGCGTCACGCCAAGTTCGGCCAGGCCCGGGCATTCGCCGCTGACCACATTGTCCGTCTTCAACATCTCAACCTGATCCATGGTCAATATCCGCCAAGGCATTAATTGCAGGAAGAAGGCATAAAATTTGGCAAGCGCGAACGGCAGCGGAACGGCCAGGCGTTTGCGTCCGGTTTGTTCGCACACAATGGCCATCAGCTCCGCCATGCTTAAAACCTGGGGGCCGCCTAGTTCATAGATACCGCCCGTCGGCGCCGTATCCCGCGCCAGGGCGGCAATCGCCTGGGCGACATCCCCTACATAGACCGGCTGCATGCGGCTATTGCCACCACCCAGCAGAGGCATGACAGGCAAAATAGTCGCCAGCCTGGCAAACAGATTAAAAAATTGGTCTTCCGGTCCAAATATGGTCGAAGGCCGGACAATGGTTGCGGTGGGAAAGGCATCCCGCACCGCAACCTCGCCGGCGTCCTTGCTGCGGGCATATTTGCTGCCTGCATCCCGCTCGGCACCAAGGGCCGAAACATGGATCAGGCGCCCCACCCCTGCCGCATGGGCGGCGCGGGCCACGGTCGCGGCGCCATCTTCATGCACCGCCTGAAAGTTTTGCGCCCCACCGGGAAACATCAGGCCGGCCAGATTGATCACCAGATCAGCCCCCGCCACGGCGCGGGCGATGGAGGCTTCATTGCGGATATTGGCCTGGATCGGCTGCACCTGGCCCACCGCACCCATGGGCTTCACAAAACTCGCCGCTTCCGGGTCCCGCACCGCCACGCGCACCTGCCAACCCTGTTGCGCCAACCGCTTGACCAGATAGCGCCCGATGAACCCGGCGCCGCCGACGACTGTTACCTTGCCCATGTTGCTTTACCTTTATCTTTCGCAGTCAAAATGATGTGCGCGTCCGCTGGTGCCATTTTATGGGCGGCATCATAATAGCCCTTCCCTGATTGCACCATCCCAACAGTTGCTATTCCATAAACCAGCCGCAAGGCCGCCGCCCGCGCGCATATGATTGAAAATGTCTCTATCTTTCCGGCGCAAAGGGATGGACCGAGATGCCGCTCTGATCGGCGATCAAGACGGCGGCGGACGGCAAAATCGTTATGGCACGGCAGAACATCGCCCGCCCGATCGCCACATGCCGTGGCTTCGCTTGACAATACCCGGCCTGGGCAGTATCGATGCCGCCCTGAGGCCCAGGTGGCGGAATTGGCAGACGCGCTAGCTTCAGGTGCTAGTGGGGGTAACCCCGTGGAAGTTCGAGTCTTCTCCTGGGCACCATACCCGTTAAGTTCCCTGTTTTTGTGGCAGGCTTACGGGATGGGACGAAATGGGCCAGCTGCCGGGTCCCTTGAATTTGGATCCACTTGCAACAGGGGCGTCGCCGCGCCATGGCCAATCATCTTTACCAAGGCGATCTTCCCGACGGCCTGTCTTTCGGGTCCATGGTCGCGGTCGATTCTGAAACCATGGGCCTTGACCCCCACCGCGACCGCCTGTGTCTGATTCAGTTATCCGCCGGGGATGGTGATTGCCATCTGGTGCAATTCGCCCAAGGCGCCTATCAGGCGCCGAATTTAACGACCCTGTTGACCGATCCCGCGGTGACCAAGCTGTTTCATTACGCCCGTTTCGATGTCGCCATGATCAAACGTTATTTGAATGTGGACTGTGCGCCGATTTATTGCACCAAAATTGCCTCGAAACTGGTGCGCACCTACACCGACCGTCACGGCCTGAAAGATCTGTGCCGCGAGCTTTTAGGTGTCGATCTGTCCAAGCAACAGCAAAGCTCTGATTGGGGGGCGGCGGATCTGTCACCCCAGCAATTGGATTACGCCGCCAACGACGTGCTGCACCTGCACCGCCTGCACGCGGTGTTGCAGGACATGCTGGCCCGCGAAGGACGCAGCCACCTGGCCCAGGCCTGTTTCGATTTCCTGCCCAGCCGGGCGGAACTGGACCTGGGCGGCTGGTCGACAATGGATATATTCTCCCACTAGAGCAATTCCGAATTAATGAGAATCGCGAAGCGATTCTAATTGATTGGAAAAATTGCTCTAATTCTAAAGATCTGAGCATTTTCAGAATGAAAATGCTCTATGCGATATTAAAATTGCCCGGCGCCACCGGCGCCACCGGGCTTGTATGTTGGTTTGACCCAGCCCATCTAATTGCCCATACTGAAATAATTCGACGAGTTGGCACGATTTTCGCATGTCTGTTAGTGCGGCTTTAACAATTTCTGGCTATGTCAGCATTAAACCGCAAATATTTCAAAGGCTTATTAGGTGACTCTAAAATCCCGAGATGAGGCATTGATGCCGGACAATGGTAATGTCCGCGCGGCGGCAACGCGGGTTTTGGGCCTGGAAGCCGATGGCTTGCGCAAACTGGCGGATAGCCTGGACGAAAATTTCGATGCCGCCGTGGATATGCTGGACCAGATCAAGGGCAAGTTGGTGGTCAGCGGCATGGGCAAAAGCGGCCACATAGGCCGCAAGATCGCCGCCACGCTGGCGTCCACCGGCACGCCGGCCCATTACGTCCACCCAGGCGAGGCCAGCCACGGGGATCTGGGCATGATCGGCCAGGATGACGGCGTTTTGGCCCTATCCAATTCCGGCGAAACCGCGGAACTGAACGATCTGGTCGCCTATGCCAAATTCCGCGGCATCCCGCTGCTGGCCATGGTCGGCAAGGCGAACTCTACCCTGCAATCGGCGGCCGATGTCACACTGGTCCTGCCCGCCATGCCCGAGGCCTGCCCAATGGGGCTGGCGCCCACGACCTCGACCACCATGATGCTGGGCCTGGGCGATGCCCTGGCCGTTGCCTTGATGCAACGGCGTGGTTTCTCGGCGGATCAATTCCAGGTACTGCACCCGGGCGGCCGCCTGGGCAGGGAATTCATCAAGGTCGAGGATCTGATGCATCTGGGCGCGGAACTGCCCCTGTGCGCCGACGATGCGATGATGTCAGTGGTGCTTTTGACCATGACCGAGAAACGCTTTGGCTGCGTTGGCGTTTTGGATAGCGCCGGCGCCTTGAGGGGCATCGTCACGGACGGCGATTTAAGCCGTCATATGGATGACGAACTAATGCGCAAGATGGTCAGCGATGTCATGACCCACGCGCCCAAGACCATCCGCCCCAAGGCGCTGGCGGCGGAGGCCCTGGGTTTCATGAATACCAACAATATCACCTGTCTGTTCGTGACCGAGGATGGTCTGCCCAAAGGCATCTTGCACGTGCATGATATCCTGCGCGCCGGCATTGCCTAGAAGATGGCGATGATGGATACCGAGACGGCAACAAACGGCGGCGCGGTGGAAACGGCACCGCCGGCGGCGCGGCGCTTTCAGTTCGATCCGGCCCCCCGCCAGGTGCGGGTTTCGCCCCGCTACAGCCGATTCGTCGGGATGATGAAGCTACTGCTGCCCGTTCTGGCACTGGGGCTGATGGTTGCCGTGGTGATCTGGCCGAACGAATTCAGCGAGACCACGGGCTTTCATTTGTCCTATGCCGCGCCCGAGGACGGCAGCGCGGTGGACTTGGTCATGCTGCAGCCCCGCTATCTGGGCACCGATGCCCGCAACCATCCCTTTGTCGTTACCGCCGACCGGGCGGTCCAGGATCCAAATGACCAGCGCCTGATCACCCTGAGCCATTTGCAGGCGGATATGTCCATGGCCGATGGCCAATGGTTTACGATTCTGGCGGACACCGGGATTTACCATCAGTTACGTCAGCATTTGCGTCTGCAAGGCGCGATCAACCTTTTTTCCGATCAGGGCTATGAATTCAACGCGAGTGTTATTGAAATTGATCTCAACATCGGGCGCGCGACCACGGACCTTCCCGTGCGCGGTCAGGGTCCGTTCGGCAGCCTGCGGGCCGATCGCCTGATGATCGAGGATTTTGGCCAGCGGTTGTATTTCCAGGGCAATGTAAAAATGCGCGCCATGGCACCGGGTAGGAGTTAGGCCATGGCCGGACGCATCCATATCCTGGCCCTGGCGGGGCTCATATGGGCCCTGTCCACGGCAATACCGTTGGTCGCGGCCCAAGGACAAAGCCAGCCCGGCAGCCCGGATTCCGACCAGCCCATCGATATCGACGCCGATAATCTGGAGGTCCGGCAGAACGAGAATTTAGCTATTTTCTCCGGCAATGTGGTTGCCCTCCAAGGCCGCATCCAATTGCGCGCCGAACAATTGAAAGTCTGGTATCTGCCTGCCGCCAAGGGCGATTCTAACAAGACCGCGGGGCCCGGCGGCACAATCGTGCGCATTGATGCCATCGATAAGGTTTTTGTCTCTTCCGCGACCGAAAACGCCAAGGGTGACATGGCCATCTATGAGGTCGCCGAACAGCGTCTGACGTTAACCGGCGCGGTGGTCCTGAGCCGTGGCGAGGATGTCTTGCGGGGAAATAAATTGGTGATGAACCTGGCCACCGGGCAAAGTAAGATCAGTGGCGGCCGGGTACATGGCCGTTTTGTGCCGCCAAAACGAACCAACAGCAAGCCGAAGCGTTAACCCTATAAAAAATTAACACTGAAAAAGTAAGTGATCAGTAACCCTGTTCTGTTACCCAAAGGGTAGGAAAATAAAAAATGACAGGCAACGACGGTAAAGACAGCATGCGGCGTGAGGGAAATTCCAGCGCGGATGGCGGCCCCAAGGATGGCCGCCCGGCAATTGACGATGACGGCTCACCACGTCTGGTGGCCGAGCGTCAGGGCCTGCGCGCCGAAAAAATCGGCAAACGTTTTCGCAAACGCCCCGTCGTCCGCGATGTGTCCCTGGTCGTACAGCGCGGAGAAGCGGTTGGCCTGCTGGGCCCCAATGGCGCCGGCAAAACCACCTGTTTTTATATGATCACCGGACTGCTGGCCCCGGATACCGGTTCCATATTTCTGGATGGCCAGGATGTGACCGAATTGCCCATGTACCGCCGGGCCCGTCTGGGCGTGGGTTATCTGCCGCAGGAAGCTTCGATTTTTCGCGGTCTGTCGGTGGAAAACAATATTCGCGCTGCTCTGGAAGTGGTGGAAACAGACCGCGACCGGCGGGAAGCCATGCTGGAAGATCTGCTGGCCGAGTTCTCCATCAGCCATTTACGCCGCACACCCTCGCTGGCCTTGAGCGGCGGCGAAAGGCGGCGGGTGGAGATTGCCCGCGCGCTTGCCTCACACCCCAGTTTCATCCTGCTGGACGAGCCGCTGGCGGGCATTGATCCCATCGCGCTGGGGGAAATTCGTGATCTGGTCTCGCATCTCAAGGATCGCGGGGTCGGCGTATTGATCACCGACCACAATGTGCGCGAGACCCTGGATATCATTGACCGCGTCTACATTCTGCATGAGGGACGGGTGCTGGCATCCGGTGCCCCGGCGGATGTGGTGGGTCACGACGACGTCCGTCGAGTGTATCTCGGCGAGCGTTTCTCGCTGTAGGGTTTTTCGTCATGGCCATCGGTCCCAGACTGGATATTCGCCAAAGCCAGGCATTGGTCATGACACCCCAATTGCAGCAGGCCATCCGCCTGTTGCAATTGACGAATCTGGAATTAAGCCAGTATGTGGATCAGGAATTAGAGCGTAATCCACTTCTTGAACGGGCAGATCAGGACGCGCCCGACCCGGCATCGGCCTTTGACGAAGGCAATCTGAATGCCGACCCCCAGGTTGATGCCCTTGGCGAGGCGATCGCGGCCAGTGATGGCATCGGCGATGACGGCACCATCGGGGATACCGCGGCGTTGGAGCTGGACGGCGCTTCGTTGCCCGGCAGCAATGGTCTGGAGGGCGCGGACGGACCGCCGGCCGCGGATTACGACATTGCCGACAACAATGACAGCGCGTCTGATACACCGGCTGGGGAGGCCGGCAGCGATCCCGGCGAAGGCTTCGAAGTTGGCGATTGGTCCGGCGCCAGCACGGGCATGAGTGGCGGTGAATCCAGCACAATAACGCTGGAACAGGTGCTGAGCAGCGAAATCACCCTGAAAGATCATCTGCAGCAGCAGATGAACGTGCTGTTGGTGGAGCCGGCACAGCTTCTTATCGGACAGAATCTAATCGATCATCTGGATGAAGCCGGCTATTTGCGGGAAGAGACCGGCAATATTGCCGACCGGTTGGGTTGTGACATCGCCCTGGTCGATGCGGTGCTGGCGCGGATGCAAAAATTCGACCCGGCCGGAATTTTCGCCCGCGATCTGAGCGAATGCCTGGCGCTGCAATTGCAGGACAAAAACCGCTACGACCCGGCCATGGCGGCCTTGGTGCAAAACCTGCATCTGCTGGTTTCCATAGATGTGCCGGAAATTTGCCAGATCTGCGGCGTTACCCGCGATGATGCCGAAGAGATGATCGCCGAATTGAAGGCACTTAATCCGAAGCCCGGACTGACCTTCGATTACGAGGTCGCGGCACCCGTGGTGCCGGACGTCTTCGTGTTGGAAAAGGCCGATGGCGGCTGGATTGTAGAACTGAACAACGACAATCTGCCCCGCCTTCTGGTCAACCGGCAATACTATGCCGAGATCAACGAGGCGGCCCGGCGTAAAGAGGACAAGGCCTATATCTCCGAATGCATGCAGTCGGCCAACTGGTTGATCAAGGCCCTGGATCAGCGGGCCCGCACAATTTTATCGGTATCCTCTGAACTGGTGCGTCAGCAGGATGGTTTCCTGGCTCACGGGGTGGCTGAATTACGGCCCCTGAACCTGCGCGCCATTGCCGAAGTCGTGGGCATTCACGAAAGCACCGTGTCGCGGGTTACCTCGAACAAATATATCGCCACGCCCAGGGGCGTCTTCGAATTGAAATACTTTTTCACGTCCTCCATTGCCGGAGCCGATGGTGGCGAGAATCATTCCTCGGAGGCGGTGCGGGAACGGCTGCGCGCATTAATCGAAAACGAAGCTTCGTCGAAAGTTTTATCGGACGACAAGCTGGTGGATATTCTGCGGGTTTCCGGCGTTGATATCGCCCGGCGCACGGTGACCAAATATCGCGTCGCCATGGGCATCCCCTCATCGGTGCAGCGCCGCCGGGCCAAGCGCATGGAAGCGCGCGCCATCGGTTGACAGCTCCCCATGTCGGCCCTATGTTCCCGGCTCTTTGCTGCCTGGGCCGATTATTATTGCCGCGGCGGGCAGCAAGAGAAGTAACGTCAGACGGCAATATCTGTTGACAAATTTGTCCTAAAAACAGCTAAAGTAGAACGTCATGCAAATCCTTGTTTCAGGCAAGCGGCTCGACGTGGGTGAGGCCCTGCGTAGCTATGTTGATGAACGCCTTGAATCCGGCGTAACCAAGTATTTTCCCAACACCATGGACGCCCACGTGGTGTTCAGCCGGGAAGGTCAGGGCTATCGTGCGGACTGCTCGGTACATGTGGGCCACGGCATTCAGGCCCAGGCCAGGGCCGAGGCGGAAGATATATACCAGGCCTTTGATCAGGCCTCGGAGCGGCTGGCAAAGCGCCTGCGCCGATATAAACGGCGCTTACGTGACCATCACGGCAACGCGCGGCCGACCCCGGACCGCCTATCGGCGCAGAGCTACGTGCTGGAGGTGGAGCCAGAGGTGGACGAGGCCTCGGAAGAATTTCAGCCGGTTATCGTCGCCGAGCACACTTCGGATATTCACCGCCGTAGCGTCGGCGAGGCGGTCATGCAACTGGATCTGGCCGAACTGCCTGTCCTAATGTTTCGCAATAGTGGCAACAACCATCTAAATGTCGTTTACCGCCGCCCGGACGGCCATATTGGCTGGATTGATCTGGTGGCGGATACCGAAGCCGACAGCAACGCCGGCAGCAGCGCCGACGTGGACGACCGGTCGAAGTAGGAACCGCGCCCAATGGATATGGCTGACTTGCTGATACAAGACGGGGTCGTCGCCAACCTGAAAGCCGGCAGCAAAAAGCAGGCCTTGCAGGAGCTTTCGCAACAGGCCGCCGCACTGACCGGTTTGCACGAGCGGGTGATTTTTGATGCCCTGCTACAGCGGGAAAAGCTGGGCACCACGGGCATCGGCCGCGGCATCGCCATCCCCCACGGTAAAATGCAGGATTTGGAGCGGCTGCACGGCATTTTCGCGCGCCTGCCCAAGCCGATTGATTTCGACGCCATTGATGAACAACCGGTGGACCTGATTTTTCTGCTGCTGGCGCCTGAAACCGCCGGCGCCGATCATCTGAAGGCCTTGGCCCGCATTTCCCGCCTGCTGCGCGACGACACCATCTGCGCCAAACTACGCGGCGCCGATAATCCCGAGGCCCTGTTTGCGCTGCTTACACTGCCCACCGTTTCGCCAGCGGCCTAAGGGAAGCCACAGCGCATTCGAAGAAAATGCGCTCAGACTCTTAAGAATAGGGCAATTGAACCAATCGCTTATGTCGCGAGAGCGACTGCAATTAATTGAAAATTGCTCTGGCCATGGTTCGATGAATATCGAACCGCGCTAATGCGGGGCTAATGCAGGCCCACTGCCTCCAGGTCGTGCTCCAGGCAGGCCGCCAGGGCGCTGGCATTGTTGTCGAAACCCGCCAGCTCGCGGCCGTTGGCGCCATGCACCACGTATATGGTTTGGCCGTTCACCCTTTGCGCGCGGATATAGGCCAGTTGATCCGTGCCCAGCATGGCAAGGCCTTCGCTGGACAGGCTGCGCAGTCCGTTTTCTTGCATTTCCATTACTCTGGCACCCCTAATCTATCCTTTGCCCCGGTTGCGACCGACAGCCTGCCATCAGTGGCCGGCGGGCCGGCGGCGATATTGATAACCCGTGAGGTGGTTTCCGGTTGCGGTCGCACCAGGTCAATGTGCAACAGGCCGTTGTCCAGGCTGGCGCCCGCGATCTCGATCCCTTCGGCCAGGACAAAGCTGCGCTGAAACTGCCGCGCCGCGATGCCGCGATGCACATAAACGCGCTTTTCATCCTCGTTCTGCCGGCCGCGCACGATCAACTGGTTGTCCTCGGCCAGGATTTCCAGATCTTGCCGGGTAAAACCGGCCACGGCCAGAGTTATGCGCAGGCCATCGACCGCGACACGTTCAATGTTGTAGGGGGGATAGCCGTCATTGGCGGATTTCGCCACTTGGTCCAGCAATTGTTCGAAATGATCAAAGCCCAAAAGCAACGGGCTGTTGAAGACAGATAATCTACTCACGGCGCCACCTCCTCCTGATTGAGCGGGCATGGCGGTCCTATAAAAGGTCCTACGGCTAGGGCAAACCCCAGGGCACAACGGCATCGGGCATCTGCGCGCGGCCCGGAACGGCACCGCGTAGCTACTATGTAGGCACGGGCGCCTGGCAGTGCAAGCCACGCCGCAAGCTATATTGCGCTGGCTTAGGCGCGAGGGCCTCGGTATGTTCCTGTTTTGTTTTCCATCGCGGGCGCCCCATACCATGACCACAATGCCATGACCACCATGCCATGACCACCATGACTGACGAAACAGGGCCCCGCCTGGCCGATCTGGCGCGCCAGGATGTGCCCGTGGCGGCCTGGTGCCGGGACTGCGGCCACCACCGGGTACTTACCCTGGCCTCCCTATTGGCCCGCATGGATAGCCGCACGGCGGTGGTGGCCGTGGCGCGGCGCCTGACCTGCAGCGCCTGCGCTGGCCGGGCTATTGAAACCCGGCCCCATTATGCCGGCCTGGGCGTGGTTGCCGGTCATCGCTGGCATGGCGATTGAGGCATTTTCAACGCCCGCTGAATCAACGTTGCTGGCGGCTGGCAAATGCCTATACTGCGCGCCGAAATTGTTCTCTTCCCCAAATGCAAGGCGCACCAGCATGACAGGCGATATAAAAAAGGTTGTTTTAGCCTATTCCGGCGGACTGGATACCTCCGTGATCCTGAAATGGCTGCAGGAAGCCTACCAGTGCGAGGTGGTGACCTTCACCGCCGATCTGGGTCAGGGCGAGGAAGTGGAACCGGCCCGAAAAAAGGCCGAACTGCTGGGCATCAAGGAAATCTATGTAGAGGATCTACGCGAGGAATTTACCCGCGATTTCGTCTTTCCCATGTTCCGCGCCAATGCCCTGTACGAGGGGCTGTATCTGTTGGGCACCTCCATCGCCCGGCCGCTGATTGCCAAGCGGCAGATCGAAATTGCCGCCCTGACCGGCGCCGACGCGGTTTCCCACGGCGCCACGGGCAAGGGCAACGATCAGGTGCGGTTCGAGTTGGGCTATTACGCCCTGAACCCGGATATCAAGGTGATCGCGCCGTGGCGGGAGTGGGATTTGACCTCCCGCACCGAATTGATCGAATTCGCCGAAAAGCACCAGATCCCCATCCCCAAGGACAAGCGGGGCGAGGCGCCGTTTTCCGTCGACGCCAACCTGTTACACATCTCGGCCGAGGGCAAGGCGCTGGAAGATCCCTGGCACGAAGCGGGCGAATTCGTCTATTCCCGCTCCGTCTCGCCAGAGGCCGCGCCCGATAAGCCGACCTATGTGGAAATCGAATTCAAGAACGGCGATGCGGTCGCCATCGACGGCGAGGCCATGAGCCCGGCAACATTGCTGACCCGCCTGAATGAACTCGGCGGCGCCAACGGCGTCGGCCGCCTGGATCTGGTGGAAGGCCGTTTCGTCGGCATGAAAAGCCGGGGCATCTACGAAACCCCTGGCGGTACGGTTTTGCTGGCGGCCCACCGGGGCATCGAAAGCATCACCCTGGACCGGGGCGCGATGCACCTGAAGGACGAGATCATGCCGCGCTATGCGGAACTGATCTACAACGGTTTCTGGTTCTCGCCGGAGCGCGAGATGCTGCAGGCCTTGATCGACAAAAGCCAGGAATGCGTCGAGGGCACGGTACGGGTGAAGCTCTATAAAGGCACGGCCGCCGTGGTCGGCCGCAAGTCCGGCAAAAGCCTGTACAGCATGGAACACGTCACCTTCGAAGAAGACAGCGTCTACGACCAGCGCGACGCCGCCGGCTTCATCAAGCTGAACGCCCTGCGCCTGCGGTTGTTGCACCGGCAGAAGAGTTAGGGCCGCCGCCAAGCTGTTTGCTCAGCATTTCTGGTTCGGGTTGGATGGCTTTAAAGGCAGGCGTTGCTTCCAGCCTCTCGCTTAAGGCGCGCAGTTTCGGGCAGTTGAGTTTGGCGAATAGGCCTGGGCGTTTGGCCATGCCGAAAGACCAGAAGACGGCGGTGGTCAGATCCGCCTGGGTCATCTCCCCGCCGGTGAACCAGGGGCCGGTGAACTGTTCTTCCAGCCACAGATAACCATCGCGCACCTGCCCCTCGCAGGCCTCGATCCAGGGTTGATGCCAGATTTCCCTGGGCCGGAAATGCCGCTCGTAAAGTGCGGTGACAAGTTTTTCGTTGCTCCCCAGGGCAATCGCCAGCAACGCCAAAACCCGCCGCCGCGCCTTGCCATGGCTGGGAACCAAGGCCCGTTCGGGCCCCGCAACTTCATCCAGATGATCCAGAATTGCCGCGCTGTCACACAGCCCCTCGCCGTCGTCCAACAGCAATATGGGCACCCGGGCGATGGGGTTGAAGCGCGCGACATCCGCCTTGGTGGCGCCGAAGGGCATGACGCTGATATGCTCATAGGCCATGCCATAATGGCCCAACGTCACCGCGACCCTGCGCACGAATGGAGACGAATATCGGCCAATCAATCGCATCGCAGCCCCCGATTTGGTCGCACGTTACGGCAAGATTAAGTCCATAAGTCGGCGGAAATTGAAGGACTATTGGATCGGTGAAAAGTCGGTTGGCGCCAAAATCTTGTTTGTCTGCTGTTTCAACGCGCCCAGGGGAGCGGTTTTTCCGCGGAATGCGGCCCAATCCGGGTCCTGGTCCATGGCGGCGCGCCGTTGTTCACGGTCACCCATGTTTTCATAGGCCCACATGAAGACGATTTGATTGATCGGCCCGATCTCGGTGGTGAAAAAGCCGATCAACCTGCCCAGGTGTTTTTGCTGCACCGGCAGGCCGTATTCCCGGTAAACATCGATCCAGCCTTTCAGCTTGCCCGGATGAAAATCGTAGGTGCGGTGATCAATGATCATGAGGTCTCTCCCTTTGAAACGGCTGCCAATTGCAGCCGATTTAGAATGTAAACACGCACGGCGCGGCTTAACCCCGCCGTGCGTTGAGCGTCTATTTCAGCGATTAAATCAGCCATGCTGCGCCGGTCGGCCTGCGCCATACGGCGGAATTCATCCCAAAAAGCCCGTTCCATGGACAGACTGGTCTGATGCCCGGCAATGCGAAAGGACCGACGCAACAGCTCCAGGTCATCGTTGTCGTCATCGTCATCACCGGGCATGGCCGTCTGTGCCTACTTTGGACCCAGCATCTGCTTCGGCTGCACGAAACGGTCAAAATCCGCTTCCGTCACCAATTTCAGTTCAATCGAGGCCTCTTTCAGGGTCAAGCCTTTGACATGGGCATGTTTGGCGATCTTGGCCGCGTTGTCATAGCCGATGTGGGGGGCAAGGGCGGTGACCAGCATCAACGATTGGGCCATCAGATCGGCGATCCGTCCCTCGTTCGCCTTGATCCCGACAACGCAATTATCGGTAAAGCTGACCGCCGCGTCGCCCAGCAGTTGGATCGACTGCAACAGGGAATAGATCATCACCGGCTTGAAAACATTCAATTCCATATGACCCGAGGCCCCCGCCACGGTAACCGTCATATGGTTGCCGATGACCTGGGCGCAAACCATGGTCATGGCCTCGCACTGGGTTGGGTTGACCTTGCCCGGCATGATCGAGGAGCCGGGTTCATTTTCCGGCAGGCTCAACTCGCCCAGGCCGGAGCGCGGGCCGGAGCCCAACAGCCGGATATCCGAGGCGATCTTCATCAGGCTGGCGGCCAGGGTATTCATGGCGCCGGATGCCTCCACCACCGCGTCATGGGCGGCCAGGGCCTCGAACTTGTTTTCCGCCGTCTTGAACGGCAGGCCGGTAATCTTGGCGATATGGGCGGCCACCCGTTTGTCGAAACCGACCGGTGCATTCAAACCGGTGCCCACCGCCGTACCGCCCTGCGCAAGCCGGTGCAACCGGGGCAGGCTATCCTTTACCCGGGCAATGCCATATTTCACCTGTGTGGCGTAGCCGGAAAATTCCTGGCCCAGGGTCAACGGCGTGGCGTCCTGTAAATGGGTGCGGCCGATCTTGATCAGCCGGCTGAAAGCTTTCGCCTTGGCGTCCAGGGCCCCATGCAAATGTTCCAGGGCCGGAAGCAACAACTGATCAATGTGCTGCACCGCCGCCACATGCATGACGGTAGGGAAAGTGTCATTGGAAGACTGGCTCATATTGCAATGATCGTTGGGGTGGACCGGCGTCTTGCTGCCCATCTTGCCGCCCAGCAATTCGATTGCCCGGTTGGAGATCACCTCGTTGGCGTTCATATTGCTCTGGGTACCGGAGCCGGTTTGCCAGACCACCAGGGGGAAATGGTCGTCCAGCTTGCCGGCGGCCACCTCTTTGGCGGCCCGCACAATGGCCCGGCCCCGCTTTTTGTCCAGAATGCCCAGCTCCATATTGGTTTCAGCCGCGGCCTGCTTGACGATCCCGAAGGCGTGCACCGCGGGTAACGGCATTTTCTCCCAGCCAATTTTAAAGTTCTGCCGCGAACGCTGTGTCTGGGCGCCCCAATAACGGTCGTCTGGCACCTGCAGCA
>JADHTB010000026.1 GCA_016776605.1 Alphaproteobacteria bacterium | reverse complement strand
CCCCCACCCGGCCACCCATTGATCATAATTCCGTGGGCGGCCGGGTGGGGGCGGGGGTGGCCCGGCACCTCGAAAAATTTCAAACTGGTTTGAAAATTGGAGACCAAAATGGCGTTGAAATTGGGTTTGATGACCGGCTATTGGGGCGCACAGCCGCCACAGGGGTTGATCGATCTGGCCAAGCGGGCGGAGGCCTTGGGCTATTACGGGTTTTTCACCGCCGAGGCCTATGGCTCCGATGCCCTGACGCCGCTGGCCTGGGTGGGCGCCCATACCAAGACCATCAAGCTGGGCACCGCCATCGTGCAAATCTCGGCCCGCACACCCACCGCCACGGCCATGCATGCCCTGACCCTGGATCATCTTTCCAACGGGCGGCTGATCCTCGGGCTGGGCGTGTCCGGGCCCCAGGTGGTGGAAGGCTGGTATGGCCAGCCCTTTGCCAAGCCATTGGCGCGGACCAGGGAATATATCGACATCGTCCGCCAGGTGCTGGCACGCGAAGACCCGGTGCGGAGCGCCGGCCCCCATTACACCATTCCCTATCCGGCGGATGCCCCCGGCTCCTGGGGCCTGGGCAAGCCGTTGAAGCCGATTACCCATCCCCTGCGCTCCAATATTCCGATCTTTTTGGGTGCGGAAGGGCCGAAAAACGTCGCCATGGCGGCGGAAATCTGCGACGGCTGGTTCCCCCTGTATTATTCGCCGGAGCGCGAGGCGGTCTATGCGGAGGCCATCGCCGGACGGCCGGATGGTTTTGAAATCATGTATCCCATGAAACTGCACATCACCGACGATCTGGAAGCCGGGCGCCTGGAAGTGAAAAAGGATCTGGCGCTTTACGTGGGCGGCATGGGCGCCAAGGACCGCAATTTTCACAATGAACTGGTGGTGCGCCTGGGTTATGGCGAGGCGGCGGCGAAAATTCAGGATCTGTATCTGGACGGCAAAAAGGCCGAAGCCGTCGCCGCCGTGCCCGACGAACTGGTGGACGACATCGCCCTGGTGGGGCCGAAAGACCGCATCAAACAACGCCTGGCGGCCTGGGAAGACAGCGCCGTGACCTCTCTTTTGGTCTGGCCCAAGACCGACGCGGACTTGGAAACCTACGCCGAATTGATCCTGGACTAAGGAGGCCGCCATGACCGATACGGACCGCATCGCCGCGCTGGAGGCCCGCCTGGGTCTACTGGAAGACAAGGACGCCATCCGCGCCCTGCGCGATAGCTACCACGGCTGTATCAACGATGGCCGCTATGATCAGATCGCCGATCTGTTCACTGACGATGCGGTGGTCGAACTGGGCTATCTGGCCCGATACGAGGGCCGGGGCGCGGTCGATGCCGGTTTTCGCGGCATGGGCGAGCGCGAGCGCTTTTTCATCAAACAATATATCCATAGCCACCAGATCGCGGTCGCGGGGGATACGGGCAACGGCGTCTCGTATCTGGAGGCCCGCTATGGCCGCTTCGGCGTCTCCTATCTGGTCAGTGGCCGCTACGACGACCGCTACCAACGCATCGACGGCGTCTGGCGTTTCAGCGAGATGATCGCAACCTTCTACTACACCGTGCCCGCCGGCGTCGGCTGGACCGGCGATAAAATGCACTATTTGGATCCGCGCTAGTTTACTGCCTTGTCGTGGCCGTCCCAATAGGGCTTGCGCAAATCGGTTTTGAGGATTTTGCCGGCGCCCGAAAGCGGCAGGGGGGCGGCGACGAATTCGACGCTGCGGGGGCATTTGTAATTGGCGATCAGCTCGTGGCAAAAGGCGATTAAGTCTGCCTCGTTGGCCGCGCCGACGGCATCTTGATCGTTCAGGCGCACGATGGCGTGGACCTGTTCGCCCCATTTTTCGTGCGGAATACCGATCACGGCGCATTCGATCACGCCGGGATATTGATGAATGGCGTTTTCCACTTCCGCCGAATAGACGTTTTCGCCGCCCGAGATGATCATGTCCTTGACCCGGTCGACGATATACAAAAAGCCGTCATCATCCATATAGCCGCCGTCGCCGGTGTGCAGCCAGCCGTTGCGCAGGGTTTCCGCCGTTAATTCCGGTTTCCGCCAATAACCCTGCATGACGTTCATGCCACGGGCGCAGATCTCGCCCACGGTGCCGGCGGGGACCTCCCTGTCGGTCTCATCCAGCACCCGGACTTCAATGGCCGGGCCGGAATGGCCGATGGAATTGCGCCGTTCCTCGGGCGCGCCGGGCTCGTCCAAATGCCTCGGGTCCAGGGCGGTCAGGAAGGGCGCGGATTCCGTTTGACCATAGCCGTGGACGAAACTGATGCCGGGCATCAATTGCACGGCCCGTTCGATCACCGCCCTGGGCATGGGCGATGCGCCATACAGCACTGTCCGCAACGACGACAGGTCGTAATCGCCCACGTTTGGGTGGTTGATCACCATGCTGACCATGGTCGGCACCATGACGCAGTGGCTGGGGCGGTGCTGCTGGATCGCCGCCATGGCCGCCACCGGCTCAAAACCGGGAATGAAGCAATGGCTGCCCCCGGCCATGGCCACGGCAAAGGCGCCGGCGCCGTCGGCCAGATGGAACATGGGGGCTGCGTGCAGCCAGTTTGTCCAGGGGTCGAAATGCAGAAACGGCGTAATGTTCAGGGCGTTCACGACCAGATTGGTATGGCTCAACATCACGCCCTTGGAGACGCCGGTGGTGCCGCCAGTATAAAACAGCCCCGCCAGATCGTCGCCGCCCCGGCCCGCGTCGGGCATTGGCGTCTGGCCCTCGATCAGGCTTTCATAAGGACGGGTGCCCGCCGGTGCCGGCCCATCGCCTAGATAGATCACCTGACGGATGCTTTCCAACTTGCCCTCCAGCGCGGCCAGGGCCGGGACAAAGGTATCGTCGACAAACAGCACCTGGCTGCCGGAATCGTTCAGCCAATAGGCTATTTCCGGCGGCGCCAGGCGGGTGTTGACCGGCACGAAGACGGCGCCGGCCCAGGGCACGGCAAAGAAAAATTCCAGATAACGGTCGGAATTCAGCGCCAGGATCGCCACCCGGTCGCCCTCTTTCACGCCCAGATCGCCCAGGCCCCGGGCCAGCCGCGCCACCCGGTCCGCGAACTGCGCCCAGCTATGCCGCCGCCCGGCGAAATCAGAGACCACGCGCCGGCCGTTCACCTGTGCCCCGCGCTGCACCATATGGGTCAAACGCATCTGATGCGGGTTGTTACTCATGTCCGTTCCCTTACGCTAAGAATGCGCCAATCCTAACGTTTTTGCGGCAGGAACAAACCCCGCTTTTTGTGGACGGCGCGGATCTTCAGTGTTTGGATGTGATCTGGAAAATGCCGGCGGGGAGATAAATCAATGAAGCAAATGCCATACCTGGAACGAGCCAAGATTCAGGCTGAAATTCTGTTGCCGCTGTTTCGTCTTCTTAAAGTGGAGATCGGCGAGGAGCGGGCCGGCGCGTTGTTGCGCGCGGCTGTCGACGAATTCGCCACCGCGCTGGGCGCGGAGATCGGCGCCCAGGGGGAGGGCACCTCGCTGGAGAAAATGCAATCCGCCTTTCGTATGTTCATGGCGGACGAGGCTCTGGTGCTTGAACCCGTCGCACATACGGCGAACGAACTATCGGTGAATATTCGCGGCTGCAAGTATGCCGAATATTTTCAAGACCTCGGCGAAGCGGCGTTTGGCGCCATGCTGGTGTGCGGCATCGATCCGCCCATGACGGCGGCGGTGGGTCCGGACCTGAGCCTGGAAAGAACCCGGACCATCATGGCCGGCGATAGCCATTGCGATTTTTGTTTCAAACAGGTCTGACGGGTTTCAACCCAATCGCGGGTGCTCTGGCGCTCAGGAGTTGGAAATGCGGCAGGATATCTGCCAGCTGACCTGCCCGTTTTTGGCTAGCTTGTCGTAGTTCAGGCGTTGTTTCTTCGCATGCTGGCGAAACACGGCTTCCAACTGTTCGCGGGTCGCGGCATCAAGATCGTCGGCGTCCAGGGTTATGTTCGCCGGCAATTTACTATTTCGTTTCGCTGCCGATTTTACTGGCTTGCGGGTTGACGTTTTCCCGCCCGATCTAAAAATATCATCCCAGCCCGCGCGATAATCGTCGGTCGACACGCTGGAGAAATAGCTGATCGGACGACTGGGCGCCGAGGATTTCTTGCCACCGCTACTGCCGCCTTCGCTACTGCCGCCGTCACTACTGCCGCTATCCGCGTCACTGGTTGCCGCCGGCGCCTCGGCTGTCGAGCTGTCAGCTTTCACCGCTTCCGGCTTCGGCGTCGCGCTTTCGGCCTTTTTTGTCTTTGTGTCCGTCTTAGTCGTGGGTTTTGTAGCCATTTTTATTTAAATGCCAGTTCTTGGAAATTGAGGTTGGTCCATACCGCCCCCGTTGCCGTCTCCGTTTATCAAATTAGCCTTGGGCTGCTCAAGCGAATTTTTTTCGTCCCAGTGTTATGGCCTGGCGGCGAACGGGCCCTTTAGCAACTGACCGGCGTAGTTGCCCGTGGCCTCGCCATGTTCGAAGGTGATGGCGCCGTTCACCACGGTGGCGGCAATGCCATCGGCCTTCTGCACCAGCCGCCGGGCGCCGCCGGGCAGGTCCGACATGACGGTCGGCATGCCCGGTTTGATCCCGTTCTCGTCAAAGATCACCAGATCGGCGGCATAACCGGCCCGGATTAGGCCCCGGCCGGATAATTCCCAGGCCGATGCATTGTCAAAGGTCAGCATGCGCACGGCTTCCTCCAGGGTGAAGGCCTGGCGGATGCGAACCCAGTAATTCAACAGATGGGTGGGCAGCGAGGAGCCCATTTCCTGGCACACATGGGCGCCGGAATCGGAAAAGGTGGCAAGCGTACGCGGATGCTTGAGCAGGCCAAGCACATCTTCCGGGTTTTCGTTGACCAGCGGCTGGACAAAGATCTGATTTTCGTTTTCCAACATCAGGTCGATCATGGTCTCGACCGGGTTCTTATTGCTGGCGCGGGCCAGCTCCGCGACCGTCGGGTCATCCCAATCGACACCGCGCATCACCAGCAGAGAGGCATAATCGGGCCGCAACGGGTTGGTTGTCGCCGCGCCGCCGCCCTGAAACTCGAATCCTTTCGGCTTCATTTCGGCTTCTTCCGCGATCAGCTGGCGGCGCGTATCGGGATCGGCCAGGCGGCGCTTTTGCTCTGCCAGCGGCAGTGCGCGGACCACCTTCCATGCCGGCAGAAAGTCGAACGGAAGATTTGATTTAAGAGAGAAGATGGCATTGATGGAACGGGTTGTCGCCTGCCCATACATACGCCCGCCCTGGGCTACGGTGCTGTCCAGATAGTCTGTATGGAACTGCCACGGCTTTGGCTCCTTGCCCTGGCGCGAGGCGATGGTGCCGAACATGACGGGGCGGCCGCTTTGCAGTGCGATCCGCTGCAATTGCGCAAAAAATTCCTCCTGTGCCGCACCGCTGGTGACATCCGGGGCGACCTGAAAAATGCCGGCGTTCAATTCGGTCATCACGGCGACAAGGCGGTCGATCTCCTCCCACGAGCCGATCCGGCTGGCCACGGGCTTGTCCGCGGGGGTTACGTGGGTGGGCGAGCGCGAGGTCGAAAATCCCATGGCTCCGGCGCGAATAGCCTCCGCCACGGCCCGCGACATTGTTTCGATATCGGCCTCGGTCGCGCTTTCGTCCAGCGCCCGCTCGCCCATGGCATACATGCGCAGCGCGGAATGACCGATGTAGGAGCCATGGTTGAGCGCCTTTGGCGCGCGTTCGACGGCGCCAAGATATTCCGGGAAGGTTTCCCAATCCCAATTGACACCGGCCATGATGGCCGCGGCCGGAATATCCTCGACCGCTTCCAGGCAGCGGGCGTACCATTCCCGGTCCTCGGGCTTGCAAGGTGCCAGGGCAAAGCCGCAATTGCCCATTATCACCGAAGTAACGCCGTGCCAGCATGAACAGCTGCCCAAGGGGTCCCAGGTAACCTGCGCATCCATATGGGTGTGGCCGTCGATAAAGCCCGGCGAGACGATCATCCCCTCGGCGTCAATCGTTTGCGCCGCGCCGTCGCGGATGCGGCCGATTTCAACGATGCATCCGTCCTTGACGCCGACATCGGCGCGGTAGCGCGCCATACCGGAACCATCGACAACCGTGCCGTTCTTGATTACCAGATCCAAAGCCATGACAAACCCCCATTCGCGCCGGTTAACAGGCGCTTCATCGTCGTCGAACGCGTCCACTGCATGATGATTATGCCCAAATCATACCACCAATGTAATGGCCTTTCTCGCCTGGGTCTCTTGGAGGTCTCCCGGTGCCCTTCCGGGTTTTGGTCATAATGCGCCCCTGCGCTATAGTCGCCCGGCATCGTTGGTGAATGACACGCGTTGGAGGGGATATATGACCACGGCCCATGAAAGATTTGTCGCGGCGCAGAGCAAGCTGAACGCCGCGCCCATTGAAATTGATCTGGCGAGCACCGCCCTGCTGATCATCGATATGCAGGAATACTTCGTAAATCCACAGTCGCCTTTTTCCCGCATGCTGGACCGGCGGGCATCCGGGCTGGGCGACTATTTTCAAGCGCGTTCGAAAGCCATGGTCGAACCCAATCTGGCGCGGCTGTTGGATTTTTTCCGGGGCCGCAAACAACGGGTGATTTTCACCACGGTCGCCTCGGAATGCGCCGATGGCAGCGACTGGGCCCCGGCCTTCAAGCGTATGAACGATGAGGCCCGCGCCGGCATCGGCGAGACGGCCCTGCCGGCCCGGACAGACCCGTGGGCCCGCATGGTCGAGGCCCTGGAACCCAACGAGGACGAGGTGGTGATCAACAAAACCACCTTTGGTGCCTTTGCCTCCACCGGTTTGGACGCCACCTTGCGCAACCTTGGCATCAAGACCCTGGTGCTGGGCGGGGTGGTCACCAATCGTTGTGTCGAGACCACCATGCGCGACGGCACGGACCGAGGGTACCGGGTGATTTTGGTAGATGATGCCTCCGCCACCTATTCCCAGGAAATGCAGGACGCCACCACCCTGTCGTTGCAAGGCGCCTATGGCTTCGTCCGCCAAACCGACGAAGTTCTGAGCCTGCTGGCCCAGGCCCCGTCCGAGCCAGTGCCCCAGCCATAGAAACCGCCATAAAAACCGCCATCCGGCGGGGGCAATGCTATGCGGCGGGCGATGCCCGGTCGATGATGGCGTCGAAATCCACCCCGGCGGGCAGCGTTCCGTAGGCGCCCATCCAGCGGGAGCCCAGGCGCGAAGCGCAAAAGGCGTCCCCCACGGCGGCAGGCGCATGTTGCACCAACAACGCCCCTTGAAGCGCCGTGGCCAGCATTTCCGTGATGCCCCTGGCGCGGAGTTCCAGGTTTTCCGGGTCGTTGAGTTCGTCCTTCAGCGCATCGGTGGCGGCGTCCAGCCGCGCATTTCCCCCTCGCGCGGCGTCCAGTTCAGCTAGCAAGGCGGGCACGGCGGCTTTTTCCCGGAACATGGCGCGCAAGACGTCCAGGCACATGACGTTGCCCGAACCTTCCCAGATGCTGTTGACCGGCGCTTCGCGGTAAAGCCGGGGCATGATCGAGTCCTCTATGTAACCTGGCCCGCCGTGGCATTCCATGGCCTCGTAGGTGTGTCCCGGCGTGCGCTTGCAGATCCAGTATTTGCCCACCGCCGTGGCGATGCGGGCCAGGGCGGCGGCGCCCTCGTCCGCCGGCCCTTGATCCATGGCGCGGCCGATGCGCAGGGTCAGGGCCAGGGCTGCCTCGGACTCCACCGCCAGATCGGCCAGCACGTTCCGCATCAAGGGCTGTTGGATCAGCTTCTTTTGGAACGCCGCCCGGTGCGTGGTGTGGTGCAAGGCCTGAACCAGGCCCTGGCGCATCAGGGCGGCGGACGAGAAGCAGCAGTAAAAGCGCGTACCCTGCACCATATCCAGGATCGTACGTACGCCCCGGCCTTCCTCGCCAACCATGACGCCCCAGGTGCCCTGCAGTTCCATTTCCGATGAGGCGTTGGAGCGGTTGCCCAGTTTATCCTTGAGGCGTTGGATGAAGAGGTTGTTACGCTCGCCGTCCGGCGTCCAACGCGGCACCAGGAAACAGGACAGGCCCACATCGGTGTAGGCCAGGGTCAGGAAGGCATCCGACATGGGCGCGGAGCAAAAAAACTTGTGCCCTGACAAGCGGTATTCGGCGCCCTGGCCGCTGGTCTCGCCAGCAACCACGGCCCGCGTCGTATTGGTGCGCACGTCGGAGCCGCCCTGTTTCTCGGTCATGAACATGCCCATGGTGGCGCCGGTTTTTTCCCCGCGGGGATGTCGCGGGGATCGTATGAAGTTGACAGCAACCTGGGGATCCACTCGTCGCCGATGCTGGGCGTGGTGCGTAGAGCCGGCACCACGGCATAGGTCATCGCCATGGGGCACAGCACGCCGCCCTCCGGCTGATTGAACATATAGGTAAGCGCCGCGTGGGCCACCTGGGCGCCCGGCTCGGGGTGGTTCCAGGCGAAGTTGGGCACCTCGTTCTCAATCGCCACGGCCATCAGATCGTGATAGGCGGGATGGAATTCGGCCTGGTTGATGCGCATGCCATTGCGGTCAAAAGCCTTGAGTTCCGGGCTGTGCCTGTTGGCCTGGTCGGCTTTTTCAAAGATCTCCACGGCACCCGCGATTTTACCGAATGCCGCCAGTTTGTCCCCGGCCCAGCCGCCGCCCTCCCGCGCCACGCCCTCGCGCAAGGCCGCATCGGTCAGCCACAAATCCTGATCGCCCAGGTGCGGCGGCATGTTGGTGACTTCATGGGTCGGCAGATTGGCCAATGGCTTTAGCGGGATCATTGCCTTCAGTCCTCCTGAACAGGGTTTCTATCAGCACGGCTTGGTATAACATCATGCCCTATTGGCTTGCCACTGTAGTTGCTTGTCCAGGCATTCTCAGTGGACGGGAGGGGATATCCATGCAAACCGCCATCACCGAACATGTGGTCAAGACTGACCGGCACACGACGTTTTATCTGGCGGCCGGCCCGGTGGATGGGCCGTTGTTGATTTTTGTCCACGGCTGGCCGGAACTGTCGATCAGTTGGCGGCATCAGTTGCCAGCCTTGGCCGCCCTGGGGTTCCGTTGCGTGGCCCCGGACATGCGTGGTTATGGCCGATCCTCCGTACCGGGGCGCCATGCAGACTATGGCCAGTCCGAAATCGTCACCGATATGATCGAGTTGCTGGACGCCCTGGGCCGCGAGGCCGCGGTCTGGATCGGCCATGACTGGGGCAGCCCGGTGGTCTGGAACATCGCCTCGCATCATCCTGATCGCGTTAGGGGGGTGGCCAGCCTCTGCGTGCCCTATGGCCCATTGGAACAGGGGTTGGAGGGTTTGATCGCTGCTGTCGATAGATCCGTATATCCGGAGCACGAGTTCCCTGCCGGCCAATGGGAATATATGCGCTTTTACGAGGAAAATTTCGCTCACGCCACGGCGGGCTTCGAGGCCAATCCCTATAACACCGCCAAGGCGTTGTTTCGCAGCGGCAGTCCGACGGGCCGCGGCAAGCCTTCGCGCACGGCGTTTGTCCGCCAGCAGGGCGGTTGGTTTGGTCCGGAAAACACCGCCCCTGATGTGCCCCGCGACGATGCTGTCATCACCGAGGAAGATTTATCCGTCTATGCCGCGGCCATGATGCGAACCGGTTTTTTTGGCGCGGATTCTTATTATATGAACCATGCCGCCAACGCCGCCTATGCCAAGACGGCCCAGAATGACGGCGTTCTTGAAATGCCGGTGCTGTTCATCGCCGCGCGTTATGACTACACCTGCGAATGTATCGATTCCGAATTGGCAAAGCCCATGGCCGATCGCTGCAAGAACCTGACGACGCGGGTGATCGACAGCGGCCATTGGATGGCGCAGGAAAAACCGGTGGCGGTCAACGCCGCGCTAAGTCACTGGCTGGCGACCCAGGTGCCCGGTATCTGGCCCCTGCCGTGATCCAGGCGGCGGCGTAACTCTATTTTGGGGCGCAGTAGAGCTGATGCAGCAGGGAGATGACTTCCTGCGCTTCTTTGCTGCACAACGAGTAACGGATTTCCTTGGCGTTGCGCCGATTGGTGACCAGGCCGTCCCGGCGCAGGCGTGCCAGATGTTGCGACAGCCTGGGTTGCCGGATGCCGGTTACAGCCTCCAGCGACGAGACATTCATCTCCTCCTGGACCAACATGCAGAGAATTTGCAGTCTGTCCGGATTTGCGATCGCCTTGAGAAATTTGCTCGCTTCGCCGGCCACGGCGGCAAGTTCAGTCGAATCCACGTTGTATTCCGTTCCCGTTCCTGACCCGCGATCAATGTCCGCAGGCATTTTGCCGCTACTTTGCCGCGCATCGATTTGGCGGTGGTTTTTACCGGAAGTCAAGACCGGTTCGTTTTTTCAAGAAGGCTGCACCGGGCGGTTCCGCCGCAAATGACTTTGGTTATGATAAACCACATGACTTTCGACGGCGGACACAGCGCCAAGACCTGGCAAGCCGTAAACGCATGATTGATTAGTCCATCGTTTCAGGGCAGAAAAAACTATATCTGATCAGTGTGTCAACGCCGAGCAGCATCACGAAGGTTACAACGAAGGTCATTGCGGCATGAGCAAACTGTTGGTTTTGCAACACACGGAAGCTGAATTTCTTGGCTTAATCGAAGATCACCTGGAGGCCCGGCGCATCGCCTTTCAATATGTCCGTCCCTTTGTTGACCAGGGCTGGCAACTGAAGACGTTCGATCCTTTTGACGGCCTGGTATTGTTGGGTGGCGGGCCGTGGAGCTGCACTGGCGAGAGGAACCTGCCCTCGCTGGCCGGCGAGGTGGAGCTGTGTGCCCGGTATCTTGCGGACGGGCTGCCGGTTCTTGGTTTTGGTCTGGGTGCGCAGATATTGGCGCTGGCGGCGGGCGGCGGCAGCCAGGCAACGCCGTTTGAATTCAAACTGATAAAAGCGGCGCGGGTGGCTGATGAAGCGGCGGCGGCTTTCCTGCCGGAAGAATTTTACATTGTCCGATACGGGCGCGGCCGGGCGTTGCCACCGCCAGGGGCGCGAACCCTTGCCCAGGATGCGGATGGCAGCCCGCTGATCTTTCAAATAGGAGAGAACAGTTTCGGGTTCGCCGGTCATCCGGGGGTAAAATCCGGCATTATCGAAGACCTGATCATGGAATTCGAGGAAGGACCCGAAGACGCGATCCCACAATTGAATGAATTACGCGCCGTGCACCGGGACATTGAACGTAGCTTGCACCAAATCATGATCGGACTGGTGCAGCGGACCGGCTGGATGCGGCCCGATCCCCAGGACTGAACACGGCGTTTTAATTCGGCGGCATTCGCCCGCCTCATGCCGCATGACTTCACATGCGAAAACGCATGTAAAAACTTGCCGATTTGCTAATTTTGAAATAACATTTGCGATAAATTGAATATGTCGATCAAGGGAACGTCTATGGCCGAAAAATTGCTGATAGTGTTGGTCAATACCGATCCGAGGAATGGCGAGGAACTGGGTGCGCCTTTTTTTCAGGCAACCGTCGCCGCCGCCATGGAATACGAGGTTGAAGTCATCTGTACGGCGACCGCCGGCCAGTTGATGCGCAAGGGCGTCGCGGAAAAGCTGTTCGTCAAGGAAGGTTCGCCAAAGAGCGTCTATGATTTCATCAAGGATGCGCACGAGGCGGGGGTGGTGTTCAATTGCTGCTCACCCAATCTGGACCTGTTCGATATGACCCTGGATGATCTGATCCCGGAATGCTCCGGCGTGGTTGGCGGGGCCTATCTGATTGAACAGGTGATGGAAGACGACGAAACCCGCGTCTTGACCTATTAAATGACAAGCTCACCGCAATCTGGTCAACGCGCCGTCGGCAAACTTGCCGACCCCATCGGTGCCGATGCGCCCCTGGATCGCGAGGCGCTGGAGGAGATCTTTGACGATATCCGCACCCATCCGCGTTACGACAGCGAACTGAATGGCTGTTTGAATTGCGGCATCTGCACCGCCACCTGTCCGTCGGCGCATTACTACGACTATTCACCGCGCGAGATCGTACAGCTGCTGTGGACGGAAAATGTCGAAGGCATCTACGATGCCATGCAGGAGAAAATCTGGGCCTGCGCCCAATGTTATACCTGCGCGGCGCGCTGTCCCTTCGGCAATTCGCCCGGTGGCCTGGTGATGGTGATGCGGGAAGTGGCGATCAAGCACGGCATGGAATCGGCCAAGGAAGTTTTGCGGCCTTTCTCCCGGGTCATGTTGAAAGTCATGACGACCGGCAATCAGCTGGCGCCGAACATGATCACGCCGGAACATTTCCCCGATTGGGGGCCGAATATTTCCAAGGTCGAAGCGCCTCTGAACATTCTGCGCAAGGCCATCCCCATGCCGACCCTGCACACACAGGAAACCGCCTGGGCCGTCAATCTGAAAACCTCGATCGAGCTTTATACCATCTGGGAGGAGTCCGGCGTCCTTGATCAGCTGGAAACCATGGATGAAAACCTTTTTGATGTCATCGTCGATATCATGGATGAAAAGCGCGAAGACTATGCCGATTGGCTGGAAGAACAAGACGATGACGACGATGATGATTGAGGCCAGAATGATTTACGCGCGTCCGCAATGGGGTGGGATTAACGATGAGCGATAACGGCGAACGATTTACCGGTCATGGGGAAGAATGGCGCGATGCCAGGTTGAGCGCTCAGGACGCGCGCACCGCCACGTCCTGGGTTGAGGCGAAGATCGACAAGCGTGCCTTGCTGACCAACAAGGACCGCGTCGAGGACGTGCGCGATGCCATGTGGCAGCTGGAAAAAGATGGCGAAATTATCGTTCATCGGGTTGGCGATCAACATGAACCGGTGATGGCGAAGACGCTTTACGGCTGGGACAAGAAAATTCCCACCAATCAGCTTTGGCATCATAAATCCTGCGGCCAGTGCGGCAATATTCCGGGCTATCCGGCGTCCTTGTTATGGCTGATGAACCAGACCGAAACGCGCTATCTGGACGAAACCGATCAGACCTCGTGCACGGCCTGGAATTACCATGGCTCCGGCATTGGCAATATCGTCTCTCTGGCTGCCGTGTTTCTGCGTAATTTTCACCAGGCCTATGTCTCGGCCCAGGCGGAAGGCCTGGATCCGGGCTATTATTATCCACTGGTGCATTGCGGCACGTCTTTCGGCAACTACAAGGAAGTGCGTCATTTTCTGATGCATTCCGCCGAATTGCGCGAACAGGTCCGGAAAATCCTGGCGAAGCTGGACCGCCTGATCGACGGCAAGCTGCTGATACCCGAGGAGATCGTGCATTATTCCGAATGGCTGCATGTCATGCGCGGCCGGATCGCCGACAAACAACAGATCGATGCCTCGAATATACGGGTGACCATTCATCCGGCCTGCCATGTCTACAAGATGGTGCCCGAGGATGTGATCTATGACGACGATGTCCTGGACGGCAACCGGGTCGCGGTATCCACCGGCATCATGCAGGAAATGGGCACCCAGGTGATCGATTATTCAACCTGGTACGATTGCTGCGGCTTTGGCTTTCGCCACATCATTTCGGAACGGGAATTCACCCGCTCCTTCGCCATCGACCGCAAGATCAAGGTCGCGGTGGAGGAAGCGCGGGCCGACGTCATGGTTGGTCATGATACCGGCTGCATCACGACCCTGGACAAGAACCAGTGGATCGGCAAGGCGGTGGGCAAGGATTATGCATTGCCGGTCCTGGCCGATTGTCAGGTGGCGGCGTTGTTATGCGGCGCGCATCCCTACAAGATCGTGCAAATGCATTGGCATGCCTCGCCGTTCGAGGATCTGCTGGAAAAACTCGGCATCGATTGGCAGCGGGCGAAGGCGGAGTTCGAAGGTTATTTGGAAGAGGTCGCCCAGGGCAAAATAGAAACTCTGTACGAGCCCCGGCGCGCCATCACCTCTGGCGAAGGATATCGACCTTGACTGACCCAATACTGATTGTCGGCGGCGGGCCGGCGGGCCTGGGGGCAGCGCAAGCCCTGTCCGCGATTGGCCGCAAATCCATTTTGGTGGAAAAAGAAGCGGAATTGGGCGGTGCGCCGATTATCTCCGGGTACGCCAAACTGGTGCCCAGCGGCGAATGGGCCAAGGATGCCATTGGCGGCATGGTGCAACGGGTCGCGGGCAGTGATTTGGTCGACGTCCGGCTGGGTGCGCGGGTTACCGAATTCGCCGGCACACCGGGCTCCTTCAATGCGACTTTGAGCAGCGGCGAGCAATGCCAGGTTTCGTCGGCGATCCTGGCGACCGGCTTTACTCATTTCGATTCCATCAACAAGCCGGAATGGGGCTTTGGCACCCACCCGGATGTGGTGACAACGGTGCAGGTGGAACAGATGATGTCGTCGGGTAAGGGGGTCTACTGCCCGTCCGACGGCCGCGTGCCGGACCGGGTTGCGATCCTGTTATGCGTTGGTTCCCGCGACCGTCAAATCGGCCGCGAATGGTGTTCCAAAATCTGTTGCACGGTATCGGCCAATATCGCCATGGAAATCCGTGAATTGCTGCCCGACTGCAGTGTTTATATCTACTACATGGATATCCGCACCTACGGCCAGTATGAGACTGAATATTATTGGCGCAGCCAGGAAGAATTCCGCGTCAAATATATCAAATCCCGTGTCGCGGAAGTTACCTCGGACGGCAATCGTCTGTTGATCAAGGGTGAGGATACCCTGGTCAAACGCCCGATCGCCATCCCCTTTGATCTGGTGGTTCACGCCATCGGCATGGATCCCAATCTGGAGAACGCCACGATTGCCGAAACCTTCGGCGTGGATTTGCAGAAGGAAGGCAATATCGCGCAGCAATTCAGCTACGGCGGTATCGGCCTGACCTCGCGCGCCGGCGTCTATGTGGCGGGTGCCGCCGTTGGGCCGGAGACGATCGACGATTCCATCGCCCAGGGGCAGGCGGCGGCAATGGCGGCCCTCGGAATGGATGGGGGCATGGTGGCGCCCTCGGCGGCAGCGGAATAGCGCCTGATATGTGGGGAATGGGATAAGGTGGCGATGCTAGGCAATTGGCTCAAACGGAAACCGCCAGCGGTGCTGCCTGGCATGCCCGGCGTCGTTCTGCACCTGTCCGGGCCGACATTGGATCAGGCCCTTGCCTCGCTCCAATCCGGCGCGGAGGCGTATGGCGGGATTGAGCGGCTGTTGGACGCGCTGGCGGCCAAGGCTGAATATTTTCGTAGTCAGTTGACTGGCGGGGCCATCGACCATCTGAGCGATCATGCGCTCTATGATCTTGCCGCCTTCATGCCATCGGTGCGACGCCGCGTTGCGGCGGCGGTCGCGGATCATGGCATCGGTCATCTGCGCGAAGCGTTCCGCGGGCTACTTGACAATGCCCAGGACCCCCAGCGCGCCGACGAACGCATGGCGGCTTTTGTTCAGGCCTTTCCCATCGACCGCAAACATCGGTGGGTGCGCGATCTGGCGGCCGAGACGCTGCACAATGTCATGCCGGGGGTTTATCCCCTGATGACCCGTTGGATCTGGGACGCCGGCGCCAACACCGGCGTTTTGCGCGAAATCTGGCACACCGAGGATGGCGTGCTGGGGCGGCTTGCGGTTCCCGACGATTTTCAAACGCACGTAAATCTGCGCGACGAACTGGTTGGCTACAGCATCAACCGCGGGCTCGGCTCGGATCCGGAATTCCTGGTCGATTTGCTCTGCGCGCAAGTCTATGGCGGTTACATCGGCAGCCAGGGGGCGAGTTATCTGAAGACCGAGTTTTCCGGACCAAAGGACGAATTTCAATACACCCTGCGAATGCTAGGCCTTGATGTCGCGGATATGGATGGCCGCCGGACAAGGGTGAAATTGCCCGGTGGCCAAAACCTTGGCGAAGGCCTTGGCGAACGCCCGGGGCGGCATCGGTTTTCGGGCCTTGTCGAGTTAACGGCGGAGGGGGCCGGGTAGTGCCAATCCATGAAAAATCACTGATCCGCCCGGAAGATCTGACCGAGCATGAACAGTTGGAGATCGACGGCGTCGATGTCTCGGGGCATTGGAGCACGTTTATCGAAACCCGCGTGGTCTCCGATTACAACGAGCGGATGGAGGAGGAAATAGCGGCCTTGCCCGGCGGCGAATATATTCACCGCTGCTTTCAATGCTCTTCCTGCACCAATGTTTGCACGGTCAATGACCTGAACCCGGATTTCAACCCGCGTTATTGGATCTATCTGGCGCGCATGGGCTTTGAAAAAGAATTGCTGCGTGACAAGGATCTGCTCTGGCAATGCGTCTCCTGCCATAAGTGCACCCATGTCTGCCCGCGCGATGTTGCCCCCGAAGGGGTGATGAAGGCGATGGCGACCTGGGCGGAATTAAAAGGCCATACGGAAGTTAAACCAGCGGCTGCCTTTGACGCGGAATTCACCGAGCAGATCGTGGCCACGGGAAAGATTGAAGAGGGCCGCATTATCCGTGGCTTCTTCAAGCGCACGGGACAACCCCTGAACCAACCGTGGTTGCGGGAAATGTCCCTGCGGCTGGCCCGGCGCCTGCCGATCCTGATGGGTCTGAAAATGGCGTTGGCCGCGGTGTTCCGTCCGCGCACGCGGGATTGGGATAAATCGCGGGCGGCGATTACCGAATATATCGCGGAACGGGAAGACGCCAATAGACGCGCCCTGAATTTGGATTGAGTTGAGGCAGATGAGCGAAAAATACAAAACGGTCGCCTATTACCCCGGTTGCGCCCTGGAGGGCACGGGGCATGGCTATAACCGCTCGACCAAGGCGGTCGGGCGCAAGCTGGGGCTGGATCTGATCGAAATACCGAATTGGAATTGCTGCGGGGCGATGGAAGTCAAGAATATCGATCCCGAATTGCAGAATTACCTATCCGCCCGCAATCTGGCCATCGTCGCTGAAAAGATGAATGTGGATACGGTGATGGCACCCTGCAATGGCTGTTACCACAATTTGAAAAAGGTCGAACACGACATCGCCAAAAAGCCGAAAACCCAGGAAGTGGTGGACCGTTTGTCGCAAAAGGCGGGCCACGCCACCTATCAGGCCGGCGAGGTGGAAACCATTCACGCACTTGATTGGATCAAGGAAGCAATCGGCGAGGAAGGCATCAGAGAGCGGGTCAAGAACAGCCTGAAGGGTCTGAAGATCGCCAATTATTATGGCTGCATGTATACACGTCCCCGCAATATTTTTCCGGAAAAAGATCAAGGGGAGGGCAGCGAATCCACCCATAATCCGCATTATATGGACGATTTGCTGCGCGCCGCCGGGGCGGAAATTGTTGACTATCCGCTAAAGACCGCATGCTGCGGGGGCGCCCATACCCTGGCGGATTCGGATACCTCGACCAAGCTGGTGCTCAATCTTTTGCAAACGGCGGAAGACTGCGGCGCTGATGTGATCGCCACCGAATGTCCGACCTGCCATTCCGGCCTGGAAATGCATCAGATCCGGGCCGAGAAAGAGCATGGCATCAAGACCTCCGTGAAAATGCTGTATTTTACCCAGTTGCTGGGTTTGGCGCTTGGCCTGAGCAGCCGCAAGTTGGGCATCCATGAAAATGTCTCGGATGCGAGCGGATTGTTGAAAGAGAGGGGCCTGGCGTGAACACTCTGGTGGAAATTGAAAGCCGGTTGTTGGAGATGCGGCAGGTCGCCCGGCAGGTATCGGATGGGGTGGCGCCGCAAAGTCCGGCCGCCATGACGGACGAATTGCTGAACCTGGCCGAACAGGTCATGACCCATTGGCTGCGCGGCAAGGGCAGTGTTCCCACCAAGGCTAAAAAGGAAGGCTTCCGCCTGTTGGCCCTGCAACGGCAAGGCAGCACTGGTGATCCGTCCTTTAACGCCTGCCGGGAAAGCTGCCGGGAGTTGATTTATTACCATAATCTAGTGCATTTGGAGCCGGAACATCCCCAGATCCAGATCCGCGTAGGGATGGCCCGCGCTGTAACCCAGCATTTATGCCTGTTCATTGGCGGCAAAATGCAGGATCCGGAATTGGGTGATTTTTGTTGTTCATCGCGGCCGCTGCATACGGCGGCGTAAAGGAGGTTTGATATGGCTGTAGTTCTTGGCTGTAATTTGCCGGACGATCTACTCTACGATGTTGAAAACAACATGTGGTACAGCGAAAACGGGGACGGCACCCTGACCGCCGGCCTGACGGCGGTGGCCATGGGCATGGCCGGGCCGCTGGTCGCGGTAACACCAAAAAAAGTCGGACGAAGCGTGAAGCCTGGAAAATCCTGCGCCACCATTGAATCCGGCAAGTGGGTAGGCCCCGCGAAACTGGCTTGTGGCGGCGAGGTTTTGGAGATTAACGAGGCCCTGGTGGCCACGCCGTCCCTGGCCAACGATGATCCGTATACGGCGGGCTGGCTGCTGAAAGTCCAGCCGGAGGAATGGGAGACGATCAAACCGCAACTTATCACCGGCGATGCGATCCCCGCCGCCTTCGAAGCGAAGATGCAGGCCGATGCCTTTGTCGGCTGTGAAGCGGCGGCTGCCTGACAAGGCGTTCGCCATGAAGTTCCCTACTAAAACCAATAATGGAGACTAAAATGGCCAAGGAAACGACCAGCCAAGCGAAAAGCATGTCGCTTATTGTCACCAAGGGGTCTCTGGATTGGGCTTATCCGCCTTTTATTCTGGCGACGACGGCGGCCAGTATGGGTTTGGACGTCACCATGTTTTTCACCTTCTACGGCTTGGGGTTATTGCAAAAGAAGCTGGACCTCGAGGTCACCGCGCTTGGTAATCCGGCGATGAAAATGCCCATGGCCGGCATGCACATTGGCATGCCCAATTTGGTCGCGGCACTGCCCGGCGTTGGCGCCATGGCGACTGGCATGATGAAGAATTTAATCGAAAAAAAGGGCGTGGCCTCGATCGAGGAATTGCGCGCGGAGGCGATCGAAGGGGATGTCCGTCTGATCGGCTGCCAGATGACGCTGGATCTGTTCGAGGTCAAGCGTGGAGACCTGCTGGACAATATCGAAATCGCCGGCGCCGCGACCTATGTGGAAAACGCCCTGGAGGCGGATATAAATCTGTTCATCTGACACCTATTCGCCCATGGCGGACAGACACACTATACGTGGCTGGCGATCTTGCGCACCGGCTACGGCATCAGTCTTGAAAGGAAAATTTAATGGCCGACCAACAATTGGATGCCAAGGGTTTGAATTGCCCACTGCCTATTCTGCGCGCGAAAAAGGCGATAAAGTCCATGGATACCGGCGCGACGCTTGAAGTCGAGGCCACGGACCCGGGCGCCATTAAGGACTTTGCGGCCTTCTGCCGCGTCACCGGCAATGAGTTACTGGAATCTTCGGAAGAAGACGGCGGTATCTATAGATTTCTGATCAAGAAAAGCGGGTAACCTGGTGCGGCTCTAGCCGACCCAGAATGCTTTTTCGAGATCGTCAAAATCCTTGGCCGGACCCTCGAACTTGTTTCGCCCCAGTTCCAGGACATAGACGTAGTCCGCGATTTTCAGTGCCTGGCGGATTTCCTGATCGACAATAAGGATCGTCAGGTTGTCCCGCGTGGTCAGGTCCGAAAGCATTGCATAGACTTCCTGAGCCAGCATCTTTGACAGGCCCGCGGTCGGCTCGTCAATCAACAGCATCTTTGGCTCGGCCATCAGCGTCCGGCCGATTTCCACCATGCGCTGCTGGCCGCCCGATAGCTCTCCGGTGATCTGCTTGCGTTTTTCCTTCAATACCGGGAAGCGTTCGTAATTAGCTTCGACCTTGTCGCGAACCTGTTGCTTATCCCGGCGGAAGGTCCAACCACCAAGTTGCAGGTTTTCCTCGACCGTCATGTCCTTGAAGACGCCGGGTTGTTGCGGGATGTAGGCCAACCCTTTCAGGATTTTTTCGTGGGTCGGAATGTCGATGATATTCTCGCCTTCCAGCAGGATCTCGCCCGCATTGGGGCGTAGAAAGCCGAATACCGCCTTCAGCGCGGTTGATTTGCCAACCCCATTGGCGCCGAGAATGGCCGTGATCTGGTTCCTGCGGGCCTTGATGTTCAGGTCCTGAAGGATGTTCAAGTCTTTGTAATAACCGACGTCCAGACCCTTGATTTCAAGGCATGCCTGGGGTTCCTGGGTATCTATCATGATGCGGCCTGATCGCCATTCGTGGCGCCTTGTTCGTCGTCGTCGGCGCCAAGATAGGCTTCAATCACGGTCGGGTCGTTCTTGACCGTGTCGGGCGTGCCATCGGCGATCAAGTCACCATAGTTCAGGACCAGGAGACGTTTGCAGAGGGCAAAAATAGAATCCATCTGGTGGCTGATCAGGATGATCGCCTTGCCGGCCTCGTTCACCCGCTCGATATAGCGGTAAATGATCTCCATCAGCGATGGGTGAACGCCGGCGAATGGTTCATCCAGGATAATGACATCCGCATCGAGCATCAGAAGACGCCCAAGTTCGAGCAGTTTTTGCTGGCCGCCGGACAGCGACTGCGCATATTCGTTTCGCAGATGCTCCAGGGTCAGGAATTCCAGAACCTCCATCGCCTTCTCGTCGACCTCGGCCCGGTTGTGCCCATGGCCCAAGGCCAGCGCCGGTACCAACAGGTTTTCCAGCACCGTCATTCGGCGAAAGGAACGGGTTACCTGAAAGGTACGGCCAAGACCGGCGCGGGCCACTTCAAAGGACTGCAACTGGTCTATGCGTTCCCCGTTCAGGTAGACGGTGCCGCTGTTGGGTTTGATCGCGCCGTCCAGGATATTGGTAAGCGTGGTTTTGCCCGCGCCATTGGGACCGATCAGGCCAATTAACTCCGGCCCGTGGATCTCGAAGCTGACCCCCTTCAGGACATGCAGGCCGCCAAAGCGTTTGGTTAGACCCGTCACCACAAGATCAATCATGATGAACCCCCGGCGCTCTCGGCCGCGGCCCCCCGCTTTGCCACGGTTTCCTTCGCTACATGGCCGCGCAGGAAGTGATTGATGATCGGCGAGATGATGCCGTTGCGTGAGAAGCGCAGGGTAATCATCAACAGGACACCGAAAATGACCAAGCGCCAGATCGTCATATCGATGACGATGTCCCCGACCTCGAAACTGTTGCGCAGCAGCTCCAGGGTGAATTCGATGATGATGGCGCCAATCGCCGCGGCGACGAAATTCTCGACGCCGCCAATCACCGCCATGGCGACGACCAGGCTCATCTGTAAAATCATCAGATTGTTCGGAGTAATGATGCGGACATAATGCGCCATCACGGCGCCGGCCGCAGCTGCCATCATGGAGGTGATAACAAAAACCAATACCTTGTACCGCGTGGTGTTGACCCCAAGTGCGGCCGCGGCGTCCTGATCCTCCCGCAGCGCCCTGACAAAAAGGCCGAATTTCGATTTCGCCAACCAGGCAAGAATGCCAAGGCAGGTCAACAGCAGGAAGAACATCACGAAATAGGGCGGCAGTTTGTCGGTCTTATCGAAATGGCGGCCGAACAGCGTGATGCCCTGGTCGAACAGATAGGGCAGCTCTATGCCGGCCTGTCCCCGCGTAATCGCGATTTCGGCGCTGATCGCGGCGCGCAGAATCTCGGAAAACCCCAACGTGAACAAGGCCAGATAGGCCGCCCGCAGGGGCAACACCAACAGCCCGATCAGCAGGCCAAAGACGCCGCCCATGACCGTGCCCAAGATGATGCCCAGCCAGACCGGCATGGCCGTCACCTGTACGCTGCCGTCCCATGCGCTCAATGCCTGGCGCAGGCAATCCTGGGACAGAGTCGACGAGGTCACCCCAATGGGATTTACGAAAATCAGGAATTGATCGCCAATTGCATATTCCGTGCACAGGTTGGTCGCTTCCGGCGAAAGATAGATGTAATGGCAGAACAGCGCCGTCGTATAGGCGCCGATTCCGGTAAAACCCATATGCCCGAACGAGAATTGCCCGGCGTAGCCGGCCAGCATGGACCAGCTCGACGCCAGGATGGCGTAGAAAAAGCCGGTGATTAAAAGATGCATGATGTAGGGGTAGTCATTGGCGCTATATACGAAGGGAAAGACCGCGAAAAACGCGATCAGGACCAGCCCTGCCAGTTGCGGTGTGTGCTGTCTGCTCATCAAAATTTACCGTGCGCGCCGCCGGAGAACCTACGGCCGAAAAGCCCCGTTGGCCGCAACAGCAAGGTCAGGGTTAGGACAATCATGCCATAGGCCGGGATATAGGATGCCGCCTTTTGAGCATCCGGCACACAGCCGGTGCCCGTCGCCTCGACCAGGCCGACAATAATGCCACCCAGGAAGGCGCCAGGAAGAGAGCCAAGACCGCCCAGGACGACGATAACAAAGGACCGCATCGCCGGGATGGCGCCGACCTGGGGCAGCCAAGAGAACGCCTGCACCAACAGAGAGCCGGCCAGGGCGGCGATCATGCCGCCCAGCGCGAACGCCAGCATGTTCATCCGGTCCGGATTGATGCCCGCGATGGCCGCTGCCTCGCGGTCCAGGCTAACCGCGCGCAGCGCCTTGCCTGTCCAGGTGCGATGCAGGAAATAAAGCAAGGCCAACAGCACCAGGACGCAGGCTACCGCGGCCACGAAGCGCGGGTTCGATATGGAAATTGTATCGAAAAGCTCCATATTCCCGCGGCTGGTCTTGATCAGCCAGGGGTCTTCCGCCGTGGGCAGGCGAAGCCGGGGAAAATCAAAGAAACGCCTCGCCTTGACGGGATTGGCACCGACGGTTGCCTGGATGAAATACTGCAAGGTGAAAGCCAGACCGAAGGTCACCAGAATGCCGTATTCGACCGGTCGTTCTATCTTGCCGTCGTACATGGGCGTCAGGAACATACGCTCGAACGCCGCGCCTAAAGCAAAAGTCACCAGGCAGGCGGCTAAAATGCCGACGATCGGATAGATGCCGGGAAACCAGACGGTCGTGACGAAATAGGCCACCATGCCGCCGATCATGTAGAATTCGCCATGCGCGAAGCTGACGATGCCCAGGATCGAGAAAATCAGCGTCAGGCCAAGGGCCATGAAACCGTAAATGATGCCAAGAATGATGCCGTTGCTAATTTGCGATGCTACGAAGGAGCCGTTGGCAACGCAGTTATTGCTTGGGTCGGCGAAGGCGAAGGCGGCTGCGATCAAGGTAACCGCCCCAACGGCAGGCCAGACCAGCAATCGATTGGTCAGCTCCGGCGTCTTGAGCCAAAGCGCCGCCAAGCCGATCGGGCCCATCGCCGCGCCAAGCATGGAACCGACAAAAGCGGCGTTTGAAGTATCGAGATCCTTGTGCAGGTATAGCCGGCGGGTAATGACACTGCCAACCACGGCCCAAAATATCATCCAGCCGATCACACCCCAAAAGATGTTAGGAAACTCCACGGCCGTACCTCGCCTACGTTATGAAAACATCATCAAACCCGCGCCATGCGGTCCGCTGGCGGCCACCAGTTCTTTTGGCGGCCGCCGGCATCCCTCACAGCTTGGACGCGATACGCTTATTTTTTGACGTAGATCGCGGGGCCGGTCTTGTAGGCATCCGGCCAGACGATTGGCGACTCCGTCGAATTCTGGCCTTCCTTCTGGTATTGGATCATGGTCATGGCGGGGTCGGGCCATTGGTGCCACCATTCGTCACCCTTGCCATCCGCACTGGGGTCTTTCTTGGTGCCATACGGGAAGTAGATCCGTCCCAGGGTGCCTTCATGGGAGATGTTTTCCAGCGCCTCGACAATTTTGGCGCCATCGGTGGATTCGGCTTCATTGATGGCCTGGGCAAGAATTGAGATCGAGTCATAGGCCTCGAGTGCATAGCTCTCGATGGCGCCCTTGCCTGTCTTGGCTTTGTAGTCCTCGTTCAGCTTCAGGGCTTTTTTGTTCCACAGGTTCACCGGGGTGCCGATGCGCTGCACGAAGGCCATGTTGCCGTCCGGCACGTTTTCCCACCACGCCTTGCTCTCAAGCGCCACTTGACCGGCTTGGAATGGAATATCCTGCGGCCCGATGCCGGCGTCAGCGGCCTGCTGGGCGAAATTGTAGCCCGCCTCGCCGGTCGCCAGGACGATGATGTAATCGGGTTTGCCGGCCTTGATACGCTCGACGATGCCCGAGTAATCCTGGGTGCCGATATCGACGCCAAAGGTTACCGCCTCAACGCCGCCCGATTTCAGGCCCCTGGTGGTTTCCTCCGCCGCCGGGATGCCGTAATCGGTATTCTCGGTCAGGATGGCGACCTTCTTGATATTCGGCACCAAAAGGGCGGCCTTCCATAAAGTGGCGGACGCCCATGAACTCAGCGGTGCAATACGGAAGATGTATTTTTGCTTGTCGCCGGTAATTGTGTCGTTCCAGGTCTCGGCGAACACCACCGGGATTTTGCGGTTGTTGGCAACGTCCTTGGAGGCGACGCCGACGGAGCTATGGTAAGCGCCGCCAACGGCGACCACGCCGTCCTGGGTGATCAGTTTCTCCATGATGGCGGACGCCTTTTCCGGCAAGCCTTCGGTATCGGCGATCACCACTTTGACATCGCAGCCCAGGACGCCACCGGCGGCGTTAATGTCCCGCTCGGCAAACAGCATGGCGTCGCGCATGGCCTCGCCACCCCCCACCGCGCCGGGTGCGGAAAGCGGGGCCAGTCCACCAATTTTAATGGGGCACTTTGCCGCCAGGGCGGCGGTTCCCGAAAATGAAAGCGTGGCAACGGCGGCAATGGCGGCCACCGAGACAATTATTTTTCTCATCGTTGGACTCCCTGTTTTGCTGGATCGATTTATTCGACCGGTTATTAAGTTATTTTTTTAAAGCCATCAGGTTCTTGCAAGATAACCTTACGCCAACTCGGTACTGGCACTACGATATCAGAATTTCCCCAACTACCAAGCATCTTCTAATGGTTGAATTTCCGGCTGGAAACGCCACCTAAACCAATAAGGGTCAGCTCGGCTTTGGGCAGTACATGTCGTAAAGAACCTGGATGATCCGGCCAACCCCTGGGTTTGCGATAGAGTAATATACCGACTGGCCGTCGCGGCGGCCGCTGACCAGACCGTCCCGCCGCAACAGGCTCAATTGCTGTGACACCGTGGTTTGCCGCAACGCCAGCAGATCCGACAAATGGCCGACCGAAAGCTCTCCGTCGATCAACTGACAGAGGATCAGCAATCGGGTTTCGTTCGATAGTGCCTTCATCAATTGTGTCGCATCACCGGCGGCGCCGTGCATATCAATCGCGTCAATATCCATTTTTACTCCTACTTACCCCTAGAGCATTTTCATTCTGAAAATGCTCAGATCTTTAGAATTAGAGCAATTTTTCCAATCACTTAGAATCGCTTCGCGATTCTCATTAATTCGGAATTGCTCTAGACCGGCGGCTTGGCCCGTCCGCGTACGCCAATTTCAGGGCTATCCATATTTTTGCCCATATGGGCTTGTCAGACAATCATATAGTACATATATACTAACATACAAACATTAAGATAATCAAAGCTAGCATTTACATCCAGCTAAACCCTGAAGGAGATCACCATGAATATCGACCGCCTTGTCATCACCATTGCCGGCAGCTTTATTGTCATCAGTCTGGCCCTGGGTTATTTCGTGCATCCGGCCTTCCTGTTGTTCACACTCTTCGTTGGCCTTAATCTGTTGCAAGCTGGCTTTACCGGCTTTTGCCCGTTAGCAAAGATTTTGAACCGCATTGGCCAAGTGCCGGGCTCTGCCTTCAACTGACCGCGGCCGCCCGGTTCGACGCCCCGGCGCTGTTATTATCTGCCACGATGTTTGGAGACCGTCATGTTGAAAGCGACCGTGCCTTTTCTTCTGTTCGCGGCACTTGCTACCATTGCGGCTCCCGCATCGGCCGAACTGGTCGCCCAGCCCGTCCTGGTCGACGATTTGAAGGCGGTTTTTGGACAAGTCACCTCTGTTGATCAAACCCATGCCCGCACCCGCATTGCCGGCACGTTGCGGGATTTGTCCATAGACGAGGGCGACTTGGTCACAAAGGGGCAGGTGTTGGCCGTCGTGGTTGACGAAAAATTGCAGCTACAGGCCGTGGCGCTCGACGCCAGGCTGCAATCCCTCAATGCCCGTAAGACACTGGCGCGGACCAATTTGGTCCGGGCCGGTGAATTACGCAAAAAGGGTGCGGTTTCGCAATCCCGATTGGATGAATCGCAGACCGACCTGGATGTGTTGCGCCAGGAAATGGCGGCGCTGACGGCGGAACAGAACCTGATTACCCAACGCGCACGGGAGGGCGCCGTGCTGGCGCCAACCAGCGGCAGAATTCTACGGGTCTCCAAAACTGCCGGCAGCGTGGTGGCGCCGGGCGAGGAGGTCGCCCTGATTGCCGCCAACCGTTATGTTCTGCGTCTGCGTCTGCCGGAACGGCATGCCAAGTTCGTGCATGTGAGTGATCCTGTAAGGGTTGGCGCGCGGGGACAGAACACCGCGCCCGAGACCAACCGCGCCGGCCGAATTCGCCAGATCTATCCGGAAATCCAGGACGGCCGCGTGGTGGCGGACGTCGATGCGCCGGGCCTGGGCGATTTTTTCGTCGGTGAACGGGTGCGGGTCTGGATCTCCAGCGGTAAACGCTGGACCTATCTGGTGCCGAAAGATTATGTCGGCACCCGTTTGGGCGTTTCTTTCATCCGTCTGGCGGCTGGCGGGGACGTGGTGGTGCAGACCGGACCCTACCGCGACGGCATGGTCGAAATCCTCTCTGGCCTGCGCAGCGGTGACCGCCTGGTGCAGCCATGAAACTGGGCATTTCCGGCCATATTGCGCGGGTCTTTATTGCCTCGCCATTGACGCCGTTGCTGCTGATCGCCTCGATCGTGCTGGGGAGCGTCGCGCTGTACGTGCTGCCGCGCGAGGAAGAACCACAAATCAGCGTCCCCATCGTAGATATTCTGATCCGCGCCGATGGCCTGAAAGCGGACGACGTGGTGGAACTGGTCACCGAGCCGCTGGAGGATATTCTCAAGGGCATCGACGGCGTCGAGCATGTCTATTCGCAATCATTCGACGATCAGGTCACCCTGGCGGTACGTTTCAAGGTGGGGCACGACCCGGACGACGCCATCGTTCGGGTGCATAGTGAAATTCGTGGCAACTTGAACCGCATCCCGTTGGGTATTCCCGAACCATTGATCGTTGGCCGCGGCATCGAAGACGTCGCCGTTCTGGTGGTGACTCTGGCCGCCAAGCCCGGAAATCCGGGCCGCGTCAGCGATGTCGCGCTCTATGATCTGGCGGAAGAATTGCAGCACCAGTTGACCCGGCAGACCGACGTCGGTCTGACCTACATCGTCGGCGGGCGCCCGGCACAGATGCGTATCGAGCCGGACCCGGAGCGCCTGGCCCTTGAAGGCATTACCCTGAACCAATTGGTGGAGAAGCTGGAGAATGCCAACCGCGCCTTTCTCAGCGGCAGCGTACGGCAGTCGGGCCAAACCCTGCCGGTAATCGTGGGCGAAACCTTGCGTAGCAGCGCCGATGTGGAATTGTTGCTGTTGACCAGCATTGACGGCCGTCCGGTTTATTTGAAGGACGTCGCGCGGGTGGTGACCGGCGGCCGCCAGGACGAACAGCGGGTCTGGCATTTGGCAATGGATGCCCAGGGTAAATTGGGGGGTACGCTGCGGGGAGAATTGGCGGTCAGTCTGGCGATCGGCAAACGCCGGGGCGCTAATGCCGTCGACATAACCGATGGCAGCATCGCGCGCCTGACCCGCATTGCCGAAAGCAAGCTGCCGGCGGGCGTCGATCTGATCATCACCAGAAACTATGGCGATACCGCGAAACAAAAAGCCGACGAATTATTGATGCATCTGCTCTCGGCGACGGTTTCCATCGTCATCCTGCTCTCCCTGTTCCTGGGTTGGCGCGAAGGCATGGTGGTCATGTTCGTGGTGCCGACCACCATTCTACTGACATTTCTGGCGGCCTGGTTTCTGGGCTACACCATCAACCGGGTCTCGATGTTCGCCCTGATCTTCGCCATCGGTATTCTGGTCGACGACGCCATCGTTATTGTCGAAAATATCGTCCGCCATTGGCGCGCCGGCGGCACGGATAAAGGCAATGCCGTCACCGTGGCCATCGCGGCGGTGGCCGAGGTGGGCAATCCAACAATCATCGCCACCTTCACCATTATTGTGGCGTTGCTGCCGATGATGTTCGTTTCCGGTCTGATGGGGCCGTATATGAGCCCCATTCCCGCCATTGCCTCGTCCGCCATGTTTCTAAGCCTGTTAATGGCCCTGACGGTGACGCCGTGGCTGATGATGAAGTTTCGTAAGGGCTTCGCCGGCGGCGCGGCGGGGGCACCGGAAACGTCGGCAGAGGAACAGGGCGGCCTGTTGGGCCGGCTGTTTCTGATGGTTGGCCGCCCGTTGCTGACGGGCCGGCGGCGTTCCGGGCTGTTTTTGACGATTGTTGGCGTGGCTACGCTGGCCTCGCTGACATTGTTTTATACTCAGGATGTGGTGGTCAAGCTGCTGCCCTTTGATGACAAGAGTGAATTGCAGGTGGTGGTTGACCTGCCAGAAGGCGCCAGCCTTGAAGATAGCGAACGGGTATTGCGCGCGGCGGGCGACGCCATCGCCTCCCTGCCGGAATTGTTGCATATGCAGGCCTATGCCGGCACCGCCGCGCCGTTTAATTTCAACGGTCTGGTCCGTCACAGCTATTTGCGCGCCGCCCCTAATCTAGGCGAGTTGCAGATCAATCTGCGGGCCAAGGACGACCGTGGCCGCGCCTCGCATGCCATTGCCCTGGACATACGCCAACGTCTGGCGGGGCTGGCGATGCCACAGGGCACGAATATCAAGGTGATCGAGGTGCCGCCCGGGCCACCCGTGCTGGCAACCCTGCTGGCCGAGATTTATGGCCCCGACGCCGTGACCCGGCGCGCTGTCGCGACCGAGCTGCGCGGTCTGTTCGAGGGGATCGATTTCATCGTCGATGTGGATGACAGCTTTGGCGTGCCGGGCCAGCGCCTGCGCCTGGCCGTGGACCGGGAAAGCCTGGAATATCATCGGGTAGAAGAAGCGGAGCTTTACGATACCATCGCTACCCTGCTGCGCGGCCGCAGCCTTGGCTTTTCCCATCGCGGCGCCGGGATGGAGCCCATGGAGATTGCCATCGGACTGCCGAAATCGGACCGTTATCTCAGTGAACGGCTATTGACCACGCCGGTGCCGGCCCGCAATGGCAAGCTGGTGGAACTGGGCGAATTGGTCAAAGTCAGTTGGGATACCGCATCCTTCCCGATCTTCCGCCGCGACGGCAATTATGCCGAGATGGTCACCGCCGAGTTGGCCGGCCGTTTCGAAGCGCCGATCTACGGCATGCTGGCGGTGCAGCAGGCAATCGACGACCACGACTGGGGCAAGCTGCCAAAACCCACCATCGCGTTGCACGGCCAGCCAGCGGATGACGCCGCGCCGGTGCTGTTGTGGGATGGGGAATGGGAAATTACCTATGTCACCTTCCGCGACATGGGCGCCGCCTTCATGGCCGCCATGGTGGGCATCTATCTATTGGTGGTGATCCAGTTCGGCGGCTTCAAGGTGCCGTTGCTGGTGCTGGTGCCCATACCGCTGACACTGATTGGCATCGTTGGCGGGCACTGGCTTTTGTCGGCGCCTTTCACGGCCACCTCGATGATTGGTTTCATTGCCCTGGCCGGGATCATCGTGCGCAATTCGATCCTGCTGATTGACTTCATCCGCCAACGCCAGCAGCAGGGTGTGCCCCTGCGGCAGGCCTTGCTGGCCGCCGGCGCCATCCGCTTCAAGCCGATCTTTCTGACCGCGGTCACCGCCATGATCGGCGCCGCCTTCATCCTGGCCGACCCGATCTTTCAGGGCCTGGCCATTTCCCTGCTGTTCGGTCTTTTGTCCTCGACCCTGCTGACGGTTCTGGTAATCCCGGCGATCTACGTAATTTTGCGCGATGACGAGGTGGCGGGATCAGCCCATCAAGGGTAGGGCGATGGACTGGCCCGATCGTAGCGACAGGGTCACCGCGTCCGTCCATTCCATGTATTTGACCGCCGTGGTGAAATCCGTATGGCTGACCGCTTCGACGCCGCGAATGGCGTTGATGAATTCCTCTTCCACCCGCCAAGCGCCCTTTTTTGCCGTATCTATGGCAACCGGCGCCAGGCCGTCCTCGCCGCGTTTGCCGGCATAGAGCGTCAGGGGGTCGCCGCCCGCCTGATGCAGGCGCAGAGTGCCGTCGGTGCCGAACAGGCAAACATCCACCACCGCCGGGGCATGGCCCAGCACGGTAGAGACGTTAAAGCGGATCTGCCCGCCCTGTTCCATTTTGCCGATGATGTCCACATGGTCGGGAATGGTCATGGCAACCCGCCGGCCGGCACCATCATTCCGGTGCGAAACAACCGCCTGGCCGGTGGCGAAGACATTCGACATCGGGCCGACCCAGCGCATCATTGCCTCGTACCAGATGCCCATGGACATGATGTTGTTGCCCGACAGATCCCGGTCCTGGCGCCAATGGGTTGGCGAACTGGGGTTGGGAAAGCCGCTGCCCACGGCGATCCTGGCATCCAGGGCAATCAGATCGCCGATGTAACCGGCGCTGATCATTTCGATTATGGTTTGATCAAAAGCCAGGGTATGGGGCGCGGGCACGATTTGGGCGATGCAACGGGGCGACTGGCGCGAAGCCGACAGCATGTCATGGGCCTCGTCTGAATTCAGGGCCATGCGCGCCTCGCATAAAACATGCTTGCCCTCATCCAGGGCGGCTATGGTCATGGGTGCATGCATATAGGGCCAGGTGCCGATGCAGACTGCATCGATTTCCAGATCCTCGACAATCTCCTGCCAATCGGCGGTGACGCCGGGAATACCGAATTCATCGGCCACCCGTTGACCTGACGCCACTGTCCGATTGGCCACGGCCACCACTTCCACCCCGTCCTGGGCCTGCAGGCCCGGTATGTGCAGCTTTGTCGTATTGCCGCCGGCCCCAATGATGCCGACCCGGATTTTTTCATTCGCCATCAGTCTTCTCTTTCCATCTCTGTATCTAAACGTAAGATTATGCAGCCAAGGCCGGGCGGCGCAAGCTCCCAGGCCGTTAAAACAGGGGAATGGCGAAATGCGTGGTGTTCTGGTCAAGGAATTTACCGAATTCGAGAATCTGAAGATTGTGGATTGTCCGGTGCCGACGTTGGCGCCGGGACAAGTGCGCATCAGGACCCAGGCCGCGGGTATCAGTTTCGCCATCAGCCTGTGGGTCTCTGGCCGCTATCAACGCAAACCGCCGCTGCCTTTCGTGCCGGGCACCGAGGTTGCCGGTATCGTCACCGAAATCGCCGCCGATGTACGGCGGGTCAAGGTCGGCGACAGGGTCGCCAGTGTGCTGGACTGGGGCGGTCTGGCCGAGGACGTCGTGGCCAACGAGGTCAATACCTTTGTTCTGCCCGATAGCCTGGAATTTTACCGGGCCATCTGTTTCACCAATTCCTATGGCACCTCGTGTGCCGCTCTGACCTGGCCGCATCTGCTGAACGTACAGGCGGGCGAGACATTATTGGTGCATGGTGGCGCGGGCGGGGTCGGCATTGCCGCCATCGAGATCGGCAAAATTCTTGGCGCCCAGGTGATCGCCACCGCCGGATCAGAGGAAAAGCTGGCCACCGCCAAGGCCCATGGCGCCGACCATGTGATCAACTACCGCGACGGGCCGTTCCGCGAACAGGTGCTGGCCATCACCGGTGGCCGGGGCGCCAATGCGATCTATGACCCGGTGGGCGGCGAGGTGTTCGAACAATCCCTGCGCTGCATCGCGCCCGAGGGGAGGATCATGCCGGTGGGCTTTGCCGGCGGCACGATCCAGCAAATCCCCGCCAACCTGTTGCTGGTCAAGAACATCACCGTCTGCGGCCTGAACATGGGCTATTACGTCGGCTGGAGCCCGGATGACGTGCGCCACGAATACGGCCCCCGCATGCTGGCCATGCTGACCCAGTTATTCGCCTGGTTCGAAGAGGGCAAGCTGAACCCCAGGGTGTCCCACAGCTTTGCCTTGGACGATTTTCAGGATGCCATGGCCGTCGTGTTGGGCCGCCTCTCGCAAGGCCGGGTCGCCATCGTGATGGATGAAGAGGCCAAGCGCCTGGGTAAATAGGACAGGTGTTATTGCAGGCCAGCGTGTCCATCAAGGCGTCGCCATTTCGGCATTTGGTTACATTTTGTTAAGCTTGCTTTGTTAGGAGTATCAGGAATTTTGACGTGTCTGGGTGATTAGGCGCCCAGCTGAAACTTCTAAAAGGAGCCAGATGATGGCGACCAAAACAGCTACGAAGAAGAAATCTGTCGTAAAGAAACCTGTTGCTAAGAAGGCCGTTGCTAAGAAGTCCGTCGTAAAGAAACCTGTCGCCAAGAAGACAGTCGCTAAGAAGGTTGTTGCCAAGAAGATCGTCGCTAAGAAGCCTGTTGCCAAAAAAGCCACGACCAAAAAGGTTGTCGCCAGGAAGGTCGTTGCCAAGAAGGCCGTCGCAAAAAAGACCACCGCCAAGAAGGCTGTTGCCAAGAAGGCCACGGCAAAAAAGGTTGTCGCCAAGAAGGCCGTTGCCAAAAAGGGCGCCGTACTGAGACTTGTCGCTAAGAAGACAGTCGCGAAAAAACCTGCCGCCAAGAAGGCTGTTGCCAAAAAGGCCGCGACAAAAAAGGTTGCCGCTAAGAAGGCCGTTGCCAAAAAGACTGTTGCCAAGAAGGCCGCCGTAAAGAAACCTGTCGCCAAGAAGACTGTCGCCAAGAAGACTGTCGCCAAGAAGACTGTTGCCAAAAAGACTACGGCAAAGAAACCTGCCGCCAAGAAGACTGTTGCCAAAAAGACCGCGGCAAAGAAACCTGTCGCTCGGAAGGTTCTTGCCTATAAGAAGCCGGCGAGAAAGACCGTGTCGGCACACCGGATTTCGCGCAAGGCCGCCTAATCAAACATTATCAATTACGAGAGTAATTTTTCCAATCACTTGGAATCGCTTCGCGATTCTCATTAATTCGGAATTGCTCTAGGGTCTGGCATACGATGTCAGTGGAAATGCGAAAGCGGCGGTCCTTGGGCCGCCGTTTTCAATTGCACTGCCGGCGCATTCAAGCCCTTCTATGCGGTGATCTTCGCGGCGGCGCGCAGGCTGGCGATCATGGAGGTCCGCAGCAGGTAGTCGTGGGTCTTTTGCGGGTCGGAAGAAACCTCGGCCAGGAAGTCGCGAAAGATTTGTTGCGCCTCCGGCGTATTCGCCTCCAAATTCTGCTTGTTGCGAATGGTCTGGCTGTTGACGTAGTCCAGGGCGATGGGCCGGCGCTGTTTTTCGTACAGATCAAGCAAGCCCTCGTCGCTCTCGCCCCCGCCTTCTCCATGCCAGACCGCGGCTATTTTTTCGGCCAGATTGAAGGCGTCGTGAATGCCGCCGTTCATACCCATGCCGCCCAGGGGATTGTTGATGTGGGCCGCGTCACCGGCAATAAAGGCGCGGTGGGTGCGATAGCGTTCCGCCACCCGTTGATGCACCCGGTACAAAGTGGTGTGAGTACACTCGTATGGGGTTGCCGTGGCGTGGGCCCATTGCATGCGCGCCTCGATCCGGTCGGGATCAAAGATTTCCGCCTCGGTTTCCTCCGGTCGGGTCGGGAACATGGCTCGCCACAGGCCCGGTACTTTCAACAAGAAAAACCATTGCGCCGGATCGGCGAAATAATTGACCAGGGTCAGATCCGGCATGGCCGTCTCGAACGCATAAGGCGTGGAGACCACCAGGAAACGTTCGTCCCAGGTAAAACCTTCGAACGGAATATCCAGGGCCTGGCGCACGACGCTGTTGGCGCCCTCGGCCCCGATCAACCAGCGGCCCGTGAAGGCTTCCTCCCCACCGTCGGGGGTTTTGATCAACGCGGTCACGCTATCGTCGGCCTGGCTGAGCCCGGTGATGGCATGGCCAAACCGCACATCCGCGCCGCCTTGGGCCAGCAGCCAGTCATGCAGCAGATGGTTCAGCTTGAATTGTTCGCACTGAACCCGGAACGGATGCTGCGTATCGTCGGCCAGAACAGTGAAATCGAACTCAGCCAGACAGCCTTCGGTGCGGCTGCGAAATTGAAATTTCGGCGCCACCAGGCCCTGGTCGATCAGGCTTTGGCTCGCCCCATAGGGGGCCAGCATGTCCAGGGTGGGGGGATGAAAGGTCGAGGCGCGCAGATTTTCAGGCAATTGCGCCTCGGCCTCGAAAACCGTTACGGGAATGCCGCGCCGGGTCAGATAGGCCGCCGCACTCAATCCTGCCGGCCCGGCGCCGGCGATCAAAACACGCTCTGTACTCAATACCATTACGATGTTCCTCTATGGCGCCGTCCAGCCGCCATCGACCATGATCGTGGTGCCGGTGATCAGAGCCGCCGCCGGCGAGGCCAGGAAAACCACGGCGCCAAGCACATCTCCGACCTGGCCAAGCCGGCCCATGGGAATGCCCCCACGCAGGCTGGCTTCCACTTTCGGGTCCTTCAACCGCTCTGTCAGCATGGGTGTTTCGATGGCCGTGGGCCCCACCGCCACGACGCGGATATTTCTGGTCGCCAGTTCCAGGGCGGTGGATTTGGTAAAGCCTTCGATGAAATGCTTGGTGCCGGAATAGATCGAAGCGCCCGCCCGGCCAACCTTGCCGAAGGTCGAGGATAGATTGATGATCACGCCGCTGCCCTGGCGGTCCATGATCCGGGCAGCGGCCTGGGCCGCCAGAAATGCCGCCCTGATATTCAGGTTCAGCATGATATCCAGGCTATCCGTCGTGGCTTCGAGAAAGCCGCCTGGAATGTTGGTGCCCGCATTGTTGACCAATATATCCAGACGCTGCAAACCATCGAAGGCCTTGGCCAGAGCCGCCTCATCGGTGACATCGCAGACGATGGCGCGGGCGGTGCCGCCCTTGGCCACAATTTCCGCCGCAACCTGTTTGATCTCGTCCTCCGTCCGGCTCATGACGATAACCTCTGCTCCGGCCTCGGCCAGGGCCAGGGCGCAGCCACGGCCGATACCACGGCCGGCGCCGGTGACCAGGGCCACCTGGCCATCAACCCGCATGGAGGGCAGAACTGTTTCTGTATTGGTCATTACAAATTTCCTTAGATGACTTCGGAGACGATCACGTTCAACAGCACCTGGCGCCGTTCCTCCGTGACGATTTTTACGGCCCGGGCCAGGGCGCCGGGTAATTCATCCGGGTCTGTGACCCGTTCACCATAACCGCCGCAGGCAGCGACAATCTGTTCGTAGTCAGGCGCCGGGTCCAGGCGCGAGAGGGGAATGTCATTGCCCCCCAACGCCTTGCCGTCGGGATACATGGCCTTGGTGGCCCGGCGCACCGCGCCCCAGCCGTGATTGTTAACGATGATGAACAGGATCGGCAGGTCATAGGCGCGGGCGCAATAATGTGCCGCCATTGGGTTGCCGAAGAAATACGAGCCATCGCCGATGGTGGCGACGATCAGATCATCGGGCGCGGCCAGCTTGGCGCCCAACGCGGCGCCCAGACCCCAGCCGAGGCCCCCCGCCGGGCTGGGACCGAAATAGCGGCCCGGCCGGTTGATGCCCGTGTGTTGCGGCACCACGCCCATTTCGTTGACCAGAATGGCGTCGTCGCCAAGCAATTCACCAACGCATTGGGCCAACCAGGCCGGATGGATCGGATCGGCCTTTCGGGCGTTGTCCCTGATCCCCTGCCATTTGTCGCGCACGGCCTGGCGGGCCTCGGTAACTTTGCCGCGCCGGGTCTTGATCCGGCCGGCATCGGCTCCCGCCATGGCCGCCGCCAACAGGGGCAGGGCCGCCACTGTATCGGCGGCAATGGATAGTACGGATGGGAAGCCGCGTACGGGATAGCGGCTGAACAGCGGGTCTTGGGCCAGATGGATAACCTTGGCGTCCGGATGCACGGGGTCGGTGGCGGGTATCCACGGCACGTCGCAATCCAGTACCAGCACCGCGTCCGCCTGGGCCAGATGGGGCGAGGCCTCATAATCCAGATGCATGGGATGATCGTTGCCCAGGCACAGATAGCGGGGCACATGGGTGATCACGGGAATGGCATAGCGCTCCGCCAGCGCCGCCAGATGCCCCGCCGCCGCGACCGATTTGCCCACGTCCGCCGTGATGATCAGGGGATTTTCCGCCGCCAGCAGGATTTCCGCGGCCTGGGTGATTTGATCCGGTTCGGGATAGGCAAGGCCGGTCGGCGCGGCCCGGAGCGGCGCCGATGACGTCTCCGCCGGTGCGGCCAGCACTTCGCGTGGAATAGACAAATAGACCGGGCCGGGAATGCCCGATTGGCAGATCGTAATGGCCCGGTCGATCACCACGGCGGTCTCTTCGGGCACCCGCAGTTCATAATCCCACTTCACCAATTCCCGCAGCATGCCGGCCTGATCGAACATTTCCTGGGCCCAGTGGATATGCCGGCTGCGGGTACCCTTGGCCAGTCCTGTGTGTTCGGACCATGGCGTGCGGCCCGCCATCAATAACAGGGGGACGTTGGTACGGTAGGCGTTGGTCAGGGCGCAGATCGCATTGGAGGTGCCCACGTTGACATGCAGCATCACCGCCAGGGGCTTGCCCGCGACCATGGCGTAACCATGGGCCATGGAGACCGCGACGTTCTCGTGGGGAATGACCATCGCCTGCGGGCCGTCATCTTCTCCCGCTTGTGCGATCGCCTCGATAATGGGGGGAAAGTCCGTACCCGCATTGGCCAGGAAGTATTCGATGCCCGCCGCGCGCAGCCGCGCCAGTACGGCATGGCCGACCGTTGTGTTCTCCGTCATTGCCCGCTCCCCTAATTATTTCCGTCGATGATCGCGGCGGCAGCGCCGGGATCATCCAATACAATATCCAAATCCACATCGTCGGCGCCCGGCACCTTGATCACCGTGAAGGTAAAATCATCCGCCGCCAGGGGTATTGTCGCATCCAGGCCCATCTTCGAGCCGACACCATCGTCGGTGGTGGTCGGGTCCAGTTTGGAGCCTTGGGTGTTACTGACCACCAATAAATCCTGATCGGCCTGGAAGCGCGTCGCCACGGCCCACTCCACCGCTTCAGCGTCGTGAATATTGACATCCTCGTCCACCACGATCACCTGCTTGATGTCGTAGTGGCCGGCGAAGGCGCCCATCATGATGTTCTTGGCCTGGCCTTCCTGTTTTTTTAGGATTTTGACCACCAGATGATAGCGGCAGACGCCGCCCCGCGACAAATGCACGTCGAGCACGCTGGGATCATTGCGTTGCAGGGTTTCCAGCAAGGTCGCCTCGCGCGGCAATCCGCCCAGCAAAAGGTGTTCCATGCCGCCGCCAACGATGGTGTGGAAGATCGGCTTTTGCCGGTGCGTGATGGCATCCACCTGGATGACGTGGCGATCAGCCCGGCGGCCGTAATATTGGGGGAATTCCCCGAACGGCCCCTCGGGCTCCGCCACGCCCGGCAGGACCCGGCCTTCCAGAACGATTTCCGCCCGGGCCGGCACCCGGACATTGTTGGTCTTGCATTTAACCATCTCCACCGGTGCGCCATGCAGGGCGCCGACGATCTCCATCTCGTCATAGTCCAGGGGCACAATGGCCTGGCTGGCCAGCAGCGAGGCCGGGTCAACGCCGATGACAATGGCCACTTCCAGGGCGCCGCCGGCCTCTTCCGCCATGCGCGCATAGGTCCAGGTATGGCGCGGCAGCAGCAGCACGCCGATGCGGTCCTTGCCGCTGATCTGACAGCGGTGGATCGAAACGTTTTGAATGCCATTGCGTGGATTGCGGGAAATCATCAGGCCGGCCGAGATATAGGGTCCGCTGTCCAGCTCGTTATGGGTCGGCACCGGCAATTGTTCAGAAATATCCACATCCCTGTGCACCACTGCCTGGACGGGACCGTCGTCGACCTCGACCCACGGCACGGGATGGCGCACCGCGTCCTGATAACGGTCCAGCAAATCGTCCTCGCTGACGCCCAGGCAATCGCCGATCCAGTTGCGCCCGGTCAGCAGATTGGCTGCTACCGCCACCGGGTGGCCGTCGGGGTTGGGGAACAGCACCGCCTTGTCCTTTTCCAGGCGATCGGAAACGGCGGCCAATTCGTGCTGTAGGGCCAGGCCAGGCTTGGCTACGGCCAAGCGGCCGGTGGCCGACAGATGGGTCAGCCATTCGCGCAGATCGCGGCTGCAATGATTGGCCGACGGCGCGGCTGCCTTGTTCACGGTCATCTGTGTCTCCTCATGGGCATGCCTTCATTGGGCCTTATTCATCGGGCCTTTTTCATCAGCGGCTGCAAGGCCTCTGGAGCGAAGGCGGCTAATTCCCGTTTCAAAATTTTGCCCACGGCGTTTCGCGGCAGGGTTTCCAGGAAAATAACGTATTTCGGTTTTTTATAGCTGGCGATCATGGTTCGGCAATGGGCGATCAACGCATCTTCCGACGGCTGCGCGCCGGCCTCCCGTTCGACAAAGGCAGCGACCGCTTCGCCGTACATTTCATCCGTGACGCCGATGACGGCGGCGTCGGCGACATCGGGGTGGCTAATCAGAGCGCCTTCCACTTCCTTGGAATAGACGTTGAAGCCACCGGACAGGATCATGTCTTTCTTGCGGTCCGCGATATAGAGATAACCGTCCCCATCCCGATAGCCCAGATCGCCGGTATAGAACCAGCCGTCCCGCAGGGCGGCGGCGGTTTCCTCGGCCCGGTTCAAATAGCCCTTCATCACCGTGTAGACGCCCGGCGGGCCCGCCCGCACCAGCAATTCGCCAATCTCGCCGGTGGCCAGATCATCGCCGGCGTCATTCACGATCCGAACCTCGATCCCCGGTGTGGGCCGCCCGACAGAGGTGGGATGCGTAAATTGTTCCTCGTGGGACAGCGAGGTGACGCCGCCGGCTTCGGTCATGGCGAAAAACGAGACCAGTTTCGTGTCGGGCAACAGTTCGATAAACTGCTGCTTCAGCGCCACCGGAAAGGCCTCGCCGGTGACCAGAACCCGGCGCAGGCTGTGGCAACGGCTGGGATCAAGGGCGATTTGGGGCAGCATCATGCGGCAGACCGTCGGCACCATGCCCATCACCGTCACGCCATGGGCCTCGATCAGATCCACCGCCTTGGCCGCATCGAAACTTTCCATGACGACGATGCTGGCGCCCAGGGTTAGGGCATTGGCAAGACGGCCCATGCCCGTGCGGTGGGCCAGGGGCGTGCCCACAAGAAAGCAATCGTCGCTGGAAAGCCGCCACTCCACCGCGTGGATGAAACCGTTTTGGATCAGCACATTGGCGTGCGTGATGATCGCCCCCTTGGCCCGCCCCGTGGTGCCGGAGGTGTAGTTGATCATGCATTCATCTTGATCGGAGGGAACTGTAGGCAGCGCGCCCGCGCGGTCCTGCAACAATGAGGCAAACGGTACGGCACCGGATGCCTCGCCGCCAACGGCCACGGACGCCATGCCCTGCCGCGCGGCCAACAGATCGCCTAAGGCGTCCGCCTGATCCCTGTGAAAGGCCAGGACCTTGGCCTCGCAGTCCTCGCAGAAATCGGCCAACTCGCGCACGCTCATGCGGGTGGTCACCGGTACGGCCACCGCGCCCAGGGTGAGGGCGGCGTAAAGCAACTGCACGACCGCGAGGCCATTCGGCAGGTACAGCACGATTTTGTCGTTCGGGCCCAGGCCCAATTCCGCCAGACCGCCCGCCACCTGACGGATGGACTGTTGCAAGGCGCCATAGGTAATGGCCGCCCCGCCGCAGATCACCGCTACTTTGTCCGGGTGCCGTTCCGCATGGGCGGCCAGGACAACTTCCAACCGCATTTCCTAAGCCTCGACCAGATTGAAGCCGGGATATTGCGCATCATCGCCCAGGGCATCCCAGGCCAATTCGACCCGCTGGCCAATGGCGACTTTATCGGGAGCCGCATTCAGGACATTACCCAGTATCCGCACCCCCTCGTCCAGTTCCACCGTCACCACCGACAGCGGCAGGCGGTCGTCCAGGCCCGGGCCGGGCACCCGTACGATCGTGCAGGCATAGATCACGCCCTGGCCCGACACCTTGCGCCATTCCAGATTGCGCTTGCCCGTATAGACGCTGATGGGGCGTGGATAATGCTGAAACTGCTTGGTATCAGGGCAATATTGCAGCAACAGTTCGCCTTGTTTGGTGCCCTGCCAGAAGGCCTCTGTTTCGACAAACCGGTTAGCTTTCGGTACGGGACGCTGGTTTTTCTGCTCTGACATCTTAGGCCTCCAATATCATGGCGGCGCTGGCGCCCCAGTTGCGCGCATAGGGGATAACGCCGATGCCGGTAACCAGGGCGGTTTTAGTATTGGCGACCTGGCGGGCGCCGGCCTCGCCGAACATCTGGCGCACGGCCTCCGCCAGGTTCAGGCCGCCGCTGGCCAGGCCCGGTTGTCCGGCGGACAGTTGCCCGCCGCCGGTGTTCACCGGCAGTTCGCCCTGGTAGGACAGATCCGTCGCCATCACATAGCCGCTGCCCTGACCCTTGGGGCAAAAACCGAAGTCTTCCAGCTGCATCATCACCGCGATGGTAAAATCGTCGTAGGGGTGAAAGCTGCCGATATCGTCCGGGGTCAAACCTGATTTACCGAATACCTTGGGCGCCAGTTGGCTGAAACCGGTTTCGGTAATATCCGCCGTAGGGTCATCACCCTTGAAATTTGTCACTTCGGCATAGGCCGTGGGGCGGACCATTTTTTCGATACCCAGCTCCTTGGCCTTGCCCTCGGTGGTGACCAGGAACGCATTGCCGCCGTCGCAGAACATCACGCAGTCCAGCAAACGCAGGGGATCGGCGATCATGCGGGAATTCATGTAATCATCGACGCTCAACGGTTTTTGCAGCTTGGTGTAGGCATTGCCGTTCAACAGGGCGCCTTTGCGCTGGGTAATGGCGATCTTGGCCAGGGCCTCGTAATTCAGGCCGTATTGATGTTCATAGCGGCTCATCAACAGACCGAACGCCGCCGGCGGACCCATGATCCCAACCGGGTCCTGGAATTCGCCGCGCCAGGCGCCATAGTTGGCGGCCCAGTTGGTGCTGGGCGCATCGGCTGATAGCACCACGGCCACCTCACACTGGCCATCGCGGATGGCCGAGGCCGCCCGCGCCACCCCCCCCGTGGCCGAACAGCCGCCGATACCGCCATAATTCAACCAGCTGGGCGACAGGCCCAGGGCCTCGGCCATATAGACGGCGAAAAAGGGATTAGCGCATTCGCTCAACGGCACGGTGACCGACAGGCCATCGATCATGGCCTTTGCCATGCCCGTCGCCTCTAACAACCCGGCGAAAGCCTCGCCGGCAAAATCATAGGCGCTACGTCCGCTTTTGAATGCCACCGGCGTTTCCGAATAACCGGCGATTACGACGCTATCTTTAGACAAGGCCACTCCTCCCGCAGAGCGCATTTAATCTAAATGTGCTCGGATTTTTTAAGATGGCGCAATTGAACCAATTACTTAAGCCGCCTTGGCGGCTCCAACCAATTGAAAATTGCTCCAATTTTCTTCTTAATATCAATGCTACACGGAAATTCGCAGCTTTGCTTTCATTGAATGTGCCGTGATAGCTTATTCCCTATAGGATAGCGGAAAGGCAGGCAGCGCATGACCAAATCAAAGCCGGAAACAAAAAAGGTCCCCACCTATTGCTTCCAATGCGTCTCGGGCCCCGACCTGATCAAGGTTGAGGTGGAGGACGGCGTTGCCGTGCGGATTGAACCCAATCTGAACATCTGTGGCCAGCACCCGGGCAAGGGCACGCCCTGCGTCAAGGCCTATGGCCTGGTGCAGAAAACCTATAATCCAAACCGGGTGGCCCAGCCCATGAAGCGGACCAATCCGAAAAAGGGCCGCCATGAGGATCCGGGCTTTGTCCCCATTTCCTGGGACGAGGCATTGGACACCGTGGCCGACAAGCTGCGGGAGATCCGCTCCAAGGGGGCGAAGGACAATTCCGGTTACCCGCGCCTGGCGGCCTCTTTTGGGGGCGGTGGCACGCCAACCCGGTTTATGGGTAGTTTTCCGGCCCTGCTGGCGGCCTGGGGCCCGGCTGATCTGGGCTTTGGCGCCGGCCAGGGGGTCAAATGCTATCATTCGGAACATCTGTACGGGGAATTGTGGCAGCGCGCCTTTACCTTGGCGGTAGATTCGCCCTACTGCGACTATGTCATCAACTGTGGCAATAACGTCGATGCCTCTGGCGGTGCCACCGGCGTGCGCCGCGGGGCCGAGGCGCGCCGGCGCGGCATGAAGCGCGTGATGGTGGAGCCGCATTTGTCCGTGACTGGGGCGATGTCGGCGGAATGGGTGCCGATCAAACCAAAGACCGATGCCGCCTTTCTGTTCGCCGTGATCCACCGCATTATAAAAGAACGCGACTGGCGCGAAGTCTGCGACGTCCGCTTTCTGGAGGAAGATACCACCGCGCCCTATCTGGTGGCCCCGAACGGCTATTACCTGCGCGAGGCGGGAACCGAAAAGCCGCTGATCTGGGATCTGTCGGACGGCACCGCCAAACCTTTCGATGCCAACATTGTCCAGCCCGCCCTGGCTGGCAGCTATACCGCATCGGGCCTGGAACTAGGCGCGGATGAAGAGGTCTGGCGCCATGCAGGCGTGGAAGTCCGCCCCGCTTTCCAGATGTTGCTGGAACATATTGACGAATATACCCCGGAATGGGCCGAGGCCGAATGCGATGTGCCGGCGGAAACCATGCGCCGGATCGGTGACGAATTCGTGGCCCATGCCCGGGTCGGCGCCACCATCGAGATCGAGGGCGAGACGTTGCCGCTGCGCCCGGTGGCCGTGATGCTGGGAAAATCCGTCAACAACGGACCGGGCGGCTATCACGCGGTCTGGGCCCGGACCCTGTTGAGCGTACTGGTCGGCGCGATCGAAGTGCCGGGCGCCAACCTTGGGACGAAGGTGCGGCTGAACCGGCCCGCCAACAACAAGCATCTAAGCGCGGTGTCCAGCCGCGACGGCATTATGGATTTCCCCTTTAACGAGACCTCCAAGGAAGGCTGGGCCAGCCAGCCCAAAATCCGCAACGGCTATAACACCCTGGTGCCCTTGTCCTCATCCTCGCCCTGGGCCCCGGCCCTGGGCCCGGCGCATCTGCCCTGGTTGTTCCAGAAAGAACCGCCGGAAAACTGGCCGCGCCCGACCCTGCCTGATCTGTGGTTCTGCTATCGCACCAACCCGGCGATCTCGTCATGGAACGCGCCGGAAGTGGCCGAGCGGATCGCCGAATTCCCCTTCACCGTGGCCTTTGCCTACACCAAGGACGAGACCAACCACATGGCGGACATCGTGCTGCCGGAAGCAACCGATCTGGAAAGCCTGCAATTAAGCCGGATTGGCGGCACCGGATCGGGCGAGCAGTTCTGGAAGCACCAGGGCTGGATGATCCGCCAACCGGCGGTGAAGCCGGTGGTGGACGCCATGGACATGACCGATATCGCCACGGAAATCTGCAAACGCGCCGGTTTCCTGGCGGAATACAACATGGCCATCAACAAGGGCGCCGCCGGTATGCGGCTGGTGAACAGCCAGTTCGATTACAGCCTGGACCCGGAGGTGAGCTATGGCGTCGAAGAGATTTGGGACCGGGTGGCCAAGGCGGCCAGCCACGACCTGACCAATGGCGAAGAAGTCCATGGCATCGACTGGTTCAAGGAACATGGCTATATGCTGCGCGAATTCGCCCAGCGGGAATGGTACCTGTATCCCTATTTGAAGGAGCGGGGTATCCGGTTTGAATTGCCCTATCAGGAACGCATCAAACGCCATGGCGCCCAACTTGCCAACCGCCTGCACGAGGCGGGCATCGAGTGGTGGGACGGGCAATTGAAAGACTACGACCCGCTGCCCAAGTACGAATCCTTCCCCGACATCTGGACAAATTTCGTGCGCGAAAAACGGCAAAATCCAAGCGATTTTCCGTTCTGGGCCCTGACCGCGCGCAGCATGCAATATGCTTGGGGCGCCAATGTGGGCATTCCGCTGATCTATGAAGTGGCGGAGAATATTTCCGGGCATGGCGGCATCATCATCAACAAACAGGCAGCCCAGCGCCTGGGCATCGGCCAGGGCGACCCGGTGGTGATCGAATCCGCGACCGGGGTGACCCGGGGCAATGCGGTGCTGCGCCAGGGTATCCGGCCCGATACGGTGCTGATGATCGGCCAGTTCGATCACTGGGCGACGCCGTTCGCCAAGGATTTGAACCTGCCCAGCCTGAATACCATCACCGATATATCGCTCTCGCTGACCGATGGTACGGGCAGCAGTTCCGACATTGTGCGGGTGAAAATCTCCAAGGATACGGAAATGCGGAGTGCTGGTTCATGAACCAGAGTTTGAGTGCGCGTACGGATCAGAGCCAGGGCCAGGACCCGAAGCAGCGTTTCGGCATGGTCATCGACCTGAACAGCTGTGTCGGCTGCCAGACCTGCACCATTGCCTGCAAACATGAAAACGACACCCCGCCCGGCGTGCAATGGCGGCGGGTGATTGATGTGGAACTGGGCCAGTTTCCCAATGTGGAGCGCTTGTTCCTGGTCACCGGCTGCCAGCATTGCGACGAGCCGCCCTGTGTGCCGGTCTGCCCCACCGGGGCCACCCGCCAGCGTGCCGATGGTCTGGTCACCATGGATTATGACCGCTGCATCGGCTGCGGCTATTGCGCCGTGGCCTGCCCCTATCAGGCCCGCACCATCGCGCACGAACAAAACTGGTATTACGGCACTCCCACGGTCCAGGAAGAACAGGTCGCCCAAAAGGGCCGCATCGGGGTCGCCAACAAATGCACTTTCTGCGTTGACCGGGTAGACGGTGGCATTGCCCAGGGCCTGACGCCGGGCATCGACCCGGAGGCCACGCCCGCCTGCGCCAATTCCTGTATCGCCACGGCGATCCATTTTGGCGATTTCGCCGATCCCAACAGCAATGTTTCCCAACTATCCGGCGACGGCCGGGCCTTTCAGATGCACCAGGAATTGGGCACCGACCCACAGATCAAATACCTCTATGGCCTGGACAACAGCATGCCGGGGCGGGAGCGTACGGCGGATGATGTGGATGACGAGGCCCTGCAGGACCCCGATAACCCCCTGGCCGGACAACGCCAGACGTTCTGGGACATGCGGGCGGCGATGAATTTCACCCTGGGCGGGATGAGCACGGGCCTGATCATCATGGCCTGGCTGGCCTATGTTACCGGTTTTCTGCCGCAGGATAGCTTGTTGGCCATCAACCTGGTGGCCGGGGTGGGCATGGCGGTGGGGTTGTTTTTCGTCTTTCTGGAAATCGCCCGCAAGTTCCGTTTCCTTTACGTCCTGCTGCGGCCGGGGACATCCTGGATGACCCGGGAAACCTATGTCGTGGCGCTGTTCTATCCCACGCTGATCGCGGACTTGGTACAGCCGTCGGAGCTGTTGCATCTGGCCCTGGCGGTGGCGGCGGCGGCGTTTTTGTATTGTCAGGCCCGCATCCTGCCGGCGGCCAAGGGCATCCCGGCCTGGCGTGGCCGCTTGATGCCCTGGATGCTGCTGGCCACCGGCCTGTTGGAAGGCGCTGGCCTGCTGGCCATTGCCGCCAGCCTGTTTTCCGGTCCGGCCGGTGCGGCCCCCGTGGCGGCGGGGGCGGGCGGCGTTTTGGCGGTTATCAATGCCATTCTGTGGCGCAAATATATCGCTACGGCTCGGGCCTGCGGCATCGGCCCCCTGGCCCGAAATGCTTTGGCCGCCATCACCTTGCGCCTCCGCCTGATCGGCCACGCTCTGCCCCTGCTGGGCTTCGCGCTGTTCCTGGGCCTATGGCTGGACTATCCCTTCCTGGCCGCCGCGACCTGTCTTGTGGCCGGCATCGGCGCCGTCGCGGGCGGCATCCTTTGGAAATTCACCGTGATCACCAAAGCCTGCCATCAGCAAGGCTTCGCCCTGCCCAAAGTCCCCCAACGTGGCTCCGGCACCCGCGCCGCCCCCGCCCGCATGGGCACGGCGGTTTAAAGTAGGCCGGGCTGGATATATTCAAAATTCAAGGCCTGACCCGCAATCATGGAAACTACCGACGCAATCGCCTAAAATCAGATCATTATGCCCCTGATCAATTATTTGCTGCCAGCCATTGCCTTGGTGGTTGTGTTTGGGCTGCTGCGTCCGGCGATTAGGGAGGCGCGGTTTTGGCGCGCCACGGTGACTCCGTTGGCATCCATCATCGGCAGCGGTTTTCTGGTGATGGCGCCTCTGCTGGCGCAAGTCGCCGGCGGCGATGCTTTTTTCGCCATGCTGGCGATCGTCGCCATTGCCTATCTGATCGGCGAAGTCATCCGCTTTAATATCCGCTATGCCGAGCCCGCCCTGCTGCAAGGCGGCGGGTCCATGGCGCCGTCCGTTGTCCTGCGCGTGGGCGAACGTTTTTCCAACATCGCCCTGGCGTTGGCTTATGTGGTTTCGGTGGCCTTTTACGTGCGCCTGCTGGCGGCCTTCGTTCTGGACGGCGTGGGGTTGGAATCTGCAACCGGCGCCAAAATTCTGACGACCATGGTGCTGTCGGTCATCGGCATCGCCGGCTGGCGCTTTGGCTTGCGCGGCTTGGAGTGGCTGGAGGAATATTCGGTTTCCATCAAGCTGGCTGTTATCGCTGCCCTGCTGTTCGGTTTGCTGCATTTGGATATTACCAACGGCTTTGGCCTTAACGGTTTGCAGGCGGAAGCGCAGAGCCTGGAGCTGCAATTGCGAAAGCTGGCCGGCATGTTGCTGGTGGTGCAGGGGTTTGAAACCTCGCGCTATCTTGGCGCCGAGTATTCGGGCCGGATGCGTATTCAAAGCATGCGGTTCGCGCAAATTCTATCGGCCGGGGTCTACCTGGTGTTTGTCCTCTCCATACTGCCGCTGTTGCATTTCCTGGCCGGCGGAAAACCAGACGAGACCGCCATCATCGATCTGGTCGGCCATGCCGCCATTGTTCTACCCGTCATGCTGATATTCGCGGCGGTCGCCAGCCAGTTCGGCGCGGCGGTGGGCGACACATTGGGGGCCGGCGGCCTGGCGGAGGAGGAAAGCCGAGGGTACTTGACGGCCCCGCTGGCATACCTGGTGGTTACCGGCTTGGGCGTCGTTCTGGTGTGGACGACGAATGTGTTCGAGATCGTCACCCTCGCATCACGGGCGTTCGCGGTTTGCTATTTGGCCCAGACCGTGGTGGCCTTGTGGCTCGCCCATGGCCTGGCCGGGCGGTGGCAACGCATAGCCTATGGCGCCTTGTTCGGATTGACGACGGTGATGCTGGCGGGGGTCGCCCTGTTTGCCGTACCGGTGGGTTGATGATGCAGACCCAGCCCATGTTTAGGCCCCGCAAATCCACCTAAGGCAGATAGAGTGCGATGGTCGTCACAACATTTGCGCGCCAGCATTTCGCGGGACGCACCCAGCATTAACGCAGGGAGAGAATAATGATCGAAGTCAACGGCATGGCCCATGTGATGCTGACGGTCAGCCAGTACGGCTTGGCCAAGGCGTTCTATGGGCGGTTGATGCCCGCGCTGGGCCTGGAATGCGTCTTTGACGGCAGCAACATGTGTTATTTCGTCGGCGCCCGCACCGCGCTGGGCCTTCATCCCTGCGCGCCGGAACACGCGGGCGAACGCTTTGTCCAGGGCCGGGTCGGTCTGCACCATGTCTGTTTCCGGGCCCGCTCTCGCGCCGATGTGGATCAGGTCGATGCGCTGCTGCGGGAGATGAAGGCGCATATCGTCAGCCCGGCCAAGGAGGGCGCCTGGGCACCCGGCTACTACTACGTGTTGTTCGAGGATCCGGACGGCATCCGGGTGGAGGTGAATTTTGTCCCCGGGCAAGGGGTGCTGGCCAAGGACGAGAGTTTTAACCCCAGCGACGATTACCGCTGAATTTGGAAATTAGCTAACGGTAAGCTAACAACGCATCTATCGGACAAAACAGGGGAACATTGCAATGACGGACGCAAATTCAAATCCACTGGCCGGCAAGGTCGCCCTGGTGAGCGGCGGGGGCCAGAATATTGGCCGCGCCATTGCCCTTGGCCTGGCGGCCGATGGCGCCACTGTGCTGGTCAACGGCCGGGGCAACGTGGTGGCAATCGAGGCCGTGGCGGCGGAAATTAACGATGCGGGCGGCCGGGCCATGGCCCATTTGGCGGATGTTTCCGATGAAGGCGCGGTGCGCGAGATGATCGCCCGATTGGTGAACGAGGCCGGCGGTATCGATATCGTGGTCAGCAACGCCGGCCTGCGCCGGCAAACCCCGTTCATGGAAATGAGCTTTACCGAATGGCGGGAAATCCTGTCCGTCGCACTTGATGGCGCCTTTCTGTTGGCCCGTCACGCCGCACCGCACATGAAGGCGCGTGGCGGTGGCGCGATAATTGGCATGAGCGGCGTGTCAAACCATGCGGGCACGCGGGAACGCGCCCATGTGAACGCTTCGAAGGCCGGATTGGAGGGACTGGTGCGGGGCCTGGCGGTTGAACTGGCCGCCGACAACATCACCGTCAATGCCATCGCGCCCGGCGCCATCGATACGGTGCGGGGTGCCGCCGCGGGCGTGCTGCCGCCGGGCATGGCCAAAACCATTCCTTTGGGCCGGCGCGGCACGGTGGACGAGATCGCCGCCATGGTCCGCCACCTGGTCGGACCCGACGGCGGCTACATCACCGGCCAATGTATCCACATCAACGGCGGTATTTATCTGGGGCACTAGTGGTGCGAACCAATCACTTAGAATCGCTTTGCGATTCTCATTAATTCGGAATTGCTCTAGCAGCCGGAATTATCCTCGCCGGTCGGTAGCTTGGTTTTACACAGGATTGCCCCGTCCAGAATGGCGTCGGTCAGGTCGGCGCCGCTAAGATCGGCACCACCCAGGTTTGCCTTGCTCAAATTAGCGCCCGTAAGGTTAACTCCGACCATGATGGACCAGGTTAGATTGGCGCCCTCGAAATTGGCGCCGCGCAGATTGGCCTGGCTCATATCGGCCGTGGGCAGGTCCGCCCGCGCCAATTTTGCGCCCCGCAGGTCGGCGCCTCGTAATGTAGCCTCGCCAAGATTGGCGCCGGTCAGGTCGGCGCCGGCTAGATTAATGCCGGTTAAATTGGTCCTGGTCAAACTGGTTCCGACCAAGGTGGCGCCCGCTAAGTTGGAACCGCTTAAATCCACCGAATGAAAATTGGCCTCGGTGAGATTGGCGCCGCTCAGATCAACCTTTTGCGCGACGGCCTGCAATAGATTGGCCCGCCACAGGTTCGCGCCGTGAAGGCTGCCGCCGCTAATATTGGCGCCGCTTAGATCCGCCGATTTAAAGGGCACGCCGGCCCCCTTCACCCCGCGCAAGTCGACCCTGCCCATGGAGGCGCCGGTAAAATCGGCACCCACCAACCGGGCGCCGCGCAGGTCAGCCCACCATAAACTGGCGCCAAGAAATGTGGCGTCGCGCAAATCAGCCCGTTGCAAATCGCTCCACCACAATTTTGCGCCGTTTAGATTTGCGCCCTTCAGGTCTGCATCGGCCAATGCGCTCCACCACAGGCTGGCATTGTTCAATTCGCAGCCCGGACAGCCATTGTTGGCCTTGACCATCCGCACGCGGGTTTCGTCATAGCCAAACAGCCAGGCCGCAATGGCGGCGAGCACCACAAGTATCGCCAGAATTATTTTAAGAATTTTGCGCATTTGTACCGAGGGAGAGGCAAGGCGGGGGCGATAGGGGATTAGCAGGGTTGAGTCATAACAGGATTCGCGCGCCAGGGAAGGGCTTTAGAACCAGTTTCTTCAGCCGCTTTGACCAAATACCGCCATATAGCCATCCAGATTGGAGTGGCGCCGCTGGCTTCCAACCGGAGTGCCGGGAAAGTAATATTGGTCACCAGCCGAGATCATTTCACCGCCAGCCCGAATTGTTGTTGTATTTAGCATCGACACAAGTATTCTCAGGCACAGATGAACAGCTGCATCCGGGATGGATATCCCTTGGTGATGCGGGACGGATCAGATTCGGGAGAATAAAGCATGGCACAGACAAGAGTTGCCGATTATACCGCCGCCGTCCAGGCACGGGCCGCTCAGGTTTTGCAGGCGAGCCTTGCCGCCCTGTTGGGGATGGGGCTGTTCATTGGCGTGGCATTTTCCCACTCCACGACGATCCACAATGCGGCCCACGATGCCCGTCATGGCGTTGCGGCACCCTGCCACTAACCCACCCGTGTGCATAAATCCCTTGCCGCATTAAGCGCTGCATGGCTTATTTTCGAGCTATTCTGGTCAGCGCCCTGTTTGCCGGTGTTCTCGCCGGCGCGGCCTTGACCGGGCTGCAGACCTTGAAGGTCTATCCGCTGATCCTGGCGGCGGAGGAATTTGAAAACAAAGGCCACGACCACGCGGTCCAGGCGCCATCCAGCCCCAAGCCCAGTTCCAGCCCCAGTTCCAGCTCTGGCCAGGACATGGATACAGGGACATGGATGCCTGCCGACGGTGGGGAGCGGTTGTTCTATTCTTTGTTATCCAACGTTCTAATCGGCGTCGGCCTGGGTTTGGTGTTGGCGGCGATGCTTGCCCTTCGCGATGTGACTGACTGGCGTCAGGGGGTGGCCTGGGGCCTGGGCGGCTTCATTGCCGTCAGTCTGGCGCCGGCATTGGGCCTGCCGCCGGAATTGCCCGGCATGGCAGGGGGGGAATTGCTGGCGCGGCAAACCTGGTGGTTTGCCACCGCATTGCTTACGGCGGGGGGCTTGGCCCTGATTTTTCTTAGCGATGGCCCCATCTGGCGCGTATCCGGGGTGGTGGTGGCTGCCCTGCCGCAGATTTATGGCGCCCCCCACCCGGCGACCCTGGATAGCAACGTGCCCGCCATCCTGGCGGCGGAGTTCGTCACGGCCAGCTTGGCCGCCAATCTAATTTTCTGGGTTATCCTGGGTGCCCTCGCCGCCGAAACCATGGCCCGCCTGGACCGGGCCGAAAACGCTGAATTCGGCTAGAGCATTTCCGGGGTATTCTGAACCATTTGACCGCTCACCAAGGCCCCGTGGGTAGGCGCGGTTTGTAGGTCGATGTGGTGCATCGTCCAAGAACCGCAACGCAGCCACGGGGCCTTGGTGAGCGGCCTTCGGTGGCGCCCCTAAGCCATTCTGGTGCGTTGCGCCGCTTGCCCGATGCACCACATCGCGCTGCGCAACGCGCCTA
>JADHTB010000041.1 GCA_016776605.1 Alphaproteobacteria bacterium | reverse complement strand
ATCCGAAAGGCTGGTTGGCGAACTCAGGAGGCTCTCTGGCGGGGCATCGGCGAAACCGTCGCCAAAGTCTCCCAGGAGGAGTGCAGAAACTACCTCAAACATGCCGGTTATGCGTAAGTGTTTTATGAACACGCTCTAGCTGGGCCAGCGGTTGTGCAGCCAAAGCCATTGTTCCGGCCGCGCCCGGATCCAGTCCTCCAGCATATTATTGACCAGGCTCATCACGGCCATCACGTCCTCCTGGCGGTTGCCACTTTCGCGATAGCTTAGGGGATCGAGGAATGTCACGCGAAAGGCGGCGCCGGCCAGGCGTTCGCAGCGCATGGGCGTTATGGCGAGATCTTGGCGTAGCGCCAGTTCGGCCAAGGCCGGCGCGGTCATGGCTGGACGGCCAAAGAACGGCACCGCGATGCCGTCATTCATTTTCTGATCCACCAGCATACCCACGGCATCGCCCTGTTTGAGCGCCGCAAGAATGCCGCGTGCCGCCGTCCGGCCCTTGGCCAGGGCGCTTAACGACACGCCTTTCCGGACCTGCGATAACCAGCCATCGATCAGCGGATTATTGGCGGCGCGATAGACCAGGTGAACGGGCCGGTCCAATTTGGCCGCAACCAAATACATTAGTTCCCAATTGGCCAGGTGGCCTCCAAAAAACAGGCAGCCCCGCACCTGGTCCTGTTGTTCGATGAACTTTTCCGCCCCAACCACCTGAATTTCACCCTGCCCCGGCGCCCCCTCGGTCAAAGTGAAATTGTCTAGATGGGGCAGCTCGGCAAGCGTGCGGCCAAGATTTTGCCAAACACCGGAAATGATCGCGGCCCGTTCATGTTGATCCAGCTCCGGCATGGCCAGGCGCAAATTCCGATCCGCCCGGCGCCCCAGGGGCGGCAAATGGCCTAGCACCATTGCCAACCGGGCGCCGAGATTTGAGGCCGTGGCGACAGGCAAGGCAGCGAAAAGCGCCCATAACAAGCGCGCCAGCCAATATTCCGCACGATAGCGGATGGGATGTTTCATTGCGGCCCAGTCCCAAAGACACCATCCAACATCTGATCCAGATCATCGGGCCGATCAAAGGCCAGGGCAACGTTGATTACTGTCACCATGTCCCGGGCACCGGGCGGCAGACGCACGGCGTCCTTGGCCGTGGTCACGGCCTGGGCGTCCAGATCACCGGCCAATTCAACCAGTCTCCAGATTTCATCTTCGCGATAGGGATGATGATCGGGAAAGCCGTGTTGGCCCACCAGTTCCGCGCCCAATTCCCGCACCGTATGAAAGAACCGTTGTGGGCGGCCAATACCGGCAAAGGCCAGAACCCGGCGTCCACGCAATGCCAATGCGTCATCGGCTGGGATCAACCGCGCCGTCAGGGGCGGCGGTGTCATGGTGGCTATCGGGACAGATATCGGGGCGGGCGCCTCGCCGGATCGCAGCAGCACCACCCGATCGGCACGGGCCAGGCCCACGTCGGCGGGCTCGCGCAGGGGGCCGGCGGGATGCACCCGGCCATTGCCCAGGCCGTAGGCTTCGTCGATTACCAGCAATGACAGATCCTTGGCCAGACCGGGATTTTGAAAACCGTCATCCATGATGATGGCCTGGGCCCCGGCGGCAATGGCGGCGCGGGCGCCGGCGGCCCGATCGCGGGCGATCCAGGCCGGTGCGGCGGCGGCCAGCAAAAGCGGCTCGTCGCCCACGTCCGCCGCCTGATGCCGATCCGGGTCCACGCGGATGGGTCCCGTCAGGCGGCCGCCATGGCCCCGGCTCAGAAAATGCAGTGCGATGCCCCGTTGGGTCAGGGCGCGGCCCAGGGCCAGGGCGGTGGGAGTTTTCCCGGCCCCGCCCGCTACCAGATTGCCGACACATATAACCGGCACCCCGGCCCGCCAGGGGCGGCTTGCCGCCCAGCGCAGACGGCCGGCGGCACCATATAACCAGGCCAGGGGCTGTAAACTGCGCGCCAGGGCACCATCGCGGGTCCAGAATTCAGGCGCTTGCATGGTCAGATCCCAAGCTGGGCATCAAGGGGGTCAATTGCCGCAGCACCGCGGCCAGCACATCGTTGCCGTCATCCGCGGCGGCGGCGGCGGCGGCGGTCCGACGCCCGGTTTCATCCGCATCAGCCAACAGCAGCGCGACCTGGCTGGCCAGGGCATCGGCATCGGCGACCAGCTCCGCCCCGCCGGCCTTGGTCATGGCGGCCGCCTGTTCCGTGAAATTGAACATATGGGGCCCGAACAACAGGGCGGAGTCCAGGCGGGCGGCTTCAAGTGGGTTTTGCCCGCCATGGGCGACCAACGAGCCACCGATGAAGACGATGGCGGCGAGGCGATAGTAAAGGCCCATTTCGCCCATGCTGTCGCCCAGGTAGATATCTGTTCGTGGGCTGATCGGCTGTGCCTGACTACGCCGGGCGATGGTCAGGCCCTGGTTCGTCAAGTCCGCCGCGATCTGGTCGCCGCGAACCGCGTGGCGCGGCACCAAGATCGTCAACAGGTCAGGAATTTGCGCCGCCAGTTGCCTATGTACCGCGCCGATGATCACCTCTTCGCCGGGATGGGTGGAGGCAGCCAGCCATAGGGGCCGCCTGCCGATCGCCTGTTTCAAAACATGCAGCTCCCGTGGATCGAAGGGCAGGGGCGGCGCGGCGGCTTTTATATTGCCGTGGTAGGTGACCGATTGCGCCCCCAGGGTCGCCAGCCGCCCGGCATCAGGAGGGCTTTGCGCGATGCAAACCTGGAACGCCTGCAGCAGTGGCCTGACCAGAAAAGGCAGGCGGCGCCAGCGCCGGTAGGAACGTTCGGACATACGGGCGTTGATCAACGCCATGGGCACGCCGCGTGCGGCGGTCTGGTGAACTAAATTGGGCCACAGCTCCGATTCAACCCATAGCGCCAGGTCCGGCCGCCAATGATCGAGGAACCGGCTGACCGACGCCGGGCGATCAATGGGCACGTATTGATGTATGGCGCGGGCCGGCAGGCGATCGGCCATGATCCGGGCCGAGGTTACGGTGCCCGAGGTCAACAGGATGTGCAGTCCCTGATCCTGGCGCAAAAGCCGTTCGATCAAAGGCAGCACCGAAATGGCTTCACCGACCGAAGCGCCGTGCACCCATATCAGGCGGCCATCGGGGCGTGGCCGGCTCGGTTTCCCCAGGCGCTCGTCAAAGCGGGCCGGATCTTCCCTGCCCTGGCGCAGACGGCGGCGCAAATACCAGATCGCCAGCGGCCCCAGCAATATCGTGGCGGCGCGATAGAGAGCCGGGGTCATGGCGCTGTCCTTGTCATACGGTCGGCCTGTCCGGTCACCTCCATGAGGGCGGCTTCGACCTGGCGGCGTGCCGCTTCCCGCGCCGGGCCATCGATCCGGCGCTCTATGTCAATCGGCTCGCCAACCACCACGGCGCCCTTGGAAAAGGGCAACGCGAAATGAAACTTATCCCAGGTTGCCAGGGTATAATAACGCCCGGTGCAGACCGCGAAGGGGACGATCGGGGCGCCCGACAGCTGGGCCAGGGCAATAACGCCGGGGCTGAGATGCATCGCCGGTCCCCGTGGACCATCAGGGGTGATGCCGATTGAATGGCCTTGCTTCAGCGCCGCCAGCATCTCGCGCATGGCGGCGGAGCCACCCTTGTCCCGCTCCCGCTCTGGCCGATGGGTGGAACCGCGCACCATGATCATATCGAAATGGCCCAAGGCGCGGGCAATCAGTTCGCCGTCGCCATGGCGCGATACCAGCAAATGCACTGGCGTGGCGCCGGACCAAGCCGTTGGCGCCATCATCAGCCGGCCATGCCAGGTCACGAAGATGATGCCTCGTCCCTGGCCCAACAGATCAGGGATGATCCGATCATTGATAATTTGCCATTTGGTCGTGAGTTTAACCAGACGAACATACTGGGCCGCCAGAAAGCCAAGGGCTGTCTGACCCAGGGATGTGCCCAAAACCCGTTTTCCCAGGCGCACCGATGTCAGCTCCCAAGCTGCGCGGCAGCCCTGGTTTTGGGGTCGTCGTCATTCTCCAAAGTGGCGAATTGCAACCTGTAAAGCCGGGCATAACTGCCGTTTTGCGCCAGCAATGTCTCGTGGTTGCCGCTTTCGGTCACCCGGCCATCCTCCAACACATAAATATTGTCCGCCGCTATGACGGTGGAAAGACGATGGGCAATGACCAAGGTCGTGCGGCCGGCCTTCAGGGCTTCCAACGCCAGCTGCACTTCGCGCTCGGCCTCGCTGTCCAGGGCGGACGTGGCCTCGTCCAGCAGCAGGATCGGGGCATTCTTCAGCATTGCCCGGGCGATGGCGATGCGCTGGCGCTGACCGCCCGACAGACGGACGCCGTTTTCGCCCACTCTGGCGTCATAGCCCTGGGGCAGGTCGGTAATGAAGTCATGGGCCGCCGCCGATCGCGCGGCGGCGGCAATTTCCAACCGTGTGGCGCCGGGCCGGCCATAGGCAATATTGGCCGCGACGGTGTCGTCGAACAGGGTAATATCCTGACTGACCAGCGCCATGGCCGCCCGCAGGCTGTTGATCGTAACATCCCGGATATTCTGGCCATCGATTTCGATCTGCCCGTCGACGGCATCGTAAAAGCGTGGCAAAAGGTTCATCAACGTGGTTTTGCCCGACCCGGACGGCCCGACCAGCGCAACCGTGCCGCCGGCGGCTATTTGCAAGTTGACCCCGTGCAGCGCGGCGGTCTGATCGTCGTAGGAAAATTGCACATCCCTATAGGTGATGGCGCCGTGATCGACCTCCAACACCTTGGCGCCGGGTTTCTCAACGATGGTTGGCGCCACGTCCAAAACCGCGAAGATCCGCTGTGCCGCGGCCAGGCCTTCCTGTAGGGCGGTATTCAGGCTGGCCAGGCCTTTTAAGGGCTGGTAGGCCATCAGCAGGGCGGCTAAAAATGACATGAATTCGCCCAGCGACAGAGCGCCTTCCTGAGCGCGCCAGCCGCCATAAATTATAGCCATGGCCACGGCTACGCCGCCCAACGCCTCGGTCAACGGCGAGGCGGCGGAGCGGGTGCGGATGCCGCGCATGATTTCCTTTAACCGTTGTTCGATGCGAAGCCTGATCCGTTCGGTCTCGCCCGCCTCCATGCCATAGGCCTTGACCAGGCGTACGCCATCCAGGGTTTCACTGAGCTGGCTGGTCAGCTTGCCGGTTTCCTCCTGGGTGGCGGTGGATGCCTGGCGCATGCGCTTCCCCAGCTTGCGGATAGCGACGCCGACCAGGGGAAAGATGAAGACCACGATCAGGGCCAGATGCCAATCCTGTATGAACATCACCACGGCCAACGCCAGGGCGGTCAAGGCATCCTTGGCGATGCCGGTAATCGCCCGACCCACGGCCTCCCGCAGCAGGTTGGCATCGTACAGGAAAGATGACAGCAATTGGCCTGAATGCACCGACTGCAGGTAGGCCAGATCGGCGGATATCAGATGGTGGTACATCTTGACCTGGGTCTCGGCAATGATGCGTTGTCCGACCCCGTTCATCAGTATGCTTTGCATATAGGTCGCCCCGCCGCGCAAACAGGCCAGCGCAATCAGGACGACGGGCACCAAAATCAGCATGCCCGGCACCTGTTCCACAAATACCTTGTCAATGGCCGGTTTCAACAGCCAGGCGTTCAGACCCGTGGTCGCCGCTACCACCGCCATGAACCCAGCCGCCCAAAGCAGCTGGCCGGCATGGGGGCGAATGTAATCCTGCAACAGCCGCAGCATCAGGCGATGGCTGAGTTGGGGCGGCGTGGCGCCGGCCTGCGGTTCCGGTCGATTGGCTGTGGTCAAGTCCATATTCTCGCGCGGAGACCTAGAGCATATTTCGTCCAAAAATGCCCAGACTCTTTGAATAAAACAATTGAAACAGATACTTAAGCGGCGTGCCGACTCTAATCAATTGAAAATCGCTCTTGGAGAGATTCATGGCACTATCCTACCATGGCCGCTTTTCAACCGTCCATGACCGCATTGCCGTCCACCACCGCATTGAAGGGCCCGGTGGCAAGGACGGCGAGGGTCTGCCGCCCGGATGTGGTTTATTCCGCCGCCTGGATGGCCTGGGTCACATGGGCCTGGGCGTCGAATTCCTCCGCCACCCTTTCATCCGCCGCCAGCAACAGATCCACATCCAGATTAGGATCGCAGAATTCCAGCAGCCCCATCTTATCGAACGCGGCCTGTACATTGTCCGACCACATGCCGATATCGCGCACGATGGGTACGATCCGGCTGAACAGGCGGGTTCTGAACAACCGCATACCTTCGGATTTCTCCACCCAGTCCATGCATTCCTTTTCCGGCAGGCCGATCGCGCCCCAAAGTTCGTTAGAGGTGAAGCGGTCCCGCATCAGCCAGCAGGCTTCGATCAGGAATTCCTCCCGTTCCGCCATTTCACTGGCGCTCAGATTGGGATAAAAATCGCGCAATGCCAGACGGCCAAAGGCCACATGGCGGGCTTCATCCTGCATGACATAAGCATTCACCGAGGCGGACAGCGGATTTTTGCTCATATCGCGAATGGCATGAAATGCGGCCAGGGCCAGTCCTTCGATCAGAACCTGCATGCCCAGGTAGTTGAAATCCCAACGCTTGTCGTGCAGGACATTTTCCAACAGCGCAGCCAGGGGCGGCGTAATCGGATAGGCGATTTCGAATTTGTCATGCAGCAGGCGCGAATAGGCCTCCACATGGCGGGCCTCGTCCATGACCTGGGTCGCGGCATAGAATTTCGCGTTGATATCGGGCACGGTTTGAACGATGCGCGCGGCTACCATCAAGGCGCCTTGCTCGCCGTGCAGGAATTGGGAAATTTGCCAGGCTTGACTATGCCGGCGCAGGTTGGCGCGCTCTTTCTTGTTCATCTTGTCCCAAAGGGGCGAGCCATAAATGCGGACCATTTGATCGGGCATTTCCATGGGATTTTCAGGGTCCAGATCCAGTTCCCAGTTGATCCGGGTATTGGCGTCCCACTGCTGCTGCTTGCCTTTGTCGTAAAGCTTTAACAAAGCGTCGTTGCCGTCGTCATACTCCCAGGCAAAACGAACCTCGTTCTGGCTGTAGACCTGCCAGCCGGTTTCCTTGACCGGCAACTGATAGCGATACATGGACGTCATGATGGTTTCCCTGTTTCCTGTAACGACGGCACCCTTTTACGGCAGGTTTGCGTCAAGCCTGATCAACTAATACTTTTAGTCATAATCGGAGGCCTGAGATTGGGCAAGGGGGAAATATGGTTAACGTTTGGCGCCAAGATGATCCGCCGCCTAAGCGGCCATAGAGCCTTTATCAGGGCCTTTGCAGGGCCTGCATCTGGGCCTGCATCTGGGCCTTCGTCTGGAATTTTATGTAAAATGAGCTAAAATCAGGGCGTGCCGTCAGCAGCCATTTTTTTGGAGGCGATAGGATACCCGGCGGCGTCTTCACAAGCTGACGCCATGTGATGTCTGTCACTTGATAAATTACCAATCAGGCAAAAGTTCTTGTAGGCGCAATCGGTCTCATTTTTATCTTTTCGTTCACAATTAGGCGTAAAAGTAGCGACGATGATCAACTGGCGAAAAATTTTAGGGCAAGCAGTCTGGGCCAATTTGTGGGCCGGCGTTTCGGCTCTTTTCGGGGATCGGCGCGGAGCTACTACGATTTATGTGGCTTTTGCGGGAACCTTGGCTTTAGCAGGCGGTGTCCTGGCCCTGGATATCGGGCGGGTGGTCGTGCTGCGCTCGCAAATGCAGGGTGCCGCCGATGCCGCCGCCCTGTCCGCGGCTGCGCAGCTGGACGGTCAAACAAACGCCATCACCCGGGCCACCGCTGCCGCCTCGGACGCGATATCCAACACCACCAACCTGGCCGATACCGTGGGGGCCTTCACGGTGCAAAGCATTGTTTTTTATAATGATGTAGATCCATCGGATGTCGTCACGGTGAGTGACAGCGATGCCGTTTATACGGAAGTGACGCTTGTTCCGCGCTCCATTTCGATATTTCTGGCCCCGGCCCTGCAAGCCATATCCAGCAGCGGCACGGTGACGGATCAATTTACCCTGGAAGCGACCGCGCGGGCCGGCGTCATACCTATTATCTGCGCCGCGCCGCCCTTCATGGCCTGCAACCCGTCGGAGTCGGGCGGCGCGGCCGATGACATTCTGGATCCAGAAAATGCGGGCCGGCAATTGCTGACCAAGTCCGGCCCGGGTGGCGGATCCCTGGCGCCTGGAAATTTTGGTTTGCTGTGCCCCACGTCGGGCAATTGCGGCGCGGCCAATGTCAGCGACGCCTTGGCCGCCGATCCAGGGGCCTGTTTTTCCTCGACCATTTCAACCTCGCCTGGCGTCCAGGCCCAACAAGCCCGCAACGGCATCAACGCCCGTATGGACGCCGGCAACAAGAATCCGAAGAATCCGGCTCAGAACGTTATGGATTATGGCCGGGATTCCGATATGTCGGGCAGCACCATCGTTGGCAATGGTAGTTGGGACCCGGACACCTATTGGACGACCAACCATTCGGGCGAAACCGAGCCGACGGATCTGAGCACCTATACCCGTTATCAGATCTATCTCTATGAATTGGGCGAAACGTTCTACCGCAACTCGAACAAGACGATTTACCCCACCACCGATATCACCGTGCCCAGTGGCTACACCACCGTGACCCCGTCCGCCGCCAGCATTCCGGCCGCCGGGGTGCCCACGTCCACGGCCTCCACGGATATCAAGCGGCGGGTGATGAAGGTCGCGGTGCTGGACTGTACCGCGCTTGGGGTTCAGGGTAGCGGTGACTATCCCACCTATGGCCGCTATGTAGAGGTTTTCCTGACCGAGGAGATCGCTTCCACCACCGCCGATACCTACGCCGAGTTGGTCGGTCCTCTTTTGCAACAATATTCAGACGATATACATATCAATGTTCAACTTATTGAATAGATCACGCAGCCGCGCCAGGGCCGCCCTTGGCTGCCGCCGGGCCGTGGCGGCGGTGGAGTTCGCCCTGTTCACGCCACTGTTGTTTCTGGTCATGGTGGGCCTGTTTGAATTCGGCTATTACCTCAATCAATCCATCGACCTGGATAAGAGTTTGCGGGTGGGCGTCATGCTGGCGGCCCGCTCCGAGCTGCCCTTGTCGGCCGACGTGGAAACCACCATCGGTAATCTGGTGAAGACCGGCACCACGGATGGCACCGGTGATTTCATAGTGCCCGGCTGGTCCAACGGCTCCGCCAGTCTGACCGTAAGCACCACGACCTACAGCGCCGACGGCACTGATTACGAGGTGATGCGCGTGGAGGCAAGCGTGCCCTATGAACCCATGTTCGCAACTTTTCTAGAGGGTTATGGTCTCGCGACTCTCAACATGAACGCGGCCCACGAACAGGCATATGTGGGGAATTGATCCATGCGCACAGCCATAAGAGTTAGGGCGGTCCGGGGCCTTGCCGAATGGTGGCGAAGCCGCCGGGCCACGGCGGCGGTTGAATTCGCCTTGATACTGCCGGTTCTGCTGCTCGTGACCATTGGCTCCCTGGAACTCGGCCTGATCATGTTCGACTATCACAGGGTCAGTGAAGCCACCCGGCGCGGCCTGCGCACCGCCTTGATCCAGGAGGCCATTATTGATCTGGCGGATTTGGACGCCACGCCCATCACCTGCACCGGCCCTGGCAATGTATCGTGCAGCGCCGGCTCGATCGAAAGTTCCGCCAGCTTCGACGCGATCGTTGCGTCCATGCAGGAAATCGTGCCCCGCCTAGCCGCGGAAAACGTCATCGTGACCTACACGAACAGCAGCCTGGATATCAGCGGCAACGGCGACACGGTAACGCCGCTGATTACCGTGGAGGTAACGGGTCTGGAATATAATTTCGTGGCGCTGACCTATGTCTCCGGCTTGTCCACGACGCTGACCATGCCCAGTTTCGACACCACCCGCCTGGCGCACACGGTGCTGATCGAAAGCTAGCCCGGATTCGATGAAGATCGAATTTTGCTCTATTGCCAGCGCTTGGCGACCTCCTCCAGCATGACCTCGGTGGCGCCGCCGCCGATCGCGTGCAGGCGGGCATCGCGCACCATGCGTTCGATCACGCCCTCGCGGATATAGCCCATGCCGCCGTGGAACTGCTGGCAATTGTACATCACCTCCTGGGTGACCTCGGCGCAATGCGCCTTGACCATGGAAACCTCGGCCACGCAATCCTTGCCCTGGCTGTCCAGCCAGGCGGCGTGATACAGCAATTGCCGGGCCGCCAGCAGCTTGCATTGGGACATGGCCAGACGCTGGCGGATTCCCTGTTTGTCGATCAGCGCGCCGCCAAAGGCCTTGCGGTCGGACACATACGCGATGGTCATTTCCAGCGCCTTGGTGGCTTCGCTGGTGGCCATGGCGCCGATGCTCAGACGTTCGTTTTGAAAATTCTGCATCACCGCGTAAAAGCCGCGGTTCTCCTCGCCCAGCATGTTTGCCGCCGGCACCCGGCAGTCCGCGAAGAACAACTCGGCGGTGTCGGAACAATGAATGCCGAATTTCTCCAACTTGCGGCCAATGGTGAAGCCCGGCGTGTCACGCTCGACGATGAACATGGAAATGCCGCGCGAGCCCTTGGCGTCCGGGTCGGTCTTGGCCGCGACAAAATACAGATCGCCGTAGTAGCCGTTGGAGATGAACATCTTGGAGCCGTTCAACACCCAGTCATCGCCGTCCCGCACCGCCCGGGTGCGGATGCCGCCAACATCGGAACCGGCATCGGGTTCCGTCACCGCGATGGCGCAAACGGTCTCGCCCGATATGATGCGGGGCAGATATTTGGCGATCTGCGCCTCGGTACCGGCATGCACCAGATGCGGCGAGGACATGGCGCAGTGGACCATCACGGTGACGCTGACACCGCCATAGGTGGAGCGGCCCAGTTCCTCGGCCAGGACGATCATGGCAAAAACGTCCATGCCGCTGCCGCCGTATTTTTCGGGAAACCGCAGGCCGAAATAACCCAGCTCGCCCATCTGCCGCAGCACTTGGCGGGGGACCATCCCGTCCCGCTCCCAGGCATCCCCATGGGGCCTGATTTCCGCCTCGACAAAGCGGCGCACCTGATCGCGCAGCAGATTATGTTCTTCCGAGAAATAGATCGAATCCATCCCTGCGCTCCCAATGACCGGCGGACCAAGCCGACGGATTGTGCGGCAATAGAGATTTATGAGCGTTGATTTCTGTCAAGCCGCGCGGCCGTCCGCATGCCCACGATTTGAACGAACTTTCCGGCGACTGGCGCCGGCGGGGCAGGTGGTGTCGGGGTCAGGTCTTTCGTTTCGATGTTTATGCACGAAAGACACGACCTATGGACGCGAAATCAGAGCGACCCGTTGCGCGAGCTCTGGCAGGACGTCGTTTTCAAACCAGGGGTTTTGCCGAAACCATCTGATGTTTCGCGGACTCGGGTGCGGCAGGGGCACAATATCCGGCCAAAACTGCCGCCAGTCCGCGACGGTTTCGGTCACGGTCTTCGAGCGCCGGTCGCCCAGGTGCCACTTATGCGCATATAGACCGATGACGAGGGTAAGCTGGATATCTGGCAGTGACGCGAGGAGCTGCCCGCGCCAGGCCGGGGCGCATTCGGGGCGCGGCGGCAGGTCGCCGCCTTTGCCGGTGCCCGGAAAACAGAAGCCCATGGGAATAATCGCAAACTTGGTGGCGTCATAGAATGCGGTTCTATCCACACCCAGCCAACGTCTAAGCCGATCTCCCGATGGATCATCAAAGGGCAGGCCGCGCTCGTGCGCGCGCCGTCCGGGTGCCTGCCCCGCAATGAGGATTTTCGCGGACGGGTGCGCTTGCAAGATCGGCTTGGGGCCAAGTGGAAGTCCGTCACACAGGGCGCATTTGCGAACGCTGGTAAGCAGGTCCGCCATTGCCTCACGCGCCCTAAAACACGCCCTTTTCGCGCATGGCGGCGATGTCGGCGTCGCTATATCCCACATTGCGCAGGTTGGCTTCCGTGTGCTGGCCCAACTCCGGCAGGTCGAACACCACTTTGCCCGGCTCATCGCGGAACTTCATGGGGATGCCGATGTGTTCCCAGCCGCGCGCGTCCTCGATGATCATTTCCCGGTGCCGCAATTGCGGGTCGTCGGCGCCCTGGCGCAGGTCGTTGACCGGGGCAAAGGCGGCGTCCACATCCGAGAACCAGTCCACCCAATAGGCCTGGGTTTCGGAGAGGAATTTTTCCGTCAGGAATGCCTTGGCCGGCAACTGGTTCGGCCCGGGCGGCG
>JADHTB010000025.1 GCA_016776605.1 Alphaproteobacteria bacterium | reverse complement strand
TTCAAATAACTAGAGTCGCTCTCGCGACTTAAGTGATTGGTTCAATTGCTCTAATTCTAAAGATCTGAGCATTTTCAGAGTGGAAATGCTCAGGGGCCGCTGTAGCGGCTTCAATTTAACCGAGGTTAATGGAAAGCCGGGATAGATGCAGTTGATGGACATAATCCGCACCGACCAATGCCGGGCCTTGGCGACGGCATGGCAGCGCTGGCGCGGCGACGATCTGCTGCCGCGCCGCGCCGATATGCGCATTGCCGAAATCACGCCGCTGTTGCCCGGTATTACCGTTCTGGAACTGCGCTCCACCGAGGAAATAGTTTTCCGTCTTGCCGGCACCAAAATAGCGGAAATAATGGGTATCGAATTAACCGGGCGCAACTATGTGGATTTCGCCGCGCCGCCGGATCGCAAAGGCCGGGCCGAACGCGCCATGTGGCAAGGCCGGCAACCCTGTGGCGCCATCTTCCTGTTACCCATCCCATATTCGTCCGGCCGCGTCGTCGTGTCGGAGGTGCTGTCGTTGCCCACCCTGCCGAACAAACCCGGCGAACCGATGCAATTGCTCGCCATAAATTGGCCCTTGGACGATACCCCCCGGCATCTCTCGCCCGCCGATCCCAACGGGTTCAACAAATCCGCTGACTTTCGCTTTGTGGATATCGGTGCCGGTACGCCAGATGCCGCGTTGCAGCTAAGCGATTTGCCCCCCGCCCTGTTGCCGCGCCCGAATTCCGCCGTCAGGCAGCCCACGGGCTAAGCCGTATCTTCCGACGGGCTAAGCCTTATCTTCCAGCAGTTCGACCCAGTTGCCGTCCGGATCCTCGATCATGGAAATTCGGACGTCCGCGCGCACCTCCTTCGGTTCGATCGCCACGGAATAGCCAGCGGATCTGCATTTTTCCGTCATCGCGTCTAAATCGTTTACCGTGATCGTCCAATAGCGAATACCGCTCGCCCCGCGCGGGCCGCCACCATTGTCGGATTTTTCCGGCACCTTGTCGTGTTTCACGATTTTCACCAGGGTTGTACCGCACATCAGGCGATGCATGGTGCCGCCACCGGTCGCCGGCGTATCCGCGATATGCTCCAAACCCAAGGTATCGCGGTAAAACTTTAACGCCGCCTCGCCATCGCGGACGACAATGCCGATATCAATGGACTCCTTGCCCAGTTCAATGCTCATCTGTTCCCTGCCCTATTCGTCTAACGCCATGGTTCGCCGTTAATTATAGCGCGCCTACCATCCCTGACCACGCGGGAAACGTAGAGCGATTTTCAAGTAGTCGGAGTCGCTTTCGCGGGAGTGACATGATTGTTGTAATTTGGGATGCGCTCAAAGGTTTTTCAGCAGGCCGCTAGAATATCCCGGAACTCTAGGGCCGCGGCGGACGCACCGCCAGGATCAGGGGCATCGCCACCAACGCGGTCAAGGAAAAGAACATGAAAGCGTTGAGATAACCGATCATCTGCGCCTGCCGGCCTATCTCGTGCAACAATGGCAGAACCTGCTGGACGCTGGGCGCCGCCCCTTCCAGGCCCCAAAGCGCGGGACGGCCAGGCTGCAAACGCTCGGCAATCTCGGCAAATGAAATTTTTGTGGTGCGCAGGGCCAACGCCACCGACATCGAGATATGCACCGAGCTGCCGAACAGGCGCAGCAGATGGAACAGAGACGATACCAACGGCAGATGAACCGGCGATACCGCGCCCAAGGTGATCACCATCAGGGGCACCCAGACAAAGCCGATGCCCAGACCGGAAATGAAACCGGTCCACGCGATCTGAAAATAGGTCACATTGATGTCGAACGAGGCCATCTTCCAACCGGCGAAAACCTGGGCGAGAAAACCCAGGGTCAACCAGATGCGCGGGTCGTAGCGCGATCCCCAGAGCAGGACGACGAAGCCGAGGGTCATGCCCAGGCCACGGATCGCCAATAGGACGCCGATGGTATCCTCGGGATAGCCACGAAGGTTCTGCAGCAGGTTGGGCAGCAGCACCAACGGTGAATAACTCAACATGCCGAATGCCAGGACCAGGATCAGGCCGACGACAAGATCGCGGTTAACCAGGATACGCAGATCGATATAGGGCTGGCGCCAGGTCAGGCTGTGCACCACGAACAGATACAGACAGGCGATACCGGCCAGACATTCGAGGACGATTTCCGCCGAGTCGAACCAGTCGTTGCGCTCGCCGCGGTCGACCATCAGTTGGAAACAGGCGATGGCGATCGAGAAAAAAACAAAGCCGCGCAAATCCAGGCGGCGCTGTTTTTGCGGCCGGTCATGGGGGATCACCATCAAGACGGCCAGGCAGCCCAGGCAGGCAAACGGCAAGGCAAAATAAAACACCGACCGCCAGCCATAATCTTCCGCCAGGATGCCGCCCAGCCAGGGCGCGATGATGGGGCCGATGGTCACGCCGATGCCAAACACCGAGGTCACGACGCCATGCTGGCGGCGCGGATAAGCGGCCAGCACCAGCGCCATGGTCAACGGTGTCAGCGGCGCCCCGAACAATCCCTGGGATGCGCGCATCAGCACCAGGAATTCCAGGTTGGGCGCCAGGGCGCAGCCAAGCGTGGCACAGGAAAACCCGATTGTTCCCCAGACAATCAACCGGCGTGAGCCGAACCGGTCGGTCAGCCAGCCGGTTGCCGGCAATCCGACCGCGTTGGCGACCAGATATGAGGTCACCACCCAGGCGACCTGGTCCCGGGTCGCCGACAGGGAGCCTTGAATCTGCGGCAGGGAAACATTGGCGATGGTTATGGTCATGGCCAGCAGGAAGACCACCAGCACGCTGGTCGCCAGCAGAGCCACCCGGCCGCTGGTTTCAAACTCTGTCTGTTCCGCTACCGCCATACATCGCTCACGACCCCAAAATGGGGCATCGAGCCTAGAGCATATCGGTCCCCGATAGGCTGCCAGGCATACCGCCTAATAATATACAGCGTTACCGGCGCCGCTGAAAATCGCGGTTTTAACCTGTAATCCCATGTGCATGAAACCCCGTTCCCGTTCATGTGCAAATCGCGGCCCCATCGGCAGGCCGCATTTTGCACTGTTGTCGACAACGGTTCAGCACTATGGTTTCGACCATATTGGGGAAGTATGCGCCGAACGGGCGGCATTCGCCATGGGATCTTTGGCTTGGGGAGAAGAACACATGAGTTACGATCTGGTCGTTAAGAACGGCATGATAATCGATGGCTCCGGTGGCGCGCGTTATCGCGGCGACATCGGTGTGAAGGACGGCAAGATCGCCACCATCGGCCGCATCAACGCGCCGGCGAACGACGTTGTGGACGCGGAAGGTCACGTGGTCACGCCGGGCTTTGTCGATGGGCACACCCACATGGACGCCCAGATATTTTGGGATTCGCTGGGCTCCTGCTCCTGCTATCACGGTGTCACCTCCGTCGTTATGGGCAATTGCGGCTTTACCCTGGCGCCCTGCCGCGAGGAGGAGGTTGACTATGTTTTCCGCAACCTGGAACGCGCCGAAGACATCAGCCGCGCCGCCATGCTGGAAGGTATTAAGTGGCAATGGGAAACCTATCCCGAATATCTCGACGTCATCGACAAGCTGCCCAAGGGGATGAATTACGCCGGCTATGTGGGGCATTCCGCGCTGCGCACCTATGTCATGGGCGAACGCGCCTTCGATGAACAGGCGACCGAGGACGATCTGAAAGCCATGATCGCCAATGTGCAGGATTCCGTGAAGGCGGGCGCCATCGGATTTTCCACCTCGCGCAGTCCCGCGCATTTGCAGCCCGACGACCGCCCCGTCGCCAGCCGCATCGGCGATTTTTCCGAGGTCAGCGCCATCGTAAACGGCATGGGCGACATCGGCGCCGGCATCTTCCAACTGGCAATGGAACGGGGCACGGACGCGGAATTGCAGGTGGTTTACCGCAGGCTCATGGACCTATCCAGGGACAGCGGACGGCCGATTACCTTTGGCAGCCTGTCGCGGCGGACCAATCCCGGCGGCTGGAAGTCATTGTACGATATTGTCGAGCAAGGCAACCTGAGCGGCGCGCGCGTGTTCACCCAAGTGCAGGCCCGGGAAATCAACGTCATCCTGTCCTTCGAAACACAATTGCCGTTCGATGATTGGCCAGTCTGGCGCGATATCCGCAAATTGCCGCTGGAAGAACAAAAAGCCGCGTTGCGCAACCCGGAAACCAAACGCAAATTAATCGATAGCGGCAACAACACCGTGTCCAACAAGACCGTCACCGGTGGCGAAGCCCGGCCGCCGGAATGGGAATATTTCTACCTGATGGACAAGGCCACCTGGCCCCATCGCAACCTGGCGGACATCGCGCGCGAGCGCGGCGTGGATCCGGTTGAAGCCATGATCGACATTGCCCTGGAACATGATCTGAAGGTATTTTTCCGGCAGCCGATTTCCAACGAGGACGAAGATGCCGCGCTGCAAATCATGAAGCATCCGTATTCCTGCGTCACATTTTCCGACTCGGGCGCGCATGTTTCACAAATCATGGATAGTTCCATCCAAACCCATTTGCTGAGCTATTGGGTGCGTGACCGGCAGGAATTCTCGTTGGAACAAGCCGTTCGCATGATTACCTACGATACGGCGACCAATTGGGGCTTTCACGACCGCGGCCTGCTGCGCGAAGGCATGGCGGCCGATATCGTCGTACTTGATCCCGACAAGGTTACCCCCCGCATGCCGACCGTGGAATATGATCTGCCCGCGGGTGCACAGCGGCTAAAGCAATTGGCGGATGGTATCGCCGCGACGATCATCAATGGTCAGGTTGTGCTGAGGCATAACGAGCATACCGGCGCGCTTCCGGGGCAACTGCTGCGGGGACCGCTCGCCAGGGCGTAGTTGCAAAAGGCGCTGGTCAGTTCGAAGCCAATGGCCCTAACGCCTCGATCAGCGGACCCAGGTGGCGTTCGTAGCGGCGCCAACGGCCGATGGAGCTGGCGTAAATGGGCTGGCGAACCTGGGTCAGGCTGGCGGTACGCACGGCCCGTTCAGTCGCGTGGAAATCCAGACAGCGGTCGTCCCACGGCAAGCCGCAATGGGCCACGAAACGCCGCGCCGAACCTTCCAGGTCGGCGACCACGTCTTCGTAGCGCACATCCAGGATGCGGCCCGGCAGCATGGCGTGCCAATGGCGCATCAGCCTGTCGTATTGCCGGTAATAAAGGCCCAATTCAATGAGGTCATAGGTGAAGGACTGGCCTTCGCTGAACAACAGGGAAAAGCACGAATAACAGATGTCCATGGCAGCGCGCCGGCAATGGATGATGCTGGCGTTGGGCAGCATCAGATGGATCAAGCCAAGGTGGAGAAAATTGCCCGGCATCTTGTCACAGAGCCGCGCTTTGCCCGGCGCCCGCCGGCTCAACGCATCGACATAGTCCGCGCCCAGTTCCGCCCACAGTCCAGCCGCGGCCTCCCCAATGTCTGCGGGATAGGGCTGGTTGGCGCCGGTCCGGGCCGGCAGGGTGGCGGCAATGGCGGCCAAATCATGTAGTTCGCCCGGGCCAGGGCATAGTCTCCATCGCAGGCGATGGCGCGGCGGAAGCTGTCCTTCGCCGCCGCTATCTGGCCCAGTTCCTGCTGCGTCAGGCCAAGATTGTTGTGCGCCAGGGCATAGCCGGGGTCAGCCGCCAGGGCCCGGCCGTAACAGGCGGCAGCCGCGTCCAGTTGCCGCGCCGCGCGCCGCGCGTTGCCCAGATTGTAATGGGCCTTTGCGTAGGTGGGATCGACCGCAATCGCTTGGTCAAAGCTGGCAACAGCTTCCGCCATGCGGCCCAGGTCCTGCAACGCCAGCGCCATGTTGTTGTAGGCCTCGGGATAGTCGGGCCGGCCCGCAATGGCGCTTTGGAAACTGGCCAACGCCGCTTCCGATTGCCCCAGCTCGATCAGCAACAGGCCGATGTTGTGATGGGTTTCCGGCGAAGCCACACCCAGAGCGAGAAGCTTACGATAGCTTGCCAAGGCTTCCTCCGGCCTTTCGAGATCGCGCAGCACGGCAGCCAGATTATTGTAGGCATCGCCATGTCCTGGTTCCAGGCGTAGGGCCGCATGATAACTTTCCACGCTATCGGCAAGCCGGCCCAGTTGGCTAAGGACGTTGGCATAATTGTAATGGGCATCGGCATAATCCGGCCCGGCGGCAATGGCTTTCGCGAGATATTCGACGGCAGTCTTGCCATCGCCCGCCTGAAACGCCGCTACGCCCGCCAGATTGAGAACCACCGGGTGCGCCGGTTCGGCTGCCAGGATCTTGCGGTAAAGTTTTAGCGCCTGGCCCAGTTCACCGGCGTTGTGGTGCCCCATCGCGCGGTCGAATATCTTCTGCATGGGCAAGTCCAGCCACAGTTAATAGCTCTATGTGCGACGGCAACCAGGGCAGAACATACAAGATGGCCACCCCGCCACCGACGGTTCAATAAGCCGATATGCCGCCCTCGGCCGGGATCACCGCGCCGTTGACCATGCGGGATTCGTCCGAGGCCAGGAACAGGGCAATATTGGCGATGTCTTCCGGTTCGCCGACGCCAAAGGGATAGCTCTCGAAGGTGCTGACGGTACTTTCCCGCTCGGCCGAGGGCTTTCTCGCCACATAGCGGGATTTGATGCGGTCGGTCTTGACCAAACCGGGGCAGATGACGTTGGCGCGCACACCATCCATGGCATAGGCGCCGGCCAGGCTGCGGGTTAACGAGATCAAGCCGCCCTTGGCCGAGGAATAGACATGCGCCGGATGGTTGCCGCGCAGGGCCACCACCGATGAGACGTTGATCACCGCGCCGCCGCCGCTGGCAATAATTCGGGGAATGCCATAGCGGCAGCACACGAACGGCCCTTTGAGGTCAAGCGGGATGGTGCGGTCCCAGACCGCCATATCCACATCCGTCACCTTGTTGTCTTCCAGCACGGAACCACCGGCGCAGTTGAACAGAATATGCAGGGCGCCGAAATGTTCCACCGCCTGGGCCATGGTTGCATCGACGCTGTCCTCGTCCGTCACGTCGGTGGGAATGAAAACCGCATTGTTGCCGGCCTCCAGCGCCGCCGCCGCGCCCAAATCGGGATTGATTTCCGCCACGACTACCTGGGCGCCTTCGCGCGTAAAAATCCGCGCCGCCGCCCGCGCAATGCCCGATCCCGCCCCGGTAATCACCGCGACCTTGCCATCCAATCTGCCCATCTTCGTTCCCTCCCTGCATTTCCTGTTGCCGGTTCCAGCCTAACACACCGGATAGGCCAACAATATGCCTGCCGTGGATCGGCGCCAGGCTCTAGAGCAGCTCCGGAGCTGCTCTAATTGGTCATTGGAAAATATTCCGAAAATCATTAAACCTGCAATGGTGGCGCCAACGGTTCGGCCCGCTTACAATGGGTGAAAGCAATGGAAGACGATCCGCTTTCAATCAACAGTTCCCCCGATACCAGTTTTCGTTCGGCATGGCGCCGTTATGTGGCCTCGGGTGGAACCGACGATGCGGCAGGATTCCAAATCCTAGGGATCTTTTTTCTAGCCCTGATATTTCCCGTAATTCTGGCCTATATCGCCATCGGTGATCTCGATGCCACGATCGGCACTATTTTTATAGCGTTAGCCATCTTTGCCAGTTTGCTTGTACAGCGTTTCGCGGGACGCCACGATTTTGCAGTGGATATATTGACCACCGCATTGTTTGTTTCCTTTTCCGCACAGGTTTACTTGTCCGGCGGAATATACAAAGAGCCACCCTATTGGCTGCTCGCGGTGCCGATGATATCGATTGGGTTTGGATTTCCCCGGCGGGCGTTGTTCTGGGTAATCGCAACGAGCACGTTGGTGTTGGTTTTATTTCTGCTGCAACTTGGCGGGCATGAGTTTCCCCAAGGCGGGTTGGTCACGGTTGCCAAGCAAACCGAGCAGGCGTTTGACCTCGTTCTCTTTGTTTGTGCCGCGGTCTTTGCATATTATTTGATCGAGACATCTCGAAGGCGGATGGTCGCCAGATTAAATTTGGCGAACCAGGAACTGATCGTTGCCAGAGACGCCGCCTTCGCCGCGGCCGAAGCCAAAACCCAGTTCATGAATAATATCAGTCACGAGCTGCGTACGCCGTTGAACGGGATCATTGGCACCACCGATTTGCTATGGCGCGGCGATCTAACCGACGATCAGTTGCACCTGGTCGACATTCTCCATCGAAGCGAACAAAGCCTGCTTGTACTGGTCAATTCCCTGCTTGATTTTGCCAAGCTGGAAGACGGCAAAACCACGCTCTCCGAAACGTCCGTGGAACCTGGCAAAATTCTGGAAACCGTAGCCGAATTATTTGCCGTCAACGCAGCCAGCAAAAGAGTAGCGCTGGTCTGCCGCGTTGCACCCGACGTGCCCGGGGCAGTCTTGATTGATTCCGAGGCCATGCGCCAAATATTGACGAACCTGCTGCACAATGCGTTGAAATGGACCGATGAAGGCGTCGTTTCGCTGCACTTGTACTGCGGCACGCCCTGCACGGACACCCAGGCAAACCTCGTCTGGGAGGTCCGCGACACCGGCGCAGGCATTTCAACAGACCGGCATGAGGCGATATTCACGCCGTTCGAACAGGTCGACAATTCATTGACGCGCAGGCACGGAGGAACAGGGCTTGGTCTTGCAATATGCCGCCGCCTTGTCGAATTGATGGGCGCCCAGATCGAAGTCGAGTCAAGCGAAGGCCAAGGTTCGTGTTTTCGGATAACCGGATCCGTAAAATTGGTGCAATCGGCGCCTCTCGATTCCGGACGTCAGCTCGCAGGAAAGACCGTCCTGGTCGCGGATACGGTCGAGCTGAGCTACATGGCGGTCAGAGATGCGGCGCTGGCGCTTGGAGCCCGCGTCGTGCGGCTTTCCGAAAGCCCGACGAAACCGGTGATGTCGCCGTTACTTGATGACCAGACGTTATTGGTCGCAAATGAAAATGCGCTTTATGAATTGGATCAGGATACGGTCGACGATCTAACCTCGCACGGCTGCCCCGTCGTACTCATTGCCGGGGCCGGCGGGACGCCATTGCGGCCCCATCCCAACTTGTCGATCATATGGGCACCTGGAAACCGGGCGGATTTGCGTGCGGCCTTGCTCCGGTGGGACAACACCGGGCAAACGGCGGTGAATGCCGCCAAACATTCATATCCACAATTCGGCCTCAACATACTGGCCGCGGAAGACAACGAAATAAATCAAGACTTGCTCAAAAGAATAGTCGGCAAATTCGGGTGCCGTGTCGATATCGCCGGTGACGGTGTTGAGGCTGTCGCAAAATGGCGGGATACCGCCTACGACTTGATCCTGATGGACTGTCAGATGCCCCACCTAAACGGCTTTGCCGCCACCCGTGAAATTCGCTCGGCGGAACGGGAGTCCACCCGTCCATACACGCCTATCGTTGGCCTGACAGGGAACGCGCAGGAGGAATCCAAGAATAACTGCCTGGATGCAGGCATGGATGATTATTTGGAAAAACCTTACAGGATCAATGACTTGGCGGTGGTGATCCAAAGAGTGCGTGAGCCTGAGCGGGCCACTTAAACCATTTTCCAAAATAGCCTGGAACTGCTCTAGTACGCCGAAAGCGCTAAAGTGAGGTTCCAATAATATGCCCGCCATGGATCGCCGCCATGAGGTTGCGGGAGACAGGCAATCGCCAATGCGGTGAACGGGGATGCCATACCGGCAGTCCAATCTGCCCATGATCTTTCCTTTTCCGTTCTTCGAATCTCCAAGACTGGCACGTCGGGCGGTTTCTGATGCGAACAATCTATCGGGAAATTCTATTGAGTGACCGCGCACGCAAGAAAATCCAGGAAATCTCCATAAACTCTCCTACTCCTCATCAAGCTTGCCTGTCCGGTTAGGCCTACCTTGATACCCGTTGAAGCGGTCACTATTGCCCGCGCGAGACCAAACACAGGAGAAAAATATGTTGAAGAAATATATCATCGAACGGGACATTCCAGGTGTCGGCGGCATGACAGCCTCTGATCTCGGCAATGCCGCCAAGACCTCCAACGCGGCCCTGGCCAAGCTCAATGGCATCCAGTGGCAGAATAGCTACGTCACCGCCGATAAAACTTTTTGCGTCTATCTGGCAGAAAGCGAGGACGCTATCTACGAACATGCGCGACTTTCCGGATTTCCGGCCAACAAAGTAACCCATGTGCAAATGATCATCGACCCCACCACGGAACGCCAATGCGACCTGGCGCGAACAGCGGCCTAAGACGCCGACGGGCGGTGCTGGCCGTCGACCTGGCGCCGCCCGTCCCCTCAATCGTCCCGTACGCCGGCCGCCCGAAGTCCCGCCAGATAGCGATCTAGGTTCTCTGGATCATCAAGAAAAAAGAAATCGTCCCGCGCCACGGCGACCGAATAGTCCGGCTTGTGTTCGAGTAGGCGTTCAAGCGCGGCAGGTAGCGCGTCCGAACGGCCAGCGGCGCCAAGCACCGAGACCAGCGTCGCGAATGGCCAGCGGGTGACGTTTGGCTGGCCTGTCGAGCGGCGGGCATAATCCTCCGCCGCCGCCAAGTCGCCCAGCCAATAATGCGCCATAGCCCGCATATGATGATTGGTCCAACGATGGGGGTCCCACGGACTGAGCGCCATAAATCTCCGGAAATAAGGGATTGCCTCGGCCGGTCGACGACTGCTGACTAAGTTGAACCCAAGCGCGAAATGAGCCTGGGCAAAGCTAGGGTTGATACTAAGCGCGGTCTGCAATGCAGCCTCCGCCTCCGCCGTTTCGCGCCGCAGACAATGGGCGCGTCCGAGAGAAAAATGGCCAAAGGCGTCGCGTTCATCCGCTGCGACGGCGCGCCGTGCCGACGCCAGCGCGGCCTCCAGCACCGCCTCCCGCTGCGTTGGATCGCCATAGAACGCTTCCTGAATATAGACATATGCCTGGCAGGCATGGGCCCGGGCGAGATTGTGATCGACCGCTATGGCCCGGGCAAATAAGCGTTCAGCCTCGGCCCGACCGTCGTCGGAAAAACTGAACAGCCGGGCGCGCCCGCGCAAGTAGTAGTCCCAGCCAGTTAGGTTTTCCGGCGCCTTGCGGCTGGCGAGAGCCTCCTCCAGCCCGGCCAATTCCGGTTCCAATGTGCCGGCTATGGTCTGGGCGATCTCGTCCTGTATCTCAAAAACGTCTGCCATCTGCCGGTCGTAGTGTTCCGACCAAATTTGAGACCCGTCATCGGTTTTGATGAGACGCACGCTGACCCGCAGCTGTGGCCCGACGCGGCGGACACTGCCTTCCAGCACGTATCGCACGCCCAGGGAGCGGCCCACTTGCCGACCGTCCCCGTTCTGGCCCTTGAAAACGAAGGAAGAATCGCGTGCGATTACCTGCAGCCATCGCAACCGCGATAGCAGCATAGTGATCTCATACGCGATGCCGTCGGCGAGATAATCCTGATCAGGTATATTGCCTAAATTCTTGAATGGCAGCACCGCGATCGACGGCTGCTCTCTGGAAAAGGCAGAATAGGTCTCCTCGTCCTGAGTAGTGGCATCGTCGGCCGGCGCAGACGTAAGGACTGGCGCCACGAAGCGAAAACCACGACCGTGCAGGGTCTTAATCATGCGTTGATCGCGCCCATTGTCGCCGATTGCTTGCCGGGCTGACTTAATTCGGCTGCTTAGCGCGGACTCTGACACGATGCGGCCATGCCAGATTTCCTTGAATATTTCGTCCTTGGTCACAGCACGATCAGGATGCTCGACCAAATAACGCAGCAGATCAAAAACCTGAGGTTCAAGCGGGTAGGGCACTCCCGCGCGCCGAAGCTCGATAAGCCGGGTATCTAATTCGCAATTTGCGAAGGTGTAATTCATTGCATCACCCGTTTTTGCGTCGTTGGGGCGAATTATTGACGGGCTAGGGCACAACCGCAACAGGGCGGCGGATGTTGATGGCAAAATCCAGAAAATATCCATGCCATCTTCAGATGCGGTTCAAGCGACCGCACGCCGCCGCGACTAAATTGAGTTTCTGGCAAATCTCAATATGGAAAAAACAATATCATGACCCATTATCGTCTCGAACCTGTTCGGCTTCGGTTTTATCTACTTTCAGACCGGTGGGCGCGCGCCATACTGGCACCATTCGCGCATCTGCTTCATGCCTATCGTGCTCATCGCACCATGGTCAAACTCCGCGCTCTGACCGATCATCAACTACAGGATATCGGCCTCCAGCGGCACGAGGTCAAGCGGACAACTTATGACCGTATTATTCAAATGAGAATTAGGACAAATGTTTGATCTACGCCTGCAGCAATATGGGTCCGGATACGATCAACCTCGGCCCGGAGGCCGGGCGTGTCAGAGTGATGCCCCAATAATATGCCCGCCATGGATCGCCGCCATGAGGTTGCGGGGGGACAGGCAATCGCCAATGCGGTGAACGGGGATACCGCCAAAGACATCATCTTCCAGTGCGTCGTTGGCTTGGCGCGGCGTGACGAATACCACCGCACCGATATCGGCCAGATTTTTATCCGCCCCCGTAAAGACATTGCGGCAGATCACATCGCCGCCGCGGTAATCTATCAGATCATGGGCGGGCAGAATGTCCACGCCGGCCCGGTGCAGGCGGCGGTGGACGCCGATAGCGCTGCAATAATTCACGTTCTGGCCGATGCCGGGGCGTGGTGTGATCAGGATCAGTTTATCGAATTGCCGCGCCAGCAGATCCGCCAGACCATAGGTGGCCGGTCCATGGTCCTGATCGAACAGGACCGCCCTGCCGCCTTGCTTTGCATCACGTCCGGCATTTTCCCTAACATAGGCGACGGCGTCCAGCACCGGGTCGGCCCCCGCCACCAGGTTCATGGGCCGGCGCAAAGCGGCGCCGGTGGCCAGCACGATCGCATCCGGGTCAAGCGCCAGGACATCCCCTGCCCCGGCCCGGCGGCCCAGGCTGAAGCGGACCCCATGGCGCGCGCACAGATGCATTTGATAGGCGATTAGCTTTGCCATTTCGGCCCGGCCCGGCAACGCCGCTTCCAGGCGCAGTTTACCCCCCGGCTGATCGGACGCACCGAATACGGTGACCCTGTGCCCCCGCGTGGCGGCAACCCAGGCGGCCTCCAGCCCGGCGGGTCCGGCGCCCACCACGGCAATTGATTTAGACGCTGGGGCCGGGGCCAGGTCTTGTTCCGCCCCCGCCTCGCCCGCCAGACCCAGATAAGGGTTGTGATGTTCGGCCAGAGGCTTGCCGGCGTGAATTTCGCCCCAACACCAGTTGTCAAAGACCGAGGGGCGAATATCCACCCCCTGCCCGGCCTCGGCCTTGCGGGCCCAGGCGGCGTCCGCAATATGGGCCCGGGTCATGCCGACCAGATCGCCATAGCCTTCCGCGACAACCTTTTCGGCCAGCTCCGGATCACCGATCCGGCCCAGGGCCATGACCGGGATACCGTTCGCCGCCGCCCGCATGCGTTTCGGGATATCGATGAAATGACCGGGCCGGAAATGCAGATCGGGCACGTGATTTTCCAGGGACAGGCTGAAATTACCCTGGCCATAGGCGAAATAGTCAAAATGCCCGGTCTGGGCCAGATGCCCGGTCAACCGGGCGGCCTCCTCCACATCAATGCCCCCCGGCACGCCCTCATCACCGGGCATTTTAAGGCCGATGATGAAATCCTTACCGCAGGATTGCCGGATACCTTCGGCGATATCGCGGACAAAGCGGGTGCGCCCCGCAACCCCGCCACCGTAGTCATCGTCCCGGGTGTTGGACCAAGGCGACAGGAACTGCCCGATCAGATAGCCATGCGCGCCGTGTAATTCGACGCCCGCGAAGCCGCACCGGTGCAGCCGTTGCGCCACGGCTATATAGGCCGCCGCCACCCGCGCGACCTCGACCCCCGACATGACGTGGGGCACGGTCCAGCTTAGGGCATCGGGCTGCTCCGACACGCCCATGGGTGATTTGGTAGGGTGCCATAATTGCTGCCGCCCCGGGTGCCAAAGCTGCCCCACCAGCAAGGCGCCGGCATCATGCACCCCCTGAGCTACCGTTTTAAAGCCCGCATCGTTGCTGTCATCAAAGCCGGTCACCACGGCGCCGTGGGCGATGGCGTCGGGATCGACGGCAATGATCTCTGAAACGATCAAGCCGGCGCCGCCCTTGGCGCGCTCGATGAGGAAATTGCCCCATTTGTCGGTAATCCGGTTGCCCTGGCCAAAATTGGTCAGGGTGGCCGGCAGCGCGACCCGGTTACGCACCCGCCGCTGGCCGATTTGCAAGGGCGAGAACAGGGATGGATAAGGCGTGGTCATGTAGACGAATTCCTTGTCAACTGCGGTGGCTGTTAGGCTAAGCTATTGCAAAGTTGCCGTCACCTAGTTGGATTGTAGGGAAGCCATGGCGTTTGATCTGATCCTGCGTAACGCACGCATCTCTGGAACCGGGCCGGAAGCCCCGCTGATGGATATCGCCATTCAGGGCGAAACCATCGCGGCCGTCGAACCGCGGCTGGACGCCGAGGGCAAGGAATGGGGCGTGGGCGGGCGCCTGGTCTCGCCCGGCCTGATAGAAACCCATATCCATCTGGACAAATCCCGCATCATGGATCGCTGTACCGCGGCGCCCGACCGGGGCACGGACCATATGGCCCGGGTTGCCGCCGTGAAACCGGGCTTTACCCAGGAAGACGTCTATGCCCGTGCCCAGGCTACCGTGGAACAATGTGTAGTTAACGGCGCCAGCCATATGCGCACCCATGTGGAGTTGGACCCCAATGTGGGTCTGCGCGGCTTTGAGGCCTTGAAGCAACTGGCGGCGGACTACCGCTGGGCCATCGATATCGAGATTTGTGTGTTCGCCCAGGAGGGTTGGACCAACGCGCCGGAAACCGACGCCAACATTGTCGCGGCGCTGAAAAATGGCGCCACGGTCGTCGGCGGCGCGCCGGGCTATGACCCGGACCACGGCGGCCAGATCCGGCGGATATTCGAACTGGCGCGGGAATTCGATGTGGATGTGGATATCCACCTGGACGTAGGCCCGACCATTGACGACATGGACATTCATCTGGTTTGCGAGCTGACCCAGGAATACGGCTGGGGCGGCCGGGTGGCGGTGGGTCATGGCACCAAATATTCCTGCCTGCCGCCGGCGCAATTGGAGACCCTGGGCGCGCGTCTGGCCGACACCGGCGTTGCCGTCACCGTGTTGCCGGCGACGGATCTGTTCGTCATGGGCCGGCATCTGGATCACAGCGTCATTCGCGGCGTGGCCGATGCCAACGCCCTGATGGCCTGCGGCGTCAATTGTTCGCTGTCCACCAACAACGTGCTGAACCCATTCACGCCGTTCGGCGACTGCTCCCTGGTGCGTATCGCCAACCTGTATGCCAACGTCGCACAGCGGGGTGGCGAGGCTGAATTGACGGAATGTTTCGAGATGCTGACCCATCGTTCCGCCCGGCTGTTGCGCCGCGACGATTACGGCATTGGCGTGGGCAAACCCGCCGATTTGGTGGTTTGGAACGCCACCAGCGGGGCCGAGGCCGTGGCCACCATCGCCCGGCCACTGTATGGCTTCAAACGTGGCCGGCAGACATTTTCACAGACCCTGCCGGAACTGCACCGGCCATAAGATTAGGCAACGAGGACGGCTGCATGACGATCAAGGTAATCGGCGCGGGGTTTGGCCGCACGGGAACGCTGTCAATGAAGGCGGCGTTGGAGCATCTGAGCCTGGGCCCCTGCTATCACATGCTGGAGGTTGTCGGTAAGCCGGACAAGGCGGATGCCTGGTACGATGCGGCCCAGGGTGGCACCGCCGACTGGGACGATATCCTGGAAGGGTATCAATCCAGCGTCGACTGGCCGGCCTGTTATTTCTGGCGGCCTTTAGCGGCGCATTACCCCGACGCCAAGGTGATCCTGACCGTCCGGGATGAAGCGGCCTGGTGGGACAGCATAAACAACACCATTCTGCGCAATATGCGCGGCACCGACCAGGTCATCGACCCGGCCCGCCTGCGCATGCGGCGCATGGCGCGGCACCTGATTGTTGAGCGGGTTTTCGGCGGCATTCTGGATGACCGCGAACATGCGCTTGCCGTCTATCGGCAAAACATCAAAGAGGTTACCGAAGCCCTGCCCAAGGACCGCCTGCTGGTCTTTGACGTGGCCCAAGGCTGGGAGCCATTGTGCGAATTCCTGAACCTCGCCATTCCCGACATCCCCTTCCCCCGCACTAACTCCACCAGCGAATTTCAGGAACGCGCGGCGGCAAACAGGCCACGGATCGCGCCGGAGACGTAGCTATTTCAGCCTCGAATATTGGGGCCTGAAATCACTTCGGCGGCGTGTCCAGGGTTGGCAGGCGATAGCGGTCTTCGGGGTTATCCCAGCCCTTGAAGTCTGGCGCGCGCTTTTCCGAGAATGCCGCGCGAGATTCCATCAGGTCGCTTTTCGCACCGTGGTCATGCAGGGCACCGGCAAGACGCGCCATGTCCGGCGCGATGGATGGGCGCATCTGGCGCATCATATGCACGGTGTTGACCCGGGATGCGGGCGGCAGGGTCAACAGATGCGCGGCCATTTCCAGGGCTGTTGGGATCAATTCGTCCGCCTCCACCACCCGATTGATAAACCCTATTTCGTAAAACCGTTGTGCGCTGAAGCGAAAGCCCAAGGCCATCTCCATGGCGACCGAATAGGGCAGATTGGCGATATGGCCGTGGTTGTAGCCACCCAGCAGCCAGCGCTTCGCCTCCGATACTTCAAATACCGCCTCCCGCACGGCGACGCGCAGGTCGGTACCTTCGACCAGCATGAAGCCGCCGCCCATGGCAAAACCGTTGATGGCCGCGATGACCGGTTTTTCCAGGGCGCCTGACATGAAGGGATCTTCCTTGGCCGGGCGCCGTCCGCCGGGCGCGCCGTCGGCCAGTGACTCCTTCATATCCTCGCCGGCGCAAAAGCCACGGCCCGTGCCGGTAAAGATGGCGACCTCCAATTCCTTGCTTTCCCGGAATTCGATCCAGGTTTCCGCCAACTCGGTCCGCATCTCATGGTTCAAGGCATTCAGCCGCTCCGGCCGGTTCATCCTGACCACAAGAATTTGTCCGTGACGCTCCGTCTCGACAACAGCCATGTCTAAAGTCTCCCGCTGGTTTCAGCACCGATGGGGTGGTTTTATATCGCTGGCACAAGGATAACCGCTGACACAACGATGGCAACCTTGCCGCCTCTAACCCTTATCCTCTCCCAACTCCCAGGAGGTTCTATGGGCGCTTTCTTTTTTGCCTTCGACGATGCGGAATTGTTCGGTGATGCCGTCCTCGTCCAGGGAACGTTCGATGCCCAACAGAGTGTCGATGGGATGGTCGCACAGGCCGGCGGCGAATTCGGCCTCCTGACGCGCCGCCTCCAGGGCAGCCTGACGGTTCGGGGCATCGTAATGGCTCAGAAAATGCTCGGCCAGGGTCTCTATGACCGCTTCATATGCGGCCGGGTCGATCGCCTTGACGATGACAAAGGTAGACCAACCAAAGCTGCCGGTGCCCATGAAAGCGGTGGCGAAGGCGATTTCCTCCGCACCCTCCAGGGCGCCGGGGTCAACATCCTGGCCAGCGAAGGCAAAGGCGCCCGAAACGGCCCATTCTCCGGGCCGGGCCACGTTGTCGAAGATGTATTGGTCGGACGCGTCCAACTGTATGGTCTTGGGGAATTTCATAATTTCAGAGACTAGCAGACCGCCGCGTCACTGTCCCGTCGATGCTTGCCCGGCACCCCCGGTTCCGGCATGGTGTGGGCCATGGGAATGACCATCGCAAAGATAAAAATAGCCGGTCTAGCGCTTTGTCTGCTTGTTTTCGCCGCATCCAATGGCGCGGCGGCTGAACGGCGCTTTATCACCCTGGCGTCAACCACTTCGACAGTTGCCTCGGGGCTGTACGATGCCATCCTGCCCATTTTTACGGAGCAGAGTGGGATCGCCGTGCATGTCATCGCGGTCGGGACCGGACAGGCGCTGCGTCTGGCCCGCAATGGCGATGCGGATGCCTTGTTGGTGCATCATCCGCCCTCGGAACGGAAATTCGTCGCGGCAGGCTATGGCATCGACCGGCGGGCGGTGATGTACAATCAATTCCTGATCGTCGGCCCCCACGGCGATCCCGCGGGCGCCGCGGGCGCCCCAGGCGCTAATGACGCCGCCACGGCCTTGCGCCGTATCGCCGCCCGGCAGGCAGCCTTTATCTCCCGCGCCGACAACAGCGGCACCCATATGATGGAATTGGGCTTGTGGCAGGCGGCAAAAGTCGATCCCGCGCCGGGATCGGGCGCCTGGTACAAAGAAGCCGGATCAGGCATGGGCGCCACCCTGCGCATGGCCTCGGCCATGCAGGCCTATACCCTGACCGACCGGGGCACTTGGTTGAGTTACCGGGACAAGGCCGGCCTGACCGCGATCTTTGACCGCCCCGACCTTAGTCTGCGCAACCAATACAGCGTCATGCTGGTCAACCCGGCCAAACACCCCCACGTCAAGGCAGCCGAGGCGTGGCGTTTCATGGACTGGCTAACCTCGCCCACGGGGCAAGCCGCGATTGCCGGCGTCACCATGGCCGGCGAGAAGCTATTCATTCCGAACGCGCAATAGACGAAAAAACGGATACAATAAGATCCAGCTGCCAAACAGGAGGACCGTTGCCATGGAATTCGGTGTTCATTTCGTCAACTCCACCTACCCCGAACCTGACCGGGCGGTGGAATTCTGCCGCGCGGCGGAGCGCGTGGGCTTTTCCTTTGCCGTGACCATCGAACATGTGGTCATGCCAACGGACTACACCTCCACCTATCCCTATTCACCCAGCGGCAGGCTGCCCGGCGATCTTACTTTATCATTGCCCGATCCGCTGGTCTGGATGACCCATGTGGCGGCACGGACGGAACGGCTGCGTTTTATGACCGGGGTTCTGATTTTGCCCCAACGTAATCCCCTGGTTCTGGCGAAACAGCTTGCCACCATGGATTTTATGTCCGGCGGGCGGATCGAGCTGGGCATTGGTGTCGGCTGGCTGGAGGAAGAGTTCGATGCCTTGGGCATACCATTTGCCCGCCGGGGCAAGCGCACGGACGAATATGTCGAGGCCATGCGCGCCCTGTGGGCCAAGGACGATGCGGATTACGCCGGTGAATTCGTCAATTTCAAAGGCATGAGCTGCAACCCGAAACCGGTCCAGGATCCCTTGCCCATCATCGTCGGCGGTCACAGCGAATTTGCCGCCCGCCGCGCCGGCCGCCTGGGCAACGGCTATTTCCCCGCCACCGGCTGGGCCGGCGATATCAAACCATTGCTGGCCATGGTCCGCGAGGAAGCCGACAAACACGGCCGCGACCCGGATCAGATCCAGATCACCACCGGGCTGGACCCCGAGGATATGGTCGGCTCCGCCCAACGGATGGCGGAACTGGGCGCCACCCGGGTGGTGGTGCCGTCAACGCCGTTCAGCAAGGATATGGCAGGCAGCCTGGAACGTTTCGCGGCGGAGGTCATCGCCCCCGTACAAGAAAGCCTGGGTCGTTAAGCGCTATCCACCGATCATCAAGCTTGGGCATCGAGGTAGAGTCAGGTCTTTCAAATCATTCTGACCACACGGCCAATTCAATGCCGTTTGGATCCAAAAAATGGAATCTCTTGCCACCAGGGAATTGATAGATTGGCTTTATGATTTCGCCGCCCGCTTTCTCGACCTCCTTCAGTTTCTGGGGGAGATCATCGGCGTACAGGATAACCAGAACGCCTGGCACCGATATTTGGGCGCTATCTTCGCCATTGAAACCACCATCGATACCTGCGCCAGAAAAACTCGCGTAGTTTGGGCCCCAATCCGTGAATTCCCAGCCAAAGACTTGAGTGTAAAACCGTTTCGTCTCGACATTTTTGACCAGAGGGAATTCTATATAGTCAATTTTGTTGTTCTTGCAGCCCACTAGGCACTCCTTCATTGTCAAAGTGCGCAGATTCCACCATCAAAAAGGAAAAGCGCATTCATCTGTGCTGGGTCGTTAAATGCTATCCATCCGTCGTCAACCCTGGGCGTCGACCACGGCCAGGGCCGAGATATTGACGATGCCGCGCGAGGTGACGGCAGTGGTCACGATATGGGCCGGCTTGGCGGCGCCCAGTAGGATTGGGCCGATGGAGACCGCGCCGGTCAGGGTCTTGACCACGTTGAAGGTGATATTGGCAGCATCCAGTGACGGCATGATCAGCAGATTGGCCGTGCCAGCCATAGTCGCATCGGGGGTCGCACTGGCGGCCGCATCGGGAAAAAGACGCCGGCGGATGGCCTCGTCCAATGCCGCGTCGCCTTGCATTTCCCCATCCACCGCCAGCTCCGGCGCCGCCTGTTTGATCAGGGCCAGGGCCTTGCGCATCTTGTTGGACGAGGTGCTTTTGGCGGCGCCATAGTTGGAATGGGACAGCAGCGCCACCGTCGGGGTGTTGCCAAAGCGGCGCACCTGATCGGCGGCCAACAGGGTCATACTGGCAATTTCCCTGGGCGAAGGATTGGCGGCGGCCTGGGTATCGCACAGGAACACGGTCTGGCCTTGCGGCATGATCAGGACACCCAGGCTGGCCAGCTTGTCGACCCCCTGGCGGCGCCCGATCACCCGCTCCACATCGCCCAAATGATCAAGGTATTGACCAGCCGCACCACATATCATGGCATCGGCCTCACCCGCCTCTACCAGCAGGGCCGCAATGATGGTCGCGTTTTTGCGGACCATGACCTGCGCCTGTTCGGACGAGACACCCTTATCCCGCATCTTTTCGTGATACAGCGGCCAAAGGGCGGCGAATTGGTGATAATCGTCGGGATCAAGAAAATCGAAATCCTTGCCCGCCTCCAGGCGCAAACCAAGTTCCCCAATTAATTCAGCAATAACGCCAGGGCGGCCAATCAGGATCGGCCGGCAGACCTTGTCGTCGACCAGCACCTGGGCGGCGCGCAGCACCCGTTTATCCTCGCCCTCCGCATAGACCACGCGCTTGGCATCCGCCCGCGCCGTCTCGAACACCGGCTTCATGGTCATGCCGGATTTATAGACGAAGCGTTCCAGGGTCTCGCGATAGGCATCAAAGTCGGCGATGGGCCGTTTCGCGATGCCGCTGTCCATGGCCGCTTTCGCCACCGCCGGCGCAATCTGCAATATCAGGCGGGGATCGAACGGCTTTGGAATCAGGTAGTCCCCGCCAAAGGCCAGGGCCTCGCCCAGATAGGCCTGGGCCACGATTTCCGAGGATTCCGCCATGGCCAGATCAGCGATGGCGTAAACCGTCGCCCGCTTCATCGCTCATTGATCTCGGTCGCGCCGCAGTCCAGCGCGCCCCGAAACAGATAGGGAAAGCACAACACATTGTTGACCTGATTGGGATAATCCGACCGCCCCGTCGCCATCACCACATCGTCACGGGCAGCGTGCGCCACCTCGGGCAAAATTTCCGGGTTGGGATTGGCCAGGGCCAGGATTATCGGCTTGGCCGCCATGGATTTGACCATTTCCCCATCCAGCACATTTGGCCCGGACATGCCCAAAAACACATCCGCGCCCTTGATGGCGTCGGCCAGGGTGTGGTCAGGGGTCTCTTTTTCATAGACCTTCTTGGAAGCGTCGATGCTGCCGTCCCGGCCCGCATAAACGACGCCCTTACGGTCGGTGATGAAGATATTCGCGACCGGCATCCCCAGGCTGACCAACAGGTTCAGCGAGGCGATGGCCGCCGCGCCCGCCCCCGAGGTCACCACCTTGACCGATTTCAGATCCTTGCCGACAAAACGCAGACCATTGACCAGGGCAGCGCAGACACAGATGGCGGTGCCATGCTGATCATCATGAAAGACCGGGATATTCATGCGCGCTTTCAGCCCGTCTTCGATCTTGAAACACTCCGGCGCCTTGATATCCTCGAGATTGATGCCGCCAAAGGTCGGCTCCAACGCCCGGACAATTTCGATGAACTTGTCCGGATCGGTCTCGTCGATTTCGATATCAAAAACGTCGATGCCGGCAAATTTCTTGAACAGGACGCCCTTGCCCTCCATCACCGGTTTTGACGCCAGCGCACCAATGGCGCCCAGGCCCAGCACGGCGGTGCCGTTGGTGATGACGCCAACCAAATTGCCCCGCGCGGTGACCTCGGCGGCGGCATCCGGGTTTTCCACAATCAACTCGCACGGGGCGGCAACGCCAGGGGAGTAGGCCAGGGCCAGGTCGCGCTGATTGGCCAGCGGTTTGGTGGGGACGACTTCGATTTTACCGGCAGTGGGCCAGCGGTGAAAGTGAACGGCGTCCCGTTTCAGATCCTCGGCTTTTTGATTCTGATGTTGGTCCTGCGTCATATCGCGTCCCCGTCACCCTGAGCGAATTCGAAGGAAATGCGCTCCGACTCTTAAAGATAGAGCAATTGAACCAATCACTTAAAGTCGCGAAAGCGACTCCAGGTAATTGAAAATTGCGCTAACAAGGCAGACCGACCTGCGTCGAATCCGCTTATATAGGGCACCGTCGGGACGTCGAATTCAACCTGTACGATGAAATCGCAACAACAATACGGGATAGAGCTTAGCCGTCATGCATCCATCAAGACCGCGCCGTCGCCGCGCCGGGCACGGGGGGACTTATTGCGTCCGGCCGCCAGCTCCGCCGCCGACCAGCCAAGATTGCCGTGGCAACCAATGCCATAACGCACCACGGCCTCGTCCGAGAATTGCCTGAACTCCGGCACATTGAGCCAAATGCGCATCAACACCCGCATGCGGTCTTCGACCTGTTCCGCCGCATGGGCGTCGCGGCCATGCAAAATCGTATAGTTGTTGCAAAACTGGACGTCGCCGTTTTGGAAGGGGAAGGCCAGCCGCGTTTCCGCCGCAATCTGGTCAATTAGATCCAGAGTAGCTTCGTCCTCTTCGGACATGGGTTCGTTCTTGCGCGCATTGGCCGAGGCCATCCAACTGCGGTTATAGCGGCAGGATACGACCCCATTAATCTGGCTGAACAATGGCACCCGGTAGCCGGAGGTAGGACTTTCCCCCACCGCGTGCTCGCCCATCCGGTCCCACTCAAAGCCTTCCTGCAAGCGCGGCATGAGATCCGGCCGGCGTTTGAGGACTTCATTGTAGATGGTGGTCGAACTGGCCAGGTGGCTTTGCGGGGCATCGTCCGCCTGGCGCACGCACAGCAGGGAAACGATATCCATCAAGTCCACATGCAGCCGCACGAATTTGGGAAAACCAACGGCGCGCGAGCCCTGGTTCGGTTTCAGCGCACCGGCGGTGACATAGTGAATAAGGCCCGCGTCACTGTTCTGGGTCATGCCCGTGCCGATGTGGCGGCACAGACCGTAATACATCAACTCTAAATCCGGATTGCCGTGGGCCGCGACCGGAAAGCCGCGCAGCAGGGCAAAGCCATGGCCGGACCGCAAATCGGTGGCGATGGCCGCCAGCATCTTTGACAACGTGGGTAGAGGAAAATCCGCCGCCGAGATATCCGCCAGTTTCAAGCCGCTTTTCTTCACTGCGGCAAGGGCCGTTTCCAGCTCGCGAATATGGCTATCTTCAAGGGCGTATTCCCAGGATCGGTCCGTCTCCAAATCGGCGCCATACCAGGCGCTGGCATCGGTTACTGGCGCCATTGTTATATCGTCCATGGTCCAATTTTCCCCAATTGCTATTGCCACTATCGTCGCGAGCTTATACCGGCCGGCTGCCTTGCAACAGCATCCGTTGGTGCAGACGCCGCTGACCGACGGGGAAATCCATATTGACGGCATGCACCAGACAGCGGTTATCCCAGATCAGCAGATCACCCACCCGCCATTCATGATCATAGCGGTAGCGCGGCTGGGTCATGGCCGCGAGGACAAAATCCAGAATTTCATCGCTTTCCCCATGCGCCACATCCAAGATCCGGTCAGTCCGGTTGGCATTAAAATACAGCGACTTTTTCCCCGTATCCTCGTGGGTACGCACCAGGGGATGGACCACTTCAGGCGTTTCGTCCACCTCCCTCTGGGTCCGTGTCTTGGGCCGCCCCGGCGCGCGCGCCGTATCATAGCCATGCACCGCCCGCAGATCGTCCAGGCGGTCTTTCTCCGCCTGGGAAAGGCCCTCAAAGGCTTTGCGCGTATTGCAAAAGCTGGTTTGACCGCCGCTGTCCGGGATCTCGATGGATTGCAACAGGGTCGCCTTGGCGGGAACTTCGAAATAGGAATCATCGGTATGCCAGCCGCTCAACCGCACCAGCTGCAAATCTTCGGGTTTGTCCCCGGCCGCTTCATAGGTGCTGTCCAATATGGAAACTTCCGGCACCCCGCCGTCGCGCTGATTACGCAGCAGTTGGACTTGGGGCTCGCCAAAGCGGCGGGCAACAGCGGCAAAGTCAGCCGGGCTCAAAGGCGCGCCGCGAAAACACAAAAGGTGATGTTCCAGGAACGCATCCTGCACCGCCCGCCCATCGTCGCCTGCCAACGGTTGCGAAAGATCCAGGCCGATGACTTCCGCGCCCAAGGCGTCACACAAAGGCTTGATCTGTACGGCCATGACGGCATCCCCCTATATCGATAGTGCATAGACACGTAATTATAAAGCGCCTGGAATAATGATGAAATACCCCCGCATTGCAAAAACTATGGCACTCTATGCAAATTATTTCAGTTCCGAGGGGGAGAAACATCATGCAAGGCTGGTCCTATGTCTACACCGGTGCTAACGAGCCATTCGAGAAAATGGAGTTTCCGGTTCCGGAAGTAGAGGCGGATGGCATTCTGGTGCGGGTGACGGTCAGCAGCATCTGCGGCTCGGACCTGCATGGCTGGCATGGCGAGACGCCACGGGCGCCGACCACCATCATGGGCCACGAGATGACCGGGCGGGTCGAACGGCTGGGCAAGAATGTGCGCACGGATGCGGTCGGGCAGGAACTGCGCGAAGGCGACCGCATCGTCTATTCCTATTTCTACCCCTGCCATCATTGCCAACCCTGCCTGTCCAACGACGGCCACCACTGCGACGCGCGGCGGATCGGGGCCGGACGCTCGAAAAGCGACAAGCCGCCCCATTTCACCGGCGCCTATGCGGAATATTTCTATTTGCGCCCCGATCATTTCGTCCTTCGTACCCCTGACAGCTTGAGCGACCGGGTGGTTGCCCCGTTAAACTGCGCCCTGGCCCAGGTCATCTATGGTCTGGATCAGGTCAACCTTAGCGCCGGCGAGACCGTGGTCATTCAGGGCGCGGGCGGCCTTGGCCTCTATGCCACCGCCGTGGCGCGCGAGGCCGGCGCGGTCAATATCGTGGTGTTGGATAAACGGGCGGATCGCCTGGCCATGGCCAAAGCTTTTGGCGCCGATCACGTCCTGAACGTGGATGATTTCGAAACGCCGGAACAACGGATCGAGGCCGTGGCCGACTTGACGGGTGGCGGCGGCCATGTGGTGGCCGAACTGGTCGGTCATCCATCGGCCCTGACCGAAGGTATCAAGATGTCCCGCAATGAAGGCCGCTATCTAGTGATCGGCAATATCAGCGGCAAGCACAGCATCCCCTTTAATCCGGCCTGGCTGGTGCATTCCAACCGCCGCATGGTGGGCGTGGCCGGTTATCAGGCCTGGGCCTTGCGCCGCGGCCTGGAACTATTGCACCGGCGCGGTGACCGCTATCCGTTCGAGAAAATTCTGTCGGAGCTTTATCCGATCGACCAGATCAACACCGCATTCGCCGAAGCCGATAAAGGTGCGTCGATCAGAACCGGCCTGGTCTGCGATCCCAAGCTGGCCGTGCTCTGATAGCAACCGGCACGGATAGGGACCTCGCGGTTTCGTTCTGGATGAAGACCGGCGGTCACGGCCCACAGTGCATGGGCCTCGCCAAGCCTTGGAATATTGGCGCTGGACCCGCTATTGCGCCAGGTGGCATAGTCAGGCTTGCACAGCATTTGCGGCAACAGCCGCCATGGCGCGCCGGCTTGGCCGCGCTTACGGGGATCGGAAAAGGGGAATTATCATGAACGTATCAACATTGAAATCAAAGGACGTCCAAGGTGATCCGGCGCAATGGCAGGCCCGGATCGATTTGGCGGCAGCACACCGTCTGGCGGTGTTTCATGGCCTGCATGAAGGCATATTCAACCACTTCACGCTTGCCGTGCCGAACACGGATGACCGCTATTATCAGATCCCCTTTGGCCTGCACTGGTCGGAAGTTACCGCCAGTACGTTCATGGAGGTTGGTTACGACGGCAGCTTGCTCAAGGGCGAGGGCGAGGTTGAACGTTCGGGCTATTGCATCCATGCGCCCATGCACCGCTTGTCGAAAGACGCCGCCTGTGTGCTGCACACGCATATGCCCTTTGCCTCGGCCCTGACCCGGCTGAAGGATCAACGGATTTTGCCCATCGGCCAGACCGAACTGGGCGTTTCCATGCAGACCGCCTATGACGATGAGTATACCGGACCGGCCTTTGATCCGGCCGAGGGGGAACGTCTGCTGGGCGCCATCGGCGACAAGAGTATCCTATTGATGGCCAATCACGGCGCCGTCACCATCGGGCAGACAGTGGCCCGGGCCTATGACCGCATGTATTACCTGGAACGGGTCGCGCAGGTGCAATTATACGCCATGTGGACCGGGCAACCCCTGCACGTGCTGTCCCAGGACGTGATCGACAAAACCATCGCCCAATTCAAAAATTCACCATCTTATTATGGCCGGCCCAACGCCGAGCATCACTTCGATGCCCTGAAGCGGATGCTGGACCGCCAACAGCCCGACTACAAGGACTAGAGCGCGGCCGCCTCCAGCGGCGGATAGCCATCTGGGAATATATGCAGGCCATCGGCGCCCAAGGGCAGGTCGATGGCCTGTATGACTGCGTCCACCGGTAGATCGCCATAAAGGTGCGGGAAAAGCTGACCGCCACGGGAGGGCTCCCATTTCAATGCCGGGCCTAGTTTATCGGCGGCAACCACCAGCAGGATCAGGCCCGCCTGCCCCGCCCGGTGCTTGGCCGTGCTGGTCCGAACCTGGGCCTGGGTGGAAAAATGGATAAAGCCATCCCGCCGGTCATCGGGCGAACCGGCATAGGCGCCGCTGGCTTCCGCCGCGCGCCAAGCCTCGGCGGGGCAACAGTGATAGATCAGTTCCTCGCTCATGCCGCCATCCAACCGCCATCGACCATAAGGTTTTCGCCAGTAATATAGCGCGCCTCGTCACTGGCCAGGAAGGCCACCGCGCTGGCCACGTCATCGGGGGTCCCGAGGCGCGGCAAAGGCGTACGCCGCTCTGAATATTCAATCATTTCGGCATCGTTGGCGCGGCCCGGCTTGCCGGTGATGATCTTGCCCGGTGCCACGGCGTTGCAAATGATCTGTTGGGCGCCATAGTCGGCGGCGATCTGCCGGGTCATATAAACCACCGCCGCCTTGCCGGTGCCGTAGGCAATATCCCCAGGAGAGGAAATCATCCCGTGCTGGGATGAAATATTGACGATACGGCCCCGCGCCTCGGCCCGCACCGCCTGATTTATCATTTGCTGCACCGCCCGCTTGCAGCCCAGGAACACCCCCTTGGCGTTGACCGCCATCACCTGCTCCCATTCCGCTTCCGAGGTTTCCAGCAAAGGCTTGCCCACGGACGTGGCGGCATTGTTGATCATCACGTCAAGGCGGCCGTGGCGTGTGGCCACCTCGCTCACCACCCGGTCCAAATCGTCCCACGATGTCACATCGCCTTGCACGAAGTCGGCCTGGCCGCCGGCTTCCACAATCTCCGCCACCGTGGGCCGGCCACCCTCGCGCACCTCCTCCGTGCGGTCAAAGACCGTCACGGCGGCGCCTTCCCGCGCCAGGGTTTGGCAGATGGCCCGGCCAATCCCCGACGAGCCACCTGTTACGATGACTGCCTTATTCTGAAACCGCATAGGACTACTCCTTCAATCGTGTGGGCCGACGGCGCCACGGGTTTTTTTCACGCCGCTGCGTTTGCGCTTGCCCTCCAGCCGGCGCCGCTTGGCGCCCAGGCTTGGTTTCGTGGGCCGGCGGTATTTTGGCGGCGTGGCAGCGGCGCGGATCAACTCCAATAAACGCGCCAGGGCGTCCTGGCGGTTGCGCTCCTGGCTGCGAAACCGGCTGGCGGTCAGCACGATGGTGCCGGCCCGGGTCATGCGGCTGCCGGCCAGCAGAGCCAGACGGCGCAACACGGCCGGCGACAGGGCCGGGCTGTTGGCGGCGTCAAAGCGCAATTGCACCGCCGTGGCGACCTTGTTCACATTCTGCCCGCCCGGACCCGGCGCGCGGATGAAGCGTTCCTCAATCTCGTCCTCGGACAAACTAATGCTGGCGGTGACCTGTATCATCCATTTGTCCGTGGGGTTGCGGGTGCTTGCATTTATATGCCGTCTGTTGGCAAGATTGAACCCGAAGGGGAGGAACAACAGCATGATACATGAATTGAGAATTTATACCTTGTGGCCCGGCAAGGTGCCGGAATTCCTGAAGCTGGCCGAAGAACGGGCGGTCAAAATCCGGGGCAACAATTACGGCAAGATGGAGGGCTATTGGTTCAGCGAGTTCGGCACCCTGAACCAAGTTCTGCATCTTTGGTCCTACGACGACCTCAACGCCCGGGCCGAGGCCCGTGCCGGGTTGGGGCAAAATGCGGAATGGCGGACCGAATACGTAGCCCACGTGCAGCCGTTGATCCGGCGCCAGGAGATCCGTCTGATGCATCCGCGCCTGCCCTTGAAGGCGCCCAGTGGCAGCGGCAATATTTACGAATACCGCTATTACAAGACCCGGATCGGCAAGGCCGCGACCTTTGTCGATGCCATTTCGGGCGCCATGCCCGTACGCGAGCGTCATTCGCAAAACGTCTGCCTGTGGCACACGGAAGCGGAAAACCCGAACGAGGTTTCCCATCTGTGGGTCTATGACGATCTGGCCCATCGGACCAAGGCGCGGGCCGCTGCCGGCGCCGATCCAGATTGGCAGGCCTTCCTGGGCACGGGCGGACCGTTACTGGAAGAGATGCAGAACATGCTGTTGCTGCCGGCACCGTTTTCGCCGCTGAAATAGCAGCAAACATCAAATGAGGCCCACATGACCGAGTTCAGAGAAATCACCTCCGGGTTGCAATTCCCCGAAGGCCCCATCGCCATGCCCGACGGCTCCATCATCCTGGTGGAGATAGAACGCCAGACCCTGACCCGCGTGCGCCCGGACGGCCGGCAGGAAATTATCGCCAAGACCGGCGGTGGCCCCAACGGCGCCGCCCTGGGCCCCGACGGCAAGGTCTATATCTGCAACAATGGCGGCTTTAAATGGGGCGTCGATGACGGCCAGAACCATCCCACGGCCCCGGCGGACGATTATGTCTCCGGACGCATCGAACGGGTCGATCTGGAAACCGGCGCGGTCGAGGTTTTGTACAGCGAATGCAACGGCCGTCCATTGAGTGGGCCGAACGATATCGTTTTTGATGCCCAGGGAAATTTCTGGTTCACCGATCTGGGCAAGTCCTGGGAGCGGGAGCTGGTTCACGGCGCGATTTACTACGCGCGATCCGACGGCAGCCTGATTGTCGAAGCCATGCACCCCCTGGCCAAACCGAACGGCATCGGCCTGTCACCGGACGACAAGCGCATTTACGCGGCCGAGACCGACGCGGGCCGCCTGGTTGCCTGGGACATCGTTGGCGAGGGACAATTGGCGCGGCGGCCCTGGCCGGCCATTGAATGGGGCGATCTGATCATGGCGCCCGAGGGCAATGTACGTTTCGACTCTTTGGCCCTGGAAGCTAACGGCAACATCTGTGTCGCCACCCTGATGACCGGGGGCATCACCGTTGCCTCGCCAACCGGCGGCGTGGTGGAATTCATCCCCATGCCGGACATCATGACCACGAACATTTGTTTCGGCGGCCCGAACCTGCAAACCGCCTATATCACCCTGGCGGCCACCGGACGTCTGATCGCCATGGACTGGCCCCGCCCCGGCCTGCCCCTGCATTGCCTGAACAAATAGATCTGGACCATTTTCTAGATTGACTTACCCACCCGCTCACCATGTCAGCCACTCTAAAACGAACGGGTTCTCGCGCCGCACGAAATAACGACGCAGCTCGTCACCAAGCAGGATGAGGACGGCAAAGGGCAGGCTCAGCGCCAGTTGCCAGGGCGCGAGTGGTTCGGTGCCGAAGAAAATGTTGCACGCTGGCACGTAAGAGATCAGTGCGAGTAGTACAAGTTCAGTACCGATGCCAAGAAGCACCAGCCGGTTTGACAGGAAGCCCACGCTCAGCAGGCTCTGACGCCGCGTCCGGCAGATGATCACGTCGGCGATCTGACAGATGATGATCGAGGCAAAGAAGCCGGTGATCGCGGTCCGATAGAGCGTGTCATCATTGGCAAGCTCCTGGCCCCACTGCCAGCCGCCGGCATAGAGGATTACGAAATAGCTGAAGAAGCCGGCGGCGGCCTGGATCAGGCCGACGACGCCATAGCTCATCAGCAGCAGGTTGCGCGAGAGCAGCCGCTCGCCGCGCGGGCGCGGCTTTTTCTTCATTACGTCGGTTTCGGCCCGCTCCGCGCCGAGCCCCAGCGCCGGCAGAATATCCGTGCCCAGGTCGATGCTGAGAATCAGAACCACCGTTAGCGGCAGCGGAATGTCGAGCAGCACATAGGCGATAAAGGGCAGGATCTCGGGTATGTTACTGGTCAGGATATAGGCGATGAATTTCTTGATATTGTCGAAGATCGTCCGGCCTTCCTCGATCGCGGTGACTATGGTTGCGAAATTGTCGTCCATCAACACCATATCACTCGCCTCCTTGGCGACATCGGTGCCCATGCGCCCCATGGCGACGCCCATATCCGCGTTCTTCAGCGCGGGTGCATCGTTGACCCCGTCGCCGGTTACGGTGACGGTTTCGCCAAGTGCCTGAAATGCCTGTACGACGCGCAGCTTCTGCGCCGGCGCAATACGGGCGAAAATGATCTCCTCGCTGTTCGACAATATATTCGCCAGCGCGATGTCGCTCATGGTTGAAAGTTCGTCGCCATGGATCACCGTGCCGGGGCCGGAAATCAGCCCAATCTGGCGCGCGATGGTCGACGCGGTGAGGCCGTAATCGCCGGTGATCATCACAACCTTGATACCGGCCTGGTGGCATTTCGCCATCGCCTCCGGCACCTCCGTCCGCGGCGGGTCGATCATGCCGGTAAGGCCGATAAAGATGTAGCCGTCTTCCGGCAGCTCGCCGTCGTCGGCGGGCCGCCACGCATAGGCCAGGCCGCGTTCGCCACGGCCCGCAATCCTGCGGTAATCATCAATCGCGGCCTCGCGCCGTTCTATTGTCAGTGGCTCGGTCCGGCTGTCGAGCATGATGCGGTCGCACATATCAAGTACCGCTTCGGGGGCACCCTTGACATAGGCGCGTGGCGCGCCGCCATCTGGTGCGTTATAGGTCACGATCATTCGCCGGGTGGCATAGTTGAACGGCAGCTCGGCCAGTTTCTCGGCCCGGCGGATGCGGCCGAGATCGGCGATTTCATTGACGTAGAGCAGCAGCGCACCGTCGGTTGCATCGCCCGAAAATCCGCCGTCGGTAAGATCGGCGGCGTTGCAAAGCACCATGCATTGCAGAGCGTAACCGCCGATTGGATCGTCGGCGACGCCGCGGTCACCGGCCGTATATTCACGTCCGCCGAGAACCACCGTGTTCACGCCCAGGCGGTTCTGCGTCAACGTGCCGGTCTTGTCGGTGCAAATCACTGTGGTACTACCCAGCGTCTCGACGCTTTCCAGGTTTTTGATGAGGGCGTTCTTGGTTGCCATGCGTTTGCTCGCCATGGTGAGAGCAAGCGTGACCGTCGGCAGCAGCCCTTCCGGCACATTCGCGACAATAATGCCGATGGCAAAGATCAGGCTGGCAATAGCGCCGTTACCGGTGGCGACGCTGACCAAAAAGAACAGCACGCCGAGGAAGATCGCGATCGCGCTGATGACCTTGATGAAATAGTTGAGCTCCCGGTGGATCGGCGTCTCGGTCTCTTCGGTCGCCTTGGTCAGCGCGACGATGCTGCCGATCTGGGTGGTCATGCCCGTATTGCAGACCAGCACCCGGCCTTCGCCGCTTTGCACCAGCGTGCCCGAGAACACCATATTGCGGCTTTCGAGGATGTTGTCGTGGCGGGCCTCGGGATCGAGACGCTGCGGCTCACTCTCGCCGGTCAGACTGGCGCAGTCGACCTCGAGTTGGCTTGCCGCGATCAGGCGGCCGTCCGCTGGCACGCGGTCGCCTTCGTACAACAGGATCACGTCGCCGGGGACCAACGCCTCCGCCTGCGCCCGTCGCGGCTGCCCGTCGCGCAGCACCGTGACCATGGCAGGCAGCATCCGGCGGAAGCTGTCCATGATTTGTCCGCTCTGGCGTTCCTGGACATAGGTAAACACCGCGTTCAGCAGCACCACCCCAAGCAGGGCAATGGCGATATAGAGGTTCCCTTGTCCGGGATCGAGTCGCTCCGCGAAGAACGCGAGCGCGCCGCCAACCATCAGCAGCAACGCGAAGAAATTCTTGAACTGCAGCAGAAACTTGACGATTTCCGGGACGTTTTGCCTGACGCGCAGCTCGTTAGGACCGTGCTGTTCCAGCCGCCGTGCGGCCTCCTGCTGGGTCAGACCCGCGGCGGAACTGCCCAACTCGGTATAGAGAGTGGCGAGGGGCAGCTTGTGAAAATCGGACATGAAAGCCTTCAAACGAGCCAGCGACGGGTGTGCCATAACAACGATGCATCCCCCTCCCCGCAAAACTATATAGCAGAACGTGCAGTATAGATTTGTGCCCCACCACTGTTAAGCGGCAATGCCTTCATGCGCGGAGTCTGAAAACAGCGAAATTCGTAGGGAGAGGCCCCGTGACGTGAATTGTTGATGTTCCGTTTTGCAGGCCGCCTACGGCACCGGGTGCCAGGCGCCGGCGGCGCGCAGGACCTGCAGCATTTTGGGGATGGCGCACAGGGCTGCGATGCCCGCGCCCATGGTGCCGCTGCCGCAAACAGCAACGGACTTGATCCGGCGCGTCATCGATCACTCCATGCCCAAGGCGTGTTTATAAACATCGATCAGGGCTTCCATCTCCTGCTGATCGGCGGCGTTCATCTTCCGCAGCCTGACCACCTGACGCATCACCTTGGGGTCGAAGCCAACGGCCTTGGCCTCGGAATAGACCTCGCGCACATCGGAGGTCAGGGCTGCCTTTTCCTCTTCCAGCCGTTCGATCCGCTCAATAAATTGCCGCAACCGATCGGCCGCGATACCGCCCACTTCGACCATGCAAATGTGCTCCTAATTCAAGAAAATTCTATCCCGCCGCCGACTTCGCTTCAGCGCGGAGGCCGGACCATAACCAACCGCTGCCAGCCGCGCAATCAAAGATGCCCGGACTTGTCAGGCTGCCTTTTTTGCGCCGATTTTAGGTTCCGTACCGTTAAACAGACGGCGGATGTTCTGGTGGTGCCGGACGAAGATAAGGACGGTCATGAAAGCCGTCAGCTCCATAATCTGCCAATTGCCCAGCCAATAAGCGTAACAAGGTCCCGCCAGCGCCGCAATCAACGAGGCGAGTGAGGAATAGCGCAACACGGCGGCGACCGCCAACCAGGTCAGACAACAAAGCACGCCGGCGGGCCAGTTCGCGGCCAGCAACACACCAATAAAGGTGGCGACGCCCTTGCCGCCGTGAAAGCGCAGCCAGATGGGAAACAGATGCCCGATGAAGGCCCCGGCCCCGGCCAGAACCGCCATATCGGGGCCGTACATAGCGCCTAGAAAATATGCCGCCGCCCCCTTGCCGCCGTCCAGCAACAGGGTTAGGGCGGCCAGGCCCTTGTTGCCCGTTCGCAGCACGTTGGTGGCGCCAATACTGCCCGAACCGATGGACCGCACGTCGCCAAGGCCGGCAAGCCGGGTCAATATCAGGCCAAAGGGGATGGACCCCAGCAGATAACCCAAGGCGCCAGCAGCCCAATATGGCCAGATGTAAGTAAGATCACCCAACGGCGTTGGCATTCCTTAATCTCCACTTTCAGGATCGGCGTATATGACCTTTCCGTCAACGATGGTGCGCCAGGGCCGGCCTTGTACCGGGCGGTCATGATAAGGGGTATTTTTCGCCTTGCTGCGAAAGCCGTCCTCGTCGATGCGCCAGGGTTTATCGGGATCGAAAATCAGCAGATCAGCCGGCGCGCCCGGTGACAACTTGCCGCCGCGCAGGCCCAGCAATTGCGCCGGGCGGCTGGTCATTTTCGCCAACAGGTCGGACAGACCGATGGCGCCGTTGTGATACAGTTCCAGCGCCAGGGGCAGCATGGTTTCCAGGCCGATGATGCCGGTCGCGGCCAGCTCGAACGGCAAGCGCTTGGATTCCACATCCTGCGGATCGTGGCAGGAGCAGATCACATCGATCGTACCATCCGCCAGGCCCGCGACGACGGCCTGTCGGTCGGCCTCGCTCCGCAACGGCGGCGCGGTCTTGGCAAAGGTGCGGTATTCCCCCACGGCGGACTCGTTCAGGGCAAAGCTGTGCACCGCCGCCGCCGCCGATACCGGCAGCCCCCGCGCCTTGCCCAGGGCCAACGCCTCGATTGCCTGGGCCGTGGACAAACAGGCGGCGTGGTAACGTCCGCCAGTCATTTCCACCAGCCGCAGATCGCGTTCCACCATGATGGTTTCAGCCTGGGTCGGAATACCAGGCAGGCCAAGACGCATGGCCACCTCGCCCGCATTCATGACACCGTCACCGGCCAGCGCCGGTTCCTCCGGATAATGGCAGATCAACAAATTGAAGGCCGAGGCATAGCTGAGCACCCGGCGCATCACCTGGGCATTCGCCACGGCCCGGTCCGCATCGGTGAAGGCGACCGCGTCGGCCTGCGCCAATAGGCCCAGTTCGGCCATCTTTTCACCGCGCAGCCCCTTGGTGATCGCGGCCATGGGATGGATCCGCACCACCGCCTTGTCCCGGGCCTGGCGTTTGATGTACTCGACCAGCGCCACCTCGTCGATCACCGGATCCGTGTTCGGCTGCACGATGATGCAGGTGACGCCGCCTGCCGCCGCCGCTTGCGAGGCCGAGGCCAGAGTTTCCTTATGCTCGGCGCCGGGCTCGCCGACAAAGACGCGCATATCGATCAGGCCGGGGCACAACACCCGGCCGGCGCAATCCACTACCGTGACCCCATCGGGCACACCCCCATCGAATAGCTCAGGCCCCAGCTGGGCGATCAGGCCACCCTCGGTCAGTAATGCGCCGGACGCATCAAGGCCGCTGGCCGGATCTATCAGGCGGGCATTGATATAGGCAGTGGCGCTCATAAGACGGCCCCTTCAGGACCGACGGGCGGTTGATTGGAAGCTTGCCGCGAGAGTAGATCGAGCACCGCCATGCGCACGGCCACGCCCATTTCCACCTGTTCGCGGATCACACTGCGGTTGATGTCATCGGCCAGCTCGCTGTCGATTTCCACGCCCCGGTTCATGGGACCGGGATGCATGATCAGGGCTTCCGGCTTGGCCATGGCCAGCTTGGCCTGATCCAGGCCGAAAAAATGGTAATATTCCCGTGTCGAGGGCACATAGGCGCCGTTCATGCGTTCGTTTTGCAGACGCAGCATCATCACGATATCCACGTCGCGCAGGCCCTCGGCCATGTCATGAAAAACCTCGACCCCCATACGGTCCATGGCGCCGGGCAACAGAGTGGGCGGGGCGATGGCGCGGACATGGGCGCCCATGATGTTCAACAACATGATGTTCGACCGCGCCACCCGGCTGTGCAGAATATCGCCGCAGATGGCCACGGTCAGGCCATGCAGGTGGCCTAGACGACGGCGGATTGTCAAGGCGTCGAGCAGAGCCTGGGTGGGATGTTCGTGGCTGCCATCGCCGGCATTGATAACACTGCAATCCATCTTTTGGCTCAACAGAGCGACGGCACCGGAATGGGGATGGCGCACCACCAGGACATCGGGGTGCATGGCGTTCAGGGTCGCCGCCGTATCGATCAAGGTCTCGCCCTTTTTGATGGCCGAAGCCGTCGCCGTCATGTTGATCACATCGGCGCCCAGGCGCTTGCCGGCCAATTCGAACGAAGTTCGGGTGCGGGTCGAGGTTTCGAAGAACAGATTGATCTGTGTCCGGCCGCCCAGGAGAGAGCGTTTTTTATCGACCTGCCGGTTCTGCGTCACGTATTGGTCGGACAGATCAAGGATTTCGGTGATATCGGACGCCGAAAGCCCCTCAATGCCCAAGAGGTGACGAAAAGGAAAACCGTGCGGAGATATGTCGCTCATTAAAACGCAATCTTATAGGATTGTCGGCACCGAGGTGCAATACAAACCGTAACGAAACAGCGAGGGAGCCTCAAAATGACCGCGAGCAGCCCAGGCCGACTGGATCCGAAAGACCGCGTCATCATGCTTTCCGGGGCCAATCGGGGCATTGGCGCGGCTATCGCCACACGGTTACGCCAGGACGGTTATCGCCTCAGCCTTGGGGCCCGTTCGCCGCAGAGCATGGCGGAACAACAGGGTGATGACTGCCTGTGCCAGCCATTCGATGCGCTTGATCCCGAATCGCCCCAGGCCTGGGCCGATGCCACGATGGCGAAGTTTGGCCGCATAGACGGCTTGATCAACAATGCGGGTGCCGCCGCACCCTTTGGTTTCGAGGACGGGGACGAGGCAAAACTGGACCATATGCTGGAGGTCAACCTGAAAGCGCCCTATCGCCTGATCCGGGCCGCCCTGCCGCATTTGCGGGCCTCGGGCAGCGGCCGCATCGTCAATATTACCTCCCTCGCCGGCATCCGTTACAAGCGGGTTTCCCCCGGTTACGCGATCTCTAAATTCGCGGCCATGGGATTGAGTTCGGCGGCCCGTTCCCTGCTCTGGGATGACGGCATCCGGGTAACGGCGGTGGCGCCTGGACCGGTCAACACGGATATGATGCCGCAAATGGGCGGATTGGGCCGCGAGGAGGTGACCCAGCCGGAAACCATTGCAGATGTGGTCGCCTTAATTCTGGCCATGCCCAATAACGCCTCGGTCGCCACGGTGCCCATCAATGCCGTCTACGAGCCCCTGCCATGATAAAACCCAGCGTCGAGAAACCCAGCGGGGCGAACTGGCCGATTATCTTTGCCGGCATCTCTGCCGCCGGGGCAATATTCATTGCCGCGGGTGCGGCCCATGATCTGAAAGACTGGCTGGCGGCGGCGGATATGGAACGTGTTCAAACCGCCGTGCGCTATCAGATCTGGCACGCCCTCGTCCTGTTGGGCACGGCGGCATTATCGGCGCCGGCCGCCGGGGGGCCATCAATATGGTTGCGGATCGCGGCCTATGGCTTCGCCCTGGGCAGCCTGTTGTTCTGCGGTGGTCTTTATCTGCTATCGTTCACGGGAATAGGCATTTTTGGCTGGCTGGTGCCCCTGGGCGGCCTGTCCTTCATGGCTGGCTGGCTGGCCCTGGCAACTTACGGCTGGCGCCGCGGCACGTCTAAAAGCAGCTAAACCGGGCCTCTTGCATCGAGATGAAATGCTGTATCAAACCATCCAGGAAAAAGAACCAGACCGGTGTCAACGCCCCGGTCCATGCGGCCAGCAAAATCCCACCAAACAGCAGCCCGCCGCCAATGGTGACTAAATTTGCGATCCTGTTGTCTACCACATTGTTTTCCATAGGCTCATTATACGCCAGCCCAATGCCAGCGCAAAGCGGGACGTCATGGTTTTGATTTCCATACTGATGGCCGCCTACAAGGCGGAGGCGACCATTCCAGCAGCGATCGCCAGTGTCCTTGAGCAGCAACATCAAAACTGGGAACTGATTATTGCCTCCGATTGCGGCGCCGACTATCTGGCCCTGTGCCGCGCCAATGGCATTGACGACCCACGCCTTCGCATGGTGGCGACACCCGCCGTTGGCTCTGGTCCCTCGGCCGCGCGGAACCGTGCCCTGGCCATGGCGCGGGGTGACTATCTGTCGATCCTGGATGCTGACGATACCTGGCTACCGGAAAAACTATCGGCTCTGCTCCCCCTGGCCAGGGAATCGGGACTGGCCTGCGACAATACCCGTGCCGTTCATCCCAATGGCAAGATAATCGGAACCGCCTATCCGGTCAGCGCCACGCCTCGCGATATTGATGCCTTGACCATGATGAACAGCGGCGTACCGCATTTCCCGCTGTTGCGGCGGGATCTGGCCGGGGCCGGCTATCGCCCGGATCTGCGCTTTGCCGAGGATGTGGTCTTCAACATGGAAGTCATTGCCCGCGCCGGCGCCATGACCCTGCTGCCCCAACCCCTGACCCATTATATCCAGCGCCCGGACAGCGCCACCAACGCCCCCCGTTCCTGGCAACGGGCCGAGGCCGCCTATGGCCAGATTTTGGCAATGCTGACGGACGGCCGCTTGGCCATCCCCGCGCATCAGGAGACCGCCATAAAATGCGCTTTTGCCGAAAAACGCCGCCTAAATCTGGCCTATGGCGCGGCGATTGAGGCAGGGACGGCGGGCTCGTTTCAGGAATTTCTGGCGTCGCGGCGCTTGTCAGGGGACTAAAGGCACGATATGCCTTGATCGGCCTTGGCAAAGGTGAGGTTTTTGTGAAATATAGACTTAGTCGATATTTACAGGCCTTGCTAATGTTTATTTTCTGCGTGCCTATCTGAATTCGACACCTGCCTTTCCGGGGGGTGAGGCAAATAGAGCATGGGTCCGGCAACACAACAGGGAGAACTAATGTGATGAACTTTACCAACAAGCCCGCTAGAGCCGCGCTATTGGCGACGGGTTTAGCCGCCGCCATCGGCTTTTCCGCGGGCGCGGCCAATGCCGCCGAAACGGTGGTCATGGCGGTACCGACATTTCTGACCGGGGCCGGCGCCCCGGCCTTTGGCGTACCGGCACGCAACGGCGCCGAAGTCATTATCGAGGCGATCAACAAAGGCACCCTGCCCGCGCCTTACGATAAAAGCGGCAAGGGCCTGGCCGGCCGTCAGATCAAGGCTTTGATCTATGACGAGTCCGGTGGCGGCGTGAAACAGGTCGCTGAATTCCGCAACAAAGTGCAGAAGCAGGGGGTCGATCTTTTCGTCGGCTATATCTCTTCGGGCACCTGCGCGGCAATCACCCCGGTGGCCGAAGAATTGAAGATGCTGACCATCTTCCCGATTTGCGGCACACCGCGGATTTTTGAAGAGATCAATACCAATCCGAAGTACGTCTTCCGCACCATGGGCCATGCGACGGCCGATGGCGTGGCCGAGGCGCATTACGTCAAGGCGAACCTGCCTGACGTCAAGGGCTATACCGGGATCAACCAGAACTACGCCTGGGGCCAGGATTCCTGGCGCGATTTCGATTTGGCCATGAAACAACTGATGCCATCTGTCCCGGCTTCGGATAAAGCGCAATGGCCAAAAATCTTCTCCGGCCAATACGGCACGGAAATCTCGGCCCTGATGCTCTCGAAAGAGCCTCTGGTGCATTCCAGCCTTTGGGGTGGCGATCTGGAAGCCTTCATCTTCCAGGGTGCGGCCCGTGGCCTGTTCCGCAAGAAAAAGCTGCTGTTCTCGGTTGCTGATACCTCTGTATACCGGCTTGGCAAAAAGGCCCCCATCGGCGCCATCATCGGAGCCCGTGGCCCCTATGGCATCTTTGCCGCCAATGTGGACACGCCTTTGAATAACTGGTTCCGCAAGGTCTACAGCGACCGCTATTCGACGCTACCGGTTGGTGGTTCCTATCAGGCCGCCCAGGGCGTCCTGGCGGCCAAGTTTGCCTACGACAAGGCAGCCGCGGCCAATGGCGGCAAGTTCCCCAGCAAGGATCAGGTTATTGCCGCGCTGGAGGGTGCGACCTACCAGGGTATCGCCGCCAAGGTCCACATGAACCGCTCGAACGGCCATCAGGCCGCTACCAAGCACATGATCGGCGTCTTGGAGTGGGACAAGGAAGCGGGTGGCCCCATCATGACGAAAGTCACCGAATTTGGGCCTGACTGTGTGATGCCGCCGCAGGGCATTAATGGCACGGAATGGCTGAAAGGCGGCATGAAGGGCGCTAAGTGCTAGCATTGTAAGATACCGGGGGCGCCAAGGGTGGCGCCCCCGGAATTTTTCGTTTTTGATATTTCCAAGATAGCGAGTCTATTGTGCAAGAGTTGATCGTCATCCTGGTCGACGGATTGGTCTTTTCATCATACCTGTTCATGGTTGCCGTTGGTTTGACGGTGATATTTGGTGTGATGAAGATCCTGAACGTGACTCACGGATCGTTTTATGCCTTTGGCGCCTATATGTCGGCCACACTGATCGGCGCTTATTATGAAACCGATTGGCCGGAATTCGGTGGTTTTCTGGCGATATTCGCGGCTGCGCTTATTGTTGGCGTGTTTTTCGGCATCGTCCTGGAGCGGGGCCTGCTGCGGTTCCTCTATCACCGGGACGAGCATATTATCGTGCTGGCTACCTTTGCCATGTTCCTGGTGCTGGAAGATGTCCTGCTGATGATCTGGGGCACCGATCCTTATTTCGCCTACCAGCCCATGTCCCTGCTGGGATCCGTTGATATCGCGGAGATGACTTTCGCTACCTACAATTTGACCCTGATTGCCTTGGCCGTTGTCGTGGGCCTGGGCCTTTGGCTCGGCCTGACCAAGACCAAATGGGGCAAATTGTTGCTGGCGGTTATCTTTGACCGCGAAGTGAGCCAAGCCATGGGAATTAACGTCACCATGGTTTTCTTGGTCACCTTCATCATCGGCGCCATCATGGGGGCCCTTGGCGGTGCGTATATCGCGCCAACGATCTCGGTCTCGCCGGGCATCGGGGTTGAAGTTATCGTCCTGGCCTTTGCCGTGGTCGTAATCGGCGGCATGGGATCCATACCCGGCGCCATGATCGGCGCCCTGCTGGTGGGCATCTCGCGGGCCGCCGCGGTGCATAAATTCCCGGAGATCGAGCTGTTCGTAATTTACGCCATCATGGCCCTCGTATTGGCGATCCGGCCCGAAGGCCTGTTCGCGCCAGCCCAGGCCAGGAAAATCTGATGCGGTATTTAGACAAGACCGTCGTCGGCCTTTCCATCGCGTTTCTGGTATTGCTGTTCGCCGATTTCTTCATGGCCGAATGGGTGCGTTTCATGGGGCTGCAAAGCCTGGCCCGTGGCGCCGTCGCCCTGGGCCTGCTGGTGCTGTGGCGCACCGGTTTGGTTTCATTTGGCCACGCGCTCTATTTCGGCATTGGCGCCTATGCGGCGGCTATGTTGACCTTGGTCGGCTATCACGACGCATTTTTCCTGGTCTTCGCCGGCACCTTGGCATCCGGCATTCTGGCCTACCTGCTGGGTTTTTTGCTGCGCCGTTATCGAGGCATCTTTTTTGCCCTGTTGAACATGGCCTTTTCCATGATCCTGTACGGCGTCATCGTAAAGACCGAAGAGCTGGGCAGCACCGATGGCTTTTCGGTTCTGGCGCCAACCTTCCTAGGCTATGCGCCGGAAGGAGAAGCGGTGCAGACGACCCTGTTCCTCTTTACCCTGTTCTTTACCTATATCGTCACCGTCGGCGTCCATTTGTATCTGAAAACCACCTTGGGCGGCATGAGCATGGCGGTGCGGGAGAACGAAATCCGGGTCGAATATCTCGGCTATTCGGCCGAAAAGGTGATCCATGTCAAATACGTCTTTTCGGGCCTAGTGGCCGGCTTCGGCGGCGCCATCATGGCGCTGGCGATCGGACAGGTTGATCCCGATTCCATGGCCAACTGGAATGTATCGGGCGAATTCGTCTTCATCACCATCCTCAGCGGCATCGGCAACGTGGCGGCGACCTTTATCGGCGCCTTTGTGTTTGAGTTGATCCGCACCTACGCCTTTGAGTACGCACCACTATTCTGGCAGTTGATCCTGGGCGGCAGTCTGTTGGCGATTATTATGTTCCTGCCCAACGGCATCTGGTCCCTGGTGGACCGTCTACGCAAGTCCGAAGGGTGATGCCGTCATGACCGCAGTTTTAGAGGTTCGCGACCTGCAAAAGAGCTTTGGCGCCGTCGTCGCCGCCAAGGACATCAATGTCACCGTCAATGAGCATGAAATCATCGGCATTATCGGCGCCAACGGCGCCGGCAAGACCACTTTCGTCAATATGGTCACGGGCTATCTGAAGCCGACTTCAGGCCAGATTGAGTTCGCCGGCCGAAATATCATGGGCCTGCCGCCCCGTGATATTACCGTCCTGGGCATATCACGCTCCTTCCAGGTGCCCCAGGTCTTCGCCTCGGAATCCGTATTCGACAATCTTTTGATGGCCTACGCCATCACCGAGGAAACGGGCATGGGACTGCTCGCGCCGCTTTACAATGACGAGCGCGCGGCGCGGGTCGATAGTCATCTAGAGCGCTATAAAATTGCTGATTATCGCAATGCTGTCTCCTCGACCCTGCCTCAAGGTATCCGCAAGTTGCTGGACATCGCCATGGCGGCGGTCAGCAAGCCGACCATTCTGATGTTGGACGAGCCAACGTCAGGTATCTCGGCCGAGGAAAAATTCGGCCTGATGGATATCATCATGGAGGCCCTGGCCGAGGACAAGACAACAGTGTTGTTCATCGAACATGATATGGAAATTGTCGAACGCTATGTCAGCCGGGTACTGGCCTTCTATCAGGGCCAGATCATCTGCGATGCCCCAACGGCGGAGGCGCTGGTCGATCCCGGCGTTAGGGAGTTCGTAATCGGCGAGGAATACCACCGAACCCGGACGGAAGCCGCGGCTAGACAGGGGGGCGCCGACAATGCTTAAAGTAAGCGGTCTGGACGTTAATATCGGTCCCACCCCCATCCTGCGCGACCTGGCCTTGGATGTGCCCGCCGGCACCATGTGTGGTCTGATCGGGCGCAATGGCGCCGGCAAGACCACCTTCTTACGCGCCATCATGGGCGCCCTGAAGGCCGAGGCCGGGGAAGCCATGTTCGGGCATCAGGATTTGTTGAAAATTCACCCCCACAAACGGGCCCATATGGGCATCGGCTTCATGCCCGAGGATCGCCGGCTGGTGCCGGCCCTGACGGCGGAGGAAAATATTCTGGTGCCGGTCTGGGCCACGGGTATGGAAGACTGGGAAGACCGTCTGGCCTGGATTTACGAGTTGATGCCGGAAGTGGCCGAGTTCAGAAAACGCGGCGCAATGGAACTTTCAGGCGGACAGCAGAAATTTGTCGCCTTTGCCCGCGCCCTGATGGTGGGGACGCATCTGTTGCTGCTGGATGAACCCAGCGAGGGGATCGCACCGGTCTTTGCCCAGCGTATGAGCGAGATCATGAAAAGCCTGAAAGACGAAGGTGAATCGGTTCTGGTGGCAGAATCCAACGACAAACATATTGCGGGCCTGTTGGATCGGACCTTCGTGATCGAACGCGGCAGCATCGTTTCCGGGTAGTATTACTGAATATTTGGAAAGCGCCCCATGGCACCTTTGACATCCGCCGGGTTGCCGGACCGCATCGAGGATGTAGCGGCGCTGGAAGATCTTTTGTCACGGCCCAGTCAGGCCCTGATCGACGATCTGGCCGCTCTGGACGGCGACATCATCATCCTTGGCGTCGGCGGCAAGGTCGGCCCCTGTCTGGCCCGCATGGCCAAGCGGGCCGCGCCCCACAAGCGCATTCTCGGGGTCGCCCGTTTCTCGGATAACGCGGTCAAACAGCGGTTGGAAGATTGGGGCGTGGAAACCCTGGCCTGCGATCTGCTGGATCGTGGAGCCGTGGCCGCATTACCAAAGCTGCCCAACGTGATCTATATGGCGGGGCGCAAGTTCGGCACCAGTGGTGATGAACATTTCACCTGGGCCATGAACGCCCACGTCCCCGCCCTGGTCGCCGAGGCCTTCGCCCAATCCCGGATCGTCGCCTTTTCTACCCTGTGCGTCTATCCGTTTACCGATGTCATGGGCCCATTGTCGAACGAGGACACAGCGCCGGTGCCGATTGGCGAGTACGCCAATTCCTGCGTCGGGCGCGAGCGGATCCTGCAATATTTTTCGCACCGTTTCGGCACACCGGGCCGCTTGATCCGCCTGAACTACGCCATTGATCTGCGTTACGGCGTGTTGTTCGATATCGCCAACTGGGTTTACACCGGTCAGCCCATCGATTTGCGGGCGGGACATGCCAACGTGATCTGGCAAGGCGATGTCAACGCCCAGGTCCTGCGCGCCCTGCGTCACTGCGAAACCCCAACTCGGCCACTGAACATGGGCGGGCCCGAGCAGGTCAGCGTGCGCGCCCTGGCCCAGACTTTTGCTGAACGTTTTGGCCTGACCCCGGTATTCGAGAACCAGGAAAGCGGCATGGGCTGGCACAACGATACCTCGCTGGCGTCGAAATTATTTGGCTACCCGGAGGTCCCCCTGGCACGAATGATCGATTGGACGGTAGACTGGATCGAACGGGACCAACCGCATTATGATAAGCCAACCCATTACGAGGCCCGCGACGGCGATTTTTAATTGCCGCGGATTAGAGCCGTTTCGGGCGGTCATATAGGAGGTTTGATATGAGTGTATTCAACAGCCGGCCGTTGGACGGTGTTATCCCCGCCACCTTGCTGGCCTTCGATGATGACATGTCGATTGATGAAGCAGCCTCGCGCGGCCATCTTCGTGACGTGGCGGCGACCGCTGGCTTGAACGCCATCACGGTCAATGGCCATGCCTCTGAAGTGCATGCCTGCAGCTTCGACGAGCAGCGGCGTATTTTGGAATTTTCCCTGGATGAAGCGGGCGATCAACTGCCCATGATCAATGGCATCTATGCCGACGGCAGCCTTGAAGCGGCCCGGCTGGCACGCATGGCGGAGGCCGCCGGCGCATCGGCTCTGCTGGTGTTCCCACCCAACAGCATGATCATGGGCGGGCAGTTGCGGCCGGAAATGGCCCTGACCCACTTCAAGACCATCGCGGACGCCACCAGCCTTCCGATGATTGTTTTCCAATATCCTCAGGTTAGCGGCCAGGGCTATCCGTTCGAGACGTTGTTGCGGCTGCTGGAGGCGGTTCCTTCCATCAAGGCGATCAAGGATTGGTCGAACGATGCCATGCTGCACGAAAAACATATCCGCAGCTTGCAAGGCGGCGCCGCGGGCCGGCCGATCACCGTCTTGACCACCCATTCGTCCTGGCTGATGGCATCCCTCAGCATGGGCGCCAATGGCCTGTTGTCAGGCGCCGGCAGCGTAATCCCGGATTTGCAGGTGGCATTGTTCCAGGCCGTAAAGGCCGGCGACCTGCCCCGCGCCCAGGCCATCAATGACCGGATCTATCCTCTGGCCCAAGCTTTCTATACGCCGCCGTTCCTGGATATGCATAACCGCATGAAGGAGTGTCTGGTGCTGCTGGGGCGGCTACAGCGGGCCGTGGTGCGGCCGCCGCTGATGAAGCTTCCCGCCGACGAGATCACGCGCCTGGGCCATGCCTTGCGTGACGCCGGGCTGTTGACGGCGGGCGCCATGCCGGTCGCAGCGGAATAATACCACTCCAGGGTCAGTTGGGCAGGGTCAGTTGAGCGCGGTTTTACGCCGTGGCGATATATTTCCGCATGGCGGCAGCCTCGAATTCGATTTCCTCTATGCGGAACTTGACCACATCGCCAATTGAAATGATGCCTAGAAGGTGACCATCCCGCATCACGGGCAGGTGGCGGACACGGTGTTCGGTCATCACCGACATGATGGTATCGATGTCATCTTCGGGCTGGCAGTAGATCACCTCACGGGTCATCAAATCGATCACCGAGGTGTCCATGCAACGGGCCCCGATCCGCGCGACACCGCGCACGATATCCCGTTCCGATAATACCCCTTCGACGAAGCCCTCATCATCACGCACCAGGACCGCACCAATTCTGTTGTCGCTCATCAGTCCGGCCGCCCGGCCAATGGTGTCATCAAGCCGCACCGATATAACCTCGTTACCTTTCAAGGCAAGAATACGTTCCACATGCATACCAACCTCCTATCAGGATAAAATATCCCATTCAATTTACTTGACATAATATTATTATGTCCACAAATCAGGATGAACGCAAGATAAGATCATTTGAAATGAAGATGCAAATGTTGGGCGGTAAGCCCGGCCAGAGCGTATCGCCGTCGGATACACGCAGATCTTTAAACGTAGGACCGGGTAGAGAAAAGGAAATATTAATCACTACACGGCATTGTTAATCGTAATCGAGGGCCGAATACGGTCTTGAGGGGCGGAAAAGCCGCATGCGCGGCGGCGAATTATTGCGGAAGACTGACCGATGAGCTTGAACAGAGAACCGAATGCCTTGGATTTAGGCGAATTTCCCGAGGATCTGGCCCTTGATGAAGAATTGGCCGGGGACGATGACCCGGTTGAAAATCAACGGGAACTGTCCAACAGAGAATATGACGCGCTCGAAGAGGCTGTGATGCAGACCGCGCGGGGCCGCACCTTTTTGCGCGAACACGCCCAGCGTAACCGCGCCGTGGCCAGCGATCTGGTATTGCGGGCCATGGACGACTGCCAAGCTTACTTTAAACGCCAGGACCTTAAGCAACCGTCGGAAATCCTGACGGCTGAATTGCAGAATATGAGCGATGCTATCAGCCATACCCGGCGCGATATAGCGGCGATCAAGCCCAAGGAGGGGGCCAATAACCGGATTATGGCCGCGACCGAGGATTTGGATGCCATCGTCACCTCAACCGAGCGTGCCACTAACGATATACTGGCGGCCGCCGAGCGCATCCAGGATTCCTGTATGGCCCTGCGCGAGAAAGATGCCGATAGCGAACTCTGTGATGCCATGGAGGAAGATATCACCAATATCTTCCTGGCCTGTTCATTCCAGGACCTAACGGGCCAACGCACCACTAAAGTGGTCAATGCCCTGCATTATCTGGAACAAAGGGTCGGCGCGATGATCCAGATCTGGGGCTCGGAGAGCTTACGCAACGCCGCCGTCGACGAATTCAGCCCTGACCTGGAAGACGATCACGCCGAAGCCGGCCTGCTGAACGGTCCGCAAAATGAGGGCCATGGCGTCGCCCAGCACGATATCGACCATATGTTGCTTGAAACCGTGGACCCGGCGGACGAAGGCAACCAGGCGGCTGACGAGGCCGTCAATGGCGCCGATCCCACGGAAGGCATCGAATTCGATGTAGCGGCAAGCCTCTCGACAGAATCACTGCCCGAAGACCGGCTGATGGACGACGATGTTGCCGATCCCACGGAGGGCATCGAATTCGATGTAGCGGCAACCCTCTCGACAGAATCACTGCCCGAAGACCGGTTGATGGACGACGACGTCGCCGATCCCACGGAGGGCATAGAATTCGACACACCGGCAGACGCCTCATCGGAACCCGTCATCGAAGCTCAAGCATTGGAAGATGATGGCGCCCCGGCCGCTGCCACGGATGCAGATCAGGATGCGACCGAGTTTTCTGGTGCCGGCGAGGAAATGGATAACGATTCCATTGACGCAATGTTCGATTCCTAAGCCGCGAATATCCCGAATTAACAGCCGTCAATTTCAACATCCTCGCAAACGCACGCAGCAAAGATAACCCGGAACTGCGCTAGGCCTTGCCTGTAACAAGCCTCAGTGCGACATGCTTTTAGCCTGGGTTTCAAGACGGATGATGATATTCTGTGCCCGTCCCCTACTGTGCCCCCCGGTAACGGGGACTGCCGCTGAACAATAATGCCAGGCTAAAATCCGAGGAACCAACGCGCCATGGATGAATTCAAACCTGAGACTTTTGAAACTGATTTCTGGAAAGAGGCGGAGGCGCGCGACGGCTGGGATGATCTGGAACCGGGGAAGACCCTGGAATCTCGCCCCGTCACCATCACATTGGAGATGATCCAGCGCTACGCCCGCTCCATCGGTGATTTGAACCCGCTGTATTTTGACGAGGAATATGCCAAGAACAGCCACTATGGCGGCCTGATCGCGCCGCCGTCCATCCACGCCCTGTTCCTTTTTGCCTGCACCGGCCACGACCATTTCATGCGCACGCCAGGTACCGTCAACATGGGCCAGAACTGGTATCTACAACGACCCGTCAGGCCCGGCGACCGCATCTCGTTGGAAGCCCGGTGCCTGGACAAGATCATCCGCAAGGGCAATATTTTTGCCATTCACGACAACGTCTTCCGCAATCAGAACGGCGAAGTCATCTGTTCCGGCCGCGGTTGGACCATGCGGCCCTATTAGGCCAAATTAGGGATATTCAGGAACATGCCGCAAACCGCACATAACAGCCTAACCTACGCCGGTATTGACGTGGGCCGGCAATTCCCCGGTCCAAAGGTCGCCGTGACACGAGAGATGATCAAGGAATTCGCCACCGCTTCGTTCGACCATAATCCCCTGCACTGGGATAACGAATTTCTGGAAAAAACCGCCTTCGCCGGCGGCAAAAAATTCGATGATGTGATCGGCCACGGCCTGATGACCTACGCCCTGATGACCCGGGCCATGACCGATTGGCTGTGGCCCGATGTAGGCGAACATCGCCGCCTGGAAACCCGCTTTCGCAAGCCGGTTTATCCTGGCGACGAGATCACCATCCAGGGCCAGGTTACCGACAAGCGGGAAACCAAAAAAGGCAAATGGCTGGTCTGCACCCTGACGGTCAGTAACCAGCGCGGCGATACCGTCGCCACCGGCGAGGCGTTGGCCGAGATTTTCGTCTAAACCAGATCGAAGTGACGGCTACCAACCGGCCGGGCCTGACCATCAGGACGCCGGCCTGCTTGGAGGGGCTAGAGCAGTTCCGGGATATTCTGGAACTGCTCTAGTTGCGTCAGTCGAGACCCAGCAATTCGTCGATTTTTTCCGGGCCCAGTTCGGGGCCAAACAACAACACGTCATCAACCTGCAGGACCGGCGAAGAGCGGATATTGTGGCTGTCGATAAACTCCGCCGCGTCCTCGTCCATCATCAGGTCCTTGGCAACGAATTCCACATCATGGGCCCGCAGATAGGCCTTCAACTGCTCGCACGGGGCGCACAGGGGCGTGGAGTAGACCGTCACTGATTTAGCTGCCATCTAGGCTTTTCCATCCTCTTTCAGCTTGCGGTACAGCGCCTTTCGCTCCAGCCAGGCGTTTTTGACATCTTCGGTCTGCCAGGGTTGCTCCTGGGTGAAGACCTTGGCCTTCCAAGCATCGCCCTTGGACCACTCGAACGGCGTCTGCACCGTCGTACGGGGCCCCTCGGCATTTTCCAGCAGATCCAGCGCCATGCCTATAATCTGGCGCTGCATGGGTACATTATTCGGCTCGCCACAGGGACTGCCCAGGGGGAAGTCCGTGAACACCAAGCGCGGCACGCCGCAGGTTTCGACGATATCGCGGGCGGCGGCAACGATGACGGTGGGGATGCCGTTTTCTTCCAGGTAACGTGCGGCCAGACTCACGGTCTGGTGGCAAACCGGTCAGACCGGTGTCAGCAGGGCAACATCCACCGCTTCATCGCGGCAACGGCGCAATAACTCCGGCGCATCGACCTCCAGAGTCTTGCGTTGGGAATAGGCGTTGTACACGCCATAGGCCGTTGGCGCGAAGCTGGCAATACGCCCTTCCGCCTGGGCTTCCTGCAACCGGGTAACGGGGAAATAGGCGTTAACGTCATCCAACGACGTGGCGTTTTTGTCATAACTGTGGGTCTGGCTGTAAAGGTCTCCAACAGGCGTATCGCTGGGCACGCCGTAGACATTGGCCGGCTCGCCCTTTTCCTGGGGCGTGCGCTGATCTTCCCAGGAGCGCACCGCGATCTCGGACGTCGAGATCAGGGCCAGACGACTCTGCGCCAAAGGTTTCTTCAACGGCGTAAAGGGCACATCATCAAATTTGGCCCATTGGTACGGTTTTTCATAGCCTTCGGCCTTATAATAGGCCGTGGTCTTATCAATATAGCGGACGTAACTCACAGCATCCCTCCTCCATGGTGCGGGCCACCGACAACAGCCCGTCAATGCGGATATCCCGCCAGTATGGTATTTTCCGTTACCCCTCGCAAGGGTTGCCCAGCCTGATATAAACAGGCCGTGGGGCACGAGAATAGTTTTGGTGGGAGTGAACGGGGATGGATTGGCACGGCGTTACCATTGGCCAAGCGCTACGGCGCTCGGCCCGGACATGGCCCAACAACGAATTTGTCGTCGGCATGGGAGCACGGATCACATATGCCGATTTTGACGCCCAGGTTGACCGCCTGGCCCTGGGTCTGCTGGATCTAGGCATTGGCCGGGGCGATCATGTGGCCTGCTGGCTAACCAACGGCCCGGACTGGCTGTTGACCTGGTTCGCCTGTTGCCGCCTTGGCGCCACCGTGGTCTCCATCAATACCCGCTATAAAGTTTCGGAAGTCGAATACATTCTGCGGCAATCGGACGCCAAGGCGTTGGTGGCCATGCCGAAATATTGGAATATCGACTATCTGGAGATGATCCGCGCCATGGCGCCGGACTTCGAAAGCGCGCTGCCGGGCCGGATGCAGGTGGCCGGGCTGCCCCGGTTGCGCGCCGTGGTGTTGTGGCATGACGCAGACCATCCCGGCACCATTTCCCTGAACGCCCTGATGGCGACATCGCACCAGCAGGCGAATTTAGTGGCGGCCGAACAAGCGGTGGCGGTGGCGGATCCGGCGGTCATAATCTACACCTCCGGCACCACGGGCGAGCCCAAGGGCGCCATGCATTGCCATCAAGTCGTGATCGAAGGGCAGAATATCGCCCGGGCCATGCATATGGAACCGGGCGACAAGGTACTGGGCCACATGCCGCTGTACCATGTGGCGGGCAGCGTTGCGACGGCCCTGCCAGCCATGCAGCATGGCTGTTGCCTGGTGACCATGGATGAATGGGACGCGGCCAAGGCGCTGGATCTGATCGAACAGGAACGCATCGCTATCATGGGCGGTATCCCAACGCACTTTTTTGATCTATTGGCGCAGCCCGGCGTCGAAGAAAGGGATACCCACTGCCTGAAGACAGCCTGGATCGGCGGCGCCCCGGTGACCCCGGCAATCGCCCGGCGGGTTAAGAGCATCCTGCATTTTGACGCCCTGCAAGCTGCCTATGGCATGACGGAAACCATGGGCATGACGACCCTCAGCGCGTTTGACGCCCCGATCGAAATAACCTGTGAGAACAAGGGCAAACCGATCGGCGATTACGAAATTGGTGTCTTCGACCCCCACACCGGCGAACCGAAAGCAGTGGGCGAGGATGGTGAAATCTGGGTCCGCGGCTATCTGGTCATGCAGGGTTATTACAAGGCCCCAGAAGCGACCAAGGCGGCCATCACGCCCGAGGGCTGGTTCCGCAGCGGCGATCTGGGCCAGATGGACGGGGACGGCTATTTGAAAATCACCGGCCGGGCCAAGGAGATGTTCATCGTCGGCGGCTCCAACGCCTACCCCGCCGAGATCGAGCGTTTCCTGGAAACCAGCGGCGATATTTATCAGGCGGTGGTCTGTGGTGTGCCAGACCCGCGCATGGGCGAGGTGGGTTTCGCTTTCGTCATGCCCTCCCCCGGCGCCAGCCTGAGCCGGGAGGATGTCATCAACCATTGCCGCGGCGCCATCGCGGATTATAAAGTGCCGCGATACGTCCATATCGTCGCTGACTTCCCACGCACTACCACCAACAAAATTCAGCGCTATCTGTTGCAACAGGACGCCATGGCGCGGTTCGAGCAGGAAAATTGAGCGCGCGGGCCAAGGCATGGAAATCAATGTGCGGACAGGCACCCGAGAAGGCGGAGCGACGACATGAGTGAAACAGACGACCTGGCGTACGAGGGCCTGGCATATGAAGGTCTGAAAGTCCTGGATATCTCACAAGGGGTGGCCGGGCCGCATTGCGGCATGCTGCTGGCGCGGCATGGCGCCAGCGTCGTGAAGCTGGAACCATTGGCGGGCGACTGGGGCCGGCGGGTCGGCAAAACCTATGGCGACAACTGCGCCTATGGCATGGCGTTCAATCGGGGTAAGCGCAGCCTGGCGCTGGACCTTAA
>JADHTB010000002.1 GCA_016776605.1 Alphaproteobacteria bacterium | reverse complement strand
ATTCTTTGCCGCCGACAATCTGTTTATTCCGTTTCCAGCGGCCATGATCAATCATGTCGGCGATGGGTTCGTCAATGCGGTGCATTCCTACAACCGCACCATGAACGACCCCTTCGAGGACGATCAGGTCAATTCCAAATAAGGACAGGCCGTTGTCGGCGGGATGGCGCCGGCAATGGATCACCTTCGCATTGGGCAGAGCCAGTTTGATGAGGCCGATATGGAAATAGTTTCCGGGCATTTTGTCGGTAATATAGCGGGTTTTCGTGGCCTGTTTCCTGACCTGGTTGATATATTCAGCCCCCAGGCTTTCAAAGATGCCGGCATCGGCTTGCCGGATGTTTTCCGCGAACGCATCCCCGTCCGCATTGCCAAAAGACCGAGAGACAATCTGCTCCAGCAACTCCAATTCACCAGCCCCATGCACCTGCGGGTGACTGGCCAATATCTGTTCGACCAGGGTGGTGCCTGAACGGGGCAAGCCAACGATGAATATGGGTGTGTCGTCATTGCATCCCGCGCTATCCGGCCCGGCGAACAAGGCGGCGTCAAAAACCTCTTCTATTTTCTCGAAGACCTTGCCATGGCCTGCGATGGAATAGTTATAGCTGCGCCTGATTATGGCGTTTCCCTCGGCAAAAAAACCGAACGCTTTTTCATATTGCTGCAAATCCTCGAAGGCCTTCCCCAAGCCGAATGCCAAAAGCATTCGTTGCTCGTCGCTGATACCGGGCCTGGCATAGCTTTGTTCCATGGCCTGGATGTCGTTGTCGTATTCGGTAAATTTCTTGACGATCGACAAATGCCGGTGCGCCTCGGCAAAATCGGGCTTGATGGCGAGGGCCTGATAATAACTTGCCACGGCCTCGTCCAGCCTGCCCAGGTCTTTCAGCACATTGCCAAGGTCGTTCAACGCCTCGGCGAAATCGGGCTTGATGGCAAGGGCTTTGTTATAGCTTGCCGCGGCCTCATCCAGTTTGTTTAGCTTTTGCAGCATAATGCCCAGATTGTAGTGCGCTTCAGCGTAATCAGGTTTGAGGGCCAGGGCCTTGCGGCAACTGGCGACCGCCTCATCCAGCCGGCCCAGGTCTTTCAGCGCATTGCCAAGGTTGTTATGGGCTTCGGCGTAATCGGGCCTGATAACCAGCGCTTTGTTATAACTTGCGACGGCCGCATCCGGTTTGTTCAGCTCGTGCAGCATAGTCCCTAGATTGTAATGCGCCTCGGGGTAATTGGGCTGGATGGCGACGGCCTTGCTAATCAAATCAATGGCCGCGTCATGCCGCCCCAATTGGTGGGCGAGCACGCCAAGCAGATTCAGGGCAACAGGCTGATGCGGGTCGGCTTGCAATATTTGTTGATAACCGCGCTCGGCCTCGGCAAGGCGGCCCGCGCGCTGATGCCGCAGGGCGGCGTTCAGGGCTTGTTGGGCGATCGGCGTCGGCCCCGCGCCTTGCCGGGACCGGTTTGCAGATTGTGCTGGCTTGGTATTTCCCGCTGTTTTCCGGGCGGCTTTTTGAGCTTCTTTCTGCTGGCGGCGCTTTTCTGCTCTATTCATCTTTGCGCGCTTTCTCCGGCAAGCTCCAATCCAAAACTAGAGCATTTCCGGGATATTCTGGTCCATTTGATGGTGCCCCTAAGCCATTCGGGTAGGCGCGTTGCGCAGCGCGATGTGGTGCATCGGGCAAGCGGCGCAACGCACCAAAATGGCTTAGGGCGCCACCGAAGGCCCCTCACCAAGGCCCCGTGGCTGCGTTGCGGTTCTTGGACGATGCACCACATCGACCTGCAAACCGCGCCTACCCACGGGGCCTTGGTGAGCGGTCAAATGGTTCAGAATACCCCGGAAACGCTCTAGCATAATCCAACACCCCAACAATGAGAAGAGCAGGCCGCACCCGCCCATATCTATAGGCCCATATCTATGAGGTCAGATCATCCTGGCGGGAAGTTTGCCAGATAGCGGAAAGGGAAGGGCGCGGCAAGAAGTCTGTAACTGCCGCCCTGGAGCCGGTTTAAATTTCCAGCGCCGCCAGGGTGCCTTCTTCTATCGCCTGAAAGAACTTGCGTGACCCCAGTACGTCGCCGACGTAGTGGACGGGGAGCCCCAGGTTTCGATAGCGCTCGGCCTCGGCCTCCCGGCGATGGTAACCGGTGCAATAGATGATGCTATCAACGCCATCCAGGGTTCGGCGCAAGCGGCCTTCGGGTTGCAGGACGATTTCGCCGGGTCGGATTTCGACCACCTGAGTATGGGTCATCACCTCGATCCCCAAGGAAACCATACGGTCGAGATAATGCACCTTGTCCACGTGCACCGCCTTGCGCAGGAATTCAGAGCGCGCGACAAGGACCACATTGCGGCCCTGGTCCGCCAGCATGTCCGCGACCTCCACCCCGACCAGTCCGCCGCCGACCACGACGCAATTTTGCCTCGGCTTGTCCGATCCGGCCAGCACCCGCCAGCCATACAGCACATCGACCAGATCAGCGCCGGGCACATCCGCGACGGCAGCTTCGGCCCCAATGGCAACGATCAGGGCCTCTGCGTCCAATTCATCTGGTGCGGGCGTTGCATTCAGGCTGACAGCTATGCCCAGGCGGGCCACTTCGGCCTGGAAAAAATCGAGCAGGCGGCCGATCTCCCCGCGATGCGGCGGTTGGTGCGCCAGATTGAGTTGACCGCCCAACTGGCCGGCTTTTTCGAACAGATGCACCGCGTGGCCGCGTTTGGCCGCCGTGGTCGCCGCCGCCAGACCCGCCGCGCCGCCACCGATCACCGCCACACGTTTTGGCACCGCCTGGCGAGAGAGGAGCGCTTTCAATGCCAGCTCCCGGCTGACCATGGGGTTGACCGTGCAGGCCAGGCCATTGTGCAGATGCACGGTGGCGATACATTCGTTGCAGGCAATGCAGGGGGCAATCTCTTCCGCCTTGCCGGCCTTGGCTTTCTTGGCAAAGTACGGATCGGCGATCAGGCCACGGCTGAGGCAGATGTAATCCGCATCGCCGCGCCGCAACAGATCCTCGGCTAAATCCGGCGTGTTGATCCGCCCCACGGTCATCACTGGAATATCCAGGCGTTGGCGCATTGCCGCACTGCAATCGGCGTAACAGGCATGTTCGGTCGCCATGCCGGGGATGATCATATAGGGGCGGGAGGCATGCAGGCCGCCCGAAACGCTGATCGCATCGGCGCCTGCCGCCGCGAACAATACCGCGCTCTCCACCGCTTCGGGCAATTCCAGCCCGCCAGGCACATGGTCGCGGGCGTTCATGCGAAAAATGACCGGGTAATCGGCGCCGCAGCGGGCTTTGATTGCCTGCACCAATTCCACCCCGAACTGGGCCCGACCGGCGGTGTCATGGCCATATCGGTCTTCCCGCGTATTGCAATGAGGCGAGAGGAATTGCCCCGCCAGATAACCATGGGCGCCATGGATCTCCACCGCGTCATAGCCGGCCGCCTTGGCCCGCGCCGCCGCATCGGCAAAGCGCGAGACAATGCCTGCAATCTCGGCGATGGTCAGCTCCCGCGGTACAACAGCGGCGCCGACGCCGGTATAGCCCGATGGCAGGGCAGACGGCGCCAGAGGCACGGAACCCGAGACCGCCGGCACGCTTTCCCGGCCACCATGATTAATCTGTATGGCGATCTTGGCGCCGGCCTCGTGCACCGCATCGACCAGTTTCTTCATGCCGGGGATACAGCCGTCGTTGTGCAGCATGGCGTTATGCTTCAGGCGCTTGCCTTGCTGGTCGACATAGGTCGCCTCGACCACGATCAGGCCGGTGCCGCCACGGGCCCGCTCGGCATAGAATTCGATCATCTCGTCGGTGACCAGGCCTTCGCCATCGGCCAGCTCGGATGACGTGGCGGCGAAGACGATGCGGTTGGGAATTTCCAGCGCTCCGATGCGACCGGGCCGGAATAATTTTGGATATGATGTCATGCCCCATGATCCAATTTACAGTGCGCAGCCGTCAATGACTGAAATCAAAGGGAGGCAGCGGGGGTAAGGCAATATCGCCGGTGCCTATTTGGTACCTAAAAGCAAAAAGGGCTTAGCCTGTATGAGGCTAAGCCCTAGATGTCATTGGCTCCCCGGGCAAGACTCGAACTTGCGACAAGGCGGTTAACAGCCGCCTGCTCTACCAACTGAGCTACCGGGGATCAGTTGGCCGGCGCGGCGTAGGACCGCGCGGCGGGCGTTTCTTACCAGATACCGCGCGGGGGCGCCAGTCCGGATTGCCGCTCAATGGTCGCTTAATTCTTGAACGAATTGCTGGGCAGATTTCAGGTTCTGCTTGACTCTGGGAAAAATGAGAACAAAATAGGAACACAATTGATGCCATAAAGAAGCTATACGAAAGTCATATGAAAGGGGGCCGCACGATGGATAGTCGCGGGCGGGGGGATGCGGTGGCCGCATTACGCCGGCGCATTGCGGCCATCAAAGCGGTTGCGGGCGCCCCGGCCCAGAGCTGGCGACAGGCCCCTCCGTTGACCCTGGGCGTGCCGAAGATTGAGCGGAGCCTGCCGGGCGGCGGCCTGGCCCGTGGCGGTCTGCATGAAGTATTGGGCGGCCAAGCTTCAAATGAGGGTATGGCGAACCGGGGCGGCAGCGGGGCGGCATTGGCCTTTACCGCCGTGCTGGCGGCCCGGCGGGCGGCCCTGGCCGGTCAACAAACGGATCAGGGCGGCGGCCAGGTGCTGTGGTGCCCGGCGCGCCGGGGGTTGTACGGGCCGGGTCTGGCCGCGTTTGGCCTGGGCGCGGGGCAGTTAATCCTGGTGCATGGGCGGGACGATCAACAGCGCCTATGGGCCATGGAAGAGGCCCTGAAATGCACCGGCCTGGCCATGGTGGTAGGCGAGGTGGGGCGTCTGAATCTGGGGCAAAGCCGGCGTTTGCAACTGGCGGCGGAAGCCTCGGGCGTCACCGCCCTGTTGCTGCCCCGAGGGCAGAGTCAGGGCGCGGGCCAGGGCGCGAATCTGGGCGTCAGCGCGGCGCTGACCCGGTGGCGTATCACGGCCCAACCCAGCGCGCCGACGAACGGTTATGTGGGCATCGGCGCGGCTCGTTTCAGGGTTGAATTGCTGCGCTGCAAAGGCGGGCGGCCCGGCGAATGGCTGTTGCAATGGAACGGCGATGGTTTTGCTGAATGCGGTCATGAACACAGTCATGAACACGGTCATAAAGATGGTGGAGAACGGCGAAAAACGAATCCTGTCCCTGTGGCTGCCCCGATGGCCGACGGACCGGCTGTACCGGGCCTGGCGGCGCGCGCCTGAGGCGGCAAGCGGCCCAGAAAGCGGCCCGGAACACGGCCCGGAATACGGCCCAGAACACTGCTTGGACCGGGACCAGCCCCTGGCCCTGGTTGCCGCACAACAGGATAATCAGCGGATCGGGGCGGTCAATGATGCCGCCGCCCAGGCCGGCATACAGGCGGGTATGCTGTTGACCGATGCCCGGGCCCTGCTGCCGGCATTATCAACCCATCCAATGGCGCCACAAGAGGACGCCCGCGCCCTGGCCAGCCTGGCCGATTGGTGCGGCCGTTACAGCCCCTGGATCAGTCTGGCGGGAGAGGCGGAGGGCCAATACGGCCTCTGCCTTGAGGTGACCGGGTGCGCCCATTTATTCGGCGGTGAAGCGGCCATGCTGAATGATCTGTCCCAACGTCTGGCGGGCTTTGCCATCCAGGCCCGCATAGCCATTGCCGACAGCCTGGGCGCGGCCTGGGCCGTTGCTCGTTATGGCGCCAATAGCCCTGCGGCAAACAATGGAATTGTCCCTGTTGGCGGCGCCAAATCGGCCCTGACCCGGTTACCCGTGGCGGCCTTGCGCCTATCGCCCGCCACGGCGGATCTTTTGGCGCGCCTGGGGTTGGGACGGATTGGTGAATTATGCTCCCTGCCACGCGCGGCATTGACCGCCCGCTTTGGCCGGGACGTCACCTATCGCCTGGATCAGGCCCTGGGCCGGGCCCCCGAGCCGCTGTCGCCGCGCCCGCCCCGCACCAGTTTTTGGAGCCGTCTGAGCTTCCCCGAACCGATTGGCCACCGCGACCATATTGTGCGGGCCGCCGGGCAGTTGGTGGTGGAACTATGCGCCGTGCTGGCGCGGGAGGAACGCGGCGCGCGGCGGATTGAGCTGCGCCTGTATCTGGCCGATGGCACGGTGCGGCGGATCGGCGCGGGGTTGAACCGGGCCAGCCGGGACCCGGCCCATCTGTTGCGCCTGTTGGCCGAACACCTGCCCAGCCTGGAGGCCAATTTCGGCGCCGATCTGATGCTCCTCATGGCCGGGCAAAGCGACCCCCTGCCGGCCGGACAGATCCCTCTCGCGGGGGGCTTTGCCAAAGATGGTCCCGGAGACAATCCGAGCGAAGATCTCGCCCCCTTGCTGGACCGTCTGGGCAACCGTCTGGGCCCGGCCAATGTCGCCCGCTTCGCGCCCGTGCAAAGCCATCTGCCGGAAGCTGCCGCCCGGCTGGCGCCACCCCTGCTAGTGGCAGCGGGCGGACAATGGCGCCACATTGACCGGCGCCCGGTCTATCTGTTGCCCCGCCCGGAGTTGATCCAGGCGGTGGCCGAAGTGCCCGACGGCCCACCGGTGCTGTTTCGCTGGCGCGGCATCGCCCACCGGGTACAACGTGGCGACGGCCCCGAACGCATCGCGCCGGAATGGTGGCATGACATGCGGGCCGAAGCGGCCGATTTGGCTGGGGAAACCCGCGATTATTACCGCATCGAAGACAGCCGGGGACAGCGTTACTGGCTGTACCGCCGGGGCCTGTACGACGGCCATTTGGCCGCCATACAGGCCCCGCCGGACTGGTACCTGCATGGCTTTTTTGCCTGAGGCGCGGCCATGCATTATGCCGAATTACAGCTCACCTCCAACTTCAGCTTCCTGCGCGGCGGCTCCCATCCAGACGAACTGACGATTACCGCCGCCGCCCTGGGCTTATCGGCCATTGCGATTACCGACCGCAACAGCCTGGCTGGCGTGGTGCGGGCCCATATTGCAGCGAAAGCGGCCGGTATCCGCCTGGTCGTCGGGGCCCGGTTGGATTTGCAGGAAAACATCAGCCTGTTGTGTTTTCCCACCGACCGGGCCGCCTATGGCCGGTTGTCACAATTGTTGACCGTGGGCCGGCGCCGGGCGCCGAAAGGGGACTGTTGGCTTAATTTTGGGGACGTATTCGCCCACGATCAGGATCAGATTTTTATCGTTCTGCCCAAGCAGACGATGGCGCCTGAACCGGACGACGCCTTCGCCGCCCAGTTGCAACAACTGGGCCAACGCTGGCCGGGCCGGTGTTACCTGGCCGGGCATTACCTTTATTCCGGCGACGACCGCCGCCGTCTGGCCCATCTGGCCAAACTGGCGATGGCTGCGGGGACGCCCCTGGTGGCGACCAACGATGTGCATTATCACAGCCCCGGCCGGCGGCGCCTGCAGGACGTACTTAGCTGTATCCGGGAACATTGCACCCTGGCCGAGGCCGGCTTTCATTTGGCCGCCAATGCGGAACGGCATCTGAAAACCCCGGCGGAAATGGCCCGCCTGTTCGCCGATTACCCGGACGCCGTGGCCCGTACGGTGGAACTGGCCGAACGCTGTTGCTTTTCCCTGGATGAATTGCGCTATGAATATCCCGCCGAACCGGTGCCGCACGGCCGCACGGCGCAGGCGGAACTGGCGCGACTGACCTGGCTGGGCGCGCATGAGCGTTATGGCGAGGTGATTGCCCCCGGCGTCGGCGATTTGTTGCGCCACGAATTGGCCTTGATCGGCGAGCTGGAGTACGCGCCTTATTTTTTGACCGTGCACGATATCGTCCGCTTCGCCAGGGACCAGGGCATTCTGTGTCAGGGCCGGGGCTCGGCCGCCAATTCCGCCGTCTGTTACTGCCTTGGCATCACGGCGGTGGATCCTGCCCGCCTGGATCTTTTGTTCGAGCGGTTTATTTCCGCCGAGCGGGACGAGCCGCCCGATATCGATGTGGATTTCGAACACGAACGGCGCGAGGAGGTGATCCAATACGTCTATCGGAAATACGGCCGCGAACGCGCCGGCATGACCGCCACGGTGATTACTTACCGGGCCAAAAGCGCGATCCGCGAGGTCGGCAAGGCGTTGGGGCTATCCCTGGATGCGGTCGGCGCCCTGGCCGGCAATGTCTGGGGTTGGGGCGGCGATCAGGTCGAGGGCGACAAGGTGCGCGAGATCGGCCTGAACCCGGACGACCCCACGCTGGCCATGGCGATCCGCCTGGCCCGCGAATTGACCGGCTTTCCCCGTCATCTGTCCCAGCACGTGGGCGGCTTTGTCATTACCCGTGGCCCGCTGTCGGAAGTTGTGCCGATCAGCAACGCGGCCATGGCGGAGCGCACGGTGATCGAATGGGACAAGAATGACCTGGATGCCCTGGGCATTTTAAAGATCGATCTGCTGTCCCTGGGCATGCTGACCTGCATCCGCAAGGGCTTTGACCTGATCGCGGCGCATCATGGCCGAAAGCTGAACCTGGCCAGCGTGCCGGCGGAGGACGCGGCGGTTTATGACATGCTGTGCCGGGCCGATTCCATTGGCGTCTTTCAGGTGGAAAGCCGGGCCCAGATGACCATGTTGCCGCGCCTGCGCCCGCGTAATTTCTATGACCTGGTGATCGAGGTGGCGATCGTCCGCCCCGGCCCCATCCAGGGCGACATGGTGCATCCCTATCTGCGGCGCCGGGCCGGCAAGGAACGGGTGGATTTCCCCTCCACGGATCTGGAGGCGGTTCTGGGCAAGACCCTGGGCATTCCGCTGTTTCAGGAACAGGCCATGCGCATTGCCATCGTCGCCGCCGGCTTCACCCCCTCCGAGGCCGACCAGCTACGCCGCGCCATGGCCACCTTTCGCCATACCGGCACCATCCATACCTTCCGTCACAAGATGATTGAGGGCATGGCGGCGCGCGGCTATGACCGGGATTTCGCCGAACGTTGTTTCAAACAGATCGAAGGCTTTGGTGAATACGGCTTTCCCGAAAGCCACGCGGCCTCCTTCGCCCTGCTGGTCTATGTCTCCGCCTGGTTGAAGCATCACTACCCAGGCGTCTTTGCCTGTGCCTTGTTGAACAGCCAGCCCATGGGGTTTTACGCCCCGGCCCAGATCGTCCGCGATGCCCGCGAACATGGCGCCGAAGTACGCCCGGTGGATATCAATTATTCGGCTTGGGATTGTACACTTGAGGATGACACCACGCCACCCGCGCTACGCCTGGGCTTGCGACAGATCAGGCATTTTTCAAAGGCGGCGGCGGCGATCCTGGTGAGCGCGCGGGGCGGGGGCTATGACAGCCCAGAAGATGTCTGGCGGCGGACCGGGCTGGGCGCGGGAGATTTGGAAAAACTGGCCAACGGTGATGCCTGGCGTTCCACCGGGTTGGACCGGCGGGGCGCCCTGTGGGCCCTGAAACGCCTGAACCAGCCGGAGCTGCCCTTGTTCGCCGCCGCGCAAATCCGTCCATCCAGCGCCCATGCGCCCAGCGAGGCCGCCGTCGTCCTGCCCGATATGCCCATCGGCGAACAGGTGGTGCAGGACTATTCCAACCTGCGCCTGTCCCTGAAGGATCATCCCCTGCGCCTGTTGCGCCCGGCCCTGGCGGCGCGGGATATTATCGAGAACGAGGCCCTGTTAAATCTTTCCGCGGGCGCGCGGGTTACCGTGGCCGGCCTGGTTCTGGTGCGGCAGCGGCCGGGCACCGCCAAGGGCGTCATCTTCATCACCATCGAGGATGAAGGCGCCGTCGCCAACATCATCGTCCGCCCGCCCATATTTGAAACCTATCGCCGGGTTGTCCTCTCGGCCCGCCTGTTGGCGGCACGGGGCCGGGTGGAGCGCGAGGGCATGGTGATCCATCTATTGGCCGAGGAGCTTATCGACCTGTCACCGGAGCTGGATACTTTGCGCGAAGACCCCTGCCACGACCCACGGGATACTGACAACCCGGCCTTCGCCCGCCGCCGCCGCACCGGCCACCCCCGCAACGCCAACCCGGCGGCACCCATTCCGCAGCCCCGCAGCTTCCGCTAGCAGTCTGCTAGCGCAGGAACCAGCCGTCGCGCAAAAAAGATCCGGTCTGTTCGATCACCTCCAGGTGATCGCAAATAAAGGTGTGATGGGCATCGATGACAATGTTGTCCCTGGCTCCCTCCAGCCGGGTATTGGCCAATTCAACGGTGCCGTCGTGCACATGCCCGGCGCGATAAAACAGGTTTACGTAGGAAATAAAATGCAACGGGTGGAACCGCCGTTCGCCGGCGATAATACCGATCTCGGCCTCGGGCACGCCCAGGTTTTTCAAGGTCGGCGAAGCTTCCGCCAGATCTTCCAGAGGCAGGCCAAAGATGGCCTGGGAAAACGGCCAGCCGCCAAAGCGCGAGACCACGCCCGAGCCCTGATTGGGTGTCGCGATCATGACGATCCGACCGATCCTGACCGGGGGCGCCACCGCCAGGGCGCCGCGAATAACCAGCCCCCCCAGGGAATGCCCAACGAAATGCACCGGGCCCTCAAAGGCCTGCTCCCCCAGCCATTGGCGAAAGCCATCGATATGGCCGGCCAGACGGTGGCGGCGGCTGGGATAGGACCAGCATTCCACCGCGAACCCCATGGCGATAAGGCCCCGTTGCAGGCGGGCCATGCTGCCGCAATTTCGCCCCAGGCCATGCACTAATACGACGCGTTCGCTCACTTCACGGGTACCTCGTTTTCAAAATAATGCGCGATGGCATTGGCGTAATATTGCAGCATGGGCAATTCGCCGGGCGCGACGGAATACAGGCCGTCTTTTTCCACCACCAGGCGGCGCAGGGTCAGCATGCGAAGACCAACCGATAGTGCATAATCGGCATCCGCATGCGGCACATAAATCTGCGCGCTCCGCTCTTCCAATTGGGTCTTAAGGGCGTACGCCGCCACTTTCAGGTCCAGTTCGCTGACAACTTCACCACCTTGTTGAGTGAAGACGGTCGCCATCAACGACACCGGCAGTACGGGTACGACCTCTCCCACCTTGTCCATCAGGTGCTGCCCCAAGGCTTCGATGTGTTTGCGCCGGTCATCGTCGTCCAATGTTGCTTGGACATCCATCCAGGCCCGGGCCGAAATGGGTGGTCCAAAATTCACGCAGGCATAACCGAAACGGTACCACTTACCCCTGGCCATCAGCGCGAGGTTATGGCCGATAAAGCCGAATGTTTTTTTCAGGGCAAAACCCGTCGAGCGGCGTGCCGCGCCCTCTTCCATGCTGCGCACCAGGGTGCGGTCCTCGAACACCCGGTCGTAGTTAATGCCGACCGGGACAAACACCACATCCTTGGCGCCATCCGTCTCCAGGGCTTTCAGCATATAATTCAACAGACCCAGCCGGGGCGGACGCAGGCGTCCATCACGGCTTAAACCGCCTTCAGGGTAAACGGCCTGGACGACGCCCGCCGCCGTCGCCATTGCCACATAGCGCTCCAATACCCGGCGGTACAGCGGATCACCTGAATCGCGCCTGACGAAATAGGCGCCAAGGGAGCGGATCAACGTTTGCAACGGCCAGATACGCGCCCATTCCCCGACCGCGTAACTAAGCGCGGTGCGCGAGGCTGCCAGATAGGCCACAAGGACGTAATCCATGTTGGAGCGGTGGTTCATCACGAACACGACGCTTGTTTCGGGATCCACCGCGGCCAATCCAGCCTCGTCGGCATAACCAAGGCGGACCCGATACAGCCATTCGGCGACGCGGCGGGCCGCCCAGGCGCCGATGCGAAAATACACATAGGCATTAAAGGCGGGCACGATTTCGCGGGCATGGCGCGCCACATCGGCCATCAACACTTCGCGGGGAATGTTGTCAGCCGCACTTTGCGCGGCCACGACAGCCATAATCTCCGGGTCATAGATCAATCGATCGATCAAAACCTTGCGCCGGGTCAACTTGAAGGATTGGATCTTGAGGTCCAGCCTGGTGTTGATCTCTTCCACCACCCGGTTGACCCGCCGGGTTAGGAACCAGCGTGCACCCGGCAGCAGAAACCTGTCCAGCACGGCCCAGGCGGCCAGCAGTGCCACCAACCCGGCCAGCCACAGCGGAATGGCAATCGTTTCACTCACCAGCGCCTCTCCTCGAATGCTGATGAAGATTACCCGCGGTGGTTGGCAAAAAGCCAGACGGCGTTTTAGGAGATGATATTGTAGATGTTCTTGACGCCGCCGCCGCCCTCGCCGGCCTGACGCATCTGATTGGTCAAATTCATCGACGAGGCGACGCCGGATATGGCGGCAAGGGCGCCTTGCATCTGGGCCAGGCGTTCAGAGTCCGCGGGCTTTAGGTTATTCAACGCGGCCAGGGGATCCTCTGTCTCTGGCCCGACGGCGATATAACGGAACATCTTGCGCACTTCGCGTATGGCATTGTCGAGCAGAACACCGACGTCTTTTGCCTTGGTGGTCGTTAGGAGGGACATATCACTCGTCATGCCCAGCTCGAAAATCTTTTCTTTAGCCTCCAGCGTCTCCTCGACGTTCAGGCCCTCGGGTTTGGCATACAACGTGCCCTCGGTCAGGCCAAGCGAGGCAAGGGCGTCCATGCCGTCCGGCCCCGCCATAATCTGAACCACGGCACCATTCTTGGCCTCTATCTTTAGCGCCGAGTCGGTCGTGCCGCGCTGGACGGTGCTGCTGCCGTATTGCCCCATGGCGTTGTTGATCTTGATGGCCAGCAACCCCAGAGTATCGTCGGCGTCAATTTCTATTCGTTTGGTCGCGCCGCCGTCCACCTGGATTGAAAAATATTGCCCCGGCCGCGCGGTTGTCAGGCTCAATACTTCCGTCCCCGGATCGGCTGGCATATCGCCCGTGGTCAGGCCAAGGCGGCTGATGACGGAAGAGGCACTGGCGTTATAGGCTATGGAATTGCCGCTTTGACTGACCGCGCCATGGTCCTGGCTGGCCCAAACCTGCGTCCCGGTATTGTCCAATTTCATGACGAAGGCGTCTTGTACAGTCGCATCCGCGCCGCCATCGACGGCGCCTTGGGTGGCGCCGGTCAAATAGATTTCGTCGGCGCCGGCGGATGCCTTGACCGCGATACCGCCGACCGTATCCGTGCTGGTGCTGCCAACATAAGTGGTAAAACCCACCGACGCGGAAGCACCGGCATCGATGATCTGGCTGACAAAGCCGTCGGTGCCGCCCGAATGGGCGTTCACGATACCGCCTGACAGGGCGGCGTTGCTGGTCTGGCCCGAGATGTAGACGTTGCCGCTGCTGCCCACGGCGATGCCGGTGACCGCGCCGTCGGTATTCAGCGCGCCCAGACTGACTTCCCAGGTCGGGGTTTGCGAGGCGGCGCTGTCCACATAACTGCGCAGGATGGCATTGCCGTCTTTTTCGCCGGCGACATAAATATTGCCCGCACCGTCCACCGCGATCGCCGTGGCGCGGTCGGTGCCGGTACCGCCAAATTGCTTGTCCCAGACATGGGTGCCGCTGCTGTCCAACTTGGTCAGATAACCATCGGTACCACCGGCAAAGGTTACCCCGGTGCCGATTTCAGCTGATGTTTGGCCCGCCACGAAGACATTACCGGTGGCATCCGTGGTCAGGGCCAGGGCGCTGTCATTGGCATAGGGCGCGGCCTGGCGAGTCCATTGTTCGGCGCCGGTACTATCGAATTTGGTCACGAAACTGTCGTAATTGCCGCCATAAGCGGTCGCGGTTAATTGTCCCTGTACGGTGCCTGCAATGATGACGTTGTCATTGACGTCGACCGCGACGGCAAAGCCCTTGGCATCGCTGCTGGCGCCCAACAGGCGTGACCAGACTAGTTCGCCCGAGACATCATATTTATTCAAATAGGCATCGTTTGCCGCTTGGTTGACAAGACCACCCAGATCGCCCGAGGTGGAACCAACGGAATAGACATTACCCACGCTGTCCACGGCAACGGCACTGGCGCTATCAGCTTCAGGGGTGTCGGTCTCCGTGCGGAAGGCATCGCTGGGCGCGGCACTTGCTAAATCGTCCACCTTGCGCACGAAGCCGGAGGAATAGGTGCCGACATTATTCGTGCCGGCAATATAGAGGCCCGCCGTCGCATCGGAAGGATTGCCGATTGTCACGGTTTCCGTGGCGTTCAAATTTAATTTCAGGCCGTAGGAGGTTTCGCTGAAGCGTTCGGCCTGCATTGTCGAGGTGACACCAGCGGCGCCCAATTGCGTATTGATATAGTCCGCGACGTTATCGACATCCAATGCGCCGGCGACTGCCGATAGATCGATGTTGACGACCGTGGTGCCAACGGAATTGACCACCGTGATGTCAAAAGTCTCGTTGCCAACCAGCCCGGGAATGACATTTGTGCGGACATCCGTCAGCTGGGCGCCTTCATGATACAGCGTGGTATAAGTCGGATCCTTGGGAAAGCTCAGGGTGCTGGTCATCGTACTTTGCTGCAAACCATAGAGCAGGGTGGTGTCTTCAAATTGCAGACCGTCGACAAAGCTTTTCGCTTCCGCCGTATAACCTTCAAAGCGACTTTGCAACAGGCCGCTTCGGAGTGCCGCCCCGGAGTCTTGCTCCGCATAGGTCGCCATCTCCCGCATTTTCGTCAGGCCGTTGAATAAACCAAACAAATTCTTGAACTGATCGTCGCCGGCCGTGTTGTTCACCCGTGGGTCGGCAAGATCGATGAGCGGCCCGGACGAGAAAATGCGTTGTAATATTTCATCGTACGGATTTGACTCGGGCAGTGTCCAGGGCGGGATGACCGCCGGGTCAACCTTGGCAAACGAGCCATTCAATATTTCTTGTTGAATTTTGGCCGCATTGCCAGCCAAACCCAATGACACACCACTTGTATAGTAGTTGCTCAGGACGTTGCTATCGAACGTCGCCATTTGAGTTCCATACGGATTAATCGCCATGAGCCGGTTGTTCCCGCGAACTTTTCTGTCAAATATCCGCCTGGCCGGCAATGCCGACGAGGCGGGTAAATCCGAAATAGATTTACGCCTATTTGGCATTTTGCCATTGGACCGGTTAACGGCAGGTAAACCGGCTTGGTTAACGAGGTTGGTCCGGGCAGTGGATAAACCGGTTGGGTTTTACGATGTATTAACCGCAAAGATGGACACTGCAGCCAATGGACGCGGCATCTGACCCGCTGTGCATCGAGTTTTAACCGTTCATCGGCCGGGACGCCGCATATGACTATTGAATATCTTGACGTAAAACGAGGCGGCTCCGGCCAGCCGGCAACCGCGCGCGAGAAAATTCGTAATATCGAAGAGTTGGCCCGCATGGCGGACCAGACCCGTGCCGCGGGCGGTGAAGTGGTTCTGGCGCACGGTGTTTTCGACCTTTTGCACATGGGCCATGTCCGTCATCTCGAAGCCGCGCGGGCAGAGGGCGACCTTTTAATTGTGACCCTGACCGCGGACCGCTATGTGAACAAGGGGCCCGGGCGCCCCGTTTTCCCGGCGATGACGCGGGCTGAAATGGTTGCGGCGTTGCGTTGTGTGGACGGCGTTGGTATTTCCAACTGGTCTACCGCGGAAGGTGTACTGCGGTTTATCCGTCCGACCGTCTTTGTCAAAGGTCAGGACTACGTTGACGAATCCGAGGACATCACGGGCGGCATACGACGCGAACGGGAGCTGGTGGAAAGCTTCAACGGCCGTATCGTTTTCACCGATGATATTACAGATTCCTCGTCTGCCCTGATCAACCGCCATCTGAATGTGTATGATTCAGAAGTTAACGACTATCTGAACAATCTGCGCGATAACGATGTCGCAAGCCAGGTGGTCGCAGCCCTGGAAGGCATTCAAAATCACAAGGTCCTGATGATCGGTGAAGCGATCATCGACGAGTATCAATATGCAGCCCCCATGGGCAAATCGGCGAAAGAAAACATTATCGCCTCCCGTTACGAAGGCCGCGAGGTTTTCGCCGGTGGCGTCATTGCCTCGGCCAACCATGTGGCTTCGTTTGTCGATCAGGTTGATGTCATCACATGTATCGGCGAGGAAGATTCATACGAGGATCTGATCCTGGAAACGGCGGTGCAGAATGTAAACGTGCATTTCGTGCGCCTGCCGGGCGTGCCGACGATCCGCAAATGCCGCTTCGTGGACCCTGGCCATCTGCGCAAATTATTCGAAGTCTATCATTTTGACGACACCCCCCTGAACGGCCGTAAGGAAGATGAGGTTTGCAGCCTGATCGCGGAGCGGGCGGCGGACGTTGATCTGGTCATCGTGAATGATTTTGGTCACGGCATGTTGACGCCTCGGTCAGTCGATCAGATCATTCGCCGCTCCCGCTTTCTGGCCGTCAACGCACAAAGCAACAGTGCCAACCACGGCTATAACATGGTCAACAAATACGCCCGCGCGGACTATGTCTGTATCGATGCGCCCGAGGCCCGTCTGGCCGTGCGTGACCGGTTTTCCGATATCGGCGATCTTGTTCAGGGGCCGTTGCGGGAATTGATCGACTGCGACCGTATCATCGTGACCCATGGCCAAAACGGCTGCATCACTTTTGATAACAAGGACGGCCTGGGCAAGGTGCCTGCCTTTACCCGCCAGGTGGTGGATACGGTGGGTGCGGGCGACGCCTTCCTGGCGGTCACGGCACCATTGGTGCAATCAGACGTGCCCATGGAATTGGTTGGTCTGATCGGCAATGCGGTTGGCGCCATGAAGGTTGGCATCGTCGGGCATCGCCAGTCCGTGCAACGGGTGCCGTTGATGAAATTTCTAACGGCACTCTTGAAATGATGGGTAAAAAAATGAACGGCAACAACGTCGCGGCCATGCAGGCCAGGGTCAGCGACTATTTTACCGAGCTGGCCCGGCTGCCGGAACAGACCGTGGTCACCGATGGCAACGGCATCGAAATGGCCATGGCGGATCTGTTCCCCATCATGATCGAGCGGTTTGCCCGTCATCGTGATGGCGAGGGCAAAGTGATGTTTATCGGCAATGGCGCCTCGTCCGCCATCGCGTCGCATATGGCGTTGGATTTTTCCAAGAACGGCAAGGTTCCGGCCTTGGCCTTTAATGACGCGGTCTCGTTGACCGCGCTTAGTAATGACGAAGGCTATGATCAGGTTTTCGCCAAGCAGATCGAATATTTCGCCGCCAAGGGTGACCTTCTGATTGCCATATCTTCTTCCGGCAATTCGGAAAACATCATCAAAGCCGTGCAGGCGGCCCGCGTCAAAGACTGCGGCGTCCTAACCTTTTCAGGCATTGGCGCGGACAACAAACTGCGCCAATTGGGTGATTACAATCTTTATGTCCCTTCGGGCGAATATGGCTTTGTCGAGGTAGTGCATGGCGGGCTGATCCATGCCCTGCTGGATATTTTCATGGGCTGGTCGGCGCAAACGGGCCTATGGAACCGGCCGGCGGCACTGCCTGTAAACGAATTTCTGGAAAAGAGGGGCGCAGCATGAACGACGGCATGAACAGCGGCATGAATAATGACAAGAATACAATGAATGTCATGGTGACGGGCGGCGGCGGCTATGTGGGATCGTGCCTGATTCCGAAACTGCTGGCGGCCGGACATAATGTGACCGTATTGGATCTGTTCATCTATGGCATGGAGGTTTTTAACGGTGTGGGCGGGCACCCCAACCTTACCTGTGTGCGTGGCGATATCCGCGATCCCAAGGCCGTGGCCCAGGCGGTTGCAAACGCCGATGCAGTGATCCATCTGGCCTGTATCTCCAACGATCCCAGTTTTGAATTGAACCCGGACCTGGGCCGGTCGATCAATTTTGATTGCTTCCAGCCACTGGTCCGCGCCGCCAAGGATGCAGGCGTAATGCGTTTCATCTACGCTTCGTCATCCTCGGTCTACGGCATCAAAAGTACCGACAACGTAACCGAGGATTTGGCTCTCGAGCCTTTGACGGACTATTCGAAATTCAAGGCTATGTGCGAAGAGGTCCTGGATCGCGAGCGCGAGCCGGGATTCGTGACCTTGACCCTGCGTCCGGCCACGGTTTGCGGTTATGCCCCACGCCTGCGTCTGGACTTAACAGTCAACATTCTGACCAATCACGCCATCAACAACGGCAAGATAACGGTATTCGGCGGCGAGCAGAAACGGCCCAATATCAATATCGAGGACATGACGGACCTGTACGTCGAATGTCTGCAATATCCCGACGCGATGATAGACGGTAAGGTATTCAACGCCGGTTACGAGAACCATACGGTCAGTCAAATCGCCGAAATGGTGCGTCGGAACGTGGGCGAGGGGGTGGATATCATCACTACCCCGACCGACGACAACCGCTCCTACCACGTTTCCTCGGCGAAGATGCAGCAGGAATTGGGTTTTACCCCCCGCTACAGCATCGATGATGCTGTCGCCAGCCTGACGACCGCGTTTGACGCCGGCAAGGTACCTAACCCCATGACGGACGCCAGATATTATAACGTCAAACTAATGCAGGATATTGAGTTGCATTAAGAATTTTGGCGGCCCCGAAAATGGCCATCAGCTTATTGCCTAAATGTTCACTGGGCGTAGGGCAATATTAACCAATTTCGCCGTTAATCAGTCTTATCTATCTTTCAGATAGTTAGGACGGCAGGGTATGCGTATCGGCATCGATTTCGATAACACGATTGCGGGTTATGACGGGTTGTTCGCCACATTGGCGGAGGAACGCGGGCTATTTCAGCAGGCGCCAGTGGGCAAACGCGACCTGCGTGATGCCTTGCGTCAGCGTCCCGAGGGCGAGTTGACGTGGCGGCGCCTGCAGGCTGAGGCCTACGGCGGCCGCATGGGTGATGCCGAACTACAGGATGGCGTCGCGCAATTCATCCAGCTTTGCCGCCAATCGGGCGTCGCCGTATCCATCGTCTCGCACAAAACCCGGCACGCTAATTTTGCCTCAGACGGCACGGATTTGCGGCGGGCGGCGACCAACTGGATGGCAGCGCACGGCTTTTTTGACGCCACGGGTCTGCAATTAAACCGCGATGATGTCCATTTCGAAGACACCCGGGCGGCCAAGGTCGCCAAGATCGCCCAATTGAACTGCCGATGGTTCATTGATGACCTGGAAGAGGTTTTCGCGGAACCGGGCTTTCCCAGCTTCGCCCGCGCGGTGTTGTACGACCCGCATGGGGCGGATATCGCGGCCAGGGACGGGGCCAGAGACGGGGCCACGGCCAGCAGCGACAATCTGTTGCGATGCCGCCATTGGGACGAAATTGGAGGGCATGTCTTTGGGCCCCAACAGTAGCGCCATTGACATCGATACACCCGAGGCGGCCAAGGCGGCGGCAACCGCGTTGCTGGGCGGTCCGGTGCACCAGGTCAGCCGCCAACACGGCGGCGGAAATAATCGCCTGTATCGGGTCGATGCGGCGGATGGCCGGCGCTATGCCCTGAAAACTTATTTGCAACGGCCCGGAGACGACCGCGACCGCCTGGGCGCGGAATTCGGCGGTCTGACATTCTTGCGGGCCCAGGGGGTGAACCGTCAGGTGCCCCGCGCCGTGGCCCGCGACCCCGAACGCCACTGCGCCCTGTTTGGCTGGGTCGAGGGTGATGCCGTAGGCTACCCCACCCCACGTGATCTGTTCGAGGCCCTGTGTTTCGTGCTTGATCTATACCGCCTGGCGCAACAACCCGATGCAAAGCTGCTTCCCCTGGCATCAGAGGCCTGCCTGTCCGGCGGGGACCTGGCGCGGCAAATAGACACCCGTCTGGATCGACTGTTGGCGATAGAGGATGATCGCCTGCGTCCCTTCCTAATCGACAGCTTTGCTCCGGTTTACAAGACACAATGCGATCTGGCCATGGCGCAGTATCAGGAGCATGGCATGGATTTCGCCCAGCCCCTGGCGCAATTCGACTTAACCCTGTCGCCCTCGGACTTCGGTTTTCACAATGCCATTCGCCGGGGCGATGGCCGGTTGGTATTTGTCGATTTTGAGTATTTTGGCTGGGATGATCCCGTCAAGCTGGTGGCGGACTTCCTACTGCACCCCGGCATGAGTCTGAACGTAGAAATGCGCCGCCGTTTTCGTCGGGGCGCCGCAGCGGTCTTTGGCGGCGATCATCACTTCGATGCCCGCCTGCGCGCGCAATTTCCGCTGTATATCCTGCGTTGGTGTCTGATCCTGTTGAATGAATTCCTGCCCGAACGTTGGCTAGGCCGCGACTATGCCGGCGTCCATCGAGATCGGGTAACTGCCCTGAATAACCAATTGGCCAAGGCAATGGCCATGCTGCGTCAAATTGATGACGCCAACTACGAGGTTTTTGAAAATGATTAATCTGGCCGCATTGGAGCGCGAAGCGCATAGCATATATGAGCCGGTTGCACTTGACAGCCGCTCGCGCGATCTGCGCCGTCTGGTGGTGCGCGCCTTGGTCGGCGGCGGCCGTGGCCATCTGGGTTCGGCCCTATCCGCGATCGAGATACTGCGTGTGCTGTATGACGACGTCATGGCGCACAAACCCGAACAGCATAAATGGGAAGACCGGGACCGTTTTTTGCTATCCAAGGGCCATGGCTGTTTGGCGCAATATGCAATTCTGGCCGACCACGGCTACTTCTCCAAGGCGGAGCTTGACCGCTTTTGCCGCTTTGACGGTATCCTGGGTGGCCATCCCGACGCCGGCAAGGTCCCTGGCGTGGAAGCCTCGACCGGGGCTCTGGGACACGGCCCCTCCATCGCCGTAGGGATGGCGGTAGCGGCCAAGCTGAAGGGCGCGGCACACCGCATTTTTGTCGTTACTGGTGACGGTGAAATTAATGAAGGCTCGGTCTGGGAAGCGGCTATGGCTGCCGGCAAGCACAAGCTGGACAACCTGACCATCATCGTCGATTACAACAAGCTGCAATCCTATGAGCGTACGGAGATTGTCCAGGATCTGGAGCCCCTGACCTCGAAATGGGAGAGCTTTGGCTTTGCCGTACGGAATGTGGACGGCCATGACGTGGAAGGTCTGCGGCGTACATTTGCTACCCTGCCCTTTGCCTCCGGCCGGCCCAATGCGGTGATCGCCCACACCATCAAGAGCCGGGGCGTGGCCCATGCCGAGGGCGATCCCGCCTGGCATCACAAATCAAACATGACGGCGGCAGAGATTGACGGAATCCTGCAGGCGATAGGAGACTGATCATGCGTAAAACCTGCCTTGACGTCGTTTACGACCTTGCCAAACAGGATGAACGGGTGGTCTTCATCGGTTCCGACCTTGGCGCCGGCACCTTGGATCAATTCCGCGATGAGATGCCGGACCGCTTCTTCATGGAAGGGGTTTCGGAGCAGAATTTAATCGGCATGGCGGCCGGTTTGGCCATGGAAGGCTTCATTCCCTACGTCAATACCATTGCCACATTCATCACCCGGCGCTGCTACGAGCAGTTGGCGGTGGATCTGTGTCTGCACAATCTGCCGGTGAAGTTGATCGCCAATGGCGGCGGCCTGGTTTATGCCCCCTTGGGGCCGACCCATCTGGCGATCGAGGATATCGCCATCCTGCGCGCCTTGCCACGGATGACCGTATTCGCGCCCTGCGACAAGGAAGAGATGGCGCGTCTGGTGCCACAGACCCTTGATCTTAGCGGGCCCTGCTATATCCGTCTGGCCAAGGGCGGCGACGAAATTGTCTCGGATGCCGCCCATGGCTTCGAGATGGGCCGTGCCATCATGCTGCGGCAACCGGGCAAGGTCTTGATCGTCGGTACCGGCATCACCTCCACGCGGGCCATGCATGCGGCCAAGGAACTGGCGGACGAAGGCATCGAATGCGGGGTTCTGCACATGCACACAGTCAAACCCATGGATGAAGCGGCTATTCTATCGCGCCTGGATGATGTGGAGCTGCTGGTCACGGTGGAAGAACACACTCTGGTCGGTGGCCTGGGTAGCGCGGTGGGAGATCTGTTGTTGGATAAGGCGCCTGCGTCGGTCAGCCGTCTGCTGCGCCTGGGCATTCCAGATGTCTTCGCCGACAAATACGGGACGCAGGATGAGTTGTTGGAATATTACGGCCTGCAGGGACCGCAAATCGCCCAAAGTATCCGCGATGTTCTGAACGGCGCGGGGGAGCAGGTGGCATGAACTTCGCGTTGCCGAGGGTGAATGGCTTTTTGCGCCAGGACGAGGCCGCCTTGGGCGAGCAATTCCTTGAACACGGCTATGTCATCGCACCGGTCGCGGACTTGCCGGCGTTGGATCGCCTGCGCGCGGCCATGGCGGAAATCGCGGCCCGGCATTTGGGACTGGGCACGCCACAAAATCCAGGCGCTCTGTTGGACGATATTCATGGCCAGGTCGAGGCCACCGCCCTGAACCCCCTGCGCATGGCGGTGATCAATGGGATCAACGATTTGCCTTGGGCCCGGCAGGTCTATTTCGAACTGGCCCGGCCGTTATTGGAAACCATCGTTGGCAACGAATTGGCCATGCAGCGGCGCCTGAACCTGTCGATCCAGCTGCCGGGGGACGATTCCTCGCTTCTGGCCGTACATGCGGATGTCTGGGATGGCGACTCGCCGTTCGAAGTGGTGGTCTGGCTGCCCTTCGTGGATTGTTTCAACACCAAGACCATGTTTCTGCTGCCGCCGGACAAAGGCCGGGCGGTAGAAGCGCGCATGGCCGATTTCGATGGCGGCGATACGGACGATCTGTTTACCGACATCGAAGATGATTTGGTCTGGCTGGACGTGCCCTATGGCAATGTCCTGCTGTTTAATCAGAATTTGATGCATGGCAACCGCATCAACCGCGAGGGCGGCACCCGCTGGACCATGAATTGCCGCTTCAAGGGGTTGTTTTCGCCCTATGCCGGCAAGCGTCTGGGCGAATTCTTTGAACCGATCACCGTTCGTCCCGCCAGCCGCGTTGGGATGAGCTATGAGCTGCCGGGAGGTTTCGTTGAATAACCACCTTGGTCATCGCGGTTATATCGCCTCCCGCGCCGTGCGCGGTCAGGAATGGCCGCAGCATGTGCAAAATCTGGTCGTCCGCGACTATGCCCAGCGCAATGGCCTGCATTACCTGCTCAGCGCCACGGAATACGCCATGGATGCCTGTTATATGAATCTTGATACAGTGCTGGGCGAGATGAACCGCATCCAGGGAATTATCTGCTTTTCCCTGTTCATGTTGCCGGCCCGGGCCGAACGGCGCCACGCCTTGTACCAGCAGATCTTCGATACCGGCGGCGATCTGCACGGCGCTTTGGAAAACATGGCGATCCGGGGGCCGGAGGACGCGGCCCGCCTGGAAGATATCTTCATGGTCGACCGCCACGCCGCCACATCCCAGCAGGGGTATTAGGACGTATCATGGCTTTTGTGGATTTCGTCGGTATCGTGCATAAATCGACCAAACGAGACTATGTTCAGCGGGTGGTGGAGCATGACAAGGCTGAATGCGCCGAAGTCGCCGGCCAATTCGGCAAAGATTATTGGGACGGCGACCGGCGTTATGGCTTCGGCGGCTATTATTATGATGGCCGCTGGCGGGTGGTGGCGGAGGCAATGGTGGCCCATTACAACCTACAGCCCGGTGCCAAGATCCTCGATATTGGCTGCGGCAAGGGCTTTCTGCTCTATGAATTTACCCAGGCCCTGGAAGGGGCCCAGGTCAGCGGCATCGATATTTCCGAATACGGCATTGAAAATGCCAAAGAAGAAGTCCGCCCGAACCTGAAGGTGGGCAATTGCACCACCCTGCCATATGATGATGATGAATTTGATTTTGTGTTTTCAATCAATACATTCCACAATCTTTTTAATTATGAACTTTATCCATCATTGCAGGAAATGCAACGGGTCGGCCGGGGCCCAAAACACATTACGATCGAAAGTTATCGCAACGAGCGGGAGAAGGCGAACCTGCTTTACTGGCAGCTCACCTGCCGGGCATTCATGATGCCGGCGGAATGGGAATTCGCCTTCCAACAGGCTGGTTATGACGGCGATTACGGCTACATCACCTTTGAATAGGCAGGTATTTAGGTAAAAACATGGCACGGACCAAGGAAGCACAATACGAAGATTGCCTGCGGGCAGCGGAGGAATCCGGCGTTGATAATCTAGGCGTGATGACCAACCAAGTCTGGCGCGACGATCCGCGCCGTCTGGCGATCCTGCTGTCGCGCTATAAATTCGTCGCCAAAATGCTGTGCGGCAAGCGCCGGGTGGTAGAGGTCGGCTGCGGCGACGGCTTTGGTAGCCGCGTGGTGCAGCAGGAAACCGGCGAATTAACGGTTCTGGACATTGATCCGGTATTTATTGCGGATATTGAACAGCGCATGCATCCGGACTGGCCATTGACCGCCGCCGTGCACGACATGTTGAGCGGGCCTTATCCGGGGATCTTCGATGCGGCCTACAGCCTTGACGTGTTGGAACATATTCCGGCTGCCCAGGAACAGAATTTCGTCCGTAATATTGCCTCTTCCCTGAACAATGATGGCGTTCTGATCGTTGGTATGCCGTCGCTGGAAAGCCAGGAACACGCCTCGGCGCAAAGCAAGGCCGGCCATATCAATTGCAAGCGTGGGCCCGATCTAAAGGCCCTGATGGCGCTATTTTTCGACAACGTCTTTGTCTTTTCCATGAATGACGAAGTCGTGCATACCGGTTTCTCGGCCATGGCCCACTATCATCTGGCCCTGTGCTGTGGCAAACGGCGGGTCTGAGACAAAACGCCTTCTGATCGTCGGCGCTGACAGCATGGTTGGCGCCGCCCTGGCCGGTCATTTCAGGGATCAGGGCTGGCAGGTACAGGCTACGACCCGGCGCCGGGAGCAGGTCGATGGCGCCCATCCCTATCTGGATCTCGCTGTCCCCAATCTCGATCTCCCCAATCTGGTTCTCCCCGGCGCCGACATGGTCATTCTGGCGGCCGCCGTTGCCCGTATCGGCGATTGCGAGGTTGATCCGGCAACCACTCAGCGCATCAACGTTACAGGCACCCTGGCGGTTGCCAACCACATGGCCGGGCAGGGCAGTCACGTCATGTTGCTATCCAGCGACAAGGTGTTTGACGGCACGCTGCCTCTGCGTGACCGCTATGATAATCCATCTCCCGCCTGTGCCTACGGCCGGCAAAAGGCCGCCGCCGAGGCCGGCATCCTGGCCTTGGGAGACAAAGGCGCTATTCTGCGCCTGAGCAAGGTGCTGGAGCCGGGCCTGGAATTATTGACTGGCTGGGCCAGGGCGCTGGCGCTGGGAAAATCCATCACGCCCTTTAATGATTTGTATCTGGCGCCGGTGACCGTCGATCTGGTGGCTCGGATCGCGGTGCATATCGCTGACGAGCGCGCGGCGGGCATCTATCATTGCACCGGCGATGAAGACCGTACTTACGTGGAGCTGGCGGATATTCTAGCGGCCAGCATGGGCTGCGACCCGGCCCTGGTTCAGGCGATATCATGCGAGGCCGCCGCTATGCCGGCCGCCGCCCGGCCGCGTTATACAAGCTTGGAAATGAAGGTGGAGCAATCGCGCTGGGGTGTGGCCGCGCCGGAATTCGAAACAACCGCTAAAGCCATCCTCTCGCGCCTGGCAGATATAAAAAACTAGAGCGCATTCGAAGAAAATGCGCTCAGACTCTTAAAAAACCGAGCCATTGAATCAACCAATTAAGTCGCGAAATCGACTTCAATTAATTGAAAATTGCTCTAAACCTTGGCCGCTTCCAGTTCCTCTTCCGCCGCCATCCATATGGTTTCTGCCTCGGCAATGGCTTTTTCCGTTTGCGACCGTTTCTGGTTCAGGTTGGCCAGCTTGTCAGGAGCGCCCTGGTATAAGGTGGGATCGGCCAGTGCCTGGGCAATGCGCTGATGTTCAGCCTGCAATTTAGTCATTTTTTGTTCCGCATCCTTGACGACTTTGCGCAAAGGGGCAAGGCGTTGGCGGGCCTGGGCATTGGCGCGCCGCGCCGCACGCCGGTCTTTTTCCGATCCTTGATTGCCGTCCTTCGGCCCCTCGCTACGCAGGGACATGCGGCGATAATCGTCTATGTCGCCTTCCCACGGGCTCACCTTGCCGTCCGCCACCAGCCATAACCGGTCCGTGGTCAATTCCAGCAAATGACGGTCATGGCTAATCAGCAGCACGGCGCCGGGGAAGTCGTTCAAGGCCTGTACCAGGGCCTGGCGGGCATCCACGTCCAGATGGTTGGTGGGTTCGTCCAGGATCAACAGATGCGGTGCTTTGGCGGTGATCAGCGCCAGAACCAGACGGGCCCGTTCGCCGCCTGATAGATGCTGCACCTTGGTCTCCGCCTTGTCCTGGATCAGGCCAAAGGTGCCCAGGCGGGCGCGCAGGGCGGGCTCTTTCAGATCGGGCAAAAGGCGCTGTAAATGGGCGACGGGTGTGTCCTCAGGCTGCAAATCCTCGATCAGATGCTGGGTAAAAAAGCCGGTTCGCAGCTTGCCGCTGCGGCGGATTTCGCCCGCCATGGGCTCCAGCCGGCCTTCGATCAGTTTCGCCAGGGTGGATTTGCCGTTGCCGTTGCGCCCCAACAGGGCAATGCGGTCCTTGCCGTCAATCCGCAAATCCAGACCCGAAAGAATAGGCACCCCGTCTTCATAGCCGGCCGCCGCCCGATCCAGGCTGACAATTGGCGAACGCAATTCATCGGGCACGGGAAAGCGGAAATTGACTGATGGGTCCGCTGCTGCCTCGGCAATTGGCTGCATACGGCTCAACGCCTTTAGACGGCTTTGTGCCTGGCGCGCCTTGTTGGCCTGATAGCGGAAGCGGTCGACGAAGGCCTGCATGTGCTGGCGCGCGGCGTCCTGGCGTTGCCGCAGGCGTTCCTGTTGCTCCTGCCGTTCGCGCCGGGTCGCCTCGAAAGTGTCATAGCCGCCGCGATATAAGGTCAGAGCGCCGTGATCCACGTGCAATATGGCGGTAACGGCGTTGTTCAACAGATCCCTGTCATGGCTGACCAGCAACACCGTACGGGGATAGCGGCGCAGAAAATCTTCCAGCCACAAGGTGCCTTCCAAATCCAGATAGTTGGTCGGCTCATCCAGCAGCAACAAATCCGGCGCGGCAAACAAAACAGCCGCCAAGGCCACCCGCATACGCCAACCGCCCGAAAATTCCGACAGGGGTCGGCCCTGGGCCGCCTCGTCAAAGCCCAGGCCGGCCAAAATGGCGGCGGCGCGGGCTGGGGCGGAGTGGGCCTCGATATCCAGCAGGCGTTGATGGATTTCTCCGATCCGCTCCGGCGCGGTGGCGGTATCGGCCTCCGCCAATAGGGCCGCGCGTTCGGTATCCGCCTCCAAAACATTGTCTAATAAGGTTTGCGGACCACCTGGCGCCTCTTGCGCCACCATGCCCAGGCGAGCCCGGCGGGCCAGGCTAATACTGCCGCCATCACCGTGTATATTGCCCAGGATCAGGTTTAACAGAGTACTTTTGCCGGCGCCATTACGGCCAACCACGCCGACCTTGTGGCCGGCCGGTACGTGGACCGAGGCGTTGTTCAGAATATCCCGCCCGCCGATGCGGTATGTTAGATCATTGATGTGTAGCATGGCGCGCTATCTAGCACGGTTGCGGGGTAGATGCGAAGCCGATATAAACCGCCCGCAAAATTCTTTTTTTCTGTTCCGGGACAAGGAAAACTCTCAGCCATGGCTATCCAACGCACTTTTTCGATTATTAAACCCGACGCCACCCGCCGTAACCTGACCGGGCAGATTGCCGCCCGTTTTGAAGCGGCCGGCTTGCGCATCATCGCCTCAAAGCGGCTTATGATGACCCGGGCCCAGGCCGAGGGGTTTTACGGCGTGCACAAAGAGCGGCCGTTTTTCAACGACTTGTGCACTTTCATGACCTCCGGCCCGGTCGTGGTTCAGGTTCTGGAGGGTGAAGACGCCATCGCCAAGAACCGCGAAGTGATGGGCGCTACCAACCCGGCAGAGGCGGCCGCGGGTACAATCCGCAAGGACTTCGCCGAGAATATCGAGGCCAATTCGGTACATGGCTCCGATGCACCGGAAACGGCGGCCGAGGAAATCTCCTACTGGTTCGCGGAAACCGAGATCGTCGGCTAAGCAAGGTCCCATGGCATGCTTCACCGTGAACCGCTGCGGGCCATAAGCGAGCAGGAAGTCGCCGCTTATGAGCGCGACGGCGCGGTGCTGTTAAAGGGCCTGTTCGATCTTGATTGGATCGAATTGCTGTCCCAGGCGGTGGAAGCGGACAAGGCCGCGCCGGGGCCCATGGTGCGCTACAATACGCCACCTGGGGGCGCCGGCGAGTTCTTCGTGGATTTTCAATTATGGCGCCGTTGGGAACAGGCCCGGCGGTTTGCCTTTGAAGGGCCAGGCGGCGCCATTGCCGCCCGCATGATGGGTGCCGGGGCGGTCAATTATTACCATGACCATCTGCTGGTGAAGGAACCGGGAACGGCGGAAAAGACGCCCTGGCATCACGACCAACCCTATTATCCCGTGGACGGCTGGATGGTCGGTTCCATCTGGCTGCCTCTTGATCCCGTGCCCAAGGAAATCTGCGTGGAATATATCGCCGGCTCCCACCGTTGGGACCGCTGGTTCGCGCCGCAGTTTTTCAAATCCGGCAATCCCGAACTACAGGTGCAAGACAGCCGGTTCGAGACGGCGCCGGATTTCGAGGCGCAACGGGGCCAATACGACTTGTTGTCCTGGGACCTTGAATTGGGCGATTGCATATTCTTCCACGGCCTGACCGTGCATGGGGCGCCGGGCAACCCATCACCCCAGGGCCGCCGCCGTGCCTATGCCACGCGCTGGCTGGGCGAGGATACCCGCTATGCCGGCAGGGTTGGACAAATCTCACCCCCGATCGAGGGCCACGGCCTCAGGCCCGGCGATGTAATGGACTGTGAAATGTTCCCGAGAGTCTGGCCTCAAGGCGCCTCGTAACGGACAACTTCCTGATCGATAGCGCCGAAAATGGTGTTGCCGTCGGCATCCGGCATTTCAATGTGAATATGGTCGCCAAATGACATGAAGGGCGTCTTTGCCGCCCCATCCTGAATGGTTTCCAGCATCCGCAGTTCGGCAATACAGGAATAGCCCACCCCGCCATCCGCCAGCGCGGAGCCATTTCCAGCATCATTTTGGGCATCCTGTTTGTTGGAGACCGTGCCCGAACCGATAATGGTGCCGGCGCATAAGGGCCGGGTTTTGGCGGCATGCGCGATCAAGGTCGGGAAATCGAAGGTCATATCGACGCCGGCATTGGCGCGGCCAAACGGCTCTCCATTCAGATCGCAAAAAATCGGCAAGTGCAGGCGGCCGCCATCCCAGGCCGAACCTAATTCATCCGGCGTTACGGCGACCGGAGAAAAAGCGGTGGACGGCTTGCCATGGAAAAATCCGAAACCCTTACCCAATTCGCCAGGTATCAGCGCGCGCAGGGAAACATCGTTGACCAGCATAACCAACTGTATGTGCTGGCCGGCCTGGGCCACGGGAACCCCCATGGGGACATCGTCGACGATGACGGCGACCTCCGCCTCGAAATCAATGCCCCAATCTTCCGAGGCCACGGCAATGGGATCATAGGGTCCGATAAAGCTGTCGGAACCGCCCTGATAGATCAATGGATCGGTCCAGAAACTGGCCGGCATTTCGGCCCCACGGGCCCGGCGCACCAGTTCCACATGATTGACGTAAGCGCTGCCGTCGGCCCACTGATAGGCGCGGGGCAGGGGCGAGGCCAGATCGGCCGGATCCAGATCAAAGGCGCCTCTGGCTTGGCCGGCGGTCAGAATTTTGCTCAGTTCCGCCAGTCGCGGCGCCAAATTCCGCCAATCGTCCAGGGCCGCCTGCAAGTTAGGGGCAATGTCAGGTGCGGCGACAGCACGGTCGAGATCATTGCTGACCACAAGTAGCTGGCCGTCGCGGCCTGATTTCAACGAGGCAAGCTTCATATGGTCACCCTTCGCGCAAACGTTCGCGCAACAATTCCATCCGGTCATAACCCCAGAATATTTCGCCATTCAGGACAAAGCTTGGAACCCCGAACACGCCCAGTTTTTCGGTTTCCAGCCGCAACGCGTCGTGGCGTTCGCGGCCTTCACCGTGCAGGTAATCGGCAAAGCCTTTTTCGTCGGCGCCGACTTCGGCCAACAATGCCGTCAGGGCGGGAACATCATCCACTTCCAACTCGTGGTTCCAGAAGCGCTCGAAAACGCGGTCGTTATAGGGGCGAAAGACGCCCTGCGCCTGGGCATACTGCATGCCGATGGCGGCGGGCGATGAATCATAGATCCGGCGTGGCCCCCGCACAGTCAAGCCGCGTTTGTTAGCCCAGCGCCGCATATCCATGTAGGCATAACGCACTTTGCGCCATTCCGTTTCGCTGCGCGTTTCCACCGCGCCAAGGAAAGATGGGATATCCAAGGTAAAATGCCGCCATTCCACGGCCACGTCGAATTCATCCTCCAACGCATAGGCCGGATCCTTGGCCAGGTAGGCAAAGGGGCTTTTATAGTCCGTCACATGAATTATCTGTTGCTTTGTCATGGCCTCACTTTACCACAATCTCAGGCTCTAGAGCAGTTCCGGATTATTCCAGCGGCGGGTTGATCAACCATTGCGTCGGCAGGTTATAATTCTCTATGGCAACCGCGCCACCCGCCGGCCTGGCCCGCCCCTCGGCAATCAGGCGGACGGCCAGCGGATAGATCCGGTGTTCCTGTTCCAGGATCCGGGCGGCCAGAGTATCCGGGGTATCATCGGCGGCGATGGGCACGGCGGCCTGCACCAGAATGGGCCCTTCGTCCATGGCCGGGCGGACGTAATGCACGGTGCAGCCAGCGATCCGGACACCTGCATCCAGCATCCTTTCATGCACGTGCATGCCCTTGAAAGCAGGTAGCAGGGACGGGTGGATATTGATCACGCTGTCGCGCCAGCGTTGACAGAATTCCGCGCTTAACAGGCGCATGAAACCGGCCAGACAGATCAGGCGCACGCCGGCCTCGGTTAGAACCTCCGTCATGGCCGCATCGAACGCTTCGCGGCTTGCAAAAGCGCCATGTTCAATAACTCGGGTGGGTATGCCTGCCGCCTGCGCGGTGGCAAGGCCCAGGGCATCCGGCCGGTTGGACAAAACCAGCGCCACTTCCGCCGGGAAACCGTCTGCCTGACAGGCCTCGATCAACGCGGCCATGTTGCTGCCACGCCCGGAAATCAGAATGGCGATCTTGTATCCGGCCATATCAAAACACCAGGCCGCTGACTTCAACCCGTGCAGGGCCGTCGCCCGCCGCGATAACGCCGATAGGCCAGACGGTTTCGCCCGCCGCCTGGAACAGCGCGGTTGCGGCGTCCGCGTTTTCGGCCGAGACAACGGCGATCATGCCGATACCGCAATTAAAGGTACGGGCCATTTCCAGGGCTTCGATCCCACCCAATTGGGCCAGCCATTGGAACAGAGGCGGCATCGGCCAGGCCTTGCCGTCAATGCGGGCAATGCTGTCGGGGGCAAGAATGCGTGGCGGATTTTCGATCAATCCGCCGCCGGTAATATGGCTCAACCCTTTGATAAGGCCGGCACGCACCGCTTTCAGGCAGGACGGCACATAGATCCTGGTCGGCCGTAACAGTGCATCGGCCAAACTGAGATCCGGGGCAAAGGGGGCAGGCGCGGCGTAGTCATGGCCCGCGTCTTCGATCAGGCGGCGAACCAGGGAAAATCCGTTTGCATGCAGTCCGCTTGAAGCCAGGCCCAACAGCAGGTCACCGGGCATGATGGTGGCGAATTCCAACAGGCCGTCGCGCTCCACCGCACCGACCGCAAAGCCGGCCAGATCATAATCACCGTCCTGGTACATGCCGGGCATTTCCGCCGTCTCGCCGCCGATCAGGGCGCAACCGGCCTGCCGGCAGCCTTCGGCAATGCCGGCGACAATAGCCGTGCCCGCTGCCACCGAAAGTTTGCCGGTGGCGTAATAATCCAGGAACAACAGCGGTTCGGCCCCCTGCACCACAAGATCATTGACACACATGGCGACCAGATCGATCCCCACATAGTCATGACAATTGGCGGCGATGGCCACCTTCAGCTTGGTGCCGACCCCATCGGTCGCGGCCAGCAGCAAGGGATCTTGATAGCCCGCCGCCCGTAAATCGAACAAACCGGAAAAACCGCCCAGGACCGCATCGGCACCGGGACGCCGGGTGGAGGCGGCCAGGGGCTTGATGGCATCGATCAGGCGGTCGCCCGCATCGATGTCCACACCGGCATCTTTATAGGTGTAGCTGTTGATGACGCCCTCGCTAGGCTATAATTAAAACATTCACTGCCGTGGTAATAGCGGCGAAGATACTGCATCTGATTGACCTTGTAATGTGGCATCGCGCATTTTGCATATTGTTTTTCGCCTGCGTCTGGTTTCCAGGATCGGGCATGGCCGAAAGTGCGGCGACGCCGGGCGCGGCGGGGTCGGGCGCGGCGGTTGCCAGCCCTGCCGCGGCGGCAGAGGATAATGTTTTCACGGCCCGGGGCCTGGCGGTGGATGTTACCGCCAAATCGGCTCTCGCCGCTCGGAAACTAGCGTTGCTGGACGGCCAGCGCCAGGCCCTGGAACAGGTTTTGCGGCGGATTACCTTGCGTTCCGACCATGCCAGACTGCCCAAACCCGATGACCGGGCGATCGCACAACTAGTCACCGCCGTGCAGGTATCCGGAGAAAAAACCTCGTCCGTGCGGTATTTGGCGAGCCTGACCGTGCGCTTTAACCGCGCCGCCATACGCCGCCTGTTACGCGGCGCCGGTTTCAGTTTTTCCGAGACCCGGGCCAAACCAACCCTGGTCCTGCCGATATTTGAAAAAGGCGCGGCGCTATCCTTGTTCGAGGATAGTAATATCTGGCGCCGGGCCTGGGCGCGGCTGGATCTGTCACCCGATTCCCTATTACCGCTGCTGCTGCCCAAGGGTGATTTGAAAGATGTCACCACCATTGCCGCACAAGCCGCATTGGCTGGCAGTGACGAGCAATTGCGTGCCATCGCCCAGCGCTATGGCGTGGATACCGTGTTGGTGACCCATGCCATCCTGAGCATCGATCTGGCTGCCGGCGGCGTGCCACAGGTGCAGGTCAACATGTTGCGCTTTACGCCGCGTGGTAAAAGCACCGAGGTTTTGGACTATGGCGTCAAGGTGGCCGAAGACCTGGATACCGCCATGGACCGTTTGGCCCAGCGCGTGGCCATGGACCAGTTGGAACAATGGAAACGCCGGACCAAATTAAGCTTCGATGCGGACACCAGCCTCAGTGCCCAGGTGCCATTGTCAGGGCTGGCTGATTGGCTGTCGATACGCCAAAGCCTGAATGCGTCGGCCATGGTGCGGTCAATCAAACTGCAGAGCATTTCGCGTCAGGCTGCCCAGGTTATCATTGATTACCTGGGTGACACGGATAGCCTGGTGATTTCTTTGGCCCAGCGCGACCTACAGCTAGCTCTGGTTGAAGGGTTCTGGGTCTTGCGTCTGTCCGGACAAGGCGCGGCGAAGGCGGAATGACCTTACCCAATATAATATCCCTGGCCCGGCTTTTGTCCGTGCCCTTCAATGTCTGGCTGATGTTGATTGATCAATGGCGGCTGGCGCTGGTGGTGTTTTGCCTTGCCGGCCTATCGGATGCGTTGGACGGCTTTCTAGCCAAGCGCTTTAGCATGCAGTCCCGATTGGGCCGATATCTTGATCCCATTGCCGACAAAGTCTTATTAGTTTCCATCTTTATCGTCCTTGGCGTGCAACAAAATTTGCCGCTCTGGCTGGTCATCATGGTGGTATCCCGCGATTTTCTGATCGTCGGCGGGCTGTTCCTGTTGTACCTGTTTGAGCAGCCGTATGAGCCAAAGCCCTTTCTGCTGTCCAAAATCAATACGACGGTGCAAATCATTCTGGCGGCATCTACGATCGCCACGCTGGCTTTTGTCGTGGAGGGTGCGGCAGTCTATATCCAAACTTTGATCGCGTTCGCCGCCTTCACAACAGTCGCCTCCGGCGCTCAATATCTGATGGATTGGTGGCGCCGCATGAACAAGGTGGAGTCTAATTAGTGACCATTCAACAACAAGTCAGGTATTGGATGTTCGCGTTGCTGGTCCTGCTCGCCCTGGTCTGGTTATTAAGCTCGATCCTGCTGCCTTTTGTCGCCGGCATGGCGGTGGCCTATTTCCTTGACCCCCTGACCGACAAGTTGGAGGGCCGGGGCCTGTCCCGCAGCCTGTCGACCGGTATGGTCGTTATTGCCTTCTTTATCCTGATGGTTTTGGCGGTCCTGCTATTGGTACCGATTTTGCAGTCACAGATTTTTGGATTTGCTGAACGTCTGCCCGGTTATGTGGCCGGCGTGCGTGAAACGGCACTGCCCTTTGTGATTGATCTGGCTGCCCGGGCCGGGATAGACATTGGCGCATCTGCTGGCAATGCCCTGAAGGAAATCGCCAGTGATGTCGTCGGCTTTGGCTTTGGCTTGCTACGCCAAGCGTGGAGCGGCGGCCTGGCCTTGTTCAACATTCTATCGCTGTTGGTGATTACCCCCGTGGTGGCGTTCTATCTACTGCGCGATTTTGATCATCTGGTCGCGGCCTTGAACAAATGGCTGCCCCTGCAGCATGCCCAAACCGTGCGCCAATTATTGGCCGATATCGATAGCGTGATGGCCGGGTTTATTCGTGGCCAGGGCACGGTCTGTTTGATCCTGGCCAGTTTCTATGGCCTGTCCCTGACCTTCGCGGGATTGGAGTTCGGCCTGATTATCGGCCTGTTCAGCGGCCTGGTCTCGTTTGTTCCTTTTGTCGGGGCGCTGTTGGGACTGGTTCTATCCATGCTGACGGCATTGACCCAGTTCTTGCCCGATGGGGATTATCTTCGCATCGGGATCATTGCCGGTGTGTTCGTCGTTGGTCAGGCGATGGAAGGCTATATCTTGACGCCGCGTTTATTGGGCGACCGCATCGGCCTGCATCCCGTATGGGTGATGTTTGCCCTGTTGGCGGGTGGCGCGGTGTTCGGTTTCGTGGGAATTTTGATTGCCGTACCGGCCGCGGCCGCGATCGGTGTCATGGTCCGATTTTCTCTCAAGCAATATCTTTGCAGCCGGCTCTATCTAGGCGGGGATGGCGGGCCATCGGATGGCTCCGCGCCATGAATTCGACGGGGCAGTTAATCCTGGACCTGCCAGCGCGCAAGGCCCAGGGACGCGCTGATTTTCTGGTTACTGACAGCAATGCCGATGCTGTCGCGTGGCTGGACCGATGGCCCGATTGGCCGGCTCATGCCCTTTGCCTGTATGGTCCCGAGGGCTGCGGCAAGAGCCATCTGCTACACCTGTGGTGCGTTCGCACCAAAGCGCGGCGCATTACGCCCGCGCAATTGCTTGACGCCAGCGTGCTGGAATTGGCGGCGCTGGGTGCCGTGGCCCTGGATGATGCCGGATCGGACGGAGGCGACGTGATCGCGGCGGAGCCATTGCTGCATTTATATAATTTACTGCGCGAGCAGGGCGGCTATCTGCTGATCGCCGCCCGGCAACCGCCGAAGCAATGGCAGGTGTCGTTGCCGGATTTGCGGTCCCGCATATTGGCCGCGCCGGCGGTCGGTATCCAGGCGCCCGATGATCAATTGCTGGTGGCCGTGATGGCAAAAATATTCGCGGACCGTCAGGTGCGTGTGGGCCGCGACGTGTTATCCTATCTGGCGGCCCGGATAGAGCGTTCTTTCGCGGCGGCGGAGACAGCGGTGATCAAGTTGGACCGCATCTCGCTATCGGGGCAGCGACCCATTACAGTGCCCTTGGCCCGCGCGGCCATGACGTCGGAATAGAAAATCAATTTAGACGCTGAAATTATTGAGGTGACAGCATGGATCTAGGTATAGCTGGAAAATCCGCCATTGTTTGCGCGGCTTCGAAAGGGCTGGGCAAAGGCTGCGCCCTTGCCCTGGCGCGGGAAGGCGTGGCCGTGACCATCAGCGCCCGCGGCGAGGAAGCATTGGCGGCCACGGCTGAGGAAATACGCTCGGAAACAGGCGTTAGCGTCGTGGCCCTTGCCTGCGATGTTACCACGGTGAAGGGGCGCGCGGCATTGCTGGCAGTCTGTCCCAACCCTGATATTCTGATCAACAATGCAGGCGGACCACCGGCTGGCGATTTTCGCGATTTCACTTTGGAGGATTGGCAGGCGGCGGTGAATGCCAACATGCTCAGTCCCATCGAGATGATCAAGGCCACCGTGGACGGTATGTTGGAGCGCGGCTTTGGCCGTATCGTCAACATCACGTCCGCTGCGGTGCGCAGTCCCATTGACGAGCTGTGTTTGTCGAACGGCGCCCGCTGTGGGTTGACGGGCTTTGTCGCAGGCTTGTCACGCAAGACGATTGGCCGCAATGTCACAATCAATAACCTGCTGCCCGGCCCCTTCGATACCGACCGTCTGCGCGGCAACATTGCCCACCGGGCCAAGGTTGCGGGCAAGGAATTGGCTGAGATGACGACCATTGCGGCGGCAAATAATCCCGCCGGCCGTTTTGGCACGGTCGAGGAATTCGGCGCCACCTGTGCCTTTATGTGCAGTGCCCATACGGGGTTTATGACCGGGCAGCAAATAATGATGGATGGCGGCGCTTTCACCGGCACCATGTGAGTAGACGCGAAAAAACGGAAGACAAGATCAATATGCGGCATTGGCGAGTGATATCATTGGTTCTGTGCATCGCGGTGTTGCCATTCGCGCCGTCGTGGGCGGGCAACGCGGTCGGCACCTGGGCGACGGAAGCCGGCAAATCACACGTCAGGGTATTGCTCTGCGGGCAGAAATTGTGCGGTCGTATCATTTGGCTGAAGGAACCGCTGGATGACCAGGGCGTCCCTAAGACCGATGTCAACAATCCAGAGCCCGCCATGCAAGACCGCCCGATCATCGGGTTACCTCTGCTGGTCAATTTTACCGCTGGCCAGGAAGCCGATGTCTGGAGCAATGGCACCATCTATAATCCCGAAGACGGCGAAAATTATGATTGCACTTTGACCTTGCAGGATAGCAATACATTAAAGGTTCGCGGCTACGTTGGCTTACCATTGTTCGGCAAGACGCAAATTTGGACCCGGGTGAACTAATACCCAACGGCGCGGGAAGGGGAGGAACGTTTGGTGGCCCAGGTGCAACAAAAGGACGGCGGCGGGGACGTGGTTCCCGCTGAACCGACCGAACCGGGCGAACGTTATATTAACCGGGAATTGTCATGGCTGGCCTTTAATCAGAGGGTCATGGAAGAGGCGCGCAACCCAAACCACCCGTTGTTGGAACGGCTGCGTTTTTTGTCTATTACCGCCACCAACCTGGATGAATTTTTCATGGTCCGCGTGGCAGGGCTGCATGGCCAGGTGCAGGCCGGCATCGAACAGGTCAGCGACGACGGCCGCACCCCGGCACAGCAACTCACCGCCATCAATGAATTAGCGGCTGAAATTATGGCGGAGCAGGCCCGCTACTGGATTGAGCTGAATGGCGAACTGGCGACGGCGGGAATAACCTTGGTTGCACCAGAAGATTTGCTGGAGGACGAGCGGGATTTCCTGGCTGTGTATTTCCTGCATCGGGTCTTTCCCGTACTGACACCATTAGCGATTGACCCGGCGCATCCTTTTCCCTTTATCCAAAATCTTGGATTTGCCATGGTTCTGCAATTGCGCCGGGATTCAGACCATACCTTTATGAATGCGCTGGTGCCGCTGCCGCAGATGGTTGACCGCTTCATTCGCCTGCCGGGCAAGATGATCCGTTTTATCAGCCTGGAAAACCTGGTTGGCTTGTTCCTGGATCAACTCTTTCCCGGCTACACGACCCAGGGCCGCGGCCTTTTCCGGGTCATTCGTGACAGCGAGATCGAGGTCGAGGAAGAGGCCGAGGATTTGGTTCGGTTCTTTCAGACCGCCTTGAAACGCCGGCGCCGTGGCAGGGTCATCAGTCTGCGGGTCGACGCCGCCATGCCTGACGATTTGCGCCGGTTCGTGGTGCGCAACCTGGATGTCGGGGGCAGCGAGGTTTTGGCGGTGGACGGTGCCCTGGGCCTGGTGGATGTGGGCCAGTTGATTGTCGACGACCGGCCCGATTTGAAGTTCGAGCCCTACAACCCGCGCTTCCCCGAACGAATTCGCGAATTGGGCGGCGATTGCTTCGCTGCGATCCGAACCAAGGATATCCTGGTCCACCACCCCTATGAAAGTTTTGACGTGGTGGCGCAATTTTTGAGTCAGGCTGCCCACGACCCGGACGTCATTGCCATAAAACAGACACTGTACCGCACGTCCGACGATTCTCCCATCGTCAAGGCCCTCATCGCCGCAGCCGAGAGCGGCAAGTCGGTGACCGCCGTGGTTGAATTAAAGGCGCGCTTCGACGAGGAAGCCAATATAAAATGGGCGCTTGATATGGAACGCGCCGGTGTTCACGTGGTTTACGGCTTCATGGATTTGAAAACCCACGCCAAGGTTTCCTATGTGGCCCGGCGCGAGGGTGAGGAGCTGTTGACCTATGTGCATCTAGGCACCGGCAATTATCATCCCGTGACCGCTAAATCCTATACGGACCTGTCATTTTTCACCGCCGATCCGGATATCGGCGCAGACACGGCGCGGCTGTTCAACTATGTCACGGGTTACGCCAAACCAGAACATTTCGACCGCTTGATGGTCTCGCCGCTGGGTATGCGGGAGTCCGTTTTGGCTCTGATCGAACAGGAAATCAGCCATGTCAAAGCTGGTCGGCCCGGTGCGATCTGGGCCAAATTGAATTCCCTGGTTGATAGTCAAATCATTGATGCGCTCTATGACGCATCCAACGCCGGTGTCAAAATTGATTTGATCGTGCGTGGTATTTGCTGTCTGCGGCCCGGCGTGCCGGCAATGTCTGAAAATATTACGGTCAAAAGCATTGTCGGTCGGTTTCTCGAACACGGCCGAATTGCTTGCTTTGGCGCCGGTCATGGCCTGCCCTCGACAGAGGCAAAGGTTTTCATTTCTTCGGCCGATTGGATGCCGCGAAATTTTGACCGCCGGGTGGAGGCCATGGTGCCCATCGAAAATCCCACGGTGCACGAGCAGATCCTGGGGCAGATCATGGCCGCCAATTTCGGGGACCGCACACAGAGCTGGATTTTAGGCGCCGATGATAAATATGAGCGTTTGACGTGCGAAGGTGACGATTTTTCGGCACACCGCTATTTCATGACCAATCCCAGCCTGTCGGGCCGGGGCAGTGCCTTGAAAAAGCAGCCGGGCCGACCTGCATCCCACCCTGGAATAGGCCTAACCCGGAATTAAAACCTTGCGCGGCAGAGCTATCTCTAAAAATCAGCTGGCGGTGATCGACGTCGGTTCGAATTCCGTTCGCATGGTGGTCTATCCAGCGGCGGCACTGGCCGCGCCGCCGCTATTTAATGAAAAAGCCATGTGCGGTCTGGGCCGGGGACAGGCGCGGGGCGGTGCGTTGGGCGTGGAGGCGATGCAGCGGGCGATCGATATCATTGCCCGTTTTGCCCATCTGGCACCGGCCATGGGCGTGAGCATGATCGACGCGGCGGCGACGGCGGCGGTTCGCGAAGCTGCCAACCGCGAAGAATTTATCGCCCGGGTATTGGAAGAGACGGGCATTCCCGTGCGTATCTTGAGCGGCGAGGAAGAGGCGCGGCTATCCGCCCGCGGCGTTCTGGCGGCCAATCCGGGCGCCCGGGGCATGGTGGGGGATTTGGGTGGCGGCAGTCTGGAATTAATCCACCTGGATCCCGATCAGAAAGACGGCGTCGGCCAACGCACAAGTCTACCCCTTGGTACATTGCGCCTGATTACGGGCAGGGCAAGCGATGGGGCAACCCTGGACCGGGAAATTGATGCTTGCCTGGCGCGCGTTGATTGGATGGATCAGGCAAGGCATGGCGATCTTTATATCGTCGGCGGCGCCTGGCGCAGCCTTGGCCGTCTGGAAATGGCGCGGACCCGCTATCCACTTCGGGTTTTACACGGCTATACCATGCCGGCGGCCAGGGTGGCCTCCATGTGCCAGCTTTTTGCCGGACTTGGCCCGGAAAGCCTGGAACGGATAGAGCATGCGCCAAAGGAGCGCCTGGATACCCTGGCCCTGGCGGCAAGGGTTCTGGGCCGGTTGCTTCGACTTAGCGGCGCCCAACGGGTGGTTTTTTCGGCCCATGGCCTGCGCGAAGGGATCCTGTACGAGCATCTTTCACCCGCGCAACAGGCTGTCGATCCTTTAATGTCATCGTGCCGTCTGACCGCGCTTGCCGCCGCGCGGGATCCCGAAGACGGCTTGGGCCACGGCCATGGCGACGGGGCCAGGCTGACCAATTGGCTGGCGCCGTTGTTTCCGGCTGAAAGCCTGGATGAAAAGCGTTTGCGTCTGGCGGCCGGGCTGTTGAGCGATATTGGCTGGCGTATCCATCCTGATGAGCGCCAGGATCACGCCATGGCCGATGTTCTACGCGCGCCCCTGATTGGGTTGGATCATACCCAGCGTATCAAATTGGCGCTTGCGATCCGTTTTCGTTATACCCACCGTGGCGACAGCCGCTGGGCGGACCGTTATGGCCACCTGATCGAAGAGGAAGACCGGATCTGGTCGCGCCGGGTTGGCCAGGCCCTGCGCCTTGCCCATACCCTTTCGGGCGGGGTCATGGAATTGTTGGCACAATATCATCTAAGCCTGGATGGCGATGGCATTGCCCTGCATTGTGAACCGGGAACAAGCCGTTTAATTGGCGAAGCGGCCCGAAAGCGCCTGACCGCCATGGCGCGCAGCTTCGAGTTGCCGGCCCGCATTGTCTCCGAGTGATCGGAAATTGCCGACGGGAACAGCTGCCCCGTTTCTGATCAGCGGGTGGGGATTAACTCGACCCGTTTCCCCTTGGCGGTCATGGCCAGACGGCCGTGTTTCAAGTCCAGGGCATCGTTGCCAAAGACTTCCCTGCGCCAGCCCCGCAGGGCCGCCACATCGGCGTTATCGTCAACGGCGATGCGTTCCAAATCCGACACGGTGGCAACCAGCTTCTGCGCCACGTCATGGGCCTCGCATTTGGTCTTTAACAATACCTTCAACAGATCGATCAACGGTCCCAGGCCACGCGGCAGAATGACCTGTGCCGCTGGATTTGGCACCTCATCACTGGGTAAATTCCGACCCCGGCGCACCGCCGCCAGCAATTCCTCCCCCGCCGGCCCCTCGGCCATGCCTTTGGAGACGGCACGCAGACGGCCCAGCGCCTTTATTTCATCCGGCATTTCCGCCGCCAGCTCCTGGATTGCCTCGTCCTTGAGTACGTGACCCCTGGGCATATTGCGCCGTTGCGCTTCCATCTCGCGCCAGGCGGAAACGGTTTTGACCACACCTAGATATTGCGGGTTACGGCTGCGTACTTTCAGGCGGCGCCAAACGTCGTCCGGGGATTGTTCGTAGGTCGCCGTGCTGGTCAGCACGGCCATCTCTTCTTCCAGCCAATGGGCGCGGTTGGATTTTTCCAGTTGCCCGCACAGGGAGTCATAGACAGTTAAAAGATGGGTGACGTCATCCAGGGCATAGCCGATTTGCTTGTCACTCAACGGGCGGCGGCTCCAGTCCGTGAAGCGTGAGCCCTTATCCACACGGGCGCCTGCCAGTTTTTCGACCAGACGGTCGTAACCCACGGAATCGCCAAAGCCACAGACCATGGCGGCAATCTGGGTATCGAACATGGGTGAGGGCACGACATTATTCTGTTGAACAAAGATCTCCACATCCTGACGGGCGGCGTGGAATACCTTGATCACATTCGGGTTTGCCAGCAAATCCGCCAGGGGCGACAAATCGATGCCTTCGGCCAGGGGATCGACCGCCCGCGCCACATCATGATTGGCCAATTGCACCAGGCAGAGGCGTGGCCAATAGGTACGGTCACGGATAAATTCCGTGTCGATGGTGATATAGGGCGAATGGGACAATTGGGCGCAAAATTCGGCCAATGTCTCGGTATCATCGATTAATTCGTCTATTCGTAATGCTGACATGCGCCACCTATACACAATTTATGGTGCGCCGTCGCCCCTGCTAATTTAGTCCGTGAAAATCGTCCTTACACTTGACAGAACGGTACGTTCTGTGTGGTTTAACGCCGCCGCCTTGAGCCAGGCTAGAAGCGAATGCAAAGGGCGGCATACGGCGCTGTTTTCTCCCATCCAAGGACCTTTGGACATGCATATTTATCGTAGCCATACCTGTGGCGCCCTGCGCCTTGATGAGGCCGGTCAAACAGTACGTATTTCGGGTTGGGTACACCGCAAAAGGGACCATGGCGGCCTGCTGTTCATTGATTTGCGCGATAATTACGGCATTACACAATGCGTGATCGAGCCTGATAGCGAACATTTCGCGGCCATTGAAGCGGTGCGGCCGGAAAGCGTGTTGCGTATTGATGGCGCCGTGGTTGCCCGCGAGGCCGAAACCACGAACAAAGATCTGCCCACCGGCGAAATCGAAATCAGAATTGCTGATTTTGAACTGTTATCGGCGGCCGAGGAGTTGCCTTTGCAAGTCTTTGGAGATCAGGTCTATCCGGAAGAAACCCGCCTACGTTACCGGTTCCTGGATCTGCGCCGTCCGGACATGCATGACAATATTCTACTGCGCAGCAAGATCATCTCGTCGATCCGCCGACGCATGGAAGCGCAGGGCTTTATCGACTTTCAGACCCCCATTCTGACCGCATCATCGCCCGAAGGCGCGCGCGATTTCCTGGTGCCAAGCCGTTTACATCCCGGACAGTTCTATGCGCTGCCTCAGGCGCCACAGCAATTCAAGCAACTGGCCATGATCGCGGGTTTTGACCGTTACTACCAAATTGCCCCCTGTTTTCGCGACGAGGACGCCCGCGCCGACCGCAGTCCAGGCGAGTTTTACCAACTCGATCTGGAAATGAGCTTTGTTGAACAGGAAGATGTTTTCCAGGCGGTGGAACCGGTGATGCACGACGTGTTCGAGGAATTCGCCAATGGCGGCGAGGTGACGCCCATGCCATTTCCGCGCATTCCCTATGCCGAGTCGATGCTGAAGTACGGCTCTGACAAGCCAGATTTACGCATTCCGTTGGAAATCGTCGATGTGGCCGAGGTGTTTGCCGGCTCTGAATTCCAATTATTCGCCAAACTCATTGCGGGCGGAGATACGGTGCGCGCTATACCCGCGCCCGGCGCGGCGGCCCGGCCACGCAGCTTTTTTGACAAGATGAACGATTGGGCCCGTGATGAGGGCGCACCCGGCATGGGCTGGATTAGTTTTACCGATGGCGGCGGCCGTGGTCCCATCGCCAGCCGTCTGGACGAGGCGCGTCTGGCAAAGTTAAAAGCCTTGACCGGCTGCGATGATGGCGATGGCCTGTTTTTCGCCGCCGGTAAAGCGCCCGAGGCCGCGGCCCTTGCCGGCAAGGCGCGCCTGAAAGTGGGCCGCGATCTTGATCTGGTAGAGGCGAATGCCTTCCGGTTCTGCTGGATCGTGGACTATCCCCTGTTTGAATGGAGCGAGACCGAGCAGAAGGTGGATTTCTCCCACAATCCATTCTCCATGCCTCAGGGCGGCTTGGCGGCCTTGAATAGTGGCGACCCCCTGGATGTCTTGGGCTATCAGTACGACATCGTTTGCAATGGCGACGAGCTGGCTTCAGGCGCCATTCGGAACCATCTGCCGGAAATCATGTACCGCGCGTTCGAAATCGCCGGTTATCCCGCCAGTGAGGTGGAGAACCGATTTGGCGGCATGCTCAGCGCTTTGAAATTCGGCGCCCCGCCCCATGGCGGCATCGCGCCGGGTATCGATCGCATGGTCATGCTGTTGGCAAACGAGCCCAACATCCGGGAAGTCATCATGTTCCCAATGAATCAGCAGGCTCAGGATCTGATGATGGGTGCGCCCGCGCCGGCGGATGCGAAACATTTACGCGAATTACATATCCGCACCGTCGTACCGGAGCCCCCTAAAAAGCCGACCCCGGAACCAACAGAAGAATAGCGGCGGGGCTTAAAGCCCCTGGGTATAGCTGGATAAATTCTGGCTTGTAGCCCTGAGGCGTTCGGCCAGGATCAGGGTCAGATTGAACAGAATCTTGCTGGCGATGGCGGGTTCGCTGTCGATTGTTTTTCGAAACATTTCCTGGGTCAGCACCAGGACTTCGGCATCTTGCGTGACCACAATATCGGCGGTTCGCGGCATGGCCGCCAAATAGGCGATTTCGCCAACCGTGGAACCCCTGTCAAAGCGCGCCAGAACGGAACCGTCTCTGTCATGAATTTCCACATTGCCCGATAGCACCACGAAAGCCTCGAAAGCCACATCGCCGGCCCGCGCCAGGCGGTCACCGCTTCGCAGTATAAGGGTCGTGGCATTTTTCACGAACTGGCGCGCTTCATCGTAACTCAGCGCGTCGAACAGCGGTACGCCGTGCAAAGGATTTTGATGCAATTGCTTGGTCAAGTATCCCCAAAGCTTATCTTCGTTGCGCAGCGCCTTTACCGGTCGGTCGGCCGCATCGGGGAATGCGTTGCGAAACCAGTTCGCGATGCCTGGAGCCGTCTTTTTCGACGTCATCAGGCGGGCAAAGGGCGAATTGACAGCCCTTAGATGATCAACGTCGTCCATCACCAGGACCATTGGCACTTGCAGACCTTCGCCCGTCTCCAAATATTGCTGTACGTAACTACGATAGCCGATTTTTTCGTACAACCCCACAAGGGCTGGTGGGCAGTAGGTGAAATTAAATTGAGCGCCGCCATTACGTGCCAGCTTGAAGGCCGCGGCCATCATCAATGCCGGTACCTTGCCATCACGCCAACGCTTCGCGATGGCCATATGATCGGTGAAAGAGAGATGCTCCGGTTCGAAATCGATAAAGGCGTTCAGGCCGTAATTGGTAATCATATCCCGGCTTGGCGCGATCATCTCGGAAGTGTAGAGGCGCAGACTGCCGGCAATTTTATTGCCTGCGGTTAAGAACAGATGGCGGGCGGCTTCGTCCCGCGCTATTTCCTCAAGGCGCTGTTTGTCGGCGGTGGGCAAGGGGCTGACACCTAATTCATCAACCACGATTTGCGCACGGAATTTCAGGATCTTCTGGCGTTGCTCGGCGTTGGCCGTTTCACGCACCTGCAGGCTGGGACCTGGGGCCGTTATCTTACTCGCTGATTTTGCCGCAATATTCGCCATTCAGGTAGAATAGGCGAAGAATTTAAACGACCGGTTAATGCCAAGTTGCCGCAATTTCCTGAATTTGTAAAAAAGGGCGCGGCCACAAGGCCGCGCCCAAATCTAAACAGGGAGGTTTTCACTCTACTCGGCTACGCTACAACTGCTTGGCCCCGTCATGACGGGGCTTTTCTAAATGGTCGCGTTTTCTAAGCATTCACTAGCTACAACCGGACGTGCCCCCACAGGTATCGCATTTCATGCAGGTGCCATTGCGCAACAGGGTGAAATTGCCGCACTCGCCACAGGCATCCCCTTCATAGCCTTTCATGCGGGCTTCGCGAATTCGGTCCAGGCGCACGTCCACATCCTGCCGAATTTCGGCGCTAACCGAAACCGCCACGGCGGCACCATTGCCATTCGTCGCCAGGCCCTGGGCACTCACAGTGCCCCCGGCACCATTACTGCCAGCGGATGCCATGGCGATGCCGCCGCCATTACTGCCGCCATTGCCGCTGCTGGTGCGTTTCACGCCGCTCTGATTGCCACCCGTGACGACCAGCAACTGACGGCCACGGACAAACCCGTGCGAGGCAACACTATGGGCCGCGACAAATTGTTCCTGGCTGGTGTCGGATTCCGCTTCCGCATCTTCCTGCGACAGGCCGGCGCCCAGGGTATCGGGGCGTAGATCTTCCGGGTCCACATGGGCGAGTTCATTGCGGCCCAGATAGGAAACCGCCAGCTCCCGGAACAGGTAATCCAGTACCGAGGTGGACATCTTGATGACGTCATTGCCCTCGACGATGCCATTGGGCTCAAAGCGGGTGAAAGTGAAGGCATCCACGTAATCCGCCAACGGCACGCCGTATTGCAGGCCCAATGAAATGGCGATAGCGAAACTATCCATCAGGCTTCGGAAGGCCGAGCCCTCCTTGTGCATATCGATGAAGATTTCGCCCAGGCTGCCATCCGGATATTCACCGGTCCGCAGATAAACCTTGTGGCCGCCGACCACCGCCTTCTGGGTATAGCCCTTGCGCCGCTGCGGCAGCTTGCGCCGCTCGGCGATGATACGCTCCACCACCCGCTCTGCCACCACGCGCGGGTCAACCCGCTGTGCGCTCAATACCGCAGCCAGGCTGTCTTCGGCTTCCTCGTCATCACCAATCTCGTCATACAAGGCCGATGACAGAGGTTGCGACAACTTGGAGCCGTCCCGGTATAGGGCGTTGGCCTTCAGGCCCAGGCGCCAGGAGTCACTGTAGGCCTTTTTACAATCTTCCACGCTGGCGGAATTGGGCATGTTGATGGTTTTTGAAATGGCACCCGAGATAAAGGGCTGAGCCGCCGCCATCATGTGGATATGGCTGTACACGGACAAATAGCGTTTGCCGATGCGGCCGCAGGGATTTGCGCAATCGAATACGGGCAGATGCTCCGCCTTCAGGCCCGGCGCTCCTTCCAGGGTCATGGCGCCGCAGCAATAGATGTTCGCGGCATCTATCTGGTCCGAGGTGAATCCCAGCGCACTTAGCATATCAAAGGACAGATCGTTTAGTTGTGCATCGCTGAAGCCGAGGGTTTCGCGGCAAAATTCCTCGCCCAGGCTATATTTGTTGAAGACGAAACGAATGTCGAAGGCGCTTTCCAGGGCCGCTTCAATTTTCTCGATCTGTAGATCGCCAAAGCCTTTTTGCCGCAGGCTTTCGTGATTGATGTCCGCCGCCCCGTCCAGGGTGGCATGTCCAAGCGTGTAATTGGCCATGGCCAGGATCTGGCTTTCGTTATAGCCCAGGGTCTCGAGAGCGGAGGGAACCATGCGGTTGATGATTTTGAAATAACCGCCTCCCGCCAGCTTCTTGAACTTGACCAGGGCAAAATCAGGCTCGATCCCCGTGGTGTCGCAATCCATCACCAGACCAATGGTTCCCGTCGGCGCGACCACCGTGGCTTGGGCGTTGCGATAGCCATGACGTTGGCCCAGCTCCAGGGCCTGATCCCAGGCGTCTCTTGCGGCCTGAACCAAAGCGGCATCGGGACAATCGGCGGCAAGCAGGGGAACCGGCGCCACCTCCAGGCCATCGTAACCGTCTCGCGCGCCCATGGCCGCGCGGCGATGGTTGGCGATCACCCGTAGCATATGCGGGGCGTTTTCCGCATAACGCTCAAAGGCGCCCATTTCTTTTGCCATCTCGGCTGACGTGGCATAGGCGGTGCCGGTCATCAGGGCGGTGATGGCGGCGCATATGGAACGGCCCTCCGTGCTGTCATAGGGCCGGCCCTGAGCCATCAGCAAACCGCCGATATTGGCAAAGCCAAGGCCCAATGTGCGGTACTCGTATGAGAGTTGCGCGATTTCACGGGATGGAAACTGTGCCATCAGCACCGATATTTCCAGCACGATGGTCCACAGGCGCGCCGCGTGAGCGAAACCGTCGACATCAAAGCTGCCATCATCATTCAGGAATGTCATCAGATTGATGGAGGCCAGATTGCAGGCGGTATCGTCCAGGAACATGTATTCCGAGCAGGGATTGGAGGCGCGAATTTCGCCGCCTTCGGGACAGGTGTGCCATTCGTTGATCGTGGAATGGTATTGCAGGCCCGGATCGGCGCTGGCCCAGGCGGCGTTGCCGATGCTTTCCCACAGGTCCCGGGCTTTGATCGTGCGGTCTACCTTGCCATCGGTGCGGCGATAGAGGGCCCAATCGCCGTCGTTTTCAACGGCATTCAGAAATTCATTGGTGACCCGCACCGAATTGTTGGAATTTTGCCCCGACACGGTCAGATAAGCATCCGAATCCCAATCTGTATCAAAGATCGGGAATTCCATCTCGGTATAGCCCTGGCGGGCGAAATCAATGGTGCGGCGCACATAGTTTTCCGGAATCATGGCCGATCGGGCACCGCGCAGGGCCGCCTTTAAGGCTGGATTCCGGGTCGGATCGAAACGGCCGTTATGCTCTTCCGTTGGCTCGTTCTCGCCGGCGCCCTCCTGGCAGGCCGCCATCACTGCCTTCAGGTTTTTCGCGGTGACGCGGGAGCCTGCGACAAGTGCCGCTACCTTCTGCTCCTCCAATGCCTTCCAATTGACGTATTCTTCGATATCCGGGTGATCGGCGTCGACAACAACCATCTTGGCCGCGCGCCGGGTGGTTCCCCCCGATTTGATGGCGCCCGCCGCCCGGTCGCCAATTTTCAGAAAACTCATCAATCCCGATGACCGGCCACCGCCCGAAAGGCCCTCGTTGGCGCCCCGCAGGTTGGAGAAGTTAGAACCGGTGCCGGAGCCGTATTTGAACAGGCGCGCCTCGCGCACCCATAAATCCATGATGCCGCCCTCGTTAACCAGGTCATCGGCGACGGATTGGATAAAGCAGGCGTGCGGTTGCGGGCGTTCATAGGCCGAGGTCGCCGCCTGCAGCTCGCCATTTTCGTGATCGACGAAAAAATGCCCTTGCGAGGGGCCGTCGATACCATAGGCCCAATGCATGCCGGTGTTGAACCATTGCGGCGAATTCGGCGCCGCCATTTGCTTGGCCAGCATGAAGCTCACCTCATCGCAAAAGGCGATGGCGTCATCTTCCTCATCAAAATAACCACCCTTCCAGCCCCAATAAGTCCAGGTGCGGGCCAACCGGTCGAAGACCTGGCGGGCGGATGTTTCATGGGTGTCACGCTGGTCTTCGGGCAGGGCGGCCAGGGCTTCTTCGTCCGCTTCCTCGCGCCAGAGCCAAATCGGCACATCTTCTTCGTGCACACGCTTGCGCGCGGCGGGAATACCGGCCTTGCGGAAATATTTCTGCGCCAGAATATCACATGCCACCTGCGACCATTCGGCCGGGACTTTGATATCATCCAGTTTAAAAACAACCGAGCCATCCGGGTTTCGGATTTCACTGCTTGCCATGCGAAATTCGATATTTGCATAGGGCGAATGCCCTTTTTCCGTAAAGCGCCGTGAAATCCGCATGTTACCCTCTTGCCTCTTTATATAATCGTTTTTTTTGCGCCAACGCCGATAATGTTAATGTTTTACACTACATATTGTGGTTACCGGCGGGAAAGAGACCATATCTAGGCCTGGCGTCATGGTCAAGCGATTATCGCGGGCTGTGGATAAAAATTCATCGGATCACGGTTTGGCGCGCAATTGCCAGAAAAATCAAACCACTAACGCGGCGAGTTCGCGCCCCGACTCGGTGCTATGTTAGACAAATACCAGTGATTACGGCAACTGTTTATAGTGCTTGGTGTCGTTTTGGCCCCAATATATGGGGGCTGTGTATAACTTATTTTTATGCTGGCTATATCTGGGCCATCGCGATTGGCGGCATGAATGGCGCTGGACCCACGCCCCAGTCAATGCAATAGTCCGGCGCAGATTAATGCGGCAGAGTTAGGTAGGAACCATGAGCGCGACCGTTGGAACCCGATTGATGATCTGGTGGAAGGGCAAGGAAGTTGGCCAAGACAGCTTTGGCAACCGCTATTTCAAGGAAAAATCGGCGGGAAAACGCCGCTGGGTCATTTACGAGGGTGCGCCGGAAGCCAGTAAAATTCCCGCGGAATGGCATGCCTGGCTGCATCGGACCGTTGATGCGCCGCCCCTGGGTCAGCGCCCGGAAATACCATGGGAAAAGCCACATGTCGCCAATTTGACCGGCACGGCCGTGGCCTATCGGCCGGGCGGCAGCGTATTTTCCGACAAGGAACGGCAGAAAAGCGGCGGGGATTATCAGGCGTGGACGCCCGAATAGAACGCCCGAGCGGAATGCCCCAATGGAATAATTGCGGTGATTCCGCGTTCCGGTCTTTGAACGCAGATTCGGCAGGGATCTGAAGCAAATCCTGGCAGGAGGATACGAGCAGTGAGCGGCAACTTGGTGGAAACCTTGATCGGCGCGGTGGTCTTAGCCGTAGCCGGCTTTTTTCTCTATTTTTCCTATGACAAGGCCGATATTGGTGTGGTCCAAGGCTATACCCTGACGGCGAAGTTCGACAAGGTTGATGGGGTTAAGGTCGGCAGCGATATTATGTTGGCCGGAATTAAGGTCGGTACCGTCATGGCGCAGACCCTGGATGCCAAGGAATATTTGGCGGTGCTTCAGTTATCCCTGTCATCGGATGTCAAACTGCCCGACGATTCGGCGATTAAGATTGCTTCCGACGGCCTGTTGGGCGGCAAATATCTATCGATCGATCCGGGCGGCTCGGAAGACTACCTGCAAGCCGGAGAGGAAATCCTCTATACCCAGGGCTCGGTGGATCTGACCGAGCTGATTGGCAAAGCCATATACAGTTCGGGTGGCGCCGGCAAAAAAGCGGAATAGCGCAGCGGGATGAAATGAAGACGCTTGCCCGTGCCGCATTGCTCGTTGTTTTTGGCTTATTGACGGCGCAGCCCACAACCGCCCTGGCGCAATCGGCCCAGATGACCGGGGTGCTGTTGCGGGGTTTGGACAAAATCACCGCCCGTATCACCACGTTCGCGGCGCCCTTGGAGCAGGAGGTGAGCTTTGGCACCCTGCGGATCCTCGCCCATACCTGCCGCAAACGGCCCCCCGAAGAGACACCTGAAGTCGCCGTATTTCTGGAAATTGAAGAAGAACGCCCTGGCGTGGAGGGACGGATAACTCTGTTTTCCGGCTGGATGTTCGCCTCGTCTCCCGCGCTGTCGGCGCTGGAACATCCAGTCTACGATGTCTGGGTCATTGATTGCAGTACCGACGCCGATGACATTGATCTGCCGCGGAGGCTGAAATCTCCCATTCCGTATGTTGCGCCAGACGAAGAACCGGATAATGCAGCCGACAAACGCGAGTGATACTCGGTCCGGGCGATTTCAATGGCGCCGAACTGGCGCAGATGATCCGTAATGAATTGGGTATCCAACAGGCTGAATTCCGCCAGACGCAGGCGCGCCACCAGATGCACCAATGCCACTTTTGAGGCATCGGCCTGCACGCTGAACATGCTTTCGCCGAAAAACGCCCCCCCCAGGGCAATGCCGTACAGCCCGCCGGCCAACTGATCGCCGGCCCAGGCTTCCACGCTGTGGGCGAAACCGCGGTGATGCAGGGTGATAAATAGATCCTGGATCTCGCGATTGATCCAGGTTGTCCAGCGGCCCGAGGCCGGCGCGGCGCAGGCGGTCATCACCTGTTCAAAGGCGCTGTCGATGCGAATCGTGAAATGATCCTGGCGCACCGTCCGGCGCAGGCGGCGGGACAAATGAAAACCGTCCAGCGGCAGAATACCGCGCATTTCCGGGTCGACCCAGTACATCTCCGGCTCATCGCGTCCGTCGGACATGGGAAAAATTCCGGAGGCATAGGCCTGAAGCACAATATCGGGGGTTATTTTCATCCCCTATTCCGCTACGCCGGGCGTTTAGAGCAGTTCCGCACTATTCCGGTCCATTTTGATGGCGCCCCCAAGCCATTCGGGTAGGCGCGTTGCGCAGCGCGATGTGGTGCATCGGGCAAGCGGCGCAACGCACCCGAATGGCTTGGGGGCGCCGCCGAAGGCCGCTCACCAAGGCCCCGTGGCTGCGTTACGGTTTTTGGACGATGTACCACATCGACCTGCAAACCGCGCCTACCCACGGGGCCTTGGTGAGCGGTCAAATGGTTCAGAATAGCCCGGAACTGCTCTAGTCACCCGTGCCACCCTTGGCTTTGTCCATGGCGTCCCAGTTGTACATGGGGGGTTCCTTGCCCTGGAAACGGCGCACGGCCTCCTGGTGGTAATCCGTGGTGAACATGATCGCCTGGGCGGCGGCCTCCATTTCCGCCATTGAGGCGTAGTCCGATTGAAAGCTGCGGTTGACGATTTTCTTGGTCACGCCAATGGCAGGTTTCGAGCCCTGGGCCAGACGCCCGGCCAGGGCATGCGCGGCGGGCAGCAAATCCTGCTGCGGGTGAATGGCATACAGCAGATCCATGGCCTCGGCCTCCCGCGCGGTGATGGAGCGGGCGGTAAACATTAACTCCTTGGCCTTTTGCATGCCCACGGCGCGGGGCAGGGCGTACAGCACCGCCATATCGGGGACCAGTCCGATACGCCCGAAAACAGAGCAGAATTTAGCCCCCTCGCTGGCCAGGATGAAATCCGCCTGCAACGCCACCGCGAAGCCGCCGCCAAAGGCCATGCCGTCGACCGCCGCGATCACCGGACAATCCAGATTGTGCAGCCGCTCGAACCAATCGTGCAGCTGCAATATCCGGCTGCGGCCATTGACCGGTTTGGAGCGTTCGGGATCGCCCATGGCCTTAACGTTGCCCCCGGCGCTAAAGGCCCGGCCGTTGCCGGCGATGATCAGGGCCTTGACCGCATCGTTGCTCTGGACGGTATCTAGCATACGGACGTAATCAGCCTTTAATTCATCCGTCAGGGCATTCAGTACGTCGGGCCGGTTCATGGTGAACAGGGCAACGCCGTTGTCGTCGATGGTAAAGGTTGCGTCCGTATAAGCATCAGCCATGATCATATGCCTCCAGATTGTTAAAGAACGGCCTGCAAATCAGCTTTGCCGGGCGAGAAATTCTTCCAGCCAGTGGATGTGATAATCCCCGTCGATAAAATTCTGCTGCTGGATCAACGCGGCATGCAGGGGGATGTTGACGTCGATGCCGTCGATGACGAATTCACCCAGCGCTCGGCTCAACCGCATCAGGCAATCGTTGCGGGTGGTTCCATGCACCACCAGCTTGGCGATCAGGCTATCGTAATTGGGCGGAATGCGATAGCCGGCGTAAAGCGCGGAATCGACCCGCACGCCCAGGCCGCCCGGCGCGTGGAAATCACCCACCCTGCCCGGCGAGGGGACGAATGTGGTGGGATGTTCGGCATTGATCCGGCATTCGATGGCATGGCCGGAAAAGCGGATATCCTCCTGGCTGAACGACAGCGGCGCCCCGGCGGCAATGCGGATCTGTTCGCGCACCAGGTCGATACCGGTGATCGCCTCGGTCACGGGATGCTCCACCTGCAGGCGGGTATTCATCTCAATGAAGTAGAATTCACCATTCTCGTAGAGGAATTCCACTGTGCCCAGCGAGGTGTATTTGATGCGGGACAGGGCGTCCACCACCACCTGACCGATCTTTTTGCGGGTGAATTCGTTCAGGGCCGGTGAGGGGGCCTCTTCCAGGATTTTCTGGTTGTTCCGTTGCAACGAGCAGTCCCGTTCGCCCAGATGCACCACCTTGCCGGTACCGTCGCCAATCACCTGTACCTCGATATGGCGCGGGCGCTCCAGATACTTTTCAAGATAGACCGTGTCGTCATTGAAGGCGGCCTTGCTTTCCGTGCGCGCGGCGGTCAGGGCAGCGGCGAATTCGCTGCCCTGGCGGACCAGTTTCATACCCCGGCCGCCCCCGCCCGAGGCCGCCTTGATCAGCACCGGATAGCCCATCTGTTCAGCCAACGCCCTGGCTTCATCACTATCCGTAATGGCGCCATCGCTGCCCGGCACCACCGGGATACCCAATTCGTCCACGGTTTTCTTGGCCTGGATCTTATCGCCCATGATGCGGATATGCTGTTCGCTGGGGCCGATAAAGGTATAGCCGTGCTCTTCAACAATATGGGCGAATTCGGCGTTTTCCGACAGAAAACCATAGCCGGGATGAATCCCGTCGCTGCCCGTAATTTCCGCCGCCGCCAGGATCGCGGGAATATTCAGATAGCTGTCAATGGCGGACGGTGGGCCAATGCAGACGCTTTCATCGGCCAGGCGCACATGCATGGCGTCGCTATCCGCCGTGGAATGGACCGCCACCGTGCGGATACCCATTTCCCGGCAGGCCCGGTGCAGGCGAAGCGCAATTTCGCCACGATTGGCAATAAGAACCTTGTCGAACATGATGGGGATTAATCGATAATCATCAAAACTTCGCCGTATTCCACCGGCGAGGCGTTTTCAAACAGGATCTGCCGCACCACGCCGGCGCAGGTAGAGGGGATTTCGTTGAAGGTCTTCATCGCCTCGATCACCAGCAGGGTCTGCCCGGCGGCGACGTGATCGCCAACTTTGACAAAGGGCGCATCATCGGGCGAGCCGGCCTGAAAGGCGGTGCCCACGATCGGCGACAGCAAAGCGCCGGGATGATTGGATAAATCGCTCTCCGGGGCAGCCGCGATTGGGGCAATTGCGGCAACAGGGGCAGCGGGCGCCAGGGCCGCAAACGCCGGCGCAACGGGTGCCACGGCGCGCACCAACCGCATGCGTTTATCGACGCCTTCGATCTCGATCTCGCTTAATCCGGTCTCGTCCATCAGGGCGGCCAGTTCGCGGATCAGGTCTTTATCAACCTCGGATTTTGCCATTTCGCCTCTTGCCTCTCTGCCGCGCTAGCCGGCCGCTTTCGCGGCAGCGGTCAACGCATATAAATATCCATCCAGGCCCAGGCCGCATATCACCGCCACAGCCACGGCGGAGATATAGGAATGATGCCGGAAGCTTTCGCGTTGGTAAATGTTTGATAGATGCACCTCGTAGACCGGCAGCCCCACGGCCCGCAGGGCGTCGGGTATGGCGATCGAGGTGTGGGAATAGGCCCCGGCATTGATAATGATGGCGGCGGCCTCGCCACGGGCCTGCTGGATCCAGGTGACCAGCTCTCCCTCGCTGTTGCTTTGCCGGCAATCGGCGGCAACGCCAAGTTCGCCCGCCCGGCGCTGAATGGCGGCGTTCACATCATCCAGGGTTTCGTGGCCATAGATCGTCGGCTCGCGGGTGCCCAGCATGTTCAGGTTGGGACCATTCAGGACCAATATTTTAGCGGGCATGGGATTTCACCAATGACAAGGAAACTACCTTCTATATACTGCCATGCTGGTGGATAGGGAAGCCAGAGACGCCCCAGTATGATCCGGCATGATGCGGCATGATCCGGCAAATTCATCTGCCGCTGCTTGAAAGGTGCGCTCCGCCTTCCCATAATTCCACTGACGGTCTATTTTGTTTTCGTGATCAAGGAACGCTGGCTCATGCGCGTTGTTATTAACGGTGAAAACCGCGAAATTCCCACCTCTCTCAGCGTTACGGCGCTGTTGCAGGATTTGGGGTTGGACGCCCGCAAGATTGCCTTGGAGCATAATTTAGAGATCGTGCCGCGCTCCGCCTACGGCAAAACCATGGTATCCGATGGCGATCGCCTGGAAATCGTGCACTTCATTGGCGGCGGCGACGCGAAAAATGACGGAGACGGCGATTTGAACGACGATTCGGACAATGCCAATACCGACGACAGCTGGATGGTGGCCGGGCGAAAGCTGCATTCGCGCCTGATCGTGGGGACCGGTAAATACCAATCCTATGACGAGAATTTTCGCGCCGTGGTGGCCGCCGGCGCCGAAATGGTTACCGTTGCCGTGCGCCGGGTCAACGTCACCGACCCGGACAAGGAAATGCTGGTCGATCACATCGATCCGAAAAAATTCATCTATCTGCCCAACACCGCCGGCTGTTTCACCGGTGAAGATGCAGTGCGGACCCTGCGCCTGGCGCGGGAAGCGGGCGGCTGGGATCTGGTCAAACTGGAAGTGCTGGGCGACAAGAAAACCCTGTACCCGAATATGCCGGAAACCCTGCGGGCGGCGGAAATGCTCATCAAAGAGGGTTTCCAGGTAATGGTTTACTGCAGCGATGATCCGATCCAGGCCAAGGTGCTGGAAGAGATCGGCTGTTGCGCCATTATGCCGTTGGGCGCGCCCATCGGCTCTGGTCTGGGCGTGCAAAACCCGGTCAACATCCGGATGATCATCGAGAACGCCAATGTGCCGGTGATCGTCGATGCCGGCGTCGGCACCGCCTCGGACGCGGCCATCGCCATGGAACTGGGCTGCGACGGTGTTTTGATGAACACGGCCATCGCCGAGGCCAAGGACCCGATCCGCATGGCGCGGGCCATGAAGCACGCGGTCATTGCGGGACGTGAAGCCTATCTGGCCGGCCGCATGCCCAGGAAGATGTACGCCGATCCGTCATCGCCGCTGGCTGGATTGATATAAATATCAATGCGTTAAGTGATATTTTGTAAGTTAATCGTCTGCATTGATACCTCAAACGATTGCAATAACCCGTCATTCCTGCGAACTTTGGCATCTATTCGCACGATTAGTACGGTATATCAATTGGTTAAGATATACTCCGAAAGTTATTTGTCTGGAATTATGCCTTAAACGATTGCAATAACTCGTCATTCCCGCGAAAGCGGGAATCCATACCTACCCACACTTCTGGACTCCCGCGAAGCCTGTCCTCGCGAAGGCGGGGGCGGGAGTGACGGGTCAGCTTTAAATATTTGACTTAACTATTTGAAATTACTGTCAAGTCCTGGGCCGGGACAGCTTGTAGGTTACCAGTCCCTTGGCCAGCATGACGCCGTCGGTATTCTTGACGTCCACGTCGATCACTACGATGGAGCCACCGCGCCGGACGGTACGTGCCTCGGCGATCATATCGCCCACGGCGCCTTCCAGGAAATTAACGTTCATGGATACGGTGGAGCCGCGCGTGCCCTCGGGTATATCCAGATAGGACCAGGCCGCCGCAGTGCCGGCCTTGTCGATCAACGCGGCGGTGACGCCACCATGGATCAGGGCATCGCCACGGGACAAATCCTCGCGCCAGGGCAGCACCATGCGGCAATAGCCTTCCTCCAGAACCTCCAGCTTTGGTCCCAGAATGGCGCCGAAACCCCTGCCCAGCATGCGTTCCTGCATCATCGCCAGGCGTTCCTGGCCATAGTCTGTGGTGGTATCGTTCATTTCTCGCGTCCCCGCTCACCCGGATCATTGGCTTGCACAGCCCGATCAGGGGTATAACGTGCGGGGCCGTTAAACTGCAAACCGGATCAAGTAAGCCGGTTATTTTTTCGGCGGAAAGCGCGGCGAACGGCACCAGATGCCCGAGAGGTCGGGGGCCAGCCACGAGGCCAGGATGGCGGCAATGCCGGCGATAATCATGGTGATGCCCAGCCACAGGGCGCGGTCGGCCAGCATCGCATCGGGCGCGTTGGGTATCTGCAACAGGCTGAATACGCCAACGGCGCACAAACCCAGGCCAAACAGCCCGCCGCCGGTCCGCCGCCACAAATCGTCGTGATAAATCCGCATACCTGATCCCCCAAGTCGCGCTGCCATAATGGCAAAATGCGCCGCGATTGGAAACCGCCGTAGCAGGAGGGGAGAAATGGCAACGGCGGCCCCGAAGGACCGCCGTCTCGGCCACCTAGAAGGTGAGGGTATCCCCTAGGTGTGGTCGTTCGACCCTCACAGGTCGCTGCCATTGAATAATATGCAAAACACATGCCAATATCACCCGTTAAGGATATCAATGACTTAGGCGACGAGCGATCCCGATTCGGGGCAAATTCATTAACGATTCCGTGGATTTTGGGACGGCCGGTGTCAAAATAATGGTTAATGTCAGGCCGGGTTTCGGCAGGGCGGCGCCCGAGCCGGGGAGGCTTGTCGCCGCCCGCAAACAATTCAATATTGTCTGAAAGCGCGCCAGCGTCCATATTCATCATTGCATTGGTGGATTCGCCCGGAATACGCCGCTCGATAATTTCTGGAGAGCCCTGCATGGCCAATATTCCGTTTAAGAAAGATGTCACCTTTGAATACGGTGTGGCCGATCAAATCTCGCCATTGATCCGCCGGGTCATCGCGCCCAATCCCTCGGCCTTTACTCTGCATGGCACCGGCACCTATATCATCGGTCATGGCCAGGTTGGCGTGATTGATCCCGGCCCCAACGATCCGGCCCATATCGAGGCCATTCTGAACGCCGTCAAGGGCGAGACGGTCAGCCATATTATCATCACCCATACCCACAGCGACCATTCCCCAGGGGCAGCCCCCTTAAAGGCCGCCACGGGCGCCCATATCTGGGGCTGCGGGCCGCACGGCCATGGCCGCGATAAGAAGGCCATTAGCGATGGCGCCCCGGCGGAAGGCGGGGATATGGACTATACACCCGACACCCTGGCCAATGACGGCGACACCCTGGAAACCAAGGATTGGGCCTTGCAGGCGGTCTATACGCCGGGCCACACCTCGAACCATACCTGCTACCACCTGCGCGAGGAGAACACCCTGTTTTCCGGCGATCATGTCATGGGCTGGTCCACCACCATCGTCTCGCCGCCTGACGGCGACATGTTCCGCTATATGGAAAGTCTGCGAAAGCTGCTGCTGCGCTCCGACGATCACTATTGGCCGACCCACGGCCCCAGGATCGATCAGCCAAGGGCCTTTGTCGGCGAGTTGGTGAAGCATCGGGAAGAGCGGGAAGAACAAATCGCCGAATGTCTGGAACAGAAAATCGGCCATATTCCCGACATGGTGAAAAGCATGTACCGCGAGGTGCCCGAAAGCCTGCATTCCGCCGCCGCCCGTTCCGTGCTGTCCCATCTGGTGCATATGGTGGCGACCCACCGGGCCGCCTGTGATGGCGAGCCGGGCCCCGGTTCGTTCTATCGGACGGTCTAGACGTTGAAATTGCGCGGGCAGCCAACATGACGGGCCAGGACACAGCCAAAATCGCCGTCGCCAAAATCGCTGTTGAGGGATTGTGTAAATCCTTTGCTGGCGAGCGGGTCCTGGACGGCATTGATTTCTCAATTGATGACGGCAAGTCTTTGGTTCTGCTGGGGGAATCCGGTTCCGGCAAAACCCTGACCTTGAAATGCGTCATGGGGCTGGTGCACCCCGACAGCGGCGCCATCCGCATTGATGGCCAGGACACGGTCAGCCTGCGTGGCCGGGAACGGGATCAACTGTTGAGCCGCTGCGGCATGCTGTTTCAGCAGGCGGCGTTATTCGACAGCCTGCCGGTCTGGCATAACGTCGCCTTTCGCCAATTGCAGCGGAAAGAACTGAATAAAGAACAGGCCCATGTTATGGCGGTGGACTGCCTGCGCTCGGTCGGATTGGGCGCGGCGGTGGCGGATTTACTGCCGTCTGAATTGTCGGGGGGCATGCAAAAACGCGTTGGCCTGGCCCGGGCCATTGCCAGCCAGCCGGAAATTATCCTGCTGGATGAACCGACCGCGGGGCTGGACCCCATCATGTCGAACGTCATCGCCAGCCTGATTGTCCGCAACGTCCGCGAATTGGGCGCCACGGCGCTGTCCATCACCTCCGACATCAATACCGCGATCAAGATCGCCGACCAGATCGTGCTGTTGCATGAGGGCAAGGTCGCCTGGTCCGGCCCGCCGGGTGACATCGCGGATACCGGCAACCCGGTCGTCGAACGCTTCATCCACAAATGGAAGATGGAACGGGCCGCTTAGGTTTTTTCGCGCGCCAAGGCGCGGGGCGGTACCTGGGCGGCCGGTCTATGCCGTGGGCAGTTTATAATCGGCGAACTGTTCGCGCAGTTGCAGCTTTTGGATCTTGCCGGTGGCGGTGTGGGGAATTTCGTCCACGAAGGTCACATCGTCAGGCATCCACCATGAGGCGATCTTGCCCTTCATGAATTGCAGAATTTCAGCAGCTTCCACCGCGCTGCCTTCGTTGCGGACAATAATAAGCAGTGGCCGTTCGTCCCATTTCGGGTGCGCCACGCCGATCACCGCCGCCTCCGTTACTTCCGGATGGCCGACGGCAATGTTTTCCAGATCTATCGAACTGATCCATTCGCCGCCCGATTTAATGACATCCTTGGAGCGATCGGTGATCTGCATGTAGCCCTCGTCATCCAGGGTCGCCACATCGCCGGTGTCAAACCAATCATCAGCGTCCAGAACACCGCCGCCCTCGGCCCTGAAATAGCCTTTGGTGATCCACGGCCCCCGCACCATCAAATGGCCGAACGCCTTACCGTCGCGGGACAATTCCTGGCCCGCGTCATCGGTGATTTTCATATCGACGCCATATATGGCGCGGCCCTGTTTGGATTTGAAGCGCAGCTTTTCGCTATAATCCAGACACTCCATCTTGGCTTTCAAATTGCCGGTGGTGCCAAGCGGGCTCATCTCCGTCATGCCCCAGGCATGAATGACCGTGACGTCATAATCATGCTCGAAAGCCTCGATCATGGAGGCGGGCGCGGCGGAGCCACCGATCACCGTGCGGCTCATATGGGGCAGTTTTTTGCCGCTCTCGCGCAGATATTGCAACAGCATCAGCCAGACGGTGGGCACCCCCGCCGACAGGGTCACCTTTTCCGTCTCCAACAACTCATAGATCGAGGCGCCGTCCATTCCCATGCCCGGCAGCACCAATTTGGCGCCACACATGGGCGCGGCATAGGCGATGCCCCAGGAATTGGCGTGAAACATCGGCACCACTGGCAGCACACTATCGTGCGAGGACAGGCCCAGGACATCCTGGCTGCATGATGACAAGGAATGCAGGACGGTGGAGCGGTGGGAATACAACACGCCCTTGGGGTTGCCCGTCGTGCCGGAGGTGTAGCAAAGCGAGGATGCCGTCCGCTCGTTGAAACTGGGCCATTGCAAGCTGCCATCCTGGGCCGCCAACAGATCTTCATAGCAATGCACATTCGGCAGCGAGGTTTCCGGCATATGCGCCCGGTCGGTCATGATGACGATCGCTTCGACACTGCTTAATTGATCGACGATGCCTTCCAACAGCGGCACGAAGGTCAATTCGGTGAACAGCACCCGGTCTTCGGCATGATTGGCGATATAGACGATCTGTTCGGGAAACAGGCGGGGGTTGAGGGTGTGCAGCACCGCGCCGATACCCGATACGCCGTAATAGCATTCCAGATGGCGGTAACCGTTCCAGGCCAGGGTTCCGACCCGGTCGCCCAGGCTGACGCCAAGGGCGCCCAGGGCCTGGGCAAGCTGTCTGGCGCGGTGATTGGCGTCGCTATAGGTATAGCGGTGGATCGGGCCTTCCACGCTGCGGGAAACGATTTCCACATCGCCATGATATTGCGCCGCGAAATCGATCAGCGACGAAATCAACAATGGGCGATCCTGCATCAGGCCAAGCATGGCAACCTCCGGGTTGGTTGTTCAGTATTGGCCTGCTCTATATCCCGTCGATGCCCGTTTCGTAAAGGCTGGAGCAGACCCGGACGATTTCGCGAAAACCCAAGGCCCGCGCCGGGAAGCGGCAATGGCGCGGACTTTTCATGTGACAATCGACGGATTGTTGGTTTATCTCCATAATGCTCTTGTAGCGTAATCGGAGAGGAGCCGATGAAGTGGATCATGCAACGCAGGTACGTTTGACCAGGGAAATCCTGGCCCACCTGAGCGCGCGGACAACGGCCCAGGCGCCCGATATCATGTATCACGCCACGTCGGCCTATGCGTCACCGCAACGCCTGCAACAGGAAAAACAGATCCTGTTTCGCAAATACCCGCTGTTGATGGGGTTAAGCGGACAGTTGGCGGCGCCGGGTGACTATCTGACCGAGGATTTTTCCGGCGTCCCGATCATCGTCGTGCGCGACGGCGAGGGGACCGTGCGCGCCTTTTTGAACGTTTGCCAGCATCGCGGCGCCCGCCTGGTCGAGGATTGCGGCCACGCCGGCCGCGCCTTCAGTTGCCCCTATCATGGCTGGAGTTACAATTTACAGGGCAAATTAATGGGCATTCCCGATAGCAAAAGCTTCGCCGGCATGGACAAGGACAGCCGGGGTCTGACCGAATTACCCGCGGTGGAACGCGACGGCATGATTTGGGTGATCCCGCAACCTGACCCCGGCCCCGGTCCCGGCCCAAACACAATGCTTGATGCCGATGCCCATTTGGGCGGGTTGGCCCCGGAACTGGCGAATTTCGGCCTGGCGGACTATCACCATTACGAAACCCGGATTTTACGCCGCAAGCTGAATTGGAAGATTGTCATCGACACCTTCCTGGAGCCCTATCATTTTGGCGTTTTGCACGCCAACACCGTGGGCCCGATTTTTTTCCCCAATCTCTGCCTGTTCGAGGCCTTTGGGCCGCATCTACGGGAAACCCTGCCCCGGCGAAGCATCGAAGGCCTGCGCGGTACGCCAGAGGCGGACTGGGATTTGATACCGCACTCGGCCCTGGTATATGTCCTGTTCCCAAATACCGTAATGGTTATGCAGATAGATCATGTGGAGACGTGGCGGGTCTTTCCGGTGGCCGACAAAGTGGACGAATGTGTCATGTACCTGGATTTCTTTATCCCCGAACCGGCCGAGAGCGAAAGCGCCAAGCGGCACTGGGACCGCAATATGGAGCTGACCATCCGCACCGTGGATGTGGAGGATTTTCCGGTCGGCGAAGGCATCCAGGCCGGCTTCGCCTCGAAAGCACAAACTGAAATGGTCTTTGGGCGCAATGAACCGGCCCTGGCGCATTTCGAACGGTCGGTCAACGAAGCAGTGGCGGTGGCGCAATGAGAACAAATTCATCAACCATTGAAGTGCGCCCCATAACGGGCAGCATTGGCGCGGAGATTAGCGGCGTGAATATCGCCGAGGAACTATCGTCTGCGGCAATAGCCGACATCCGCCAGGCCCTACTGGATCATCTGGTGATATTCCTGCGTGATCAGGACATCACGCCGGCCCAGCAATTGGCCTTTGTCAGCCGTTTTGGCGAACCCGACATCTATCCCTTCGTGAAAGGGTTGGAGGATTATCCACAGATTACGCCGATCCTGAAATTACCCGAGGAAACCATCAATTTCGGCGGCGTCTGGCATTCCGATACGGTCTATCAGCCGACACCGCCCATGGCGACCATCTTATATGCCAAAGAGCTGCCGCCAACCGGCGGCGATACTTTATTCGCCAATCAATATCAGGCTTATGAAAGTCTGTCGGCGCCGCTACGAAAAATTCTTGATGGATTAACCGCCGTCAACAGCGCCGCCAAGGGCAGCGCGGCGCATACCCGTAGCAGCCGGGTAGCCGATGCGGGAACCGGCCTGGCAGCCGAGGTGATGGAGGCGGAGCATCCCGTGATCCGCACCCATCCCGAAACCGGCCGCAAGGCATTGTTCGTGAACACCGGGCACACCGTTCGCTTCAAGGGCATGACCGAAGCTGAAAGCGCGCCGATCCTGGGTTTTCTCTATCAGCATCAAATCAAGCCGGAATTTTGCTGCCGTTTTGCCTGGGGCCCCGGATCGTTGGCATTTTGGGATAACCGTTGCGCCCAGCATTATCCGGTCAACGATTATCATGGCCATACCCGGCTATTGCATCGCGTTACCTTGAAGGGTGACAAACCGTACTAAAGCACACACACCTTGGCTGGCGCGAATAATAGGGAAGCATCATGGGGACACAATTGGATGGGGGCCTGGCCAAGGCGACATTCGCCGCAGGCTGTTTCTGGGGCGTGGAAGTGGCCTTTCGCCGGCTTGACGGCGTGAGCATGACATCCGTGGGATATTGCGGCGGCAGCCTGCCCAATCCCAGCTATGAAGAGGTCTGCACGGGCGGCACCGGCCATGCCGAGGTTGTACAGGTGACCTTCGATCCCGGCCGCGTCAGTTTTGACCAATTGCTATCGTTGTTCTGGGACTGTCACGACCCAACTCAATTGAATCGTCAAGGCCCGGACGTGGGCAGCCAATACCGCACGGCAATTTTTTGCCACGACGGCGGCCAATTGGCGGCTGCCGAGGCGTCGAGGCAGGCGCTGGTGGATAGCGGCCGGGCCGGTGGCACCGTCGTGACCGAGGTTGAGATGCTGCGTGATTATTTTCCGGCCGAGGATTATCACCAGCAATATCTGGAAAAACGCGGCATGGGCGTATCCCGCCTGCCATGAACGTCAATATTCTTCCGCCGGGCCTTCAGCAGTTGGAAAATTATTCGTAACCAGACGTTCGGACGGCAGCACCAACCGCACCGTCGTGCCGATGTCAGGCTGACTGTCAACCAACAGGCGGCCGCCATGGGCTTCGGTTAACTGTTTCGCCAGCGACAGTCCCAACCCGGTACCCTCGTATCGGCGGGCGAGCGAGGAGTCTATTTGTCCAAAGGGTTCCATTGCCTTTGAGATATCTTCCGGGCGCATGCCGATGCCGGTATCTTTGACCGAAATTTCCATGTTCCCATCCGGGTCAACCGCGGCGCCGACCGTAATCCTGCCACCCAATTCGGTGAATTTGATGGCGTTGGACAATAAGTTAATCAAGATTTGTTTGATCCGCCTGAGATCAATGATGACCCGGGGTAAATCCTCCGCAATATTCAAGTCAATGCGGATTTGCGCGGCAGCGGCCCGTTCGCGCACTAATGGCAAGCAGGCCGCCAAGATGTCGCCAACGGCATTTTCCGAATTCTCAAGTTCATCTTGGCCTTCCTCGATCCGCGATAGATCAAGAATATCATTTATGATCGCCAACAAATGGCCGCCGCTGGCGTGAATATCCTGGGCATATTCGGTGTAACGCGGATCCCCCAAGGGACCGAATAACTCCTGTCCGATAATTTCAGAAAACCCGGAAATGGCGTTTAAAGGTGTACGCAATTCATGGCTCATATTTGCCAGGAACATCGACTTGGCCCGGTTGGCCTGCTCCGCCAAATCCTTGGCGGTGCGCAAATCGGTCTCGGCCTGCCGCAGCCCGGTAATGTCAACGACCGTTAGAACCCGTTCGCCGTTTTCCAGCAACTGGATATTGGAGCGCACCCAAATTTCGCCCTCGAATTCAATGTCGACCGGGCCATCGGGTTGTTGAAACTGTCGCAGGCGCTGCTGTACAAACGCCTCCGCCTGGTCTTTTCCGTCGGCAAATCGTCCCAGATCCGCGTTCGCCCTGACAAGTTCTTCGAACGTGATGCCTGGAGCAATAATGTCGATGATCTGATGGTTTAGTTCGCGAAAGGCCTGATTGCAGAAAATCAACTGGTTCTGGTCATCAAACAGCGCCATGGTCTCATTCATGCCATCCATGGTGGTGGCTATACGTTCGGCATCGGATTTAGTTCGTTCACGAAATGCGATATCTTCCGTAATGTCGGAACTAACGCCACGATAACCACGGAAATTACCCTCGGTATCGAAAAAGGGTGCGCCCGAGGCGCGCAACCAGAACTGCCGGTCATCTTCCGTCTTTGGCCGCGAAATTATATTCCTGAAAGGTTTGCGCTGTTCGAGGCATTGCCGGTGCCGCGCCTCACCATCTTCGTCAGCCCATTCGGCAATTAAGTCAAAGCGGCTCTGGCCATACCGCGCCCCGGCCTTGATCCCCAGGCTCCGCTCAAAATTATCCGAAAACCATGTGTAGTTGTAGTTTTCGTCCATCTCCCAGAACCAATCCGCCCCGGCCTCGGCGAAGTCATGCAGGCGGCGTTCGCTTTCCCGTAGCGCCACGGCTGCCGCATCAGCGTTTGGGACATCACGGTAGATGTGTAAGAAATTGTCCTCTCCAATGGGTAGTTGCCGGCATTGTACCTGCCGACCTTCGGGGCCGGCGATTTCCCGGCATAAATCCTGTCTGATTGATAATTCGGCAATTAATTCCGCAATCGAGGGAGAAGCATCCGTTGCGGTGTAATCACCCCTGGCATGGCAAAATGTGACCGCCTCGGCAAAATCCCGGCCAATTTCCAGCAGTTCCGGAGGCAACGCAAGACAGCGCCCCAACTCGGCATCAGCCCATAGTATGCGGCGTTCGTCATCAATCAGGGCAAGGCCCAAATCCATGGCGTCCGATCGTCTATACAAAGAGCCTATCTGCGTGTTTTTCGCCACTTGCGCTACCAGTTTACTCCGATGACACGGGCTGCGTCGCTGCGGCCCGTGGTGCGCCCGGACGGCTTAATAGCTGGCAAAATCAGCTCAGCAAAAACAATCCAATGGGCACGGTTACAATGGCGGCCACTGTACTTGCTGCTATCACGGCTGCCAACAGGGTCGCGTCACCGCCCAACTGCCGCGCCAGGATATAACTGGCGGGCGGTACTGGCATCAAGGCGTAAATCATGACCGCCATGCGGCTTAATCCTTCAATCTCGAAGACCCAGAGCATCGCCAGTGCCAGCATTGGCATGACCAGCAACCGCGCCACACAGGCCATGACGACCGCACGGCCGCTACGGCCCAGGGCTTTGAAATCAAGCCCGGCACCGGCGGCCAATAACCCCAGCGGCAGGGCCGCCCGCCCCAACACGTCCAAAAAAGGATCTAAAACCCAGGGCAGGCCGATGCCGCTGACGCTCAATAAAACACCTAATGCAACCGACAGAATCAACGGGTTGCTCATTACCGCCAGAATAAACACACGGTAGCTACTGTTGCCTTTGCCATAGCGGCTCAACACACCGACAGAAATAATATTGGCCAAGGGTGTCACGAAGGCGACGATTACCGAGAAAATCGTTAATCCCGCGTCTTGATACAGCCCCGCCGCGACAGCAAAACCTATGTAGGAGTTGAAGCGGACCGTGCTTTGTACCAGGGAGGTAAAGGCGGGGCCATCCATCGCCAAGTGGCGGCGCAGCAATAATAATACGGCCGTTGCCAGCAGCATGGCCACAAGTGCGGCCCCCGCCGCCGGCAGAACATCCAGATGCGCGACATCGACGTTGGCAAAGTTGCGCACCAATAGGGCCGGAAATAAAATGTAGTAGACCAGCGGGTCCAATAACCGCCAGAATTCCTCGCCTGGAAAGTGCCGCAAGCGCAACAGCCAGCCCACGCCCAAAAGCATAAAGATTGGCAGAATTACGAATAGAGTAGTTGCCATTTCCTGGGCTCGCCTGGCGCCGGTTAACCCAGCAATCTTTCAGCCACGGCGGTCAGATCCGCCATGATCGCCGTCGCCTGATGCGGACTATCCGCCTTGACCTGATTACCACTGGCGACCTGGATCGAACGCAGTCCGGCGGCCGTCGCGCCGGCGATATCGGTTTCCGCCGTATCGCCAACGACCGCGACCTCTTCCCCCCTCAGTCCCAATTGGGCCATGGCCAAGGTAAAAATATCCCGATTGGGCTTACCCACGACGTAGGCGGTCTGGCCGCTGGCCGCTTGCAAAAAGGCAACAACCGCGCCGGCCTCTGGTTCCATGCCCTGGCCGCCAGGCACCATGGGGTCGGAATTCGTTGCAATCAATTTTGCGCCGCGGTGCAGATGCCCGACGGCCTCGGCCAGGGTGGAGAGCGGCATGTCCAAATCAATGCCGGCAACCACGTATTCCGGATGCTGGCTTTCCACGGCACCGATCAATTGCAATTCGTGGCGCAGGGCCTCGCTGCCAGCGATAAAAACCGATGGCGCCCTGCCTTGGGTCTGGGCCGCCAGATATTGTGCCGTTGCCCGGCCAGCGGTGATGATCGAGGCGGCGGGGAGATTGATGCCCAGTCCGGCCAGTTTGGCGCTGTAGTCTGCCGCCGTCGCGCGGGCGTTGTTGGTCAGCGTCACAATTTTAATACCAGCGGCCTGCAGGGCGGCGATCGCCTCTGGGGCGCCAGGGATGGCTTCCGGGCCGCGATAGAGCACGCCATCCATATCCAGGATCAGGCCGGTAATATTATCCAGGTCGGCGGGGATGCTCTGCTGCTGTCTAAATTCCTCAAAACTGGGCAGCGGTTGCCGCCAGTGGGCATTCAGGCCCCGTACCGGCACCGTAAGGGCAATGGCATCCCGGCCATGCGTGCGCCAGCGGACTTCATGATCGACCTCGATACTGGCCCATGCACCGGCCGCCGCACCTTCCGTGGTGAAGCTTTCGCAAAGGGATTGAACGGTGATATGAGGAATGCCGTCAATCAGATTGACGTTGTTCCAATGCACATGGCCGGCGACACAAAGGATGACGTTGCCCGCCTGGCGGAACAGGGCCTGGATCTCGCGATGATGGGGCAGGCCGCCGAAGCGTTGGTTATTGTCGAAATAGTAATTGCTCTGCAGCGATCCGCCATCCAGTGGCACATGGGTAAAGATGATTGCCGGCAGATTGCTGGCCGCCAAATCCGCCGCCAGCCAATTTAAATCGGCCTGATTGGCTAAAAATCCCTGCGGGTGGTGAATGCGGCTATCCAGCTGCCAAAAAACCAGATGGCGGCCGGACACATCGATGCTGTGATGCGCCATGCTCTGGCCCAGAATTTCGCTGTTATCTGCAATGGATAAATGGATCTGGTCATGATTGCCCATCAGGTGCCAATGGGGCGCCGGTAGATCGGCGAACTGGCCGGCGACCTGTTGTAATTGACCCCGGTCCGTTGCCGCATCGATATCGGAAATCCGGTCGCCCAGTTCGGCAATGAAATGCGGTTGGTAGGCACGGGTAAAGCCGACGAAATCCTGTAGCAGCGGCACCGCCGCCGAGCCGACTTTGGTCATTTTGTCCGGGCCGTGGTGAATGTCGGTTACGACGGCCAGTTTTAAAGTCTTGAGCATAAGGATCAGCTCCGCGTCAGGTTCAGGCGATCGAGCAGACCCTGCAAAATATAGGCGGCCGCCAGTTTGTCCACGACTGCCGCCCGGCGTTTCCGGGTGCTGTCCATTTCCTCGACCAACATCCGTTGCACCGCGGCGGTGCTGAGACGCTCGTCCTGAAGAACGATTGGCAAATCACGCAGGGCCAGCACATTATGGGCAAAGGCGCGGGTCGATTGACATCGCGGCCCCTCGCTACCGTCCATATTTAACGGCAGGCCCAGCACCAGTCCGCCCACCGCATGCTCGTCAATCAAGGCGAACAGACGTTCCACATCGACGCTGAATTTGCGCCGCCGTATGGTTTCCAATGGCGAGGCGATTTGCCAGGTGATATCCGACAAAGCCAGGCCGATCGTCTTGCTGCCCAGGTCCAGGCCCAACAATCGCAGTGGTGTCGCAACGGCGGCGCGCAGCGCCTCGGGCTTGATCAAGGACATAACGGGTGTTAGCTTCCGCGCGCCCGAACAGGGGCACAATTTCATGGATTTCCACAGACCGGAAAGGTCGCACATGTCGGTCGATAAAGCCACTGTCGCACGCATTGCCCATCTGGCCCGTATCGGGGTCGGCGAGGAAGAGTTGCAGCCTCTGGCTGACGAGTTGTCGGGCATCCTGCAATGGATCGAGCAGCTTAATGAAGTGGACACGGATGCCGTTCCGCCCATGGCATCCGTGCATGACCAGGCGCTGCGCTGGCGTGAGGATGTCATCAACGATGGTGACAAACAGGCGGATATCGTGGCCAACGCGCCCGATGGCGCGAACGGATTTTTTGCCGTCCCAAAGGTGATCGAATAATGGCAGAGCCGACCGAATTAGGCATCGCCGAGGCGCGGGATCAGCTGGCGAAGGGGACACTTTCCGCCAGGGAATTGACCGAAAGCCATATCGCGGCCATGGCCGATGCCACCACCCTGAACGCCATGGTGACGGAAACCCCGGAGATTGCCCTGGCCATGGCGGACGCCTCCGATGCGCGCCGGGCCAAAGGAGATGCCGGGGGCGAGACCGGTGCCTTGGAAGGCATTCCCCTGGCGATCAAGGATTTATTCTGTACCAAGGGGGTTTTGACCACCGCCGGCAGCCATATTCTCGATGGTTTCACGCCGCCCTATGAAAGCACGGTCACGGCCAACCTTTGGCAGGCGGGCGCGGTCATGCTGGGCAAGACCAACATGGATGAATTCGCCATGGGTTCGTCCAATGAAACCTCTTACCACGGCGTGGTGCAGAACCCGTGGCGGCGCAAGGGAGACAACCAAACCTTGGTGCCGGGCGGCTCGTCGGGTGGTTCCGCCGTGGCCGTGGCGGGACGTTTCGCCATGGGCGCAACGGCGACGGATACGGGGGGCTCAATCCGCCAACCAGCCGCCTTCACCGGCACGGTTGGTTGTAAACCGACCTATGGCCGGTGCTCCCGCTGGGGCGTGGTGGCGTTCGCGTCGTCCCTGGATCAGGCGGGCCCCATCACCCGTAGCGTGCGTGATAACGCCATTATGCTGGGCGCCATGGCGGGTTATGACCCCAAGGATTCAACCTCCGCCAAAATAGCGTTGCCGGATTTCGAGGCCGCCCTGACCGGTGATGTGCGCGGCTTGAAAATCGGCGTGCCAAAGGAATATGTACTGGACGGCATGCCGGTCGAGATCGAAGCCTTATGGCAGCAGGGCATCGGCTGGTTGCGTGATGCCGGCGCCGCCATTGTCGATATCTCTCTGCCGCACACCAAATACGCCTTGCCGGCCTACTACATCGTGGCGCCCGCCGAGGCGTCGTCCAATCTGGCCCGTTATGACGGCGTACGGTTTGGCCTGCGGGTGCCGGGCGAAGATTTGACCGAAATGTATAAGAATACCCGCGCCGCCGGCTTTGGGGCGGAGGTGCGCCGCCGTGTGCTGATTGGCACCTATGTGTTATCGGCCGGCTATTACGATGCCTATTATCTGAAGGCGCAGAAAGTCCGCCGCCTGATCGCCCAGGATTTTCGCGATGCCTATGAAAAGGTCGACGCCATTCTGACACCGTCGGCGCCGTCGGCGGCTTTTGCGGTAGGTGACAAGGCGGACGATCCGATTGCCATGTATCTGAACGACGTCTTCACCGTGCCTGCCAATCTGGCGGGCCTGCCCGGCATATCAATTCCGGCCGGGTTATCGGATGAGGGGCTGCCCCTGGGCCTGCAAATTCTCGCACCGGCCTTTGATGAGGAGACCATGTATCGCGTGGCCGGGGTTTTGGAAGAGGCCGCTGCCTTTGCCAAGGCCCCCGAACAATGGTGGAGGGGCGGTTCATGAGCGATCTTGTCGAAGGCGCCACCGGCCCATGGGAAGTGGTCATCGGTCTGGAAGTACATGCGCAGGTCACCTCCAAATCAAAACTGTTTTCCGGTGCGGCCACGGCGTTTGGCGCGGAACCGAACAGCCAGGTCAGTCTGGTCGATGCGGGTATGCCCGGCATGTTGCCGGTGATTAATGAAATCGCGGTGCAACAGGCCGTGCGCAGTGGCCTAGGGCTGAATGCCAAGATCAATAAATATTCGGTGTTTGATCGGAAGAATTATTTCTATGCGGATCTGCCCCAGGGCTATCAGATCTCGCAATACCTGCAACCCATTGTCGGCGAGGGTATGATCAGTGTGGACTTGGCGGATGGCAGTTCGCGGGATATCGGCATTGAACGATTGCATCTGGAGCAGGACGCCGGGAAATCGATCCATGACCGGCATCCTTCCAAGACCTATGTGGACCTGAACCGATCCGGCGTGGCATTGATGGAGATTGTCTCCAAACCCGATATGCGCTCGGCCGAGGAGGCCGGGGCCTATGTGCGCAAGGTGCGGGCCATCCTGCGTTACCTGGGCACCTGCGATGGCAACATGGAGGAAGGCTCCATGCGGGCCGACGTTAATGTCTCCGTGCGCCGGCCAGGGGAGGGGCTGGGCACCCGGGCCGAGATCAAGAACGTCAACTCCGTCCGCTTCATGCAGCTGGCCATCGCCTACGAAACCAACCGGCAGATCGATATTCTCGAAGACGGCGGCAGCATTGATCAGGAAACCCGCCTGTTCGACGCCCAGACCGGCACCACAAGGCCCATGCGCAGCAAGGAAGAGGCGCACGACTACCGCTATTTCCCGGACCCGGATTTGCTGCCCCTGGAGTTTTCCGACGCATTTATCGAGGGGATACGGACGACATTGCCCGAACTGCCCGATGCCAAAAAACAGCGTTATATGGATGAACTGGGATTATCGGCCCACGATGCCCAGGTCCTGGTCAGCGACCGGGATATCGCGGCGTTTTACGAACAGGTGGCAACGGGCCGCGACGCCAAGGTTGCCGCCAACTGGGTACAGGGTGAATTCTTTGCTCAGTTATCCAAGGCCGAGCGGGACATTGCCGATAGCCCGATCAGCGCCGGACAGCTGGGCGGCTTGATCGATTTGATCGCGGATAACACGATCTCCGGCAAGATTGCCAAGGACGTTCTGGAATTCATGTTCGAAAGCGGCCGGGACGCCGCCGATATTGTCGCCGAAAAAGGTCTGACGCAGGTTTCCGACAGCGGTGCCATCGAGGGCGAAATCGACAAGGTGATCGCCGCCAACCCGGACAAAGTGGCTGAATTCCAAAGCGGCAAGGACAAGGTCCTGGGCTGGTTCGTCGGCCAGATCATGCAGGCCACCAAGGGCAAGGCCAACCCGCAGATGGTCAATCAGTTGCTGCGAGAAAAACTGAAGGCCTGAATTTAAGTTTTGGCGACCTCGCTGTGCAGAGGATAACCGCCAACCGCCTCTTTGATGCGCGCGGCCAGCTCTTCATCGCCACCCGTCAGTGTGACCTGCGCCAGCGTGCCGTGGACGGGATGGGTTTCGACCGTCACGGCAATTTCGCCCTGGCCTTGGGCGATGGCGGAAAGTTCCCGCTGTAAAATCAGGCGGGCCGCTTCCAGGCGCAGGGCCGGTTTGAAAATCTTGCCAACCTGGGTCAGGGGCATTTCGGCCAGCGCATGAATGGCAATGGGATTGGCGGCGCGTTCCTGTATGCGTGCACGGACAAAGCTTTTTATCGCGTCCTCATCGAACGCCTCACCGGCGCGCATCTGCACAAAGGCAACCGGCATTTCACCAACCCTGCGGTCGGGCTGGCCCACGGCGGCCGCCAGTTCGATGCCGGGGAACTGGTACAACACCTCCTCAATCAATAGTGGATCAATGTTGTGGCCGCCGCGAATGATCAAATCCTTGGCCCGTCCCGTGTGCCAGAAATAGCCGTCCGCGTCCTGGCGAGCCAGATCACCGGTGTTCAGCCAATCGCCGTCCACCCAGGCTGCCTTGTTATGAACATCGTCCACATAGCCCGCGATCACCTGGGGCCCCTTAACCAGCAGCACGCCAATTTCGTCCACTTCGCAATCGCGCAATAACCCGCCCACATCGTCCAACTGAGCCACCCGTATCTGCATATAGGGAAAACGCAGGCCGACGGAACCGACTCTGTTTTCCCCATGCAGCGGGTTCATGGTGGCGAAACAATGGGTCTCGGTCATGCCCCAGCCTTCAACCAGGGGGAAACCGAATTTCTTAACAACGCCGTGCGCGACTTCCAGGGGCAGGGTAGAGGCCGCGACGATGCCGTGGCGGACCTTGCTCAAATCCAGATGATCGCTGGGCAGGGTCAACAAGGCCGACCAACTGGCCGGCACCCCAGCCAGAGAGGTGGCGCCGAAACGTTCGGCGTTGGCCATGAAATCCCGCACCACGACCGGGTTACGCAGGCCGTTGGGATGCAGGGTGACGATGGTGCCGCCGCGGCTCAAACCATACAAACTGGACGCGATGACGCCGCCAACATGAAACATCGGCACGCCCAGCAGGCTGATCGATGGGTTTTGCGGCCCCAGCAGGAAATCCAGGCCGGCGCATTGCAATAACTGGCCCAGATGGCTGTGCCGGGCCAATTTCGGCTGTCCGGTGGTCCCACCGGTATGCAAATAGGCGCAAACGTCAGTCTGTTGCAGTTGCCGGTCATGCAGCAGGCGGTCACCGGTTTGCGCCGCGATGGCGCTTTCATAGTGGATGACGCCGGCATCCAGATCATCGCCATTGCCGCCAACCTGAATGGCGATCACGTCCGGCAATTGTTCGCGGATGGCCTGGACACGGGGCCACGAGGTCGGCTCGATCGAGGGATGACAACCGATTACGACCTTGGCCCGTCCCGACCGCATGATTGAAACCAGGTGTTCGGTCTCGAGGAACGAATTGACCGGATTGGCGATGCCCGTGGCGGCGGCGGCCCACAGGCAAATGCTGGTCTGTGGAATGATCGGCAGCAACAAGGTAACCGCATCGTCGGCGCCAACGCCCAGTCCGTGCAGCAAATTGGCGGTTTGATGCAGTTGCGAGAGGAGATCGCGGTACAGCAAATCCTCCGCCTCTTCATCCGCGGTGCCGGTACGCAGATTTTTAAAGGCAACGCGGTCGGGATAGGTTTCCGCCGCGCCCCGAATGGCGTGATAGGTGCTTTGCGGCAAATTCAGATGCGCCAGCGGTTGCCGCTCGATTGCCTCCACATCCGCCAAGGTGCGGACAAGTATTTGCTCCACCATAAACGATTTACCTTTGCTTTAATGCCGACAGTGCCAGACCTGCCAAGCCTGCAAGTTCCAAGGCAAATATTGTTACGGTCTAAAGGCAATCCGAAGTTCGCCTCCCATGGCCGCCAGATGACGCAACAGGGCGGAAAGGAACAGCGAGGCGCCGATAATCTCCATACCCTCCTGAATGACGTTCAGGATACCGCTGCCGAACGTGTCACCATGGATTTCCCACCAATAGCCAATCATGAACTCCGTACCGAAGGCACCGCCCACATAGACCAAGCCGGCCAGAATAAAGCGGTTGCGGCTGGAGGATGGTAAATGCCGGAGAAAGCCGAGATAGCTGACCAGAAATATAGCCATAAACAGCCCTGCCGGCAGGACCCAGGCGAAATACAATGCCCCATCAAGGTCAAATGCCTCGCGCACCGGATCGACGGTCATTTCATGAATGACAGCCGTCTCGTCCATGGAGATATAGAGGAAAATCAGAGCCAGGATGAGCCAATGGCGGCGATAATTCCCAGGCTCGGGTGTCTGCACAAAGGCAATGGCCGCCAGGCAAACCGCACAAGACGCCAACAGCATGGCCGAATACCAGGTTGGGACATTCGCCTCTTCCGCCAGGGCGAATTGGCGCAGGAAGCCCAAAAGCCGCTTGTGATCCAGCAGATAGTAGGAGACTTCCATGACCGTGCCCAACACGATGAGCAGAATTGCGGCAACGATTAAAAACATCTCTATCCGGCGGCGCGGCAGATTTATCAACATGGCAATCTCCATCGAGGCCAAAAGGGCAGGTTCAAAATAGTAACCGAAATATCAATTGTCCCGCCGTGTGGAATTGGTTTCATCGCTGTCGTTGGCGGAAGAAATTCTAACGCCGCAGTATTTGACCTCGGCTATCATTGCATCGGGATCGAGCGCCGCATTGGTCAATAAATTCACCGCCGCCTCGGCATAGCAAAAGGGAATGAAAACGGTTCCGGGCTGCACCCCGATGTCGGCCCGTGCCGTCAATTCAATGACGCCCCGGCGGCTTGCCACCCGAATACGGTCGCCAGCTGCGAGGCCAAGATCGTCCAGGGTATCGGGCGCCAGATGGGCCATGGCTTCGGGCTCCAATTGATCCAGGATCGGGGCGCGGCGGGTAATGGCGCCGGTATGCCAATGTTCTAATAAACGCCCGGTCAGCAAAATCAATGGATAATCCTGATCCGGCAGTTCGTCGGGGCTGATAATATCACAGGTTACGAATTGGCCCCGACCGTTTTTCGTGGGAAAGCCATCGGCGAACATTACCGCCTGGCCCGGATCTTCGGGCGTGGCGCAAGGGTAGGTGATGGCGTCTTCCGCCAATAGCCGTTGCCAGCTCATACCATGGATAGAATCCATGCCGGCGCGCATTTCCTCGAAAACCGGCTCCGGTCCGCCGTAATGCCAATCCAAACCCAGCCCCTGGGCCATCTGCTCGATGATCCAAATATCCTGCCGGGCATCCCCCGGCGGTTGCAAAGCGTGACGGCCCATCTGTACCTGCCGGTTACTATTGGTCACCGTACCGTCTTTTTCGGGCCAGGCAGAGGCGGGCAGGACCACATCGGCATAACAGGCGGTCTCGGTCAGGAAGATGTCCTGCACCACCAGATGCCGCAATTTGGCAAGTGCTGCCCGGGCGTGATTGAGATTGGGATCCGACATGGCCGGGTTTTCACCCATGACATATAGCCCCTGGATCTCGCCAGCATGAATGGCCTCGGTAATCTCAACCACGGTCAAACCGGGTTTGGGATCCAGTTTGGTTTGCCACAAAGCTTCGAACCTGGCTTGGGCCGCCGGGTCGTCCACCGGCTGATAGTCGGGATAGACCATGGGGATCAGACCGGCATCGGATGCCCCCTGGACATTGTTTTGGCCCCGCAGGGGGTGTAACCCGGTGCCCGGGCGGCCAATCTGGCCGGTGGCGAGGCACAGGGAAATCAGACAGCGCGCATTGTCCGTGCCATGTATGTGTTGAGAAATTCCCATGCCCCAGAAAACCATGGCCGTGCGCGCCGTCGCGAAGGCGCGGGCGGCGGCACGAATTTCGCTGGCTGCGACGCCGGTCACGGCCGCCATGGCCTCGGGCGGAAAGGCCTTTACATGCGCCGCCAGTTCGGCAAAGCCATCTGTTCGGGCCGCGATGTAGTCATGATTAACCAGATCTTCCTCGATAATGACATGCAGCATGGCATTCAACAGCGCCACATCCGTGGCGGGCTTTAAATTCAGCATCCAGGAGGCATACTGGCGGAGGGCCAGGCCATCCGGGTCTATGACAATCAATTTGGCGCCGTTTTTTACCGCCTGCTTGAAATAGGTCGCCGCCACGGGATGGTTCACCGGCGGATTGCAGCCGATAACCAGGATAACTTCGGCCTTCAACGCGTCCGTGAACGGTGCTGTTACGGCGCCTGAGCCGATTGTCTGCATCAATGCGGCGACGGACGAGGCATGGCACAGCCGCGTACAATGATCGACATTGTTACTGCCAAAGCCCGTGCGCACCAGCTTTTGAAACAAATAGGCCTCTTCATTCGAGCCTTTGGCGGAGCCAAAGCCCGCCAAGGCCCTGCCGCCGTGGGCATCACGAATGGATTTCAGGCCCTGGGCGGCATGCGCCAGGGCTTCCTCCCAACTGGCTTCGCGAAAATGGCTGAGTGGGTTGGCGGGATCGATGGTCACGTCATCCTTGGCGATGCCATCCCGCCGGATCAAGGGTGTGCTCAAGCGTTCGGGACTATGAATATAGTCGAAGCCAAAGCGGCCCTTGACGCAAAGGCGGCCGTGATTGGCCGGCCCATCGCGCCCTTCCACGCGCACGATGCGTTCGTCCCGAACGTGGAAGGTCAACTGGCAACCGACGCCGCAATAGGGGCAGACCGAGTCCACTTCGCGGTCGGCTGCGATGCGGCCATTGCCCGGTAACAGGGCGCCGGTCGGGCAAACCCGCACACATTCGCCGCAGGCAACGCAACTGCTATCCCCCATGGGGTCATCAAAATCAAAGGCGATATGACTGTCCGCGCCACGCCCGGCCATGGCGATGACGTCATTGACCTGAACCTCGCGGCAGGCCTGGACGCACAAATTGCACTGGATGCAAGCGTCCATATTGACCAGCATGGCGGGGTGGCTCTGATCGGGCGCGGCCGGGTCGGTGCGCCGTGGAAAGCGGCTGTCATGCACCCCTTGAACATCGGCCCAGTGCCAGAATTGCGCCGTTGGATCATGGCTCTCGATTCGCGGCGGCTGATCGCTCAACAATAATTCCATTACCACGGCCCGCGCCTTCACGGCGCGTTCCGAGCTGGTTTTGACTGAAATGCCGGCCTCGGGCAGCCGCCGGCATGCTGGGGCAAGGGTGCGTTCGCCCTCGACTTCAACCACGCAGGCCCGGCAATTGCCGTCTGATCGATAGCCGGACTGGGTTGTGTGGCAAAGATGCGGCAGGGTCGTGCCGAGACGCACCGCTACCTGCCAAATGCTCTCGCCCGGCAGCGCCTCGACGGCGATACCGTCCAATTCGAATGCGATCGGGTTCGGTGTCATGGTCATGCGATTGAGCCCGGAAAATAGCGTAACGCACAACGCAACGGATTGGCCGCGGCGTGCCCCAGACCGCAGATCGAGGCATCCGCCATCACTTGCGCCAGATCGGCAAAGGCAACGTCGTCAGCCGCCGCCTTGCCGGCGGCCAGCATGGTGACGGCCTTTTCCGTACCAACCCGGCAGGGGGTGCATTGGCCGCAGCTTTCATGGGCGAAAAAGCGCATTAGATTGGCTACCACGGCGCCGATGTCATCGTGTTGCGACAACACGATCAAGCCAGCGGAGCCGATCAGCGCTCCGTGCTGTTCAAGGGTGCCAAAATCCATTGCTTCGTCCGCCAAACGGGCGGGCAGAATACCGCCCGAGGCGCCGCCGGGCAAAAACGCCACCAATTCATGGCCCGCCGCCATCCCGCCGCAATGACCGTCTATCAGGGCCCGGGCGCTGATACCCGCCGGCACCCGCTTCACACCCGGTTCGCGCACCCGGCCCGAGACCGAGAAGCTGCGCATATGCTCCCAATTCGCGCCGCCGTTGATGGCGTCACGGGCCCAATACAGGGTTTCGACGTTATTGATTAACGTCGGCTGGCCAAACAGACCCACTTGCGAGGGGAAGGGGGGGCGTTGGCGGGGCAGGCCGCGCTTGCCCTCGATGCTTTCCAGCATGGCGGATTCTTCGCCGCAGATATAGGCCCCGGCCCCACGGCGCAGATGGATTTGCCGCTGGCACAGGCCGGCCGTGGTAACAATTGCCAGCTCGCGCTGCAACAGCGCGCGCAAATGCGGGTATTCATCACGCAGATAGATGTAAATGTCCGCTGCATCCATGGCCCAGGCGGCCAACAGCATGCCTTCGATAAAGCGGTGCGGATCGGTTTCCAGATAATGGCGATCTTTGAAGGTTCCCGGTTCGCTCTCATCGCCATTGACGGCCAGCAAACGCGGGCCGCGCTCGGCAGCCACCAGGCGCCATTTGCGTCCGGTCGGAAATCCTGCACCGCCGAGACCACGCAGGCCGCTTTCCTCTAACTGCGTAATGACCTGATCTATCCGCCGTTCACCGGCGAGACATTGCCGCAATAACTGGTAGCCGCCGTCGGCTTGATAGCCGGCGAAATCGACAACGGGGGCAGCCACGTCGGGCGCAATGGGACCTGACAGCCGGTTCTGGATAGCCGTGGCATCGGCGTGGATCAGATAGTGTTCTGCCCCGACAGAGGCAACCGGCGCACCGTCGCATCGGCCCATGCAGGCACTACGGATAATCCTGCAATTGTCCCCTTCTTTCGCGGCCAGGTCGTTGGCTAGCTCATTGGCCAGGGCATCCGCGCCCGCCATTTGACACGGCAAACCGTCGCAAATGTGGATCGTTCGCGCCGCCGGCTTTGCCTCATCGGGAACAACATCAAAGCGGTGATAGAATGTCGCGACTTCATAAACTTCCGCCAAGGACAGGCGCAGACAATGGGCCAGCGCGGCAAGGTGCCGATGGCGCAGGCAGCCTTCTGTATCTTGAATCTGGTGCAGATATTCGACCAGTAGCGTACGCTCTACCGTAGCGGCGCCAAGGATCTGGCGGACTTCCGCGAGCGCGGCCGGATCAACCTGACGGCCGCGCAAAGCCATCCTGCCATGACCGCGCCCGGCACCGGGCGGACGGCCCAGCGGATTGTTTGATTTGCCGTTATCGGATATTGACGACATAGCCTCACTTCGCTTGACAATTAATGGTACGCTGCCGTCACGGCAGGACCAAGTCGTCATGGACCCCAAAGGCCGTTTTGTTTAGGTTCGTTGGCGTCTCTTTTATTGCAACCGCTCCCAGCGTATCTGATTGGCTCGCAAATTGGCAGCCCCGAAGACGCCGGGACACCAGACACGGATCAGTAGCAAAAAAATGCCCGATTTAATGCTTCTTTCTCTTCTTTGCTCGAAATTATGTCATGACCTCGTAGGGCCGATTAGTGCGATTGGCAACGGGGTTGAAATCCTTGAAGACGAGGATGACCCCAAAATGCAGAAACAGGCGCTGGCGCTACTGGCGCACAGCGCTGAACTGGCCGCCAACCGTTTAAAATTCATGCGGCTGGCCTTTGGCGCCGCTGGCGGGGAAGGGGTGGCGATCAACCTTACCGAAGCGCGGCAAACGGCGTTGGATTTTCTGACCGATGGCAGAGGTGAACTGGACTGGCCGGTCTCGGAGGATGAAGAAAAACTGGGGCTGGATAAGACCGGTGTTAAAATTCTGTTGAATCTAATTTTGATCGCTAACGATGCCATTCCACGCGGCGGTGTTGTGCGAATCGATTTAAAGCGGGGGGAAAGCGAGGGTCGGGCCGTGATACACGCGGTCGTTCGATCCGAGGGATCTGGCGCTCGTTTGGCCGACGGGGTGGAGGTGGCGTTTGATATAGCGGGCGCAGCCGACGATCTTAATCCTAGATCCGCCCCGGCCCGTTTGGCGGCTAATCTGGCGGCCTCGTTCGGAGGTTCCATTTCCGCAATGCCACAGGTGGATGCCGTGGAACTCTCGGTTGATCTGGTTCCGGCGCAATAATTGCTCTGAGTTCCGCCCCGTTTGCTTCACGGCTTTTTAACTTATTTCCCTCATCTTTCAGCCATGACCGCTGAGGGAGGGGTATCCCATTGTCGGTCCCGACATAACAACCGACAGGGCAATAGCAATGGACGAGCTACTCAGCGAATTTTTAACTGAGACTTCCGAGAGTCTTTCCACGCTTGACGTTGAACTGGTGAGGCTCGAGCAGGAGCCCAACGCTCCGGATTTAATCGATAACATTTTCCGGCTTGTCCACACCATTAAAGGCACCTGCGGATTCCTGGGTCTACCCCGGCTGGAGGCGGTCGCACATTCCGCCGAGAATGTTCTGGGCAAGGTCCGGGATCATGAATTGGTTGTCACACCTGTGGCGGTATCTCTGATCCTCAAATCCCTGGACCGGATCAAGGATATACTGGCTGCCCTCGAGGCGACGGAAGCTGAACCCGAAGGTGACGACAGCGATTTGATAGGGCAACTGGACGCCATGGCGCTGGGCCAGGTTATCCCGGGCATTGACGAACCTGCCGCGGAACCCGAAGCGAAACCGGTCGAGCGCCAACTGAAGGAAGGCGAAGCTACGGAAGAAGAATTGGAACGCGCGTTCCTTGAAACCGAAATCGAAGAAACCGAAATCGAGCCAATCGAAGTTGCGGAAATCGCAGCCCCGGTCAAGGCGACCCCCATCGAAGCCAAAGTCGAACCAGAGCCCCACGCCGAGAAATCCGGCGAGCCTTCGGTCGCCAGCCAGAGCATCCGCGTTAGCGTTGATGTGCTGGAAACCCTGATGACCATGGTCTCGGAACTGGTGTTGACCCGCAATCAGCTGATGCAAATGGTGCGCGGCCAAGCGGATAGTGAATTCAAGGTGCCTCTGCAACGGTTGAGCCACGTAACGACCGAGTTGCAAGAAGGGGTGATGAAAACGCGGATGCAGCCTATCGGCAATGCCTGGGCTAAATTGCCGCGTATCATTCGTGATCTGGGCCACGAATTGGACAAAAAAATAGATCTGCAAATGCTGGGCGCTGACACCGAATTGGATCGTCAGGTATTGGAGATGATCAAGGATCCCCTGACCCATATGGTGCGCAATTCAGCCGATCATGGTTTGGAGACGCCTGCTGAACGTGCTGCGGCCGGAAAAACGGAAACCGGCAAAGTCGTCCTGAACGCCTATCATGAAGGCGGCCATATCATCATCCAGATCAAGGACGATGGCCGCGGCATAAACGTCGAAAAGCTGCGCGCCAAAATGCTGTCGACTGGCATGGCGACGGAGGCCGAAGTCGGTGAAATGACCGATCAGCAGATACAGATGCAAATATTTGCCGCTGGTGTCTCAACCGCTGAAAAAGTTACGTCCGTCTCTGGGCGCGGTGTTGGCATGGATGTGGTCCGCACCAATATCGAAAAAATTGGCGGTACCGTTGAACTTGCGTCTCAGTGGGGCAAGGGCAGCACCTTTACCATTAAGATACCGCTGACTCTGGCCATTGTTTCCGCGCTGATCGTGGAAAGCTGCGAGGATCGTTTCGCCATACCGCAACTAAGCGTCGTCGAGTTGGTACGGGCTTCCAAGGAATCCGAGCATCGGATCGAAATGATCAAGGATACGCCGGTGCTGCGTTTACGCAATCGCCTGCTGCCATTGGTCTACCTGGGGGATTGTCTGAAACTGGCAAACGCATCCGAACATGAATTGACCGAAGGCGCCGAAGTCTTCGTCGTCGTGTCACAGGTGGGATCCTACACGTTCGGCATTGTGGTCGATCGGGTTTTCGACACCGAAGAAATTGTTGTCAAGCCGGTTACCCCACTGTTGCGGGATATCGCCATGTTCTCGGGCAATACCATTCTCGGTGATGGCAGCGTCATTATGATTCTGGATCCCAATGGCATTGCGGCCACCACCTCCGATACCAAGGTTGGCGAACGCTCCGATGATGACGAACATCACGCCCAAGCGGTTTCCGCTTCCGATACCACGACCATGTTAGTCTTCCGGGCCGGTTCCGAAGAACCGAAGGCCGTGCCGTTATCGCTGGTGGCCCGCCTGGAGGAGATCGAAGTTGATACTGTCGAAAACGCCAATGGACAAAACCTGGTGCAATACCGAGGCAAATTAATGCCGTTGGTAAAAATGGATGACGGCTGCAACATCCGCGAAAGCGGCCGCCAGCCGATCCTGGTTTTTGCCGATGGGGATCATTCCATGGGTCTGGTGGTCGATGAAATCGTCGATATTGTTGAATCGCGACTCGACATTGAACTGACTGCCAGCCAGGCAGGCTATCTTGGCAGTGCCGTCATTGAAGGCAAGGCGACGAACATCATCGACGTTGGCCATTATTTGAGCGCTGCATTCTCGGATTGGTTCACGTCGCCGGACGAGGCGGCGTTTGGCGAGGATGACGTACGAAGCCTTTTGTTGGTCGATGATTCTCCTTTCTTCCGCAATATGTTGACCCCATTGCTGGAAGTGGCGGGTTACAAAGTTACCGTAGCCGCCAATGGCGATGAGGCCTTGGCCCTGCGCGAAAAGGGCGTGGCTTTCGATTGCATCGTCAGTGATATCGAAATGCCTGGCATGAACGGCTTTGAGCTGGCCGAGCAGGTAAAGAGCGATAGCCGATGGCAGGAAACGCCAATCGTTGCGCTATCGTCACACGTCAATCCAAAAGACCTCGAGCGCGGTCGGAATGTGGGATTCAGCGACTATGTCGGCAAGTTCGACCGTGACGCCCTGCTTTCGACGCTCTCGCAGACACTGGCTGAAAAGGTAGAAGTGGCATGAGTGCGCAAGATACGAGCAATTCGAACAGTCCATCCCTTGATGCGGTTGACGAGCCGTCGAATGGCGCTGAGTCGGAAGAATTTGTAACGGCGATCATTGATGGCCAATTATTCGGTATCCCGGTCCTATCGGTCCAGGATGTACTGGGCCCACAATCTCTGGCGAATATTCCTTTGGCGCCGCCCGAAGTCGCCGGTTCCTTGAACCTACGCGGGCGTGTCGTCACGGCGATTGATTTACGCAAGCGCCTTGGGATGGAGCCCGCCGACCGGGAAAAATCCATGAGCATCGTGGTCGATCACCACGGTGAATTATACAGTCTGCTGATTGATGAAGTTGGCGAAGTGCTCCGGGTGCCGATGCTAAATTACGAGCGCAACCCGCCGACCTTGGATCCGCGCTGGCGCGACATTTCGCAGGGCATCTTCCGCCTTGATGGGCGCCTATTGGTAATTCTACAGGTTCAGCGTCTGCTGGACATCATTAAACTTGCCGTCGCGGCTTAGAACCGACGTAACCGCACGCCTGTGGGCGCGCAGCCCTTGACGCCTTTATGACCGTGACCGACGGAGTGGAAAATGAAATCTTGTTTGGTCGTAGATGACTCGAAAGTCATTCGAATGGTGGCGCGCAGAATACTCGAAACCCTGGATTTCGAGATATCCGAAGCCAAGGACGGTCAGGAAGCGTTAGATGCCTGCCTTTCGGAAATGCCTGATGCCATATTGCTGGATTGGAACATGCCCGTGATGGATGGCATCGATTTCTTGCGGCATCTGCGGGTGAGCAAAGGTGGCGATGCGCCCGTCGTCGTATTCTGCACGACCGAAAACGATATGTCTCATATTGTCGAGGCCATGAAGGCCGGCGCGAACGAGTACATCATGAAGCCCTTTGACAAGGAAATAATCGAAGCCAAATTCACTCAGGTGGGATTACTTTGATGGCTGTTGCGGAGAAGCCTGCGGCAGTCGCCGTGGGCAATGATAATACTGCCATGATCAAAGTGATGGTCGTCGATGACTCGGCGGTAATCCGCGGCTTGGTCAAACGCTGGCTCCAGGAAGATCCAGAAATCGAAGTGGTCGCCTGGGCAACGGATGGCGAGGCGGCGCAAATAAAAATGGCCGAGCACAAACCGGACGTCGTGGTGCTGGACATTGAAATGCCGAAAATGGACGGCCTCACGGCACTACCAAAACTTTTGAAATTGTCACCGCGAAGCAAAATAGTGATGTCTTCAACCCTGACCACACGCAATGCGGACATCGCCTTGAAGGCGCTGGCGCTAGGGGCATCCGACTATCTTGCCAAGCCGACGACATCAGGTGATTTGCATTCCGCGGACGGCTTTCGCCGGGACTTGGTGGATAAAGTCCGTGCCCTGGGCAGATCCGTGCGGACGCGCGGCAACATTGCGTCACGGACTGTCGCCAAATCGCAAAATGGCGGCGTGGTGCATACCCGCTCCCAAGGCGGCCCTTACGGCAGCGCGCCCATTGCCCTGCGTAAGCCGGGAAAGTTAAGCCCAAATATAATTTGCGTAGGCAGCTCCACGGGTGGCCCGCAGGCCTTGTTCAAATTATTCGGCGCGATCGGCGGCAAGGTGAAGCAGCCAATTCTGATTACCCAACATATGCCCGCCACTTTCACCACGATACTGGCACAACATCTGGACCGGATAGACGGTGTCGATTGTGTCGAGGCGACGGACAAAATGGAAATTCAAGACGGCCATGTATACCTGGCGCCAGGCGACTATCACATGGTGGTTGAGAGCAATCCCACTGGGAAAATTTTGCGGCTGAACCAGGACGCTCAGGAAAATTTCTGCCGGCCATCCGTTGATCCGATGTTGCGAAGTGCCGTGGCCGCCTATGGCGAACGGGTCTTGACGGTGGTTTTGACCGGTATGGGGCATGACGGATTAAGCGGCAGCCAAGGCGTCGCGGAACGCGGCGGTACGATTATTGCCCAGGATGAAGGCAGCAGCGTTGTTTGGGGAATGCCCGGTGCCGTTGCCACGGGCGGTTTATGCAGTGCTGTGCTGCCCATTGATGATATCGGGTCCTCGGTCATTCGCTTTGCACGTGGGGGTGGCCTATGACACCAGATGATTTTGCCTTATTGGCCGGTATCCTCAAGGAGCGCTCTGGATTGTCCATTGGTCCGGAAAAAACCTATTTGTTGGAAAGCCGCCTGAACCCGGTCGCTAAAAAGAATAATATAGCCAACCTGGATGAACTCGTGGCGCAGGTGCGGTTGAAGCGGTCCGAACCGTTGCTGCATGATATCACCGAGGCAATGACCACCAACGAGTCATTTTTCTTTCGTGATGCAAAGCCATTTGAAACGTTCGAAAATGCGATTCTGCCGAATCTGTTGGCGGACCGCGCCGCTAAGAAAAGCCTGCGTATTTGGAGCGCGGCCTGCTCCACCGGCCAGGAAGCCTATAGCCTGGCAATGATTTTGCGCGAGATGGCGCCGAAACTGGCCGGTTGGCGGATAGAGATCGTGGGCACGGATATTTCGCAGGAAGTTCTGGAGAAGGCCAAGGTCGGTATCTACTCCCAGTTTGAAGTTCAGCGGGGCCTGCCTGTCAAATATTTGATGAAATATTTTACCCAGGTCAATGAATTGTGGCAAATCGATTCTGCTATCCGTGCCATGGTTTCCTATAAGGAATTCAATTTACTGAAAGATTTGAAATCGCTGGGCACCTTTGACATTATTTTCTGCCGCAACGTGTTGATCTATTTCGATCAACCCACCAAGGCCCAAGTCTTGGCGGCCATGTCTGGTATTCTGGCCAAAGATGGCTGTCTGTTCATGGGAGCGGCCGAGACGGTCCTGGGCATATCGGATGTTTTCCAACCCGTTCCCGGCCAACGTGGTGTCTATGGAATGGCTACCGCGGCACCGGCGACGCCGAAACTGAACAGCCTGCAGTCCGTCGCCGGTTAGAGCCATTCTCAATTAATTTGAGTCGCTCTCGCGACCTAGAGCATTTTCACTCTGAAAATGCTCAGATCTCTATAATTAGAGCAATTTTTTCCAATCACTTAGAATCGCTTCGCGATTCTCATTAATTCGGAATTGCTCTAGGTGAATGGTTCAATAACTCTATTTTTAAGAGTCTTAGCGCATATTCTTCGAATGCGCTCTAGGCTGACGCGCTTTTCCATCCCAATTGCATACCGGACGGGCGACCCTGGCAGTACCTTGCCGGCGGCGCGGGTTTCAATCCAGCCTTTTCAAATGCACAGCGCAAACGAATAGCGGCCGCTCTAAAAGCGGCCGCCAGACGTTTTCGGTAATTTCATGCCTACCTGGTAGGGGTGTTGCCGCTACCTTGGTGGCCTAGAGCAATTTTCAATTAATTGGAGTCGCTCACGCGACTTAAGTGATTGGTTCAATTGCTCTATTTTTAAGAGTCTGAGCGCATTTTCTTCGAATGCGCTCTAGGCTGCCACTTCTTCGGCGGGTGGGTCGCGCAAGACATAACCGCGCCCCCACACGGTCTCGATGTAATGTTCGCCACCCGTCGCATTGGCCAGCTTTTTGCGTAGCTTGCAAATGAAGACGTCGATGATCTTCAACTCCGGCTCGTCCATGCCGCCATAAAGATGATTCAGAAACATCTCCTTGGTCAGCGTTGTTCCCTTGCGCAGGGAGAGCAGCTCCAACATGGCGTATTCCTTGCCGGTCAGATGCAAACGCTGGCCTTCGACCTCGACCGCCCGGCTATCAAGATTAACCGACAATTTCCCGGTCTTGATGATCGACTGTGAATGCCCCTTGGAGCGGCGGACGATGGCATGAATACGCGCCACCAATTCACGCTTATCGAAAGGTTTGGTCATGTAATCGTCGGCGCCGAAACCAAGGCCGCGAACCTTGTCATCAGGTTCAGCCAGGCCAGAAAGAATTAATATAGGGGTCTCTACCTTAGCGACCCGCAGCTTTTTCAACACGTCATAACCGTGCATGTCAGGTAGATTTAGATCCAACACTATAATGTCGTAATCGTAGATCTTGCCGAGGTCTAAACCTTCCTCGCCCAGATCCGTGCCGTAAACATTGAAACCATCGCCCTGCAGCATCAAATCGATGCTTTTCGCCATGGCTGTATCGTCTTCAATAAGTAAAACCCGCATGTCCGTCATCTCCGTCTAACCGATCGTTAACTAAGGTTAACCGCGCTAGGTTAACGAACCGTTAACAACGGCGCCATGGTAAATATTTTCCTTTTTTTGCTACCGCCTTTACCGAAACTTAAGGCGAATAGCCAAATATAGGCCCGATCAATCCTGATTGGATCCATTGTGTCGCAGAGTACCGTGCAAACTGCCCTGAGCGAAATTGAGCAAATCCCGCCACACCGGTTGTACGGTCGTGTCGCGGGCGTCCGGGGGCTAACGCTGGAGGTCTGTGGCGCGCAAGCCGCGTTGAGCATTGGCTCGCGCTGTTCCGTACAGACCCGCGATGGCCGTTCCGTGATGGCGGAGGTGGTCGGTTTTCATAACGAGGCCGCGGTATTGCTGCCATTTGGCACCTTGGATGGCATTGGCATGGGTTGCCGGGCCATGGTCGATGAACATAATCCAATGGTCTATCCCAACGCGCGCTGGCTGGGCCGTGTCGTCAACGCCATGGGTGAACCTATTGATGGCAAAGGGCCGTTGCCCCGCGGCAACCAGGCCTATCCGCTACGCGGCCAGCCGCCGCAGGCGCACGCCAGACAGCGTGTGCGCGGCAAGGTGGATTTGGGCGTGCGGGCGTTGAATACCTTTGTCACCCTGTGCCGTGGACAGCGCATGGGTATTTTCGCCGGCAGCGGCGTGGGTAAATCGGTATTGTTGTCCATGTTGGCCCGTTATACCGCCTCGGATGTTTCGGTGATCGGCCTGATCGGCGAACGTGGCCGTGAGGTTCAGGAATTTATTGAGGATAATTTGGGCGAGGAGGGACTGGCGCGCAGCGTTATCGTTGTGGCGACTTCCGACGAACCAGCATTGATACGGCGCCAGGCCGCCTACATGACTATGACACTGGCGGAATACTTCCGCGATTGCGACCACGATGTCTTGTGCATGATGGACAGTGTCACGCGGTTTGCCATGGCCCAACGCGAGATCGGACTGTCTGGTGGCGAGCCGCCGGCGTCAAAAGGCTATACCCCATCGGTGTTTGCCGAGTTGCCGCGCCTGCTGGAGCGGGCCGGGCCGGGTACGGGGAAGGGCGGCATCACCGGCTTGTTCACGGTACTTGTCGAGGGCGATGATCATAACGAGCCCATCGCCGATGCGGTGCGTGGCATACTGGACGGTCATATCGTTTTGAGCCGTGAAATCGCCGAACGGGGCCGCTTTCCCGCCATCGATATTCTACGTAGCCTGTCGCGGACCATGCCGGCCTGTAACGAGCCGGAGGAAAACGTCCTGGTCCAGCACGCCCGCCGGCTTATGGCTGCCTATGCCAATATGGAAGAATTGATCCGCTTGGGCGCCTATCGGATCGGCTCTGACCCGGAGGTGGATGAAGCGATCCGCTATCACGATGCCTTGGAAGCATTCCTGCGGCAGGATAAGGACGAGGGTTGCAGCCTGTTGGATGGCTACGATCATTTAGCCGATATATTGTCAGAGGGGGCGAGTGAATGAATGTTCGCGGTTTTGCGGCGCTGGCGCGAATGCACCGGTTTCGCATGGATCAGCATCGGCGTAAGGCGATTGAAGTTGAGGCCATGCGGACAAATTTCATGAACCAGGATGCTGCCTTGGAACAGGAATTGACGCGGGAGACAAATGCCGTCAGCCAGGCTGACCTGGCCATGACCAATTTCGGGATCTACGCGCAGCATATTGAAGCGCGGCGTGAAACCTTGGCCGAGTCAATTGCCGAAGCGACCCGGGCCCTGGGACGAATTAACGAAAACATGGCCAGTGAATTCCGCGAAGCCAAAAAATTCGAGCTGGCCCTGGAGCGCGAGGGCAAGCGGCAGCAACATCTCGCGGCAAAGCTGGAACAGGCGCAACTGGACGAAATCGGCCTGACCTACAGCCGCCGGGCAGCGGTATAAAGGTAGGCTGCGGCTACCTGAAACAGGTGGGAACCCTGCGCCTCAGGAAATAATGGGCTGAGACAGAATCCACAGGCTGATCATGGTGTAACCAACCATCAGGATCAGCATGGGGAATTGACTGCGCAGAGCCAACGCCCGGCTCTCGAACACGCGGAAAGCCATGACATGGCCGATGTAGACAGCCAATATATGCCCCACGACGATGGCAGTGACGGCCACATACCAAATCATTTTGGCGTTTACGATGCCAATATCCACGGCGTAGCCGGTTGTGCCAAACAAATCCCAACCCCGGCCGAACGGGTCCGAAAGCATGGGGATAATATTCTGCCCGGCGATCAGCAGGTAGGAAAGATAATGAGACAGGTGATAGGCGATGGCGATTGGAACCAGCGAAAGCACGAAATAGCCAGCCACGTCACGGGTTCCAACCGTGCCGCCGCCGGCCCAGGCGATGGCTTTACTGCCTAAAAAGAAAACGGCGACGAAAATTACCGGAAAGATGATCAAGGCGACGGTCTTGATCACGGCGATCAAATCGGCGCCGGCGTCCTGCAGATACAGTAATGCAGGCCGCAGCACCTGACTTTCGGCGATCCAGGTAAGAATACCGGCCCACAGCGGCGTCTCCAGAATGCCGTCAAAAGTCACGGAGGTTAACAGCAACAAGACAAAACAGACGCCCGAAAAATGCAGGGGCTGCCGACACAACAGTCCGACCGCCGGCAACCGGATATGCCATTTGCCGCCAGCCCCCGCACTGAAGGAAAATCGTGCCAGAAAACCGAATGTCACGGTAAAGATTTCACCGTGCCGCAACCACGTATCCCGGCCATAAATCCACATGCCGGCCCAGGTGATGACAGAATAAATAATAATCAGCGTGGCGAGCGTGCGCGGCTGCTCGGCCTGTTCCGAGATCAATTCCATCCAGGCGAAGATCAGAAAAACCAACACTGCGGGCCAACGACCCAGCCAAGCCGGGTAGAGCCGCTGGCGGGGCGGGGCGCTGGGTCTCTTTACCAACCAGGTGAAAATGATCTTCCAGGGGTTAATCAGGTCCCACAGGTTACCGGCGAAGGTCGAGACAAAAGCCATCCCGACCCACCAGATGACCCAAACAAATGTTGGCGCGATATTTTTGAACGGATCCGGATGGCCGATAAAGCCCGCCATCAACAAAATAGCGAAGATACTCAGGGACAGCAGCCTGACAAAATTCAACACGACAGGGCCGCCCAACCATCTCACAAGGGGCAGGGCGAGAAGGTCAAAATGAAAATCTTCCGGATCTGCGCCCCGGTCTTTTAGGAACACCGCCATGACCGCGAAGGAAAGCGCCACCGCGGCGCCGGCGCCTGTCAAATACAGCCAAAGAGGTAACGGCAGGTCATAGCGGACGCCGAATGCGTGGGCCCAGGCGGGAAGGGGGATAATAAGGGCTATTATGAGCGCCGAGCCGGCGGCCAGCAGTGCGGGTGCGGCCTGATATGTTTTCATCACGCCAGCCTACCGGGGAAGGACTTCGAGATAAATCATAGTACCGTGCCCATGCCCCCGCCCGTGGGCCGAAATGGGAAACCGCCCGGCGGTATGAGCCTGAAAGATCATCGACACCGGCTGCCCCGGTGTGGCCAAAGCCTGGATATCATATCCGTGTAAATGCAACTCCACGGCCGCATCCGTGGTCCATTTGATGTTGATCTCCTCGCCTTCGTTCACCCGGATCGTTTTTTCGGCAACGGCCACCCGGCCATCGCGGATCTCCAGGCTAATTGCGCGGCGATTTTGCGCCCGCGCCGACCCGGCGCCGGACACCGCCATCAGGCCGGTGGCACCAATGGCAATCACGGCCAGGGTTGGCAGAAAGCAGCGTCGGCTTATGTTGGCATAGGCTCTTGGCAAGGTTGACTTCTTTTACGCTATGAAGGGGTGATGAATGGCATTAGAATTATTGGATATAGTATCTGACACATGGGGAGGCTACCACAATTAGTAGTCCCAGGGGAGAGACAGCAATGAAACGAATGGTAACCAGTCTGGCGATCGCATTACTCGCCGTAGTGGCCGCTCCGAACTTCGCAAAGAGCGAAATTCTGGCGATGATGAATTACGAGAGCAAGCCTGCGGACTCTTTGAAGGCGCTTAAATTAACCGGCACCGGGGAGCGTCGGGAAGGTATTGCCGTCATTGATGTGGATCCGAAGGCGGCGACTTTCGGCAAAATTCTGATGGATATACCATTACCCTCTGATCTGGTCGCGCATCACATTTTCTATGACCGCAAAATGGAAAAAGCCTACATCACCGCGTTGGGCAAACCCGAACTGCATGTTTTTAAACTGAACGAATTCCCCTACCGCCTGAAACGCATTGCCGTGCCGAAATGCGTGATGGGCGAGGACGTGGTCTTTTCCGAAGACAACAAAACCTGGTACCTGACCTGCATGAATTCAGGCAACGTCTATGTGGGCGAAACGGCGACTGACAAGATTACCGGGATGATCGATATTCCGGGCGCCAACCCGCATGGCCTGGTTGTGCTGAGCGATATCGACCGTCTGTTGGTGACCAGCACCATTACCGGAGATTTGAAAACGCCGCGCGAAGAATTAATCGTTGTGCAGGCCAGCACCAACAAGGTTCTGGGCAAGTTAAAGATGTCGACAAAGAAATCGCCGTCCGGCGTGGCCCCAGTAGAGGTGTTGCGGGTGCCCGGCTCCAACCCTGCCATCGTCTACACCACCAATATGTTTGGCGCCGCTTTGTGGACGGCGATCTGGAATCCGGGGACGAACAACTTTGATGTTGCCGAAGCCTTCGATCTAGCGCCCGTCAATGGCGGCGTGCCGCTGGAGATATACTTTGTCGACAAGGGTAAAACCATGTACGTCACCACCGCCAATCCAGGCCTGATGCATATTTTTGACCTGTCTAAAAACCCGGCCAAGCCAACGCTGATCAAATCAATACCGACCGGCCAAGGTGCCCATCATGTTGGTCTGACCAAGGATGGCCGTTACGGCTTTGTGCAGAATTCCTTCATCAACCTGCCTGGAATGCGGGATGGCTCTGTCTCGGTGGTCGACCTCAAAACGCAAACGGTCGTGGCCTCCATGGATACACTCAAGAATATGGGCCTGAACCCCAACTGTATTGTATTGCTGCCGCAATGGAATGATCTGGCCGGACACTAGAGCAGTTCCGAATTGATGAGAATCGCGAAGCGGTTCTACGTGATTGGAAAAATTGCTCTAATTCTAAAGATCTGAGCATCTTCAGAATGAAAATACTCTAGGGTGCGCGGGGGCCATTAAGCCTTCGCGCACCCTTTCGTTGTGCGTTCGGCGGGTGGTGAACAGCAGGTTATGCTGATCAATTGAGTTGATTTTTCCGTGGCTTTCGTCACGGATTTGCCATATATTGCCTGAAAATTAAGCATCACCCGCCATTAATTTTGAATGCCTATTTGATGAGCATACAACTGGGATCCACCCGCCTCGATCAACCAGTCATATTGGCGCCCATGTCCGGTATCACCGATCTGCCCTTTCGGCGGCTGGTCGCCGGTTTCGGTGTTGATATGGCGGTCAGCGAAATGATCGCCTCGGTCGGCGTTGTCAGCGGCAATCGGCTTTCCCGGGAACGGGCGATCTCGGGGCCCGATGAAGGCTTGCGCGTGGTTCAATTGGCCGGTTGCCTGCCCGATGCCATGGCGCGGGCGGCCCGGCTAAATCAAGATCAAGGCGTTGATGTCATTGATATCAATATGGGCTGCCCGGTAAAGAAAGTGGTGGGCGGCAGCGCCGGCTCCGCCCTGATGCGGGACGAGGATCTGGCCCTGCGCCTGATCGAGGCGGTTGTCGGTGCGGTAGATATTCCAGTGACATTAAAAATGCGCACGGGCTGGGATATTGATCAGCGTAATGCCCCGGCACTGGCGGCGCGGGCACAATCCGCCGGGATCGCAATGATTACGGTGCACGGCCGAACCCGCTGTCAATTTTATGACGGCAAAGCGGATTGGGACTTCATTGCCAAGGTCAAGCAGGCGGTCGATATTCCTGTTATTGCTAACGGTGACGTAGTTCGGCCGGAAGATGCCGCCGCCATGCTGGCGCGCTCCGGCGCCGATGGGGTGATGGTGGGACGTGGCGCCTTTGGCCGGCCCTGGTTTCCCGCCCAGGTGCGCCATTACCTGAAGACGGCTGAGCGTCTTGCCGATCCTGATTTGGCGACGCAGCGCGACACCGTCATAGCCCATTATCTGGCGATTTTGGCGCATTATGGCGATGAGCGGGGCCTGCGTATCGCCCGTAAGCATGTGAACCGCTATTTAGAGCGCCTTGGGCTGGCCAAGCAGGGTCGGCGCCAGGTCTTGCGCCAGGACAACAGCGGCGCGGTGATGCAAAACATTATGGACCTGTACGAGCAGGCGATGCAGCGGGAGGCGGCCTGATGACAGCCTTGGCACCCGGAAAAGAGACGCCCGCGCCTTCGTCTCACAGCATTGCGATGGAAACAATTCTCAACGCCCTTCCCCATCCTATTTTGCTGCTGGATGGGGACGATAGGGTGATCTATGCCAATCCCAGCGCGGAACAGTTCTTTGCCACCGGTGCCACGCAACTTTGCCGCGGTCATTTGAGCGATCTATTGCCTTTTGGCAGTCCGGCGCAAAGCCTGGTGCGGGAAGCCCGGCAAAACGCGGCGATCATTTCGGAATATGGCTTGGACCTGGGCACGCCTCGAATAGGCTCGCGCCTGGTGGATATCACGGCCTCGCCGGTGGTCGAAACACCTGCCTGCATCGTTCTGTCCCTGCGGGAAAACAGCATCGCCTCGAAAATGGACCGCCAGTTGACCCACCGCGGCGCGGCGCGTTCGGTAACCGGTATGGCGGCCATGCTGGCCCACGAAGTAAAAAATCCGCTAAGTGGTATTCGCGGCGCCGCGCAATTGTTGGAACAGAATGCTAATAACGATGATCGGGTGCTCACGCGCCTGATCTGTGACGAGACCGATCGTATCGTTGGCATCGTCGAGCGCATGGAAATGTTTTCGGACAGGCCCACGGAGAGGCAGCCGGTTAACATTCACCGTGTTTTGGAGCGGGTGCGGCAGGTCGCGCAAAGCGGCTTTGCCAAAAACATCCGTTTCAAGGAGAATTATGATCCGTCCATTCCGCCCGTGTTGGGCAATTTCGATCAACTGGTTCAAGTTTTCCTGAACCTGATCAAGAACGCCGCCGAAGCCGCCCCGGCCAAAGGTGGGGAAATCGCTCTAAGCACGGCTTACCGCCATGGTCTGCGCCTTTCGGTGCCCGGCAGTCAGAGCCGCATGAAATTGCCAATCGAAATCGCCGTGCACGATAACGGCCCCGGCGTGGCTGACGATATCAGACCCTATTTGTTCGATGCCTTTGTTAGCAACAAGGCCCAGGGGTCGGGCCTGGGTTTGGCGCTGGTGGCAAAGGTGGTGGACGATCATGGCGGCGTGGTGGAATGCGCGGAGGTCGCCAGGGGCACACAATTTCGCGTCATGCTGCCCATGGATGAAAGGTAAGAAAATCATGAGCCGCGGTACCATACTGATTGCCGATGATGACGGCGCCATTCGCACGGTGTTGGATCAAGCCTTGGGCCGGGCTGGTTATGAAGTCCGCTCGACCGCCAATGCAGCAACTTTGTGGCGTTGGATCGGCGATGGCCAGGGGGATCTGGTCATTACGGATGTTGTCATGCCCGATGAGAATGGCTTGGATTTATTGCCGCGGATCAAAAAAATGCGGCCTGATTTGCCGGTCGTTGTGATGAGCGCGCAATCAACCATTTTAACGGCCATCAAGGCAGCCGAACGGGGGGCCCATGAATATCTGCCCAAGCCATTCGATCTGAAGGAATTGGTCAACGTGGTACAGCGCGCCTTGGCCAGCAGGGGGCAACTGGCGGGTAGCGCCATCAAACCGGACGAGGGAGAGGAGGGTCTGCCCGTTATCGGCCGGTCAACCGCCATGCAGGAAATCTATCGCACCCTGGCCCGGCTCATGCAGACGGATCTGACCGTGATGATTTCCGGTGAATCGGGCACCGGCAAGGAATTGGTCGCCCGTGCCCTGCACGACTATGGCAAGCGGCGCAATGGTCCGTTTGTGGCCATCAACATGGCGGCGATTCCACGGGATTTAATCGAAAGCGAATTATTCGGGCATGAAAAGGGCGCCTTTACCGGCGCCACCACGCGCAACCCGGGGCACTTTGAATTGGCCGAAGGGGGGACGCTGTTTCTGGACGAGATTGGTGACATGCCGTCCGAGGCACAGACCCGTCTGCTGCGGGTTTTGCAACAAGGCGAGTACAGCACGGTGGGTGGCCGCACGCCGATCCGTGCCAACGCCCGCATAATTGCCGCCACCAACCAGGACCTGCAGCAACTCATCCGCCAGGGCCTGTTTCGTGAAGATTTATACTATCGCCTGAACGTCGTGCCCATGCGTATGCCGCCGCTACGGGAAAGAACCGAGGATGTTCCCGATCTGGCGCGCCATTTTCTGAGCCGGGCAGAGGCGGCCGGTCTGCCGGCAAAACGGCTTACCCAGGCGGCATTAGACCAATTGCGGACCCACGCCTGGCCCGGAAATGTGCGGGAACTGGAGAATTTGATCCAACGCCTCGTCGCGCTTTATCCCGAAGATGTGATCGAAAGGGAGGTGGTGGAGGCAGAGCTGAGCTTGATGACCATGGGCGCCGGGGGGATGGGCGCATCCGAGCAAAGCGATGGCGACGGCCGCGTGACCGGCGATAGCATTGGCGCCTCGGTTGAGCTGCATCTGGCGCGCTATTTCCAGGCCCATGGCGATAGTCTGCCACCGGCCGGTCTATATGACCGCGTGCTGCATGAGGTTGAACGTCCACTGATCCAATTATGTCTGTCCGCCACCCGCGGCAATCAAATTCGTGCGGCGGAATTACTGGGCCTAAACCGCAATACTCTAAGAAAAAAGATCAAGGAACTCGATATTCAGGTGGTGCGCGGCTTGAACTGATGCATAATTGCCACAGATTCTCTATGTCATCGAACTCGAGCGCAGATTTAATCCAAATGTCCCCCGACTCTTTTTAGGAAGAGCAATTGAACCAATCACTTAAGTTGCGACAGCGATTTTAAGCAATTGAAAATTGCCCTTGAGTCCCATGGTTGAAACCAACGAACGGAGCCGCCTGGAAGCCGCCTTTGCCGATACCTTCGTGCCTTGGGCCCGACAGGTGAGCATGAGCGGCAAACTGCCCTTCGCTTTGGCGCTGGCGGCGTTCGCGTCCGGCTTGACCACATACACGGCCTGGACGGGTTCGGCGCCACAGACACCGAACCCACGGGTCGTGCTGATCTTGTTAATCATCGATCTGGTATTGGTGCTGTCTCTTGGGGCGTTAATTGCACGGCATCTGGTGCAGTTGTGGGTGGCGCGCCGGGCTGGTTCGGCGGGCTCGCGCCTGCACACGCGCTTCGTCGCCATGTTCAGCCTGGTGGCGGTGACCCCGGCTATTATCGTCGCCCTGTTTTCAGCCGTCTTCTTTTATCTTGGCATGCAGTCGTGGTTCAGCGACAGGGTTCGCACGGCGGTAGGAGAATCCCTTGCCGTGGCCGAGGCCTATGTCTCGGAACATCGCCACATAATTCGCGCCGATATTCTGGCCATGGCCAACGATATCGACCGTATGGCACCCCGTCTGGGTCGTAATAAACAACAGTTTTCCCGTTTCCTTGCGATCCAGGCCTCGCGCAGATCGTTGAGCGAGGCCACGGTGTTCAACAGCAATGGCATGATTTTGGGCCGAACCTACCTGAGTGTCAGCGCCGCGTTCGACGAATTGCCCTTGAGCCGCATTGAAGCCGCCTCGCGCAGCGATCCGGTTATCTTTGCCAACGACCGGGACGATCAGGTCCGCGCGTTGTTGCGCCTGGATGGCTTTCTTGACGCCTATTTATACGTCGCCCGTTTTGTCGACCCGCGGGTGCTGAACCACGTGGAAACCACCCGCGCCGTGGTCCGTGAATACGAAGCGCTGGAAGGCGCGCGGACGGATATTCAATTGACCTCGGCGCTGATTTTTATCGTGGTCGCCTTGTTGTTGTTAATGGCGGCTATCTGGCTTGGCTTGACCTTTGCCAATCGTCTGGTCGACCCGATCCGCGGCCTGATGGTGGCGGCGGAAAGGATACGCGACGGCGATCTTTCAACCAGGGTAGAGGAAGGCGACGACCATGATGAAATCGGCTCTCTCAGCCGGGCCTTTAATCGCATGGCGGGCCAATTGTCCGAACAGCGCGAGGAACTGGTGGCGGCGAACCAGCGTATGGACCGTCGCCGACGCTTTACCGAAGGCGTGTTGAGCGGCGTATCCGCCGGCGTTGTCGGCCTGAATGGGGATGGGATTATCACGCTTCCCAATAGTTCAGCCGCGACCTTGTTGGAATCAACGGTCAAAGATTTGACCGGCAAACCCTTTACCGACGCGGTGCCGGAAATGACCGTGCTGCTGCAGCAGGCCCGCCGTAGGCCTGGCAGGATCGTGGAAGGGGAAGTTTCCCTTATTCGTAAGGGGCATCGGCGTACCTTCATGGTGCGTATCGGCAGCGACCGGACGGAGGAGCGCACCGATGATCAACCCTTTGGCGCCATCGTCACTTTCGATGATGTTACCGAGTTGGTCACGGCACAGCGCACCGCTGCCTGGGCGGACGTGGCCCGGCGCATCGCCCACGAGATCAAGAATCCATTGACCCCCATCCAACTGTCGGCGGAACGGCTAAAGCGAAAATACCTCAAGCAAATAACCGCCGAACCAGAGGTCTTTGTCCAATGCACCGATACCATCATTCGGCAGGTCGCCGATATTGGCCGCATGGTCGATGAATTTTCCGCCTTCGCGCGCATGCCGGCGGCCGAGATGAAGTTCGAAAATTTGTCCGAGATCGTGCGTACGGCGACGTTTGCGGAAGACTTCGCCCATAATGATATCGACTACCGGATGCATTTGCCCGATAGCGCCGTGGAAATCCGTTGCGATATGCAGCATTTGAACCGATTGCTGACCAACCTGCTGCAAAACGCCCAGGAGGCGATTGCCGCCCGCCCGGTGACCGATGACCGTGGCCTTCCGCCTGGTATCGTCGAAGTGACGGTGTTCACGGACGGGCCAAATGCGATATTGGAAATTCGAGACAATGGCATAGGTTTGCCGGCGGAAGGACGGGAGCGCCTAACCGAGCCGTATGTCACCAATCGGGAAAAAGGCACCGGACTGGGCTTGGCTATCGTGAAAAAAATCATGGAAGAGCACGGTGGGCGGATGCGTCTGGATGACGCTGACGGCGGCGGCGCGAAAATTCATCTAAGCTTTCCCTTAGCCGATGGAACGCGGCAAGCTGGCTACGAAGAAACGGACGGGAGTGGGGTTGAGTATGGCGCGTGACATCTTAATCGTTGATGACGAGTCGGATATTCGCGAATTAATCTCGGGAATTTTGATCGATGAAGGTTATGAGACGCGCTTGGCCGCCACGGACAAACAGGCCCTGGCCGCGGTTGCCTTGCGCCGGCCATCTTTGGTGATCCTGGATATTTGGCTACGGGGCAGCAAACTTGATGGCATCGAAATTTTACAGGAGATACGGGCCCAGCACGACGATGTGCCCGTGGTGATGATCTCTGGTCATGGCAACATCGAAACGGCGGTGCATGCGATCAAATTGGGAGCCTATGATTTCATCGAAAAGCCGTTTGAAACGGACCGCCTGTTGCTGATCGTGCAACGCGCTACCGAGGCCGCCAGACTGACCCGGGAAAATAAGGAATTGCGCCGGCGCGCCGGTCCGGAAAACGAGGTTATTGGCAATAGTCAGGCGATTACCGCCATGCGGGCCGCGATCGAAAAAGTCGCCCCAACCGGCAGCCGTGTCATGATTAGCGGCCCGGCGGGCGCCGGCAAGGAAGTGGTCGCCCGCGCCCTGCATGCGCAGTCAAACCGGGATCGGGGTGCCTTTGTAGTCCTAAACGCCGCGACCATGGCGCCGGAACGGCTGGAAATTGAACTTTTTGGGGTGGAGCGTCAGAGTGGCCCCAGCATCGATGGTGATGGCGCGGCCGCCCCCGATAGGGTTGGCGTTTTTGAACGCGCCCATGGCGGCACTTTATTTTTGGATGAAATCGCGGATATGCCGCTGGAAAGCCAGGCCAAGATATTGCGCGTCCTGGTGGATCAAAGCTTTCAGCGGGTCGGCGGCACGAATTATGTCACAGTGGATGTCCGTGTAATTTGTTCCTCCACCCGCGATCTGCGGGACGAGATCGCAAACGGGCATTTCCGCGAAGATCTGTACCATCGCCTCAACGTCGTACCGCTCGAGGTGCCGCCGCTAAGAGAGCGGCCGCTGGATATTCCGATTTTAGTGGAGCATTTCATGAACCGCTCCGCTGAAACCCTTGGCCTCTCGCCGCGCCTGGTATCGGTCGATGCCATGGCCGCGCTGCAAAGTCATGACTGGCCGGGTAATGTGCGTCAGCTTCGCAATATCGTCGAAAATCTGGTAATTATGGCCCAGGGTAACGAGGCAACCATTTCTCTGGACATGTTGCCAATGGACATCAGGTCGCCAACGCCAACGGCATTGCGCGACAATGGTGAAACCGAGGTTATGTCATTGCCGTTGCGCGAGGCTCGTGAAATTTTTGAACGTGAATACCTGATGGCCCAAATCGGCCGCTTTGGTGGTAATATTTCCCGCACTGCGGAATTCGTCGGTATGGAACGCTCCGCACTGCATCGAAAATTGAGATCACTGAGCATCCCGACACGGCCATGACAAGCAATGATGAGGTGCGGCGTGCCATCCTATTCTGATAGTGGATACCAATTATGAAGGTGATCGTTTGCGGTGCCGGCCAGGTCGGTTACAACATCGCCCGGCAACTCTCTGGCGAACATAATGATGTGACCGTGATCGATCAGTCGCCGGAACTGGTAAGGCGCATCAATGACAACTTGGATGTGCATGGCATGCTCGGCTTTGCCTCGCAACCCGATGTGCTGGAGGCGGCCGGGGCTGAGGACGCGGATATGATCATTGCCGTGACCTTCGCCGACGAGGTCAACATGGTGGCCTGCCAGGTTGCCCACTCCCTGTTCAATGTGCCGACCAAGATCGCCCGCGTGCGGGCGCAAAGCTATCTTCGCCCAATTTGGCGCGATCTGTTCAGCCGCGATCACATGCCCATTGATGTGATCATCTCGCCGGAAATGGAAGTCGCCCGCTCCGCCAAGCGGCGCCTGGAAGTGCCTGGCGCCTTTGACATGATCCCTTTTGGCGACGACAAGTTGCGCCTGCTCGGTGTGCGCCTGTCCGATGACTGCCCAATCATTGATACGCCTTTGCGGCAATTGACCGAGTTGTTCCCCGATCTGAATATTATCGTGGTGGGCATCGACCGGGCCGGTCAATTACTGGTGCCAACCGGCGATGATCAGATGCTGGTGGGCGACGAAATTTTCTTTATCGCCGACAAGGATCATGTCAGCCGCGCCCTCAGCCTGTTCGGCCACGAAGAGAAAGAGGCCCGGCGGATCATCATCGTAGGTGGCGGCAACATTGGCTTGTTCCTGGCGGAAAGTCTGGAACGGGAGAATCCGTCGGTTCGGGTCAAGATCGTGGAACTGAACCGGGAACGGGCGGAATATGTGGCCGAGCGGCTGGAGCGCACCGTGGTTATCAATGGCGATGCCCTGGAAAGTGAAATACTGATCGAGGCGAATGCCGCGAATACCGAAACCGTGGTCGCGGTCGCCGACGATGACGAGGTTAATATCCTGGCCTCGCTTCTGGCCAAACGCTATGGCTGTCAACGGGCGGTAACGTTGATCAACAATTCCGGATATGGCCCTCTGTTGGCCTCGTTGGGCATTGATGCTGTCGTCAATCCCCGCGCCTCGACCGTATCAACCATTCTGCAGCACGTACGCCGGGGCCGCATACGGGCGGTGCACAGCCTGCGCGACGGCGCGGCCGAGGTCATTGAGGCGGAGGCGCTGGAAACCTCTCCCCTGGTTGGGGTGCCTCTGCGCGAAGTGAACCTGCCTGCCGGCGTGATCATCGGGGGTGTGTTGCGTGGTGACAGCGTGATCATTCCCCGTGGCGATACCATCATCCAGGTGCATGACCGGGTGGTCATCTTTGCCTTGGCCGATGTCGTCAAAAAGGTTGAAAAAATGTTCTCGGTCCGCCTCGATTTTTTCTGATCGCCGGTCGGGATAAATCGAGCAAAGGGGAGGCAAAGCCGACTTAATCATGTCCTATACAAGCGTCTTCCATTGCCTCGGATGGGCGGTCGTATTATTGGCCGCCTTGATGCTTCTGCCCGCCTTGACGGCAATGCTCGACGGCAACACGTCTCTGGCCTGGACGTTCGCCGCCTCCGCCGTGTTGAGCGGTTTTTTCGGCGCCGGTTTTGCCATGGTAACCAGGCTGGAAGCAGGCCAGTTCGGCAAACGTGAAGGGTTCATGTTTTTGGTCCTGATCTGGTTGGTTCTGGCCGTGTTCGGCGCCGTCCCATTGCATTTTTCAGGATTCGCCGGACGTCCCATTGATGCGTTTTTCGAGGCTATCTCCGGGCTGACCACGACCGGCGCCACGGTTTTCGACGGCTTGGAGAATATGCCGCCGGCCATTTTATTGTGGCGCGCCTTGCTGCAATGGGGTGGTGGGTTGTTGAGCATCGTCCTCGCCGTCAGCCTGATTTCCCACCTGGGGATCGGCGGCATGGAGGCTTTTCAGAGCGCGCTGCCGCGGGGGGAGGGGGCCAGTCAGCCTGCGAGAATGTTGCAGACCGCGCAAGATCTGTTCTGGATTTACGTGCTATTGACCCTCTTTGGCGCCTTGGCCCTGTTGGCGGCCGGCATGTCGGCATTCGACGCCCTTTGCCATGCTTTCACCGCTATTTCGACGGGCGGTTTCAGTACGCGCGATGGCGGTATCGCCGCCTTTAATAGTCCGGTCATCGAATTGGCATTAATGGCCATCATGATATTAGGGGCGATGAATTTCACCCTGCATTGGGCCGTATTTCATGGCCGTTTTCGGGTCTTCCGAGAAAATGCAGAGGTTTATTATCTGGCCATTGCCCTGGTGTTGATCGTTGTTGCGGGCATCGGCCTGGCGCTGATCGGCAGTACGGAAGGGCGTTTCGTGACCGATGTGCGCGAATCTGTATTCGTGGCCGTTTCCGCCCTGACGACCACTGGTTTCAGCAACCGGCAGACCGGGATCAGCGGCCTGGCCGCCCCGGCATTGGCGCCAATCCTGATTATTGGTCTGGTGCTGGTCGGCGGTGCCGCGGGATCGACCACCGGCGGCATGCGTTTGATGCGGGCCGCGATTTTATTCAAACAGGCGCTGCGGGAATTGTGGCGCATTTCGCACCCCCATGGCGTCCACCCGTTAAGCCTGGGAAAAATGCGCATCCAAAATCCCATAATTTGGAGCGTCTGGAGCTTTTTCTTTATTTTGATTCTGGTGTTAGCGGCAACCGCGCTGGCGTTGGCGTTTTTTGGTATGCCCGCCGATGTGGCTGTCGTCGCGGCCGTGCTTGCGATCAGCAATGCCGGGCCGTTCCTTCATTCCATCGTCCCGGCGGCGCCCGGTTATGCCGATATGCCCGATGGCGCCAAATATGTACTGGCCCTGGGTATGCTGGCCGGCCGGGTCGAATTGCTGGCTTTGCTGAGCCTGCTGAACCCGGCCTATTGGCGCCGTTGAGCGTAAGAAGGAGAGTCTGCCATGAGCCGCATAGCCTATGTAAACGGACGTTATCTGCCGCATGGAGCGGCAACCGTCCATATTGAGGATCGCGGTTATCAATTTTCCGATGGCGTCTATGAGGTGATCGCCGTCCGTAATGGCGTGTTGATCGATGGTGAATGGCACATGGAGCGTCTGCAGCGCTCATTGTCGGAATTGCAGATCAGGATGCCCATGGCGGCCGCGGCCCTCAACGTCGTGCTGCGGGAGACCGCACGCCGCAACCGGTTTCGCGAAGGCATTGTATATCTCCAGATCAGCCGGGGCGTGGCCCGGCGCGATCATCCATTTCCCAGCCCCGATACCCCGCCCGCCCTGGTGGTAACGGCCCGGCGTACGCCCCCCATGTCAGCCAGAGTTATTGCCGAAGGCGTCGGCGTAATCTCGCAACCTGACATTCGCTGGGACCGTTGTGACATTAAATCCATCTCGCTGTTACCCAATGTCCTGGTCAAACAGGCAGCGCGGGTCCAGGGCGCTTTCGAGGCCTGGCAGGTTGACCAGGACGGCTTTGTCACCGAAGGCGCCTCAACCAACGCCTGGATCATAAATAGCGAAGGTCATCTGATCACCAGACCGGTAGAAAACGCCATTTTGAACGGTATTACCCGTCGCCGGTTGATCGCCTTGGCCAGGGCGCAGGATATGACGGTGGAAGAAAGGCCCTTTACCTTGGCGGAGGCCAAATCGGCACGGGAAGCATTTTTGACGTCGACCACCGCCTTTGTTTTACCGGTCGTGCGGATTGATGAAACCGTTTTGGGCAACGGTCGGCCGGGTAGCCATACGATGGGGCTGCGGCAATTATACATGAATTTTTTGGCGGAAAAGACGCTTGAAACAGATTAATCACGAATTTGCGATAATTGATCGACTTGCCAATTGGCCAATCAACCCCATTTGAAGTAACAAGTAATCTGGTACCAGATTTGTCAATGATTTCAACATTGGCATATGGTGTTGTATCTTAATTCTCGGATGCTGCAGAGGCGCGCGCCAAATGGGCATCCCAATAACTAAATGCCAACCTGCCTTTCTTAAACCGGCGGTAGGCAAAACGAAATGGAGCCGAACATGGCGAACGAAAAACAAAACGTGCAGGACGTGTTTCTTAATCATGTCCGCAAGGTAAAAAGCCCGGTAACAGTATTTTTAGTCAACGGCGTAAAATTGCAGGGCTTTATTTCGGGCTTTGATAATTTTTGTGTCTTGCTGCGGCGCGATGGACATATTCAGTTGGTCTACAAACATGCCATATCAACGGTGATGCCGGGCCAGCCAATTCAATTGTACGATGCTTCCGAGGATGAAGAATAGGCGTGGTCGGTACGGATAACGAACAGAGTGATCTAAAGGGCGCCAGAAACGATTCTGCAGACGGTTCTGCAAACGACGCTGGCAACCAGGATAGCGGTGCCAGCCGGGCGTTGATCGTTCATCCACAACTTAAGGCCAAAACCGATGGCGCTGGGCGATTGCCGCAAGCGCAACTCGACGAGGCCGTCGGGCTGGCGGATGCGATCGGCCTGACCGTTGTCGCAGCCGAACTGATTGCTGTTAACCGGCCCCGTCCGGCAACCTTGTTCGGCACCGGCAAGGTGGCGGAACTGGGCGTGCTGATTGCCGCCGAAGAGATCGAGGTGGCGATCCTGGATGCCGCTCTGTCACCAATCCAGCAGCGCAATCTAGAGCGCGCCTGGAAATGTAAGGTCATCGACCGTACCGGCCTGATTCTTGAAATTTTTGCCGACCGGGCCCAGACCAAGGAAGGGCGGCTGCAGGTCGAATTGGCGCAATTGACCTATCAACGCAGCCGGTTGGTTCGTTCCTGGACCCATCTGGAACGCCAACGCGGCGGCCTTGGTACTGTAGGCGGCCCCGGTGAAACCCAGATTGAGTCTGACCGGCGTATGATCGACGAGCGGGTGCTGCGGTTGCGCCGTGAACTGGAAGCCGTGGTGCGAACGCGCGAGCTGCACCGCAAGACCCGCCGCGATGCGCCCTATCCCGTTGTCGCTCTGGTCGGCTACACCAACGCCGGAAAATCAACTCTGTTCAACCGCCTGACCGGCGCGTCCGTGATGGCCGAGGATCAGCTGTTCGCGACGCTTGACCCCACCATGCGGGCGGTCGAGGTGCCGGGCAGGGGCGGGCGGATCATCCTGTCTGATACAGTGGGATTTATCTCCGCCCTGCCAACCCAGTTGGTCGCCGCGTTCCGTGCCACGCTGGAAGAAGTCCTGGGCGCCGATGTAATCATTCACGTGCGCGACATCGTCCATCCCGATAGCGAGGCGCAGAAACAGGATGTGTTAGCGGTGCTGACCGATCTGGGCGTGGATGGCCCACGGCGGGAGCGCATGATCGAGGTTTTCAACAAGATCGATCAGGCTGATGACGATGACCGCCGCCGGATCGCCAATCTGACGGAGCGCTCGCCCCTGACGGCGGCGGTTTCCGCGTTGAGCGGGGAGGGCTGCGAGCAATTGCTGGCCCTGATCGGCGAGCAGATCGGCCGGCATGACCGCCCCATCCGTGTCGCCCTGCCGCACGCGGACGGGGCCACCCTGGCCTGGCTCTATCAGGTCGGTGAAATTATCGAGCGGCGGGACGACGAACAGACCGTCTGGTTGGTGGTAAAACTGGACGCGGCCAACGCCGGCCGCCTGGAAAAGCGCCTCGGAACACCGCTGGAGTGGATCGACGGACTGGTCAAGTCGGCGGAAGCGGTGGAATTGAGCACCGAAGGCGCCGTTTAGAGCGGTTTACAACGCCTCGTTATCTGTCTCGCCGGTTCGTATGCGCGTGGCCTGTTCCAGATCCAAGACGAAAATCTTGCCGTCGCCGATCTGATTGTTATTGGCCGCCTCGCGTATGGCTTCCACCACCCGTTCACAAAGATCATTGGAAACCGCGACTTCCAATTTTAACTTGGGCACGAAATTAACCTGATATTCCGCGCCGCGATAGATCTCTGTGTGACCGCCCTGGCGGCCATATCCCCGCACCTCCGATACAGTCAGGCCATGGACGCCAACGCCGGTCAAGGCGTCGCGAACCTGATCCAGGCGGTGCGGCTTTATCACGGCGATAATCAGTTTCATTGTCCTTGCCTCCTAAATGCTGTTCGGGCAGTCAACCTCCGCCCATCAAAGGTCCCATCAAAGGTCATAGCCGCGTTCGCCATGGGCAACCAGATCCAGGCCCACAATCTCGTCTTCTTCGTCGACCCGCAGGCCAACCACCGCGTCAAGCACCTTGATGATGATGTAGCTGACCACCACCGACCAGACCAGCACGGCGACGACACCAAGCAATTGTATGCCGAACTGCTGGCCCATGGAGGTACCTGCGGCCAGCCCCACGCCGCCCAAGCCGACGGTGGCGAAAACCGCCGTCAATAATGTGCCCAGCGCCCCGCCGACACCATGCACGGCAAAGACGTCCAGGGTGTCGTCAATCTGGATTTTCTGCTTCACCCATTCGACCGCGAAGTGACAAACCACCCCTGCGGCAACGCCGATACACAAGGCCCCCAGCGGTCCGACAAAGCCCGACGCGGGGGTAATCGTGGCCAGCCCGGCCACCATACCGGTAACGATGCCAATTAGCGACGGCTTGCCAAACCGCAGCCATTCCAGAATGGCCCAGGTCAGGGCGCCGGCGGAAGCCGAGATATGCGTCACCAACATGGCCATGCTGGCGCTGCCATCGGCCGCCAGGGCACTGCCGGCATTGAAGCCGAACCAACCGACCCACAGCATCGCGGCGCCGATCATTGTCATGCCGGGATTATGGGGCGGGCGCACATCTTTTGGAAAGCCACGCCGCCCACCCAACATTTTGGCCATCAACAGGGCCGAGGAGCCGGCCGTGACATGCACCACGATGCCGCCCGCGAAATCCATCACGCCCATATCAGCCAGCCAGCCGCCGCCCCATACCCAATGGCAGACCGGGGCATAGACCAGCACCAGCCATATTGCGGAAAATATCATTACCGCGCTGAATTTTATCCGCTCCACATAGGCGCCGACGATCAGGGCGGGGGTGATGATGGCGAAGGTCATCTGGAACATCACGAACAGAATTTCCGGGATGCTGCCGGACAAGGTATCGGGCCCAATGCCCAGAAGGAACCATTTCTCCGCCCCACCGATCCAGGCCTGCAGGCCGCCGCCATCGCCGAACGCCAGCGCATAACCGCCGATCAGCCACAGGACCGAGGCCAGGCAAGCGATAGCGAAGCAATGCATCAGCACGGACAGGACATTATTGGCCCGCACCAGACCACCGTAAAACAATGCCAGACCGGGCAGGGTCATAAAGAGCACCAGGGCCGTGGACATCAATATCCAGGCCGTATCGGCGCCATTAAACGCCGCTTCACCCGCGGACGCAGGATCGCTCAGCAATAGCAAAGCAAGGGTCACGGCCATGCCGCTGGACAGCCTTTTGTACATCGTCTCCCCCATCGGACTCAGTTTTGGTTCATCTAATATAGAATCAGTGGTCAGCTTATGGCATTTTTTTCGGCAAGTGGAAAATTACGCGACGCGTGCGTTCATTTCGGCAAAGCGCTCGACGAATGCCAGTGCGTCGTCACGGGCCCGTGGCGCCACCAGAACCACCCGGTCGATGCCAAGGTCCTGGTAACGCAGAATAGTGTCACCGTCGGCGCCGTCAAAGGCAAACATGGTAACGCTGATGGATTTGGCTGCGCGCCCCGCAGCCTCGGCCCGGCGTTGCAAATCCGCCACTGCCTCGGGCAAATCATCCAACAACACGTCTATGGGCATCCAGCCGTCACAAAAATCGGCGACGCGCTGGCGCGCCAGGGGCGTGGCGCCGCCGAATATAATGGGTGGGTGAGGCAATTGGACAGGCTTCGGATAGGAAATAATATTATCAAAATTAATGAACTCACCGTGATAACTAGCCTGTTCCTCGATCCAGATAACCTGCATGGCTTCAATCTGTTCCTTCATCAACTTAAAGCGGGTTTTGAAGTTCGTGCCATGGTTCTCCATCTCCTCGGCGTTCCAGCCGGCGCCGATACCAAACAGGAAGCGGCCATCCGACAGCATGTCCAATGTTGCCACTTCCTTGGCCAATGTGATGGGGTCGCGCTCCACCACCAGACAAATTCCGGTCGCCAGCTTCAAGCGTTTGGTCACCCCCGCCGCGACGCCCAGGGAAACAAACGGATCCGCCATATGGTAATAAGGGCGCGGCAGGTCGCCACCACCGGGATAGGGCGAGCGGCGGTCGGCCGGAATATGGGTATGTTCCGGTACCCAGAAGGATTCATAGCCCGCGTCTTCCAGCGCCACGGCCATGTGGTCGGCCCGGATGCCATAATCCGTATTGAAAGACATAATCCCGATATCCACCGCCATATCCCCGCTTTTGCCGCAATGTACCGGGAACATTGAAGCGCGTTTAAGGGGCGGGGTCCAGTCCGGTTGCCAAAATTAAGGTGCCGGGCCTAGCCGTATTCTAGAAGGCGCCAAACAGGTTCACCGGCAGATCCACCCCGGCAATGCCGGCCAGTAAAACCAGTATCGTCATGCTCATGGCATTTATAAGGGTTCTTGTTTGCATGGTAATACGCTCCAAACTGTGGCCTCTGCTTACCAGATAAGAACGCAATTATCATGCCAACAACCTCGATCGTTGGTTTTCAACATCTTACGGCATTGCAGCCCCACTGCCGGACCAAAACCGTACGATAATTCGACACTGAAGTTCCATGGAGTGTGCCGAAATGGAACGTGAACGAAAAAGAAAACTCACCTTTCGCCGCCGTTACGAAGCGATTGTCGGGGCTATGTATTGACAGTGTAATTTGCCGACCCTATATAGTTGGCACTCACTTGATTAGAGTGCTAACAAGTTCCGAGAAACCTTGATCAACAGCTATTTTTGGAGGTATCTGATGAAAATCAGGCCGTTGCATGACCGCGTTTTGGTACGCCGGTTAAGTAGTGAAGAGAAGACCGCCGGTGGCATCATCATCCCCGACACGGCGCAGGAAAAGCCGATGGAGGGAGAAGTCCTTGAGGCGGGTGCAGGCGTCCGTGGCGAGAACGGCAAAATTCAGGCATTGGACGTCAAAAAGGGCAACCGTGTCCTGTTTGGCAAATGGGCCGGGACTGAAGTGACGCTGGATGGTGAAGAGCTCATCATTATGAAAGAATCCGACATCATGGGTGTCATTGAATAAACGACAGCTTGATTGTCATTGAATAAAGGAGCCCCAACAAATGGCGGCAAAAGAAGTACGATTTTCTACAGACGCCCGCGCGCGCATGCTGCGTGGCGTCGATGTTCTCGCCGATGCGGTAAAGGTCACGCTGGGGCCCAAGGGCCGCAACGTGGTGCTGGATAAATCATTCGGCGCACCCCGCATCACCAAGGACGGCGTCACGGTAGCCAAAGAAATCGAACTGAGCGACAAGTTCGAGAACATGGGTGCCCAGATGGTCCGCGAAGTCGCCTCCAAGACCAACGATATCGCGGGTGACGGCACCACCACGGCCACCGTGTTGGCCCAGGCCATCGTACGCGAGGGCTGCAAGTCGGTCGCAGCGGGCATGAACCCGATGGATCTACGCCGCGGCATCGATCTCGCCGTGGATGCCGTCGTTGCCTATCTGGGCAAGCAGTCCAAGACCATCTCAACTGAAGCCGAAGTACGCCAGGTTGGTACCATCTCGTCCAATGGCGAAATCGAAATCGGCAACATGATCGCCAAGGCGATGCAGAGGGTCGGCAAAGAAGGCGTCATCACGGTTGAAGAGGCCAAGGGCCTGGAGACCGAGTTGGATGTCGTCGAAGGCATGCAGTTCGACCGGGGCTATCTTTCGCCTTATTTCATCACCAATGCCGAAAAAATGATCGCGGAAATGGAAGATCCTTACATCCTGCTCCACGAATCCAAACTCACTTCGCTGCAGGCCATGCTGCCGGTGTTGGAGGCAGTGGCCCAGTCTAGCCGGCCGTTGCTGATCATCTCCGAGGATGTTGAAGGCGAAGCCCTGGCCACTCTGGTGGTCAACAAGCTGCGCGGTGGCCTGAAAGTTGCCGCCGTCAAGGCGCCGGGTTTCGGTGACCGCCGCAAGGCGATGCTGGAAGATATCGCCGTTTTGACCGGCGGCCAGGTAATTTCCGAAGATCTGGGCATCAAGCTGGAAAGCGTGACGCTGGACATGCTGGGCCGGGCCAAGCGGGTCTCGATCACCAAGGAAGAGACCACCATCATCGACGGCAACGGCAAAAAAGCCGACGTGGAAGGCCGTTGCACGCAAATCCGGGCGCAGACCGAAGAAACCACTTCGGAATACGACCGCGAGAAGCTGCAGGAACGTTTGGCCAAACTGGCTGGCGGCGTTGCGGTGATCAAGGTTGGCGGTGCCACCGAGGTCGAGGTAAAGGAGCGCAAGGATCGCGTCGATGACGCCCTGAACGCCACCCGCGCCGCGGTCGAAGAAGGTGTCGTCATTGGTGGCGGTTGTGCTCTGTTACGGGCTGGAGCGACCTTGGGCAAAGTTAAGGTTGCCAATGATGACCAACAGGTCGGCATAGATATTGTTCGCCGTGCCCTGCAGTCGCCATTGCGTCAGATTGTCGAGAACGCGGGTGTCGATGGCGCCGTGGTTGCCGGCAAACTGCTGGAAAGCAAAGATATGAGCCTGGGTTTTGATGCCCAGACTGAAAAATATGTAGACATGTTCAAAGCCGGTATCGTCGACCCGACCAAGGTCGTACGCGCCGCGCTGCAGGATGCGGCCTCGGTTGCCGGCTTGCTGATCACAACGGAAGTGATGGTTGCCGATGCCGAAGACGAGGACGCGGCCGGTGGCGGCATGCCCGACATGGGCGGCATGATGTAAATCGTGTATAAAATAGTTGCGTAGGGGAAGGGGTCGCCAGTAGGCGGCCCCTTTTTCGTATAAGGACACATCGCCGTATGATTGCTTTACCTGATCCCAGCGCCGTCGCCGAGGCCATAAAGCAGGCCGCCCGGGATGAGGCCTTGTCGCGTTTTCAGCGTCTGCAGGCGCACGAAATATCCGAGAAGAGCCCCGGCGATCTGGTCACCATTGCCGATCTGGAGACAGAGCGGGCCTTAAATCGCGCCCTTTCGGCCCTGTTGCCCGGCAGCACCATGGTTGGGGAAGAGGCCGTCGCGGAAAATCCGGCCCTGTTACAGGCATTGCAGGGCGAAGAGGCCTGCTGGCTGATTGATCCTATCGACGGCACCATTAATTATGCCGCCGGTGTGCCGCTGTTCGCCACCATGGTGGCCCTGATCATAAGGGGCGAGGTGGTCGGCGGTTGGATCTATGATCCGGTACATGATGTCATGGCCATGGCCGAGAAAGGTTCCGGCGCCTATCTGGATGGCCAGCAAATCAGCCTTGGCGCTGACCCGGCCCTGGAACGTCTTTCCGGCTGTCTGCATCTGAGCGGCTATGATAGGGACCTGGCGGCCACGGCGGCGCGAAACTTCGATGCGGTGGGGCCGTTGCTGGTTTTGCACTGCGCCGGCCTGGAATATCAAGTGATGCTGCGAGGCAGGTTACATTACGCCGTTTATCTGCGCACCAATCCATGGGACCACGCGCCGGGGCAGTTGCTGTTGGCGGAAGCCGGCGGGCACACCGCCCGCCTGGACGGCAGTCCTTATGATATCAATGTCATCAGCCATGCCTCGCCTTTGCTGGCGGCGGTTGGAGAAGACGCCTGGAAGGATTTACGCGGGGGCTTATTTGGCATGAAGAACGATCTTTAGCTCTTTGTTTTTTCTTGCTTTTTGGCGTCCACCCAGGCTTCTTCCAATTGCTCGATATCAAGCGCCGACGGTGTTGTGCCCTGGGCGGTCAGGGCGCTCTCAAGATAGCGGAAACGGCCCTCGAACTTATTGCTGGCGGCCCGTAACGCGGCCTCCGGGTCAATCTCCAAGTGCCGGGCCAGATTGACCATGCTGAAAATCAAATCGCCTAGTTCGTCGGCCATGCCAGGGGCATTGTCGGCATCCATTTCGACCCGCAATTCCGCCATTTCTTCGTTAATTTTGTCCAGCACCGGGACCACATCGGGCCAATCGAAACCAACCCGGGCGGCGCGCTTTTGCAATTTCAGGGCGCGGGTTAGGGCGGGCAGGGCGCTTGCCACCCCATCCAGGGCGGATGCGCCGCGTCCTTCCGCCACCGCCAGCTGCGCCCGCTCAATCGCCTTTTGTTCCTCCCAGGCAATGGTTTGCGTGGCGGCGTTGCGAAACTGCTCAACGCCAAAGACATGCGGGTGCCGTTTGATCATTTTGTCGGAAATGGCGGTTGCCACGGCAGCAAAATCAAACGCGTCCTGTTCGGCGGCCATTTGCGAATGGAAGACCACCTGCAACAACAGATCGCCCAATTCGCCACGCAGATTGACCATGTCGCCCTGGGCGATGGCGTCGGCGACTTCGTAGGCTTCTTCAATGGTATAGGGCGCGATGGAGGCGAAATCTTGTTCCAAGTCCCACGGGCAGCCGCCATCAGGATCGCGCAGGCGCGCCATGATCGCCAACAGACGTTCCATGGGGGGCAGATTGTTAAGATCGGCACTCATGGCCGGGGACTATAGCGTCCAGGAGCCAGCACGCAATGGCAACTCTTAGCTATTGTTTTATCCGATAATGTATATTATGTAAAATCGAGCATTGTCTCACACAGGCCGGACAGATATATCCAGTTCCGTTCGAAAACGCGCATCTTTGATGAAGATGGTGGGCGGTGACGGGATCGAACCGCCGACATTCTCGGTGTAAACGAGACGCTCTACCATCTGAGCTAACCGCCCCCAAGGGGATCATTGCAAAAGCCGGCGCAACATGGCCCAGGCAGCAGGGAAAGGCAATACGCTATTGCCGCCCCCAACTGAATTCACCCGCACGTGACGTTAGGCCAGTTCCTTCTTGCGCCAGGCTTTGATATAGGCTTTGCAATCAGGGTCCCGGCCCAGGACCACATCGGTCGCCAGGGCGATGGCATGGGACGGCGTACCGGGCGCCAGCGCCGCGTTGGGATCGTTTTGCACCGGGTCCATGATACCGCTGTCGGCGCCCGCCTCTACCGCCAGGCGCAAAAAGGCCTCATTGATATACTTGCGGGCTGGAACGCCGAACGAGGCATTGGAAATGCCTCCCGTTATATGAATGTCGGGGCCATGGCGCTGGCGAATTTCACGAATGGCATCCAGGCAGTGACGGCCAAATTCCGGGTCCACCGAGACCGGAAACACCAGGGGATCAAGGTATATGTCCTTGGCCGGAATACCTTTTTCCAGGGCGGCCTCGATCATCGTCGTGGCATTGGCCACCCGGCCGTGGGCGCCGTCGGGCATGGCGGATGCGCCCGACGCGGTTACAACCACGGCTGCCCCAAATTGTAGCGCCATATCAAGGGCCGTGGGCCGCTCCATGGAGGCGGAATTCAGCATGGCCGGGCCGTTCCTCCCGTCATAGGCAGCCAGCCCGGCGGCGATCACGTCGATATCGGAGGAATCGATGGATAAAGGCCGGCTGGCCATTTCCTGCACCCTGCCCGTCAGCCATTGCATGGCCTCTATTTGTTCTTCTTTTTTCAGGGAGATCTCATCCACGTTGACGTCAAGATAATCGGCGCCCGCGGCCTCCTGTTTATCAACGATGGCCTGGATGTAGCCGATCCCCTCGGCCTGCGCCCCAGCCGTGCCGGACATGGCCTGTAACAGGGCCGCCTTGAAATGCTTCACCCGGCCTTCCTGAAAATCCTGGGTGGCCTTGATCACCTCGGGTATAGGCAGAAAACGCTGTTCCCCGGCCCCGGTGACATAGCCGATGACATCGGCGCCATCCGCATCCGTGGTCACCCGTTTGTTTCGCCGCAACAGGGCGCGGGTGGTATGCACATTTTCGCCAATGACCATGAACGCCCGGTCCATCCCGTCAATTTTCATCTATGTTTCCTCTGCGGACTGTCTGTTACGGGCTGTCGGTTACGGACTGTTTGGGCCGATTTTTGCCATCGGCTTAAAAAAACAGGCTTCAACGAAAATGTCGAAGAAATTTGCTTCACTTTCCAATTCCACATGCACGGCCCGGCGCACCAATTGTTCCAGGTGCGCCCGCCGGCCCGTGTTCAACAACGCTTCGCCCGCGCCCTGCAGGGCGGTATTGCCCGCCTTGATCATGCGCTCTTTCGCGACCGGGGCCAGCAGACCAATATCCACCGCATTGTCGAAATCCACATGCGAGGCGAAACCACCCGCCAGGTACAGCCGGCTGATATCATCAACGCCGACGCCAAAGCGCCGCAGCAGAATATTCTGTCCGGCATGCGAGGCCGCCTTGGCCTGGGCCAGATGGCTGATATCCTGGCCGGAAATAGTGATTTGTTGCTCCGGCGCCACCAGTATTTCGGCGTTGCGCTTGCCCTTTTCACGCGCCAGGGCACCTTTTTCGTTCATGCGGCCACTGCGCCGCAACACCGCCAACAGATCGATCAGGCCCGAGCCGCACAGCCCAACCGGCGCCACATCGCCAATCGTGCGCCATTGAAAGCCGCCGTCTTCGCTTTCACTGACCGCCTCTATGGCGCCGTCGTAGCTGGCCATGCCGTGACGCACAAGGCCGCCCTCGAAGGCCGGCCCGGCAGGACAAGAGGCGACCATCAGACGCCCCTGCCCGGCCAGAACGATCTCGGTATTGGTGCCCATGTCCACCAGCATCACGACCGCATCGGCGTCGGGTGAGATATCCAGGGCCAACAACGAAGCGGCGGCATCCCCGCCCACATGGCTGGCGATCAAAGGCAGGCCATGCACCAGGCATTTGGGATGCGCCCGCAGACGCAGTTTCCGCGCCTCCACCACCAACGCAGTGCTGTCCCGCTCCCCCGCCAGAAAGGCCAGCTCGACAGGAGATTTATAAGGCCGTTGGCCGATCGGCTGCACATCGCAATTGAAAAACAGATCCCGCATGGTGGAATTGCCCGCCACCACGATTTCGTAGATTTCCCGGCGGTTGAATTTGAACTGCGCGCACAGATCCTCGATCTCCCGGTTCAAGGCATTGACGATGATCTTGTGCAATTCCCCCCGGTGCGGCCCACCGTCGTACGAGATACGGTGCATCACATCGCTGCCGCCAAACCGTTGCGGGTTTTCAAATGATGCCAGGGCGATGCAGGCGCCGCTTTGCAGATCGAACAGGCTGGCGGCCACGGTGGTGGTGCCAAGATCAATCGCCAGGCCATATATATGGCCCCGGTATCGATCGATCACCGCGCCGTCACGTAGAACCTCTTCGTCCCGGCGCGTGATGGCCGGGGCCAGGGCAATGGGCTTTTCCAACCCGGTTTGCAGGATGCGCGGCGCCCGGATTAATGGTTCGAAGGCAATCTCGGCGTCGGTATCGAGAATTTCGGCCTGACAGGCGAGACGGTAATTTTCGCTTAAAAACCCTTCCGCCTCCGTGCGCGGGGCCAATGCCTCGATGCCCGTGTTCACGGTGACAATACATTCGTGGCAATCGCCATGGCGGCCACAGGAACTGGCCAGACGCAGCCCCGCATCATCGGCCCGGTCGAACAGGGTCAACGCCTCGGCCAGCATGCCGGCCATGCCGGCGCGGCGGTCTTCGCGCCCATCCACCTGCTTCTCGGCACGCTTTTCCGCCGCCTGTTTGCGCACCGTCACGATTTTATCCCTGGTTTTCTGGTAATTTTCCGGGCGACTTTCCCAGGCATTGCGAAAGTCCAGTGTACCGTCGTGGGCGCAGATGGGCTCGGTATTCCCCGCATCATTCCCGGCTGCTTTTTTGGGCCGCTCACGGTTGGCGCAACCGAATTTCGCGGTGCAGACATCCCTGGCGGAGCGATAGGGACAGCGCCCCTGGCCCCCCGCCTGCCCCTGCACCTGTTCCTGGGCTTCCCCCATGATATCGGTGAAAATACCGGTGATTTGATCCAGACGCTGCTGGTAGTCTTTTTTGCTGGGTCCGGCCACGCGTTATTTTTCCTGCCTCAACGAGATGTCAGGATACCGCCGACATCAGTTCCTTGGCGACGGCGACGCAGCTCAAGGCATCCGCGCCATAGCCATCGGCACCCATATCGTCGGAAAACTCCTGGGTAACCGGCGCACCGCCTACCATGATCTGTACCGCATCACGCAGATCGGCATCGATAAAGGCTTCGATCGTCCGGCCCATATTGGGCATGGTCGTGGTCAGCAGGGCGGACATGCCCAACACCTTGGCGCCGCTTTCCTCCACCGCATCTATGAAGGTATCCTCGGCCACATCAACGCCCAGATCGATGACGTCAAAGCCCGACCCCCGCAGCATCATGATGCACAGGTTCTTGCCGATATCGTGCAAGTCGCCCTTGACCGTTCCCATGATGACGGTGCCATGCTTCTCGACCCCGGCGGCCGACAGGATCGGCTCGATATGGGCCATGCCGGCGCGCATGGCGCGGGCGCAACTCAACACTTCCGGGACGAAGACGAAATTCTCGCGGAACTTGATGCCAACAATACCCATGCCGCCGATCAGGCCGTCATCCATGATCTCGATCGCTTCGATACCGTCCGCCAGGGCCTGGGCCGTCAGGCTGTCGGTGGCATCGTCGTCGCCCTCGATAATCGCGGCGGCGATATCCTGCAAGGCCGGTTTGGCGCGGGCAAACAGCTCGATAAAACGTGCAATTTCCTCCGGTCGCTCAAGATATTCCTCAATCTCATCCCGAATGGTTTGGTTTTGGACGTCACTCAATTCCGCCATGATTACGCTACCGCTCTATGAATAGAAATAATGGTTATTGCCGGGCATGCCATTCCTGCACCGCCTCTGGTATGGCGCGCAGGTTGGCGATGGATGTCTGTAGGGGAATGGCGCATTCCGGCCCGATCATCTGTACGCCGGCCTCCAGATTGGCGAAGACCTCGGCCTTCACGTCATCGGGCTCCTTGGAAAACAGAGTTTCAGGATTATTGATATTGCCCGCTAGGGCGATGCGCCCCTGGACAGCGTCCATGGACTCGCCCGGCTGATTCTTTGAATCGTAATGGAAGGCCGCCATGCCGGTCTCGGCGATAAAGCCCATGCGGTCCACGGTGCGGCCGCAGATATGCAGGATCAGCGGGCAGGGAATACGCTCGGCGAACTCAATATGCAGATCGCGCAGGTAGCGTTGGTAATATTCGCCGCTGACCAGATCACCGGTGGCATGATCGGGCAAGGTCAGGGCATCGACGCCGGCCTCGATCTGGGCATTGCCGAAATCGATGGTGACCTTTTTCAGCTTGTGCAAAATTTCCTTGGTTGCCTCCGGATCATCCAGGGACAACAGCAGGAATTTTTCCACCCCGAAACAATGATACGCCAGGGACCAGGGCCCCATGGTCTTGCCGATGATGGCGACGTCATCGCCCAAATCCCGGCGCAACAGCTTGATGGCATCCAGCACGCATTTGGTATCGGGATGGGAGGTCAGATCGTTGGGGATATAAATATCGTCCGGGCTGTCCCAGATCGGCTCGCTCATGCGCACCGTGGGCCAGTTGTCCTTGCCTTCCCACTGCATCTTGCAGCCCAGGGCGGAAGATTCCTGAATGATCGAGAACACCGGCATGACGCTGTCAAAGCCCAGGATGGTATGGGCTGTCGCGGCCAAACGGGCCATGGGTTCGGCCTGGCGGTTGGCGTCGGGAAACGGCGCATCGACCAGATCCATCAATTCCACCGTGGCGACCGAGGTCGGGCAACAGACCGGCGTGCGGTCCACCGGGCGTCCCGCCAGGGCCGCCAGCACCCGCTGGCGGCTGGTCATGGGCGCGATTTGTTCGTTCATCGAGAAGCCCTCCTATTCCTGACTGCCGGGCGCCAACAGGACGCCACGCGCCGCATTCATTTCGAACTCCCGCATCACCGCGCGGACATTGGGGGCCGCCTGTAACAACAGCCCCACCAATGGATCGTGATCCTGCCCGCAGGTAAAGCAAAAGCGCTCGCCGGCCACTTCGTCAGCTTGCGCATCGGCCAATTTCACCATGGCATTGCGCAGGGCGCCCAGGCGCCGCAAATTGGGTTCGTCCTCCCCCGCGTCCACGGTCGATAGGGCATAGGTCCCCTGCCCCAGGTTAACGGCCTTGACCGTCAGTTCGGATTTCTTGTCCCACATGGACAGCACGGGCGTATCGGGCGCTGCTTCGGGTTTTTCCTTGCAGGCCTGTAAAAATAGCCGCCGCACGGCGATTAAATGTTGGTTGCCACAGGGAAAGCGCACACTGTCCTGCCCCTCGGTCCGTTGCATGCCGCCCAAGGTTTGCATGCCGTTGAGGATAAAGTCGATACGCGCCTGCAAGCCTTCATATTTGGCGAAGCTGCGTACCCGAAAGGCCCAGTTTCCCGACTCTTCACGGGCATAGAGGCCGATGGAAACGTCGCGAAAATACTTATCGGTCGAAACCAGCTCTATGCGTTTTCCAAGCTCGGCAAATGGGTCCACCAACGTACTCCCTTGGCTAGCTGCTATGCACTCGAGACTTGACGCAGCCGGTGTCTTAAGATCAAAATTGGTCTGACCAATTTTAAGAGGCTTGTCCCGCCCTGTAAAGTGGGCGTTGCACAAAATCCAAAGAGTATGAGCCAAATACCCGATATCGCGGCGGCAACAACGGAACCCTACCAACAGATAAAGCGGGCCAGGGTCAGCGATGCCATCGTCGAACAACTGCTGCAATTGATTTCCTCCGGGGCCCTTAAACCCGGCGACAGGCTGCCCTCCGAGCGGGATTTATGCAGCCGTTTCGGCGTCGGCCGCACCTCCGTCCGCGAGGCCCTCAAGCCATTGATTACCATGGGCATTCTTGAAGGGCGCCGGGGCAGCGGTAACTTTGTCGCGGCGGAAGCCGGGCAATTTCAAAAGCCCCTGGAATGGGGCTTGCTACAGGATCTGCACGGCCGGGATGATCTGGTGGAAACCCGCCATATGCTGGAAACCAACGCCGCCCATTGGGCCGCGTTGCGGGCGGGGGCGGAAAATTTGACGGCGATCGAAGACACCATCCAGGGCATGGCCGATCATCTGCAACAGCCGGCGCGGTTTCAGCATTACGACGCGAGCTTCCATTTCGAGATTGCCCGCGCCACCCAGAACAAGATCCTGTTTCGTCTGATCAATGTCATTCGCGGCCAGATACAGACCTGGATCGGCGAACGGTTGACCCTGTCACCGGCCCGCGCCGAGGCCCTGGCCCGCACTTCCCTGGCCCAGCATCAGGATATATTCGAAGCCATCAAGGCGGCTGATGGCGCCGGTGCCAGAGCCGCCATGGACCACCATATTCAAACCGCGACGCAAGATTTGCACGACTTGGGTAAAGCGCGGAAAAGTGACTAAGCCAGCGGCCGGGTTGCCTCATCCAGCCATTCACGGGTCGGATCATCGAGATGTGGCGATAGAGCGTCGTAAACCCGCTGGTGATAAGCGTTCAGCCAGGCTTTCTCCGGCTCCGTCAGTAAGTCCGGCTGAATGGCGTTGCGGTCGATGGGAGCCAGGGTCAGGGTCTCGAATTCCAGCATCGCCCGTTCGGCGCCAGGCACCTGGGCCAGCCGCACCGCCAGCAAGTTTTCTATACGAATGCCATAGGCGCCGGTTTTGTAATAGCCGGGCTCGTTCGAGACCACCATGCCGGGGCGCAAATCCTGGGTCTGCTGCCGCTTGGAGATGGAATGCGGCCCTTCATGCACGTTGAGATAGCTGCCCACCCCATGGCCGGTACCATGATCGAAATCCAGGCCCGCCTGCCACAGGGCGTGCCGGGCCAGCACGTCCAATTGGGCACCGGTGGTGCCGGTGGGAAAGCGGGTGGTGGCAATAGCGATATGGCCTTTCAACACACGGGTAAAACGATCCCGCATCTCGTCACTGGGTTGGCCGATGGCGACGGTCCGGGTGACATCCGTGGTGCCATCCAGGTACTGGGCGCCTGAATCCACCAGATAAAGCTCCCCCTGGCCCAAAATCCGGTTGCTCTCCGCCGTGACCCGGTAATGCACGATGGCGCCGTTGGGCCCCGATCCGGTGATGGTGGGAAAGCTTAAATCGCGGAAATGCTCGCCGTCATGGCGATATGCCTCCAACTGCGCCTCGACCGCCAATTCGTCCAGCTCTCCCTGGGGGGCAAACACCGACAACCAATGCAGGAAGCGCGCCAGCGCCACGCCATCCCGGTTATGGGCGGCGCGGGCGCCGTTCAATTCCACCTCGTTCTTGATCGCCTTGGGAAGCTGGCAGGGGTCGGTGCCCTCTACAATGGTGGCCCCGGCGGCTGCCAGTCGGGCGAACACCCAGGATGCGGTGGCGCCTGGGTCTGCCTGTACCCGCTGCCCGGCAAGTGCTGCCAACGCGGGCGCGAAAGCCTCCGCCGGCTGCAACGAGACTGCATTGCCCAGATGATCGGTCAGGCCCCGGCCCCGCTTGGCCGCGTCCAGAAACAGATCAACCCGGCTATCGTTATATAAAATGGCCAAAGACAGCGGCAGCGGCGAATGGGGTACATCGCCGCCACGGATATTCAACAGCCAGGCAATGGAATCGGGCGCCGTGATGACCGTCGCGGCCAGATCAGCAGCGTTGAGATCCTTGGCCAACCGGTTCCGCTTGTCAGCTGAGGTTTGACCGGCGAAGGCAATGTCATGCGGCACCACCAGCGCCATGGGCGCCTCGGGCCGGTCCCGCCAGACCGCATCAACCGGGTTGTCCGTCACGGCAACCAGTTCACCGCCCGCCGCCGTCGCACTCTTGCGGTAGCGGGCCACGCCGTCCTGGGTGAACAGCCAGCTATCATATCCAAGTTTGCCGCCCGCCCCAAGGTTGGCGGCGATCCAGTCCGCGGGTGGCATCTCGCCAATATGCAGGCGTTGGTACAGAGCGCCGTCCACCTGCTCGGCGATTTGCAGGCTATAGCGGCCGTCGGTAAAGGCCGCGGCGCCGTCCGCCAGCACCACCACCATGCCGGCGGAACCGGTAAACCCGGTCAGCCAGGCAATGCGTTGCGCCGCCGCCGGTACGTATTCGTTTTGATATTGATCAGCCATGGGCACCAGAAAGCCGTCCAGCCCCCGTACCTTCAGCTCCCCGCGAAGGGCCGCCAGGCGTTCAGCCCAATCAACCCGGTCATTCCGTCCCTTTGTCATGGCGCCGATTATGCCGCCCCCGGCCCCTAAATGGCAACTGATCGACGGCAAATTGGCAATGGGTCAATCAAGATTGCGAGCCATGCGCAAAACGCAATGCTGCAATGCAAAACAAACAGGTAAAAACAGCCTTCAACGTATTGTTTTTGTTAACGATTATAATATATGCATTGCAACATACAAGACACGGGCATGGAGCACCAGCAAGACCCGCGCATAACATAGTCAGGATATAACATGAGCTTTCACAAACAAATCGAACAGCAGTTGGCGCAGGAATTCTCCCCCAGGGAGGCCACCGTTCTGGTCGACTATAACGACGCGGTCTTTTATGGTCGGCGTTTGCAGGCCCTGGAGGTGAGCCGTCTGTTCGGCCTCGCCGGACGTGCCGTGGTCAACGGCGTCAAAGGGCTGTTTCAGGTCAACAGCCAGACCCGCATTGCCACGTTGAACGACCACATGCGCCGCGATATCGGCATGAGCCCGATTGGCGGCAGCACGGGCCGGGGCTACATCTAAGCCCACGAATGGCTTGGCGCTCCGCCTGAACGAACAGACGATCTAACAATGCGAGGCCCGCGTCTTCCGGACGCGGGCCTTTGCTGTCTTGGACCAGAATATCCCGGATCTGCTCTCGCGCATGGACCGGGGCGGTAACGGCTGGCTATACTCATGGCAACTGATCCTAGCTAACGGGAGCACGCCATGCCTACCTATCGATCTTACCGTACCACCCAAGGTCCCAATCGAATGGCGTCCCGCGCCCTGTGGCGGGCGACGGGCACGGCAGAAGGCGATTTTGACAAACCCATCATCGCCATCGCCAATTCCTTTACCCAGTTCGTGCCGGGCCATGTGCATCTGAAAGATCTGGGCCAGATGGTCGGCAAGGAAGTGCACAAGGCGGGCGGCGTGGCCAAGGAATTCAACACCATTGCGGTGGATGACGGCATCGCCATGGGCCATGACGGCATGTTGTACAGCCTGCCCAGCCGGGAATTGATAGCGGATTCAGTGGAATATATGGTCGAGGCTCATTGCGCCGACGCCCTGGTCTGCATCTCCAACTGCGACAAGATCACGCCGGGCATGTTGATGGCCGCTTTGCGCCTGAATATCCCCACGGTGTTCGTCTCCGGCGGCCCCATGGAGGCGGGCAAGGTCGTCCTGGGCGGTAAGGAAGTGCTTATCGACGGGGTCGACGCCATGATCGCGGCGGCGCAACCCGGCGTTTCGGATGCGGACAAGCTGGCCATGGAACAGATCGCCTGCCCCACCTGCGGTTCCTGCGCCGGCATGTTCACCGCCAATTCCATGAATTGCCTGGTCGAAGCCCTGGGCCTGGGCCTGCCGGGCAATGGCAGCCTGCTGGCCACCCACGCCCGGCGCGGCGAATTGTTCCTGGAAGCCGGGCGGCGCATCGTGGAATTGACCAAACGCTATTACGAGCTGGACGAAGACGCGGTGCTGCCGCGCAGCGTGGCCAATTTCAAGGCGTTCGAGAATGCCATGACCGTGGACATGGCCATGGGCGGTTCCACCAACACGGTGCTGCACCTGTTGGCCGCCGCGTTCGAGGCCGAGGTGCCCTTCACCATGGCCGATATCGATCGTCTGTCGCGCAAAGTGCCGCATTTATGCAAGGTCTCGCCCTCGGTCCAGAACGTGCATATGGAAGATGTGCATCGGGCCGGCGGCATCATGGCCATCATGGGTGAATTGGCGCGTGAAAATCTGCTGCATCTGGACGTGCGCAATATTTTAGGCGATAGCCTGGGCGATACCCTGGCCATGTGGGACGTGCGCCAAACCAGCAGCCAGGAGGTGCGCGATTTTTACCGGGCCGCGCCGGGCCGTATCCGTTCCATCGCCGCCTTTGGCCAGGACAGCTATTACGAAGATGTGGATCTGGACCGTGAAACCGGCTGTATCCGGGATGTTGCGCATGCCCATAGCGCCGATGGCGGTCTGGCGGTGTTGTATGGCAATCTGGCGGCCGACGGCTGTATTGTCAAAAGCGCCGGCGTACCCAGGGAAATGTTGACTTTCACCGGCCCGGCAGTGGTTTTCGAGAGCGAGAACAAGGCCGCCGCCGGCATCCATACCGGTCAGATCAAGCCCGGCGATGTAGTGGTGATCCGCTATGAAGGCCCCAAGGGCGGGCCCGGCATGCAGGAAATGCTGCGGGTCACCAGCCTGATGAAAGCATCCGGCCTGGCGGCCAGTTGCGCCCTGATCACCGATGGCCGGTTTTCCGGCGCCACGTCCGGTCTATCCATCGGCCATATCTCGCCCGAGGCCGCGGAAGGCGGCCCCATAGGCCTGGTGCGGGACGACGACCAGATCAGTATCGATATCCCCAACCGCGGCATCGAACTTAACATCGACGATGGCGAAATGGCCCGGCGGCAAGCGGCCATGGAGGCGCTTGACGAAGACGCCTGGCTGCCCACCATGCGGGACCGCAAGGTCAGCCTGGCTTTGCAATCCTATGCCCTGTTGGCCCGCAGTGCCGCCCATGGCGCCGTCCGCGACCCGCGCCAGGTCAAAAAGTCACGAAATAACCGATAGAAAATAGCAATTGGGAAGACATCATGGAATACGATTATATCATTGTCGGTGCCGGTTCCGCCGGTTGCGTGCTGGCCAACCGCCTTAGCGCCAATGGCCGCTACAAGGTGCTGGTCCTGGAAGCGGGCAAGCGCAGCAACATCTGGACATCATTTCCCATCAGCTTTGGTTTGTTGATCGATAATCCGGCGGCCAACTGGCGCTTTCGCTCGGAGCCCGAGGCGAACACCGCCAACCGGCCCATCGCGGTGCCCCGGGGTAAGGTTTTGGGCGGCTCCTCGGCCATCAACGGGCTGGTCTATGTGCGCGGCCAACCGCTGGATTACGACACCTGGGCCCAGCAGGGCAACCGGGGCTGGGATTTTGACAACGTACAGAATTACTTCCGCAAGTTGGAGGATTTCGAACGCGGCGATGACGGCGTCCGGGGCGCCGGCGGCCCGATCCATGTCAGCGAATGTCCCGATGAGAGCCCCATCTATGACGCCTGGTTCGCCGCCGGGGCGGAACTGGGCCTGCCGCGCAACCACGATTACAACGGCGCCAAACAGGAAGGCATGTGCAAGACCCAGACCACCATCAAGAACGGCCAGCGCGCCGGTGCGGCGGGTGGCTATCTGAAATCCGCCATGACCCGCACCAACCTGACGGTCGAGACCGAAGTGTTGGTGGAACGCCTGTTATTGAATGGCAAACGCGCGGTCGGCGTCGCCTACAGCGCCAATGGCCAGACCATGGAAGCCAAGGCGGGCCGCGAGGTTATTGTCTGCGCCGGTGCGATCAAATCACCGCAATTGCTGGAACTGTCCGGCATCGGTGAGGCCGAACGCCTGCGCGGCCATGGCATCGAAGTGCAGCACGATCTGCCCGGCGTCGGCGAAAGCCTGCGCGATCACATCGCGCCACGCCTGAAATGGCGCGTCACCCAGCCCAAGGTGACCTATAACGACCGGGCCAGCGGCATTGGCCTGGGCTTTCAGATCCTGCGCTATGCCCTGACCCGAAGGGGTTTTTTGTCCCTGCCGTCGGCGCCCATGCTGGCGTTTATGCGCACCCGGCCGGAAATGGAAAGCCCCGATGTACAACTGCATCTGGTGCCCTATTGGTACACCGACCCGAACGCCAGGCGCCTGGGGCCGGAACCGGGGATGATTGCCACGGTCTATCAACTGCGGCCCGAAAGCATGGGCAGCATCCATATCAAATCCGCTGATGCCAGCATGGACCCGGCGATCAATTTCAATTTCCTGTCGACGGAGCTGGACCGCCGCTGCCTATTGGACGGCACCCAGTGGACCCGTGATTTGATGAATACCCATGCCATGGACGCCTTTCGCGGCGTTGAAGAGGCCCCGGGCGAGCCTATCCAGGGCGATGACGCCACCCTGGAATGGATCCGCCGCACGGCCGAGACCACTTATCACCCCACCGGCACCTGCCGCATGGGCCCGGACGAACGGGGCGTGGTGGATGAACGCCTGCGGGTGCGCGGCATGCAGGGCCTGCGCGTGGCGGATGCTTCCATCATGCCGACCCTGGTATCCGGCAACACCAACGCCGCCTGCCTGATGATCGGCGAAAAAGCGGCGGATATGGTGCTGGAGGACGCGGTGTAGGACGCTCGAAGAACACCGCCCTATTCATCCACCATGCGGTCGGACTGGTAGAAGGACCAGATCAGGCCCAGGCCGGCGCCGAAGGTTAGCTCTTCGCGGAACAGGGGGCTGTCTTCGCTGGCGGCACCGCTGTGGGAATTGACGTCGGCGGCGGCGAACAGTTTCAGGCGCTTGCCAAAGGGGCGCAGCACCAGCAGGCGCAGGCGGCTGCCCAGATAACCACCCTGTCCGTCATAGGCCGGGCGGCTAGCGGTGGCGAAGGGGGCTTTGACCTCGTAGAAATAATCCTGCAGCTTTTCGTCGGCAATGATGGCGGACAGGCCCAGTTTCAGCTTGGCGCCACTATTAAAAATATTGCCATGCTGATAGGCCAATTGCGGCTCGAACAGGAAACCCTGATGCTCGACACTGGAAAAGTCGGTGGAAAACACCGCGCGCAGGGGTAATTCCAGATCCAGTTTGGCCCAGCGTGCCGCCCGCGCCACGGTCCATTGCAGGCGGGGACCGAATTCGGCCAGGTTATCCAGATCGGGCATGCCACTGCGGGCGTCGTTGTTATCGGAATCGGCGGACAAAGAGCCACCTAGTGAGATATCCAATTCAAAATCGGAACTGTGGAGCAACCGGCCGCGCAATCCCTGGCCGTCGGCGCGGAGGAACGTGCCGCGATAAATGGGAAACGGCAGCGCGATGCCGTTGAAATGGTTTTGTCCCGCCGCCGGATAATCCGGCAAATAGCCGCCGCCCCCAATCACCCCCAGCTCGAACAGCGGTTTTTCCTCTGCCGTCGCCGCCCCCGTGATGAATGAGAGCAGCAAGACCAGGGCCAATAATTGGTAGCGGTTCGTCATCAGGGTGGTTCCGGTAGACTTTAAATGGAGCGCGCAATTGTTCTAGCAATAAAGCCGCTGGAATAGCAAAGCGCTAGAGCAATTCCTAATTAATGAGAATAGCGAAGCGATTCTAAGTGATTGGAAAAATTGCTCTAATTCTAAAGATCTGAGCATTTTCAGAATGAAAATGCTCTAGGCCAAGCACTTGGCAAAACAGGGCCGCGACAGCATGCCGCTTGACATCCCTGCGCAAACAGCTATTTAAACAGTACCAATTTAGTCCTGTATGAGAACGGACCCATGATCCGCCTGAACAAAATGACCGATTACGCCGTTGTTATGTTGAGCCATATGGCCGGCGATAACGACAGGAGAGTGACGGCGGCGCAGATGGCGCTGGATTCCGGCGTGCCCTCGCCCTCGGTCTCCAAGCTTTTGAAACAATTAAGCAAAGCCGATATTTTGACCTCGCACCGTGGCGCCGGCGGCGGCTATAGCCTGGACCGGGCGGCCGGGGACATATCGGTGGCGGAAATTATCACCGCCCTGGAAGGTCCCATTGCCCTGACCGCCTGCATTGATGGCACCGATACTTCCTGCGGTTCGCTGCCGTTATGTTCCATGAGCGGCCATTGGAACCAGGTCAACCGCGCCATTCAAGGCGCCCTGGAAGGTGTCAGCCTGGCGGACATGATACCCCGGCCCTTCGCCTTTGAACCGGCATCGGACGAGTTAAAGTTAAAAATAACTACTGGCGTTCAACAGACTGATATTAAAACAGAAACACGCATCACGAGGGCGCCATAATGAGCTATACGGCGGAAACGGCCGAACAGGTCTCGTCGATTGCCGGGGACAAGTACAAGTACGGCTTTGTCACCGATGTCGAAACCGAGATGGCCCCCATGGGCCTGAATGAAGATATCATTCGCTTTATCTCGGCCAAGAAGAACGAACCGGACTGGATGCTGCAATGGCGTCTGCGCGCCTATGAACGCTGGCTGGGGATGGAGGAGCCGTCCTGGGCCAAGGTTGAATACCCGGAAATTGATTTCCAGGATGCCTATTACTATGCCGCGCCGAAATCCATGGCGGACGGCCCGCAAAGCCTGGACGAGGTTGATCCCGAACTGCTGCGCACCTACGAAAAACTGGGCATCCCCCTGCACGAACAGGCCATGCTGGCCGGCGTCGCGGTGGATGCGGTGTTCGACAGTGTTTCCGTCGCCACCACGTTCCGCAAGGAACTGGCCAAGGCCGGGGTGATTTTCTGCCCGATCTCGGAAGCGGTGCAAAGCCATCCTGAATTGGTGCAAAAGTACATGGGCTCGGTCGTGCCCTATTCCGATAATTTCTACGCCACCCTGAATTCCGCCGTGTTTACCGACGGCTCGTTCGTCTACATCCCCAAGGGCGTGCGCTGCCCGATGGAATTATCCACCTATTTCCGCATTAATCAGGCCAATACGGGGCAGTTCGAACGCACCCTGATCATCGCCGACGAGGGCAGCTATGTCTCGTATCTGGAGGGCTGCACGGCCCCCATGCGGGACGAGAACCAGTTGCATGCCGCCGTGGTTGAACTGGTATTGCTGGATGACGCTGAAATCAAATATTCCACGGTGCAGAACTGGTATCCGGGTGATGCGGACGGCAAGGGCGGGATCTATAATTTCGTCACCAAGCGGGCGGCGTGCCGGGGCCGTAATTCAAAAGTTTCCTGGACCCAGGTGGAAACCGGCTCCGCCGTGACCTGGAAATACCCCAGCTGTATCCTGCAGGGCGACAATTCGGTGGGTGAATTCTATTCCGTCGCCATTACCAACAATATGCAGCAGGCCGATACGGGTACCAAGATGATCCATATCGGGAAAAACACTTCGTCCACCATTATCGCCAAGGGCATTTCCGCCGGCCGCAGCCAGAGCACCTATCGCGGCCTGGTCCGCATGCAGCCGGGCGCGGCGGGCGGGCGCAACTATACCCAGTGCGACAGCCTGCTGATCGGCGACAAATGCGGCGCCCATACGGTGCCTTATATCGAAAACCGCAACCGGACGGCGCAGATCGAACATGAGGCGACGACGGCGAAAATCAGCGAAGATCAATTGTTCTATTGCCGCCAACGGGGCTTGTCGGATGAAGAAGCGCTGTCGATGATCGTCAATGGCTTCTGCAAGCAGGTCTTGCAGACATTGCCCATGGAATTCGCCGTCGAGGCACAGAAACTGGTTGGTATCTCTTTGGAAGGCAGCGTCGGTTAGGAATATGAGCAATATGCTGGAAATCAAAGGCCTGCACGCCTCCGTCGATGGTACGGAGATCCTCAAGGGCATCGATCTGACCATCGGCACCGGTGAAGTGCATGCCATCATGGGGCCTAATGGCTCCGGCAAAAGCACCTTGTCCTACGTCATTTCCGGGCGGGACGGCTATGACATCACCGCCGGTTCCATCACCTATCAGGGCCGGGATCTGACGCAATTGGCAATCGAGGAACGGGCCGCGCAAGGCATCTTTCTGGGCTTTCAATATCCGGTCGAGCTGCCCGGTGTCTCCTCCACCACGTTTTTGAAGACCGCGGTCAATGCGGTGCGCCGCCAGCGCGGCGAAGACGAGCTGGATGCGGTGCAATTCATGAAGCGCCTGCGCCAGCACACCGCCGCCTTGAATATCAATGACGATATGCTGCGGCGCGGGGTCAACGTCGGCTTTTCCGGCGGCGAGAAGAAACGCAATGAAATCCTGCAAATGGCATTGTTGGAGCCCTATTTAGCGGTGCTGGATGAAACCGACAGCGGCCTGGATATCGATGCCCTGAAGGTGGTCGCCGATGGCGTCAACGCCCTGCGCGGACCGACCCGCTCCATGCTGGTAATCACCCATTATCAGCGCCTGTTGGATTATATCGTGCCCGATTACGTCCACGTGCTGGCGCATGGCCGGATCGCCCGGTCGGGCGGCAAGGAACTGGCGCTGGAACTGGAAGAAAAAGGCTACGGCGAATTCGTCGATGGGGCGGAGGCGGCCTAACCATGTCTCTGCAAGCGTATCAGGAAAAATTGGCCGGCAGTCTGCCCGGCGCCGGTCTGCCCTGGCTGGCCGCGCTGCGGTCGGCGGCGGTGGCCCGGTTCGAAGTCACCGGCCTGCCTGACCGCAAGGTCGAGGACTGGCGTTATACCTCCCTGAAACCAATTCAGGACCGCCTGTTTGCCGCCGGCGCGGGCGAAACCGGCACTGTGCCCCCGACCCTGCTGGCCAACAGCCATCGGTTGGTGTTCGCCAACGGCGTGCTGCACGCGCAGGCCACGGATCTGCCGCCGGGTGTGCGCCTACAGGGCATGGCCCAGGCCATGACGGATGCGCCGGAGCTATTGGCCGGGCGTCTGGGCCAGGTGGCGACGGGCCAGGAATTGCCCCTGCCCGCCTTAAATCAGGCCTTGAGCCAGGACGGCTACGTCCTGGTGCTGGAACCGGGCATCGTCGTGGAACGGCCCATCGAGGTGCTGTTTTTATCCAGCCAGGGAACCAGCTATCCGCGCAATTTGATCCTGGCCGGCGCCGGTGCCCAGGCCACGCTGGTGGAACATTATCTGGGCCAGAACGGCGGGGCCGACAGCAACTATTTCGTCAACGCCGTCACGGAAGTACAGGCCGCCGCCGGTGCGCACCTGCGGCGCTATAAGATCCAGCAGGACGCCATCGGCGCCAGCCATATCGCCACCCTGGCGGGACAATTGGACGGTGATGCCAAATTAGAGAACTTCGATCTGAATTTGGGCGGCCATCTGGTCCGCAGCGAAATCCACATGGCCCTGCAAGGCGCGGGCGCGGATGCCACCTTGAACGGCATCTATCTATTGCGCGGCAGCCAGCATTGCGACAATGCCATCTGGATGGACCATGTGGTGGGCGGCAATATCAGCCATCAGGATTATCGCGGTATCCTGGATGACAAGGCGCACGCCGTCTTTCAGGGCAAAATCACGGTGCGCCCCAATGCCCAGGGTATCGAAGGGCATCAGTTGAACAAGACCCTGTTGCTTTCCGACCAAGCGGAAATCGACAGCAAGCCGGAATTGCAAATCCTGGCCGACGATGTCAAATGCAGCCACGGCGCGACCGCCGGCGAGTTGGATGAAACCGGTCTGTTCTATCTGCGTTCACGCGGTATTCCCGAGGCCGAGGCACGGCAGCTATTGATGACGGCATTTATCGTCGAAACCATAGACAAGATCAGCGATGACGCGGTGCGCGGGCTTATGACCGGCCTGGTCGCGGCTTGGATGGCGGCATGAATGCGCTTGGACAACCCACCGGCCGCGCCGGCCACAATCTGGCGGGCGGCTTCGATGTGGACCGGATACGCCAGGATTTTCCCATTCTAAGCCGGCAGATCCATGGCAAACCATTGGTCTATTTCGACAGCGGCGCCTCGGCGCAGAAGCCGCACGCCGTGATCGATGCCATGACCCAGGTATTGGAAAACGAATACACCAACGTCCACCGTGGGGCGCATTATCTTAGCCAGACCCTGACCGACCGCTATGAAGGGGTGCGCGAGACAATTGCCCGCTTTATCAATGCGCCGTCGGAAAACCAGATCGTTATCACCCGTAACACGACCGAGGCGATAAACCTTGTGGCCGCCACCTATGGCCGGAAATTCCTGGGCCAGGGCGATGGCGTCGTGGTCAGCGCCATGGAGCACCACGCCAACATCGTGCCCTGGCAAATGTTGCGCGATGAAAAAGGCATTGAGCTAAAGGTCGCGCCCATAGACGATACCGGCGTCCTGGATATGGACGCCTATGCCGCCTTGCTGGATGGCAACACCAAGCTTGTGGCGATCACCCATTGCTCCAACGTTCTGGGCACCATTACGCCGGCGGCGGAGATCGTGCGTCTGGCCCATGACCGCGGTATTCCGGTATTATTGGATGGCAGCCAGGCCGTGGTTCACGGCATTGTTGATGTCCAGGCCCTGGACGCGGATTTCTACGTCTTTACCGGGCACAAGCTGTATGGCCCCAATGCCATCGGCGTGTTGTACGGCAAGGCCGAATTGTTGGCGCAGATGCCCCCCTATCAGGGCGGCGGCGACATGATCGCCACGGTGACGTTCGAGAAAACCACCTACCAGGAACCACCCTATCGGTTCGAGGCCGGTACCCCGCCCATTGTCGAGGCCATCGGCCTGGGCGCCGCGATCGACTATGTCTCGGCCATCGGCATGGAGGCAATAACGGCGCACGAAGCATCGCTACTGGCCTATGCCACGGAACGCCTGACGGCGATGCCCGATATTCAATTGTTCGGCACGGCGCCCGAAAAAGCGGCGATCCTGTCATTCATTCAACAAGGCATCCACCCCTTTGATACCGCCGCCACCCTGGACCGCGCCGGCGTCGCCGTGCGGGTTGGGCAGCATTGCGCCGAACCGTTGATGGCCCGCCTGGGCGTCGATGGCACCGTGCGCGCCTCGTTGGCGATGTACAATACCACCGCGGAAATCGATACCATGATCAGCGCCCTGGAACGGGCCCGGACCCTGTTTGGCTGAGGGGGCTTTAGGTAAAATCATGACCATAGCCGCCGAAAAATTGGCTCAATACAACGAATACGTCGAAGCGTTGGAGATACTCGACGAAGAGAGCCGCTTTGAATACATCATCGATATTGGCAAGCGGGCCGACCAGACCCCCTTCCCGGCCGAAGCCATGGACGATGCCCATCAGATGCACGGCTGTATGTCCAAGGTCTGGATCGTTCATGGTCACGACGGCGACAGGCACAATTTTCGGGGTCAAAGCGATGCCATCATCGTCAAGGGCCTGGTATCCATGATGACCGGTTCATTCAGTGGTCTGACCAGCGCTGAACTGGCCGATATTACCATCGATCACGTCCGTGGCCTGAACCTGGGCGCGCTGACCATGCAGCGCCAGGTCGGCATGATGGCGATGTTGAAACATATGCAAAAGTTAAGTTTACAAGCGGATCGTGCGGACGCAGCCGATTAAAGTTAGGGAATAAAGATGTCGGATATGGATTTCTACGGGTCAGCGAACCCATTTGGCCATTTAAATGGACCGGAGCTGGACGAGGACGGCAAGGCCCGCGCCGGCAGCCCCTTGGCCGAGGGTGCCGCCGTGGCCTCCGAGGCGGCGGTGATCGATGCCATGCGGGAGGTCTACGACCCGGAAATTCCCGTCAACATCTTCGAACTGGGTTTGATCTATGACTACAAGGTCGGACAGGACGGCAATGTCGACATTCAGATGACCTTGACGGCGCCGGGCTGTCCTGTTGCCGGCATCTTGCCCGGCCATCTGGCCCGCACGGTATCCGAGGCGGAGGGCGTGGGCGAGGTCATCGTTGAACTGGTCTGGGATCCGCCGTGGGATATGTCCATGATGTCGGAAGCCGCCCGGGTCGAATTGGATATGTTTTAAGCTTATATCAAGGTAACAGCGGCAAAATTGGGGCTATTGGGGAATAGGGAATTATGGTCATGGAACGACCACCGGTACTTACGATGACGACAGCCGCCGTGGCACGCGCCAAGGAATTGATGGCGCGCAGCGGCGGTGACGTGCTGGCCCTTCGGGTCGGCGTCAAGACGGGCGGCTGTTCTGGACTCATGTACGAGGTCGAATACGCCAAGGAAAAAAAGCGCTTCGAGGAAGAAGTGGAAACCGACGGCGTGAAGGTCTTCATCGATCCCACGGCCATCATGTTCCTGATCGGCGCGGAAATGGACTTTAAAGTCGACAAGTTCCAATCCACCTTTGTCTTCACAAATCCCAATGAAGCCGACCGTTGCGGCTGTGGCGAAAGTTTCCGCGTCGCCTAGAACAATTTTCGAATTAATGAGTATCGCGAAGCGATTCTAAGTGAATGGAAAAATTGCTCTAAATTCTAAAGACCTGAGCATTTTCGATGAGTTGGCGCCGCATCTCCGATGTGGCTGACCTGCGGGACGGCGATTACGCCCAGCGCCCGCGGCAGTGACGACAGACCCCTGGCAGCCCGGATCCATGACAATTGCGCCCTGAATGGCCGGGAATGGGCAGAAATCATTACGTCCTTGCCCCCTGTCCGCACTACAATCAGAAAAATTAGCCGTAAAGGAAGCAGTCATGGCGGATCTTGATGATATCAGGGAAGGCAAGGATTTTGGCCTGGATAGGCCAGCCAGGAACGAGCCGTTTTTTCTGAAAGGTTCCAACGCCCTGGATTGGGGCATGCAGAACCGCCTGTCGCGGATCTTCAACCCCAAGTCCGGGCGCACGGTGATGCTGGCCTTCGATCACGGTTATTTTCAGGGCCCGACCACCGGCATTGAACGCATGGACCTGGCGATCCCACCGCTGATCCCGCATGCCGATGTGCTGATGTGTACGCGGGGCGCCCTACGCAGCTGTATCTCGCCGACCGCCAACAAACCCGTGGTGCTGCGCTCTTCCGCCGGGCAAAGCATCCTGTCGGAATTGTCCAACGAACTGGTCGCGGTGGATATCGAGGACGCCATCCGCCTGAACGCCGCCGCCATCACGGCGCAAGTCTACATTGGGGCGGAGTTCGAGCATAAATCCATCGCCAATGTGGTGAAGTTGATCGATACGGGCAGCCGCTATGGCATCCCCACCCTGGCCGTCACCGGGGTTGGCGCCGATATGGTGCGGGATGCCCGTTATTTCGGCCTGGCCACCCGCATCGCGGCCGAAATCGGCGCCCATTATGTGAAGAGCTATTTCATCGAAGAGGGCTTCGCGCGGGTGGTGGCGGGTTGTCCCGTCCCCATCGTCATCGCGGGCGGCAAGAAATTGCCCGAGGGCGAGGCGCTGGACATGGCCTTTCGGGCCATTGACCAGGGTGCCGCCGGCGTCGATATGGGCCGCAATATCTTCCAATCCGACAGCCCCGTGGCGATGATCCAGGCCGTCGGTGCGGTGGTTCACCACAACGCAAGTACCGCTGATGCCTTGCAGATGTATCAAGATTTAAAAAGCGATCTGGAAAACTCATGAGTGATGCCATCGAACGCGTGGTTCGGCCACGCCGCAGTTTTATTTTTTCACCTGGTTTGCAGCCCGCGATGTTCCCTAAGGCGCTGGCCTGCGGTACCGATATCGTCTGTGTGGAACTGGAAGACGGCATCGCACCAAAGGACAAGGCCACCGCGCGCGAAAGGGGATTGGCGCTTTTTGCCGGCCCCCAGGCCGATGATGGCGTGGAACGCATTGTCCGCATCAACTGCCTTAGAACCGCGTTTGGGCTGGCCGATGTCCAGGCGGTTCTTGCCACCGATACACCGCCCCCCGCCCTGATGTTGCCGAAAGTGATGACGCCCGATGAGGTCGTCTGGCTGGATGATATCCTGACCGAGCGTGGGCACGATACGCGGCTGCATATTATTATCGAGACCAATGCGGGCCTGGAAGCGGCCTATGAAATCGCCCAGGCCAGCCCGCGTATCGACGCATTGTTTTTTGGCGGCGTCGACATGGCGGCCGAGCTTCGCTGCAAGAATGCTTGGGAGCCGTTGCTCTATGCCCGCTCCCGCGTGGCGCATGCGGCGGCGGGCGCCGGCATTGATGCCATCGATGTGCCTTATCTGGATTTGGAAGATCTTGACGGCATGGAGACCGAGGCCTGTCTGGCGCGGGATCTTGGTTTCAGTGGCAAAGGCTCGGTCCATCCCAAACAAATCGCCATTCTCAACCGCGCCTTCACGCCCGATGCCGCCGCCATCGCCAAGGCAAAGAAAATCCTGCAGGCCTTCGCCGATGCCGACACCGGTCTGGTGGTGGTCGATGGCAAGTTGATCGAAAAACCGGTCCTGCGCGAGATGAACCGGATCTTATCCATCGCCGAACGGGTTTCGGCCTAACCTGAGCATCCATTTGGAGCCACTGAAATGAGCAAACCCCAGGCTGGAATTCTTGCGCCGGTTCCAAGTTTTTCGCGCTATCTGGAGTTTCGTGCGGTTCCTGATATGGATTTGCGCCCCGTCCTGGGCGACCTTGCAACGCTCTCTCTCGATGAGGAAATAGTCATCGGCATCGGGCCGGGTCTGGTTCAGGGGCTGGGCCATTCGATTGCGGGACTGCGCCCGTTCCCCAGCCTGAGTGGGCCGGGTTGCGAAATTCCGTCCACCCAGGCCGACATCTGGTGCTGGATCAGGGGCAGCGACCGGGGACGGATCACCCATACGGCCCGCGCGGTCAGCCACCTGCTGGGGCCGGCCTTTCGCCGCGAGCGGTTGGTGGATGGTTTCAAGTATGATCAAGGACTGGATTTGACCGGCTATGTGGATGGCACCGAAAATCCGGAAGGCGACGCGGCAATCGCCGCGGCGATCGTCGAAGGCGCGGGCGCCGGGCTGGATGGCTCCTCTTTCGTCGCGACCCAACAATGGGTACATGATCTAGCGCATTTCGAGGGATTGCCCCAGGACGACCGGGATAACATAATCGGGCGCCGCCAAAGCGACAATCAGGAACTTGATGACGCCCCGATTTCGGCCCACGTCAAGCGGACGGCGCAGGAAAGTTTCTCTCCCGAGGCCTTCGTCCTTCGCCGTTCGTTGCCATGGGCGGATGCCAGCGGAGAAGGTCTGGTTTTCGTTGCATTCGGAAAATCGCTCGATCCGTTCGAGGCGCAACTGGGCCGAATGACCGGACAGGAGGACAACGTCCTAGACGGCCTGTTTCGTTTCAGCCGTCCGATTTCCGGCAGCTATTTCTGGTGTCCGCCCGTATCCCAGGGCCACTTAGACCTCACCGCCCTGAAGCAGGATTAGCAATCGAGGCTCAGTGCAGTTTGCGGTCGTCCGCTGACGTATCGTGAAATTCGCCCGATAAGTCATCCATGATCGGGCAGTTTGGCCGATCGTCGCCGGCGCAGTGATCGATTAGATGGGACAGCGTCTGCTGCAAATTTTGCAGCTCGACGATCTTGGCCTCGATTTCCCCCAGATGTTTCTTGGCGATGCTTTTCACCTCGGCGCTGGCCCGATTGCGGTCTTGGTAAAGGGAAAGAAGGGCCCGGCAGACATCGATGGAGAAGCCTAATCGGCGGGCGCGCTGCACAAACCGCAGCTTGTGGATATGGGCATCGGAATAGTTGCGATAGCCGTTTTCCGAGCGATCCGCGACGACCAGATTGATGCCTTCGTAATAGCGAATGGTCTTTGCAGACAGCCCCGTGGCCTTGGCGGCATCCCCGATGTTCATGCTCAGATATCCAGCCGTGTCCGGCGCAGGCGTAGCGCGTTGAGAACAACCGAAACCGAGCTTAAACTCATGGCCGCGGCCGCGATGATCGGGCTCAATAAAATGTCGAAGAACGGATACAGCACCCCTGCCGCCAAGGGCACGCCGAGGGCATTGTAGAAAAAGGCAAAGAACAGGTTTTGGCGGATGTTCCGCATGGTTGCCCGGCTGATCCGGCGGGCCCGGACAATGCCGTTAAGATCGCCCTTGACCAGCGTGACGCCGGCGCTTTCGATCGCCACGTCGGTGCCCGTACCCATGGCGATGCCGATATCAGCCTGGGCCAGGGCGGGCGCGTCGTTGACCCCATCGCCGGCCATCGCCACCACATGGCCCTGTTCCTGCAACCGCTTTACTGTCGCGCTCTTCTGGTCGGGCAATACCTCGGCAACGATTTCATCGATACCAAGCTGGTTCCCCACCGCTTCGGCCGTGGTGCGGTTGTCGCCGGTCAACATGACGATCCGCAACCCTTCACCATGCAGGGCCTGGATAGCGCCGGGCGTGGTATCCTTGATCTGGTCGGCCACCGCGATCAACCCGGCGGCGGCGCCATCCACGGCGGCAAACATCGCTGTCGCACCCTGGCGGCGTAATTCATCCGCCGGCAGCGAAGAGACGTCCACGCCCTGCCCGGCCATCATGGCCGCATTGCCAAAGGCAACACTGCGCCCATTCACCTTGCCGGCGACACCCATACCAATCGTCGCCAGAAAATTGGTGGGTTCGATCATGGCAATGTCACGCGCCTTGGCGCCCGTGACGATAGCTTCCGCCAAGGGATGCTCACTGGCCCGCTCCAGGCTGGCGACCAAACCAAGCACTTCGTCCTCGTCAAACCCCGCGGCGGCCACCACCTTGGTTAGCGTCGGTTTACCCATGGTCAATGTACCGGTCTTGTCCACCACCAGTGTATCGACCTTTTCGAAGCGCTCCAGCGCCTCGGCGCTTTTCAGCAGCACCCCAACCTGGGCGCCGCGCCCGGTGCCGACCATGATAGACATTGGCGTTGCCAGACCCAGGGCGCAGGGACAGGCGATGATCAGTACCGAGACGGCTGCAAGCAGACCATAGGCCAGCGGCGGCGTGGGACCCCAGACCGCCCAGGCGATAAAGGCCAGAATGGCGCAAACGATCACCACCGGAACAAAGTAACCGGCCACCATGTCGGCGACCCGCTGGATCGGTGCGCGGCTGCGTTGCGCATCCGCCACCATCTGCACGATACGGGCCAGCATGGTTTCGGAGCCGATCTTGTCGGCGCGCATCACCAATGCCCCGTTGCCGTTCAAGGTACCGGCGACGACGCTGTCACCGGGCAATTTTTCAACCGGCAGGGATTCACCGCTAATCATTGATTCATCGACCGCACTGTGGCCGTCTACGACCTCGCCGTCCACCGGGATACCATCGCCGGGCCGTATGCGTAGCTTGTCACCTAACTGCACTTCGGCCAGTCCAATTTCTTCGTCTTCTGCGCCTTCGCGCAAACGCCGCGCGGTTTTCGGCGCCAAATCCAACAAGGCCCGCAAGGCGCCGCTGGTTTGCTCGCGGGCGCGAAGCTCCATAACCTGGCCTAATAACACCAAGGTGATGATGACCGCCGCGGCCTCCAGGTAAATCGCGACCCGGCCCTCGCTGTCGCGGAAACCATCGGGAAAGGCATCGGGCAGCAATACCCCGACGACGCTATAGCCATAGGCGGCCCCGGTGCCGATAGCGATCAGCGTGAACATGTTGAGGTTCATGGTGACCAGGGATTTTCCGCCGCGATCAAAGAACGGCCAGCCGGCCCACAACACCACGGGGCTGGCGAGGACGAGCTGTACCCAAGGGTTCCACGAACCGCCAACGATGCTGGACAGTCCTGGCACCATTTCACCCATGGCTAGGAATAATACCGGCAGCGAAAGCGCCCCGGCGATCCAGAAGCGCCGGGTCATATCGACCAATTCCGCATTCGGCTCGGCCTCGACTGTGACCGTAACCGGCTCCAGCGCCATACCGCAAATCGGGCAGTCGCCCGGCCCATCCTGAACAATTTCCAGGTGCATGGGGCAGGTGTATTTGGTTTCGGTGGCGCCGATCACCAATTCAGCTTCCAAGGCCATGCCACAATTGGGGCAGCTGGCCGGCGTGGCGCTCCAAACCTCGGGACACATGGGGCAGATATAGCCACCCTTGCCGGATGCGCCACCGGATGTCTTTGCCTGCTCCAACGCCTGGGCTTCCTTCAGTTTTTTCGCGGCGGCCTGGGCGGTGCCGCTCAAATAGCCCGGTGGGTCGCTTTCGAATTTTCCCGCGCAACCGGCGCTGCAGAAGTGGTAAATGTCGCCCCTATATTCGAAAGTAGGCTTCTCGGTTGGCAGCGCGACCTGCATGCCACAAACCGGATCGATCGCATGTTCGCCTTCGGACGCAGCCACTTCGGTCATTGATCACTCCTGCTGGATAGATGTTCCGCGGCCCATGGAGCGACGGCGATCTATTTTGCAACATAAAGCTTCTAGTTACAGTAAGGTCAAGCCTGATTCGGAGTAATCTTGTTGTAATCCCGGCGTAGGCACGGACCCTGCCCGTGACCCCTTGACCGACAGCGCCCGGCCCGGCGCGAAAGCGGTTCAAAGACCGATGATAACATTGTTATGCGGCCGCTTATCGGCTATACGTCGAAGCCTACGGTGAGGGGCAAAGGACCCGCCTGCGAAACCACCGCCCCTAATATCGAGGTTACCATGGTCAGGCGTAGAAAAGTCTACGAAGGCAAGGCGAAAATCCTTTACGAAGGACCGGAGCCTGGCACTTTGGTGCAATATTTCAAGGATGATGCCACCGCCTTCAATAACGAAAAAAAAGGCACCATTGTCGGCAAGGGCGTTCTGAATAACCGGATCTCGGAATATATCATGTTGCGCCTGGCGGAGATTGGCATCCCGACCCATTTCGTGCGCCGCCTGAACATGCGGGAACAGCTGATCCGGGAGGTGGAAATCATTCCACTTGAGGTGATCGTACGCAACGTTGCCGCCGGCTCCATGTCCAAGCGCCTCGGCATACCCGAAGGCACCCCCCTGCCCCGCTCCATCGTTGAATTCTGCTACAAATCCGACGAATTAGGCGATCCCCTGGTCAGCGAGGAACATATCACCGCCTTCGGCTGGGCCACCCCGCCCGAGATTGATGACATAATGGCCATGTCCCTGCGAATTAACGACATATTGTTTGGCCTGTTCGCCGGCGTCGGCATCCGTCTGATTGATTTCAAGATCGAATTTGGCCGTCTGTACGTTGACGAGGACATCCGCACCGTCCTGGCCGACGAGATCAGTCCCGACAGCTGCCGCCTGTGGGATATCAACAGCAACGAAAAGATGGACAAGGATCGCTTTCGCCGCGACCTGGGCGGCGTGTCCGAGGCTTATCAAGAAGTTGCCCGCCGCCTGGGCATCCTGCCGGAAGGCGGGCCAAACGACCTGAAAGGTCCGGCGGTGATGCAATGAAGGCACGGGTGCATGTTTCCTACAAAACCGGCGTCCTCGATCCGCAGGGCAAGGCCATTGGCTTAACCCTGAAGAATTTGGGTTTCGCCGGGATAGGCGAAGTGCGGCAAGGCAAATTGATCGAACTGGAATTAGCCGAAAGCGATGCCAACAAGGCGCGCAAAGCGGTCGAGGCCATGTGCGAAAAATTGCTCGCCAATACGGTCATCGAAAACTACGCCATCGAATTGGATAACGAATAAGCAGCTATGAAAGCTTCCGTTATTGTTTTCCCAGGTTCCAATTGTGACCGCGACATTCAAGTGGCGCTGGCAAACAGCATGGGCGGCCCTGTCGAGATGGTCTGGCATGGCCAGACCGAGATGGCCCAGACCGATCTGATCGTGCTGCCGGGCGGATTCTCGTATGGTGACTATCTGCGCTGCGGCGCCATGTCGGCGCGCTCGCCCATCATGCGCGAAGTGGTGGCGCGGGCCCAACAGGGCGTTGCCGTATTGGGCATCTGCAATGGCTTTCAGATCCTGTTAGAAGCCGGTTTACTGCCCGGTGCCCTGCTGCTTAACGCGGGCCGCAATTTTGTTTGCCGCGACATCAATATCCGGGTCGAGAATAGCCAAACCCAGTTCACCAGCCGCTATGAACAGGGCCAGATCCTGCGCATCCCGGTGGCGCATCATGACGGCCAGTATTTTGCCGATCCCGATACCCTTGCTGAATTGCAGGCGGGCGACCGGATCGCCTTTCGTTATTGCGGCAGCGCTGGCGATGAAAGTGCTAATCCGAATGGCTCGATCGACGATATCGCCGGAATTTTCAACGACCGAAGGACCGTACTGGGCCTGATGCCGCACCCGGAACGGGCCGCCGACCCGCTGCATGGCGGTACTGACGGCCGGGGTCTGCTGGACAGTCTCGTCTCCGCCCTCTCTTAGGAAATCCGCCTTGCGCAACGAACCGAACATCACCCCTGCCCAGGTCGCCGAACATGGCCTGTCGGAGGCTGAATATCAGACAATCCTGAATGTCCTGGGGCGGGAGCCGAACCTGACCGAGCTGGGCATCTTTTCCGTCATGTGGTCGGAACATTGTTCCTATAAATCGTCCAAGTTCTGGTTGAAAACCCTGCCCACCGAGGCGCCGTGGGTGATTTGCGGACCGGGCGAAAATGCCGGCGTGGTGGATATTGGCGATGGCAAGGCGGCCATCTTCAAGATGGAAAGCCACAACCATCCCTCTTTCATCGAACCCTACCAGGGCGCCGCGACGGGCGTGGGCGGCATCCTGCGTGATGTCTTTACCATGGGTGCGCGGCCCATCGCCAATATGAACGCCTTGCGCTTTGGCGCCCCGGAAGACGCCAAGACGCGCCACCTGGTGGCGGGCGTGGTGGCCGGCGTCGGTGGCTATGGCAATTGTGTCGGCGTGCCAACCGTGGGCGGCGAAGTGAATTTCGATGCGGCCTACAACGGCAATATCCTGGTAAACGCCATGACGGTCGGGCTGGCGGATGCGGACAAGATCTTTTATTCCGCCGCCGCCGGGATCGGCAACCCGGTGGTCTATGTCGGCTCCAAGACCGGCCGCGACGGCATTCACGGCGCCACCATGGCCTCGGCCGAATTCGACGACGCCACGGAAGAGAAACGCCCCACGGTCCAGGTCGGCGATCCTTTCACCGAGAAACTGCTGATCGAAGCCTGTCTGGAACTAATGGGCACGGACGCCATCGTAGCGATCCAGGACATGGGTGCGGCCGGGCTCACCTGTTCCTCGGTGGAAATGGCGGATAAGGGCGGCGTCGGCCTCGATCTGGACATCGACAAGGTGCCACAGCGGGAAACTGGCATGACCCCCTACGAAGTGATGCTGTCGGAAAGCCAGGAACGCATGTTGATGGTCTTGCGCCCGGGCTCCGAGGACGCAGCAAAAGCGATCTTTGACAAATGGCAGCTTGATTTCGCCGTAGTGGGCCGGGTCACCGATACGGGCCGTTTTATCGGCCGGAATAATGGCGCCGTGGTGTTCGATATTCCCGTCCGCCCGTTGGTGGATGAATCCCCGGAATACGAACGCCCCTGGGTCAAGACGTCCGCGCCCGCACCGCTGGCGGCGGTGACCGCGCCCATGGATCATATGGCAGCCCTGCAGATTATGCTGGCGGGCCCGGATTTGTCGTCGCGGCGCTGGGTATGGGAGCAATATGATAACAGCGTGATGGCCGATACAGTGCGCAAGCCGGGCGGTGACGCGGCAATCGTGCGTATTCACGGCAGCAACCGCGGTCTGGCCATCACCACCGATTGCACGCCGCGTTATTGCCTGGCCGATCCCCACCAGGGCGGGGCGCAGGCGGTGGCGGAGGTTTGGCGAAATCTGACGGCGGTGGGCGCCCGTCCCCTGGCAATTACCGATTGCCTGAATTTCGGCAACCCGGAACGGCCTGAAACCATGGGCCAGCTGGTGGGCTGCATCCAGGGTATGGGCGAGGCCTGCATAGCTCTCGATTTTCCGGTCGTCTCGGGCAATGTCTCGCTTTACAACGAAACCCACGGGCAGGCCATTCTGCCTACCCCGGCCATTGGCGGCATTGGTGTTCTGGATGATCTTGAAAAGCACGCAGATCTGGCCCTGCGCCGAACCGATGACCAAATTATCCTGATTGGCGAGACCAAGGGGCACCTGGGCCAAACGATCTATTTGCGCCAACTGCTGCAGCGCCAGGATGGGCCGCCGCCGCCCGTCGAGCTGGCAGTGGAACGGCACAATGGCGATTTCGTGCGCGGGTTGATCGCCGCCGGCACGGTGGATACCTGCCACGATCTTTCAGACGGCGGTTTACTGGTTGCCGCGGCCGAGATGGCCATGGCGGGTGACATTGGACTGGACCTTAACGGCCCCGACGATCCCGGCTTTTGGTTCGGCGAGGATCAGGGCCGTTATTTGCTGTCCGTACCCGCGACGTTGGTGGACGCCATCCTGCAACAAGCCGAAAAACGACAGGTTCCGGCACAAATCATCGGCCGAACGGGGGGCGAGACATTGACCCTGAACACTTGCGAACCTATATCATTAAGCAGATTGCGCCGATCGCACGAAGCATGGCTTCCCGACTACATGAACAGCAACTAGAGAATTGGAGAGACGGCCATGGCCATGGATGCCGTAGAGATTGAGCAATTGATCAAACAGAGTATTGCCGACGCCCGGGTCACCATTGAGGATCTGCGCGGCGACGGCGATCATTACGCCGCCCTGGTGGTTTCCGCCGAATTTGCCGGCAAATCCAGGGTGCAGCAGCACCAAATGGTGTATCAGGCCCTGCAAGGCCGCATGGGCGGGCAATTGCATGCCCTGGCCCTGCAAACCGCCTTGCCCGGCGCGGAAAAATAAGTCATTTTTTCGTAAGTATTTTAGATGAAATTTAAGTGGTGGCCGTGGGGAGCCACCCCAACACAAAGGAAGCAAACCATGAGTGACAATCCAGTCTTCGACACCATTCAAAGCGAACTCGACGCCAATGACGTGGTGCTGTTCATGAAGGGCACACCGGTATTTCCGCAATGCGGCTTTTCCTCCATGGTGGTTCAGGTGTTGAGCCATGTGGGCGTCAAGTTCAAGGGCATCGACGTCCTGGCCAACGATGACGTGCGCAACGGCATCAAGGAATTCTCCAACTGGCCGACCATTCCGCAGCTTTACATCAAAGGCGAATTTGTCGGCGGCTGTGACATCATCCGCGAAATGTACGAAGCCGGCGAACTACAGGAAACCCTGAAAGCCAAGGGTGTCGAGACCGAAGCCGCATAATTATGGCTGATCCGGTGGCGCCTGAAGCGATTCAAGACTACCACGCCCACGTCTATTTCGATGCTGACAGCCGGGAGCCGGCCAAGGCACTGCGTGAAGAGATCGAGGCACGCTTTGATATCGAAATGGGCCGATGGCATGAAAAGATGGTCGGGCCGCATCCACGGTGGAGCTATCAGGTCAAATTCGGCACGGATATGTTTGCCGAACTTGTCCCCTGGTTGATGCTGAACCGCCGCGGCCTGACGATCTTCCTGCATCCCAACACCTCGAAGGATCTGGAAGACCACCGCGATTGGCCCGTCTGGATGGGCGAAATACTGCCCCTGAACCTGAGCATATTCGAAGACAAGCCATAGCCTGGCTTAATCGGCAACGTTAACATTAGCCGCCTGCCCCGCTTCATCGCGCGGCGGGCGCTTTTGTTTTCGGCCATCGCAAAAGCCACCCCGGCATCTTCGCCATGGTCATTCTGTTCGCGAGCCTGGATAATGCCGCCAACCTATCGAGGAAGAAAGCCATGACAATCGGCTATGATGCAAACGTCAGCGTCTCAAGGCCGGATCGAATAAACAACCGCTTGGGACATCGTATCTAGAGCAATTCCGAATGAATGAGAATCGCGAAGCGATTCTAAGTGATTGGAAAAATTGCTCTAACTCTAAAGACCAGAGCATTTTCAGAATGAAAGTGCTCTGGCGTGATTTTCGCTACTTATTAAGGTTGCAACAGTGCATCAGTTAAAAGTTCTTTTACCGGCGCGTTTCGAAGACAATCGGGGCTTCTTTTCCGAGACCTGGAACAAGGCGCGATTGGCCGGGCAAGGGATCGAGATCGATTTTGTGCAAGACAACCATTCCCTATCCTATGAAGCCGGCACCGTGCGCGGGCTGCATTTTCAAGCTCCGCCACATGCCCAGGCAAAGCTTGTTCGCTGCGGGAGTGGCCGGCTGTTAGACATTACAGTCGATATTCGCATTGGCAGTCCGACCTATGGCCAGTGGGCCGGGGAAGAGCTGAGTTTTCAGAACGGCAAGCAGCTGTTCGTTCCAGTGGGCTTTTTGCACGGGTTCATCACTCTGGAGCCTAATACCGAGATAAATTACAAATGCTCGGACTATTACGCACCTGAATGCGAAGGCGCCGTGCGCTTTGATGATCCTGATATCGGCATCGCCTGGCCGATTGATCCTGCCAATGCGCTTTTATCGGACAAAGACGCGGCGGCACCGCTACTTCGGGATCTGAATAATCCATTTCGCTATGAAGACTAAACTGTGAAGACTAAGCGATGAAGATTTTAGTCACAGGTGGGGCAGGTTTTATCGGGTCTGCCGTGGTGCGCCTTGCCATTGCGCAGGAGTATCAGGTTGTGAACCTTGATGCGCTGACCTATGCCGCCTGCCTGGACAATGTGGCCTCGGTCGCGGATCACCCGCATTATACCTTTGTGCAGGGCGATCTACGGGACCGCGCGGCCCTTGACCAGACTTTGAGTACCCATCAGCCCGATGCAATTATGCATCTGGCGGCCGAGAGCCATGTGGACCGGTCCATCGATGCTCCGGGCGATTTTATCGACACCAATATCTCCGGCACCTATAACCTGCTGGAAGCGGTCCGAAGCTATTGGACCGCCAAGGGCAAGCCGGATGGTTTGCGGTTTCATCATATCTCGACCGACGAGGTTTTCGGGAGCTTGGGTGAAACCGGCCACTTTACCGAAGACACCGCCTATGCACCCAACAGCCCTTATGCGGCGTCAAAGGCGGCAAGTGACCATTTGGTGCGGGCATGGTCGGAAACCTATGGCCTGCCGGTGGTGCTGAGCAATTGTTCCAACAATTACGGCCCCTTCCATTTTCCGGAAAAGCTGATCCCTGTAATCATCATCAACGCCTTGGCGGGCAAACCGCTGCCGGTCTACGGCAAGGGCGAGAATGTGCGGGATTGGCTCTATGTAGAAGACCATGCCGAAGCGCTTTTGACCGTGCTGAAAAAGGGACAACTGGGCCGCAGCTATAATATCGGCGGCGAAAACGAAGCGAGGAATATTGATATAGTGCGCAAAATTTGCGCGATCTTGGATGAAAAGCGCCCCGCCGACCACCCCTATGCCGGTTTGATCACCTTTGTGACCGACCGACCGGGTCATGACTTGCGCTATGCCATTGATCCGACCCGCATCCGGACCGAATTGGGTTGGCGTCCCTCGGTCACGTTGGACGAGGGGCTTGCAAAAACCGTCCAATGGTATCTGGATAACGAGCCGTGGTGGCGCGCCCTTCAGACCCGGTCCGGGGTGGGGCAAAGGCTTGGACAAACCGAATGATCCTTGTTTTTGGGAAAACGGGACAGGTCGCGACCGAATTGGCTGCTTTACCGGATGTCCTCTGTCTGGGGCGGGAGGCAGCGGACTTGACCGACCCCGCCGCCTGCGCCGCGGCCCTGCGCCGCTATGTACCCGCGGCGGTGATTAATGCCGCTGCCTATACGGCTGTTGATCGGGCGGAAGGGGACGCGGGCACCGCCATGGCCGTCAATGGCACGACCCCCGCCGCCATGGCCGCCACCTGCGCGGCATTGGAGATACCTTTTGTCCATATTTCAACGGATTATGTCTTTGACGGCGGCGGCAGCACCCCTTGGCCCACCGATGCCCCGACCCAGCCGTTAGGCGCCTATGGCCGCGGCAAATTAGCTGGCGAACAAGGCATCACGGCATCGGGCGCCCGCGCGGTGATTTTGCGCACCTCTTGGGTATTTTCCGCTCATGGGGCGAATTTTGTCAAAACCATGCTGCACCTTTCGGAAACGCGCGACGCGTTGACGATCGTCGATGATCAACGGGGCGGCCCAACCTCGGCCCGGGCCATCGCGCGGGCCTGCCACCAGATCGCGGCACAGCTAATCGCCGGACAAGGACGAACCGGCATCTATCATTATTCCGGCGCGCCCGATGTCAGCTGGGCCGATTTCGCGGCCGAGATATTTGCCCAGGCCGGACGTGATGTGCGGATCACCGGCATCCCGTCATCCGACTATCCGACCCCTGCCAAACGCCCGTTGAATTCGCGTTTGGACTGCCATGCCACATTGCAAACCTTCGGGATTAACAGGCCTGACTGGCGCTTGGATCTGGCCCAGACACTGCATGATCTAAAGGTGAATTGAGCCATGACACAGCGAAAAGGAATTGTTCTGGCAGGCGGCTCCGGCACGCGGCTTTATCCAATCACCATGGCCCTGTCGAAGCAGCTTTTGCCGGTCTATGACAAGCCGATGATCTATTATCCGCTGTCGGTTCTCATGCTGGCGGGTATCCGCGAGATTGCCCTCATCACCACGCCGCAGGATCAGGATCAATTCAAACGGACGTTGGGCGATGGCTCCCAGTGGGGGGTGTCTTTCACCTATATTGAGCAGCCTTCACCCGATGGTCTTGCGCAGGCCTATATCCTGGCCGAAGAATTCTTGTCCGGGGCCCCCTCGGCACTGGTCCTGGGCGATAATATCTTTTACGGCGACGGGCTGTCCGGCCTGCTGGAGGCGGCTGACGCCAGGACCGAAGGCGGAACAATATTTGGCTATCGTGTGTCAAATCCTGAACGCTACGGCGTCGTTGGCTTTGATGCAGAGGGCAATGCCAGCAGCATCGTCGAAAAACCGGAAAACCCTGCCTCGAATTATGCGGTGGCGGGACTGTATTTTCTGGATGCGCAGGCTCCGGGCCGCGCGAAAACCATCCAGCCCTCGGCCCGAGGCGAGATTGAGATTACGACGCTTCTGGAGCTCTACCTGAAGGAAGGCTCGCTGAGCGTTCAAAAGATGGGTCGCGGCTATGCCTGGCTGGATACGGGCACCCATGGCAGCCTGCTGGACGCTGGAAATTTCGTGCGCACTTTGGAAAACCGCCAAGGCCTGCAAGTGGGCAGCCCCGATGAGATCGCGTTTGAGCGCGGCTGGATTTCCCGTGAGCAATTGACCCAGCGTGCGAAGCTTTTCGCTAATAATGACTACGGGCAGTTTTTATTGAAGCTCTGAACGTGAATATCATCAGCAGATTGGTGGTATTTATTGCGCCGACAGCAGACCGGCAAGGCGGCCCCAATCGCGGCTCGCTTTGACCCATCCACCACTTAGACTGCGCAATATGGCCTTCAGCAGCAAAATGGGCGCTTCCGACGCTGCCAATCCAAGCGTGCGTGACGGGCCGAGATGCTTGAGCCGGTAAAGCTTCAGCGAACGGCCCATGTGATAATCCCGCCGATATGCCGTGCGCAGGGATGGCGTACTGGAAGTGCCTGAGGTGTGAATGGCGCAGGCCGCGGGCACCAGCACGTTGCTGTAACCGGCCTCGATCACCCGCCAGCTCAGATCATCATCTTCGTAAAAAAGAAAAAAGCGTTCATCGAAACCGCCCAGGGATCTGAGAATATCCGTGCGGGCCAGCAGCACCGCACCGCTGAGGAATTCGCTGCACATAGGGCCTTCCGGCCGGGGATCAATGCGTTTGCGCCCATAGCCGACCCGGCGATGCAGCGCCCTATCGTCGGTGCGTTCGGTGCTGCCATCGGCGTTGATAATACAGGGCGCGATCAAGGCTGCCTCGGGGTAGGTCGCGGCGGCGGTCAGCAGGATTTCGAGATTTTCGGCATCCAGCACCGCGTCGGGATTGATGATCAGAACGTAGGGCGTTTCGCAGTTTGCCAGCCCGAGGTTATTGCCGGCCCCATACCCCAGGTTTCCCGGCGCTTCGATCAGGTGGACGTCATCGCGCGCCCGGCAGATTGCCGGGCTTTGATCAGAGCTTTGATTGTCGACGACAATCGTTGGAACACCGGACAGGGCATCAAGGCAGGCCGGCAGCACGGTGGCGCTGTTGTAACTGACAATGATCCGGGTGACGGCGGGAAATTCTTCCAGGGACATATTCGGCATGGCGGCTAATTTCAGGCGGGCACAGATTACGCCGAAGCCGCCAAAATTGACACGCCGTTCTGTGAGCAGGCTTTGTCGTTGGCGAATATCGTTGCCTCTAACATAGCCAAATACGGTTTAATTTTTGACCGGCATCTTCGCCATGGTCATTCTCTTCGGTAGCCTAGATAATGGTGGCAACCATCGAGGAGGAAAATCATGAAAGTTGGATTTATCGGGCTGGGGCATATGGGCGGGCCCATGTGCCGCAATATCATCAAAGGCGGGCACGAGGTCATTGTCCATGATCTGGTGGCGGATGCGGTCCAGGGCTGTGTCGATCTGGGCGCTACCGCCGGCGGCTCTATTGCCAACGTTGCCTCACAGGTGGAGGTGGTGATGACCTCATTGCCGATGCCAAAAGATGTCGAGGCCGTGGCCCTGGGCCCTGGCGGTATCGGAGAAAACGCCAAGCCCGGCACGATCTATGTTGATCTGTCCACCAACTCCCCCGCCATGATACGCAAGATCGCCGAGGCACTGGCGGCGAAGGACATCGTCACACTGGACGGGCCGGTCTCGGGCGGCGTGGTTGGCGCCGAAAACGCCACCATCGCCATCATGGTCGGCGGCGACAAAGCATCCTTCGATGCCTGCATGCCGGTCTTTGAATCCTTTGGCAAGACCATCGTCCATACAGGTGAATTGGGCACGGGGTGTATCGCCAAACTGGTCAACAACATGATCGCCTTCACCAACATGGCCGCCGGCGCCGAGGGCCTGATGCTGGGCGTCGCCGCCGGCATCGATCCGGCCATCCTGGATCAGATCATCCGCAACAGCAGCGGCGACAGCATGGGCTATCGCGGCATTGCCAAAAGCGCCCTTGAAAGGGATTTCGCCCCCGCCTTCACCGTCGATCTGGCCTATAAAGATCTGCGCCTGGCCATGGAGTTGGCGGATGATCTGGATATGCCGCTGCTGCTGGGCCCGCAGGTCCACAACATTATGCGCATGACGCGGAGCAAGGATCAGGGCGGGGAAAATGTCACGGCCATTATGAAGGCCTATGAAGACATCATGGATAAGCAAGTCGGCCCCGCCGGCAAAAATAGATAACCCAAACGTACGGAGAAGACTCTGCCATGAATACGGATACACCAGCGCACGGCCCCCTGGCCGGCATCAAAGTCATCGAGCTGTCGGGCATCGGCCCCGCCCCTTTGTGTTGCACCCTGCTGTCGGACATGGGCGCCGATGTACTGCGTATCGACCGCAACGCGCCGTCGGGCCTGGGCAGTCCCCGGACCCCGCGCACGGATCTATTGCGCCGCGGCCGGCCCTCGGTCTCCATCGATATGAAGCACCCGAACGGCATCGCCACCTTGTTGCGGTTGGTGGAGCAGGCGGACGTGATTATCGATCCCTTCCGCCCCGGCGTTACCGAACGCCTGGGCCTGGGCCCGGCGGAGTGCATGGCGCGCAACCCCCGGCTGGTCTATGGCCGCATGACCGGTTGGGGCCAGGAAGGCCCACTTAGTCAGGCCGCGGGCCATGATCTTAATTATCTGGCATTGACCGGTGTGCTGCACGCCATCGGCCCCAAGGAACACCCCGTCCCGCCCCTGAACGTGGTGGCGGATATGGGCGGTGGTGCGATGTTCCTGGCCGTTGGCGTACTGGCCGCGGTGATCGAGGCCAAGCGGTCGGGCCTGGGCCAGGTGGTCGATACCGCCATGACCGAAGGTTCGGCATACCTTGCCACCGGCGCCTTTGGCGCGGCGGCGGCGGGCGATTGGCTGCAGGAGCGGGCCTCGAACATTACCGATGGCGGGGCGCATTTCTACCGTTGCTACAAGACATCGGACGGCAAATTCGTCTCGATTGCCTCTATCGAGGCGAAGTTCTACGCCATCCTGCTGGATAAACTTGGCCTGAATCCGGCCGACCTGCCGGCCCAGATGGACCGCCCAACCTGGCCCGAAATGGCGCTGAAGTTCGCGGCGCTGTTCGCCCAGAAAACTCGGGATCAATGGTGCGATATCATGGAAGGCACGGACATTTGTTTCGCCCCCGTCTTGACCTTTGATGAAGCCTTCGAGCATCCCCACAACCGCGACCGGGGCAGTTTTGTCGAGATTGACGGCGTCAAACAGCCAGTGCCGGCGCCACGCTTCAGCCGCACGCCATCGGGCATCAATTCGCCGCCGCCCGGGATGGGCGCTGACACCGCCTCGGGTCTGGCCGCCTGGGGTCTGGGTAAAGATGAAATTGCCACGTTGATGGCGGAAAAGGCCATTGGCTGGCAGGGATAACGCGGGCCAGATTTCAGCATCCATGAAGGAAAACAAGTATGACCACGGCGCTTGACGGTATTCGCGTTATCGACATGACCCATAACCAGGCCGGTCCGGCCTGCGGGCAGATCCTGGGCTTCCTCGGCGCCGATGTGATCAAGTTGGAGGAGCCGACGGGCGGCGATGTGGCGCGGCGGAATATGGCTGACGAGCATGGCGACAGCCTGTTTTTCCTGATCTTGAATGCCAACAAGCGGAGCCTGACGCTTAATCTGAAATCGGCTGAAGGCAAGGAGCTCTTTAAGAAGCTGATCGCTGAATCGGATGTGCTGGTGGAAAACTTTGCGCCCGGCGCGTTGGACCGCCTGGGGCTGGGCTATGAGGTGCTGAAAAAGGTCAATCCCGGCCTGATCTACTCTACGATCAAGGGCTTCGGCACCTACGGTCCCTATAGCGATTACAAGAGCTTCGAGCCAATTGCCCAGGCCATGGGCGGGGCGATGAGTGTCACTGGCTTCCCTGATGGACCGCCGACTTACATCTGGCCATCAATCGGCGATTCCGGTACCGGCATGCATATGGTGATCGGCATTCTGGCGGCATTGCAACAACGCCACAACACCGGCCTTGGCCAGCATGTCGAGGTCTCCATGCAGGACGCCGTGGTAAACCTCTGCCGGGTCAGCCTGCGCGACCACCAGCGCCTGGGGCACCCCATGCCGCGTACAGGCAACCAGTTGGGCCGCAATGTTCCCGGCACCACATACCCCTGTCATCCGGGCGGGCCGAACGACTACGTCTTTATCTTCGCCCAGCCGCAGATGTGGCGCGACTTCCTGGGCGTAATCGGCCAGCCGGAATTGGCCGAGGATGCCCGCTTTGCAACGTTGGAGGCCCGCTGGGAGAACCGCGAGACCTTGGACGCCATCATCGCGGAATGGACCGGCCAGCGCGACAAGCACGACATCATGCAGGCGATGGGCGAGGCCGGCGTGCCCTGCGGCGCCTGCCAGGATACCGGCGAGGTACTGGCCGATCCGCACCTGAAGGCGCGCGAGATGATCGTCGACCTCGAATACGGGCGGCGCGGCAGCTATCAGACCGTCGGCTGCCCGATCAAACTCTCTGCATCGGAGGTCGAGATCACCCGCCCGCCGGAACTGGGCGAGCATACCGATGACGTGCTGCGCGAGCTGTTGCGGATCAACGACAACGACATCGCCCGCCTGCACCAGGAGGACATCGTTTAGCGCAACTCAATACGGTGAGCATAGGTCTTGCCGTCGCTAACGGTAATCTGGGTAAAGCCCAGCATTTTTACCAGATCGAAAAAGGTAAACAGGTCGTCCACCGCAAGATTTCTGAAAAACGCGCTGGCACGGGCCGATGCCGTCATTTGCGCCAACACCGCGCGGGCCCGATACAGGGTGGCGAAGCTGTCTTCGTCCAAGCCCAAAATAATCATTTTCTCCGCCTCGTCTCCCTTGGCGAAAATGGCAAAACGCGGCGCATATTTCAGCTGCTGCTGGGCAATGGTCTGTGCGACTACGAAACCGATCCGCATTCTGCGGCTGGTATCCCCCATGACGGCCGCGCGGGCGCGGTAGGTCTCTTCGCTACCGATTGGCGGGTAATAATAGCCGGCATGATGTCCCTGGGCGAACGCCGGCTGTTGGACGGCAAGGATCGGCCAAAACAGCAATGCCGTTAGCAAAATGCGCAGCAGCATAATTTCTTCCTTATGAAAACGCGGTTATCTGTCATTATGGGGTCGCGCCCCCGATTTGACCAACGATGTCTAATGGGGCGGCGAAAGACTATATGGTATTTACAAAATGAGCGGACGATGGCGGACATGATGGACGGTGGATAGCGGATGGCCCGCGAGCAAATTACCTTTATGGCGAGCGAGACACCACAGGCGGATGCGGCCCTGGTGGAACTGCGCGGGCGTTATGACGACGTCGGGCTGGAAAGGGCGGATGTCATCGTCGCCCTGGGTGGTGACGGCTTTATGTTGAGCGTGTTGCACGAGACCCGCCATCTTAACCGGCCGATCTATGGCATGAACCAGGGTACGGTTGGCTTTTTGATGAACAGTTTTTCGATGGAAAATCTGGTCGCGCGGCTACAGGCCGCGGAATTGGCCGTGCTGCATCCCCTGGAGATGACGGCAATCGATGCGGCCGGGGTCGCCCATCAGGCCATAGCTATCAATGAAGTATCGGTGTTTCGTGAAACCCGCCAGGCCGCCAAAATCCGCATTTCCATAGACAATCAGGTGCGCCTGGAAGAACTGGTCTGCGACGGCGTTCTGGTCGCCACGCCGGCCGGCAGCACCGCCTATAATCTTTCGGCGCACGGGCCAATTTTGCCTCTGGAAGCGGAAATACTGGCCTTGACCCCGATTTCCGCCTTTCGCCCCCGGCGCTGGCGCGGTGCTTTATTACCCAGCACCGCACGGGTCCGCTTCGATGTTCTGGATCCAGAAAAACGCCCGGTTTCCGTCGTGGCCGACAACCAGGAAATCCGCAATGTCGTACAGATCGAAGTTGTCGAGGACCCGGCGGCCGAATTACAGCTTTTGTTTGATCCGGAACACAATCTGGAGGAACGCATTCTGAACGAACAGTTTATTCCGTGAGCATGGGACGATGACAGCTATGGAACCATCATGACTCGCCTGGCGATCGCCGGTTTGGTACATGAAACCGTTACCTTTCTGCCGGAAGACACCAGCCTTGAGGCGTTCGAGCGCGGCGCGGTCCGCGGCGAAGAAATTATTGCGGCCTATGCCGGCTCCAACACTGTCTATGGCGGGTTTCTAAAAATCTGCCAGGAAAACGGCGTCGCTATCGAGGGCCTGTTATGCACCGAATGCGCCCCGTCCGGCCCGGTTGCCAAATCGGCCTTTCAGACCCTGGCGGATGAAATCGTCTCGCGCGCCACCTTGTGGCGGGATGCCGCCGACGGCCTGTTGCTGCATCTTCATGGCGCCATGGTTTGTCGCGGTGATGCCGATCCCGAGCGCACCTTGCTGCTGCGCCTGCGCGAGGTTCTGGGCGCCGATTTTCCCATAGCCGTGGCAATGGATTTGCATGGCAATGTTGGCGCGGAAAAAGCCCTGCTGGCGGACATTGTCTGCGGCTTTCGCCACAGCCCGCATACGGACATGGGGGAAACCGGCGAACGCACGGCGCGATTGTTGTTGCGCCAGCTGGCGGGCGAGATCAAACCGGTCATGGCCATGGCTCGGCCCGGACTTGTGCTGCCCTCGATTTTCACCGCGACCGATGTTTCGCCGCTGCGTGAAATCATGGCGGAGATGCGGACGGCGGCCGAACAGCCGGGCATTCTGGATGTCACCTTGTTTACCGGCTTTGCCTATGCCGATGTGCCGGAAATCGGCGCCACGGTCCTGGCCGTGGCCGACGGTGATGAGGCCCTGGCCATTCGTACCGCGGAACGCCTGAGCGCCCGTCTGGCCGAGGCGCGTGAGGCGCTGTATAACGCCGCCCCGCTGTACGATCCGGAAGAAGCCCTGGACAAGGCCGCGGCATTGCTCGCCGAGGGCATCCGTCCCATAATATTGTTGGAACATGCGGACCGCTGCAACGATTCCACTCACCTGCTGGAAGCCATGCTGGAACGCGGCGTGGGCCGTACCGCCGTGCCCTACCTGCATGATCCCATCGCCGCACTGGCCGCTGCCTCGGCCGGCGTCGGCGGCCATTTGATGACCGCCATGGGCGGCAAGTCATCGGAATTGGCCGGCGCGCCGCTCCTCTTTACCGGCATCGTCACATTCGCCGGTCCGTTACGTTACCGGATCAGCGGTCCCTACCGTACAGGCGAGGAAGTTGATTTGGGGCCGGCCGCGGTGATCGATAACGGCAACATCGCGGTGATCGTGACCACGCAAAGCATCACGGCGGTGGATACCGATCCCTTCACCCAGTGTGGCCTGGACATCAATGAATTCGATATTATCGCGCTACGCTCGAAAACCCATTTCCGCGCCGCTTACGAGCCTATTGCCGGTGCAATTTTGATTGTCGAGACGCCTGATTGGGGACCGGCTGATCTGATTGGCCTACCCTACCGCAACGCACCGCCCGGCATTTATCCCATTACCATGGCGCCGCCAGACGATGGATTGTTCGACGGATTTAACGATGAAGTATGAAGCTATGCCAAGTTGGCGCAACATAAGCGAACCACGTCCAACCTTTGTCAGCCATTTGGAATGCGGGCTAAGCGGTGAAGTGGTCCCGGCGGACCAACTGCATGGGCTTTCCGCCGTGGGCCGGCCATATCTGGTGCGCTATGATCTGCCCGCCCTGGCGCGCGGCCTGAGCAAGGAAACCCTTGCCAACCGGCCGCCCGACCTGTGGCGCTACCGCGAGTTTTTGCCGGTCCGTGAAAACCGGAACATCGTCTCGTTGGGGGAATGTATGACGCCGTTGATACCGGCGCCAGGCGTTCAGGGTGACTTGTGGATAAAGGACGAAGGCCGCCTGCCCACCGGTTCATTCAAGGCCCGCGGCTTGTGCCTTGCCGTATCCATGGCGAAGGAGTTGGGCGTCCGGCGCATGGCGATGCCAACGAACGGCAATGCCGGGGCCGCCATGGCCGCCTATTGCCGGGCTGCCGGTATCGAGGCCTTTGTATTTTGCCCCGACGATACGCCACAGACCAATATCCGTGAGATTGCCTTGCAGGGCGCCCGGGTCTATTGCGTCAACGGTCTGATCAATGATTGCGGCAAAATTGTCGGCGACGGCAAGGAGGCCATGAACTGGTTCGATGCCTCGACCCTGAAAGAGCCCTACCGGATCGAGGGCAAGAAAACCATGGGATTGGAATTGGCGGAACAATGCGGCTGGCAGTTGCCCGACGCGATTTTTTACCCGACGGGCGGCGGCACCGGCCTGATCGGCATGTGGAAAGCCTTCGATGAATTGGAAGCCATCGGCTGGATCGGTTCGAAACGGCCCAAGATGATCGCCGTGCAGGCGTCCGGCTGCGCCCCAATCGTCAAGGCCTTCGATGATGGCGTCGAACACGCCGAACTGTGGCCAAACGCCCATACCATGGCCGCCGGCATACGGGTACCCGCCGCCGTGGGCGACTTTTTAATTCTACGCGCGGTTCGCCAATCGGGCGGCTTCGCCATCGCCATTGATGACGATGCGATCTTTGCCGCCCGGGACCATATGGCGCAAAATAGCGGTCTGCTTCTGTGCCCGGAAGGCGCGGCCACCTATGCCGCCTGGCAGGCCGCCGTGGCCGATGGCCGGATCGACGCCAAGGATCGTTCCATCCTGTTCAATTGCGCCACCGGCCTGAAATACCCCATGCCGGCGGCCGGAACCACCCTGGACCGCCACCAGCCGATCGACTACGGAGCCATGGCATGAGCGAACCAGACTCTGAGACAAACTTGGGATTGCCCCTGGATTTGCTACCCATCGATATTCAGGGCTATCGAGCCGGTAACACCGGCGTCGATTACGTACACAAATTTGATAGCGGCCAGCCGGGACCAAATGTCCTGATCAATGCCTTGACCCATGGCAACGAGGTTTGCGGCGCCCACGCCCTGAGCGTGCTGTTTGAAAACGATATCCGTCCCAGCCGTGGCAGCTTGACCCTTAGTTTCGCCAATGTCGCCGCTTATCATGCCTTTGACCCCGAAAATCCGATGGCCTCGCGGTTCGTGGACGAGGACTTCAACCGGCTATGGTCTGACGATATTCTCGATGGCGCTCGCCAGTCCGCGGAATTGACCAGGGCCCGGCAGATCCGTGGCATCGTGGCAGAGGCGGACTATCTTTTGGACATTCACTCCATGCACCTGCCCGGCCCGGCCTTGATGCTGTGTGGCATGGCTGATAAAGGCCGGCGCCTGGCATTTGCCATGCGCGTACCTGAACATGTTGTTGCAGATCCCGGTCATGCCGCCGGCCCCCGAATGCGCGACTATAATCACTTTGCCCGGACGGACACGGAACAAACCGCCTTGTTGATTGAGTGTGGACAGCATTGGGTCAAGGAATCCGGCCAGACCGCTATTCATGCGGCGTTTCATTTCCTTGACGCCCTGGGCCTGATCGACCAAGCCGCCGCGGCACCTTTCCTGGTGGAGACGCCACCCCGCCAGCGCCTGATCGAGGTGGTCGGTCCCATCACCATACAGACCGAGGACTTCCGCTTTATCGAAGACTATAACGGCCTCGAGGTCATCGCCAAGGCGGGCAGCGTAATCGGTCATGATGGCGCGCAACCGATTGTAACCCCGCATGACGATTGTGTTTTGATTATGCCGACGAACCGGCCAAGGCCGGGCCAGACAGCGGTCCGCCTGGGGCGTTTCATTGCCTAATATTCCTTTGCCTGATGTTTTATTGCGTAGATTTCGACTAAGTAAACCGGCCTCCAGGAAGCTCGTCCGGTTAGTTTTGTCACTGCTTCTTGGTGCGGTCGGGGGCACGGTCTTTTTCTACTTCAATCTGCCCCTGGCCTGGATGCTGGGCGCCATGACCTTTACCACCATTGCAGCCCTATCCGGTGCACCAGTAACCCTGCATATGCCTCTGCGCATGGCAATGGTAGCTGTCTTGGGCACCTTGCTGGGCAGCGCCTTTACCCCGCAAATCCTGGACCACCTGCAGCACTGGGGCCTTGGGGTCGTCATCATGGTCGCCTTTGTCACCGTAATGACGGTCGTTTCAGTGTTTTTTCTGGTTCGCGTCGGCAAGCTGGACCGCAACACCGCTTATTTTGCCGGCACCCCCGGGGGTTTGGGCGAAATGACCATCGTCGGCGAACAATACGGCGGCGACCCCCGGATGATCGCGCTGGTGCATGCCACGCGGATCTTTGTCGTGGTCTTCCTGCTGCCATTGTACCTCGCGACCGCCGAACATCTGGATATTCCCAATACGGCACAAGTATTGGGCAGCCGGCCCTCGGCGCATGGCGGGGAATTGGCTATTCTAGGCGGCTGTGCGGTGATCGGCTATTTTCTGGGGCGTACGCTGCGCCTGCCGGGCGGACAGATCCTGGGACCGCTGCTGGTCTCCGCCGTGGCCTATTTAACCGGTCTGGTCCATGGCGGCCCCCCCGCCAACTTGATAGCCATCGCTCAGGTGGTGATCGGTTCCGCCATCGGGGCGCGTTTCGTCGGCCTGAATTTGCGCGAAATGGCCCGCCCTATCTTTCTGGCGCTCTGTTCGGCGCTGATCATGTTAGCCATGGCTGCGGCCTTTGCCACCGTGATCGCGCCCTGGCTTGGCTTGCCCATGCACGCCCTGTTGCTGGCTCTTTCGCCCGGTGGTCTTGCGGAAATGAGCCTTATCGCCCTGGCTCTGAATGTGGATACGGCCTTTATTGCCACCATGCATGTTGTCCGGATACTTTTGATTGTCACCATGGCGCCGATTGTTTTCCGAATTTTAAAATGGAACACCGCAAAACATACAGGTTCGCCATCCTCCAGAAGTTAGAGTTGATCCTATGTCTACACATATTCCCAGAGATAATGGCAAATAAAAATAATAAAAACACATTATTATAATCTTCAAATTATATAATAATATTACATTTGACTTACAATGAAATAACTATTTTTCTAATATACCGATACATGAGTTGCAATATATGAATTAATTTATGTATTTTTTCATCTACCTCAGACTTATCTGTATTTTTTTCTTTCATTTCAATATTGTATATTTAATTCATGACGCGGCATGCCAGGACACAGTCTTAAGGCAATATTTACTTCGCTGGGGCATTGTCCATCAGCACTTCGTACATTTGGGCCGCCTGTATCTGGATCACCATGATAACGCAAGAATTTCAACTTACCCTGGCACGGCATAAACGTTGGCTAAGCGGTCATCCCGGCGGGACACGGGCCAATTTATCCCTGCAAGAGCTGGCGGGAATGGATTTCGGTGGCGCTAATCTGGAACAGGCCAAACTGACCGGCGTCCAGTTGTCCGATTCCATGCTCGGCGGCGTCAATTTCCATAGTGCAGATCTGTTTGCCGCTGATCTGCAAAATACCGATCTGCGCGGTGCCGATTTATCCAATTCCGATATGCGGGGCGCCCAACTGCGCGGCGCCGATCTAAGCGATGCAAATCTGTTTGGCGCCGATCTGCGCGACGGTACCTTGATGACGGCAGCCGAAGGGGGCGGGACCAAAGTTGTCAACTCTGGTTCCAGCAGCATTGAGGTAGAGCGTGGCTCGCTGAAAGGCGCTAATCTATCCGGCGCGCGCCTTGCCAATTCCGTGCTCACCCAAACTGATCTATCCGGCGCTATTCTACGTAACGCAGTATTGACCGATGCCGATCTGAGTGGCTCCATGATGGACGGCGCCGATTTGAGCGGCGCCGATTTAACCGGCGCATCCCTGGAAGGGGCCAATCTGGGCTCCGCCATCCTGACCGGGATTATCTGCAAGAATACCAACATGCGCGGCGTGAAATTGAACAACACCTCCATGGAAGGGGTGGATCTGTCCGGCGCGGATTTGACCGGCGCGGAAATCGTTATCTCGGTGGATTCCCTGCCCGACGATCTGCGCGACACCATTCGCAACCATGAAAAGTGGATGGCCAGCTTTGGCGCCGAAGGCACACGCGCCATCCTGGATGGCGCGGAACTGGATAACGTTGATTTCTCGGGCATAAATCTTTCGGGCGCCTCGATGATCGGTGCGTCATTGACCGGCGCGCGTTTTCTAGGATCGGCCCTAAACATGGCCGATATGTCCGGCACCAACCTCTACAAAGGTAAATTGGATAAGGCAGAGATGACCGGGACCAACCTCTCGGGGGCCGATCTAACCGAAGCCAGCATGATTGAAACCGATATCTCCGCAGCCGATATCAAGGGCCGCGACGGCAAGCCGACCGGCCGGGTCTGGCCCGCCAATTTAACCGATTCCAATTTCAGCCGCTGCAACTTGACCTCGGCCCTGTTGTGCGGCGCCAATCTGTCCGGCGCCAATTTCAACGGCGCCAATCTGCGGAGCGCCGATTTAACCGGTGCCGCCATTGACGGCGCTCGTCTGCAAGGCGCTATTATCACCGAGGCGAAACTGCCGGGCTAGACTGTCGACCGATCTACCCCTCATCTATCCCGCAAGCGCGCCGAAACGCTCCAGTAGGGCGTCTTCTGAATTTAGAGGTCTGTCATGCACGATGCATACGGCGGCATCGCCTCCAGTTCCGGCGACGGTCAGGCCGGTCAAACCGATACGGTCCGGCAGACTTGGCGGCGCCAACGCCAGGCGTTGGAAGAAGGCCGCCATTACGCCACGCCGATGGGTCTTATCCCTCGGCGGGGGTGGAACAGACTACGCCCCGCGCTCAAACTCTTTGAACGATTGTTGCGGCTGTCCGGCTTGCATGCACGCGGCCGGGCCAATGCGCTGAACATCGCGCTGAAGCCTGTTACCGTCAGGTTGGCAAATCTGCCCGTGGCCTTTGATGGCTACCGCATATTGCAGATCAGCGATACGCATTTGGATTTACTGCCCGCCCTGGTGGACAGAATTACCGCTTTGCTGCGCGGGGTATCGGTGGATCTTTTGCTGTTGACCGGCGATTACCGCGACCGCCACGACGATCAACCAGAACCGGGACTAGCCTTGTTGCAGCCGATCCTGGCGGCCCTTGAGCCAAACGATGGATCTTTTGCCCTGCTGGGCAATCACGATCCGGCGGCATCGGTCTCTATTCTGGAAAACATGGGCCTGCGGGTCCTGCTCAACCAGACGGTCACCATCGAACGGCCGCACGGGGTTTTACATCTGACCGGTTTGGATGATGTCCATTCCTTCTATACCGAGGCCGCGCACGGGGCCCTGCGGGAGGTTCGGACGGGTTGCCGCATTGCCGCTGTTCATTCGGCCGAGGTGGCTGATATGGCCGCCGCCGCGGGCATTGATCTGTATCTGTGCGGCCACACCCATGGCGGCCAAATCCGCCTGCCCTGGGGCGGGCCTTTGCTCAGCCAATTGCGGCGCTGCCGGGCCTATAGCCACGGCCTGTGGCGGCACGGCAATATGGTCGGCTATACCTCCAACGGCGCCGGCGTCGCGAGCATTCCAATTCGCTATAATTGTCCGCCGGAAGTGGCGCTGATTGTTCTGCGGCGGGCGGAAAAACCGGTTCGTTAGCGCAATTTCGAATGAATGAGAATCGCGAAGCGATACTAAGTAATTGGAAAAATTGCTCTAATCCTGCTCTACCTGTCCGCCAGCCTGGTTCCAGGCCCCGAGACCACCGCCCAGGAAACAAACATTGGCAAAGCCCATATCCAGCATGGTTTTTGCCGCCAGTGCGGAACGGCCGCCCGAAGCGCAATAAAGCACCAGACGCTTGGCGCCATCCACTGCCTTGTCATGCATCGGGCTATCGGGATCAACCCGGAATTCCAGAAAACCGCGTGGCACATGCACCGAGCCGGGAATGCAGCCCGTTTGCCGCCGTTCCACCATCTCGCGTACATCGATAAAGATGACACCGGCATCGCCAACCAGAGCCAGCCCGTCCTCGACTGAAATGACCTCCACCGCCGCTTCGGCCTCACCAACCATCTGCCTGAACCCACGCTGCAACATCGCCTATGCTCTCCTCGGAAAAATAATTAAAGACACTGCAAGAGGCAGCGCTTGTTGTAATAATAGTGCGCCACGCCGCCAGGGCAACGTTCAAGGGATATAGACATGACGGATATGGAAAGCAACGAATTGCGCCAACTTGGCCGTCTGGCCGAGGCGCCCAAAACGCCCGAGGAAGCGGTGTTGGAACGCGTCGCCAATCCGCATGTAGGCGATGATTATCTCATTCGGTTCGCCTGCCCGGAATTCACCACGGTCTGCCCGGTCACGGGACAGCCGGATTTCGCCCATCTGGTGATCGACTATCTGCCCGGCGATTGGATCGTCGAGAGTAAATCCCTGAAGTTTTTTCTGGCCGCGCATCGCGATCACGCCGCATTTCATGAAGGCTGCACCGTGGCCATCGCCAAACGTCTGGTTGATCTATTGGCGCCAAAGTGGCTGCGCATCGGCGGCTATTGGTACCCCCGTGGTGGCATCCCCATCGATGTATTTTACGCCACCGGCGCGCCGCCGCCCGGTGTCTGGATACCTGAACAAGGCGTCGCCCCCTATCGCGGGCGAGGTTGATCGCGGGATTGATTTGAGGGGCTTGCCGCGCCCATGTCCGCCGTGAACAGTTAAAAATTGAGAGGTTTAGGAATGTCACGTAACCGCCACGGCATCGCCACCCGCGCCATTCATGCCGGCCAGACCCCGGACCCGACCACCGGCGCCATCATGGTGCCCATCTATGCCACCTCCACCTACGTCCAGGACAGCCCCGGTGTGCACAAAGGCTTTGAATATTCACGCAGCCAGAATCCCACGCGCATGGCCTATGAGGCCTGTGTGGCCGATTTGGAAAATGGCGCCCAGGGTTATGCCTTCGCCTCCGGTCTGGCGGCCAGCGGCACTATCCTGGAACTGTTGGACAGCGGCGACCATGTCATCGCCATGGATGATCTGTATGGCGGCACCTACCGCCTGTTCGAGGATGTGCGCAAGCGTTCCGCCGGCCTGAAATTCAGCTATGTCGATCTGTCGGACGAGAGCGCCCTAGCCGGCGCGATCCGGCCGGAAACCAAAATGATCTGGATTGAAAGTCCCACCAATCCGATGTTGCGCCTGGTGGATTTCGCCGCCATCGCCAAGGTGGCGGCGCCAAAGGGTATCCTTACCGTGGCCGACAACACCTTTGCCTCGCCGGTGGCGCAACGGCCACTGGATTTCGGTTTCGACATTGTGGTGCATTCGGCGACCAAATATCTGAATGGCCATTCCGACATGGTCGGCGGCATGGTCGTGGTCCGCGACGACGACGATTTGCGCCAGCGTCTGGCCTATCTGCATAACGCGGTCGGCTCCATCGCCGGGCCGTTCGATGCCTTTCTGGCCATGCGGGGTTTGAAAACCCTGCCTTTGCGCATGCAGCGCCACAGCGAAAACGCCCTGGCCATCGCCCAATTCCTGGCGGACCATGAAGCTGTGGAAACTGTCTTCTATCCCGGCTTGCCCAGCCACCCCCAGCATACCCTTGCCGTACGTCAGATGGATTGTTTCGGCGGCATGGTGACGGCGGTTTTAAAGGGCGGGTTGGAGAGAAGCCGCCGCTTCCTGGAACGGACTGAATTGTTTTCCCTGGCGGAAAGCCTTGGCGGCGTGGAGAGCCTGATCGAACATCCCGCCATTATGACCCATGCTTCCATTCCACCCGAAATTCGCGCCGAACTGGGGATCAGCGATGGCCTGGTGCGCTTGTCCGTGGGGATCGAGGACGGAGAAGACTTGTTGAATGATCTAAAATATGCATTTAAATAAACGCAGTTACACTATGTTTTTAATTTGAATTATAAGGACAAAAAGATGCGTAAGCCCGGCAGCATGAAGGGCTTGGAGGAACTAGGCCGGGTGCGTCTGTCGCCATCGTTTTTCATGCGCGACTTTCTCTATAGCGAAATTTCGGTGTTTTATGGCATCCCCAACATTCCCGACAACCCGGATCTGGCCATCGCCGCCGGCAGCATGCTGTGCCATCAGTTGTTGGAACCGTTGAAGGCCAGCTTTGGCGGACTTTCGATCCGCTCCTCCTACCGCAATGCCGCCGTCAATGCCTTCGGCAATGCCCATGGCCTGAACTGCGCCAATTCGGAACGCGCCAAGGGCCGCCATGTCTGGGACCATCGGGACAGCCAAGGCCACATGGGGGCCATGGCCTGCATCACCCTGCCCTGGTTCGCCGACCGTTACGCTGCCGATGCCGATTGGCGGGCGCTGGCCTGGTGGATCCACGACCAACTGCCCTATAGCCGCCTGCAGTTTTTCCCCAAGTTATGCGCCTTCAACATCGGCTGGTCGGAAGCGCCGGAACGCCGCATCGACAGCTTCATCGCCCCCCGCGGCCTTTTGACCAAACCGGGCATGGGCAATCATGACGGCGATCACAGTGATTGGTATCCGGACCTCCCAACATTAGCTGTCAGGGATTGACCAGCCATTTCATGATGTGTTCGGCCACGCCGACCACTTCGCCCTGTTCGTTGGTGGCGGTCAGGGCGGCGCGGCTGCGCCGGCTTTCCTGATTGACGTCCTTGACCTCATAGTTGACCGTTATGGTATCGCCGATCTTCACGGCGGCGGTGAAACGTACCCGGTCATAACCGATGGACATGGGCGTCAGATCCTTCCGCGCCTCGGTCAGGCGCATGGCCAACAGGGCCGAAGCCGTGGACATGAAGCCCACCAGCAAGGCGCCATGGGCCACCCGCTGGCCGTATTGCGAGCGTTTCATGAAGGCTTCGTTCACGTGAGGGGCGGCAAAATCGCCGGTGATGCCGGCAAAACCATAAATATCGCTTTCGCCAACGGTCTTGGTGAATGAGGCGGTGTCGCCGACGGTGACGGGTAGATCGGACATTTCGAATACTCCTGTGCTAGAGCATTTTGATTCTGAAAATACTCAGATCTTTAGAATTAGAGCATTTTTTCCAAGCACCTAGAATCGCTTCGCGATTCTCATTAATTCGGAATTGCTCTAGGCCGCTGCTTCGGCCAGTTTTCGCATGGCGGCCAAATGTTGATCGATACTGGTAAAGCCGGATTCGGAGGTGCGGAAGGTCACGGAGGTCGCGCCCATGGCCTGCCAGGCCTCCGCCTCCGCCAACCATTCATCCGGCCCCCGGTCTTCGGCAAAGACCGTGGCATCGATGCCCAGTTGGTCTGAATTACGGCCCGCCGCCTGGGCCGTTTCATGAAAGATCTCGATCTTGCGGCGCATGACATCGTCGGGCTTGGTGCGCGGGCTCATCAACCAGCCATCACCAATCCGCGCCGCCCTGCGTATGGCGATATCGGCCATGGCGCCAAACCAGATTGGGATCGAGCGCCGGGCCGGCCGCGGATTCATGCCCATATCGCGCATCTGGTGCCATTGACCTTGAAAATCCACCAGTTCGTCTGACCATAATTGGCGCAGCAATGCCACCTGTTCCTCGATCCGGTCGCCGCGATTATCGAAATCCATGCCCAGGGCTTTGAATTCCGCTGAACTCCAGCCAACGCCGACGCCCAGGACAAGCCGCCCGCCACTCAAGATATCAATCTCCGCCGCCTGCTTGGCGACCAGTTCCGTCTGCCGCTGGGGCAGCACTACATTGGCGGTGACGAGCTGGATTTTCTCGGTAAAACCGGCGATCCAGGCGAACAGAGCCATGGGCTCGTGAAAGCCATATTCAATGGTGTAATGGACCGCCCAAGGGGTATCGCGGGCATCCTTGGCGCCCAGAATATGATCCACCAAGGTCAGGCGTTCAAAGCCCAGATCCTCGGCTGTTTGCACGAAATTGCGAATGACAACGGGATCGTTGCCGATGTTCGTTTGTGGAAATGATACGCCGAAATTCATTTTGCCCTCTTCCCTGTTGTTCAGGCAATCATAGCGCCTGTTTCCGCTCCCGACAGCCATAGAACGTTCGGCCTGGCAAAGTTAGCCGATATCCCCCAGCCTCTATTAATCGTCGGAGAAAATTTCAAACTAACATCATAGAGAAATTGAACCAGTCATTTAGGTCGCGAAAGCGACTCCAACGAATTGAAAATTGCTCTAAAATTGACCTTATTACCCAGCTGTGAGAACCTAAATCTCCGCACGTAGGGAACGGCCATGGACACACCAAATTCCGGGTCCGGCAGCGAACGTTTGACGCTGGCCGGCAAATCCAATGATGCACTCGTCGATGAGGTGGTGGAACTGCGCCGGCGTATTTTAGAGCTTGAACATCGAGAGATGGAGCGTCAGCGGACCGAGACGGCGCTGACCCAGATCAACGAGATGCTGCCGCGGTTCTGTCAACGTGCCGAGCGCGCGGTTGGTGAAGGCATCGCCATCGAGATGAAGCCGGCGGCTGATCTTTGGCCGACCATGGTTGATGTGGAACAGTTGAAGACTGCACTTTTAGAGCTCGTCACGAACGCCCGCGATGCCATGCCCGAAGGCGGGCGGCTGATCATTGAAACAGCTAACCGGGTTTTGCAAGACGACGACACCGCGAGGCACGCGGAGCTGGCGCCCGGAAACTACGTGCTGATTGCCGTCAGTGACAGCGGCACAGGAGTGCCGGCGGAGGTCCTGGCACGGGTCTTCGAACCCTTTTTCACGACCAGGGATCCCGGCGGCGGCCGCGGGCTGGGCTTAAGCAGGGTATTAGACTTCGCCAAGCAATCAGGGGGGCATGTTTCGATTTCCAGCGTGGCGGGAGAAGGCGCGACAGTCATGCTTTATCTACCTAGGGGCGCAGAGATAGCCACCGTCGAACAGATCCCCGGGAAGACCAGACCGGACCGACCGACGGGCAGCGAAACGATCATTGTGGTCGAGGATAACGAAGATATGCGGAGTTACCTCGTACGGGCACTTAGCCGCCTTGGTTACACTGTTCTGGAGGCGGAGGACGGACCGACGGCGTTGGAGGTTATGGCGACCGCGGGCGGGATCGATCTGCTGCTGACCGATATGAACCTGCCGCGTGGGATGAATGGGCGCGATATCGCGGTCGCCTTTCAAGAAAAATACCCGGCAGCCGGTGTGCTTTATGCATCGGGCCATACGCGGGATGTCCTCGGCCGCCAGGGACAGCTCGACGAAGATATGGCGTTTATATACAAACCGTTTCAGGCCTCTGTCCTCGCCCAACGTGTGCGGGAGGTCCTGGACAGCCGATAAATAGCCGGCACCATCCTGACGCCCCGAGCCGCGTTCAGAGCCCCCCAAACAGTCGCAGGCGGGCGAAGGGCGAATACAGCCAGCCGATTATTTTGCCGTGGAAGCAGGCCGGTTAAAACCTCAAAAATACTTAAACAGCCGGCTACCGCGCCTTATTATATTCAGCATATCGCAGCCATCGTTAGGTGCTTATTCAAGATTTACAACTTATTATTAGGTATTGCGGATACTTCTCGTACAATGGAGAATGCGCGCATGGGATCGCATCTAAGTAATTTGCTAAATTTGGTGTATTTAGTCGTTGATTGGTTCATTCCATCATGGATCAAGCAAGACACCGATTTGGCGCCGCGGGCGCGTATGTTCGTCATCTCGCATTTATTCGGACCGTTCCTCGGGCACCCGATCACGCTCTCTCTCTATGCGATAGATCCCAATCCAAACCCGCATGTGCCGATATTGGGTATTTCGATCCTGGCTTTTTGGTTTTTTCCAATCGCGCTCCGGCTGACCGGCCAATATCACACCTTGGCGCTGTTATCTGTGCAGAATCTGACATTCGCCACGCTCTGGGGTTGCTTCTTTTATGGCGGCGTCAGTTCACCATTCATGCCATGGTTGCTAATGGTGCCCTTGTTGGCCTTTTACTATCTGGGTGCGGCGTTTCGGTTTCGTGTCGCGGTGATCGGGATCCTCTGCGTTAACCTGTTGGGCTTTTTCCTGGCCTATAAATTGAACCAGGGCTTTCCCGTCCATGTACGGATGTCGGACATGGTTGGTGTTGGCATGATTTCGATTCTCTGCGCATCAATCTACGTTTCATTGATGGCGGTCTATTATGCCAACGTCGTAGCGTCGGAGTCTGATATGCAGCGTGAGGTCCACCGCCACCGCATCACTTTGGCTGAACTGCATCGTGCCAAGGATGAGGCGGAACAGGCAAACAATGCTAAATCAGAATTCCTGGCTAAGATGAGCCACGAATTGAGGACACCTTTGAACGCGGTGATCGGTTACAGCGAATTGCTGCTCGAGGATGCCGAACTCAGCGGCCGCGGCGAAGAAATCGCCGATCTGGAAAAGATCAACCGCGCCGGCATGCACCTGCTGTCGATGCTCACCGATGTTCTGGATCTTTCGAAGATTGAGGCCGGCAAGACGGAACTCTATTCCGAACAGTTCGAACTGTCCGCCTTCATTGATGATGTAGCGTATACCTGCCGGCCGATCTTGGCGAAGAATGCCAACCAACTCACCGTCCACAAGGCGCCTGGCCTGGGCATGCTTACCTGCGACATGACGAAACTGCGACAATCGGTGATCAATCTGCTTAGTAATGCCGGCAAGTTCACCAGCAACGGGCAAATCACTCTCGAATGCAATCTGGAAGAGGACGCGAATGGCCAATGGTTTACCATCAGCGTCCGCGATACCGGCATCGGCATTCGCGAAGCCGACCTGCCACGGCTGTTTCAGAACTTCAGCCAGGCTGATGCGGGCATCTCCCAGCAATTCGGCGGAACCGGCCTTGGCTTGGCGTTGAGCCGCAGGTTGTGCCGGCTGATGGGCGGTGATATCACAGTGGAGAGCCAGTTTGGCAAAGGCACCTGTTTTACGATCCGACTGCCGATGACTTCACCGACAACAAACACTGCATTCACGGACTCAGGCGAATACGAGACGGGGTCGGGAGAGACCATCGGCACGGATCTCGCATGATCTGCTGGCAATGATCTTCGGGAACGCTTGACGTACGGGGAAGCTGGAAACGGATAATGTCCAAGATATTGTTGGTCGAAGACAACGAAATGAACCGCGACATGCTGGGGCGCCGGCTGCTGCGGCGTGGTTACGCCATGTGTTTCGCGGTCGATGGTCCTGTCGGGGTCAGCATGGCGGCGATCGAGCAACCGGATATAATCCTGATGGATATCGCACTGGGGGAGATGGACGGTTGGGAGGCGACTCGTCGCATCAAGGCCAATCCTGACACAGCCGGCATTCCGATCATTGCCTTGACCGCCCATGCCCTCGCTACCGATCTGGCGAAGAGCATTGAGGCCGGCTGCGCCGACTTCGACACCAAACCGATAAATTTGCCCCGCTTGCTCGAAAAAATTGAAGCCTGTCTTGCTGCTTCACAATTGGCTGATTGTTAGCGGTGGTATGGATCTGTGACCGCAGTCGTGAGCCCCTTATCCGAAAGCGCATTCGAAGAAAATGCGCTCAGACTCTTAAGAATAGAGCAATTGAACCAATCACTTAAGTCGCGATAGCGACTCCAATTAATTAAAAATTCCTCTAACTTGCCCAAACATGCGAAAGGCGCGATTTCAGAATTTCGCCAAACATGCGGATATTTAGAGGCTTTTGCATATTCGCCACCACCTTCAGGCCTTTGATGCCGGCCAGTTTTCCAGCTTGTTGGCGCAGCGTTTCGTTCTGACCGCTTACCAGCATCAGTTCGCCGGTAAATTCCAGCAGTCTTAGGCTATTCCACAGCTCAATTGCATCCATTTGCGGCATGCATATATCAGTTACAATAATTGCTGGATGCCAGCTCCGAATGACAGTGACGACTGTCGTCGGGTCGGAGACGTAGCAGGCCGAGAAGCCACTTCGGTCCGCTATTCTTGCGATTAATTCCGCTGAGGCCGCCGCGTCGTCGACTGCCAGCAAACGAGGGCGCTGCGAAGTTCCGGCGATGGGTTCCATGGCGTCTCTTGCCCGCCAGGGGGTTCCCGCTTTATTCAGAACATTCACGCAGCTACACCTTTAAGTTTTGCAGCCTTAACGGTCGCCGTCGCCAGCCGCTCGCGGTGGGGCCGATAGAGAACCTCGGCCTCATTCACCGCCGTGACCATCAGTTTGACCAGCTGGTCAATATCATCCTTGCTATGGGCAGCCATCACTTGCAGGCGAAAGCGGGCATTGCCCTTGGGCACCGCGGGATATTCGACGAGATTGACGATCGCGGCCAGTTCGGCCAGCCGGCGCGCGGCGATGCGGGCAGAGCCCTCGGTCCCGATATTTACGGGAACAACGGCACAGGGAACCCCGGTGACTTCCAGACGCGCCTTTTCCAGTTCAGCCCGCAGATACAGGATATTGTCCATCAGCTTGCGCCGTAACGCCGCGCCCTCTTCCGACTTAATAATCTCGAAGGCTTTCAGGACGATCGCCGCCTGCACCGGAGACATGGCGTTGGAAAAGGTCTGCGTGGCGCTATAATATTTCAAATATTCCTTGACCGCTTGCGACCGGGTGGCCACGAAGCCGCCATTCGAGGCGAAAGACTTGGAAAAACTGCCGATAATCAGGTCCGCTTCGCCAAGCATATTTTGCAGACCGAGTTGTCCATGGCCGGTATCGCCAATACAACCAAGATCGTGCGCCACGTCGATCACCAAGGTAGCATCGTAGGCCCGGCAAACGTCCTGCAACCCGCGCAAGTCCGGTGTGTCGGCATGCATCGAAAACTGGCTTTCGGTGATCACCATGATGGCGTTCTTGGTGTCCTTGGCACGGATTTTCTCGAGCTTTTGCCGGGCGCGATTAATATTAAGATGACCATGGAAATGGATGTTCTTGGTGGCCGCCTTGGCGCCTTCCTGCAGACAGGAGTGCGTGAGGATATCCATTAAAACGTGATCGTTCGGTCGGATCAGCCCCTGCACAACGCCAAAGCCGGCCGACCAGCCGGTGGGATAGAGGACCGTGTGTTCGCAGCCCAAGAAATCGGAAATCACCTGCTCCAGCTGCAGGGAATATCTGGTATTGCCCAACAATGCGCCGGAACCAGCACTATGCACGCCAAATTCATCGATAGCCGCCTTGGCGGCTTCCTTGACGGCGTCGTGCGAGGACAGGCTTAAATAGTCCTGTGAGGCGAAATTTACGCCAGAGGTGGTGACCCCGCTGTCGCTGGTCGCTTCACTGTGCGCCGTGGGTGCCGTGTTCGTGGCCTTTGAATAAGACCAAAGATTATGCTGGCGGCGAAGGTCTTGCCAGTCAAAAAAAGGCTGAACCCGCCCGATTACATCACTGCCACGAACCTCTTGAAAATTCCTTACGCTGCCGGTCAAAGCATCACTGGGTATCTTGGGGGGGGAAGTTTTTGACACGTCATAACCCCTTATTACGGTTTCTCGATTGGTACATCAGGCGTTTTGCGCATTAGTAATGTGGGTTTGTGAACCCGGCAGACTAAAAAATCAAGAAAACGCTTACTGACAAATTTCACTTAAGATCACTCAAGTTAACCGTGCGTCTGTTTCCGCACATTTGTAGGATATTCTTAAATCGTTATTAATCCATCAACAAATTCTTAAATTCTAATGGTAATGCCCGTCCTGGTCGCGGCGATACATAATCTTCGATTGGATTGCAGTGTGCCCCGCGTTAGGGTTGTAGAGGGCAAGATGACATAGGATGGGCAAACAGGCCGTAGCCTATACAGCTAGAATAAAGCGGGGAACATCATGGATTTCGGCGTATTCAATCTATTGCAGCATCGCGACCGCTCCAAATCACCGCATGAGGTGATCGCAGAGACCTTGGCGCACATTCGCCTGGCCGAGGATTTGGGTTTTAGCCGGGTCTGGTTCGCCGAGCATCATTTCTCGAATTACAGCCTCTGCCCATCGCCGTTGATCTTTTGCGCCCAAGCCGCGGCCATGACGAAGCGCATACGGGTCGGCAGCGCGGTCTTGATCCTGCCGCTGCATGCACCCGCCCGCGTGATCGCCGAGATTGCCTTGGTCGACGCGTTGTCGGGCGGACGGCTCGACATCGGTGTCGGCAGCGGCTACCAGACCTATGAATTTGAGCGACTAGGGGCGGAAATGTCGCAAAATAAGGTCGTTTTCAACGAAATACTCGACATGATCGACCTGGGCCTCCGGCAATCAAACTTCAGCTACAAGGGCGAATTCTTCGAACAACCGCAGACCGCCATCAATGTCCGCCCGGTGCAATCCCCACGCCCGCCGATCTGGATCGCGGGGGCCGATCCCAATAGCCATCGGCGCTGTGCCCGGGACGGCTATATTCCCTTCATCTCCGGCGGACTTGAAAAAGCGGCGACGATCAAGGGGATGCGGGACCAGGTCGCGCAATGCTATGTGGACGAAGGCGTTGATCCTGGGCAGATGCCGCTGGGCGTACTGCGCTTCGTCTGCGTCAGTGACGACCAATCCGTCATCGATCGTTATGTCAACGGGGCACGGTTCCAAAAACGCATTGCCATGTCCCTCCGCCACCGCCGGGAAATCATGGTGGACGACTACATGGTTGATGAAGTGCCATTCCCCAATGAACCCTCGCTGGAGCAACTTGCCGAGAACATTGTCGTCGGCACCGCCGAAGTCGTGGCCGAACGCCTCTGCTACGAGATCGAGCTCTATGGTCCGCGCCATATGAGCATTTACTTCGCTGTCGGTGACCTGCCCAGTACGGCGGCGATGGCTTCCATGGAACAATTCGCGACCAAGGTCGTGCCAATGATCGAGGCACATTTCGGCAAGCCGCTGTCGGAAATCTGCGACGCCCCGATGCCGACGCCGAGGATGCTTGCGGCGGAGTAAGCTTAAAGCCTTTTTCGAAACAAAGACCGCTGATTTTCAGAATTGCTCGAACCAGTTCCCTGCTTTGCAGGTAATCAATTCCTGGCCCGGCGTCCGCGTCAGGCCGATAGGGTTCTGGCCCTCGGCGACCTTCTTCAGCTCGCGGCGCAACATACCGCGCAGCATCAAAAGGCCGCGGTCGCTTTCACCCAGATGCTCTTCCGAATGATAGGTAATTTCGCCCTGGCCGACCTGGGCTTCCCAATCGCCGGGATAGTCCTGATGTTCCTGCTCGGTCATCTCGGCCCAGACCTTGCCGCCGGGCTTTGAGCGCTGGCGGCGGATTGCCGCCCGTTCCTTTACGCGCGCCGCCGTGTAGATGCGATAGGTGGTGGAGTCGAGGGGCAGGGTCCAACCGATCGATTCTGCGGCGCCGGGCACCAGCCGCGGGCTGGCTACCACGCGAACATTGGGCAGCACCGTCTCGGTGATCCGGTTCAGCGCCCGGCCATCCCCCAGATCACGGTATTGGTAGCTGCGTACCCCGTGAGCGAAGGTTTCATAGCGCACTTCCGGTATGATCCCCATGGGGCCAACGAATTGCGTGCCGCTGAAACCATCGTGTAGAATTGGCACATGCAACGGGTCCATGACGTTCTCGTAATGCTGCAACCAATTGCAAGGCGCGATGGCGCCGCCACCGGTGCCAACCCCGGAGTCGTCGGCTTCGATAAATTCACCCTCGCCGATCTCCTCCAACAGCTCAAAGCGCGACAGCAGCGGTTGCAAATCCGGCGGCCCCATATAGGCAAAGATCAACCCATAACGTTCCTCCAGCGGGTACCAGGGCTGGCGCACCTTGGGTTTGAAATTTTCACCGCCCTGGGGTTCCACCGGCATGTCGAGGCAGTGTCCCTCCGGACCGAATAGCCAACCGTGATAGCAGCAGCGAATGCCTTTCTGTTCGACCTTGCCATAGTAAAGATCGGTGCCCCGGTGGCAGCAGCGGGGATAAACCAGCCCCGGTGTCCCCTCGCCATCGCGAAACAGGATCAGATCCTCGCCCAGGATGCGCACCCGCCTGGGGCGCCCGCCGGCATCGCCCGACAGGCCGACGGGGTGCCAGTATCGCCGCAACAACTCTCCCATTGCCGTACCCCGTTCCACCCGGGTCAGGTCAGCGTCGTAACTAGGTTCCCCCAGCAGGTAGGCGGAACCGGTCATGCCAGTGGCGCCGCAATAGCCGCAACCTCCGCCTCCTCCATGCCAACGCGGCGGGCGGTATTCGTAATATCCAGCCAGGCATCATCGGACAACGGAATGCCGTTGGCCGCGCGTTCCGCCCTGACCTGGCGTTCCTTGTCACCAGGCACCAAAACCGGTTCGTCCGGGTTAATCGGCTTGGCGCTTTTCACATAGTCGATGTAACGGGTCACGTCGTCCGCGAAGCCGCCGCCCCTGTCAAAGGTTTCCAGGGATAGATAGATCGACAGCATGCCATTGGCGAAATGTTCGTTTGCCTGCCCCGTGGCGCGGTTACCGGTCAAAGAACCGCCCAGCAGTTCGCAAATAAACGCCAGGCCCGATCCCTTGTGGTCGCCCATGGCCCGGATCGCGCCATAGCCGTTGCGTTCGCCGGGCGGTGCGTCGGGACCAGCGGTGCCATACAACACCGCCGGTTCGGTGGAGAAATTGCCGTTCTCATCAATCAAGGCGCCCTCGGGTAACGGCTTGCCGCCCTTGTAAGCAACCAACACCTTGCCCTCGGCGACAATAGAGGTGGCAAAATCCAGGATCACCGGTGGGCCGTCGGCACGGGGTACGCCGACACAGAAAGGCGCCGTTGAAATCCGCGCCTCGGCGCCACCAAAAGGTGCGACCAGAACGGAACCGCGGGCATTGACGAAATGGATCGAGACAAAATTTTCCGCCGCCGCCATCTCGGCCCAATCACCGATCCGGCCAAGATGTCCTGAGTTATTCAGGGCCACCACCGCCGCGCCGCTTTTTGCCGCCTTGTCCAGGCCCAGGCGCACCGCCTGTTCGCCAATGGTTTGACCAAAACCATACTGGCCATCCAGGATACACAGGGCATCACTGTCAAAACCGATGTGAACCTTGCGGCCGGGATGAAACAGGCCACGTTCCAACCAATCGATGTAGCGCGAGGTGCGCAAAACACCGTGGCTGTCATGGCCGGTCAGGTTGGCCCCCAGCAGACGCATGGCAATGCGTTCGGCCTCGTCACGCATACAGCCCGCGCGCTCGAAGATCTCGGCTATCAGAGCTTTCAATTTGGTGGCGTCAATTCTCACAGTCATTCAGGTATCCTCAAAATATATTCCGCTGGATTTTCCGGCCTAATTCATCGCCGCCACGCCTGGTTGGATCTCGTCGATCATCAACCTGGTTTGGCGAATAGTATCGGCATCGTCGGAGGCCATGGGACGGAGAATGATTTTCGGCAGGCCTGCATCGGCAAAGGCACGGATCTTTTCCAATACCTCCCCCGCGCCGCCGACCGCGAAACTGTCCCGCGCATTGCGCCCGCCAACCCGTTCATAACGCTCCGCGGCGCGGACCACGATGTCATCGTCCCATTTGCCAAAGCGGAAATTGATACCGGTGCCAAAATGGTCATCCTCGAAATCCCGGCCCGCATCAATCATGCCCTGCTTGATCGCCGCGACGGTCACCCCTGCCTGAGCAGGATTTTCGAAAGAAGCCTGCCAGCCGGTACCGTATTTCACGGTGCGTCGGATCGCCGCCTCGGACGAGCCGCCAATCCACAACGGCAGCTCTTTTTGCACCGGCAGCGGCGATATACGCACGCCTTCGTATTGGAAAAATTCACCGTCCATGTTTACCGTTTCGCCCCGCCATAAAGCGGCGATGATTTCCAGGCTCTCATCCGTGCGCTTGCCCCGGCGCTTGGTCGGCCGGCCGGTGGTGCGCCAATCCGCCGAATTCGTGCTGCCAATACCAAAGGCAGGCAGAATGCGGCCATTGCTTAACACATCAATGGTGGCGCATTGCTTGGCCAGGACCAGTGGATCGCGCAATGCGACCGAGGCCACATTCATGCCGAATTTCAGCTTTTTCGTCGCGCCCGCCAGGGCCGCCATGGTGGTCATGCATTCCAGCATAGGTTCCTTGGAGACCAGGGTATCGGTCTGCCAGATAGAATCGATGTCTCCCTCTTCGCACATCTGCACCCAGGCCCAGAAGCCGTCTGTGCTGGAGAACGGGTAGGTCGATAGGCCAATGCCGGCGCGAATGCTCATAGTACCGCTCCTCAATTTGGTGGTTTACCCAGCATAACGGGGAAGCGGCCAGGGACGGATAAAAAAATTCGGTTCGTGGGACCGCACGGTCAAAACGGGCGCTAGAGCGCATTCGAAGAAAATGCGCTCAACTCTTAAAATAGAGCAATTGAACCAATCACCTAGAGCAATTCCGAATGAATGAGAATCGCGAAGCGATTCTAAGTGACTGGAAAAATTGCTCTAATTCTAGAGATCTGAGCATTTTCAGAGTGAAAATGCACTAGGTCGCGAGAGCGACTCAAATTAATTGAAAATTGCTCTAAACCTCCGACCAATTGATCCAGTTATCGTGTTGATTACAGATGGACACGACAAACAGGCGGCCGGAATAATCATTCAATTCGAAGCGGGAGCGCGGATTGTCGAATGTTTTGTCGAAAATCTGCTCTTTAACGAAATTGAGCTCCCCATCCAGCAAAATGTGCTTGATGATATAATGGGTTCCGCTCATGCCGTGCTGGGTCGCCGCGCGCACCAGAACATCGCCGCCCTTTTTATCCACTTTGATCATCGGTGAATGGCTATTTTCCTTTCCCTTCCAGCGTCCGGGTCGGTCGGTGGTGTAAAAGATCTTGCCTGCCAAAGCCCGCATCCCATCGCGCAGATCGTTCCCGGTGGCATGCGCCAGCGTTGCCGGTGTCAACAATGCCGCCGCACCGCCCCCCGCCAGGACCAGCGCCTGGCGCCGGCTAATCTCTAATGTCCGTCTGACCATCCCCAATTTCCCCTATTCTACTGCTGGCTACAGTGTGGCGCATATATCAATGACACTATAAGCCTCGCCGTGCCGCGGCCGAAATCTTAATGGCGGCTTTACTCGGTCCGGAAAGCCATCAAAAATGGGCTGTTGAGAGTCTAAGAATTGGGAGGACGCCCCATGCGGGTAATGACAACCATTCCACAGCATGATCTGCGCCAGGTGCCTGACGTGGTGCGCCAGATCGAGGCCAAGGGTTATGACGGCATCACGACATTGGAGAACCGGCACAACCCGTTCCTGCCTCTGGGCGTGGCGGCGGTAAACAGCGAACGGCTGCAACTATCAACGGGCATCGCAATTGCTTTTGCCCGCAGCCCCATGACCGTGGCCAATATCGGCTGGGACCTGGCTGCCGCCTCCAATGGCCGTTTCGTCCTGGGTATCGGCAGCCAGGTGAAGGGCCATAACGAACGCCGGTTTTCGGCGCCGTGGACCCCGCCCGCGCCGCGCCTGCGGGAATATGCCCAGGCGCTCCGCGCCATCTGGGACAACTGGAAGGCCGGTACGCCGTTGAATTTTGAAGGCAAGCACTACCGCTTTACCCTGATGACGCCGAATTTCACGCCGGAACCCATAGACTGCCCTGCCCCGCCCATCACCGTTGCCGCCGTCGGGCCCGCCATGATGAAGGTGGCCGGCGAGGAATATGACGGCGCCCGTCTGCATGCCTTTTGCACCCGTAAATATCTGGAAAACATTGTTCTGCCCCGCCTGGAAAGCGCCATCGCCAATGTGGGCCGTCCGCGCGCGCAGTTCGAAATTTCCGGCGGCGGCTTCATCGCCACCGGCGCCGATGACGAGGCGGTGGACAAAATGATCGAATGGGTGCGCATGCGGGTCGGCTTTTACGGCTCCACCAGGGCCTATTGGCCGGTGCTGGCGGAACATGGACTGGAAGACCTGGGGCAAAAATTGAACCATATGTCGAAGACCGACCAATGGGATAAAATGACGGCGGAAATAAGTGATGACGTGGTGCGGTTGTTCGCCGCCGTGGGCCGCCACGATGAAATCGCCGCTGCCATCGAAGCCCGCTTCGGCGGCATCTCGGACAGTATTTCCGACAGTGCCTCGTCCGAATTGCGCGGCAGCCTACCCAGCGATGTGATCCAGGATATCCAGCGCATCCCAGCCCACTTCACCGGCTATACCGGCCAGATCGGCCTGGGCTGACGCAGTCTAATCGCCGCCCGTGGCTTCCAATCCGGGGCGGATCAGGGGCTGACGGTCGCTGTCGCGTTCGTACTTGCGGGCCGGATTATTGACGATCTCTTCCAGCGGCGCGGCCTGAAACGAGGCCTGGATTTGCCGCTCCGGCGGGGTGCCGTAGGTGGTGGTGCGCTGTACCGGGGTGCGGCCCATATCCCGGATCAATGCCTCCATGGCGTGGGGCGGCAATTCCTGGCCATGTTCAGAGCCCGCCGCGCGGGTGATGGTCTCGTTCATCAAGGTGCCGCCCAGATCGTTCACTCCGGCGTTCAGGGCCGCCCGGATACCGTCGCGGCCCATCTTCACCCAGGAGGTCTGGATATTGCTGATGTGGGGGTGCAGCACCAGACGCGCAACGGCATGCATGAGCAGCGCCTCGCGATAGGTTGGGCCCATGCGCGCGCGGCCTTTTAAATAGATCGGCGCTTCCATATGCACGAATGGCAATGGCACCAGTTCGGTAAAACCGCCCGTCCGTATCTGCAAGGCGCGCAGGCGCAACAGATGGCGGGCCCAATGAATGGGCCGGTCCACATGCCCGAACATGATCGTCGCCGTGGTGCGAAAACCCACGTCATGGGCGGTCTCCATCACTTCGAGCCATTGGTCCACGGTTAGTTTGTCAGGGCATAAAATCCGGCGCACTTCTTCGTCCAGAATTTCCGCCGCCGTGCCAGGCAACGAACCCAGGCCGGCGGCACGTAATTGCTCCAGGAAATCGCGAAGCGAGACATCCAGGGTCTGCGCGCCTTGGTAGACTTCCAAGGGCGAGAAGGCATGGACGTGCATATCGGGCGCCGCCGCCTTCACCGCGTGCAGGATATCCAGATACGTCTGGCCGGTATATTCGGGATGGATCCCGCCCTGCATGCAGACTTCCGTGGCGCCGCGGTCCCAGGCCTCGGCCACGCGGCGGCCAATTTCATCCAGCGAAAGATCGTAGGGGCGGCCGCGCAAATTCTCGCTCAATTTACCTTTGGAGAAGGCGCAAAACTGGCATTTGAAATAGCAGATGTTGGTGTAGTTGATATTGCGCACGACGACATAGGAAGCCTCGTCGCCATTGACTTTTTGGCGCAGGGCGTCAGCCGCCTGACAGACCGCATCCACCTCGCCGCCACGGGCCATGAACAGGCGGGTAACCTCGTCCTCGTCCAGGTCTTCGCCGGCGGAGGCGCGGACCAGCAGACGGTCCAACTCCGGGCTGGGCGGCGACAGGGCGGTGATGGCCACCGGGGGGGAGATATCTATACCCGGCGACCAGGTATCGGTACGGGCCAGACCAGCGGCATCCACCCGGTGCAGAATGGCCGGGACAAAGGCCGGGTCCAGCCAGCGTTCGGCCTGCTGGGCAAAATCAGGATAGATCGCCAGGCGCTCCACCAGATGCTTGCCGCCGCGGGCCGTGTCATCGGCCAATTGCCGTAAATGCGGCCAGGGTGCCTCTGGATTAACATGATCCGGCGTGACCGGCGAGACTCCGCCCCAATCGTCGATGCCGGCGGAAATCAGGCTGGAGGTGGCGCCGGGGCTGAGATTTGGCGGTGCCTGAATATGCATACCTGGGCCAAAGATCAGGCGGGCCACGGCGATGCTCCAGCGCAACTCGTCCAATGGCGCATCCGGCCAACCGGCCATGCGCGTATCATCCTTGGCGCGGAAGTTCTGGACAATGATTTCCTGAATATGACCGTATTGGTCATGCAGATCGCGCAAGGCCAGCATGGCCTCGATCCGCTCCACCCTGGTTTCGCCAATACCGATTAAAATGCCCGTGGTGAAGGGAATAGCCAGCCGTCCGGCCGCCTCGATCGTCGCCAGGCGAACAGCCGGGTCCTTATCGGGGGAGCCATGATGGCAGGCGCCTTTTTCCATCAGGCGCGGCGAGATGCTTTCCAGCATGATGCCCTGGGAGACCGAGACCTCGCGCAGGGAGGCCAAATCAGCCTCATCCATCACGCCGGGGTTCAGGTGCGGCAACAGGCCTGTCTCTTCGAATACCAGCAAGGCCATGGCGCGCAAATAGGACAATGTTGTTTCATAACCCAGTTCGGCCAGCTCTTCCCGCGCCACGCGGTAGCGCGCCTCGGGCTTATCCCCCAGGGTGAACAAGGCTTCGTTACAGCCTGCCTCGGCACCGGCGCGGGCAACGGCAAGGACTTCATCCGGGGTCATAAAGGCCCGCTGGCCACGACGGGGTGGATGGGCAAAGGTGCAATAATGGCAAACGTCGCGGCATAGCTGGGTCAATGGTACGAAGACCTTGCGCGAATAGCTGATCAACCGGCCGTGGCCCTGATCACGCAACGCGGCGGCGGCTGACAGCAACAGGTCCAGATCGCGCGCGTCCACCACATCGGCCAGGGCCAATGCCTCCGCCCGCTCCGGCCGCCGCTGGTCCCGCCAGGACGCAAAATCAGTCGTCAACGCCATTCGTCCCCATTCCTCATTCCTGCATCAATCGGGCCGCAATGCCCGATGCTTGCAGATAACGCAAACTGCCGCAATTAGCTTCCCCCGTACAAAACAGCCGCAGATCGTCCGGCGTGTCAATATCCAAGGCGAAACCGTCCAGTTCCAATATGGTGGGTTCAACGCCGTTGTCACGGGCTATCTGGCAATGACGGTTAAAACTGTCCGGTCCAAAAGCCGGCTGAAACAGATCCGGCGGCCACAAGGCCAGACAATTGGTGCCGTCATGATCGCGCGATGGCACCACGCAGGCTGCGGGCGATGCCGCCTGCAAATTGGCGATCCGGGCCACCTCCGCCGGGGTAATCAGGGGGACATCGCCGGGCACATGCATCATTGCGGCCACCCCCTCACCTGCCAGCACCTCGCCAGCCTGCCGTACGGCGGCGCTGTAACCACCCGGTTGGCGTTCCCGCAGCACGCGGACACCCTGCCACCGGGCCATGTTCAGGGCCTTCTCATCGTTGCTGACAACCAGCACACCATCCAGATCGACCAACGCGGCCAGAACATCGCGCAGCATATGTTCGGCCAGGCTACTGCGTTCGTCAGGAGACAGCACATTGGCCAGGCGCTGTTTCGGGGCATCGAACCCCTTGGTCGGAACGACGGCCCACATCAGGGAGCCAATTCGTCCGCTGCTGCAAGTACGAATTCGGCCAGCTTGATGCGATCTTCCAGGCTTTGCATCACCGTCTTGGTAACCAGCGGGCGTATACCCAGGGCGGCAACCGCGTCGGCCTGATCCTGATCCCCATGGTCCAGGACAAAACCATCCAGCAGACCGCCGTAATGTTGGGCTACCGCCAGGGCGGTGCTGGGCATTCCCAGTTCCGCCATCATCTTGGCCGCCGGGCCTTTGATTGCCAGACCGGCAACGATCGGCGAGACCGCAATGACCGGCGCCGGGGCCGCCGCCATGGCCGCGCGGACGCCGGGCAGTGCCAGGATCGGATCTACGCTGACGAAGGGGTTGGACGGTGTGATGACGATGGCCAGCAATTCGGGATCAGATAGCGCCGTCATGAAATCCGCCTGCGGCCGGGCCGCCGCGATACCTTCAAATTCAAAGCCGGTAACCACGGGTTCGCAGCGGTCGCGGACGAAATAATGCTGAAACGCCAACGGGCCATCGGCGGTTTGCACCATGGTCCGCACCGGGTCATCGGTCATGGGCACCACCTGCGCGGTAATACCCAATTGCCGCGTGATTGACCGTGTTACCTGGGTCAGGCTTTCGCCCCGTGCCAGGGCCTCGGTGCGCAGAACATGCATGGCCAGATCACGGTCGCCAAGATTAAACCAATTATCGCCGCCCAGTTCTCCCAGCGCTGCCATGAAGCGCCAGCCTTCATCCGCCCGGCCCCAGCCCTTCTCCTGATCGTTTAAGCCGGCAAGGGCATAAGTGACCGAGTCGAGATCAGGGCAAATATTCAGCCCCAGATGCTCGAAATCATCACCCACGTTGGTCACGATCAGCAGATCATCGCCCAAGCCCAGGCGTGACAGGCCCAGGGCCAGCTTGGCGCCACCCACGCCGCCCGACAGGGCAATGACCGGACCTTGTTTCATCAGCGGAACATATCCTGTTCCGCCGGCCGGGGCAGCGCGTCGGCGCCCTGTTCCGAAGACGGGAACCGTACGCCACGGATCAGCACCACGGGCTGACCCTGATTTCCCTGGCCCTGCAGGATGGAGGCGGCGGAGGATAGTTCGTCCGCCAACCCCACTTCAGAGACCATCAATGCCCGGCCAAACAGATCCGGTTCGCCACGCAAATCCCACAACGCGGGCAGGCCGGCGGAACCAATAGCCAGCCCCATGGTGCCCTGCCGCCAGGCCCGGCCCACGGAATCATTGATGATCACGGCGACGTCGACACCGTGCCTGTCCGCCAGGGACTGCCGCAGGTTCCGGCAGTCAGCATCAGGATCTTTCGGCAATAACAACACATGCTCCGAGGCGCCATCCTGCTCCACATTGGAGGCATCAATGCCGGCATTGGCCAGCACCACGCCCAGACGATGGGCGACGACCAGGACGCCGGGGCGCTTGCCCACCACCTCGACTGATTCATCCAGGATCAGTTCGACCATGCGCGGATCCTTGTCGACCTCGCGCGCCAGGGCCTCGGCCCGTGGCGATGGCGTCACATTCCGCAGGTCGAAAATACGGCCATTGGCCTTGGAAACGACTTTTTGCGCCAGCACCAGGACATCGCCGTTTTCCAAGGTTTCGCCGGCGCGATCAAGGCCGTCACTGATTTGTGACGCCAGATCATCGCCAGGCTGAACCATGGGCATATCCGGCAGGGCCACCATCTGCATGCGGGATGTTTTCATGGCGCTTAGCTTTCCCCGTTTTCAGCCGAACCAGGCGTGCCGGTGATACGGATACCCGCGCCGCCAATCTTATAGCGGTTATTCATAAAGATCAGCGCCGAGGTCAAGGCTTCCGCCACCACGGAATTTTCGATCCGCCCCGCATGCCAGGCCCGCATTGAGGCATCTTCGGCCAATCCGACGACCACTTCGCGTGCGTCGGGGTCGTTGCCGCAGACCAGAATATCGCAGTCGATATCATGCCCCAGGTCGGTCAGATGATCCGCCGCCACGTTCTGAAAGGCCGAGACAACCCGCACGCCCTCGCCCAGGGCTATCTGGGCACCCTTTGCCGCCGAGCCATCGGGCGGCAGGTGTACGGTGCGCACCTTTGGCGGCATCAGGGGCACGGTGACATCAACCATGATCTTGCCCTGACAACCGGCATGAATTGCCTCTAACATGGGCGCCTGGTTGGCAAAGGGGACGGTCAGCACCACCACTTCAGCCGCTGCCGCCGCCGCACCGTTTTCAAGCCCGCTGACCGTGGCGCCTGGCACCAATGCCGCCAGGCGTTCCGCCCCACGATCCGCACTTTCCTGCGCGCGGGAGCCGATAATGATGCTATGACCCGCCTGCGCCCAGCGCGCCGCCAGGCCAAAGCCGAGCGCCCCCGTACCGCCGATCACGGCGATGCTGTATTTATTTTCTGTCATGAATTTTCCTCTGTTCGGATCGGCGGTTCAGGCCTGATATCCGGCCAATACGTCTTCGCCCAGCCACGTGATGCTGTCCACGATTTGGTTCAATTCTCTGCCCGCGGCGGAAAAGATAATGGTTTCCACGCCTGCCGCCGCGAAGGCGGCAATATCGTCGCGTATGGCATCTGGCGTACCGGCGAATAGCTGCCGACTGCCGTCGGTATCCACTTTTTCCCGGCTGCCGACAGGACGGTTCGGCAGATAGGCCCGGTGGATGGCGCTGCCATCGCGACCGTGTTTGTCGGCCTCCTGATTCAGCCGCGCCGAAGCCTGGGCATAACGTTCAGTCGTATTCAACAGAAAGGCCGGATTGTGACTGACAGGAAACCAGCCGTCGCCGGTCCGTGCGGCGCGGCGGACCGCCGGCCCGCTTTCGCCACCAATCCAGATGGGAAGACGGGGTTGGTGCGCCGGCTTCGGCTCGAAGACCAAATTGTCAAACTGAACATATTTACCGGCCATGGCAGGTGCATCATCGGTCCAAAGGATCCTGAAAGCATCGATATATTCATCCGTCACCCTGCCCCGTTCGGCAAAGGGCGGCAGACCCAGGGCTTCGAATTCTTCCTGCATCCAGCCGGCGCCGCAGCCAACGATCAGTCGTCCGCCGGATAGCACATCCAGTGTCGCCAACATCTTGGCCGCCAGGACTGCGGGGCGATACGGCACGACCATAACGGAGGTCAGTAGTTCGATCTTCTTGGTCGCCGCCGCGACGAAAGACGCCGCCGTTACCATTTCCAGGCATTCGCCCACGGACTGTCCCGCCCAGACACCGTCGTCCGTATAAGGATAGGTGGAGTCGATCGCGCCAGGCACGACCACGTGGTCGTTGATGGCGATGATGTCCAGGCCGGTATTTTCCGCCGCTTGCGCCATTGCCGTCAGGCCCTCAAGCCGGCCGCCCGGACCACGGGCCATAATCATAATTCCAAAGCGCATGGCAGGATGTTTCCTCGTTAATTTTTAAATCTGGGAGAAGACTAGCAAGCTGGCGCGACGATTGGTACTAGGCGCGGCCCCCGACAACGGATAAATTAGACTAAATACGTCATTGATAGTCTATCAATTTGGAAGGAATGCGTCGTGAAACTGGGATTGGTCATGGGCACGGGTGGTGCCAAGGTTGAAATCGATATGGATCTGGTGCGCGAAGCCGAAGATCTGGGCTTTGATTCGGTCTGGACATCCGAGGCCTGGGGCTCGGACGCCATATCGACGGCCTCCTGGATTCTGGCCCGGACCTCCAAGATCAAGGTCGGCACTGGCATTATTCAAATGTCGGCCCGAACGCCGGCCATGGCGGCAATGACCGCCATGACCTTGCAGCAATTGTCCGGCAACCGCTTTATCCTTGGTATCGGCCCCTCGGGTCCGCAGGTAATCGAAGGCTGGCATGGCGAGGCCTATGGCCGGCCATTGACCCGGACCCGCGAATATATCGAGATTATCCGCAAGATTTTGGCCCGGGAATCCCCCCTGACCCATGACGGCTATCACTATCATATCCCCAACACGGGCGCGGGCACGACCGGACTGGGCAAACCGTTAAAGAGCGTTCTGCACGGCGACCCATCGTTGAAGATCATTACCGGCACCATTGCGCCAGCCGGTGTACGGGTCAGTGCCGAGATCGCCGACGGCATGATCCCGGTGTTCATGAACCCGGACCGTTTTGACGTCTTCGAGGCTGCCCTGAATGAGGGCTTTGCCAAGGCGGGGGGCGGCAAAAGCCTGGATAACTTCGCCATTACGCCGTTCTGCGCCGTCAACCTGAACGACGACGAACAGGCCGCCCGCCAGCCGGTGCGGGAAAATCTGGCGCTCTATATCGGTGGCATGGGCGCCCGCGATAAAAACTTTTACAATGACTACGCCAAACGCCTGGGCCATGAAGGGGCGGCGGTGGAAATTCAGGACCACTTCCTGTCGGGCCGCCGGGCGGAAGCCCAGGCCGCGGTGCCAAACGAATTAATCGATCAGGTGTCGCTGTCCGGTCCCGCCGGCAAAATTACCGAACGGCTGCAGGATTGGAAAGCGGCCGCCAAGCAAAAAAAGGTCGATTCCCTGTTGGCCCGGGCTTCCAACTCGGCAGAGCTACGGGTTCTGGCCAAGGCCGTGTTGTAGGAGGCGATGAACATGACAATGCAGCGGATTACGTCCACCGCCGTGGCGGAGCCCATTCCCGAAACCTGGTCCAATTGCAAAGTGGCAGGCGATTTCTTTCAGATCGCGGGCATGGTCTCGGGCTATCAGGATGGGGTCATCGCCGGTGGCGACGACGTCTATGAACAGGCGCGGCTGACATTCACCAAGATCAAGCATATGGTCGAGGCCGCCGGCGCGGTGATGGATGATATTATCAAGGTCACCATCTTTGTCACCGATATCACCCGGCGGGAGGAAGTCTGGAAAGCGCGCCGGGAATTTTTCACGAACGATTTCCCCTGTTCCACCCTGGTCGAGGTCTCGGCCCTGGCCCGGCCCGGCCTGGCGGTGGAGATCGAGGCGCACGGATTTATCGGAGCTTCAAAATAACATGCACATTCAGGGTATGGCCGCCATCATCACGGGCGGCGGCTCTGGCCTGGGTGCGGCGACGGCGCGGCATCTGGCCAGTGCCGGGGCCAAGGTGGCGGTGCTTGATATAAACATGGATCAGGCCCGAGGGGTGGCGGCGGAGATTGGCGGCATCGCCCTGGAATGCGACGTCACCTCGGATCTGAGTGCGGAAGCAGCCATTGGCCAGGCCCGGACGGCCCATGGTCCGGCGCGCATTTCAGTTTGCTGTGCGGGTATCAGTGAATCCCGGCGCATGGTGGACCGCAATGGCCCCGCCCCCCTGGCCCATCACCAACGCCTGGTCGATGTGCATCTGGTGGGCACCTATAATATTTGCCGTCTGGCGGCGGCCGACATGGCGGCCTGCGAACCCCTGCCCGATACGGGAGAGCGCGGCGTCTTGATTAACACCGCCTCTATTGCCGGCTTCGATGGCCCCGCCGGCGCGATTACCTACGACGCGGTGAAAGCGGCCATCGCGGCCATGTCCCTGCCCATGGCGCGGGAATTGTCACGTCATGCCATCCGCGTCATGGCCATTGCGCCGGGTATTTTTAAAACCCCCATGGCGGCGGGACTGCGCCAGGATTACATCGACGAAATGACCCAGGCGATCCCGTTTCCCAAACGCTTTGGCGAGCCGGCGGAATATGCCCGCATGGTGGAAACCATTCTGACGACGCCCATGCTGAATGGCGAGACCATCCGCATCGACGGCGGCCTGCGCATGACCTGAGCCTACATGATCTGACCTAATCACGTTGCTGTCCGAAACGCAGCAGCAGCAGACCGCTGCCGACGATCATAATCATCCCAAAAAACAGCGACAGGCGCAGGACTTCATCGAAGAAAAGCACGCCGTATAGTGCCGAAAACAATAGCGATGAATATAAAAAGGGCGCGATGAAATTGGCATCCGCCATGGCCATAGCGTGCAACAACAGGCGTTGCCCCACCACGGCGACAAGGCCGGTGGCGGCCAATATCAGCCATTGTCCAGGTGCAGGCCAAACCCATGTGGGCACCGCCAACAGCGAGGCGATCAAGGCACCGAACAGGTTGCCGAAGAACAGCATGGTGATCGCCCTGTCGCCCAGGCGGGAAAGCCATTTTATGGCCGCGATTTCTCCGCCCATGCAAACCGCCGCCGCCACGGCCAGCAACGAGGCACTGCCGAAAGCAGACAAATCAGGGGCCGCGATGACGACCACGCCGGCAAAACCCAGCACGGCTGCCAGCCAGCGAAACCGGTTCGCCTTTTCACCCAGCAACAGCACCGCAAAAATCATGGCAAACAGAGGCGAACTGAAACCAATGGCCGTGGCGTTGGCCAGGGGTATAACCGCAATGGCAAAAAACATCAGGGCGACGCCGGCGACGCCGGCGCTGGCCCGAAATGCGTATTTCAAGGGATGCGCCGTTCGCGGCATCACACGGGCGGCGTACAACGCCGGCAGCAAAAACATCGTGCCAAAGGCATAGCGCGCGAAGGTAATCTGCAAGGCGCCCATTTCCGGCCCGTCGTCGGCAACCAGCAAAAACTTCGCCAGGGCGTTCATGGTGGAAAACAAGGCCGACGCCACCAGCATATAAACCGCCGCCCGCCAAGGCGCGGCGCCCGCACGTGTTGGGCCCGTCGCCGTTCCTGTCATATAGCGGCGTAAACCAGGCTGCCGAGATACAGGCTGATGCCGAATATGGCGTGTACGGACAGGCTGACGGCGCAGATGAAAATCGGCCGGCCGGTTTTTGCGGCGAAGAAACCACCACCCAGACCGGGGATCAGGACAAGCCAGGGCGCCAGCACCGTGACCAGACCAAAAGCCAAACCGTTCAAAAGACTGGCGGGCTGCTCCAGCACGGCGGCCAGGAATTGCAGATAGACCTGGGCGAATACGATGGCGACGAGGTAATGAAAGGCCCAGCCCAGGGCCAATTCGTAGCGCACGGTGGGCCTGTCGCTGATACCCTCATGGCGGAAGACACCCCGGCCCAGATAGGCGACCCAGCGCCCCACCAGATGCCAGTCGCGGGACTTGCCCAGGCTGCGTTCCAGCAAATACTCATAGGTATCCGTGACGACATTGGCGACCACACCGACAACAAGAATTCTCAGCCAAAAATCATCCATGACACGCATCCGTTTCATCGCCTGATAGCGGTATTCCGCTTACCCGCGACAACAAGTATAACCGGTCTCGCAACTGAAAGGTTGCGGTAAATTGACCTGGAATATGTCCGTCGTCTTCGCGCTGGGCGTTGCCGCGCCGGGCGACATGGTGCGAGAGAGGGTTCGCGAGGTGGCCCGGCAAGTCTGCGAGGAAATTGGGGTCACCATCATCAAGGGGGTTTTGTCCACAGACCATGTCCACATGTTCGTGTCGATCCCACCCACCATGCGGTGAGCGATGTCATGCGGCGCGTCAAGGGGCGCACCTCGCGCAAGGTCCAGATGGAATTCCCCGAACTGCGAAAGCGATACTGGGGCCGTCATTTCTGGGCACAGGGCTATTTCTGTACCACAAGCGGGGTGGTGAATGATGAGACCATACTTCAGTACATCGAGAAGCATTCACCCAATTCTACCGGCGTCAGCCGGCAGTGGTTTATTTTGGGCCAGCAGCGCTAGCCGCACCGTCGGCATCAGCGCTGGCGCTCGAAGCGCTGGCGCTCGAAGCGCTGGCGCTCGAAGCGCTGGCGGAATCACTTCCACTACTTCCACTACTTCCACTACTTCCGCCACTGCCGCCACTGCCGCCACTGCCGCCGCTTCCACCACTTCCACCACTTCCGCCACTGCCGCCGCTTCCACTACTTCCGCCACTGCCACTGCCACTGCCACTGCCACCGCCACTACCACTGCCGCCGCTTGCGCCATCGCCGCTGGCGCCGCCATCACTCCCACCGGTTTCGGCGGCGCCAGCGATGTTTGTCGAAGGCGAGCTGACAGCCACACCAGATGTCTTACACGCCGTCAGCATAAATCCCGTCATTGTCAGCAACATCGCCAACATGAAAATATTCTTCATCGCCCAACCCCCAACAAAAAAGCCGCCCAGTTTTGGCACTGGGCGGCTCTTATCTTGTCAGTTGCGCTGCCATTCAGCAACGCAATTTTTCGTAGGTGTTAGCGCGAATAATACTCGACGACCAGGTTCGGCTCCATGGTGACCGGGTAGGGAACTTCGGCAAATTTGGGCGTGCGGACAAAGGTGCCGCGGCGCTTGCCGAAATCAACTTCCATATATTCGGGCACTTCCCGTTCGGGCGAATCCATGGCCTCGAGGACCAGGATCATCTCGCGGGATTTTTCCTTAACCTCAATCACATCGCCTTCCGATACCCGGTATGAAGCGATATTCACCCGCTTGCCGTTGACCAGAACATGACCGTGATTGATGAATTGCCGGGACGAGAAAACGGTGGGGACGAATTTCATGCGGTAGACCACCGCGTCCAGACGCCTTTCCAACAGGCCGATCAAACCTTCGGTGGCATCGCCCTTGACCTTCACCGCCTCGGCAAAGGTACGGCGGAACTGTTTTTCCGTGATATTGCCATAATAACCGCGCAGCTTTTGCTTGGCGGCCAGTTGAATGCCGTAATCAGACGGTTTGCGCCGGCGCATCTGGCCGTGCTGCCCCGGGGGATAGTCACGCTTGTTGACCGGGCTTTTCGGCCGGCCCCACAGGTTTTCGCCCAACCGGCGGTTCAGCTTGTATTTCGAGCGCAGTCGCTTCGTCATCTAATTCCGTCTCTCAACAATGAAGTCTAATTATTCAGCCGCCGACCACCGACCAATGAATTTGATGGGGGGCGCAAGGTGGCGCGAGTTATACCAATCCACGGGCGCAAGTCAAATGGCAAGTTTAAATAACCAGGCCAAGGGGATGGCATCAAACCCCCGCATCCTCATCGCGGCGGATCAGGGCCGAGACCACACCGTGCAGGCTGCGCAACTCCTGGCCGGTCAAATCGGCGCGGCGAAAGATATTACGCAGGTTGCGCATCATCGAGGGGCGCTTTTCCGGTGGCTTAAGAAAACCATGCCGGGTCAGCTCGTCCTCCAGCCGGTTTTCGAAAAATGCCAGCTCGTCCAGGCTGGCGGGCAGACCCTCGCCGGTGGCCTCCATTTCAGGCAAGGGACCGGAGGTAAACCATTCATAGGCCACCAGCAACACCGCCTGGCCCAGATTGAGCGAGGAAAAGGCCGGATTTGCAGGTACCTGAATGATCGTTTGCGCCAGGGTGGCATCATCATTGTCCAGACCGGCCTTCTCGCCGCCGAACAAGATACCAATCTGTTGCCCCTGGCCCAGGCGGTCCCGCATATCCGCCACCGCCGCACGTGGGGTCAGGCAGGGTTTCTCCATCTCGCGGGCCCGCGCCGTGGTCGCATAGACGGCGTGCAGATCGGCCACCGCCGCGGGGCCGTCAGCATACAGAGTGGCCTGATCCAGAATATCATCGGCCCGGCTGGCCATGGCAACAGCCCGCGGGTTGGGCCAGCCATCCCGCGGGGCCACCAGGCGCAGACGGTCAAGGCCAAAATTTTTCATGGCGCGGGCGGCGGCGCCAATATTCTCGCCCATCTGCGGCCGCACCAGGATAATCGCCGGGGTAGGCCCCGGCGTCACGGCCTGTCTGGTTGAATCGGTGCCGGCCACTGTCAGATCCTAGGACGCCTTGGCGCCATCCTTGAACAATTTATATCGAATTGAATCCAGCAGGGCCTGAAACGAGGCATCCACGATGTTGGGCGAAACCCCGACCGTAAACCAGCGCCGGCCCTGGCCGTCGGCGCTTTCGATCAGCACCCGGGTCACCGCGCCAGTACCGCCGTCCAGAATGCGCACCTTGAAATCCACCAATGCCAGATCGTTAATGTGCGGCGCAAAGCGGCCAATATCCTTGCGCAGGGCATTATCCAGGGCATTAACCGGGCCGTTGCCTTCGGACACGGACATGATTTCGCGGCCGTCCACCGTTAGCTTCACGGTGGCTTCCGAGATGGTGATCAGCGTGCCCTTGGCGTTGTAACGCCGCTCTACCATGACGCGGAAACTACTGACGTCGAAATAGTCCGGCACCTCGCCCATGATCCGCCGGGCCATCAACTCGAAACTCGCCTCGGCCCCGTCATAGGCGTAACCGAGGAACTCCCGCTGCTTCACCTCCTCCAGCAGGCGGTCGACGGCGGGATGTTTCGCATCAATCTCGATGCCAATCTCGGCCAAACGCGCCAGGATGTTGGAGCGGCCCGCCTGATTGGAGACCAGAACCTGACGGCTATTGCCCACCAATGCGGGATCGATATGCTCGTAAGTTTCGGGATTTTTCAGCACCGCCGAGACATGCAGTCCCCCCTTGTGGGCAAAGGCCGAGGGCCCCACATAGGGCGCTTGGCGCGCCGGCGCGCGGTTCAACAATTCATCCAGCAAATGCGAGGTCGCGGTCAAATGGCGCAGGCCTTCGGCATCGATACCGGTTTCAAAATTCTCGGCAAAGCCCGGCTTCAGGTTTAACGTGGGGATCAGGGCGACCAGATCCGCATTGCCGCAGCGTTCGCCCAGGCCGTTCAGGCTGCCTTGAATTTGACGCACGCCGGCCTGTACCGCGGCCAGACTGCCGGCAATGGCGTTCCCCGTATCGTTGTGGCAATGGATGCCCAGGTAATCGCCGGGGATATGCTTGGTTACTTCGCCGACAATGTGGGCGATTTCATGCGGCAAGGCGCCGCCGTTGGTATCGCACAGCACGATCCAGCGGGCACCGGCATCCAGGGCCGATTGCAAGCAGGCCATGGCGAAGTCCGGATTGGCCTTGTAGCCATCGAAGAAATGTTCCGCGTCAAATAGCGCCTCGTGTCCCTTGGCGACGGTGGCGGCAATGGATTGACCGATCATCTCGATATTTTCGGTTCGCTCGATGCCCAGGGCCACGTCCACGTGATAATCCCAGGTCTTGCCGACCAGACAGACCGCACCCACGGGGGCGCCCAGTACCGTGGCCAGGCCCGGATCATTGTCGGCGCTGCGGCCGGGCCGTTTGGTCATGCCAAAGGCGGTGAATACGGCGCGCTTCAGGTTCGGCGGGTTTTCAAAAAAATTTGTGTCGGTGGGATTGGCGCCGGGCCAACCGCCTTCGATATAATCCACGCCCAGACGGTCCAGCGCCTCGGCAATGGCGCGCTTGTCCTCGACCGAGAAATCGACACCCGAGGTCTGGGCCCCATCACGCAGGGTGGTATCAAAAATATAGAGCCGTTCTTTTGCCATTGACCTATCCGCCCCGCCGCCATGTGGTGCCGCCCGCGCCGTCTTCCAGCACGATGCCCTGCGCCGCCAGATCGTCGCGAATGCGATCGGAGGCCGCAAAATCCTTGTTTTGCCGCGCTACGCGGCGTTGTTCGATTAAACCTTCAATTGCCGCCGCCGATAGACCGTCATCGCCTCCCTGCCCCTGGAACCAGGCTTCCGGCGTTGCCGCCAACAGGCCCATGACCCCGCCAACCGCTTTCAACGCCGCCGCCGCCGCTTGATCACCGGCCATGGCCAGATCCGCCAGGCGATGCATCTCGGCGATTACCCTGGGCATATTCAGATCATCGCACAAGGCCGCCTCGACCGCTTCGGGCAGATCGGCTGCCGCCTCCACCGCCCCCATGGCGCGATACCAACGGTCCAGGGTGCGCCGGGACTCGGCCACCGCATCCTTGGAGAAATCCAGCGGCTGGCGATAGTGCGCGGACAACAATGTCAAACGAATGGCCTCGCCCGGCTGCTCCGCCAATAGATCATTCACGGTCAGAAAATTGCCCAAGGACTTGGACATCTTCTCGCCGCCGACGGTCACATGACCATTGTGCATCCAGTAGTTGGCAAAAGCCGCGCCATCGTGGGCGCAGGTGCTTTGCGCGATTTCGTTCTGGTGATGGGGAAATACCAGATCGACGCCGCCGCCATGAATGTCAAAGGTCTGGCCCAGCAATGCTTCGGCCATGACCGAGCATTCCAGATGCCAGCCGGGCCGCCCCTTGCCCCAGGGGCTGTCCCAGCCGGGCTGCTGATCGGAGGATGGTTTCCACAACACGAAGTCCGTGGCGTTGCGTTTGTAGGGCGCCACCTCGACCCGGGCGCCGGCGATCAACTCGTCCTGGCTGCGTTTGGCGAAGATGCCATAGTCGGCCATGGAAGTGGTATCGAACAGGACATGGCCCTCGGCGGCATAGGCATTGCCCTTGGCCAACAGCACCTCTGTCATGGCGATCATGCCGTCGACATATTCGGTGGCGCGCGGTTCAAAATCGGGCGGCAAGGCATTCAGGGCCGCCATATCTTCATGAAAGACACGGGTGGTATCCGCCGTCAGCGCGGCAATAGTGACGCCCAGCTCGTGCGCCCGGTCAATGATCTTGTCCTCGATATCGGTAATGTTGCGCACGTAAGTTACCTTGCCGTACAGGCGGCGCAGCAAACGTACGAAACTATCGAAAACCACTACCGGACGGGCATTGCCGACATGGGCGAGGTCATAAACCGTGGGACCGCAGACATAGAGGCGCACCTCGCCGGCCCGCATGGGCGTGAAGGTTTCCTTGCGTCGGGTAGCGGTATTGTGAATTTGCAATGGTTTTTGCATTGTGGCCATTGGGGTGGTCGTCGGGGCGGTCATTGGGGTGGTCATCGGGAATGGTCCCGTCGAAAAATTTCAGATGCTTGGTTTCGTCGCGCTGGCTTTACCAATAGCGCAGGGCCTGAATATTCAGGCGCGACATTGACAGGTGCGGGCTATACCCACACCCATCCCGCCGGTACAGACGCCCGGCAAGGGCATAATTCGCTGGTATCGATCTTTGCGCGGTATCACGGCAAGCATCCTATCTTCATCGCTCCACGAGCGACCGGCCCCTTATAGCGCCCGGCCATGACGTAAGTCCAGCGGCCCGAATCGTAAACTGCTGGCGAAGCCGGCGCGCTTGCTGGATAATGCCGGTAAATAAGTCAGGCAAACGAAAGCGGAGAAAAACATGACTAGTCTTATGGACAAGTGCGCGGTGACGGGCATTGGCGAGACCGCCTATACTAAAAATTCCGGCAAATCGGTGGTCGCCTTGCAGATGGAGGCGTCCCTGAAGGCAATCGCGGATGCGGGGCTGCGGCCGTCGGACATCGACGGCGTGATCCCCTATGGCAGCCTGGAGGTCGTGGCGGAGGAATTCGTCACCAATCTGGGTATGCAGGACCTGCGTTTTTCGGCCGTGACACCTCTGGGCGGGGCCAGCGCGGTCGCCGCTATTCAGGCGGCCGTTTCAGCCCTGGTCGCGGGCGTCGCCAATCATGTGCTGATCCCCATTGGGCGCAACGGCTCTTCGGGCGAACGCATCGGCGCGCGGGCCGCCGCGATGCCGCAATTTCGCGCCATTGGCGAATATGAAATGCCGTCGGGGAATATCGCGCCGCCACAGCTGTATGCGCACATGGCGCGCCGCCATATGGAAATGTACGGCACGACGTCGCGTCAATTGGCGGAAATCGCCGTGACCGTGCGTTCGAATGCCATCCTGAACGACAATGCGGTGATGCAAAAACCGATGACCATCGAGGATCATCAGAATTCCCGCATGATATCGGACCCTCTGCGTCTGTTCGATTGCTGCCTGGAGAGCGATGGCGGCGCGGCGGTTATCATTTCCAGGGCCGAGGCGGCCAAGGATCTGGCGCAAAAGCCGATCTACATCATGGGCGTGGCCGAGGGGCATCCCGACTCCCCCTCCACCATCACCCAGCGCCCGGACATAACCACCCTTGGCACGGCCAAGGCAGCGCCGCGGGCGTTCGGCATGGCCGGCGTCAGCCACAAGGATATCGACGTCGCCGAAATCTATGACTGTTTCACCTATATCGTGATGTGCCAGTTGGAAGATCTGGGCTTTTGCAAGAAAGGTGAAGGCGGGGATTTTGTTTCCAACGGCCGCATCGCCCTGGGCGGTGAACTGCCCATCAATACCCACGGCGGATTGCTCTCGCAATCCCATATCATCGGCATGAACCACGTCTGTGAGTTGGTCAAACAATTGCGCGGTACTGGTGGCAGGGCCCAGGTCGCCAACGCCAATATTGGCCTGGTTACCGGCTATGGCGATATGGGAGATGGCGCCGTCGCCATCATGCGGAATTAGTCCAATGGAAAAAATCATGTCAGACACGGCCTACGACAAACCCATGCCGCCGCTGAACCGGGACAGCAAACCGTTCTGGGACAGTCTGAAAGATCACGCCATGCGCCTGCAGCGGTGCGCCGATTGCGGCAAGATCCGGCACTACCCCCGCCCGGTGTGCGATAGCTGCTATTCCATGGAAGTGGACTGGGTGCGGGCCAGTGGCCAGGGCAAGCTGCATAGCTGGACCATTACGCACCATGCCTTTCACCCAGGCTTTTTAGGCGACCTGCCCATGATGCTGGTCACCGTGGATATGGAGGAAGGTGTCCGCATATGCGCCCAGATCAGGGACGTGGAGGCAGACCAGCTCTGTGTCGGGATGCCGGTTCGTCTGGACTATGAAGACGCCACGGCTGATTTGACCCTGCCCGTATTCCGCCCAGCTTGATACAACCAGCCTGAGACAAGCTGTCTGAAACAAGCAGCCTGAGAGATGGAGGCGCCATGAACGAGCCGGTTACGAAAGTCGCCGTCGTTACCGGTGCCGCGCGCGGTATCGGGCGGACAACGGTGGAGAAATTTCTCCGCGAAGGCTGGCATGTGGCGCTGCTGGATATTGATGGCGAAACCCTTGGACAGACCATGGACGCCCTCACCGCTCCCAATTCCGCCCCCAATGCCGCCCCCAATGCCGCTACGGGGGAACTCATGGCGGTTACCTGCGATGTGGCGGAACCCGATCAGGTGCAAGGCGCCGTCGATCAGATCGCCGGCCGTTTCGGCCGCATAGACGCCCTGGTTAACAATGCCGGCACCGCCGTGTTCAAACCCTTGTTGCAGACAAGTTTTGCTGAATGGCAGCGGGTGCTGGACGTCAACCTGAGCGGCCCTTTCCTGTGTAGCCAGGCCTGCGCGCCGGTGATGATCGCCGGCGGCGGCGGCAGTATCGTCAATATCACCTCGGTCTCTGGACTGCGCGCCAGTACCTTGCGGGTTGCCTATGGCACCTCCAAGGCCGGACTGATGCATCTGACCAAACAGCAGGCGGCGGAATTGGGCGAGGCCGGCATACGGGTCAACGGCGTATCCCCCGGCCCGGTCGACACCGCCATGGCCAAGGCCGTGCATAGCCCGGCAATCCGCGCGGATTACCACGATGCTATTCCCCTGAACCGTTATGGTCTGGAACAAGAGATTGCCGACGCGATCTGGTTTCTGTGCAGCGATCAGGCGAGCTATATCACCGGGCAGATCCTGGCCGTCGACGGCGGCTTTGATGCGGTGGGTATTGGTCTGCCAAGCTTGCGGAGCGATCCATAGACCTCCATCGCGGGCAGCCATCCCCAGGTCCACCTGCCGCGTCTTTGCAGCTTGGATTTTGTCCATATTTAGCGTACCGTCTGGAACGTACCGCAATATCTATGGTTAATATTTATGAACTGCAGAGGGGATTGAGATGACTGTTGAATTGTCGATGTTATTCTGGGCCGTGGTCCTGACCTTTGGCCAAGTAATTGTAGCCGTGCTGTTGGCCTTGATGCAGGTTGGTCTGCCCGCACTGGCGGGTAACAGGGACGATGTGGTGGAAACCGCCATGGCCGGGCGGGCCAAGCGGGCGCATCAGAACATGCTGGAAAACCTGATCCTGTTCGCCGCGTTGGTATTGATCGTGCAAGTGGCCGGTCTGAACAACGCTAATACGGCCCTTGGGGCGCAAATCTTTGTTGGCGCCCGGCTGGCCCACGCCGTGATTTATTTGTTTGGGATACCGTGGCTGCGCACCGCCGTATGGGCGGTCTCCATCGTCGGCCTGGTGATGGTCGCCCTGCCCATCGTCATGGGTTAAGAGCCGGCCAACAAGCAAACCTGAACCGGTCTGGCGGCGATTTCCGCCGTCAGGCTGGTTGTGGTTCGGCCGCCGCCACCATAAACCCGAATTGATGCCGGCCTGCACAGCAGTCAAATATTGTTTGGGTACCCAACAATATTTGACTATAATCTCCGCATCGGAACAGGACCATTGATGCGGGAGCCATAGCGTGAAAACAACCCTTTCCCTGACCGTCAACGGCATCAACCGTGATGATGTCGTCCCCGATAATATGCTGCTGGTGGATTATCTGCGCGAAAAAGCGGGCCTGACCGGCACCAAGATCGGCTGCGATGGCGGTGAGTGCGGCGCCTGCACGGTGCTGATTAATGACCGGCCACGCCACGCCTGCCTGACCCTGGCGGCAACCTGCCAGAATGCCAAGGTTGAAACCGTCGATGGGCTGTCCCGCGATGGCCGGTTAACGGCGATCCAGCGCGGCTTTCATGAAAAACTGGGCGCGCAATGCGGCTTTTGCACGCCGGGCATGATCATGGCATCCGAGGCTCTATTACGCCGCAATCCTGATCCCAGTGAGGCGGACATCCGCGCCGCCCTGGCCGCGAACATCTGCCGCTGTACAGGCTATGTGAAGATCATCGAGGCGGTACAATTCGCGGCCCGGGAGTTGAGCGCATGAACAAGATCACGCCCATACTGTCCATCGGCATCCCCAAGCCGCTGGTTGACGGCCCGGAAAAGACCACGGGCAAGGCCATGTTCGCCGCTGATTTCCAGGTGGTGGACGCACTTGTGGGCCGCATTCTGCGCAGTCCCCTGGCCCATGCCAATATCGTTGCCATCGATACCAGCAAGGCCGAGGCTCTGCCCGGCGTGCTGGCGGTGATAACAGAGGCCGACTGCGCCGATAGCTATGGCGTGCTGCCCATCGCCATGAACGAATGGGCCCTGGCCCGGCACCGGGTCCGCTATCGCGGCGAACCGGTGGCGGCGGTGGCGGCGGTGGATGTCGCCACGGCGCAACGGGCCCTGGATTTGATCGATGTCAGTTATGAGGAACTACCCGCCTATTTCACCGCGGACCAGGCACGCGCCCAAGGCGCGAAGCTGTTGCACGACGACAAGCCGGGCAATATCGAACGCGAGGTCGATTTCGATTTAGGCGATGTGGACGCCGGCATGGCGGCGGCCGATCTGGTGCGCGAGCTTGATTTCCATTGCGCCGAGGTCTGCCAGGCCCAGATGGAACCACACGCCGCCTTTGCCGAATATGACGCGGCGCGGGAGCGGCTGACGATCAGGCCGTCAACCCAGGTGCCGTTTTATGTGCACAAGATGCTGGCCCGTACCATGGCCCTGCCGGAGTCTCATATTCGGGTGATTAAGCCCCATATCGGCGGCGGTTTCGGCTGCCGTACGGAAACCCTGCAAAGCGATCTGATCGCCGGTCTTTTGGCGCGCAAGGCGCGGGCCACGGTAAAGGTCGTGTTGAGCCGCGAGGAGACCTTTATCACCCATCGCGGTCGGCCCGAAACCCAGATCAAGATGAAGGTTGGCATGAAAAAGGACGGCACCATCACCGCCGTCGACTTCTCGGCCCAACAGCGCGGCGGCGCCTATAGCGGCTATGGCATCGTGACCATTTTGTATGCCGGCTCGTTGATCTATGGCATCTATGACATCGTCTCCGCCCGTTTCAAAGGTTGCCGCGTACTGACCAACACCCCGCCCTGCGGCGCCTTTCGCGGCCATGGCACGGTAAAGACCCGTTTTGCCTTTGAAAACCTGATCGACGGCATGGCGACGGAACTGGGCCTTGATCCCTTTGCCGTGCGCCGGGCCAATCTGCTGGTGGCCCCAACCATGACCGAGAATGATTTGCTGGTGAACAGCTATGGTTTGGATCAGTGCCTGGATTGGGCCGAAAAAGCCAGCGGCTGGAAACAGCGCAAGGGTAAATTGGGCCCCAACAAGGGTTTGGGCATGGCCTGCTCGCACTACATTTCCGGCGCCTCCAAACCCAAACACTGGACCGGCGAACCCCATGCCACAATCCATCTGCGCGTGGATTGGGATGCCTCGATCACGCTTTTGACCGGGGCGGCCGAGATCGGCCAGGGCTCCTCCACCGTGATGGCGCAATGCGTCGCGGAAACCCTGGGCGTGGACATGGGCCGTATCCGGGTAATCGCCTCCGACAGCGCCTTAACACCCAAGGACAATGGCTCCTATTCCTCGCGGGTCACCTTCATGGTGGGTAACGCATCCATCGACGCCGCGCAAAATTTAAAAGCCTTGCTGATCGAGGCTGCCGCCAGAAAGCTGGATATTCCGCCGGCGGATGTGGAATGCCTGGGCGAGGTCTATCGCGGTGGCCAACAAGATCAGGGCCTGACCTTCGAAGAAGTGGTCATGGAGGCCCTGAATGGCGAAGGTACGCTTGCCGTCAAAGGCACCTACGACACTATTCCCGAATCCTGGGGCGGCAGGAAATACCGCGGCGCGGCGATCGGCGGCACCATGGCGTTCAGCTATGCAGCCCAAGTGGTCGAGGTTACGGTCGATCCCTATACGGCGGAGATCACGGTGGACAAGGTCTGGGTTGCCCATGATTGCGGCAAGGCCTTGAACCCCTTGGCGGTGGAAGGTCAGGTCCAGGGTTCCGTCTGGATGGGCATGGGACAGGCCATGTCCGAAGAGACCCGCTTTCACGAAGGCCTGCCCTTGCATGCCAATATGTTGGATTATCGCGTACCCACCATCATGGAATCGCCGCCTATCGAAGTTGGCATTATCGAGGCCAACGATCCCCACGGCCCGTTTGGCGCCAAGGAGGCCGGCGAAGGTTCCTTAACCGGCTTTCTACCCGCCCTGACCAACGCCGTTGCCGACGCCATGGGCGTGCGGGCGACCGAGCTTCCCCTGACGCCGGACCGGTTGATGGAACTGCTGGAAAAAAAGGCCCGCGATGACCGGACGGCAGCCAATGCCGAAGGGAAGGTTGCCTGATGGAATACCTTCCCGAAATGCGCCTGTATCACCCCGCGACGGTGGAAGAAGCGATCAAGCTGCATGCGGCCGCGCCGTCCGGCCGCTATCTGGCGGGGGGCAGTGACCTTCTGGTCAATATCCGGCGCGGCATTGAAACGCCCGATAACCTGGTCTACCTGAACGGCATTGCCGAGATGCATGCAATTACCGATGCGCCCGGCCAGATCAGCATCGGCGCCGCCGTGAACCTGCGCGACCTGGCCGAAAGCAATCTGTTGCGGGAGCATTTTTCAGCCGTGACCCAGGCCGCCGGAGACGTGGCCGGCCCCAGCCATCGGGAATACGGCACATTGGGCGGCAACCTGTGCCTCGATACCCGCTGTGTCTTTTACAATCAAAGCGAATGGTGGCGGGCGGCGAACAATTATTGCCTAAAGTATCGGGGCGATATCTGCCACGTAGCGCCCGGCGGCAAGAAATGCTTCGCGGCCTTTTCGGGCGATGTGGCCCCGGCCCTGTTGTTGTTTGACGCCGAGGTGGAATTGGCCGGTCCCGACGGCCGCCGCCGCATTGCCCTGGCGGCATTGTACCGCAACGATGGCATGGATCATCTCACCTTGGGGAAAGGCGAAATACTGGTCGCGGTGCATGTGCCGAAAAATCCAATCCCCATAACAACCGGCTATGCCAAATCCCGGGTCCGTGGCTCGATCGATTTCCCGCTGGCGGGCGTTGCCGTGCGAATGGGTCTGCAGGACGAAAAGATCGCCGATCTGCGCATTGGCCTGACCGGGGTTTCTCCCCTACCCTTCCTGGTGCGCGGCCTGGATAAATTTATCGGCCGCAAACCCGACGATAGCTGTTTGGAGGAAATGCGCGATGTGGTGCGCGGTCAGGCCAAGGCCATGAAAACCACCCTGACACCGCCCCATTACCGCCGTCGTGTCGCCGGCGCCCTGGCACAGAAGCTTGCGGAAACGATCTTTTAGAGCAATTCCGAATTAATGAGAATCGCGAAGCGATTCTAAGTGATTGGAAAAATTGCTCTAATTCTAAAGATCTGAGTAATTTCCAATTAACCCCGGTTTCGGGCCAGGCGGCGAAAAATACCTTTCGCGGTCATCACCAGACGCTTGCGGGTGACGATCTCGCCCTCCACGAAAACGATCGTGCGTGTGCGGCGCACGACGCCGGCCTTACCCTCGATCCAATCGCCCAAATGGGCCGGTCCAATAAAATCCGTTGTCATATGCAGGGTCACGGCCATGCCGGCTCCGCTGTTGCTGACGGCGCGGCCCAAAAGGGTATCGGCGAAACTCATCAACATGCCGCCATGAATGATGCCCGCATTATTGATATGACGATCCAGTACCCAGAAACCGCGCCGGCTCTGATCATCGCCGGGAATTTCGTATAACGGTCCGATCATGGCCGTATAGGGACTATTCCGGCTGTCCGCCACAAAGCCGGATGGCGGTGGCCTGCCTAAGTCATCTTCCGCCTGTATCACTTTAGAGCAGTTCCCGTCAGACTGGGGTGCAAAACCTGGTCACCGATGGCAATGCCCAGACGGCGGCTGAGCCCACCATTAATTTCCAATACCGCCCTGGCGTCCACGCTGGGCCTGATCGACGTCAGAGACCGCGGCTGGGCATTGTGATGCACATACACGATGCGGCCATCCCCGGCGATGAACAGCATATCCAACGGGATCAGAGTATTTCTCATCCAAAAGCCGTGCCGGCCGCTGTCTGGAAAAATGAACAGCATCCCGGCATCGTTCGCCAAGGCCTGCCGGTGCATCAAGCCCTTGCGTCTGGCCTCTTCCGTCGCGGCCAATTCGACATGAAATTGATGCCGCCCCTGAACCGTTATCACCGTGAGCTGATCGATGGACCGGGCGGCGGTCCCAGCCGCGACCGGTCTGCCGCACAACAATGCACCGGCCAGCAGCAGCCCTAATATGCTCAGACGCAACGCCATGGCCAACCTCTATCGCCCCGATCATTCCTTGTTGCCACATCATGGCGAGAACAATGTAATGCAAAATTCAGGTGGCGTCTAAAAGCCCGAAGGATGACCGCGGAGCAGCCACGGCCTCGGTATATCAGGGCCACAAAACGCAACCGCCCGGCCAACTTTGTTGGCCGGGCGATCACCGGGGTTCGGACGCGATGGGCGTCCGGGTCGAGACGGGCTCTATTTCTTGGCTGTCCGCCGTTAGGCCGACAAGCCCTCCATGATCGAGCGGTTGACGTCGATCAATGGCTCTAACTTGGCTTCACCACGCAACACCTTGCGCGAATGTTTATCCACCCAGAGGGACAGTGAGATGATCCCGGCACGGGTCTCGTCTGGCAGAACATTGTTCTCCATGGCGCAATCCGCCTGCAGCGCCAACCAAAGCCTTCGGTTCCAATGAATAGCCTTGGCCACCGGCGATTTAGTCTCCGCATTTTGGCATTCCAGCAAAGCCCGGGTGACCTGGGCAAACAACCTATATTCAGTCTGCCGCGGCGTTTCGGTCGTATTCTGTGCGACCTCGTAGCTATGTAGCGACATAATTTAATCTCTCCTCTTCAAACGGAAACAACTTCCGGCAGCCAACCAGCGCCTTGTAATATTGTTTTGCGTGAACCTGCTGAATAACGTTGACGCATTCCGCCACCGCTTCGGCATTGCTGATTGCATTCATGAATCCAGACATCAATTCCAGGAAGGCGTCCTGATGCTGCTTCAGCGCACCTTCGTCCAGATACAGCATCATGATCGTGAAATAGATCCGGCGCATGGGCGTCGTCGCATCCTCGGGCAACATGATGTCTTTTTCCCGCAGAAGAGACGCCCTGTTCTGGATCACCAGGGTGGTGCGCCGATCCGAGTTTTGGATCACCGCGCCATTGATGACGAATTTTTCGCTTGGTTTGAGTGTTAGTTTAAGTGCCATTTTCCTGCATACGCCCGGTTGCCCGACCGCACCTTTTGATGCCTAACCGTTGAACAGAGCCAGGATAGTCTGGGGATTGGAATTGGCAATCGACAGTGCCTGGACGCCAAGTTGCTGTTTGATCTGCAATGATTGCAGCATGGCGCTTTCCTCGGCCATGTCAGCATCCACTAGGTTACCAACGCCGGCGCGCAGGATGTCGATCAATGTGACCATAAAATCGCCTTGGATTTCCAGCCGCTTGGAAACGGAGCCCAGGGCCGCCAATTTGTCCGCCACGGCCGTTATTGCCGAATCGATGGCTGTCAACGCCGTCGCCGCACCCGCCGACGTTTGCAGTGTCGTGGTGTGGATGGAAAGCGTGGTCGGATCCATTGTCTGCGCCGACACCGCGATTGTACTGCCGTCAACCGTGCTCAACACCGACAGATTACCGGCACTCGCCTTAATCAAATTAGAGCCGTTAAATTCGGCGGTACCCGTAATGGTCTCGATCTGCTGGCGCAGCGCATCGAAATCATTATGCAGGGCGGTGCGGGAGGTTGTGTCAAGTCCAGCCTGGTTGGCTTGCACCACCTTTGCCTTCATTTCCAGCAGCAGATTGTTAATTGCCTGGGCGCCTTCCAAGGCCACATTGACCGTCGACTCGCCACCGGCAATCGCCGTCTTCACCGCGACCATGCCATTAATATCGCCCCGCATGTTCTGGGCGATGGCATAAGTAGAGGCGTCGTCCTTCGGACCGTTGATCCGCAGGCCCGTGGTAATGCGAAGCTGGGTCGCTTCTAATCTGCCGTTTGTAGCGTTGAGATGTTGCAGCGCAATCATCGCGCCAATATTAGTGTTAATTGATAAAACCATAATCGTTCTCCTCGTCCCCGATATTCACTACACCGTCAGACCAACGGCGGGCTTTTGCCAACCAACACAACGCAAAGGTCATGCCAAGTTGTGCCGAAACCCGGATAGGCAGGGTAATGCATTGATTTAAATCATGTATTTTTTTACTGCGGGGATTTTAGACGAACCGGGCCCAGGGTGAAAAAGGGCCTTGCCGGGCAAATACTGCACCCATCAAGCAAGCTTTGCCGGGCAAGATATAACGTGCCGCATCCTTGGAACGGCAATAATGGTGAGGCGATGGGGTGGCGCGAACTTTAAGGAATATTAACCCTATAAAACTATGAATTCAGACCATGAACAGTCTCGATCTAACCTTCCAAACGGCCTTGACGCAGCATAAAGCGGGTGAAGCCAGCACGGCCGAAGCTTTGTATCAGCAAATACTTGCTGACGATCCACATCATATGGATGCCGCATTTAATCTGGCGGCCCTGTTGACGGCCCAGGGCCGCGCTGACGAGGCCGTCCCCCTCTATCAACAGGTTCTGGATATCCTGCCCGAGGATCCCGATACTCTTTCCAACTTGGGCAACGCCTTTGTCCAATCAGGGCGGCAGGAGGAAGCCGCTGACTGCTACCGGCGTGCGCTGGCCGAAAACCCTTTATTGGCGGCCGCACAGATCAATTTAGGAAATCTTCTGTATCAGCAGCAGGAAATTGAACAAGCCATCGAATGCTACCGCGAGGCCATCAGCATCGATCCTAATATTACCGACGCCCACAATAATCTGGGCACCATCCTATTGGCAGCCGGCCGCAGTGACGAAGCCAAGGAGAGTTATCTGGCCGCGTTGCGCGTTGATCCGGATAATTCCGCCGCGTATAAGAATTATGGCAATATTTTGCTGTCTTTGGGCGATGCCAAGGGCGCGATCGAGGCCATTCGCCAAGCCACATTTATTACCCCTGAATGGGCTGCGGCCCATGCCGATCTTGGCTTGGCCCTGATGCGCCTGGACCAACATGCTGAAGCGCGCGCGGCATTGGAGCAGGCAGTGGCGCTGAAACCGGACTTTATCGAGGCTTGGAACTGCCTGGGCAATCTATTCCTATTGATGGAACTGTTTGACGAAAGCGAGCAGGCACTGTTCCGGGCGGCGGAACTGGAACCGAACAACGCCTTGACCGCGTTTTATCTTGCGACTTTGTATTACCAGCAATCGCGGGTCGAAGAATCCGTGCCCGTATTTGCCCTGGCCTGCGCTGGTCAGCCAGAATCGGCGGATTACCGCAATAGCTACGGCAATGCTCTCCAATCACTTGGACGACATGCCGAGGCGGTGGAACAATATTCCAAGGCAATCGAGCTGCGGCCGGAGTTTTCCGAAGCCCACAACAATATCGCCAACAGTCTGGTCGCCCTGAACCGCCAGGATGACGCCGTTGAGAGTTACCGCCGTTCATTGCAATTGCTACCTAGTCAAGCACTGGTCGCCTGCAATCTGGGAAATACCCTGCGGGGTATGGGACGATTGGCGGAATCAGTTGAGGCATTCGAGATCGCGGTCCAGGCAGAACCCGAATTAATCAATATTTACAATGGCATGGGTTTAACACTGCAAACGCAAAACCGGCATGAAGAAGCCGTAAAAAGTTTCAGCAAGGGCCTGGCGATAAATCCAGACTATCCCGAAGCGCTGAACAATCTGGCCATATCGGAAGCCGCCATTGGTCATATTGACGAAGCAGTCGCAGCCTATAGCAAGCTGTTGGAAGTCAACCCGGACCTGGCAGAAGGTTATTTCAACCTGGCCAGTCTTTTACAAAGCATCAATCATTGGGATGAATCCATCCTGGCCTTTATGCAGGCTCTCAGAGTACGCCCGGATTATAATGTCATTTATCCGTTCCTGGCGCATTCCCTGATGCAGCAATGCAGTTGGTCCAACCTGCATTCAGTCATCGAAAAGATCCGCAGCAACACGGAAGGGGAATTGACCGACGGCGGCACTGTGGCGTTGTCCGCTTTCGCCTTGCAAAGCCTGCCCGGTGAATTCTCCATGGCCCTGCGGCAGGCCGTGGCCGAGCAGATTTCCCAGCGCAACGCCGATTATGTCGCTGAATCAGTCCAAGAATTGAATTTCAGCTATAATCGCCGCAAGCCACATGACCGTATCCGCATCGGTTATCTATCCCCTGATTTTCGTTTCCATAGCGTGTCTGTTGCCTTCAAAGGCATTCTGGACAATCACGATATGGAGCGGTTCCAGGTGCATGGCTATGCCCTGCATTCGGGGGGCGATGATTATATGACCGATGCCCTGCGCGAGCGTTTCCACGGCTACCACAATCTGGTCGACTATTCGTTTGAAGAATCTGCCAAACTGATCCATGACGATGAAATCGATATCCTGATCGATCTGGCGGGACATACCAAGGGCGGGCAGTTATCGCTTTTAGCGCTACGACCGGCCCCTATACAGGCGCACTATCTCGGCTATTCGGCGACGATTGGGGCAAAATTCCTGGACTACCTCATTACCGATCACCATCAGGTACCGCCAGAACAACGGCCCTTTTTCACCGAAAACCTTGTCTATCTGCCAGATACCTTCATGGCGACCCAACGTGCCCCCATTGCCATCAAGGGCCCCAGCCGGGCTGACTGCGGCTTGCCAGAAGGGGCCTTTGTCTTCGCCAATTTCAACACTCACTATAAAATCGAGCCAAAAATTTTCGCCATCTGGATGCGGTTATTGCGCAAGGTGCCCGATGCAGTGTTGTGGCTGGTTCGCGGCACCAAAAGCAGTACGGAAAACCTCCGGCAGGAGGCCGCGGCCCGGGGCGTTGATCCAGACCGTTTAATTTTTGCGGACAAAATCCCCCATCCCGAACATCTGGCACGCCTGCCCTTTGCCGACCTGGCCCTGGATAATCTCTATCATGGCGGCGGCGTCACAACGGTGGATTGTCTTTGGACCGGCGTGCCGGTGCTGACCCTGGCCGGTCCCACGCCGCAATCGCGCAATGGCGCGACCCTGCTTTCCGCAATCGGACAACAGGATATGATCCAGTATCAGATCCATGACTATGAGGCGAAAGCCTTCGCCTTGGCCAATGACCGCGACAGCCTGGCAAGACTCAGAGCGGAGCTGGTGGCCACGCGTGATGACTATCCCTTGTTCAATTCAAAACGTCTGACCCGGCATTTGGAATCGGCATACGAGTTAATGTGGCAAGCCCATGAAGACGGCAGGCCGCCGGAAATGATCGATGTGCCGCGTCTACCCATGGAAATTTCCTAGACCATTTTCGAGATTGACTAGTCATTTTCCGAAACTGATTAAGCCACGCTCTCGCCCGTCGGAACGGTCCGAATAACGGATTCAATTCGGCCTTTGCCGATGGAATCACGGCAGGTAGCCAAAGCGTTCCATCTGTTCGTGATGGGCCGACACCACCGCGTCCACCTGCGCCTTCGACAGGACGCCATGCCATTGTCCGGATTTTCCTGAGCGGAAAAAATGTTCGGAATGGGAACTCCGCTCGCGAAAACCGCTCTTGTCTTCCTGGGCGCGCAGCACCTCGAAAGACGAGAATTGGATGGCCTTGTCCAGCCGGGCACTGGGTGGGTCAAGGCCAAGGAAATTCGCGACCTTACGAAAAGTTTGCCGCGGGTCCGCCCCCATATCCTCATACCGCAGCCGTATCAGGGCATCGCTTTCCACTGCCGTCCATGCGGCGACATGCTGCGACCAGGTGCCATAGAATTCAAAGGCATTGTTGATATTACTGGGCGTGCCGGCTTGGGGATCGGCCAGCATGGCAATGGCGCCATCAAGGCTTTGGCCGAAGTGATCGGCCAGGGACAGAACCATATCGAGGGGGTTTCGAACGATGTAAATTGCGCCGACGGTATATTCCATGGTCACCAGGGGCACGCCATAGGCCTCCGCCATGATGTTGTGCGTTTTGGCAAACACCGAATCTGGATGCGCCGAGGTAAATGCCTGATGCACCAGCGGGCGAAGGGGGGCAACCTCTTCGGGTGACATATCCATCGGTTTACGGCCATTTGCCACATGGCTGAACCATTTCGCCTGGGAGTCCCCGACGCAGAATTGATCCAGCTTATTGATTTCCGCCGGCTGATCAGGGTCACGCAACAGGTTATGCAAAAAAGCCCGCAACCATGTGTTGCCCGATTTTGGATAGGATGCCAGCCAAATTATGCCACCCATCAGCCTAATCCCGGCAGGCTGCGCAGAGACCGCTGAGTTCGATGGTCTCGTCGGCGATGGCAAATCCGGCACGCCCGGCCAAACCGCTGATGGCGCCGTCCAACTGGCCATCCCGCACCTCGACGGCAACGCCACAATCCTGGCAGATCAAAAAATGCGCTACGTGGCGACCGTCCACCCGGCCGCCCCTATCATCACCAGTGTTTCCGCAACCAATAAACGCCTGCAGGGAATCCAGGCGATGCACCAGACCCTGGCCGCATAGAAAATCCAGAGCCCGATAGACCGTGGGTGGCGCCACCCTGCCCCGTTCATCCTGCAGCAGGGCCAAAAGATCATAGGCGCCCACGGGCCGGTGGCCGCGCCAGACTAATTCCAGAACCCGCCGGCGCAGAGGCGTCAGGCGTTCACCGCGCCGGGCGCAGGCCGCCTCGGCCGCATCCAACGCCGCGAGAATGCAACTGGCATGGTCATGGCCGGGCGGCGCGAATGGATTGTCCACGATCTGCTTCGCCATTTTTCTCCATGCCCTCCGCCTGGAGCACATTTTCCACAATGCGCCCGCCATCTTCAGAGTAGAATTAAAGCAATTCCTAATGTCGCGCTGGCGACTCGGATGAATTAAAAATTGCTCTTAGTGCCCGCACAGGCAGACCCAGGGATAACAGAAACAGCGCCGCCGCCGCCGCCACGATAGCCGCGCCGGATGGCAGATCCCACCAATAAGACCCCAACAACCCCGCCACCACGGACAAGGCGCCGCAGGCCGCCGCCGCCAAAGCCATATTTTCCGGGCTCGACGCCAGTCGCCGCGCCGTCGCGGCCGGGATGATCAGCAGTGATATAACCATCAGAATTCCGACCACCTTCATGCCAATCGCGATGACGACGGCCATCAATATGGTGAACAGAAATTTCAGCCAGCCCGTATGTAAGCCTTCTACCCGGGCCAGTTCCTCGTCCACGGTCGCCGACAGCAATGGCCGCCAAAAGATCAGAAGAATACCTAGAACCAGCGCCATCAGACTATAGATGACCACCAGATCGGTCAGGTTTAAAGCCAGGATATCGCCAAAAAGATAACTCATCAAATCAACCCGCAGCCCCTCCAACAGGGCCAGGGCCAGCAGGCCCAGCGCCAGGGAGGCATGCGCCAATATACCCAGTAAAGTGTCGGACGCGACCAGCTGACCGCGGTCCAGCGCCAAAAAACCCAGCGCCATCAACAGGCATAAAACCGCGATACCCAAATCGGGCGACAACCCCAACGCCAGCCCCAAGGCCACCCCCAACAGCGCCGAATGGGCCAGGGCGGCGCCGAAATAGATCATCCGCCGCCAAATCACGAAACAACCAAGCGGTCCCGCGACGCCAGCGACACCCAGGCCGCCCAGTAAAGCCCGCAGCATGAAGTCTTCAATCATGGCCATGCCCCGCATGGTCGCCATCCAGCGGCACAACGCCGCCGTCGGGTTGGTGGGCATGGTCGTGATGGTGGTGATACAGGGCCAGTTGGTCGGCCACCGCCGCCCCAAACAGGGCCCGAAATTCCGGATCGTCGACAATGGCGTCAGGCCGGCCGGTGCAGCAAATATGATGGTTCAGGCAGATAACCCTGTCGGTCGCCGCCATCACCACATGCAGATCATGGGAAATCAACAACACCCCGCAATTGTAAGTGTCTCTAATGGCCGCGATTAATTGATACAGCTGCCCCTGCCCGGCCACATCGACGCCGCTCATGGGTTCGTCCAGAACCAGAAAATCCGGCCGGCGCAACAAGGCTCGCGCCAGCATGACCCGGTGCAGTTCGCCGCCCGATAATTCGGCCACCTGGGCCCCCAACCGGCCTGACAGCCCAACCTCGGCCAAGGTAGCGGCCAGCAGGTCATCGGCCACCTTGCCCCCCAGGGTCATAAAGCGGCGCACCGTCAAAGGCATGGCGGGATCGATGCTTAAAGTCTGCGGCACATATCCATGACGCAACCGGGCCGCCCGCCAGACCTGTCCGGCAGTTGGCTGCAACAGGCCCAGCAGAATGCGGGCCAGGGTGGATTTGCCCGAACCGTTCAGGCCAATCAGGGTGACGATTTCGCCGCGATTCACCTCCAGATCCACACCTGATAGAGCCTGGCGCCCGGCGTAAGACATCGCCACCCCCGTCGCGGTGACCAGCGTGGCCTGATCTTGTGACCGGCCCACCATATCATTTGACTGCGTATGCAAATTCATAATGTTATGTTATATCATTAGAATTGCTTTGACCATGACCCCGGACCTTTGCCTTTAAACCAAAACTGAAGAGTGTAGCCTGCCATGCCATCCCAAATCAGACCCGGCACATCAACAGGTCCGGCCTTCGCCCTGCTGATCGCAGTGGGGCTATTTCTTGCGGCGATCTGGTATGCCGGCCAGGCAGCTCACGCCGAAGCGGTTCAAGTACAGATGCCAAAACTATCCACCATGGGGCAGGCTGGGCAGCGTTCGTTCGGAAAGAATTGCGCGCAATGCCATGGCGCCCAGGCCGACGGTACCGACAAGGGCCCACCGTTGATCCACCGGATTTACGAACCCAGCCATCATGGCGACGACGCGTTCCTCCGCGCCGCGACCGCCGGTACCCGGCAACACCACTGGCCCTATGGCGACATGCCGCCCCAACCCCAGGTCAGACGCATGGAAATCCAGGCCATCATTCAATTTGTCCGTGAAGTGCAACGGGCCAACGGCATAAATTGAGCGATCCGGCCTTTTGATTGGCGGCTAGTGATCCGCGATGTGCAGAAGTCCTTCCCGCAGGCCGGTATCATAGGCGTTGCCGGCGGGGGTCAGAACCAAACCCATGGGAAAGCTGCTGGTAATCAATGCCTTGCGCTCCAAGGCGCGCCAGACGCTTTGGTTCCCCAATCCCGAGGCGTCCGCCGCCATCACCACGCCGGCCCCCAGATGAAAGTGGTTACCATGGGGTTGCGGAATAGAGGTGATGAGGAAGCCACCGTCCTCGCGGCCCGACGATGTCTCGGACGAGCGGGCCAATTCCTGGAATAGCGTCAGGGTCTTCAACTGCAACTTGTTCAGACGCAGGGGATTGTGTTTTGGCGGCATGGTTCTTATCTCCTATCGGCTCTGCATAGGTCTCCACCGATTTGATCGCAAGGATTTGTTAAGGTTTGTCCAAAAATAATGACCGCACGAGCTTCGATTCGCGAAAAACGCCGGATCGTCGAAATAGTGGAACACCCGACTGCAGAAGCGCCGGCCACGTGGATTAGAGAGCAGACCGTCTTCCCCCGCTCTCCGAGGGTAAATGCATGCACGATGACGACCAGCGCGGCGGGCCGCTACAACTGTATCCCGATCAACACCGGGCCAGTTGGCACGGCCATGAGGTCTCGTTGACCCTGCGTGAATATGCGATCGTCGAACACCTCGCCCAGCGGCCGGGGCGCGATCTGCAATACCGCTGTCTATATGATCTGGTGCGGGGCTCCGGCTTTTCCGCCGGCACCGGTACTGACGGCTATCAAACCAACGTCCGCGCCTTCATCAAACGCATCCGGCGCAAATTCCGCGACATCGATCCCAATTTCAACGCCATCGAAAATTACCCCCGCTTTGGCTATCGCTGGCGGAGCGGCCGCGAAACCGACGGGCCGGCTGAGAGGGGAAAAGGGGTCTAAGGGAGGGCAACCCCTAAATCAGGCCATACCCCTTGCCTGTCAGGAACAGCCCCATGACGAGCCCGCCCAAGCCGCCGGCGCGAATGACACCGGGTTTGCCCAGCAGTGGTTCCCAGATGCGAAGCAACCAGCCCGGCGCGATAATCAACGCCGCCCCTTTCACCACCCCCAGGCAGCCAATGATGGTTACCAGCAAAAACCACTCGGCGCGCCAGACGAAATGAAACGTCAGGATTGCCACCCCTACGGCAAGCGCCAGCAGACCGGCCAGATAACTCAAGGCCGGCTGTTCAAAAAAATGAACCGTCATCTTGCGGTAAGCCTCCGGGTTTATCAGCAAACCAAGAGAAACAATGAGATAGACCGGTCCCAGCAGCCGGGCGATTATTTCAGACACACCAACCAGTTCCATACGAGCCTCCTCTTACCTGCGTCATGCAAATTACGCCTACTCGTTATATAAGATCGTTGGCTATTTTTTGCATCCTAACCGGGGCAAAACATGCCCTGAAATTGTCACAATATTGCCCACCCAATGCCTCTGTTTGTCCGGCCTAATAGATCCTGCGCCGATGAAATTACCGAGGGCAAATTTTGAAACAGATCAGGCATCACCACAGTCGGCACCGTTACCCAGGCAACCCCGTTGGGAACCCATTGGATGGCGGACAGATGGACCAACCCCGCCCGCAAATGATCCGGCAAGACGCCGGCGCGATCAGTGCAACAAATTCGGCTGTCGGCATGGACGGCCAGCTACTGGATGAATTGCAGGCGCTGCTTCTCCGTCTGGGCGCGGTGAAGATTTCATTGACGCTGTATCTGGTCGAATTTGGCGGTCTGCCAAACCATACGATCCTGCCCCTGTTGGAGCAGGCCGCCGGCCCTTGCGCCATGTTGCGCGTCCCGGCACCGGGCCATCATCTGGTTATTTTTCTGGGGCCGGAGCCATCGTTGGACAGGGGCGGTTTCCCCGGTCGGCTGGACCGCGCCTTGCTGGCGCTGACGCCCGCCGCCATGCGGCCATGCGCCTGGGCCATGGTCAGGGTGCTGCGGCGCTGCAATCATGACGTGGCAGCACCCGCCTATTTGCTGAAAGACCTAAACGGCGCCCCGCCACGGCGCATCGGCACGAAGGGCCGGTAAGGCACCCCAAGTGTCCCCAACAATCTACTAGAGCAATTTTCAATTAATTGGAGTCGCTCTTGCGACTTAAGTGATTGGTTCAATTTCTCTATTTTTAAGAGTCTGAGCGCATTTTCTTCGAATGCGCTCAGGGGGATTTGCCGCGCCGTCCGCTTCCGCTATTGTCATCCGAACAGGTACATCGGGTAACAGATAAAGGGAGAGACGTCATGGGACCGTTGGCGGGAATGAAGATCGTTGAATTGGCCGGCATTGGGCCGGTACCGTTTTGCTCCACCTTGCTTGCGGATATGGGCGCGCAGGTTATCCGGGTGGACCGCACGGCGCCGTCTGGTCTAGGTATTTCGGGCAAGAATCCAGCCTTCGATGTATTGGGCCGGGGCCGCAAATCCATTTCCGTCGATCTGAAAAACCCCGACGGCGTCGAAGCCGTCCTGCGTCTGGTGGAAAGCGCCGATGCCCTGGTCGAAGGGTTCCGCCCCGGCGTGGCCGAACGTCTGGGCCTGGGCCCGGATATCTGTCTGGCCCGCAACGAAAAACTGGTCTATGGCCGCATGACGGGTTGGGGTCAGGATGGCCCAATCAGCCACGCCGCTGGCCACGATATCAACTATATCGCCCTATCCGGCGTGCTCTATTCCGTAGGCAACAAGGACAGCGGACCGATTCCGCCATTGAATTTGACCGGTGATTTCGGCGGTGGCGCCATGTTCCTGGCCTTCGGCGTAATGGCCGCGTTGTGGGAGTCGCAACGCTCGGGCAAGGGTCAGGTGGTGGATACCTCCATGCTGGAAGGCTCCGCCTATCTGATGCTGCCGATCTATGGCATGCATGGCTCGGGCTTTTGGTCGGACGAACGCGGCACCAACATCCTGGATACCGGCGCGCCGTTCTATGGCACCTACGAATGCGCCGACGGCAATTGGGTCTCCATTGGCTCGATCGAGCCGAAATTCTATGCTGAACTGCTGGAAAAAACCGGCATGGACAAAATGGACCTGCCGCCGCAAATGGACCGGGACAGTTGGCCCGCTGTGATCGAAACCTACCGCGCGGTCTTCAAAACCAAAAGCCGTGCGGAATGGTGCCAGATCATGGAAGGCTCCGACATCTGTTTCGCCCCGGTGCTGTCCATGAGCGAAGCCCCCAGCCATCCGCAAAACGTCGCCCGCGACAGCTTCGTGGAAATTGCCGGCGTGACCCAGCCGGGGCCGGCGCCGAAATTCTCCCGCACCCAGGCGAAGGCCGGCGGCCCGGCGCCTGTCCTGGGCCAGAACACCACGGAAGGCCTGGCCGAATGGGGCTTCTCGGAAGACGAGATCGCGACCCTGCTGGCCTCCGGCGCCGTCGTACAGACGGAGCCTTATCAGGAATAGCCATGAGCACCGATGAGGCGGACGGCGGGGAAAGCGGACAGGCAAAGCTGCGCATAATCGAGGACGCGCGCCGGGCCATTTTGGACGAGGGCCGCCCGGATGCGGTGGCCCGGCAGCACAAGCACGGTAAATACACGGCGCGGGAGCGCATCGCGCGGATCTGCGATACGGACAGCTTCCGCGAAATGGGCAGCCTGGTTGAACCCCTGCGCGATACCGGCTTCAACGCTGATCTGGTAGCGCCCGCGGACGGCGTGGTCACCGGCAGCGGCCTGCTCGACGGCCGGCCCGTCTCCATCATGTCGCATGATTACACGGTGTTGGGGGGCAGTACGGGCAAGCACGGCTCCTCCAAGACCAACCGCGCCATTCTTCGGGCCACCGAACATGGCCTGCCCCTGGTGGCGCTGTTGGAAGGCGGTGGTCACCGCATTCAGGACGGCCAGGATTCCCGCCATTTCGCGGGCGCCGGCCCGGTCTTTCAACTGCTGGCGCGGAATTCCGGCTGGGTGCCCATGGCCATGGCCATGCTGGGCCAGGGCTTTGCCGGACCGACCAATTATGCCGCCCTGGCCGATTTCGTGGTCATGGTGCGCGGCGGCTCCACCATGGGCATGGCCGGCCCGGCCCTGGTCAAGGCAGGTCTGGGCGAGGATATCGACAAGGAGGCCCTGGGCGGCGCCAGCATACAAACCGACCGCCATGGCATCTCCGACCTGGCCGTGGATGATGAGGATCAGGCCTTTGCCGCGGTGCGCCGTTTTCTCTCCTACCTGCCCGCCAACGCCCAACAGCCGCCGCCCCTGCTGCCAACCGACGATCCGGTCGACCGGACCGAGCAGGAATTGTTGGAGATCATTCCGGAAAGCCCGCGCAAGGCCTATGACGTGCGCCGGATCATCGAGCTGGTCGCCGACAAAGGCAGCGTGTTCGAGAAAAAGCCCACCTATGCCCGCAACATGGTGACGTCTTTCGCCCGCCTGAACGGCCGCCCCGTGGGCTTTGTCGCCAATCAGCCCCGCCATCTGGCCGGCATGCTGGATGTAAAGGCATGCGAGAAAGCCGCGCATTTCATTGCACTCTGCGATGCCTACGGCCTGCCCATCGTCATCCTGATTGATGTGCCCGGCTTCGCCATCGGCTCGGAAGCCGAGAAATCCGGCCTGGGCCGGCGTTCCGGCCGGCTGCTGTTCGAACTGGGCCAGGCCAGCGTGCCCCGCGTCTCCATCGTCCTGCGCAAGGGCTATGGCGGCGGCTATTACGCCATGGGTGGCGGTCGTGGTTTCGAGGCCGATGGCGCCTTTGCCTGGCCAACGGCGGAAATCTGCGCCATGTCCGTGGAAGGCTCGGTCGATGTAGTCTATCGCCGGGACTACGAGGCGGCAACGGACCCCGCCGCCCGGCGGCAGGAGATTATCGATATTTTCAAAAGCCAGTTGGGCGCCCGCCGCGCGGCGGAAGCCTTTGGCATTGACGAGGTGATCGACCCCCGCCAGACCCGGCAGATCCTCTGCGATACCTTCGACCGCTGCCCAGCCCGCCGTCCCGATAAGAACCCGCCGCGTATCAGGCCCATTTCGCCGATTTAGGAGACCAACATGTCATTGGATGGACGTATCGCCCTGGTAACCGGCGCCGGCCGTGGCATCGGCCGCGCCATTGCCGTGGCCCTGGCCAAGGATGGCGCCGATATCGCCGTCAATTACCGCCGCGACGATGGGTCGGCGGCGGCGGTGGTTGCGGAAATCCAGGCCCTGGGCCGCAAGGCGGTCGCCTACAAGGCCTCTGTTGATAGTCTGGACGAAGTCACGGCAATGGTAGCCGAAATCGGCACCGAAATGGGCCAGATCGGCATTCTGGTCAACAACGCGGGCATTGCCAGCCGGGGCCAATCGGTGGCCGATACCGACCCGGCCGAGATGGAGCGGGTGGTCCGCGTACACGCCTTTGGCCCCTATTATCTGTCCAAACTGGTGCTGCCCATGATGCGCCAACTGAGCCGCGGTGACATTGTGATGATTTCCTCGGTCGCGACGGACTCCCATGCCGCCTTCGGCAGCCCCTACAGCATGGGCAAGGCGGCCATGGAGGCCCTGGCCTGGACCTTGGCCAAGGAGGAACAACGCCACAATATCCGCACCAATATCGTCGCCCCGCCCCTGGTCGAGACCGACATGGGCCGCCGTCTGGTCAAGGCCCGCTCGGGCATCGAGGACCTGCGCGAGCTGGACGCCCATATGCCTTTCGGCCACGTCTGCCAGCCCGACGACATCGCCAACGCGGTACGCTACCTGGTCTCGGACCTGAACAGCTACGTCAACGGCCAACGCATCGCCGTGGACGGCGGCGACAGCGCCACCGCGCCGAAGTTCCAGAAATGATAACAGGGTTTGCCGATTGTAAATGGGCGCTCGGCGGTGTTAATCCCTGCCCTGGTGCCCCATATCAAAATCACGCGACAATTGGACGGGGAGAGAGCAATGGCGAAGGTTGAGAGCCTGCACGGCACCACGCCGGCGGAGATATTTCAGAGCGGGCTGGAGAATATTGGCGAAATTCAAGCTGTCGCGCTGTCCGTGCTGTGGAAAGATGGTAGCGTCACCGCCGGCTGGTCGAATGTGGACATGGCTTCGTTGGCGCTGATGGTCCTGATGTTGGATCAAAGACAGCGCGACGACCTCGACCTGGACCCGGAGGGATAGTCGGCATGGGTGAAGCATGAAAACGCTGGTATTGACCTTCATTGCGCAGGATCGGCCGGGGCTGGTCGAGCAATTGTCGGAGGCGGTCAGCGCGGCGGGCGGCAACTGGCTGGAAAGCCGCATGGCGCGGCTGGCGGAAAAATTCGCGGGCATCGCCAGGGTGGAAATCGCCGACGAGAAAGTTAGCACCTTAAAAGCCGCGTTGGCGGCGCTGGAGGCGGCGGGATTTACCCTGACCATGGAGGAAGCCGCGGCTGATGCGGCAAGTGCGGGGCCGCTATACAGTCTTGAACTGCTGGGGCCCGATCAACCGGGTATCGTGCATGATGTCTCGCGCTGCCTGTCGGAACATGGCGTCAGTGTCGAGGAGATGGAGACCAGTATCCGCCACGCACCCATGGGCGGCGATATGTTGTTCGAAACCCAGGCCAAGGTGCGCGTACCGCCCGGCCTGAGCGAGAACAGCCTGCGCGATGCCCTGGAAGCCCTGGCCGGGGCCATGATGGTGGACATCACCTTGCGCGAAGAGGACACGGCGGCCGGCCGATAACCCGTATTGCCCCAATCTTCGCCCCTATTTCCGCCCCTATTTCCGGCCTGGGACCGGGTGGATGCCGACGCCGCCGGGTATCTGTTCCGTGGCGGTCAACTCGATCAGGCTGATGTTGACGCGCCAGGGCTGATCCAGGGCCCAAACCACGGCCTGGGCCACATCGTCCGCCGTGATGATCTCGAAGCCCTCGGCCATGCCGGTTTGCACATTTTTATCATCGGTCATGGTGGCGAAGATTTCCGTATCCGTGCGTCCCGGCGAGACTTCCGTGACGCGGATGCCCGTGCCCTTGAGGTCGTGGCGCAAATCCTGGCTTAACACATGCACCGCCGCTTTCGAGGCGCCATAAACGGCGGAGCCGATGGCATGCAGGCCAAAGATAGAGCCGATATTGACGATATGCCCCCGCCCCCGCGCCACCATGCCCGGCGCCACCGCGCGGGCCGCATGCACGGTACCGCCGATGTTGGTTTCCAGGGTCGCGTCAATGTTGTCTGGATCCAGTTCGTGAAACGGATCGAACCGGCTGCCGATACCGGCGCAGTTCACCAGGATATCGATATCCAGGGCGCCCAAAACCTGGTAGATCGCCGCCCGGTCGCGCAGATCCAACCCATGCGGCGTGACATCGCCCAGCTTCGTCAGCGCCTCCAACCGCTCCCGCCGCCGCGCCACCGCATGCACGGTCAGGCCGCGCGCCGCCAACATTCCCACCGTCGCGGCCCCGATGCCACTGGAGGCGCCGGTAACCAGCGCGGTTTGATAATCCTGCAATGCCATCTTGCTGCCTTTCTCTAACGTCTCGAAACAATTAGCCCCGAAACGATTAACTGCGTCCGTCAGGGCTACGGAAACATTTAATATAGGATACATCGCAGCCTCGGTCGTTGAACATAGGGCCGCAACGAAATAGGCTCCTGAGGGGCTAAACAATTTTAGATATTGAACGAGGCAACCCCGGCCGCCCCCGTGGAGCCGGGCGCATTCGCGCACGGCCGTGAACGATAAAGACCCGGCGCTAATTCGATATCCTTCGAATTGGCTCTGGCGGAGAGCAGCGCATGGACAGATTTGTGGACACCGCCGACCTGCATCAGATTTGGCAGGTTATTCAGATGTCGATTAAAGAGCATGCCCTGAATATCGGCAACGCCGAGCAGCTGGCCGTGGTCGCGGCCGCCTTTGTTCTGGCGCTGTTCATGGCGCCGCCATTCCGCCGGGGCGTGAGTTGGCTGTCCCGTCGGCGGGGCGACGATGACTGGCTTGCCAGGACCGGCGATACCGTCTCGGGCCTGGCCTTGCCGATAATCTGGTTATGCCTGCAATGGATTTCAGGGGTTGTCGCCGAGCAGGCCGATTGGCCCCGCCACCTGCTGACGATCACGGTAAGCCTGTTGACGGCCTGGATCGTGATCCGGCTGGCCGCCTCGCTGATCCGCGAACCGGCCATTGCCAAGGCGGTTTCCATCACCGCCTGGACCGTTGCCGCCCTCAATATTCTGGGGCTTTTGGACCCGACGATTATGCTGTTGGACGACCTGGCACTGCATATGGGGCAACTCCGCATCTCGGTGCTGACGGTGATCAAGGGGGTGATCGCCCTGGGCGTACTGGTCTGGGCCGCGATGCTGATGGCGCGGGTAACTGAGCAACGAATATCCTCGCTGACGAACCTGACGCCATCGGTGCGGGTTCTGTTGACGAAATTGGTGAAGATCGTTCTGGTGACGGTGGCTGTGGTCGTCGCTATCAGTTCCGTGGGCATCGATTTGACCGCCTTTGCCGTCTTCGGCGGCGCGCTCGGCGTGGGTATTGGGCTGGGTTTGCAAAAATCGGTCGCCAATCTGATCAGCGGCGTCCTGATCCTGCTGGACAAATCGGTCAAGCCTGGTGATGTGATCGAGGCGGGCGGCACCTACGGCCAGGTAAAGTCCCTAGGCGGGCGGTATGCTTCGGTCATCACACGGGATGGCGTGGAACATTTGATCCCGAACGAAGAATTGATTAGTCAGCGGGTTTCCAATTGGTCCTACAGCAGCAACGAAGTACGCTTAAGATTGCCCGTGGGCGTGTCCTATAGCGCCGACGTCCGAAAAGCCATGCAGCTGATGCACGATGCGGCCAACGAGGTCGACCGGGTGTTGGCGCAACCACCCGCCGCCGTCTTGATAAAGGGCTTTGGCGATAGTTCCGTGGATCTGGAACTTCGATTTTGGATAGACGACCCCATGAACGGCCTCGCGAACGTTAAAAGCGCCATTCTCCTGAAAATTTGGGATAAATTTCAGGAACAGAATATCGAAATTCCGTTCCCGCAACGCGACATGCATATCAAAACGACGATGCCTTCACAGAACGCCGATTGATCTAGAGCATTTCATCAATCTGGCCCAGGAACCGTAAAAGAGCCTGATTGACCTGCTCGGGGCGCTCCTGTTGCACCCAATGGCCGGCGCCCTCAATCATCTCCACCAGGCGCAAATCGGCCATTTTTTCCCGCATGATGGCGACCAGATCAACGCCGGGTACAAAATTCAGCACTGGCTCCAGTGTACCTGCGATAAAGGCCGCCGGTTGGCTGATTTTCCGCTCCCCCAGGGGCGATAACAGGGCAAAATCCCGGTGCCAGTTGCGGTACCGGTTAAGTGGCCCGCGAAAGCCGCTGCCCTCGAACTGGGAAACGTAATAGTCCAGATCTTCGGGGCTCATCCAGGCGGGCATTTCAACCGGGTCGCTCATACCATCCAGCAATTTTGCATTGGCCGGCTTGCTGCGCGGCGGCGCGGCCTGAAGGCCCTCGCCCGAAATCCAGTAATAGATCTTGCGCAGGCTGCGCCGTACGTCCGCCTCCAACTCCGCCTCGGCCACACCCGGTTCCTGGAAATAGATCTGATAAAAGAACTTGTCCTTGTACAGTTGCCTGACCACATCAATGAACGGCGCCGGGCCGGGGCCGGTATAGGGCACGCTCAACCCCGCCACCGCGCGCACCCGCCCAGGGTGCAGCAGGGCCGTGTTCCAGGCGATGGGTGCGCCCCAATCATGGCCAATCACCACGGCCTGCTCCGCGCCTAACGCGGTAATCAACCCGGCCATGTCGGCGGTGATGGAGGCCATATCATAGGCTTCGATTGCCTGGGGTTTGTCAGAACCGCCATAGCCCCGCACATCAGGCGCCGCGACCCGGTAGCCGGCAGCGGCAAGGGCCGCGATCTGATGCCGCCAGGAATACCAAGATTCCGGCCAGCCATGGATCAACAACACCAACGGACCTTCACCTGATATGGCAACACGATGGTTTAACCCATTGCTTTTAATAATTTTTGTATCCCGGTCCACGGCCTATTTCCTTAGAATCGCGCGACGCCAAAACTGTTCGGATTCAGGCTGCGCCGTTCGGCCTCGTCACAGACCGACAACAACAAAGCAAGTGCCACGCGGCTGTCGCGGGGATCAATCATGCCGTCGTTCCACATCCGCGCGGTATGATAATAACCCGAGGCATTGCTGTCATAGAGGGCGATAACCTTGGCCTGCAAGGCATCCAGTTCCGCTTCATCCAGGGGGGTGCCCTGACGCTTGGCCTTGGCCTCGTGCACAATACGCATGACCAGACCGGCCTGTTTGCCGCCCATCACGCCGCATTGAAAATTGGGCCATGCGAGAATGAAGCGCGGCTCGTAGGACCAACCCGACATGGCGTAATGGCCGGCCCCGAACGAGGCCCCGATCATCAGGGTGATACGCGGCACCGAGACGTTGGAGACCGCCTGGATCATCTTGGCGCCATGCTTGATCATGCCCATTTCCTCGGGCTCCCGTCCGACGATGAAACCGGTAGTATTGTGCAAATAGATCAGCGGCGTGCCCGATTGATCGCATAACTGCATGAATTGCGAGGCCTTGGTGGCGCCCTGGGGCGTAATGGGGCCGTTGTTGCCAATCAGACCGCAAGGCATCCCCATGACGGAGGCTTGGCCACAGATCGTCTGGAGGTCGTAATCAGCCTTGAATTCCAGGAAGTCGGAGCCATCCACCAGCCGCGCGATAACCTCGCGCACGTCATAGGGTTTTTGATATTCCACCGGCACGATGCCGCACAACTCGTCGATGTCGTAGGCCGGTTCCTCCCAGGTGCGCGGGCGCGCGGGCGCCAGACGGGCGGGCCAGTTCAGGCGCGAGACGATATCCCGGCAAATACTCACCGCCTCGGCATCATCCTCGGCCACATATTCGGTCAGGCCCGAAATAGTGGCGTGCATATCGGTGCCGCCCAGATCTTCCGCCGCGGCTATTTCGCCCGTGGCGGCGCGCAACAGGGGCGGACCGGCCAGAAAGGCCATGGCCTGCTTGCGCACCATGACCACATAATCCGACATGCCGGGCATATAGGCCCCTCCGGCGGTGGAGGCGCCATGTACAACGGAGATGACCGGGCAGCCCGCCGCCGATAACTTGGCCTGTTTATAAAACAGGCCGCCACCGCGAATTAACGTGGCGGGCACGTAATCGAGTAAATCCGCGCCGGCGGATTGCACCAGATGGATCGCCGGCAGCTTGTTTTCCAAGGCGATGTCAAAAGCGCGGATCATCTTGTCCACGCCATGGGTGTGCAGGGCGCCGGCCAGGATGCCGGAATCGTCCACGATCACCACACAGCGCACACCCGATACCACGCCGATGCCGGTAATCAATCTGGCGCCGGAGATATTTTCATCGCCATCGTCGTCATAAGTCTCGAACCCGGCCAGGGTGGAAAGCTCCAGCCAGGGCGCACCCCGATCCAGCAACAAATTCAGCCGATCACGCGGCAGCAACTGCCCCCGCCCCTCGAACCGATCCCGGCTCTTTTCAGAACGCGCCCGTACCTTGCCCTCCAGATCGCGCAGACCGGCAATCTGGGTCAGAAAATCAGCACGATTCTCCTGAAAGGAAGGGTCGTTGGGATCGATTTTAGAAGCAATCTTGGGCATGGCGGCGGCACCTGTACTGCGCAACGTCGGATGCAGCGACTATCGGCAGTGGACAACCATTCGTCAACCGGAAGCCCGGGGCCTTCAGCCAATATGGCGCTTCCCTAGCAGTGCTAGCCGCCGATCATCCTATTGGCTATGCTGGGGCATGGCATTCCTGTTACGGCATATCGTCCGTTATGCGGCGCAGAAAATTGCGGCCGACCCGGTGGCGCGGGAACAGGCGGCGCGCGCCGCGCGTGGCCTGGTAAAAGAAGCCAAGCAGATCGCCGCCGATGAAGACCGCGCCAAAGCCGCCGGGCGAGCCGTACGCCGGGCGATCAACAAATTACAGGGTAATTGATGGCCAATTGATGGGCCGGGTGCGTGATATCGCCGCCCCGTCGATGCGGATCATATAATCATTTCTGATGAGCCAGGGCACCAACCCCACGAAGAGATCCCTAAGGCCCGTTACAGTGTTGGCAGGAACCATTCTAGGCGTGGGCGTTATCATATCACCCGTGCCGGAAGGTATTTCGCCGACGGCCTGGAAGGTGCTTGGCGTGGCAATCTGGATGGCTTTCTGGTGGCTGACCGAAGCCTTGCCAGTCGCGGTCACCGCCCTCATGCCCCTGATCGTCTTCCCGGCGCTGGGGCTTTTCGACTTTAAGGCATCGGCCGCACCCTATGCGCATCCGCTGATTTTTCTGTTCATGGGCGGCTTCATCATCGCCAAGGCCATCGAGACCTGGAACCTGCACCGACGCATCGCCCTGCTTATAGTGAACGCTTTTGGAACAAGGCCCGACCATCTTATTGCTGGTTTCATGCTGGCCACCGCTATTTTGAGCATGTGGGTCAGCAATACGGCCACCACGGTCATGATGCTGCCCATCGCCATGTCCATTATCGGGCTATTAAATAAAAAGGAAGATCCGCGGGTCGCCGGCAATACCGCGACGGCATTGCTGCTGGGCATTGCTTATTCGGCCAGCATCGGTGGCGCGGGCACCCTTGTGGGGACACCGCCCAACGCGCTTTTGGCCGCCTTCGCCCAGGAACAGCTGGGCATTGAACTGGGATTTGCCAAATGGATGACAATCGGCTTGCCCGTGGTCATTGTCATGCTGCCGCTGGCCTGGTTATTGCTGACCCGTGTTACCTGCCCGGTAGCGCGCCGTCCGATCCCTGGCGCCGATGCGGTCGTCAAAGCCGAAATTGCAGCTCTGGGGCCGATGTCGGTCGAGGAAAAGCGGGTCCTGGCGGTATTTGTCTTGACCGCTTTAAGCTGGATATTCAGGCCCCTGATCACCGACGTCTTTCCCGGCATGGGTCTGACCGATTCCGGTATTGCATTGATCGGCGCCTTGTCGCTTTTCATAATTCCAACCAACCAGGGCGACAATAGTTCGCTTATGACCTGGTCCCGCGCCGTCACCTTGCCCTGGGGCGTGCTGCTGCTCTTCGGCGGTGGATTAAGCTTGGCTCATGCTATTTCCGAGAGCGGTTTAGCCGATACCGTGGGCGGCGGCCTGGCGGGCCTGGAAAACATGCCAACCATCGTCCTGGTCGCCGCGGTGACAATTCTGATCATTTTCCTGACCGAGATCACCTCGAATACGGCAACCACCGCGGTCTTCCTGCCTATCGTCGCGACAGTGGCGGTCAGCGCGGGCATTGCACCTTTGGAACTCGTCATCCCTGTCGCCCTGGCCGCGTCGTGCGCTTTCATGATGCCCGTGGCGACGCCGCCCAACGCCATTGTTTTCGCCAGTGAAAAGTTGACCGTCGCCCATATGGCCAAGGCAGGTTTTCTGCTGAACCTGATCGCTGTTGCCGTAATTGTTCTGATCACTTCAGTCTTGGCGAACTAAACCATTTTTTATATTCATCGGATCGCCAAGCCAGCGGTCTGTCAAAATCGTTAAATCGTGCTTTTCATGCCATCATGATCTTCCCCGGCCGGCTTGATCGGTGTATGAAACCCACCCAAGCAACAAGCCTATTCAAAAGCAAGGATCCGGCCCATGATCCCGCGCTATTCGCGCCCTCAAATGACAGCCATCTGGTCGCCTGAAAGCAAATTTCAAATCTGGTTCGAGATCGAGGCGCACGCCTGCGATGCCCAGGCCAAGCTGGGTGTTATCCCGGCGGAGGCGGCCAAGGAGGTTTGGGAAAAAGGCGCCTTTGAAGTAGCCCGGATTGACGCGATCGAGCGGGAAACCCATCATGACGTCATCGCCTTTCTGACCAACCTGGCCGAACACGTGGGTCCCGCCGCCCGCTTCGTGCATCAGGGGATGACCTCGTCGGACGTGCTGGATACTTGCTTCAACATACAGCTGGTGCGCGCCACGGATATTTTGCTGGGCGACATGGATCATCTGTTGGCGGTATTGCGCCGCCGGGCCTATGAACACAAGGACGATATCTGCATCGGCCGCAGCCATGGCATTCATGCGGAACCGACCACGTTTGGTTTAAAACTGGTTCAGGCTTATGCCGAGTTCGACCGTTGCCGGGATCGTTTGCGCCGGGCCAGAAGAGAGATCGCGACCTGCGCCATATCGGGCGCCGTCGGCACCTTCGCCAATATCGACCCGGCGGTGGAACAACACGTAGCCGACGCCCTGGGACTGGCAATAGAGCCGATTTCGACCCAGGTTATTCCCCGCGACCGTCACGCCATGTATTTTTCCACCCTTGCCGTCATCGCCTCCAGTATCGAGCGGCTAGCCACGGAAATACGCCATTTACAGCGCTCGGAAGTCCTGGAAGTGGAGGAGTATTTTGCTGAAGGGCAAAAGGGCTCCTCGGCCATGCCGCACAAGCGCAATCCGGTGCTGACCGAAAATCTGACCGGTTTGGCCCGTCTGGTGCGTATGAGCGCCGTACCGGCCCTGGAAAACGTCGCCCTGTGGCACGAGCGCGACATCTCTCATTCCAGCGTCGAACGGGGCATTGCGCCTGATACCACCGTAACGCTGGATTTTGCCCTGAACCGCCTGACCGGTGTGATCGACAAGCTGACGGTTTATCCGGAAAACATGCAGACCAACCTGGACCGCCTGGGTGGTTTGATCTTCTCGCAACGGGTGCTGCTGGCCTTGACCCAAGCCGGCGTCAGCCGCGAGGACGCCTACACATACGTTCAGCGCAATGCCATGCCTGTTTGGCGTGGCGAAGGCAGTTTTCTCGATCTATTGCAGGCCGACGGAGAGGTCATGGCCGCCATATCAGCGGCGGAGCTGGAGGCCATGTTCGATCTGGGCTATCACACCAAACACGTGGACACCATCTTCGCGCGGGTCTTTGCCGAAAGGGAAGATTACCCGGAACCAGACGATTAAAGCGCGTCGGTTCAATCCATTAATATTGCGCTTATTCGGAAGTAATCTGTTCCCGAGCCACTTCCAACAGGGCCCGCATCTGCTGGCGCACCTGATCTTCGCTTAACGACAAGCCCTTACCCTGAACATCGGCCCAGACTTTTTCAAAGACATCCTCGTCACCCGGTTTTTCAAAATCAGAGGCGATCACCTGTTTGGCGTACGCTTCCGCATCCGCCCCATCCAGGCCAAGATGTTCCGCCATCCAAAGGCCAAGCAACTTGTTGCGCCGCGCGCCGATTTTAAAGACGGTTTCCTGATCGTGGGCGTATTTCGCCTCGTAAGATTTTTCGCGCTTGTCAAAGGTGGTCATGGCGACGCGGCTCCCGTACGTGAATTGCTATTGGTTGCCCCACCCATAGCCGTCCAGGGCGGATGAAGCAACCTGATATCTGGGTCTTTTTACCTCTAATTACCACCCCCCGCCGCCAAGATACCCTGGGCGTGTAGGGTTTCGAAGCAGGTGATTTGGTTGCAGCTGGCATTATTGGCTTGGCCCACGGAACGGGGCTGTTGGGAACAATTAAACTCGCCGACAGTCACCCATTTGCCCAAATCCGGAAAAATGCCTTTATGTTTGCCTATTGGTTGTCAATGAAGATCCCAGGAGGAGAGCCGGTTGTGATTAGTGTTGCGTATATTCAAATGATGGCCGCGTATAACCGGTGGCAAAATGTCAGTGTGTACGCCGCCGCCGATGGTTTGACGGAAGCGGCAAGGCAACTCGACCGGGGCGCGTTCTTTGGTTCAATCCATGGCACCCTGAACCATCTCATATGGGGCGACACGATTTGGTTGAGCCGTTTTGCCAAGACGCCGCCGCCACGCTCTCCCGGCATTCCCGGTTCCGTGAATGAACGTGCCGATTGGGCGGAAATGCTGGCAGAGCGCCCCCAACTCGATCAACGCATTATCGATTGGGCCGCAGCCATCGATCCAGCTGAATTAAACGGCGATCTGACCTGGTTTTCAGGCGCCGCCAACCGGAAAATCACGAAACCGCTGTGGACCCTGATCAGCCACTTTCACAACCATCAGACCCATCATCGCGGACAGGTCCATGCCTTGCTGACGGCCAGCGGCGCCAAACCAGGGGATACCGACCTGATGCTATTACCGGACGAATAAAACCCCGTCAGTCACTTCCGGGCTCGGGCACCGAGGCATTTTCAATCACCTCGGCGACGCCACGGCTTTCATCAAAGCGCAGACGTTGCACCTGGTTCAGGTCGGTGCCGGTCACACGCACGAAGCGGGCGTCGGCGGGATGGTCAATGGCATGGATCTCGCCCACGTCGAACAAACCGGCCATGCCCGGATTGAGGCGAAATTCCTTGGTCACTTCCAATTTCGCCTTGCCAGCGCCCTCACCACCTTCAATCCTGTCATACACCTTCATGTCCGTATGATGTTTGGCCTGACCGTAAATCGCCCAAGACGCGCCGTGGTCATGCGGTGGCGATTTGTGCTCGGCGCCGGCCCGGTAGGCCAATACGCAGAATTCAAGATCGGGATCTTCATACAGGGTACGGACGCCTTTGGCCTGATCCTCGCCCAACTCCGAGGCGGTAAATTCCGGATCAAGCAGCAATTTTTCCAATTTGCCCCGCGCCAGATCGCGGCCTTCGTGGCCCGGATGGCTGGTCAATGCCTCGCGGCAATCCTGACAAAATTGTTCCAGTGAATAGCTCATGATGTTCCCCTTTTTCGTGCCATTTTCGCGTCAGGCCTTGATCGGAAATGCCACGCGCAACGCGGCCACCTGTTCTGTTGTAAGATAGCGGGTTCGCTGCCCTTGTAAAAGCAAGAACAGACGCGCCGTTTCCTCCAACTCCTCCGTGGCATCCAGGGCCGCCGACAGGTCTGTCCCCGCCACCACGGGACCATGATTGGCCAGCAGCATGGCATGGTGCGCCTGGGCGGTCTCCCCGACGGCCTGGGCCAGCTTGGCATCGCCAGGGGCATAAAAGGGCACCAGAGGCAGTTTTCCCACCCGCATGACGTAATAGGCGGTGATGGGGGGCAATAAATCCGTGGGGTCCAAATCCGCCAATACGGACACGGCGACCGAGTGGGTGGCGTGCAAATGCACCACCGCGCCACTGCCCGCCCGTTGGCCATAGACCGCCAAATGCAAAAAGCTCTCCTTGGTTGGCTTATCGCCCGCAATATGTTCGCCGTTTTCATCTAGCCGCGACAGGCGGCCGGGATCAAGCTGACCCAGGTTCGAACCCGTCGGGGTCATAAGCCAGCCATCGTCCAGACGGGCGGAAATATTGCCCGTCGCCCCATGGGTCAGGCCACGGCCATGGATCGAGGCCCCGACGTCGCAAATTTCCTGGCGCAGGCGGTTTTCATTCATGGCGCACAATCCAATGCCTTAAGGAAAAACTCCTCAACCCCGAAATTACCGGACTTTAAGGCCAAGGCCAATTCCGGCTGCCCCAGGGTCGTCGTCCAGGGTACGCCCGGATCGATCTGCGGGCCGATGCGGATGCCGTCCACGCCCAGGGCCTGAACCACCGCACCGGAGGTCTCTCCCCCCGCCACCACAAGGCGGCGGACGCCGGCGGCGATCAGGCCTTTGGCGATCCCGGCCATGGCGGCCTCCAACAAGTCACCGGCCCGGGCCCGGCCCAGTTTATCCTGCGCCGCACGCACATCCGCCGGCGCGGCGGAGGCATAGATCAACGGCGGTCCATGGGCCAATTGTTCGATGGCCCAATCCAGCGCCGCACCGACCTGATCCTCGCCCGCCGCCAGCTTCATGACGTCCAGTTGAAAAGACGGCCGGCTTTGTTGCATGAACGCCACCTGGGCCAGTGTTGCCTGGGAGCAGGAGCCCGAAAGCACCGCGCCCGGTCCCGGCACGGCTGGCAATTGATCCGCCACGGCGCCGGCAGGCAACTTGCCCGCCCGGCGAAAGTTTTCCGGCAGGCCCAGGGCAATACCGGAACCACCGGTGATTAATTTCATATCGGCGCAGGCCGCCCCGATGGTCAACAGATCGCCATCGCTCAAGGCATCGACAATGGCATGATGCTTACCCTCTGCCTGCAAGGCGGCGAAGGCTTCCCGTACCCGTTTCGACCCGGTCGCGACCGTGCGGTGATCCACCAGTCCGACGCCATGACTGGTTTGCGCGGCTAATACACGGACAAGGGAGGAATCCGTCATGGGTGTCAGGGGATGATTCCGCATGCCGGATTCCGAAAGCAACTGCGCGCCAACGAACAGGTAGCCATAACAGATGGTGCGGCCATTTTCCGGGAAGGCCGGGCAGGCAATAGTGAAATCCTGGTTCAGGGCAGCCAGCAACGCATCGGCCACGGGCCCGATATTCCCCTGAGGGGTGGAATCAAAGGTCGAACAATATTTAAAAAAGAACTGTTCCGCCCCCGCCCCTTGCAACCATTCCAGCGCGGCCAGGGATTGCGCGATCGCATCGGCAGGTGGAATGGTCCGCGACTTCAAGGCAATCACCACCGCATCAGCCTCCGGCACGCGCATGCCGGACGGGGGCGGTCCAAACAATTGCACCGTACGCATGCCCTGACGTACCAGGGTGTTCGCCAGGTCCGTGGCGCCGGTATAATCGTCGGCGATAGCACCAAGTAGAATTGTCATTTCAACACTCCGAAAAAGGCCTGTTCCGGTCTGGACGGTGGGCCCATTTTGCATGACAGTAGCACGGCATCAATGGCTGTGAGAGGTAGACGGGATGACTTGGTCGATAATTGCCCGTGACAGGGACAGCGGTAGCCTGGGTATCGCCGTCGCCTCGCGCTTTTTCGCCGTCGGCTCGCTGGTGCCCTGGGTCAGAAGCGGCGTTGGCGCGGTGGCGACGCAGGCCATGGTAAACCCCACGTTGGGCCCCGCCATACTGGATCGCCTTGGCAATGGCGAGGCGGTGGAGGCGGCCCTGACGGCCGCCTGGGGCCAGGATGACGGTGCCGCCGTGCGGCAAATCCACGTCCTGGACAGCCACGGTAACCGGGCCGCGCACACGGGCAATGACTGCATCGATTGGTGCGGAGACATGGCGGCAACGAACATTTCCGTGGCCGGTAATATGCTGGCCGGGAAATCTGTGCTGCAGGCCTGCCTGGAAGAATACCGCGATCAGGCCGCGTTGCCTTTTCCCGAGAGGTTGTTGCGCAGCCTGCTGGCCGGTGACGGCGCGGGCGGCGACAAACGGGGCCGGCAATCGGCGGCGCTGAAGATCCACACCGCGGAGGTTTATCCCGATTGGGATCTGCGGGTGGACGATCATCCTGACGCGCCCAATGAACTGGCCCGCATCTTCGCCGTTGGCCAGACCACCTTTGCCGGCTACAAGGAATTTATCCCGACCCATCTCAACCCGGGCGGCGTAACCGACCGGGCCAAAATGGCGGCGGTCCGGGAAAAAGCCGGCCCGCAATAAACAACCCCTTCCCCGACCATCGCTGTTTGGAGAGAAACGATCGTGGGTAAAATCAAGAACATCCTATTTGTCATGTACGATCAATTGCGGGCGGATTATCTCGGCTGCGCCGGTCACCCTACCCTGCAGACGCCGCATATGGATGCATTTGCCCAGCGCGGCGTGCGCTTCAACCGGGCCTATTGCCAGGCGCCGGTGTGCGGCCCTTCCCGCGTCTCGTTCTACACCGGGCGTTATATGTCCAGCCATGGGGCCGGCTACAACAACGTGCCATTTTCCCTCGATCAATGGACCATGGGCGATTATCTGCGCCAGGTTGGCATGCGCTCGGTCCTGGTCGGTAAGACCCATATGGTGCCGGACCGGGCCGGCATGGAGCGTTTGAAAATCGACCAGGCATCGGAACTGGGCGTTTGGGTCAACCAATGCGGTTTCGAGCCGTTTGAACGGGATGACGGCCTGCATCCGGATCAGTCGGTCGATCCCAATCTGGCCTATAACAATTATCTCCGCGCCAAGGGCTATGTTTCCGACAATCCCTGGCACGATTTCGCCAATTCAGCCGAGGGGCCGAACGGCGAAATCTTGAGCGGCTGGCAGATGCGCCATGCCCGCCTGCCGGCCCGGGTCAAGGACAAGGATTCCGAGACGCCCTATATGACCGACCGGGCGATGGAATTTATCGATCAGGCGGGGGATGATCCCTGGTGTCTGCATCTTTCCCTGATCAAGCCCCATTGGCCCTATGTGGCGCCTGCCCCCTATAACGAGATGTACGGCGCCAACCAGATTTTACCGGCCAATCAAAGCGCCCGGGAAATGGACGATCCGCACCCGGTTGTCGGCGCCTTTCAGGCCCATGAAGGCAGTAAAAATTTCCGCCGCGACGAGGTGCGGCAGACGGTCATTCCCACCTATATGGGCCTGATTAGCCAGTGCGACGATCAATTCGGCCGCCTGATGGCATTCCTGGAAGAACGTGGCCGCCTGGACGACACCATGATCGTCCTCACCTCGGACCATGGAGATTACCTGGGCGATCATGGCCTGGGGGAAAAAGACCTGTTGCACGAAGAGGTCGCCCGTATCCCCATGATCATCTATGACCCGGACCCGGCAGCCGATAGCCGCCGTGGCGCCGTGGACGAACGATTGGTCGAAGCCATTGATCTGATCCCCACCTTTCTGGACAGCCAGGGCGGTGATCTGCATCCCCATCGCCTGGAGGGACGCTCTCTGTTGCCGCTGTTGCGTGGCGATGGCGCCGTGGAAAATTGGCGCGATGCGGCATTTTCAGAGACGGATTACACTTTCCATCCAGCCCGGCAAAGCCTGGGGTTGGGACCGGAGGGCGCCCGCGCCTACATGGTTTGCACGGCGGCTTGGAAATATATTTTCTATGAAGGCTTTCGCCCGCAATTGTTCCATCTGGCCGCGGACCCGTCCGAGCAAAACGACCTGGGCGCCGATCCGGCCCACGGCGAACAGCGCGCCCTATTGCACGAAAAATTATTTCACTGGCTGCGCAACCGGCGCATGCGCACGACCTTGACCCACGGGATGGTGGAGCAGCGTACGGGCAACGCCAAGGCGCGTGGTTTTCTGTTCGGCGTTTGGTGATAGAGCGGAGTGATATTTTATGACGCAGATGACCGGCGGCTGCCTTTGCGGCACCATACGCTATGCCATGAACGCCTCGCCCATTCTGGTGATCAGCCATTGCCATTGCAGTGATTGCCGCCGGACCGCGGGCGCGCCGGTGTCGCGGTCCGGGCCTATTACCTGATGCCTAATCATGTGCGTGAAACCGCGCAAACCGGGCCGTCCAAGAAAAACCGGCTAAACCATATACCATCACCTTGCCTGCCATGCCTCAGGCGGATGCGAAATTATACACTATCCCCATTATCCGCATATGATCTCTAGGAATACCGTTATTTTGGTAGCCTGAAGGCGAAAAAGACCGCGAGCAGACCTCCTAATCCAAGGATGGCGAAGCCGGACCCCCAAACCACTGTTTCGCTCGCCTGACCGGCGCGGAGCGTGTCGATCAGCCAACCGACGACGGCGGGCGATGCCGCGCCCACAATGAAGCCAATCAACGACCGTGCCGCGAGCATAGCGCCCAGAGAGCCTGGTTCTACGCGTTCGGCCATTGCGGTCGATAGAACCGGTGAATCCCCTATGGCGAAGAAGGAATAGACGATTGCCAATCCCGCAATCAAGTAAGGCGCGAAGGTGACGAACCAACCAATGCCAAAGGAAAACCCGGCGGCGATCGCCGCGACCCATATCAATACGGACCTTCGACCCACTCTGTCAGACAGCCTGCCCATGGCGTAGGCCGCAATGGCACCACCTAGATGCAGGGCTGTTACGACTTGTGCGCTCCACCCCGATGCCACGGTCGTGGTTTCTCCGCTCATGACGAAACTGGCAGCGATAAGTGCTGGCGCCCAAGTCCACATGCCGAGCAGTTCCCAATTGTGGCATGTGTATGCGGCAATTAATTGTCTTGCCGGGCGATTTTGACGGATTTGCCGCCAGAACCCGGTATCGGATGTTCGCGGATGAACGGTATTGGGGAGCTGTTTGACCGCCACCAGCAAAATTGCGGTGCCGGCAATCGGTAACAGACCGGTTGCCATGAACGCCATGCGCCAGCCTGAAATCCCGACGAACAGGCCCGTAAGCGCGATGGAGGCCGCATAGCCAATCGACGTCGAGGCAATGAGCCAGCCAATGGCGCTGCCCAGGCGATCAGACGGTACATTTTCCCGAAAGAGCATAATCAAGGGCCCATACACCCCGCCTTGGCAGAGACCGATCAGGCCGTAGAGGATGAGACTGGACATGAAATCTTCGGCAAAGACCGCGAAGGCGGCGCCTGCGAACACGGTCGCACATGCCGAGAGTAACACCGTGCGCTTCGCGCCAATGCGATCACCGAGCCAGGAGAAGCCCAACAGCGAGAACGCATAGGCGAAATAGAAGCTCGACACGATGGAGCTTACCTTCGCCGCACCGATCCCCCATTCCTCCATCAGGATCGGTATACAGCCGGCGACAGTCATGAAAGGTGTGAATAAGAAGACCCGTGCGATAAATACCGAAAGAATGGTGCTATTATTCAGCGGTGTGTGTTGCTGCATCTTTCGAGACCGCTTCTCTTTTGGTAGTAATCACGGGAATCACGGGGACGGTATACAATAATACCCTCCTGTGGATTTTTCGTTTGCAATGGAGTGTTGGCAAGAATAGCACGCATTGCTGTACTAGGGCATCCGCATCATGTGACGCAGCGCGGTAACCGGCGGCTGGAGGTTTTTTTTGACGCCGCAATTTGATACCGCGATTATCGCGCCTATCGGCGCTTGCTAGCCAAATATTGCGTCCGCGCCGATGTCGCAGGCTGGGCCTACTGCCTGATGCCTAATCATGTGCATAATATCGCGCAAACCGGGCAAATCATATAGCGTCACCTTGCCCGCCATGCCTCAGGCAGATGCGAAATTATACAATTTCCTGGGATGTTCGCGCCCTCTAATCGTCCAGGGGCGGTTCCGCGTCGCTAATGTGTTCTGTTGGTTGCGGTGTCGTGGTCATGAGGGTGACACCATCGGGCGCCGTGAACTGGTGCCAGGTTCCTTGCGGCACGATGACGATCATGCCGGCTTTCAGATCCAGTTTTTCGTCGCCCCCGGCCGTTCGCAGCGTCAAGCTAACGCTGCCTTTCAAAATTTGAACGATTTCATCGCCATTCGGGTGGCGTTCCCATTGGGAGGTACCGGAAAAACCAGCCGCGAAGATGCCGCCGTCCCGGTAGTCAGCAAGCCTGGCAAAATAGCCCGTGGTGTCGGTATGCCGGGTGCGGCCTTCCAGGAAGGTCGTTCTTTCTGCCAGCGCGGTTTCCAAATCAATCGCCGTTGTCATATGCGCCTTCCCTTCGATTATGTTTTTTCCAGCCGGCAATGACGGGGTGGACGGCACCGCCATCCTACAGAATGGCGACGGGCCGTACCGGGCAGCCCGTGGCGCCCTTGAACTTCACCGGCAGGACGACAAAGCAAAAACTGGTCACCCCATCGCGGGCCAGATCGGCCAACACCATGTTTTCGATGATGTGGACCCCGGCCTCGACCAGGCAATGTTGATGCACGGGCATCATGATTTCCGGATGATTGGTGCCGGGCAAAACCTCCAGGGCCATGTTGTCAGCACCAATGGCGACCACGCCCTGGGCGGTCAGCCATTTTGCCGCGCTTTCATCAATGCCTGGCTCGCCTTCCAGATAGGTGGCGTTGTCGGTCATGAAATAACGGCCCCAGCCGGTTTTGAGCAACACCGCGTCGCCCGCCTGGGGTGCGACGTCACTGGTCTCGCAAACGCGTTTCAAATCATCGGCGCTGACCGGCCGGCCGCCAGATGCTCGCCGCCATCCAGGCCGGAAAGATCAAGGCACAGGCCACGGGTAATCAGGGGCGGAATATTCTCGATACCCAGATCGATCAGGCCGAAGTCGCCGACGCTGTCGTCAATGTTATGGCCGCCATATAAATGCTCGCCGATGCTGAAATGGCCCAGGGCATCAATATGGGTGTCCACGTGCATGGTCATCCCCACCCGTTCCAGATTAGCGCCGACCTCGTTGGTGGCGCCCAGCCCGGCCCGAATTTTCATGCTGTTGCGCGCCGTGGCGCCGGAATGGATCACATAAGGCGTCTGATTGGGGCCCATGAAGGGCGCACCGTTCTCGATCACATGGCTAATATCCAGGATCTGCCCGGACTTCGCCATAGCCAGGGCGGCCAGGGTCCTCGTTGGTGTCAGTTGATTGGCGGCACCCAACTGATCGCCCGCGCCTACATGGTTTGCACGGCGGATTGGAAATATATTTTCTATGAAGGCTTTCGCCCGCAATTGTTCCATCTGGCCGCGGATCCGTCCGAGCAAAACGACCTGGGCGCCGATCCGGCCCATGGGGAACAGCGCGCCCTGTTGCATGAAAAATTATTTCACTGACTGCGCAACCGGCGCATGCGCACGACCCTGACCCACGAGATGGTGGAGCAGCGCACCGGCAAAGCCAAGGCGCGTGGTTTTTTCTTCGGCGTTTGGTGATACAGCGGAGTGATATTTTATGACGGAGATGACCGGCGGCCACCTTTGCGGCGCCTTACGCTATGCCATGAACGGTCACGATAACGAACTGGACATCGCCGCCGCCATCCTGGACGATCCCGCCCTGGTCACGCCCGATGATCACATCTAGGCCGGCAGCATGCTGCCGTGGTTCAACTTCGCCGACGGCCCGCCGCAATTACCCGGTTCCCAACGGGAACATGGCGATCCAGATAGAGACCAAGGCAGATCCGGGATATTCTGGTCCACTTAATCCACGTTCGAATTTTTCATCGTGCGGGCAAGGTCAATTCAATTCGGGTTTAAAGTATTGGTACGTCGATACCGTGGATAATGTAGGGTAACTCACGGCCCAACAAATTTTTTTTGGGGAGCAAATATGACAGCGGCAACAGAAATCGCGGAAGTCGAACAATCGGCAGGGAACGAAACTCAAACGCACGGCTCTCTGATAAGTGATGATGCTATCGCGGCGGAAATCCGCATCGTGCAATCGGTGCAGACTCAAGGGAATATGCCGGTTCTGTTGTTTGGTAATACGGCTGCGGTCGCGATCGTCGTTTATACAGATTGGGCTGCCTCGATCACCAGCTATGCGGTGTATTTTTTGGTTGCCGTGTTACTGCTGCTTTTACCCGTGCTGCGCAGTTACGTGGGATTGCGTGGCCAGGCGCGGCCAACCCGGGTCAGCAAGCGGCGCATTCGCCTGATTGTAATCCATTCCTTCCTGCTGGGATTTGCCTGGGCTATTTCGTACTATTTGATGATCTCGAATGTGGGCACGATCAACGGCATTGTCCTCCTCATGGTCATGTTTTTTCTAGGCTTTGGCGCGGCAGCTCTGATGCCAAGCCTGCCTCTGGCGGCCATCGCCTATTTTGGACCCATGTTACTGGCAGGTGTCGCTGCCGCGTTGCTCAACGGCATTTTGAGGCCGGACCTATTGCTTTTCGTGGCTATCGCCGGCGCCGGCGCCATCGCACGATCCGCTTGGCAAAGCTGGCGAGAGACGACAGCGTCGGTACGATTAGGCTTGGAGAAGATAAAGGCGGAAGCCGAGGTTCACCAACGAGAAACGGAGGCCATGCGTTCGATGCTCGCGGCGATCCCATTTCCATTGGTGCTCACTCGAGAAACCGGAGCGCTGGAGGCCTCGGAGACCGCATCCCGCCAATTTGGCATTCCCACTGGCGGTGCCGGCGGGCTTGCCATTCGAGATTTTTTCGTGAACCCCGACGACCAGGAGGTGATGGCAGAATTGCAGACGGAAAAGGGCCGGCTGCAAGAATACGAAGTACAACTCAAAAACGCTCAAGGCGAACCCTTCTGGGCATTATTATCCTCGCTGCCGTTGCGATATGAAGACGAAGATTGCTGGCTCAATGCCATCTACGTTATCGATGACCGAAAGCGTGCCGAGGCCGAAACGCTCGAGGCCAAACAGAGGGCGGAGGAAACCAGCCAGACCTTGGCGGCGGTATCGGGTCAACTGTCAAAATATATCTCTCCGCAGCTCTACAAATCGATTTTCAGCGGCGAACAGAAGGTCGAGATCGAGTCCAAGCGCAAAAAGCTGACAATTTTCTTTTCCGATATCGTCAATTTTACCGCGATCACCGACCAACTGGAATCAGAAGAATTAACCGCTTTGCTGAATCAGTATCTGACTGAGATGTCAAAGATCGCCCAGGAGCATGGCGCCTATTTCGACAAATTCATCGGCGATGCGATGATGTTCTATTTCGGAGACTCAGAAAGCAAGGGTGTAAAGGAGGATGCTGCCGCCTGTGTGCGGATGGCGATCGTCATGCAACGTCGCTTAGCTGAACTGCAGGAGCGATGGCGCGCGCAAGGCCTGATCGATCGTCCCTTCGAAGCCCGTATGGGTATCAACACTGGCTATTGTACCGTGGGCAACTTCGGCAACGAAGACCGCATGGATTATACCATCATCGGGGGCGAGGTGAATTTGGCGGCCAGATTGGAAGCCAATGCCGATGCCGGTGGTATTCTGATTGCTGCGGAAACCTATTCCTTAGTCAAGGACTGGTTATTGGCAGAAGAGCGAGAGGCCATCACCATGAAAGGCTTTCCCAAACCGATTAAGACCTTCAGCGTCAAAGGCATCTATGACGAGCTTGCCGCCGAGGGCCGGATTATCCATAGCGAACAAGATGGCTTGTCGCTGACCATCAACTGCGACCGATTGAACCAGGCGGGCAAAAAAGAGGTAATTCACAAGCTCAAAGACGCCTTAGCACAGCTTGAAGGTTAGCTTGCAATCAATGTCGGCTCCTGGCGCACAACGCTGGTAATAGGCGCCAACAAAGACTTCCGCTGTTGCTCCACCTGGCCGCAGACCCGTCTGAGCAAAACGACCTGGGCGCCGATCCGGCCCATGGGGAACAACGCGCCCTGTTGCAGGAAAAATTATTTCACTGGCTGCGCAACCGGCGCATGCGCACGACCCTGACCCACGAGATGGTGGAGCAGCGCACCGGCAAAGCCAAGGCGCGCGGCTTTTTCTTCGGCGTCTGGTGATACAACCGAGTGAAATTTTATGACGCAGATGACGGGCAACTGCCTTTGCGGCGCCATACGCTATGCCATGAACGCCTCACCCATTCTGGTGGTCAGCCATTGCAGCGATTGCCGCAGGGGCGCGGGCGCGCCGTTCATTACCTAGAGCAATTTTCAGTTAACTGGAGCCGCTCTCGCGACGTAAGTGATTGGTTCAATTGCTCTGTTTTAAAGAGTCTGAGCGCATTTTCTTCGAATGCGCTCTGGATCACCACGACGCCGGAGGGTTTCACCTATAGCAAAGGCGAACCCATGCGATAGATGTAATAGCGGCTGGGTGCAACACCCTTGGGCAACGGCACTTCCAAGCTGCCCGGAATGACCAGCATTTGACTCGACACCACCAGTGCCCCACACGCCAGCAAGGGTGCCAGCGCCGACCCGACAGCGGCGGCTACCTCAGCTGTGTAAGATTTGTCTCCAGTCCCAATATCGTAATGGGCCAACGCTGCTTGCGCGCCGATGCGGCTCAAAGCGCCGAAAAGTGTTTTGCGAACATCGCCCAGCAACAGATGGCGGCGATCGGGCACGCAATCGGGATGAGCAGCAATTTGGCAGTCAAAGACGAAAATCTCACGCCCGGGCATGCAGCTGCGCAAATGATCATAGGTACGACCATTTCCCAGACCGAATTCCAGAACTGGACCTGGTAGCGCCGAGATTTCGGCAGCGGCCCAATCCATGCAAACCCTCTGCGCCTGTAGGCGGCGAATAGCGCTTTCTAGGCGACTCACAATCTATTCCAAAGCGGTTCACTATTGAATTTTGGGGAAATCAGCAATTTTGCAAGAATTAGCACTGCAATAATAAGACTCATGATGATGGAATCAAACTTTGAATCGGACAGACGTGAAGACAAACAAACTATAGCGGATGCATGCCAAAAAATGCTGGGCAGTTTTTAATTCGACCAGCTCCGAGTTGAAGGACTGCTTTTATACGTAACTGTTTTCAAACGATACCGTTTATTAGAATTCCCTGAAGGGTTGCTCTTAGAGCGGTTCCGGGCGGTTCTGGGATGTTCGCGCCCTCTAATCGTCCAAGGGCGGTTCCGCGTCGCTGATGTGTTCTGTTGGTTGCGGTGTCGTGGTCATGAGGGTGACACCATCGGGCGCCGTGAACTGGTGCCAAATTCCTTGCGGCACTATAACGATCATGCCGGCTTTCAAATCTAGTTTTTCGTCGCCCCCGGCCGTTCGCAGCGTCAAGCTGACGCTGCCTTTCAGAATTTGAACGATTTCGTCGCCATTCGGGTGGCGTTCCCATTGCGAGGTTCCGGAAAACCCAGCCGCAAAGATACCGCCGTCCCGGTAGTCAGCGAGTCTGGCAAAATAGCCCGTGGTGTCGGTATGCCGGGTGCGGCCTTCCAAGAAGGTCGTTCTTTCAGCCAGCGCGGTTTCCAAATCAATCGCCGTTGCCATATGCGCCTTCCTTTCGACTATTTTTCTTCCTGCCGGCAATGACCGGGTGGACGGCAGCGCTACCCGGTATTAACACCCCGCCGTCGCCTTGCCCGCGAAACCGGGCGCTAGCGCCATCCTACAGAATAGCGACGGGCCGTACCGGACAACCCGTGGCGCCCTTGAATTTGACTGGCAACAGGATAAAGCAAAAGCTACTGACGCCGTCGCGGGCCAGATCGGCCAATACCATGTTCTCGATAATATGAACCCCGGCCTCGACCAGGCAATGCTGATGCACGGGCATCATGATCTCCGGGTGGTTGGTGCCGGGCAGCACTTCCAGGGCCATGTTGTCGGCGCCGATTGCCACCACGCCCTGTTCAGTCAGCCATTGGGCCGCGCCGACATCCAGGCCCGGCTCACCTTCCAGATATTTACCGTTATCAACCATGAAATAGCGGCCCCAACCGGTGTTGACCAACACCGCATCGCCGGCCTGGGGCGCTATGTCCTGGGCCTCGCAACATCGTTTCAGGTCATCAGCGCTAACCGGCCGCCCAACGCCAAGATGTTCGCCGCCATCCAGGCCGGAAACATCGAGGCACAGCCCACGGGTAATCATCGGCGGGATATGTTCGATGCCCAGGTTCAGCAAACCAAAATCGCCAACGCTTTCGTCGATATGATGGCCGCCATACAAATGCTCGCCAATACTGAAATGGCCCAGGGCATCAATATGAGTGCCCACGTGCATGGTCATCCCAACGCGTTCCAGATTGGCGCCCACCTCGTTGGTGGCGCCCATGGAGGCGCGAATTTTCTTGCTGTTACGCGCCGTGGCGCCGGAGTGGATCACATACGGGGTTTGATTGGGCGCCATAAACGGCGCACCATTCTCGATCACCTGGCTCAGATCCAGCACCTGGCCGCTTCTGGCCATGCTCAGGGCCGCCAGGGTCATCTCCGGCGTTAGCTGGTTCGCCGCGCCAAGCTGATCGCCTGGCCCCCAACGGCTATGGTCGTGCACACAATTATTCATGGTACCCCCTAGTGCGAATCCCGGGACTCGCCCCGTTCCTCGATGATGTTGACGAACATGGTGGCCGGTTCCAGACAGGCACCGGTTTGCAACTGCCCCACCATGGAACGGTAGATCTCCTCCCATGGGGTTTGCGAGCCGGGGAAATTCGCGGTCCAGGCAGCCTTGCGCGTCTGCATCTCGTCGGGCGGCAACATCACATCAACGGTGCGCTTGTTCAGATCGACCCGCACCTTGTCGCCGGTTTCCAGGATTGCCAGACCACCACCAACCGCGCTTTCCGGCGAGACATTGAGAATTGACGGACTGCCCGAGGTACCGCTTTGCCGGCCATCCCCCATGCAGGCCAGATCCGTGATACCTTGGGCCGCCAGGGCATCGGGCGGCGTCATGTTTACCACCTCGGCCGAGCCGGGATAGCCCACGGGGCCACTGCCCCTGATCACCAGAATGCTATGCGCGTCGATCTCCAAGGCCGGGTCATTGATCCGCGCATGGTAATCCTCCGGTCCCTCGAAGACGATGGCACGCGCCTCGAAGGCATCCTCATCGCCCGCCTTGGAAAGATAACGGCCCCGGAAGGCCTCGTCGATGACGGAAGTTTTCATCACCGCGCTATCGAACAGATTGCCCGACAGTACGACAAAGCCGGCCTTGGCCATCATGGGCTGGTCATAGGGCTTGATGACGTCGCGATTGACGTAGGGGCTGGCGGCATGGGCGGCATCCAGGTTCTCGCCCATGGTCTTGCCGGTGACGGTCATGGCGCTTTCAATCAATTTGCCCGCGCCCTTCAATTCGAGCATCACCCGGGGCACGCCGCCGGCCTTGTGGTAATCCTCGCCGAGATACTCACCGGCGGGTTGCAGGTTGACCAATAGGGGAATGTCGTGGCCGTGGCTTTGCCAATCCTCCAGGGAGAGCTCCACCCCCATATGCCGCGAGATGGCGGCCAGATGGATCGGACAATTGGACGATCCGCCAATAGCCGAAGACGTGACAATGGCGTTGAGAAAAGCGTCACGGGTCAGCACGTCCGAAGGGCGCAAATTCTCATGCACCATATCCACGATCCGCAGGCCCGTGCGGTAAGCGCATTGTCCCCGCTCCCGATAGGGCGCGGGAATTGCCGCACCTCCTGTCAGCGTCATGCCCAAGGCCTCGGCCAACGAATTCATGGATGTCGCCGTACCCATTGTATTGCAGTGGCCGGCGCTTTGCGCCGAGGAAGCGACCAGTTCGACAAACTTATCAATATCGATTTCACCGGCGGCAAGCTTGACGCGGGCATCCCAGACAACGGTGCCCGAGCCGGTGCTTTTGCCTTCGTGATGGCCGTTCAGCATAGGACCGCCGGGCAGCGCGATAGCGGGAATATTCACCGTCGCCGCCCCCATCAACATGGCCGGCGTGGTCTTATCGCAACCCGTGGTCAAAACCACGCCATCAATGGGATAGCCGTGCAGCACCTCGACCAAAGACAGATATTGCAGATTGCGGTCCAGGGCCGCCGTCGGCCGCTTGCCGGTTTCCTGAATGGGATGCACGGGAAATTCGATCGGTACGCCGCCGGCAAAAATAATGCCGTCCCGCACCCGCTTGGCCAATTCAATATGATGGCGGTTGCAGGGGGATAAATCACTGCCCGTTTGGGCGATACCGATAATGGGGCGGCCCGATCGCAGCTCTTCCGGCGTCAGGCCGAAATTAAGATAACGCTCCAGATACAGCGCCGACATTTCCTGATGATCGGGATCGTTGAACCAGCGCTGACTGCGCAGTTTGATCTTCGTCTCTTTCTCGGCCATGGCTGGTCTCCCTGTTTTGTTGTTATTCGCCCTGCGGCCACCGTTTATAGCAGATTGCCGCCGCCATTGGCGACTATTACGCAATAATATGCTATGTCATCCGATGTAGCATTCAGGGGATTCAAAAAATGCCTTATGTAACCGCGCGGGCCATCCACGATGCCGACGCCCATATAATGGAAACGCCGGAAATGTTGGCGGACTTCGCCGATCCGGATCTGCGGGAGCGCATCGGCAGCCACCAGTTCGCCCACCTGATGGGCGGCGAAGGTGCGGGCGAAATGTTCGCCGAGGTGCGGCAAAGCCATATTGATCCCGACTATCGGGCCAATGACGAGGTCGAGATCATGCGCCGCAAGAACTGGCACGCCACCGGCTCGTTCCTGAAGCAAGACCGGGGGACGGCCCTGGATCTGTTGGGCTTCAAAAGCCAGTTGATGTTCAATACTTTTTGGAATGCTTATCTGCTGGATCTGGAAATGGGCGATGATCTGGACCTGGCCTATGGCGCGGCGCGGGCCCATAACCGGGCCATGCTGGATTTTTGTTCCGTGGACCGGCGCCTGCTGGCGGCCTGTTATGTGCCGTTGATGGATTTCGAACGCACGGCGGCCTTCACCGCCGAGGCGATCAAGGCCGGGGCCAAGGCCATCCTGGTGCCATCCGCCTGCCCGGCCCAGCATTCGCCCAGCCATACCGGCCTGTTCCCGCTTTGGCGGCAGGCGGAGGAAGCCGGCCTGCCCATTGTCATGCACGTGGGCGGCGGCGGGCAATTACTGGACCCGAAATATTTTGCGAACGGCCTGCCCCCGGTAAAGGATTTTCACGGCGGGGCGGAGAACTTTCGTTCGGTGGATTACATGGCCATTCCCCGCCCCACAGCGCAAACCCTGGCGACCCTGATCATCGACGGCATCTTCGAGGCGCACCCAAATCTGAAATTCGGCATTGTGGAAATGGGCTCGGTCTGGCTGCCGAGCATGATGCAGCAGTTGGACGCGGCCCACGAGGCCTTTGCCCGCCACGAAGAACGCCTGCGCAAGTTAAGCCTGCGGCCCAGCGAATACGTCAAACGGCAAATCCGCATCACGCCTTATCCCACCGAGGATACCGGCTGGGTGATTGATCAGGTCGGCGAGGAGGTCTGTCTGTTTTCCTCCGACTACCCCCACGTGGAAGGCGGCCGGGCACCCATCAAACGCTTTGACGCCAGCCTGGAAAACGCCACGCCGCGCGCCAAAGAGCGCTTCTACCACGACAATTTCGTCGACCTGATGGGCGCCGGTTTAGGCTGAAGGCGCGCTATTACGTGTCGTCGGCGGCTTCGCGTTCGGCGCGTTTTTTCTCTACCATGCGGGCCCCCAGGATGGAGATTTCGTAGAGCACCAGGATGGGGATGCCCAGGCCGATCTGGCTGATCACGTCGGGCGGCGTCAATATCGCGGCCGCGGCAAAGGTAATGATGACGGCGTATTTGCGCTTTTCCGCCAGCCCCTTGGCGGTTACCAGGCCGGCCCGGGCCATCAGCATCAGGACCACGGGAAGCTGGAACGACAGGCCGAAAGCGAAGATCAATTTCATCACCAGGGACAGATATTCGTTGACCTTGGGCTCCATCTGAATGGCCAGCATGTGAGCGCCACCGGGGCTCTCGAAGCTGAGGAAGAACTTCCAGGCCAGGGGAAAGATCAGGTAATAGACCAGCGAAGCGCCCAACAGGAACAACACCGGCGTGGCCAGTAAAAAGGGCAAAAAGGCGCGGCGTTCCTGTTTGTATAATCCCGGCGCGATGAAGGCCCAGATTTGTCCGGCAACAATGGGAAAGGTCAAGCAGACGGAGCCGAAAAAGGCCACTTTCAGATAGGTGAAGAAGGCCTCGTGCAGGCCGGTATAGATCAGACGCCGGCCCGGTTGCCCCTCCATCACATCCGCCAGGGGCTGCACCAGGAAGGCATAGATGTCTTCGGCCACCAAATAGCAAAGCACAAAGCCGACCACCAAGGCGCCGATAGACCACAGCAGACGATTGCGCAGTTCCACCAGATGCTCGATCAGGGGCATCTTTTCGGCTTCAACTTCGTCCTCTTCCCCAAGTTCGGGATCGCTCTCGGGATCGCCCTCAATCTTTTCCTGAGACACGGCTAGACGTCCGTGTTTTTAGGGGGCGTATTTGGGGGCGTGCCGGCTTCGGCCTCGTCATCGACGATAATATCCGGCGCCCGGTCCGCCGCCTCCGTCATCGCCGCATCGGCGCCATCATCGGGTGGCCATTGCATCGGGTATGGCGGCGGGCTTGACGTCGAGCTTGACGTCGGGGGGGGATTGTCATCATCCCCGCTTTGCCCACCCGACCACGCCGTCCCGCCGTCGATGGGTTTGTTAAGATAACCCTCCGGGTTGAAATCGCCAATGCTGTTGGAAACCTTGCGCAGCTCGTCCAATTCGGAATCGGCGATCATATCACTAACGCTATTTTGCAGGTCACGGGTCATGGCCCGCGCCTTACCGATCCATTGACCGATGGTGCGCAGGGTGCGCGGCAGATCCTTGGGCCCAATGACCACGATCGCCACCACGGCGATCATCAACATTTCGCTCCAACCTATGTCCAGCATGGCGCCAGATCCCCTCGGGCCGCATTCAGCCGCTTCGAATAGCCAGCGGCGCGGCGACGGATAGCCTAGAGCATGTTTTAATCAAACATGCTCAGACTCTTAAAAACAGAGCAATTGAATCAATCACTTTAAGTCGCGATAGCGACTTCAATTAATTGAAAATTGCTCTAACTCTTCGCGCCTTCGTCCTTGGTCGCGCTGTCCTGCACCGGCTTGGCATCATCGCCATCCAGTTTTTCGCTAGAGGCAGATGCCACCTGATCGTCCTCGGCCATGCCGGATTTAAAGCTTTTGATGCCCTTGGCCAGGTCACCCATCAGGGACGATAATTTGCCCCGGCCAAACAGCAACACAACCAACAAGACAACGATCGCGATTTGCCAAAAACTCAAGCCCATGGGTAAAACTCCGTATTCCGGGGCGTATCGTCACGCCCGCCAGATGTGCCGCAATATGGCAGAAGCACTGCCATGAAGCAATGTAACCAACATATGAGCTTTGCCATCGATTACGTCGAGGAAAATCACACAGCCGGGTTCTGGTCCCGGCCCGCTCCCGGCCCAAATTCCGCGCGGTATAGAGCCGCGTTCAGCCCTGGATATCGATGATTTCAGCCGATTGCGCCGGCATATCGATGCCGTCCGCCGCATCATCCTCGGGCAGGGTCGCCTCGCTGCCGTCGTCACCGTCTTCCAAGGGGTCTTCCGGCTCGCGGTGGGACAGGGGCAACAGATCCGTGCGCGCCTGCCCTTCCAGCAGTCCCGACGCCTTCAATTCGTCCAGGCCGGGTAAATCCTTGATACTCTGAAAGCCAAAATGTTCCAGGAAACCCTCGGTGGTGCCATAGGTGACGGGCCGTCCCGGCGTGCGCCGGCGCCCGCGAATGCGTACCCAGCCCAATTCCATCAATAAATCCAAAGTACCCTTGGATAGGCTGACGCCCCGCACATCTTCAATCTCGGCCCGGGTGACCGGCTGGTGATAGGAGGTAATCGCCAGGGTTTCCAGTGCCGCGCGGGACAGTTTACGGTTTTGCTGACGGTGTTCCTGCAACAGGAAATGCAAATCGGGCGCCGTCCGCATGGCCCATTTTCCGGCCACCTGCACCAGGTTGACGCCACGGTTGGCATAATGCGCCACCAGTTGGCTGAGCAGTTCGGGCACATCGGCCCCCTCCGGCAGGTGCGCCTCCAGGCTCGCCACATCCAGCGGCTCCGTCGCGGCAAACAACAATGCCTCGACCATGCGCGGATAACCCGCCTCGTCTTCGGCTGTTGGGGTCTCCATGGGCCCCTGCCCGTTCTCAGCGTACGCATCTTCTGGGCGCGCATCTTCGGTGGGCGCATCTTCCGTAGGCTCAGTGTCCGCGGTCATGAGCTCTCGCTCTCCTTGATATAAATCGGTCCGAAGGTCTGGCCCTGGCGCAGCTTGAGCCGACCTTGTTTCGCCAATTCCAGTGACGCGGTGAAGGTGGATGCCAGGGCCGAGCGCATTTCCATGCCAGCCTTTAATTCGGCCGGCAAAAAGGCTTCCAAACTGGCCCAATCGGGCATCGTACCCAGAAACATTGATAACCGGCGCAGGGCCTCATCCACCGACAAAATTGCCGGTGGACGCGGCGTGATCGACAGCACTTCCGAACGGTCAACCTGGCCCACATAGGCCATCAGCAGATCATAGAGGCTACAGTCATAGCGGGATTTCCGGATTATGGTGACGCCCTCGGGCGCGCCACGGGGAAACACGTCCACGCCCAGGCGCTGCCGTTGCATCAAGGTTTCCGCCGCCTCGCGCATAGCCTCCAGCCGTAGTAATTGGTGTTGCAGGCGGGCGGCCAGTTCCTCGCCGGTGGGTTCGTCGTCGCCGGGCATGGAGGGTAACAACAGGCGGGATTTCAAATAGGCCAGCCAGGCCGCCATGACCAGATAATCCGCCGCCACCTCCAACCGCAGGCGCCGCGCCTCGGCGACAAAGACCAGATATTGCTCCGCCAGATCCAGGATCGAGATATGGGTCAGATCCAGCTTTTGCTGCCGCGACAGGGTTAGCAGCACATCCAATGGCCCTTCATAGCCATCCAACGTGACCTGGAAACCCGCATCCCCTGCCGCTGCCAGAACCGAGCCCGGTGGCGGCCCTTCAAAAGCAGCGACGGCGGCCGGGTCAGAGGCAGCCGCGGGGTTCAATTTGGTATTTGGGTCGGTGCGTTCGCTCATGCCGCGATTATACCCTATCCGCGCGGCCGGCCAAGTCGATTAACGCAATATCTTGTGGGTAACTTAAAGCGCATCGCAAAATAGCCGTTATTTATAAGGTCGCCAATAGGTCATTCAACCGCGCCAGAAGGTCATCATATCGTGCCGGCTGGGCTGGTCGCCGCCAGTCCAGGGCACGTTGCCAGCGGCTTTGGGCCTTTGCCGACAGCCCGTGGCAGACAGCGGCCACGGCCCGCATTTCGTCCCCCCTGCCGTTGCAATGCAGCGCCACATCACAGCCTGCCGCCAGGGCGCCCGCCGCCCGCTGCCCCAGATCACCGCCCAAGGCCTGCATGGACAGGTCATCAGTAAATAACAGGCCGTCAAAACCCATCTGACCCCGGATGACCTCGGCAATAATAATCTTCGACATGGTTGCCGGATGATCCGGGTCAAGAGCGGGATAAAGCAGGTGCGCGGTCATTCCCAGGGGCAAATCGGACAGGGCGGTAAAGGGCCTAAAATCCTGTTTGCTCAATTGCTCCCGGCTCGCCGCGACAACCGGCATCTCCAGGTGGCTATCTACCTGGGCCCTGCCATGGCCGGGCATATGCTTGATCACCGGCAAAACACCGCCCTGGCGCAACCCCTCCGCCTGGGCCCGGCCCAGCCGCGCCACGACATCCGGATCGGAGGAAAAGGCGCGGTCGCCGATAACCTGATGCCCGGCGGGGTCCTGTACGTCCAGACATGGCACACAATCGACGTCAACGCCCAGATCCGCCAATTCCAGCGCCATCAGGCGGGCATTCAGGGTCACTGCTGCCTCGGCCAGCTCTATATCGTTTTGGGCCAAACGGCCAAAAATCGCCGCCGGGGGTATCTTGCGCCATTGCGGCGGCGGCAAGCGTTGCACACGGCCGCCCTCGTGATCCATCAGCACCGGCGCCTCTACCCGGCCGACGGCGGCGCGCAAATCAGCGGTCAGACGGCGGATCTGTTCCGGATTGTCGCAATTACGGGCAAATAGGATAAAGCCGAGCGGGTTACTGGCGCGAAAAAATGCGGCTTCGTCAGGCTGCAAGACCGGCCCCGCGCAACCAAACACGGCTGCCAGCGGTGTGGCCAACGTCATTGCCTTCGCGTCTTATTGGGGCGGGACAATGATACAGTCCTGCCGTTTCGCCTTTAATTTGCCACAGGCTGCCCTGGCCAAGGCCTCGTTCGCGAAAAAACCTGCCTGAACACGGTAATAAATACCACGTTTTCCCAAATTCACACGCGCTGTATGGCCTGCCAGGTTGCCCAGAATATCCGCGTGAGCCTTCTCCAGGCTTCGCCAAGCCGCGTCCGCACGCTTCGCCGTGCGGTGCGACACCAATTGAATGCGGTAGCCGGCTTCCACCGCTTTCGCCGCCGGCGCGGCGGCCACAGGGGCTTTGTTTTTGGGCGCTTTGATCTTTGGGGCTTTGATCTTTGGGGCTTTGATTTTGGCGGCTTGCAGCGGCGCGGCGGCTGGCGATTTCGCCATGGTATTCGGTAACGCTTTTGCCTGGGCCTTTGGCGCCGGCACTGTTGCGCCTCCGGCGGTGGCCTTCTCCGTCCCGCCAGCCCCAGGCAGCAGACTCTCTGCCTTGGACGCCATGGCGTTATCACCTGTGCTGGGAATAGCCGGCGGCGCGGCATGTAGCCGCGCGGTGGCCGGATCGGCCGCCGACTTCTCGATCTGCCCGGTCATCGGCTTGGCCATATCGGTGGCGGTGTTGACCTGAGCATCAACCGGTGCATTTACGAGTGCCGGCGCCGGTGGGGCGGTCATCTTGACGATAGGTTCCTCTGGCGCCGGCGCCAGTTTTTCCACCATCGGGGCAGGCGGTTTCGGCGTAATCCGCTCGAACACCAGTTTATCCTGATTGGGAATTTTCAGGCCGCCCGGATCCTCTGGTTTTTCCTTTACCGGTCCCGGTTCCGCCTGGACCATCGGCACTTCCGCCATCACCGTAGGCTGCATGTCAGAGCGCTGTAGCGCGTACCAAGCCGCCACGGCAAAGACCACCGCCATGCCCAAGGCGGCAACAATGCCACCTAAACGGCCCCAGCGGCGAAGCAGGCGCCGGACCATACCCTCGCCTTCATATTCCGGCCAATCACCGTCAGGTTCAGCAGCGGACATGGGCCCGTATCCTCGTCAATTATCTATCGTATGTTTCATTACATGGCCTCGAGCGGTTCGACGCCCAAAATTGCCAGCCCGGACGCCAGGACAAAAGCCACACCCTGGATCAAGGCAAGACGCGCCTGAGTGACCGCCCTGTCTTCCACTATGATAAAGCGCAGGTTCGGTTCGGCGTTACCTTTGTTCCATAGCGCATGAAAGTTCGACGCTAACTCATTCAAATAAAAGGCTATTCTATGCGGCTCCCTTGCCTGGGCCGCGATTTCAACAGCCCGGGGCCAACTGGCCATTTGCTTGATCAGGTCCATTTCCGCCGAATCAGTCAGCCGATCCAGGTCCGCGCGGGTCAGGTTTTCCAGATCCAGGGGCAGATCGGGCAGATCCTCGGCGGCCCGGCGCAACACCGAATGAATGCGCGCATGGGCGTATTGCACGTAGAAAACCGGGTTGTCCTTGGATTGTTCCAGGGCTACGTCAAAATCAAAATCCAGCGGCGCGTCGTTTTTGCGGGTCAGCATCATAAAGCGCACCACGTCACGGCCGACCTCGTCCACCAGTTCCCGCAAGGTGACAAAGTTACCGGCCCGTTTCGACATGCGCACGACCTGGCCGCCGCGCAGCAGGCGCACCATCTGGCAAAGGCGCACATCCAAATGCCCCTGGTCATCGCTCAACGCCCGCACGGCAGCCGTCATGCGTTTGATATAACCGCCATGATCGGCACCCCAGACATCAACCATCTGCTTGTAACCGCGTTCCACCTTGTTGTGGTGATAGGCGATATCGGCGGCGAAATAGGTCCAACTGCCGTCGGATTTGCGTAACGGCCGGTCCACATCGTCACCAAACTGGCTGGCCTTGAACAGGGTTTGCGGCCGTGGTTCCCAGTCTTCGGGGGTCATGCCCTTGGGCGGCTCCAGCACGCCGGTATAGATCAAGCCCTTTGCCTGCAAGGCCGCGAAGGCGCGGTCGATACCGCCGTCCTGGTGCAGGCTGTCTTCGGAAAAAAAGACCTGTTGTTCGATGCCCAGGCTGGCCAAGTCCGTGCGCACCAAATCCATCATGGCGGCGACCGCAAAGCGGCGGAATTCCCCCAGCCAGTCCGCTTCATCCAGATCGCGCCACTTATCGCCATCCCGGGCCATCATGGCCTGTCCCACCGGAACCAGATAGTCACCCGGATACATGCCTTCGGGAATTTCGCCGATCACCTCGCCCAGGGCTTCCCGATAGCGCAGATGCAGGGAGCGTGCCAGCACATCGACCTGCGAGCCGGCGTCATTGATGTAATATTCCTTGCACACATCATAGCCGATTTTAGCCAACAGATTAGCCAGGGCATCGCCATAAACGGCGCCGCGCACATGGCCGATATGCAGGGGCCCCGTCGGGTTGGCGGAAACATATTCGATGTTGATCTTTTCGCCCGCCGCGAACCGGGAATCGCCATAAGCAGCGCCCGCCGCCAGCACATCGCCCAGCCGGGCCCGCCAGAATTCATCCGATAGACGCAGGTTGATGAAACCGGGGCCGGCGACCTCGGCCGCCTCAACCTGATCCAGCGTCAACAGACGCCCGGCCAGGGGTACGGCAATATCGCGGGGCTTCATGCCGGCCTGTTTGGTCAATACCATGGCCGCGTTGGTCGCCACGTCGCCGTGCGATGGGTCGCGCGGCGGCTCGACCGCCAGGCTGGATAAATTCAGACCCGCGGGCAGGATACCATCGTCGGCCAGGCTGCCGACCATGGCAATCACCTGTTCACGGATATAGGCATAGGGATTCATGATGTTCTGGTCGTTCCTCGGACAATGATTTTAGGCTCTTGGGGTCTTAGCTGTCTTGGCCGAAATGGCGGCGGTGTTCTTCCAGGGCGAAGCGGTCGGTCATCCCGGCAATGAAATCGGCGACCCGGCGCGGCGTATCGGGCATCTCGGCACCGCGGGCCGCCGGTAATTGTTCCGGTTGCGCCGTATACAGCCCGAACAAATCGCTGACAACCCGGCCCGCTTTTTCGCTCATGCGGTTGACCCTTGGATGGCGATACATCCGGTCGTACAGAAACTGTTTCAAGGCCTTTTGCGCCACCGTCATGGCATCGGAAAACGCGATCACGGGATGGGACAAGGCCCGGATATCTTCCACCCTTTGGGCCCCCGCACGCAGCAGCCTGCCCCGGCTTTCGCCAATCACATCATCAACCATGGCGCCGATCAGGCGGCGCACGGTTTCATGCACCAACTGTTCCCGGCTTAAATCCTGGTACCGCCCCCACAGTTCCGCCAACACCGGGGCGACCAGGGGGACCTGGGCCAGGTCCTCGGCGGAGAATAATTCAGCCCGCAGACCATCATCTATATCGTGATTGTCATAGGCGATATCGTCGGCCAGTGCGGCCACCTGCGCCTCCGGCCCGGCATAGGTCGCCAGTTCAAGGTCTTGGCGGGCAACATATTCCGTGATCGCCAGCGGCAAGGGATCATCCAGCACCGGGCCGTTGTGCTTCACCGTGCCTTCAAGTGTTTCCCAGGTAAGGTTCAGACCGGCAAAATCGGCATAACGGTGTTCCAGCAAAGTAATGACGCGCAGGGCCTGGGCATTGTGATCAAAACCGCCATGGGGCTGCATCAGCCCGTCCAGCACGTCCTCGCCCGCATGGCCGAACGGGGTGTGGCCCAGATCATGCGCCAGGGCCAGGGCCTCGGCCAGGTCCTCGTTCAGGTCCAAGGCGCGGCAGATGGAGCGGGCGATCTGCGCCACTTCCAGGGAATGGGTCAGGCGGGTACGGTAATGATCGCCTTCGTGATAGACAAAAACCTGGGTCTTGTATTGCAGGCGGCGAAAGGCGCCGGAATGAATAATCCGGTCCCGGTCCCGCTGAAAGGCGGTTCTGGTCGCGCTTTCAGGCTCGTCAAACAGCCGCCCCCGGCTCAATTCCGGGCAGCTGGCATAGGGGGCAAGGATCTGTGAATTGGCCATGGCCGGCAACCTAGCGTCATTTGCCACAAGTGGGAACCGATTGACTTTTCCGTCTTCAATCCTACATTCAATTAACTTATTGGGGATAAGGTGAAGAAATGTCTGATACCACGCAAATCGATGCAGCGGGTGGCGATGTGACGCTGACCGGGGACGCTGCCAAACGCATAGCCTTTCTGATGCAACAGGAGGGCGAGGACGCAAAGCTGCGCATTGAGGTACAGGGCGGCGGTTGCTCCGGCTTCAGCTATGGCTTCCGCTTTGACACTCAGATCAACGATGATGATCTGATCATCAAACTGGATGATGCGGTAGTTCTGATCGATGAAACCTCGTTGCAGTTTCTCGGTGGGGCCAAAATCGATTATGTCGAGGATTTGATGGCGGCGGCTTTCCGCATCGAGAACCCGAACGCCTCATCGGCCTGCGGCTGCGGCACCTCCTTCGCCATATAATTCAAGCACGGCGCTTGCCATGACGTTGGTGGCCATGCCTCAATGGCGCCCATGAAAATAGCTACTTGGAATGTCAATTCGATCAAGGCGCGGCTGCCCCGTGTCCTGGAATGGCTGGAACAGGCCCAACCGGACGTGGCGCTGTTGCAGGAATTAAAGGTCACGGACGAGGCCTTTCCCTACCAACCCATCGAAGATCTTGGTTACAACATCGCCGTGCACGGGCAAAAAACCTACAACGGCGTGGCCATCCTGTCGAAACGGCCCATCGAAGACGTACAGCGTGGTTTGCCCGGCGATGATAGCGACCTGCAAGCCCGCTATATCGAGGCCAGCATCGACACGGTGCGGGTCGCCTCCATCTATCTGCCCAACGGCAATCCCACGGATAGCGAAAAATATCCCTACAAACTGGCCTGGATGGATCGTTTGGTTGCCCATGCCGCCGCGCTGTTGAAGTTCGAAGAGGTGACGGTCCTGGGCGGCGACTACAATATCATCCCGGAAGACCGCGACTGCTATGATCCGGCGGCTTTCGCAACGGACGCCCTCTGTCTGCCCGAAAGCCGGGCCAGGTGGCGGCAGTTGCTCTATCTAGGCCTGACGGAGGCCTTCCGGGCCCGGCATCCCGATATCACCGCCTACAGTTATTGGGATTATCAGGCCGGGGCCTGGCAAAAGGACAACGGCGTCCGCATCGACCATCTCTTGCTAAGCCCGCAAGCCGCCGACCGGCTGGGCGACGTGGAAATAGACCGCACCCCCCGCGGCAAGGAACGCCCCTCGGACCACACACCGGTATGGTGCGAGATCAAAGAATAAATGCGTTCCGAAAATCCGACGCGGCGACTATGCCGCCGCGACGGGAACCCTAAGCCGGAAATCATTGCCGCCTGACAGGTCCTTACCGCGCAGCAGGAACAGTGAATGGTTCGACATATTAAAGCCGCCGCGTTGGTGATGCATGGCCGTGGCCACGTCCCGGTCATAGACCGATGACGTGGGCATCAGGCGCAGGGTCATGCCGCGCCGGGGCTGGGCGGAATTATTCACTTCCGAGCCGTGGGCCAGGTAGACGTCGTGGAAAGACATCTGGCCGGCCTCCAGAATCAAGTCCTCGGCCTCGTCGTCATTATACTCAGAGGCCAGCAATTCCTGTTGCAGGGTGTAGTCGGGATTGTTCCTTTGCTCGTGCGCCATCAGGTGCTTGGCCTTGTGGGAACCTGGAACGAGTCGCAGACAACCGTTCTCGACCGTGGCGGCATCCACCGCGATCCAGACGGTGCAGGTGGCCAGCGGCCGGATCGGCCAATATTCCCCATCCTGATGAAATGGTGTTTTCTTGCCATTGACCGCGGGCTTGGCAAAAAAGCTCATATTCCAGAGGGCGATATCCGGGCCAATTAACTGTTCCGCCATATCCAGGATAACCTCGTCGCGGGCGAAATTCAGAAACGCCAGATCGTAGGATAACAAGGCGGGGCAATTATCCCTGAACTGGGGATAGCGGGCGAGCAGACGGTCATGTTGTTCCCGGATCGCGGCCAGGGTTTCCGCCCCCAGGCGATAGTCGGGAACCACGTAGCCTTTTTCATGATAAAGGGCGATTTGGTCTGCACTCAACATGGGATTACCCCTCAAAGCTTATTCGACGGCTCACACAAGAATTGGCGCATTCTAAACTCAATCAACGCGCCTACGTCAAAATTTTTAAATGTCTTTTTTATTAACCATACACATCAGTAATTTCTTATTTTGTTATCGTTAATATTGTTGCAACCATCACTTGATCACGGTTGGCGCGCCGCTGACCAATACGGCAGGAGCAATGCAAGTGGTTGAATTATATGGCAATCAAGGGTTCGTCTTCCCGCGTCATAACAATCAGTTCAAACCCCTTGGTAAACATGCCAATGGGACAGCGTTGGTCAGTGACCATGGCGCGCCGGCACCCCGCACCACGGGGGATACAGCCGCAGCCGCAGAACCAGGCAAATCCGCCCAACCAGCAGTCCTGTCCGGGCGCCGGGCGCTAACCAATATGGAGGGCTTCGCCGCGCTCCATCTGATGTTCAAGCATATCGCTGCAATACTGGCGCAGCGTTTGCAATTAGGTCCATTGCTCCTGAAGATGGGGATCGGTACGCCGGAAGAGCCAGGGGGCGTGGCCGTCCCTGACGGGATCAAAGCCGCCGCCGCATTCCTGTTTGTCGCGCCGCCCACATTGTTTGTAGCTAAAGCAAACCACGACGCTGAGGACGACGTTGGCGAAAACGATGGAGAAGCGAACAACGGTGGCGATGAAGATGGCGATGAAGATGAAGCCAGCGACGAAGACGACGCCAGCCTGACATCACAGGCTAGCGGCGCCTCCGCACCGACAGAGGAGGACGATGGGTCAAATGTGCCGCTATCACAAAGGGACATCGACCTCGATATTCTGGTGTAATGGCCGCCAATTTATCTTAACGGAAGACAAAAAATAGACCGGCCCGCGCAAGGCGGGCCGGCCACAATTTTTAGAACCCAGGGCCGCTATAAATCAGCGTAGCATTTCAAGTGGTGGTCCTTGTTGCCAAACATGGTGTCGATCATGGTCAGGCGCTTGAAAAAATGACCCACATGCAATTCGTCCGTCATGCCCATGCCGCCATGCAGCTGCACCGACTGTTGGCCCACGTAGCGGCCGGAATTACCGATTTGCACTTTCGCGGCGGAAACGGATTTGGCCCGTTCCACCGGGTCTTCGTCACCGATTTTCAAGGTTACCATGTAGCACATGGAGCGGGCCTGCTCGCATTCCATGAACATGTCCACCATGCGATGCTGGAGAACCTGAAATTTTGACAAAGGCACGCCGAACTGCACCCGTGTCTTTAAGTATTCATTGGTGGTTTCCTGCAAAACGTCCATGCAGCCCACTGCCTCGGCGCAAATGGCGGCAATGGCCTGGCCAACCACCTCTTCCATCAGGGCCGCACCGCCGCCGACTTTACCCAACACCGCCTCGGCACCAACCGTAACCCCATCCATCTGCAGTTCCGAGGCGCGTAGACCATCCACGGTGGGATAGTCGCGCCGGGTCAAACCGCTGCAATTATTGTCGATCAGAAACAGGGTAATGCCGTCAGCGTCGCGGCTGCCGCCGGAGGTGCGGGCCGAAACGATGATCTTGTCCGCGGTCTGGGCATGAAAAACCACGCCCTTGTGGCCGTTCAGGACATAGCCGTCGCCATTTTTTTCGGCCTTGCATTCCACATCGTTGAGATCAAAGCGCGATTGCCGCTCGGCATAGCCGAAGGCCAACTTCAACTCGCCGGCGCCCAGCTTGGGCAGCAGTTCCGTTTTATGTTTGTCGCTGCCACCCGCCATGAGGAAGCCGCCGCCAATGATGATGGAGGACATATAGGGTTCCACCACGAGGCCACGGCCGAATTCTTCCATCAACACCATGGTATCCACCGGGCCGCCGCCGATGCCGCCATATTCTTCCGGCAGTGGCAGCGCCAACCAACCCAACTCCGCCATTTTGGCCCAGTTGTCTTCGCTGTAGCCAATGTCGGTGGCGACCAATTTGCGCCGCGACTCCAGGGGGTATTGCTCACGCACAAACCGCTGCACGCTGTCTTTCAGCAGTTGTTGTTCTTCGCTGAGGGAAAAATCCATGACGCTCTCCTACCTATATTTTTATATCCATCAACTAGCATGATCCGACGGCGCCGCAAAGTGTCCATCGCCCGCCGCCAGTTCGTTACATGCCCAGCACGGCTTTCGAAAGAATATTACGCTGAATTTCGTTCGAACCGGCATAGATCGCCGTTTTCCGGTAATTGAAATATTGTGGCGCCGCCGGGGCGGCGTAATCCGGCCCCACGGACGCTTCGTTATAACCATGCACCAGGGCATCGCGGATATAGGGATTGCCGTAATAGGCAACCGCCTGCAAGGTCAGTTCCGAGGCCATTTGCTGCAGATCCGTACCGATGATTTTCAAGTACGACGCCTCGGCACCGGGACGGCTGTTACCCAAGGTGCGCAATTCCAAAAATTCATAAGTGCGCAATTGCACTTCATAGCCGGCCAATTGCGCCGCGAAGGCAGGATCGGCGCACAGCGGTTCGCCGCCGGTCAATTCCTGTTCCGCGATACCGCGCAACCGGCGCAACTGTTGCTTCAAGCCGCCGCTCAGACTGTTGGAGCGTTCGAACAGCAAGAGGAACTTGGCATAGGTCCAGCCAAGGTTCTCCTGCCCGATTAAATTTTCCACGGGCACCCTGACATCCGTGAAGAACACGCTGTTGACCTCGTGCGAGCCATCAATGGTGATGATCGGGGTCACCTCAATGCCGGGGCTTTTCATATCGATCAACAGGAACGAAATGCCTTCCTGCGGCTTGCCCTCGTTCGTGGTGCGGACCAGGCAGAAAATCCAGTCCGCATATTGCGCCAGGGTGGTCCAGGTCTTGGCGCCGTTGACGATGTAGTGATCGCCATTCCGCACTGCCTTGGTTTGCAGGGACGCCAGGTCCGAGCCCGCCCCCGGTTCAGAATAACCCTGACACCACCAGGCCGTACTATCCAGGATATCGGGCAAGAAACGCTGTTTCTGTTCGTCGCTGCCATAGGTGAAGATGACCGGGGCCACCATCCGTACGCCAAAGGGAATGACCGGTGGGCAGTAACCCTCTACCTGTTCGTTCTGGAACATATAATGCTGCGTGGGGGTCCAATCGACGCCCCCCAGTTCAACCGGCCAGTGGGGCGCGAACCAACCCTGCCCGTTCAGTTTCTTTTGCCAGAAGACGAAATCTTCCTTGTCCAGATGCAGGCCGCGTCGAACCTTGTCCGCCAGATCGCCGGGTAAATTAGCCTGGATAAACTGGCGCACCTCGGCCCGAAAAGCCAGATCCTCTGGACGGAAATGCATATCCATATGGCGGTCTCCTAAAACGAGAAATAAAGGCGGGTATCCGTATGCCCCATGGTCAGTTGCAATTCATCCCCCGCCGAGACCATGCGGCTGTTATCCATGAACTGCACGGCCTGGGCCCAATGGGACAGGGTGCCCTCGGGTCCGGAAGAAATGCTGATCTGATCATCCATATGCAGATCGAACCAGAAGACCACCGCATAGGCTTCGCCCGTGGCGGTAACAGGTATCTTCGCGACCCGTCTGCGTTCCGTCATGGGGGGGGCCGAAAAATCAAAATCAGCGACGTGGAAGGGCGCGCTCAATAACTTGTGCTGTTCATTGGCCAGGGTGATCGTGCGATAGGCGGCTGGATTGCGGAAGCGGTCGAAAGCGGACAAATCGAAGCCGGCGATGCGGTTGACCGGATTAACGGTCCGCAGTCTGGGCAATTCAACCAATTGGCCGTAAACAACGGCGCCGGCTGGTACCATGCGCCCCCCCGGCTTCAGCAACTGGTGGGCGGCATGGTGCAAGGTTGGCAATACCCCTTCGCCCAACAGGCCGCCGTCCAAAATTTCCGACACCACAAGATCGGCGGCAGGCAGGTCAACACCTGCCTTCAAATCCAGCGAGAGGCGGTTCAACACCCGAATCTTATCCGCAAAGCCGTTATCCGCGACGACTTGCCGGGCCACATCGGCCAGAGTCGGGTTCATTTCCACCGCCGTCACCATTCCAGCGCCGGCCCGGGCGGCCATCAACGCCAACAAACCCGATCCAGCACCGATATCAAGGACATGCATGCCTTCGCGGACATGTTTGTCCATGGTCTGTTGATAGGCCGCGTTGCGCGCCTCGTCCGCCAGCATGGGCAGATGCCAGGCCGGAATGAGACGGCTGGACGCATCGCGCATGTTGATAAGGTATGTTTCGTTATCCGGGGCAAATTCCACGGCCTTGGCGTGGGCGTCCGCCGCCTCGCTGAGCCGGCCCATGTCAATCAGGCAAGCGCCCCGGCCGCTGTAGGCCGCCGCATGATCCGGGTAACGGGCCAGCAGCCTGTCAAACAGCACCAGCGCCTTATCCGGTTGCGCCAATTCCTTCATCAAAAGCGCCTGGTTCAGCGCCGCCATCGGATTTTTTGGCGCCAGCTTCGACGCCTTGGCAAAGGCCTTGGCGGCTTCGTCGAACTGGCCCTTGCCGCGCACTGCATTGCCCAGGTTCAGCCAGGTATCCGCATCATCGGGCTCCAGTTGGATGGCTTTGCGCAAAGCAGCCTCCGCCGCGTCAAAGTCCCCCATTGCCGTCAGGAGCAGACCAAGATTGTGCAGAGCGTCGGTGAAATCCGGCGCCAGGCTGACGGCACCGCGCAACAGCTCCAACGCCCGCGCGTGATCGCCTTGTTTGAAATATACCCCGCCTAATAGCTGCATGGCCTGGGGATCATTCGGATTGCGGTTCAACAGCCCCTGCAAATGCCTTGCCGCCAGATCCAGCTGGCCCGATTGCAAGTAATTGACGGCGAGGCGCATGGCCGCGCCCGGATCATCGTCCATTGGCGGGGCGCCCGTGGCGTGGCGCAGCAAGGTGCCGGCCACGCCGCCGCCTTGCAACGTGCCCTGCAACGCACTTGGTGACGGGTTTGGCGCAGCGGATAGCGCCGGCTTTGCGCTGGGCCGGCCGGTTCGTTTCGCGGCTTCTCGGCGTTGTTTACGGTTCATGGTCAAAAGTATTAAATGCCCAAAACCATTTTAGCGATGATATTGCGCTGGATTTCGTTGCTCCCGCCATAAATCGTCGCGGCCCGGCTGAACAGATATTGCGGCATTTGCGCGGCGGCATAGTCCGGACCGATAGGTGGTTCATTCCAGCGGTCGGTCAACTGCTCCATATCGTATGGCGCGGCGTAATAACCCAAGGCCTCGATGGTCAATTCAGTCAATTGCTGGCGGATTTCCGTGCCGCGGATTTTCAACATCGAAGCCTCGGCCCCGATGGGGCGGCCGGCGGCTTCCTCCGCCAGAAACCGCAGGCTGAGATATTCCAGCGCCGTCAAGGCGACTTCGGCATCAGCCACCTTGCAGGCAAAAGCCTGATCCTCCAACAGGCTCTTGCCACCCGCGCGCTCCTCTCCCGCGATGCTCTTCAGGCGGCGCACACGCTGTTTGGACAGGCCGACCTCGGTAATGGAATTGCGTTCGTGCCCAAGCAGAAATTTGGCATAGGTCCAGCCCTTGTTCTCTTCACCAATGCGATTTTCCACCGGCACCCTTACATCCGTGTAATAGGTCATATTCAGATGGTGGGCATTATCAATGGATATTATGGGCTTGGGGTCGATGCCGGGCGTTTTCATATCGATCAACAGGAACGAAATACCTTCCTGTTGCTTGCCTTCACTCGACGTCCGCACAAGGCAGAAAGTCCAATCGGCAATGTGCGCCGACGAATTCCAGGTCTTGGTGCCATTGACCAGATAGTGCTCTCCGTCCAGTACCGCCCTGGTCTGAAGCGAGGCAAGGTCAGAGCCCGATCCCGGCTCCGAATAACCCTGACACCACCACTCCTCGCCACTCAATATTTTAGGCAGGAAGCGCTTTTTCTGGGCATCGGTGCCAAAGCTGTAGATCAGCGGTCCAACCATCAGCAGACCAAATGGTACGGTTTCCGGCGTATCGAATTCAGCCATGACCTCATCGAAGATATAACGCCGTGTGGCGTCCCAGCCAGTACCGCCATATTCCACCGGCCAGCCAGGTGCGGCCCAGCCGCGTTGATAAAGGATCTGCTGCCAGCGCTGAATATCCGCCTTGGCGATGGCCCGGCCCTGGCGTACCGATTCGGCGAGATCTGTCGGCAAATTTGCCGTTATAAAGGCGCGAACCTCATCCCGAAAAGCCAAATCATCATCACTGAAAGCCAAATCCATTGTACACCACCAGAATGCCCGTTGCATTATTTGGCGGAATCCTAGTGCTCTCAGGGCCCGAAGACAAGTAGGGACCCACCTCTCCTTATTGGTTAAGCCAAATGGGCGATCCGGCACCTTGGGGACAGGCCTAAAAAATGCTAAACATAAAGTGAGTTTTGGGCTGAAGTATTCAGCCGGCTTGGCGATAAACGCGCCATCTTTCATTACCTAGTGAGAGTTCAGCGAAAATGTCGAGTCCATATTTACACCGGCGCCTACGCACCCTTGACGAGGCGGTTGAAGATAGATTGCTCAAGGATCTCAGCCTGCGCCACAAGAAGAACCATTTGGCCAGCAAATCGGCCAGCCTGAAGCAGGCCGATAATGTTTATCGCCTGGGGCCGCGTCTCACCACGAAAATTGGCACAGAATCCTAGGCCCAAAATCCTAGGCTCGAAATCCTAGGTCCTATATCCTAATTGCGCTATGTCTTTACGGCGGTTGATCGCGGACTTGGTCTCCACGTAAAAGAAGGCGGCATGACTTGATCATTGTGTTTGGTTCCATCGGCCTGGATATCGTCCAGTCGGTCAGGCGCCTACCGCGGCCTGGCGAAACGGTGCTGACGGCGGATTACGCCATGTTGCCGGGGGGCAAAGGCGCCAATCAGGCCTTGGCGGCGGCCCGGGCGGGTGCGGCCGTATGCTTCGCCGCCTCGATCGGTGATGATGATTTCGGCCAGCGCGCTTTGGTCAACCTGGATCGAGCGGGTGTGGATATCGCCGATGTCGCGCGCCGCGGCCGCCCCACCGCCTGCGCCACCATTTCTGTCGATAGCGCCGGGGAAAATCAAATCGTCGTCTCATCAGGCGCCAATCTTGAAACGGTGGCCGCGCAAATGAACCCGAAGGCAGGGGATATTGTCCTGCAACAGATGGAAATCCCGCTGCCGGAAATCTGGGCCGGGATTGATCTGGCCCATGCACGGGGCGCCAAGACGATATTGAATGCCGCGCCGTTTCAGCCCATCCCCGCGTCCGCCCTGGCCAAGCTGGATGTCCTGATCGTCAACGAGGTGGAAGCGCAAATGCTGGGCGATGACCTGGGTCTGGGCGCGGCCGGGTTGCCCGGCATCTGTGCCGGGGTGCGGCAACGTTTCGCCACCACCGTTGTTTTAACCGTGGGGGCGGGTGGCGCCATGGCCTTTAGCCCTGACCAGACCTTGCAGGCCGGTATTTTAGCCATACAAGCCCTGGACACGGTGGGCGCCGGAGATGCCTTCGTTGGCGCCTTTGTTGCCGCCATGGCAGATGGTATGTCGCTGGCGGACTGTCTGCGTTGGGGCAGCGTCGCGGGCGGCCTAACCTGCCTGAAGCCCGGCGCACAGGACGGCGTGCCCGAGCGGGCCGCCATCGAAGCCCGTCGCGACGAAATCAGCATCACGCCAATTTCGAATTAACTCAACGTAGTGCGGCGGCGATATTGCCGCCGTCTACGGTCAGCGCGGCGCCGGTGGTTTTTTCCGCTTTCGCCAGGGCAACGAAGGCCAGGGCCACATCCTCGGCGGTGACTTCCCGGCCGAGCAAATTTCCGGCCATGTAGTTGGCCTCCGTCACGCCGCGCGCCTTGGATCGCGCCGCGACCATGGTTTCGGTCAAAAGGCCGCTACGGATACGGTCCGCATTGACGGCGTTGGCGCGAATGCCCTGATCGCCATAATCCACGGCATATTGCCGCATCAGGGACAAAGTGGCCGCCTTGGGCAAACCATAAGGGCCAAAATCCGGGCCCGGATTGACGGCTTGTTTGGACGCGTTGAACAACAACACACCGCCCGTACCCTGCTGGCCCATGATCGCGACGGCGGTCTTTGCCACCAGTTGATGGGCGAAAAAATTCAACTCGAAACTACGGCGCAGCAAGTCGTTGTCCACTTCACCAATCTTGCCCTGCCAGGCCGCCCCCGCATTGGAGACGACAATGTCCACGCCGCCATGGACGGCGCAAATTTGTTCGAATGCCGCCCCCACCGCACCGGCATCGGTCACATCACAGGCCAGGCCCAGGCCACCAAATTCCGCCGCAATGACAGCCGCCTGATCGCCATCCAGATCCAGCACCGCGACGGCCGCGCCTGCCGCGGCAAAAGCGGCGGCCGTGGCCGCACCGATCGCCCCCGCGCCGCCCGTCACCGCGACCACGTGGCCGGCAAAGGCAGGTTCCGGCGTCCGTCCTAATTTGGCCTGTTCCAGGGACCAATATTCGATATCAAACAGATCCTGCTCACTGATGCTTTCGAACCGGCCCAGATTTTCCGCCGCACTGACCACGGCGACGGCGCTTTCGGCCAGATCCGCCACGATCGCTGCCTCACGGACCGTGCGGTCCGCCGCGAACAGGCCGACGCCGGGGACCAGGATCACCTTGGGCAGGGGGTTTAACATCACCAATCCCGGCCGCTTGTGCCGCTCGAAATAATCGCCATAGACCGCGACATAGCGGGCTGTAGCGGCTGCGGCCTCGGCTGCGAACCCGGCTAAATTCCCAGGCTCAGGCGCCGGCAATACAAGCGGCAGCCCCTTGGTGCGGATGGCATGGTCGGGTGTCACCACGCCAGCCTGGCTATAACGGCCAAGATCCTTGCCATTGACGTAGTTCATCACCGCGTCACCACCACGATGGGCCAGCACCAGGCGGCGGCAACCGCCCGGCATGGCGTTGTCGGCCTGGGCCAGGGCCGCCCGCAGGATAGGCCCCACCTGGCCCGCCGTCGGCAGCGCGCCGGGCAGCTCGATGGAGGCAAAAACTTTTCGCCGGCCCCGGCGCAGATGGTCCTCCGCCAAATTGACCAGATTTATCGTGTTTTCATAAGCTTCCGCCGCGGTCTCGCCGAAACTGACCAGGCCGTGCTTGGACAGGATCAAGCCAAGACAATCCGGTTGACCGGCATAAGCCGCCGCAACCGCCTGCGCCAGCGCCAGTCCCGACATCCGGTAAGGCGCCACGGCAGCCCTGTCGCCAAACAATTCCGCACAGATCGCATCTCCATCCGGCTGATCTGTTACCGCCAGAATGGCCGAGGCATGGGTATGATCCACGTAGGCGTGGGGTAAAAAGGCGTGCAACAGTGTCTCCACCGAGGGATCCGGCGCCTGCGCCTGCAGCAGATTGCCCCGCAGCAGATTGACCATGGCCAGATCATCCAGGGCCGCCAGGGTCCGCAACCGGCGCAAAGGCTCCAACCGTACAGCCGGCATGCCCGCCGCCTCGATCGTGGCCATGTCCCAACCACTGCCCTTGATGTGCATGACCGCCACCACATCCCCATACGGATCGGTGCTTTCGGCCTTTAGCGAGGCATTGCCTCCACCATGCATGACCAGATCCCGGTCGCGGCCCAATAGCCGGGCGCTGTAAAGCCGCAGGGCCAGGGCGTCGCCAAGGCCCGCATCGCTGCAACGCGCAATACAGGCCTGGGCCGCCTTATCGGACCAAAGATTATCCATCTCAGGGCGCCGCGTTTTCGGCTTGTTCGGGGTAAAGACCCAGCAAACCGGCCCGGCTGGCCGGACAAACCCCCCGCTCCGTAATCAACCCCGTCACCAGACGGGCCGGCGTAACATCGAAGGCATAATTCGCCACCGCCGCGCCTGCCGGCACCAGACGCACACTGGTCCCCTGCCCGGCCTCTGTCACACCATGAATATGGGAAACCTCCCCGCCGTCCCGCTGCTCGATAGGAATTTCCGCCACGCCATCGCCCAAACGCCAGTCAATGGTGCTGTGTGGCAAGCCCACATAAAATGGTATGCCGTTATCATGCGCCGCCAGGGCTTTCAGGTAGGTTCCGATCTTATTGCAGACATCACCATGGGCCGTGGTGCGGTCGGTGCCGGTGATACAGAGATCGACCATGCCGTGCTGCATCAGATGTCCGCCCGCATTATCAACGATGACCGTGTACGGTATGCCGTGGCTGCCCAGTTCGTACGCGGTCAGGGCGGCGCCCTGATTGCGGGGACGGGTTTCATCCACCCAGACATGCACCGGGATGCCGGCGTCATGGGCGGTATAGATCGGCGCCAGGGCGGTGCCCCAATCCACCGTCGCAAGCCAGCCGGCGTTGCAATGGGTCAACACATTGACCGCGGCGCCCGCGCCATTTCGCGCACCGCTATTCGCGGCCTTACGCGCATGCGCATCGGCAATCAAGATGCTGCCGTGCTGTCCAATGCTGCGACAGGCCGCCACGTCGTTATCGCAGATTTCCGCCGCCAGGCCATAGGCCAGTTCCCGGCGAAATTCCTCCGGCACCACCAGCAACCGCTCTCGCATAACGTCCAGGGCCCAACGCAGATTAATCGCCGTGGGCCGGGTCGCCAGCAGCTGGGCGTAGGCCGCCTCAAGCGCGGGATCAGAGGTATCCGCATGCGTCGCCAGGGCCATGCCATAGGCTGCCGTGGCACCGATTAATGGGGCGCCACGCACCACCATGTCCGCGATCGCCGCCGCCGCCGCCGCCATGCTCTTTAAAGGCCTGACTTCAAAGACATGCGGTAATAACGTCTGATCAATCACATTCACCGACCAGCCGTCGTCGCCCAGCCAAATCGTGCGGTAATGTTTATCAGCAATTTTCATGCTCGGAACCCATCGTTATGCCGGACAGTTTTCGAGATTGGCCCACAGACCCCGAGACTCGGAGACCCGGTGACCCCCGAAAACAGCCTAACCTACAAACAAACCACCGTTGACGTCGAGGATGGAGCCGGAAAAATATGAGGCGGCGGGAGAGCACAAAAACGCGGCAGGCCAGGCGATTTCTTCCGGCTCGCCGATCCGGCCCAGTGGATAGCGGTCCTTGGCATAGGGCGTGGTAGAGGTCATGGCCGTGGCGATGGGCCCTGGCGCGATACCGTTGACCAGTACGCCCTGGGGCGCGGCACGTTGGGCCAGCCACCAGATCAAGGCGTGCACGCCCCCCTTGGAGGCGATGTAATGGGGCTGCACGATGGGCGAAGTCCCCCCCATGCGCCCACCGATGGAGCCGATCAAGACAATCTGCCCACCGCCCCGCGCCGCCATGCGGGGCAGCAACTCGCGCACCAGATGGATCGGCCCCAACAGGTTGACGTCCATCACCCGATGAAAGACCTGATCCCATTCCGGATCATCCAGCCAATCCTCCTCCAGCGGGCAGATGCCGGCACAAGCCACGGCGGCATCGATATCGCCTGCCGCCGCAACCAGATCCGCATTGTCCTGGCGCTGACTGACATCGCACTGATGGGGGCTGACATCGACGCCTTGAGCACGCAGCTCGTCGCACAGATCATCCATGGGCCCGTAATCAGCCAGTACCAGTTTCTCGGCGCCCAGGGCGGCACAGGCACGGGCCGTGGCCGCACCTATACCGCCCGCGGCACCGGTTAAAAGTATACGGCGGCCGCTTAAATCGATGGCATTTTTTAAAGGCATTCCGGTTTTCCTTAGATTTATTTTTTGGGGCTAATACAGTTGTTGGCAAGGTTCCATTAATGTGGCTTATTGTATGCTAGACAACCAATTAGACATAATCGTCAGGCATAGGTACCAGACCACTATAACCAAAGCCAAAATGAACGAACACAAACATAACGAGCACAACCATAGGGAAATCAATCACCCAGAAACCACCGACCACAATTTCGGTTTCCTGTTGAATGATACCGCCCGCCAGTTGCGCACCAATTATGACCGCCGTATGCGCGACCTGGGTCTGACCAGATCACAATGGTGGGTGCTTACCCATCTTTACTTCAACGAAGGTCTGTCACAGACCAAACTATCGGATATCCTCGAAATCGAACGCGCGACCTTGGGCCGTCTGCTCGATCGCCTGGAGGCAAAGGGCTGGATCGAACGGCGGACCGTTGAAGCGGACCGCCGGGTTAAACTGGTTTTTTTGGCGGGCGCGGTTGACCCTCTGATGCAGACCATGCGCTCCCTGGCCGCAAACTTACGCACGGAAGCTCTGGCGAATTTATCCGAGGACGAGCAGGAAAGGTTTATTTCCACATTGATCAAGATCAAAAATAATCTCTCCACCATGGTGGAGAATAGCAACGCGAACACGAAGGATGCTCAAGATGGCTGAACCTGCGGAAAACGACGAGACAGTGGCCCCGGGGACCCCGGGGACCCCGGGCGAACCTGCGGCGGCCACGATTTCCGATCTGCCAAGTTCCGCGCCGCGCCGGCAAAGGCGCTGGGTACATGGCCTGACGCGGTTTGTCCTGATGCTGGTCATCCCAATTTCCGGAGTGCTTTATGGCGCCAGCCTGTGGGCGGAAAGCCTGCGCTACGTCAACACCGAAAATGCCTATGTGAAATCCCATGTACTGGCGGTTAGCGCCGATGTTTCGGGCCGTGTGGTGGAGATCAATGCCCGTGACAATCAGGCCATCAAGAAGGGCGAGGTCCTGTTTCGCATCGACCCCCATTCGTTTCAGTTGGAAGTTGATGCGAAGTTGGCGCAATTCGATACCATCCGCCTGGAAATCGAGGCCAAGCGCATGGCCTACCGCGCCGGTCTGCAGGCCGTGGAAGAGAGCCGCGAAGCCCTCCGCTATATGGACCAGGAATATAATCGCGCGGTGGAGTTGACCAAGCGCGGCGTCGGCACCACGGCCAAACAGGACGAGGCCGGGCATGAACTTGAAATGGCTCGGCGGCAACTAAAGACCCGGCAGGAAAACAATCGAACGTTGCTGGCGGAATTAGGCGGCGATCCAAAAAGAACGGCGGAACAGGATCCGGAGTATCACAAGCTATTGGCCGACTACGGCGTGGCCCAGTTGGATTTGGAACGAACTGTTATCAGGGCGCCGGCGGACGGCATCGCCTCGAACGTCAAATTGCGCCTGGGGGAATATGTCCGTGCCGGCACGCCGGTATTCGCCATGGTGGAAAGCGGCGCCCTCTGGATCGAAGCCAATCTAAAGGAAACCCAGCTGACCCATGTGGTGTTGGGACAGAAGGCGACAGTGGTCGCCGATGCCTATCCCGATCAACACTATAACGCACTTGTTGAAAGTATCTCGCCGGCCACGGGGGCCGAATTCGCCCTGTTGCCGCCGCAGAATGCATCCGGCAACTGGGTCAAGGTGGTACAACGCATCCCGCTTAGATTGCTCATCACGGATGTGGAGGGACGCAGGTCCCTACGAGCCGGCATGACGGTAACGATCAGCATCGATACCGAGCGGGAACGTGGTCTGAAACGGGTGATCTACGACGGCCTGCACGGTTCATCCCTGGCCGGCTTCATCCCCGACTGGATTCTGGGCTGGTTGGCCGCGGGGTAGAGCAATTTTCAATTAATTAGAGTCGCTTTCGCGACTTTAAGTGATTGGTTCAATTGCTCTATCTTTAAGAGTCTGAGCGCATTTTCTTCGAATGCGCTCACGAGCAATTTTCAATTGATTGGCGTCGGCTTCGCGACTTAAGTGATTGGTTCAATAGAACGTCCTAAACCGCCGCCCCATTGCGTAAAAGCCGGCCCGGCAATGGTGCGTCATTGGCAATCAGATCGGCGTTCTGTTCCCGGATGACCACCCCGTTGACGATCACGTTGGCAATGCCGGTCGCCTCACTGATCAAGCGGTCCGCGCCGGCGGGCAGATCGTATACCCGCTGCAAGGGCTGGTCGCCTACCGTGGCCGGATCGAAGATTACCACATCCGCCGGGCGTCCCAGGCCCAGTTGCCCCCGGTCCGTGATCCCCATGACTTCCGCCGTGCGCGAGGTCAACATACGGATCGCTTCCTCCAGGCTGAATACCTTTTTCTCCCGCACCCAGCGGCCCAGGAAAAAGGTGGGCTGACAGGCGTCGCACAACTGGCTGGCATGGGCGCCGGCATCCGATAATCCCAGCACCGTGCAATCGCTCTTCAACAACGGCTCCACCTCGTCCTCGTTATGGTTCGCCACGGGCATCCGAAAGCGCGCTTCCAGATTGCTGGCCAAAGCCAGATCCAGGGCCAGATCGACGGGGTCCATGTTGCGTTCAGCGGCAACATCGCACAGCAGACGCTCCGCCAGGGCGGGCTCCTGGTCGCATTGGGAAATCACCGTCATGGCAAACGAGCTTTGAAACGAGGGGCGAATTGTTTTCATGCGCGCCTTGAATGCCGCACGGAACTCCGGATCCTTATAAATACGGCATTTGCCATCAAAATCCGCCATCGATACCGGTTTGAACAATGAAATCGGCTCGAAAACAAACGGTGCGCTGAACTGGTATTCGAAATTCAACGGCCGCGGCGTCACTTGCGGGCTGATTTTCAAACCTTTGGCCGCCAGGCGCTCGGAAATCTCGAGCTGTTCCTCGTGCCCGCCCTTGCCCAACGACAAACCGGCCAAAAGGGCGGTCCAGGTAATCGGCCGCCCGGTGCGTTCGGCAATCTGTTCGAACTCGTCGAGAAACAATTCGCGCCCGACCGTGGCCTGAATGATGCCCTGATCCAGCCGCCCCAACACATCACACAGGGCGTGAATTTCCTCCATCCCAGCCGCCCGGCTGGGCACGGGCCGGCCTTCATATCCCACATGAGTGGACGCCTTTGAGGTCGCGAAGCCCAGGGCGCCCGCCTTCATGCCGTTGGCCAACAGACCGCACATATCAGCCAATTCGTCCTGTGTCGCGGCCCGCTCCGTCGCCGCCTCGCCCATGGCATACAGCCGCAACGGCGTATGTCCCAGTAAGACGCCGACGTTGATGGATGGCCCGACGGCTTCGATGGTATCGAGATATTCGGGGAAAGTTTCAAACGGCCAGTCCTTGCCCAAACCGGCATTCAGGGCATCGGCGCTCATACCCTCCACTTTTTCCAAGGTACGCACGATCATTTCCCGATGCGCCGCCCTGGTCGGTGCAACGCCAAAGCCACAATTGCCAATTACCGCCGTGGTTACGCCATGCCAGGGCGAAATGGTCAGGTTGCGGTCCCACAGCACCTGGGCATCATAATGGGTATGGATATCGACAAACCCGGGACAGACCACCTGGCCATCCGCATTAATCTCTCTGGTCGCGGTATCCGGAGCCTCGCCCATGGCCACCACCTTGCCGTCCTTGATGCCCAGGTCGCCCAGCACGGCCGGCGCGCCGGTCCCGTCGATAAGACTGCCATTGGTGATTTTCAGATCGTACATGCGTCCCCTTCCCCGCCAGTTTCCTGGCTCAATCCCTTTTGCCTTTAAACGGCCGTCAGGCCATACAGCTCCGCCACGTTGTCATGCAGAACCCAATCACGTTCCTGCTGCGTCATATCCGCCGTGTGCTCGGCCAGCATTTCCTGGCTCCACGGCCAGGTGGCGTCGGAATGGGGGAAATCGTTGGCCCACATCAGGCGGCGGATGTTGCAGGCATCGCGGAATTGAAAAGCCGTCCAGTCATCCTGGAAGGTCATGTAAACATTTTCCATGAAATACTCGCTGGGAAGCCGCGCCAGTTCGGCGCATTTCATCCAATAACGGTGCCGTTTGTAGGCGTGATCCATGCGGTACATGTAATGGGGTGCCCAACCGGCATCGGCTTCGACACAGACCAGTTTCAGTTCCGGATGCCGTTGGAAGACACCGCCAAAGATAAACATGCCGATGATATCCTGACAGCCCCGAATGATGCTGCAAAAACCATTGATCCGTGGCCCGCGGAGGGCGCCAATGTCATCCGAGCTGGAGGTCAGAATATGAAATGACAGGGGAATTTTCAGATCCACGGCCGCTTCATAAAATGGATCATAATCCACATGGTCATAGTCCTGATGCTTGGGATTGCCGGGCATCATCACGCCTTTGAAGCCCATCTCCTTGATGGTGCGTAACTCCTCGATGCCTTCTTCGACCGAGGCCATGGTGATCTGAGCCATGCCGTACAGGCGATCAGGGGCGGTGGCGCAATAGCCCTGCAGCCAGCGGTTATAGGCGGCGAAACAGGCGCGCTTGTAATCAAAGTCGGGGTGATTGCACAGCACCATGCCGACGGAGGGATAGATCAATTCCGCGCCAACGCCGTCGCGGTCCTGATCCGCCAACCGGTAGGCCGGGTCCCAGCCGCTGCGGTGCATCTCATCGTATTTGCCGCCGCTCCAACGTAAATCCTTTGGGTCCCGGCCGGCGGCGGCAACCAGGCCGATGGGAATGGTTTTTTCCATGCCGTCGATGACATAGACATCGCCATATTTTTCGCTATGGGCCACGTGCGGCGCGCGATCACGAAAGCTGGGATCGATATAATCGATATAGCAATTCCGCGGCTCGGTAATATGTGAATCCGCCGATATGGGTGTCTTCGCCATTACATAATTTCCCCCAAAAATCTATCCATCAGGTCATGCCGGACCGGGCCGGCGATCTTATCCGTCGAAATTATCCCAGTCTAAAGCCTAGTTCGTCAACAGGCGCACCGCCTCGGCACGCAGATCGACCTTGCGGATCTTGCCCGACGCGGTCATGGGGAAGCCGTCGACGAAGACCACGTGGCGGGGGATCTTGAAGCTGGCCACCTTGCCCCGGCAATGATCAATCACCGCCTCGGCCGTGATTTCAGAGCCGGGCGTGCGTTGTAGAAAGGCCACGGGCACCTCCGACAATTTTTCGTCGGGAAAGCCGACGATGGCAATCTGAAACACCGCCGGATGCGCCAGCAGCAGACCCTCGGTTTCCATCGGGTCGACGTTCTCGCCGCCGACCTTGAGCATATCCTTGTAGCGGCCCAAAAAACGCAGGTAGCCGTCTTCCAGCCATTCCGCCGTATCGCCGGTATGGAACCAGCCGTCCGCGTCTATCGCCGCCGCCGTTTCTTCCGGCTTCTTGTAATAGCCCCGCATCAGGCTAAAGCCGCGCACCAATAGCTCCCCCGGCACGCCGGGCGGTTGATCCACACCGGTCTCGGTATCGACCACGCGGGTCTCATAACCCAGGCCGGGATAGCCCGAGCTCTCACAACGGCGGGTCTCATCATCGTCCAGGGCACAAAGGGTGACGCCCAGCCATGTCTCCGTCATGCCAAAGCCGGACAGATTGCAAAGCGGCGCCAGCACCTTTGCCGCCCGGCGGGTCACCGGTGTTGCGCTGTGCATGCCGGCGGCGAAGATCCCCGTGCGCAGCGTGGAAAGGTCCCGCGGTCTGGCTTCCTGCGCCTCCGTCAGGCCTTTCATATGGGCCTCGAAACCATGCATCACACTGACGCCTTCCTGGACGATCAGATCAAGACATTCATCGGGATCGAAAGTTTCCGTGATGATCTGCTTGGCCCCGGTCACCAGAGACATCAATGCGCCTTCGGAAAAGCCAAAAGCATGGAACAGGGGCAGATAGTTCAAGATCACATCATTCACCGTGAAGGCCATGCGATAGCCGCGTTCCTCGAGGTTGCGGATCAGGCAGTGGCTATGCACCGCGCCCTTGGGAAAACCGGTGGTGCCGGAGGTGTACATGATGAAGACCGGATCATCCGGGCTGACCGCTGCCGCACGTTTCGCCAAATCGCCGTCGCTGACGGCCTCGCCGCCACGTTTCGCCTCGGTCCAGGATAGCGTGCCTGGATAATCGTCCCGGCCCAGGATAATCACCTGACGCATCTCGGGGAAATTTGCATCGCTAATTTCATTGCCGGGCTGGGGCAAGGCGATGACCTGGCGCACCATATCAAGGTAATCGATAGGGCCGGATTGGTCGTGGGTGATCAAGATGGTGCTGTCGGACTGGCGCACCACATATTCCAGATCGGCGGTGCGAAAGCGCGTGTTGATGGGCACCTGCACCGCGCCGATTTTAGCCAGGGCAAAACTGATGAAGATCCAGTCGGCGCTGTTGTTCAGCCACAGGGCTACATGATCGCCCGGCCCGATGCCTTGGGCCATCAGGCCCTTGGCGGCGCGGTCGATCTCCTTCGCCACCTGGGCAAAGGTATAGCGCGCATCCTGAAAGACCAACCCTTCGCGATCCCCGAGACGCGCGGCAATGTCGTCCGCCAGATCGCCAAACCGCCGTTTCTTGTACCACTCCATCACCCGACACTCCCCCCAATACTCGCTATGTACATGACGATCACCGCTATCGCGCCACATCCGCGCAGGGACAAACCCGTGCGCTGCCACCTGGCGCGATAAAATCGGCCCAGATGGCGTTGTGATGGGCAATGATCTGTGCCGCATTCAGATGCGGCCGGTCGGCGGTGGTATGGCCATCGCTGGGCGCGATGGTCCCATAGCCCCTGGCCAGGGCGCTGCGCACCGTGGTGTCGACGCAATAGTCCGTGGCGCAACCGGTAATGATCAACTCGTCAATTTCGCGGGCGGTGAGGATGTCTTCCAGCTCGGTTCCCAGAAAAGAATCGCAGGCGGTTTTTGCCATGATCGTATCAGCGGGCAGGATCTCCAACGCCGGCAGGATATGCCAACCCGGCAGACCGGGGTAATGGGGGTCCCCCGCTGGGCCATCATGGCGCACAAAGATCACGATCCCGGAGTTTTCCCGCACCCGCCCGGCCAAGGCATTCAACCGCGCAACCAGGCCATCGGCGTCATGGCGCGGCGTGGCGGCGGTGAAAGAACCAACCTGCATGTCGATGATGATAAGGGCGCTTGCAGACATCCCTCAGACAGTAGCCAATTTTCCCCAGCCTTGGAATATGCTTCCTTCAAGCATAATCTAATTCCGTTTCATGATGTTCCGAGCCAGGGCCCAGCGGTGCACTTCCGAGGGACCGTCGTAAATGCGGAAGGCGCGGATGTCGCGGTAGATACGTTCGACCACCGTATCGCCGGTAATACCCTTGCCGCCCAGAATTTGCAGCGAGCGATCCACCACCGCCGAGAAGGCCTCGGAACAACGCACCTTGCACATGGAGGTTTCGTCCCGCGCCTGTTCCCCCTGATCCAACAGCCAGCAGGCCTGCCAGATGGCCAGGCGGCAAAAGTGCAGATCACTTTGGTTCTCCGCCAGCATGAAACCGACACCTTCGTGTTCCCCGAGGGGCTTGCCAAAGGCCTGGCGCGTTTTGGCATAGTCGGTGGCGATATCGTGACAGCGCACCGCCGCGCCCAGCCAACGCATGCAATGGGTCATGCGGGCCGGTGTCAGGCGCACCTGGGCATAACGGAAGCCCTTGCCCGCCTCACCCAGGATCTGGCTGGCTGGCACACGGACATCCGTATAGGAAACCTCGGCATGGCCGCCGGGTGAATTGCTGTCGATGGTATCCAGTACCCGGACGATTTCTATACCCGGCGTGTCATTGTCCAGCATGAACATGGTGGCGCCCAGATCGTTACCCTGTTCGTCAAAGGTACGCGCCATGAGGATTTGAAACGAGGCGCCGTGCATGCCGGTGATCATCCACTTGCGGCCATTGACGATGTAATCATCACCCACCTGGCGCGCCGCGGTCCGCAACAACGAGGGGTCGGAGCCGGCACCGCCGTCAGGCTCCGTCATGGCAAAGACCGAGCGCACCTCGCCCGCCACCAAAGGAGCCAGCCAGCGTTCTTTTTGTTCCTGGCTGGCCACGTTGTGCAGCAGATTGGTGTTGCCTTCGTCGGGCGCCTGAATGTTCAGGGCCAGGGGGCCAAGGGTGGAATAACCTGCCGCCTCGAACACCACGGCCATGCCCACATGGTTCAAGCCCAGGCCACCCCATTCCACCGGTCCATGCGGCGATAGCAGTCCGGCCTTTTTCGCCTTGGCCACCAATTCCCGGCGCAAATCGTCGGTCGGACCATGAAATTCCTGCCGGGGATCATTTTCATACGGCATTACTTCATCGCGGATAAACCGCGTTACCCCATCGCGCAGGGCCACCAGATCTTCCGGTAAAGAAAAATCAATCATCGCTAACATCCCCTATTCCAATTTTACACGGTCGCATTCCTGCACGGCCTATCGCCAGCCCGGACCATCATGGTCCGGGCCGACCGTTGCCATGTCAAAGGCAGTCCTAACCGCCACGGGCCTGTTTGAAAGCGGGCCTGCCCAGGCAACGGTCCAGCCACGCGGTCAAGTTGGGCCAGGCGGACAGGTCCAGTTTGGCGAATTTGGCCCAGCCCACCACGGCGGCGACGTTCAAATCGGCCACAGTGAAGCGCCCGCCGAACAGATAGTCCCGATCCGCCAGGACGCCGTCCAGCACCGACAACGGCTTGGCCAATTTGGCTTCCGCCGCCGCGAGCACGGCCTGGTCCCGGTCAGCTTCCGGCAACAGCAGACGGTGTTTCAAGGCATCCAGCGCCGCCTCTTCTACCTCGGTCGTGGCCCAGAAACTCCACTGCATGGCCAGGCCCATTTCGGCCGCGTCCCGGGGCGCCAGATCGCCGCCGTGCTTGTTGGCCAGATACAGGTTGATGGCCAGGGATTCCCATAGGCAAAGATCGCCATCCTGGATCGCCGGCAGGGTCCCATTGGGATTGATGGCCAGAAACTCCGGCGTCCGGGTACGGCCGTCGCTGTAGTGAATGGGGTTGTGCTCGAAATCCAATCCCAGCTCCAACGCCATCCAGGTCACCCGCGAGGTGCGGGTGTTAAAGGCGCCATGAATTATCAACTTGCTCATCAATCTACTCCGGTAGGTTACGAAAATTGGGTGGGCGTTTTTCCAGAAAGGCGTTTACCGCCTCGGCATGTTCCGGTGATTTATAGGCCAGTTCAAGGGCCACGGTCTCCCGCTCCAAGACTTTGTCCAGATCGCTTTCACTGCCATTCTGGCTTAGCAGTTCCTTGACCATGCGTAGTTGCCGGCTGGGGTTTTGCGCCATCAGGTTGGCCAGGGCCACCGCCGCGTCCACCAGATTGTCATGCGGCACCAGACGATCGGCCAGGCCCAGTTGTACGGCTTCCTCGCCTGGGATCATGCGGGCCGTCAAGGCGGCCTCGCTGGCATTGCCCCAGCCCATGCGCTGCACCAGGTAGTGGGAGGAGGCCAGCTCCGTCACCACGCCCATTTTTACAAAAGCGCAGCAGAATTTTGCCTTTTCCGACGCCATGATGAAATCGCAGGGCAAAATTTGCGTTAGCCCGACACCAACAGCGGCGCCATTGACGGCGGCCACCATTGGCTTTGCCGCGCGCACCGCCTTGACCCAATTGGCCGCGGTAGAGGGGCGCTTGGGCGCGCTGTCGTCGGCTCCGGCATCATCCAGTTGTTTCTTGAACATGGCGCCAATATCAGCGCCGGCGCAAAAGCCGCGTCCTGCCCCGGTTATCACCATGGCGCCCATGGCCGGGTCGTTATTCACCCGGTCCATGGCATGCAGCAACTCGTCGCGCATGTCATAGGTCCAGGCATTCATCTTTTCCGGCCGGTTCAGGGTCATCAGACCCACGGCGCCACGTTGTTCGAATAGAATGGTTTGATAGTCCATGATGTTTCCTCCCGCCTGCACCCTAAACAAGTCCACCAATATAGCGAAACCGCCGCCTTGTCAGCGGTGGTTTCGCTATTTCGGGCCAGCAGGATCAATGAAGCGTATTCGGTTGTGGAAGGAATAGGGGTTCCCGTCGACATTGCTCTTTCCTGCAAAACCATGATTGAATGAAGGCTCGGTCCAACGGCAACGAGGCGGACGGAACATGCAAGACTCTGTGGTTCTGGTCACGGGCGCCAGCGGTGGTATCGGTTTTGTCTGCGCGGAAGTTTTGGCGGCGCGCGGCGCCCAGGTGATCCTGGTGGGCCGGGACCAACAAAAATGCGCCGATGCGGCCGCGGCAATAAAGAACAGCACGGACAACCGCAAGATTTCCTTCGAGGTCGCTGATCTGTCTCTGTTGCAGGAAGTCCGCGCCCTGGCCAGCCGCATTCTGCATAAACACGGGCACATCGACGTCTTGTTGAACAACGCCGGCGGTTTCTATCGTCAACGCCAGATCACCACCGAGGGATTGGAATATACCTTTGCCCTTAATCACATGGCCTATTTCGTCTTGACCAGTCTGTTGCTGCCCGCCCTGGGCCAGGCGAAACAGGGCCGTATCATCAACGTCGCCTCGGGTGCCCATCGCCGGGGCCGCATGAATTTCGAAGACCTGCAAGGCAAACTGGCCTATGCCGGCTGGCCCGCCTATTGCCAATCCAAGTTGATGAACGTGATGTTCACTTATGCCCTGGCCCGCCAACTCGAGGGCACGGCCATCACCGCCAACAGTCTGCATCCGGGTTTTGTGCGCAGCGCATTCGGCCACAACAACCCCGGTTTCGCCGGCTTGGTGGTGCGCCTCAGCCAGATCCTTTTGGCCATATCCCCCGAAGCCGGCGCCAAAACCCCATTGCACCTGGCCTGCGCGCCCGAACTGGCGGACAGCAGCGGGAAATATTATGAAAAATCTCAGGCCGTCATATCATCGCCCGAAAGCCTGGATACCGCCGCGCAAGATCGGCTATGGCAAATCAGCGCCGAAATAGCCGCCAGTATCCCCTAAGTGCGCCCTAGGCGTCCCCCAAAACAGCGCCATTTGCATGCGGCATCAGGGTGCCAAGCACGACACGATGAAACGGCGTAGCAATGCCGTGCTTTTCGCCCAGCCGGCAAATGGTGCCATGCAGCCACTCAAGTTCCAGCCGTTTGCCCCGCTCCAAATCAACGGTCAGCGATGCCTGCCACGTCGGCGCCATGCCCTGAACGAAGGCTAGCGTGTTTTCGATATCCGCTTCTGCCAACCCCACACCCTCGGCTTGGGCCACGGCGACGACCTCCGCCATGGCCGGCGCGGCCAACCGCCACGTCGCTGGCGTTTCGCGAAGCCGCGCCATGGGAACGCGGGTCATGGCGCTCAGTCCCGCCATGGGTGTCAACAATAGCACCTTGCGCCACAACTCCAGCCGGATATCGGGGCTAAGGGTAACCTCAAGGCCACCCTTGCGGCCCAGCGCAACCAGGCGCTCCAGCCGCTCGCTGGCGCGGCCGTCGATCTCACCGACGGTCAGGCCATTCATGGCATTGTGCTGAACAACGCCCGGTTCAATGATTTCACCGTTAATGAGCGCGACGCCGGGTATGGCGTGTACCGCGCCTGCGATCTCTGCGATCATGGTCGGCGCTTCAACGCCGTTCTGCAGCGAAATGATGCCGGTTTCGGGGCCCAGAAGGGGCAGCAAGGCAGTGGTCGCCGCCGCCACGTCATAGAGTTTGACGCCCAGCAAAACCAGATCGACCGGACCGACCTGGGCTGGGTCGTCGGTCGCCATAGCCGGATTGATGTGCACATCACCCAGCGGGCTGGTCACCTTCAGGCCGTCCCTGCAGATCGCCGCCAGATGCGCGCCACGGGCGATAAATACAACCTCTGCCCCCGCCGCCGCCAACCGTGCCCCGATATAGCCGCCCATGGCGCCCGTTCCCATTACCGCGATTTTCATAATTCTTGCTCCCCAACAGGCATCATCCCGCAACCAGTGTAGACTAGTAAAATGCCTAATCCAAAATCTCGATCTGTTCGGGATGGCTGGCCTCGATCGAGGGGCCGTTGTAATGCTTCAACCAGCCCCGTACCCGCACCCGATGGCCGGCCAGCCCCTGGTAGTCAAAGCCGGCGCGGTCGAACAGTCGGCGGTCCCGCGGCTGCACGGTTATGGTGAAATCCTGGCGCCAGTCCTGACCAAAGTTTAGATAAATCCGGCCCCGTACCAGGGCGGAATTCAAGACAATGCCTTCGATCAATTGAAAGCCCTCGAAGCCGGCGGGCAAATTTTCCTGCTGCCAGATCCGGTACCACTGATGGCCCCAAATACCCAACTTCGCGGCCCGCGCCGTCTGTTCCGCCGCCAGCATTTCGGGCACCATGGCCCGGTTGTCGCGAAAGCTGTAGACCCGCGCCAAGCCCATATGCAACAGCCGTTCCTGTATCCAGAGGCCGTCGTCACGGTACAGATGGGCCAGCGCCCTGCCATAGCGGTCTAACCGCTGCCCGCCATAGGAAAGCGTGACCTGACGGCCCAGGGTCAGCGTCTCCAACACCTGCTTGGCCTCGCCGGCTAAGGGCCAGGTCTTGAAATTGCGCCGGCCCAGGGGCAATTTGGGCGCCTGTATGCCGACCAGGCGGACTTGCACGCCGTCGTCAAGGAACAGGGTGTCGCCATCCACCACTCTTACCACACGGCCCTGGCCGCTTTTGACCAGGACGCCGGCCGCCGCCGCAATGGGAAACAGCAGCGATAGGATAAACAGCAAGCGAATAATCATGACGGTTTTTAGCATCCGGGAAGGCTACACGCTTTTCACGGACTGGGCCTTCCCTTAAACTGCAGAAAAATGTGGAAGGAAATGTAGCATGCGGTTGTGGCGCACAGGGTGCCTTGGTGTTTTTGCTTTGCTTTTGCTGGTTCAGCCGGCGCGGGCGGATGAACCCGACTTTATCGCCTTCAGCGCCGGAGTCTTCGACCTGGGTAAAAACCAAAAGGCGGTCGAAGGCCGGCTGGAATACCGCTCTGATATCCGCCTGTGGGTTTTCAAGCCCTTTGCGGGCCTGATGGGTACGTCCGACGGCGGGGCCTATGGTTATGCCGGCGTGCTGGTGGATATGTTCATTGGCCGGCGCATGGTGGCCACCATCAGCTTCGCACCGGGCGCCTATGCCAAGGGCGATGGCAAAAAACTGGGCCATGCACTCGAATTTCGCTCGCAACTGGAACTAGCCTACCGCTTCGACGACCGCTCCCGCCTCGGATTAGCCTTGTCGCACATCTCGAACGCGTCGATCGGCGACAAGAATCCCGGCGCCGAGAGCCTGATGCTGACCTACGCCCTGCCCGTCAGTAAACTGTTCGGCAATTAGAGCAGCGGGAAAAGCAGCGAGCGGGTAAATCAATCTCGAAACTGCTCTAGTTCAGCGAACGCAATTCCAGTTTCGCGATCGCTTCCCTGTGCACTTCGTCGGGTCCGTCGCCAATGCGCAGATAGCGCGCTTCGGAGAAGGCGTGGGCCAGGCCGAAATCGTTCGAGACGCCGCCACCGCCATGGATCTGTATGGCCCGGTCGATGACCTTTTGCGCCATGAGAGGCGTCACCACCTTGATCATGGCGATTTCCTTGCGGGCAGCTTTATTGCCTTCCTTATCCATTTTCCAGGCGGCGTGCAGGATCAGCAAACGGGCCTGATCAATCTCGCAACGGGAATTGGCGATATCCGCCCGCACCGTATCCCGGTCCGCCAACGGCCGGCCAAAAGCGACGCGCGACTTAGCCCGGCGCATCATTGCCTCCAAGGCCCGCTCCGATTTGCCGATCAGGCGCATGCAATGGTGGATGCGGCCCGGCCCAAGACGTCCCTGGGCAATTTCAAAGCCCCGCCCCTCGCCCAACAACATGTTGGAAGCCGGCACCCGTACGTTGGTGAAGGTGACTTCGCCATGGCCATGCGGGGCATGGTCATAGCCGAACACGGGCAGCATGCGAACCACTTCCAGACCCGGCGTATGCACGGGCACCAAAATCATCGACTGCTGGCGGTGGCGTTCCTCGTTCGGGTCGCTCTTGCCCATGACAATAGCGATTTCACAGCGCGGGTGGCCGATGCCGCTGCTCCACCACTTGCGGCCGTTGATTACGTAGTCATCGCCATCGCGCTCTATGCGGGTCTCGATATTGGTCGCGTCCGAAGAGGCGACATTGGGCTCCGTCATGCAAAAGACCGAGCGGATCTCGCCCGCTAGCAAGGGCGTCAACCAGCGTTGCTGTTGCGCCTCGTCGCCGAACTGCGCCAGCACCTCCATATTGCCGACGTCCGGCGCGGCGCAGTTAAAGACCTCGGGCGCCATGGAGGAGCGGCCCAGAATTTCCATGATCGGGGCAAATTCAAAGTTCGACAGCCCCGGGCCAAAGCGTTCCTCGGCGATGAACATGTTCCACAGCCCCTCGCCCTTGGCCTTGGCCTTCAATTCCTCCAAAATTGGCGGAACACCCTTCCAGCGATCCTCCATATTGGCGATCTGTTCTTCATGCACGGCCTCCGCCGGATAGACATGGCGGTCCATGAAGGCCTGCACACGCTCTAAATAATCCTTGCTGCGGTCAGTAAACTCGAACATTTGCTCTCTCCCAGGTATATTCAGAATTAGTATAGCTGAAGTATGGATGCGCCGTCATGACAGTGTTTGATTATAGCGCCCTGCGGGCGGAGGTAGAGAATTTTGCCCGGACAGAGGTCGCGGTACGGCCGGACCTGGGCCTACGCGACGATTTCCCCGCCGATCTTTGGCAAGCCATGGGCCAATCCGGCCTGATGGCAATCGCCATACCACCCGAATATGGCGGGCGCGGCGGCGACTACCGCGCCCTGGCCCTGACCCTGGAAACCTTGGCGGACGCCGGCGGCTGCCAGGGGGTAGCCATTTCCTGGATGTCCCATGCCCTGAATGCCCGCCTGCATATTCTGGGCCAGGGCACGGCGGCGCAGAAGGCGCACTATCTGCCGGGATTGGCCACGGGCCAGCATACGGTGTGCATGGCAATCTCGGAACCGGGCGCCGGTGCCCATCCTAAAAAGCTTTCCACCCGCGCTGAAATGGCGGGCGACGACGTCATCCTGAATGGGGAAAAGACCTTTTTGACGAATGGCCCCCTGGCGGATCTGTTTCTGGTGCTGGCCATTACCGACGAAGTGGCGGGCCGCCGCGCCTTTACCTCGTTCATCGTGCCGCGGGACAGTGCCGGTTTGGAGCTTACCGCCGGCATGAAAGTGGATTTCCTGCACCCCTCGCCCCATTGCGGGATTAAGCTGACCAACTGCCGTATTCCGGCCAGCAACCGCCTGGGTCCCCTGGGCGATGCCTTCAACGCGATTTCCCTGCCCATGCGCCGGGTGGAGGACGCCCTGGCCGCGGCCAAGACCGCGGGCGCCATGCGCCACCGCCTGCGGCTGCTGTGCATGGCTGCGGCACAGGTCAGCGGACCCGGCGCGGCGCCAGCCGAGATGACGGCCAGCCTGGGCCGTCTGGCGGCGATGCCCGATGGCCTGTCCGCCATGGCCTGGCGGGCCGCCGATCTGTTGGATAGCGGCCACGATGACATCGATGAAACCCTGTCGTCCCTGGCCGCCGCCGCACGGGAAAACACCAGATGGGTCGAGCGGGAGGTTGAGGCATTCATCAACACGTGGGATATTAAGGTCTCGACCACGCTTTCCATCGCCAATCGAGACCTTGTAAAGTCTCTGGGTATCGCGGCCAGCGCCCGTGACCTCCAGGCCCAAAAGCGCGGCCAGGCGTTATTGGCCGCCTATTAGGATCTAACCGTAACCGTAGTTAGTGAAAAGAGAGCAATGACCAACCCGAACGCCGCAAAAATCAAAAACGTGGATGACATCATCGCCGGCCTCGGTGACGTCGGCTATATAACCTCCCGGCAAATCGCCACGGCGATCTTTGTCGCCGGCAATTTAACCAAACCGATCCTTGTGGAAGGCTCCGCGGGTGTTGGCAAGACCGAATTGGCCCTGTCCACGGCGGCCTGGCTGGGTCTGCCCCTGATCCGCATGCAATGCTACGAAGGCCTGGATGAATCCAAGGCGCTGTATGAATGGAAATACGGCAAGCAACTGCTCTATACCCAGATCCTGAAGGACAAGATGGGCGATGTGCTGGGTGATACGCCCAGCCTGGATATGGCCATGCAAAAACTGCAAGGCTTTGGCGATCTGTTTTTCTCCGAGGAGTTTCTCGAACCACGGCCTTTGCTGAGCGCCTTGCGCCAGGAACATGGCGCGGTTCTGCTGATCGATGAAATTGATAAATCCGACGAGGAGTTCGAGGCATTCCTGCTGGAAATCCTCTCGGCCTTTCAGGTCACCATTCCGGAAATCGGCACCATCAAGTCCACCGTGCCGCCAATCGTTTTCCTGACCTCCAACAACATGCGTGAAATGGGCGATGCCCTGAAACGGCGCTGTCTACATTTGTTCATCCCGCTGCCCAATGCCAAGTTGGAAGAACAGATCGTTGCCGCCCGGGTCCCCGACATTGACGTGAAGCTGCGCCGCAAGCTGGTTGCCTTCGTCCAGATGTTGCGGGAACAGGACCTGAAAAAGCTGCCGTCCATTTCCGAAACTCTGGATTGGGCCCGCGTCCTGCTGCTGCTGCATGCGGATGATCTGGCCCCGGATTTAATCCGCGATACCCTGAATGTTCTGCTGAAATACGAACAAGATATTGACGCGGTACGGCCGCAGATCGCCGAATTGACCCGCAAGGCCCGCCAGGCTGGAGATAGAGGCTATGCAGCGACCTCTTGAGAACTTCTTCCGGGCCCTGCGCGCCGCCGATATTCGGGTCTCGCCGGCGGAAAGCATTGACGCCCATCGCACGGTGGATCTGGTGGGTTATCAGGATCGGCAATTGTTCAAGGATGCCTTATGCGTTGCCTTGGCCAAAACGCCGGATGAAGTGGCCAATTTTGAAACCTGCTTCGAGATGTTTTTCACCCGTGAAGAATTCTCCGCCGATGATGGCGAGGGCAACCGTCAGCCGCCCGAGGGGGCCGAGAGTGACGCGGACTTTGCCGAGGAAATCGGCAACGTGCCCCTGGCGGAAATGCTGCTGGACGGTGACGGCAGCGAAATGGCCGCGGCCATGGAACAATCCGCCAATCGGGTTGGCGCGACCGAGATCCAGTATTTCAGCCAACGGGGCTATTTCGCCCGGCGCATACTGGATGACATGGGCCTGCGCGATCTGGAAAAATTGATCGCCCAGCTTCGCCGCAGTGGCGAAGGTGGGGGCGAGGGCGACGAGGACGGCAGCGACGATCTGGCGCAGCGCCTGGAACAGGGGCGGCGCTACCTGTTGGACGAATCCCGGCAATTTGTCGAACGGCAATACGAACTTTACGCCCGTTCCAACGGCGAGGCCCTGCGCGAAGAGTTCCTGATGGAAACCCGCATGTCCAACCTGGAACAGCGGGATTTCGTGCGCATGCACAAGATCGTCCGCCGCATGGCCAAGCGCCTGGCCACCCGCTACAGCCGCCGGCGCAAACATACCAGGCGGGGCCAGTTGGATGTGCGCCGCACGCTACGCCGCAGCATGCCGCACGACGGCATCCCGTTTGAAGTGTTTTGGAAACATATCAAGATCGAACGGCCGAAAATCGTCGTGATCTGCGATGTCTCACGCTCGGTCGCCGCCGCCGCGCGGTTCCTGCTGCTTTTCCTCTACTCCCTGAACGAGGTCATCGCGCAACTGGAGGCTTTCGCCTTTTCCGACCGGCTGGTTAGCGTTGGCGATATTCTGGAAAACAACGATGTGGAAACCGCGATCCCCGAGATCATGGCCAAGATCGGCTTCCGCTCCACCGATTACGGCCAGGCATTGGATGATTACGAAGAAAACTTCATGGAGGACCTGGACCGCCATACCACGGTCATCATCCTGGGCGATGGCCGCTCCAACTTCACCGATCCGCGCATTGACATCATGCGCCGCCTGCATGACCGCTCGCGCGCGGTCATCTGGCTCAACCCCGAACCGGAAACCTTTTGGGGTACGGGCGATAGTGAAATGCTCCGCTACCGGCAATTCTGCCATGTGGCAAAAACCTGCTCCACGGTGATGCATCTGGAACGGGTGATCGACGATATTCTGAAAAGTTACGCCCGGACCTGAGTACCTAAATATCGACATTGCGTTTTGTATTGTTTCAGTGGGAGGTGGCATCATGAAATTCGGCGTGCTTCAGTTTTTCAGTTGGCCGGGCCGGCGGGTGCCGCTGGCAACCGTCTATGACCGGGCCTTTCACCGCATGGAGGTCATGGACAAGACCGGCTATGACGCGGTCTGGCTGGCCGAGCATCATTTCTCCACCTACAGCGTCTGCCCCTCGGTGCATGTCATGGGCGCCCATATCGCGGCGCGTACCAAGAAATTGCGCATTGGCACGGCGGTCTCGCTGGCCTCGTTTTACCATCCCCTGCGCCTGGCCGAGGAAGTGGCCCTGTTGGACCATGTCTCGGGCGGCCGGGTGAACTGGGGCGCGGGGCGCGGCTTTGACCCGACCGAGCACAAGATTTTCGGTGTCGAGCCCAAGGAAAGCTACGCCCGGTTCCGCGAGGCGGTGGAAATCGTTCTCAAGGTTTGGGAAAACGACAAACTTAACCATCAGGGCGAATTCTGGCAGTTCGAGGATGTTGAGGTGCTGCCAAAGCCGCTACAGGACCCGATGCCGGTCTGGCTTGCCGCCACCTCCCTGGAGGCGCTGGAATGGACTGCCCAACGCGGTCACTCCATCATGATGGATCCCCACGCCACGCACCCGGAAATCGCCAAGAAACGCGCTCTCTACAAGCAATCTCTGGAGGCCGCCGGTTTTTCAATGGCCGGACGGGATATTCCCATGGCGCGGACCCTGGCCATGGGCGCCACCGCGGCCGAGGCCGAGGACGTGGGCCGGCGCGGCGCGGAATTCATGTTCGGCAGCTATCTGCGCAAAAAGGCGAATATCCGCGGTACCGCCGCCGGCGCGCAAAAAACCATGCAGGTGGAAGCCCTGGACAAGTCGCTGGAGGGAGAAGACGACCCGGTGGCGCGCTATGTGAATGACATCGCCATTTGCGGCACGCCCGAGAAAGTCATCGACGATATCCAGGAAATGCAGGAAACCCTGCCGCTGGAATACCTGATGATCGCACCGCTCAGCCATGCCTCATTCGTCATGTTCACCGAAAAAGTTCTGCCACATTTCCAGTAGGCGGGCTTTAGCAGGGTGCCGAACACCGTATGACAGAAAACCTTAAACAGCGGAGCAGCGAATGGCATGCCGCCCGGGAAAACCGGCTGACCGCCAGCAATTTCGCGGCGGCAATGGGCATAAATCAATATAAATCACGGGCTCAATTGTGGCGGGAACAACTAAAATTGGCGCCCAAATTCAAGGGCAACGAAGCGACCCAATGGGGCGTTACCAACGAAGCCACCGCCATTGAACTTTACGAGGGCGTCACCGGACACCAGGTTGTCGAAACCGGATTACATATTCACCGCGATTTTGACTGTCTCGGCTGCTCTCCCGATGGATTAATAGGCAGCGACGGCGGGCTGGAAGTCAAATGCCCGTACTATAAAATGCAGCCCCATTCGGTCATTCCTGAATACTATATGCCGCAAATCCAGGGTGCTTTGGCGATCACCGGCCGGGTGTGGTGGGACTATGTTTCGTGGACACCGGTGCAGGCCACGTTTTTTCGGATTTACAGAAGCGAGGCTTATTTGGCCTGGGCATTCCCGCTGCTGGAGGAATTCTGGTCCTGCGTTTTAGGCGAACAGAAACCGCCAAGACTGCGCGCGCGGCCGACGTTTTCGGGATCATTAGAAATCGAAAAATTCCGCTAGTTTCGGGAGGATCGGTACGTGCCGGATTTGCGCCGCCTTTGGCGCGGTTGTAGGATGTTCGCCTACCCGCAGTTACACAAAGGAGGCGTTCGGGAATGGAACCGATCCGTTATGTCGATGCCCTGAACAATAAATACGGCGCCATGGGTTTTCCGCCCTATAAATGGAGCGAAAATGACAGCGCGCCATGGACCCCACTGACCAAGCCATTGGCGGACTGCACCGTCGGCATGCTGGTCAGCGGCGGCATTTCCCATTGCGCCGCCCCGCCGTTCGACCCGGACGCGCGCAACGATCACCGGGTCGATGCGATCGATCCCGGTACGCCGCTGGACCAATACCAGATCCACGACAGCTATTACGATCATGCGGACGCGGACCGGGACCTCAACTGCCTCTTCCCCGTCGACCGACTGGCCGAATTGGCGGCAGCCGGCGAGATTGGCGCGGTTGCAAACCGGCTGTGGAGCGGCTTCATGGGCCGGACCTATAACCGTAGCAAGGTGATCGGGGAATCCGCCCCCGCCTTTGTCGAGGCGCTGAAGGCGGACGGCGTAGACCTGCTGATCGCCATACCGGCTTGACCCCTCGACCATCAGACCGTGGGTCTGGTAGCGAGAGTTGTTGAAGAGAGCGGCATTCCAACCGTCACCGTTTCGACCGGACGCGACATCACCGCCCTGGTGCGACCGCCGCGCAGCCTGTTCGTCAATTTCCCCATGGGCAATACCTTCGGGCGGGCGGGCGATAGCGCCATGCAGACAAAAATCCTGCGCGCAGCGCTGGATTTTGCCGTCACCGCACAGGAACCCGGCATTCTGGTCGATCTGCCCCTGCAATGGGATGATGATTTCGTCTATTTCGCCGGCGAGACAACATCGGAGGCCCTGGCCAAGCAGTTGAAAAAATAATCCGGGCGCACCGAATTTAGCCCAGGGGAGGCAATAGGGCCAATGCGGTTGTAGGGTATGCAGTCCCGTCCGCCCCCTGCCCGCCCGCTACTTGCTGCCCTTATGTTTACGCCACATCTCGATGTCATGCCGCTTGGGCACTTTGGCGCAGGGGTGGGGGGTGGTATAGCAGTGCAGAGCGTTGTATTTGCCGATCTGCGCCCGGGACGTTGTTCCGTTACAGTTTCAGCGTACGTATCATCTGGACAACTTCCTGGCGGGACTTGTCGTAATAATATTCCGGATGCCCCACATAGGTAATCAAATGCAGCTTGTCAGCGATCACGGCGCCAAAAGCTTCACCCCGGAGCTCCGCGCCGCGCGACGTGACATAGTTGAAATTAAACTGAAATCCCCTTTTTCCCGAAAACGTGAACGGGCGCAACCCCTTCGTTTCAATGGATTGTACGCCCACCACTCCTAGGCTAGACGCGAGCAGTTCCATTACATCGTCGGCCCGCATGTCAGCGCGAAAATTCGGCATTTTTTTGCTGTTGCCAGCTGGCAATGGAAAGAGACTGTCGCCATCGCCAATCAATCCGAAAAACGACAACTCCTGAAGCCCCAAACCATCTTGGGTCCATGTATTTGTCGGAAGGCCGTTAATTTGGTTCCATTCCGTTGCCGGCGAGACAGTGTAAATATCGTCGACCCGCTGCTTACCTGCCTTGATCAACGTGGTTTGCACACACGCCGTCAGCAATAGGCCACAAACACATATTATGGCCAATTTCTTCATCATGGCTTTAACTCCTCCAAGTAACTAAGAATCATCTCCCTATCATCCGCCGCGGGTTTAGCGGCGAGGTAGGCACGGAAATTTGCAATGGCCCGATCGATCTCGTTTAGATCCCAAGAAGCAAACCCAAGCGCACGGTATACCTCCGGCGGCGCATTGCCCGCATTGATGGCCCGTCGATAGAAATCAGTCGCCTTCAAGGTATCTTCCCGTTGGCCAATTCGACGCAGCAATTCGCCTTGATAGAAAAGCAAAAGCCCATCTTGCGCATTGCCCTTGGCCAGGCGCTGAAGCAGGACCGTGCTTTGTTTGGTTTGGCCGCGCCGGACTTCGTCTTGCAGCCAGATTGAACGGAAGCGATCGACCGCCTTGCCGTATCGATCGCCGCCCAGTTCCAATACGCCCTTTTCCGCCAACGATTTCGCCTGTCTGTTAAGATTATCGATCCGCTCCTCCATCGGCGGATGAGTGGCGAAAAATGCCGTTTTTTCCTTGCCTTCCTCGGTTTCGCGTTCTTCAAGCAGACCCTGCCAGGCCTTGGCTGCCTCGTGGGGGTCATAGCCGGCCGCCGCCATCAACGCCAAGCCTGCCTTGTCTGCCTCGCGTTCATGCGAGCGGCTGTAGGAAAAAATCGTTGAAAGTGCGACCAGACCGGCGATATCACCAACCAAGCCGACTCCGGCCCCGGCCGTGACCAATTGCAGCACCGCCATGACATTGCCGGTACCGCGGATGTACCGCCAACGTTGTAGCGAATGGCGTCGGATGTAGTGCGAAATTTCGTGGCCTAGAATGTAGGCCAATTGAGCTTCATTTTGGCAACGCAGCAACAAACCCGTCCACACCTGCATGGTGCCGTTGGGCGCCATGGTGGCATTGAAATGAGCCGTACGCACCGGATAGAGTCGAATAAAGGGACAATATTCGGGCGTCAGGCGACAAACAATGGTTTGCAAATAATCGCGCAAGGCTTGGTCCGCGACCACACTGGCCGAGCGCCGCAGTTTCGCCTCTACCTGGTCCATGACCATCCATAGACCCGCTTCGTCGGTTTTCTTGTCCGGACGATACCCTGGTGTCAAATCTGAAAGCGGCGCATAGAAGGACGGCGAGTCCGCATCTCGTTGGTCATCGAACGAATTCGTATCCCAACTGCTGCCGTCACCTTCCTCGGCATATGCCGTTGGCATTGCGTTCATGAACAGCGCCACCACCAGGATGCAAACGACACCGCGCCACGTCCGAGGACCCGGCATCAGATGGGCATATCGGCCAAAAGATCCTTCACGGACTCTTGCGTCTGACCACTCTCCCGGAGATCGCCGCCTTGGCCCAACACCACGTTAAACCAGACGATTTCCCCTGACCGCAAGTCCACCAGCGATACATAGCCATCTTGCCGGCCACCCGGTACACCGACACCAAAAATAGCAAGCGCCACGACCATGGCTGCTCTTCCGGCACTGGCATAGCTATCCCGAACAAAAAAGAACAAAGCATAATCCGCGCCATAGGCCTCGCGTAGCCGCGCAGCATTGGGCCCAAGCGACCAATCAAACCGCCCCTCTTTGGTAGGCAACTGATATGGCTGTAAAAGCTTATGGATTCTAACCGCATTTCCCACCGCGTTGTGCAGATTAATCAGGCGGTTGTGCACTCGTTCTTCGGATAAATTTCCAGGCGGGAGATAATCCACAAGTAACGATTTTCGTTCTTCTAGCCGGCGGGCCAGAGCAGCCTTGAGATTGGCCTTGGCCATCTCTGTCCAGTCGGCCCGCGGTTCTTGCAATCCCGACGCTTGCATTTCCGAAAGCTGAACATCTGGAGGCATCAGCAAAATTTTGACCGGGCCCGCGGGTGGAACAAAATTATCTATAGTTTTCAGCGTCGTTTGGCATGCCCCCAGGGTAACGGCCAAGATAGTCAGAATTCCAATCCGAACAGCACGAGACATTAAGATTACCCCAATTGTATACATTTCATTTTTTCAACCTGAAAAGACTGGGCCAATCCGTGAATTAATGCAAGGGATCACTATCTCTCCGGGCAGTAACAGTTAATCTTCTAGATTAACTTTTCTCATCAACCTTTTGTTTAAGCGGTATTTTTTATATAAATTTGTGAAAATTAATTGGATTCTAAAGATCTCGCAAACCCGCAATGGTATCCGCCGCGATTTGCAGGCCGCGTTCGACCACCTTGCCTTGCCATTCCGGGTCGTCGCGGTAAAAGGCGGCCTTGAACGCCTTTCTAATAGCGCTGCCATCCCGTTCCTTGCCGTGCCACCACAGGGCATGCTCATCGCGCAGGGCGGCCAATACTTCGGCGAACGGCAGCGTGCCAAATTCCAGGGTCAGGCAAACGACCTGGGCTGGGGCCAATGCCTCCATGGCGCCATGGCCGGACTTGCCGTGATTGATCTTGGATGCGGCGGCGGTCATATCCTTGCCCCACCAGGACCGCGCCAGATCATAGGCTTCGGTGCCTTTGTGGTGATAGCACATGGGGCTGCCATAGCCCGATGGCCCCAGTCCGGTATGGATATCCACATAAGCCGCCAGTTTCACATGCGGCAAAAATTCGGGCAAAAATTCCCGCAGGGCCCGGTTGGACCAGACCGGCACCCGGCCGCCGTAAAACATCCCCTCGGACGCATCATATTGCCCGCCGATGGCGCGCATGACGTTCAATTGACCCATCTCCGCCCGGAGGCGTTCCAACGCGGCATCGGCCCGCACCCGCACAGGACCATCCAGGGCCGTCGCCGCCATGGCCTCGCCTATTTGGGCATAGCCCTCATTGTGCGGATGTTCGGCTTCGTGATCGATGAAATTCCGGTTCAAATCCACATTGTTTTCATTGACCCGCCGCCCGTGGGCAAAGCCGAATGAATTCAGGCCATGCACCAGCAGCACGGCCATATTATCCGGCAAAGACGCTGCCCCAGTAGCTTCCCCGGCAGCTTCGAGCCAGGCGCATTGAATGGCGGAGCCGGCAAAGCCCTCGGCCCCATGGGTGCCCGATACCAAGATCAGGGCGCGTTCGGCATCCCGTCGGCCCAGGCGCAGGAACTCGGTGCTCAACGCAATGCCGTCCGGTCCGGGCGCGGGATTATCAGCCCGCAGCAATTCTCCGCCCGAAGCCTTGGCCAAAGTCAGGAAATAGTCCCGGCAGGCGGCATAGTCCGGGCGAAAATAAGACGCATTCACCTCGGTGGCGGTCAACTGTCAGCCAGGCCCCGCACGGACTTGCGTGCTATATCCAGGCCCCGATCCCAGACATTTACGTACCATTCGTGATCCTCGCCATAGAATGCGGCGCGGACCTCCCGCTTGATCGTCTGACCCATTTCCGAGGCCACGTCGCCATGCAGATACAGCCAATTGTCCGCACGCAAGGCGCCCAACACCTGGTCGGACGGCAAGGTGCCATATTCGATGGCTATGGTGGTGCTTTCCGTATCCTTCAACTGGGCGTGATAGCCGGCCTCCATGGTGCCGTTGACCTTGGCCGAAACGCTATCACCGGAACCAGGAATACGCACCTCATCGCCAAACCAGGCAACGGCACGCAGATGTTCGGCCCCGCCCGGCAGATCAACCGAAATCAATTCGCCATGCCCCCTGGGTCCCAGGCCGGTATGAAAATCAATCAACGCCACATGACTGCGTCCGCCCAGATATTCCCTGGCCACGGCCTCTATGGTTTGCCGTGACCAGGTTGGGGCCTGACCGCCGTAGAACAGGCCGTCGGGATGGCGATACTGGCCGCCGCTTACCGCTGCCTGAAAGGCAAACATACCATTCCGGGCGATATAGTCCGCGATCGCGGCGTCGGCTGCCTGCCGGGCCGGGCCGTCCCAATCGGCGGGCATCAGCCAGGGGTGAACCTCGTCATAGGCCGGGTTGTCGGGCAGAGGGTTGGCAAAATCGACAAAATTACGGTTCAAATCAACATTGTCTTCGGTCACCCGGCGCTGGTGGGCAAAGCCATGCGGATTGTGGGCATGCACGTGCATCACCGCCATATCGCCGGGCAATTCAGCGTGCAGATCGGACTCCAGAAAACCAATCTGACAGCCGGAACCGCAAAAACCTTCAATCCCATGGGTGGCCGACGCGGTGATAAGAACCCGTTTGGCATCTTTAGGGCCCAGATAGGCCAAATCCATTGCCAAATCGCCGCCATCAGGGCCTTTCAGGGGATGGGGATAGCTTTGCAGAGTGGCGCCCGCCTTCTTGGCCGCCGCCAGAAATTTCGCCCGCGCCGCGCCATAGCTGGCCGAGAACCAATCATCGATTGCCATGTTGTCTATTCATCCCACATAAAACAAAGAAGGGCGGAGCCAGCAATTACCGGCCCCGCCCCTACTTTAGTCGTCACGCTTACTCAGTTCCAGCGGCGCAATTCCAGCCGTCCGATTTGCGCGCGATGCACTTCATCGGGTCCGTCGGCAAAGCGCAGGGTGCGGGAATGGGCATAGGCATGGGCCAGATTGAAGACCTGGCTGACACCGCCGCCGCCATGTACCTGCATCGCCATATCAACGACACGGCAGGTCATGTTCGGCACCGACACCTTGATCATGGCGATTTCCTTGCGGGCTTCCTTGTTGCCGACCGTGTCCATTTTGTGGGCCGCGAACAGCACCAGCAAACGGTTGGAATCGATGGCGATGCGCGCCTCGGCAATCCGTTCGGTGGTGACCGACTGCTCGGAAACCAGCTTGCCAAAGGCGAAACGGGATTTAGCCCGCTTGCACATGCTTTCAAGGGCCCGTTCAGCAACACCAATCTGGCGCATGCAGTGATGGATCCGTCCAGGGCCAAGCCGCCCCTGGGCTATCTCAAAGCCCCGGCCCTCGCCCAGCAGGATCGCGTCGGCCGGCACCCGTACGTTCTCGAACAGAACCTGGCCATGACCATGCGGGGCATCGTCATAACCGAACACGTGCAGCATTTTTTCCACCGTGATGCCGGCGCTGTCGCGGGGCACCACAATCATCGATTGCTGGCGGTAACGGTCGGGATTATCAGGGTCCGTCTTACCCATCAGGATCAAGACCTCGCAACGGGGATCACCGATACCGGAGGTCCACCACTTGCGGCCATTGATGACGAATTCATTGCCTTCACGCACAATGGAGGTCTCGATATTGGTGGCGTCGGACGAAGCTACGGCAGGCTCCGTCATGGCAAAGGCCGAACGAATCTTGCCTTCCAACAGCGGTTTCAACCAGCGTTCCTTGTGCTCGTCGGTGCCATAACGGGTGAACACTTCCATGTTGCCGGTGTCAGGCGCCGAGCAATTGGTGGCTTCTGCGGCAATGGGAGAGCGGCCCATGATCTCGCACAGAGGCGAATAATCAAGGTTGCTCATAGGCTCAACCGCATCGCTTTCCGGCAGGAACAGGTTCCACAGCCCGACTTCCCGCGCCTTGATTTTCATCTCCTCCAGCACCGGCGGCACGCTCCACCGTTCGGCGCTGCTATCGAGTTGTTCCTTGTAGGTGTCCTCGTTCGGGTACACCACGTCGTCCATGAATTTCAGCAGCCGCTCCTGCAAATCTTTCGAGCGATCAGAAAAATCTGGGATCATCTCTTACCTATCCTTCCTTGCGGGCGCCTATGCGCCCGGCCTTCATCGTTTGGTTTCTTGTTCCGGGTCAATGTAACGCCACTCGCGCCCTGAGTCTCCCATCAGTTTATCCTGCGAAATGTGCTACATTGACGCAGCACGAAAATTTCACGAAAGGTGTTTCTGATGAATGAACGTGGGATAGACAACGGCGACCTGGGTTTCGCCGCCGAACATGATAGGCCGGTGCCCTACATGCAACGGTTGCGGGATTATTATCTCGCACTTGGCTATGGCAACCCCTACCGTTGGGCGCAATATAACGAGGTGCCATTCACGCCGCTGGCAAAACCCCTTGGCGAAACCAAGGTCGGCCTGGTCGTCACCGCGGCCCCCTATCAGCCCGACAAGGGCGATCAAGGTCCGGGTGCCGCATACAATGCTTCGGCCAAGTTCTATCGGGTCTATTCCGACCTGGTGGACAGCGCACCAGATCTGCGGATTTCCCATCTCGGCTATGATCGGAAATATACCACCGCCGCCGACCTCAACAGCTATTTCCCCTTGGCACAGTTAAAAATCGCCGCCCAGGAAGGCCGGATCGGGGCGCTGGCACCGCGCTTTCATGGCACCCCGACCAACCGCAGCCAACAGGCCACCCTGGAACAGGATTGCCCCGACGTCCTGGCCCGTCTACGCGAAGATGGCGCCGAAGCGGCGATCCTCGTCGCGGCTTGACCCGTGTGCCATCAGACCGTGAGTCTGACAGCGCGTTACCTGGAAGCCAACGGCATTCCCACCGTAATCATGGGCTGTGCCAAGGATATTGTTGAACTGTGCGGCGTGCCGCGCTTCCTGTTCAGTGACTTTCCCCTGGGCAATGCCGCCGGCAAGCCCGACGAGCTGAATTCCCAGAAAGAAACCCTGGCCCTGGCGCTGGATTTACTGGCCAGCGCCACGGGGCCGCGCACCACGCGGCAATCGCCGCAGCGCTGGAACAGGAATGGCGAATGGAAACTGGATTTCCAGAATATCGAACGAATTCCGGCCGAGGAAATCGCCCGCCGCCGGGCTGAATTCGACGAGGTGAAAAGAATTGCCAAGGAACGCCGGGACGATGCGGCGCGGCCCGACGCCGCAGAGTGAGAGCTGAGTAGGAAATGCCATGACCGAAGGATCGACCGGGCAATCCGCTAAGCCGTTTGAAGGCATACGGGTGCTTGATTTCACCCAGGTCTTTGCCGGCCCATTCGGCAGCTTCCAACTGGCCCTGCTGGGCGCCGACGTGATCAAGGTGGAACGGCCGGGCGGCGAGGAAATGCGCAACGGCCCCCTGTCCAAGGAATGGAGCGACCGGGGCATGGCGCCTGGTTGGCTGGCGATCAATGCCAACAAGCGCAATATCGCCCTGGATATGAAGGACCCGGCCGCCGTCGAAATCGTCAAACGCCTGGTCAAAACGGCGGATGTGGTAACGGAAAATTTCCGCCCCGGCGTCATGGACCGCCTTGGCATTGGCTATGAAGCGCTCGCGGCGATCAATCCCCGGCTGATCTATTGCGCGGTGTCGGGCTTTGGCCAAAACGGTCCAGAACGCAATACGCCTTCCTACGATGGCCGTATTCAGGCGGTATCAGGCATCATGTCCATTACCGGACATGAAGGCACGGGGCCGACACGGGCCGGATTTGCCGTCTGCGATGCCATCGGCGGCATGACCTCGGCCTTCGCCATCGCCTCGGCCTTGTTTCAGCGCAGCCATACGGGCCAGGGGCAATGCATTGATGTCTCCATGCTGGATGCCACCCTGACCTTCCTCTCCCCGCTGATCAGCGAACATACCACCACCGGACACGTGCACGGCCAATACGGCAACCAGGCCATCAGCCGCCGTCCCACCGCCAATCTGTTCAAGGTGGGCGACGATAATCTGCTCCTGGCGGTGAACACGGAAAAGCAATTTCAGGCCTTGATGCAGGCCATTGGCCAACCCGAATTGCTGGACGACCCGCGTTTCGCGGATTGGCATGGCCGGGCCGAGAACGAGCCGGCCCTGCGCCAGATCATCGAAACCGCCTTCGCCAAAGATGACATCGCCACCTGGGAGGCGCGGCTGGCCGAAGCCGGGGCGCCCGCCAGCCAAGTGCGTAATATCGCCGAGGCCGTGAAGCATCCGCAATTGCAGCACAGAGACGTCCTGCAATCGGTGGAAAGCCCCTATGGCACCTTGAACCTGGTCGGCTCCGGCTTTCGCCTCGCGCATGGCGGCGGCTCCATCGACCGCCCACCGGCGGCACCCGGCGAACATGCCATCGAAATCCTGGCCGAAGCCGGCTACAGCCCGGACGAGATCGAGGCATTTCAGGCCAATGGAGTGATTTAAGTTAGCGGCTTGTTTTCACCGCCGGTCCTGAAAGAACTCCCGTAATAAGGCCGCGGCCTGATCTTCACCGATACCGGGATAGAGTTCCGGGCGGTGGTGACAGGTGCTTTGATGGAATATCCGCGGGCCATGCTCGACGCCACCGCCCTTGGCGTCGGCGGCCCCGTAATAAAGCCGCCCCAGCCGGGCAAACGAGATGGCGGTGGCGCACATGGGGCAAGGCTCCAACGTCACATAGATGCTGCAGTCAGGCAGCCTGGGTTCGCCCCTAAGCGCGCAGGCCTGCCGGATCACCTCCATCTCGGCATGGGCCGTGGGGTCCGCCAGTTCTTCGGTGCGGTTACCGGCCCGGGCCAGGGTTTTACCCGCGCCATCGACGATAATGGCGCCGATGGGCACCTCGTCACGGGCAGCAGCCGCCCGGGCTTCTTCCAGGGCCAGGTTCATGAAGGTTGATTTTGTATTCGCAATGGGCATGTTGTCCAACATGAGCAGCAAGCGCAATATGGTCAAGCCTGAAGCCACCCCTAAAGCAGAGGCGGGCGTCGCCGCGAAGGCCGGCGAGCGGATCGCCAAACGTTTGGCCCGGGCGGGATTATGCTCCCGTCGCGAGGCCGAACGCTGGATCATCGCCGGCCGGGTTAAGGTGGACGGCAAGGTGCTGGAAAGCCCCGCCTGTGTCGTGACCGCGAAAAGCAAAATCGAGGTGGACGAAAAGCCTCTGGCTTCAGCCGAGCCCACCAAACTGTGGCGCTATCACAAGCCCAAGGGTCTACTGACCACCAACAGCGACCCCGAAGGCCGGGCCACGGTGTTTCAAAATCTGCCCGCTGACATGCCCCGCGTGCTTTCCGTCGGCCGTCTGGATTTGAATACCGAAGGCCTGTTGCTGTTGACCAATGATGGCGACCTGGCCCGTCATTTAGAATTGCCAAGTACCGGGTGGAGCCGCCGTTACCGGGTCCGGGTGTATGGCTCCGTGGATGAGAAGGCCCTGGCCCGCCTGGCTGACGGCGTCCATATCGAGGGCATTTCATATGGCGCGATCGAGGCCAAGCTGGACAGCACCCAGCGCGGCAATTCCTGGCTCAGTCTGGCCTTGAAAGAGGGCAAGAACCGGGAAATCCGCCGGGTCATGGAACATCTGAATTTACAGGTCAGCCGCCTGATCCGCCTGTCCTACGGCCCCTTTCAATTGGGCGATCTGGCCCGCGGCGAAATCGCCCCCGTACCCCGCCGCATCCTGCGCGATCAATTGGGCAGTCAGGCCGCCCGATTTGGCATGGATGAGGTCGAGGGTGATGCCAAGCGCCCGCGCAAAAAGAAATAAATGCGGATCGTCGCCGGCAAACACAAAGGTAGGCGTTTGACGGCACCGGCGGGCCAGGATATCCGCCCGACCTCTGACCGGGCACGGGAAGCTCTGTTCAACATCCTCTCGCATGGCGATTATGCCGGTCCGAACGGCGCCACGCCCAGGCAGCAATCCGTATTGGATATTTTCGCCGGGACCGGCGCCCTAGGACTTGAAGCGTTATCGCGCGGCGCGGCCTCGGTCTGCTTTATCGAACGCAACAAGGCAGCGGCCCGCCTGATCCTGGAAACCGCGAAGGCCATGGGGGAAACCGACCGGGTCAAAGTCCTGACCCGCGATGCGACACAACCCGGCCATACTGACAGCAGCTATGATTTGGTGTTGATGGATGCCCCCTACCGTACGGGACAATCCGAATCCAGCTTGAACGCATTGGCGGCATTGGGTTGGCTGCACGCGGGCAGCATTTGCTGTATCGAGTTGGCGAAACAGGAAGACTTTCAGCCGGACCCCGCCTTCACCGTGCTGGACGAACGCCAATACGGCGCCGCCCGTATCGTCATCCTGCGCTGGGACGGCTCCCACATCGAAGTTTCTTAGCGGCGCCCGAACAGGCTTTCAATATCGCTTAGCTGTAATTCAACATAGGTGGGGCGGCCATGGCTGCATTGCCCCGAACGCGGCGTGCGCTCCATCTCGCGCAGCAGGGCGTTCATTTCCTCCACGCTCAGACGGCGCCCGGCACGGACGCTGCCGTGACAGGCCATGGAGGCGCAGACGCTATCCAGACGCTCGCGCAGGGCCAGGGCCTGATCCATCTCGGCCAATTCGTCCGCCAGATCACGCACCAACCCCTGGATATCGCTCTCGCCCAAAAGCGCGGGGATTTCCCGCACCACCACCGCGCCGCTGCCAAACGCCTCCAGGACCAGGCCCAGTTCGGCCAGTTCAGCGGCCCGCGCGCTTAGTCGCTGGGCGCTGTCCTCGTCCAGCTCCACAACATCGGGCAGCAATAATATCTGCCGTGCCACGCCACGGTCGGCCAATTGCGCCTGCATGCGTTCCATCACCAACCGTTCGTGGGCGGCATGTTGATCAACGATTACGATGCCGGTCGCGGTCTGCGCGATGATATAGGTCTCGTGCAACTGTCCCCGCGCCACACCCAGGGGATAATCATTGGCGGCCACCACGTTGTCATCGCCCTGGGGCAGTGGTTCCAGGCGGGCGGAGGGTTCTCCGACAGCGGCGAAGGGCGATTGAAAGGCGGCGGCGGCCTCCATCAGACCTGCATTCCCCCAACCGGCGCCCCGTCCGGAACCTTGCTGGTATGGCAGGTTAAAGCCCTGTTCGCGCACCCGGCCCAGGGCGGCGGTGCTGACCGTACTTGAACTGCGATGACCGGCCGCGGCCAGGGCATGGCGCAGGGCCGAGACCAGTAATCCACGCACCAAGCCTGGATCGCGAAAGCGCACTTCCGCCTTCATGGGATGCACGTTGACGTCGACCTCTTCCGCCGGCACTTCCAGAAACAACGCCGCCATGGCATGCCGGTCATGGGCCAACACATCCATATAACCGGCCCGCAAGGCGCCCCCCAACAGACGGTCCCGTACTGGCCGGCCATTGACGAATAGATATTGCATGCGGTTGTTGGCGCGGTTCAAAGTCGGCAAGCCGGCATATCCGCTCAGCCGCAGGCCTTCACGTTCGGCATCGATGGCAATGGCGTTATCGGCGAATTCCCGGCCCATGACCGCGCCGAGCCGCGCCAGCCGGGCATCGAACATATCGCCGCCACGGGCGGCCAGATCAACGCTGCGCCGTTCCCCATCTGACAGCGTAAAGCCGATATCGGGACGCGCCATGGCCAGGCGCCTCACCGCATCCGCCGCGTGCTGGAATTCCGTCCGGGTGGTTTTCAGAAATTTCAGCCGCGCCGGGGTGGCGAAAAACAAATCCCTGACCTCGACCCGGGTACCGACAACCTGGGCCGCCGGTGTCACCTGGCCAACCTGACCGCCATCAACGCTGATGCACCAGGCGTCGGCGGCGTCGGCTGCATCGGCGGCACGGGAGGCAATCGACAGGCGGGCCACGGCGCCGATGGACGGCAGCGCCTCGCCGCGAAATCCCAGCCATTGGATATGCAGTAAATCCTCGTCCGGCAGTTTCGATGTCGCGTGCCGCTGTACCGCCAGCGTCAATTCTTCCGCTGTCATGCCGGCGCCGTTATCGCTGACGGAAATCAGTTCCTGCCCGCCGTTCAACAGGACGATATCGATTTGCGTGGCACCGGCGTCAATGGCGTTTTCAACCAGTTCCTTCAAGGCCGAGGCCGGGCGCTCGACCACTTCGCCGGCAGCGATGCGATTGACGGTAATTTCAGGCAATCTGCGCAGACGGCTCATCGCGCGGTCTCCTGCAAATAGCGTCTGGCCAATACCTTGCTTTCCTCTACCGCCGGCTGGTCAAAGGGATCCACCCCCATCAGATCGGCGGTAAACAATGTCTCCAACATGAAATGCATGAACAGCGCCCCCAGGCTGGTTTCATCCAGTTTTTCAGCCGTTAGCCGGCGCACCGGACGGCCATGCTTGACCAAGGTATCCGCCGTGGCGGTTTGCATGGCCGCGACCAAATCACCGATCCGCCGGCCCGCCAGATAATCCTGGCCCAGACCGTTGGCAAGATCCACGTCCACCGCCGGTCCGCGCCCTGCCTGTTGCAACATCAACAGGGTAAATTGCTTGTCCACGGGGCCATCGAGATAGAGCTGTAACTGGCTATGTTGATCGACCGGGCCCAGGGCATCAATCGGCGTGGTGCCCTGCCCGTTCTTGCCCAGGCTTTCCGCCCAAAGCTGGCGGTACCACCGCACGAAGGGCTTAAACGCCTCGCCATAGGCCATCAGCACGGATTGGCCCAGGCCGTGGCGTTGCAACCCGACATGGATAGCCGCCGCCATGGCCGGTGGGCTATCGGGCGTGGCCAGGGCATGTTCCAACACCAACCTGGCGCCCTCTCTCACCGCCTTGCCATCCAGGCCCAGCAGCATGGCCGGCAGTAGTCCCACCAGGGAAAGGACGGAAAACCTGCCGCCAACATCGGGATCATGATCCAACACGGGGGCGCCGATTTGGGCGCTCAATTGCCGCAATGCGCCCTGACCCGGCTCGGTTATCACCAGGAAATGATCCGCCAGCGCCGCTTTGCCCAGGCTGTCCGTCACGGCGGAAACGGCCGTCAGGGCCTGGGCCAGGGTTTCCCCTGTCCCGCCCGATTTGGAGATAACCAGGAACCCGGTTTGCGCCAGTCTATCCGGCGCCAATACCGACGCCATCAAATCCGGGTCCAGATTGTCCGGCACACAGAGTTCCGGCCCATCGCCATTGTCACCCGGCGCGAGGGCCGCCAAAGCGCGGGCACCGAGCGAGGAACCGCCGACGCCGAACAACACAACGCGGCGAAAGCGCCGGCGCCAATCAATGGCAATTGTTTGCAAGCCCGCCAGATCATCGCGGCGGCGGGCCAGGGCCAGGGGTGCGAGACCGCCAGCCGTCAGTTCCCGGACGAAACGCAGGCGCGCCGCCTCGCATTGCCGCAACAGGGGCGCCAACGCGCCCGCATCCATGGCCACCGCCCCGGTGGCAGCCTGCAGACAGCCGGAAATATTCTGTTGTATGGGAAGCGTTTTCACCATGGCGCCACGCTATCAGAGCCCAGCCATCATCGAAAGTGGAGCGGAACCCCTATTCGCTGCTGGTCAGTCCCACCGGTTGGCCGACCACCACGATCAACAGGTTTTCCGGGCGCAACAGGCGTTTCGCGACGCGGCGAATATCCGCCATGGTGACCGCATTAATGAGGTCAGCGCGGCGGTCCAAATAGTCGATACCCAGGTTTTGCCGTTGAATGGCTAATAACAAGCCCGCGATTCGCCCCGACGAGGTCAGCCGCAGGGGAAACGAGCCATTCAAATAGGTCTTGGCGTTGATCAATTCCGCTTCGGTAATGCCATTCTTACCGGCCAGGGCGAACTGTTCCTTGATCACGGTCATCGCCTCGCCCACCCGATCATTCTGGGTGCCAACGCCCCCCATATGGACGGCCGCATGATCCAGGGGATAGAGGTAGCTGTAGACTGAATAGGCAAGTCCCCGTTTCTCCCGCACCTCTTCCGTCAGGCGCGAGGCAAAGCCGCCACCGCCCAAAACATAATTCAGCACATAGGCCGCATACCAGTCGGGATCATCGCGTTTGAGGCCCGGGCCGCCAAACATCACCTGGCTTTGCGGGATCGGCTTGCGCACCACCTTCACCCCACCCGCACCAACGGGCATGGTTTCCGGCACCGGTGCAATAGCCACGCTGGCTGGTAGGGCGCCAAAGGTTTTATCCAGCAGGGGCCCCAGTTCCGCCGCCGATATATCGCCAACCACGCCAATCGTCAGACGGTCGCGCGCCATGGCCTTGCCCAGCAAAACCCGCAGATCATCCACCGTAATGGCCTTGGCGCTTGCAATACTGCCTTTGCCGGGCAGACCATAAGGGTGGCTCGGGAATGCGGTGGCGAACCAGAGTTTTGCGGCTATGGTGCCGGGATCCTCCTGGCCTTCGATCAGGCCCGTGATGATCTGCCGGCGAACCCGCGCCACCGCCTCGGCTTCAAAATGGGGTTCGTTCAGGGCCAGGCGCAAAAGTTCGAATGCGGCCTCGCGGTTGGTGCTCAAGGTTCGCAGGCTGCCCGAAAAGCTGTCGCGGTCGGCATTGAAACTCATGCGAACCGCCAAATCCTGCATCCGCGTTTGAAAGGCCAGGGAATTATATGGCCCGGCACCTTCATCCAACAGCCCCGAAAGCAGATTGGCGGTCCCCTTGCGGCCCGGCTGATCCAGGCTGCCGCCACCAACGAAGGAGAATTTAATGCTTAACAGGGGAATTGTCGGCTCCCGCACCAGCCAGGCCGTAATGCCGCCAGGGCTGCGCACTTCCCGCACCTTGGTGGCATCGGCTGATAGCGGCGCAAACATGACCAGGACAAGACAAAGTATTGCCGTCTGAAATGACCGCATCACGATAGCCATCATTTCCCCACCTTCGCTTCTGGCAGCAACAGTCCGGTAACCGAGTGGGTAATTTTAAGCACCGCCCGGCCGGCCGCCATGACCTCGTCCATGGTTACCGCCCGGACCTCATCGGGCCAGGCCTCCACCTGTTCCACACTAAGGCCCGAGGTCAGGGCATCGCCAAAAATTCGAGGCGAGGTGAATAGATTGTCACGGGCATAAACCGCCGCCGCCAGCAATCCGGTGCGCGAACGTTCCAGATCCGCGGCCGGCAAGCCGTCCTTCAGAACAACGGCCAAGGTTTCATCCAGGGCCGCCTCCACGGCTTCCAGGCCAACGCCGGGCGAAGGGGTCGCGTACAGCGTGAAGGTACCCAGGTCCAGGCCGGTCGAGCTGTAATAAGCGCCGGCATTGGTTGCCAATTTACGCTTCACCACCAGTTCGCGATAAAACCGCGAAGTGGTGCCGCCGCCCAGCATATCAGCAAACAAACTAAGTGGAACGGCATGCTCGCTGGCACCGGCAGATCGGGTTGGCGCGAGATAGCTACGCCGCCAACCCGCCTGACTGACCCGTCCGTCCTTGAGAATAAGCCGCCGCGCCGCCCGTTGCGGCGGCTCCTGTGCGCGTTGCCGGGGCGGTGTGGCAGCACGCGCCAATGGGCCAAAATGTTTCTCCGCCAGGGCAAAGACCGCCCTGGCTTCGACATCGCCGGCCACTATCAGAATAGCGTTGTTAGGGGCGTAATAACGGCGGTAAAAGCTCAGAGCGTCGGCCCGGCTTAATTTTTCGATTTCATGTTTCCAACCAATCACCGGGATACCGTAGGGGTGGGCCAGATATTGCGCCGCGCTCATGGCTTCAGCCCATTGGGCCGAGGGATTGTTATCCGTGCGGGAGCGCCGTTCCTCCAGGATCACCGCCCTTTCGGTATCCACGTCTTTCGCCGTCAATACCAGATTGGTCATACGGTCAGCTTCCATGCCCATGACCAGGTCCAGCTTATCCTTGGCCACATTTTGGAAATAGCCGGTGTAATCATAAGAGGTGAAGGCGTTGTCTCTGCCGCCATTGCGGGCGATGATCTTGGAAAACTGGCCCGAAGGCACCTTGGGCGTGCCCTTGAACATCAAATGCTCCAGGAAATGGGCGATGCCGGATTTTCCCGGCGGTTCGTCCGCGGCACCAAGCTTGTACCAGACCATATGGGCGACCACGGGCGCGCGATGATCTTCGATCACGACGACCTGCATACCGTTTGCCAGGGTATGGACCTTTGGGTGAAAGAGTGCGGCAGCCGCTGGTGCCTGAAAGCCGGCAATGGCTAACGATAGAAAACCGAGCGCGATGATTTTTCTTAGCATGGGCCTTTGGCGACCTCTTCCAATGTACGGGTTTAGATTGGTTCTGAGCCCTGATATGGCCTGGGAAAACCGTAACGCAAGGTCTTGGTCGAAAATCATACTCAAGACCTTGTGATATGTGCTTGGCTGAAGACCAAGGTCGCCCCTAAAAGACGCCTTCCAATAAACCGCGCTTACGCCGTTTGATCGTCGGTGTTTCGGTTTTATTCGGAGCCTCGCCGGCGGCCGCGGCCTCACGCAGGCGCTGGGCTTCCTTGCCCGCATCAACAGTCGTGCCAAAGGGTTCCTTTGTCCGCCAGAACAACAGGCGGTCGGCAAAAGATGAATCCTTTTCCGCCAGCACAGTGGTTTCCCGGTTCAAGATTTGCCGGATAGACGAATCCGCGCCCAAGGCCCCGGCCCTTTGCAGCAAAGCCAGTTCCGCACCGGTCGGCTTAACCGTCGAAACCTTGCCCGTCGCCCCGGCCCGATCAGCCGTGGCGCCGCCGTCCTTGCCCGTCGACAATAGCGCCGCCCGGGCCCGGTCACGGGGGGCCACCTCCTGCAGCGGCTTGGCGCCTGGACGTGGCGGGCGCAGGGAAAAATCCGGAGGCATGACCAAGGGCGCCTTGGTAATAACGGTGAATTCGTCCGGCGCCTTTTTTGTCAATCCGGCCTGCTCCTTCAAGGTATCGCAGGCCGAAAGACCCAATGCCAGAACCGCCGCCACGGCTAACCCAACGTGCCGCTGTCTGGCGCCGTTTACAAGCCTTACAAGCTGCGTGATTTCTAACCTTACCATGGCCTTAATCGTCCTTCACTCGATTGCCCTTCGGCCCCGGTCCGTCCTCTGCGGCGCCAGGGCGAAAACTATCGTACAATAACACAGCCACGCCTAAGGCAATGGCACTATCGGCCACATTAAAGGCCGGCCAATGATAACCCATCAGGTGGAAATCAAAAAAATCCGCAACAGCGCCGCGCCAGACCCGATCTATAATATTGCCCACCGCCCCGCCGATTACCGCGCCCAGGGCCAAAATGGGCAGGCGGTGGGTCTGCCGACGCAACCAGATCCCGAGGCCAAGACAGACAAGGGTGGAAAAAAACACCAGCAGCCAGCGCCCGGTTTCCCCGGATTGCAGCATGCCGAAACTGATGCCCCGGTTCCAAACCAGTACCAGATTGAAGAATCCGGTAACCGCCAACCAGTCATCCCGCTCCGCCAACCAGCCGATCAACCAGGCCTTGCTGATCTGATCCAGAATCACAATGGCAGCGGCGAGAGCCAGACCTGGGCGCATTACACCATCCTCATGCCGCGGCGTGCGCCGCCACTGCCGTCACACAGCGCTGACAAACAGCATCTTCGCCACCGTCATCGGTCACGACATCGGGCAGGATCTGCCAGCAGCGGGCGCATTTGCCGCCCTCCGCCAAGCCGACGACAACACCAATATTGGCGACATCTTCCACCGTGAAGGCGCCTGCGGGTGCGGCCCCCGCATGCAATGTGATAGCCGAGGTTATGCAGATTTCCGCCGCATCCAACCCATCCAGGGCCGCCAGATATTCGGCCGGCGCATAAACCGCCGGATGACCCTGCAGACTGGCGCCGATCCGTTTTTCCTTGCGCTCGACCTCCAGGGCACCAGTGACCACCCGGCGTAGGGTACGTATTTTGCTCCAGCGTTCCAGTAGGGCCGCGTTCCGCCAATCGGCGGGAATTTCCGGGAATTGGCGTAAATGCACGCTGTCGTCCTCGGGAAAGCGCACGCGCCAGGCTTCTTCCGCCGTGAAACACAAAATGGGCGCCAACCAGGCAGTCAAACAGGAAAACACCTGATCCAACACCGTGCGCGCGGCCCGGCGGCGGATAGACCCCGCGTCATCGCAATATAACGCGTCCTTGCGGATATCCAGGTAGAACGCCGATAGATCGTTGGTACAGAAATTGCCCAGAGCCACGTACAGGCGGTGGTAATCGTAATCAGCACAGCATTGCCGCACCAATTCATCCAATTCCGAAAGCCGGTGCAAAAGCCATTGCTCCAACTCCGGCATCTCGGCAACCGGCAGCCGCTCCACCTCGTCGAAGCCGGCCAGATTGCCTAACAAAAACCGCAGCGTATTGCGCAGACGGCGATAGGCATCGACCTGGCTTTTGATGATTTCGTCGCCAATACGCTGATCAACCGCATAGTCCGAACTGACCACCCACAGGCGCAGAATATCGGCGCCAAACTGGTCGCAAATTTTTTGTGGCGCGATGACGTTGCCCAGGGATTTGGACATCTTGCGGCCCTGCTCGTCCAGGGTGAAGCCGTGTGTCAGCACCGCCTCGTAAGGCGGTCTGCCACGGGTGCCGCAGGCCTCCAACAGCGAGGAATGGAACCAACCGCGATGCTGGTCCGAGCCTTCCAGGTATAGCGACGCCGGCCATTGCAATTCGGGCCGCTGTTCCAGCACGTAGCTGTGGGTCGAGCCGGAATCGAACCAGACATCCAGGATATCCTCGATTTTCTCGAAATTTTCCGGATCATGATTGGGGCCCAGAAAGACGCTGACATCGGCATTGAACCAGGCATCCGCGCCTTCGTTCATCACGGCGGCGATGATCCGTTCGTTCACGGCCTCGTCCCTGAGGGGTTCTCCCGTGCGTTTGTCCACGAACAGGGTAATCGGCACACCCCAGGCCCGTTGCCGCGACAGCACCCAGTCGGGCCGGTCCGCGATCATGGCGTGAATACGGTTGCGGCCCGATTTGGGCACCCAACGCACATTGTCGATCCCCGTCAGGGCGCTATCCCGCAAACCCGTGGTGGTCATGGAAATAAACCATTGCGGCGTGTTGCGGAAAATCAGCGGTGCCTTGGAGCGCCAGGAATGAGGATAGCTGTGTTGCAATTTTCCATGCGCCAACAGCGCGCCGGCCGTGGTTAATTCAGCCAGGATCGGGGCATCGGCCTTGAATACATGCTGCCCGGCGAATATCGGCACATGCTCGAAATACAGGCCATCGCCGTTAACGGTCTGCGGCACTTCCAGGCCATGAGCCATGCCGACCTCGAAATCCTCGGCGCCATGGCCCGGCGCCGTATGGACAAAGCCGGTACCGGTCTCATCGGTAACATGATCCGCTGGAAACAATGGTACGTCGAATTCATAGCCCTGACCGCGCCAGGGGTGGGCACAGACGGTCGCGGCCAGAACGTCATGGCCAACCTCGCCCAATATCTTGTGGGCGGTGATGCCGGCCTGCTCGCAGACATCCTCGATCAGGCTTTCCGCCACCACCAGTTTTTCGCCGATCCGCGCCAGAGAGCCCGCCTCCACCGCTGCCACCTCAATCAGGCGATAGGCCAGACGGGGGCCGTAACAGATGGCCCGGTTGCCCGGCATGGTCCAGGGCGTGGTGGTCCAAATCACGATCGTGGCGTCGGTCAGCCGATCATCGTTGCTGGCGACGACGGGGAACCGGACATGAACGGTGGTCGAGGTATGGTCGTGATATTCCACCTCCGCCTCAGCCAGGGCGGTCTTTTCCACCACCGACCACATCACCGGTTTCGAGCCACGGTATAACGCCCCGTTCATGAGAAACTTCAGGCATTCGGCGACGATCTGCGCCTCGGCCTCGAATGCCATGGTGGTATAGGGGTTTTTCCAGTTGCCAACGACGCCCAGGCGTTTGAACTCCTCGCGCTGCACCGCAATCCATTTATCCGCGAACGCACGGCATTCCTTGCGGAATTCATCGATCGGGATATCGTCCTTGTTCTTGCCCGCCTTACGGTAACGCTCTTCGATCTGCCATTCGATGGGCAGACCGTGACAGTCCCAGCCGGGGACATAATTGGCATCCTTGCCCAGCATCTGCTGCGAACGGTTGATGATATCCTTGAGGATCTTGTTCAGGGCATGGCCGATATGGATGTTGCCGTTCGCATAAGGGGGACCATCGTGGAGGATAAATTTTTCCCGCCCCTTGGCGTCCGCCCGCTGGCGTTCAAATAGATCTATGCTTTCCCAATGCTCCAGCAGCTTTGGTTCTAATTTGGGCAGCCCGCCGCGCATGGGAAAATCAGTTTGCGGCAGGAACAGAGTAGCTTTGTAATCGGTGGTCATGGGGTTAGGTCCCCGAATTTGAGAAATGGAATTTTCTGAAGCGCCCGTCGCATATTACGACGACATCGCGCGCCAACAAGGGCGTTGAAATCATTCCCGGCCCTAATTTTGAGCCGGGCCGATAATTCGTATTATTCGGCCCATCTGGGGACTATGGCGCGCGGTCATAAACATCGCCGCTATTTAGCAGGGGGTCAGCCGGCTGTCTATAGAGCCCGCCATGATCGAAGCTGTTAGACTCTGAAGAATACTGGTGCGCAAGACACCACTAGGCGCCTAATTCCCGGCCGCGTTTCTCCGCCGCCCGGACCGCCGCCGTCATCAAGGGTTGCAAGCCATCCTTGGCCATCAGGATTTCCAGCGCCGCCTGGGTCGTACCGCCGGGCGAGGTGACGTTGATACGCAATTGCGCCGCGGCATCATCGGAAAGCCGCGCCAGCTCGCCAGAGCCGGCAACTGTTTGCAGCGCCAGGCGGGCCGCCAGTTCCGGTTCCAAGCCAACCTCGACGCCGGCTTGTGCCAGGCATTCGATAAGATGGAAGACATAGGCCGGCCCGCTGCCGCTGACAGCCGTCACCGCGTCCATCAGAGCCTCGTCCGATAGCCAGGCCGTATCACCCACCGCCGCCATCAGATCACCGCACAAATCCCGTTGGCCGGCGCTGGCTTGGCTGTTGGCGCACAATACCGACATGCCACGCCGCACCGCGGCCGGCGTGTTGGGCATGACCCGCACGACAGCTGCCCCGGCGCCCAGGTTGCTTTCAAAAAAACGGATCGGCGTCCCCGCCGCAATGGATAGAAAAACCGCGCCATCGGCGACAAAGCGGGCATAGCCGGGCACCACGTCGGCCATGACCTGGGGCTTGACCGCAAAGATCACCACCGCCGGGGCAAAATCCGCTGGGATATCCCCGGCATCGGCCACCACGGTGACGCCGGCGGGCACGCCGCTGCGCGCCGCATCCAAGGTAGGTTCCACCACCAACATAGCATCGGCGGCAACGCCCTGATCCAGCCACCCACCAAGCAATGCGCCGCCCATCTTACCGCAGCCTACCAGCAGCAGTGGGCCAGAGAAGCCACCATTGTCCGCCATGATCTACGCCTCTCCCACGGTTTCCAACATGGCGGCGGCAATAGCTTCCGCCGGTCCCTTGCCACCCCAGATGACAAATTGGAAGGCCGGGTAAAAGCGTTCGCACTCGGTAATCGCAATCTCGATCAACTCTTCCATCTGGCTGGCATGCAGGCCGGCCCCGCCGCGGGTCAAGACAGCATGCCGGAACATGGGCACGCCATCTTCGATCCACAGATCAAAATGACCCAGCCACATACGCTCGTTCACCATGGCCAGCAGGCTATGGACATCACTCTGCCGTTTGCCAGGTACCCGCATATCGTAGGCGGAAGCCAGTTGCAGCCCGCCCTGGGCGGAGTTGAAGGAAAAGCCCAAGTGATAGTCGCACCAAGTGCCGGCCACGGTTACCGACAATTCCTCGTCACAATTACGTTCAAAGGGCCATTGATTGGCGGCGACGATGTCTTCGACCAGATCCAACGGATTATCGACCGACGCGGTGAAGCCTTCTGTCGATAAACTCATACCAAAACCTCCTGGCCAGTCCGAGGTTGGCATGGCATGCCCCCGGCGCAGCTCCAAGGGTGTCCCAAGATAATAAAAAAATTCACTATTATGTCCCACATATTGTGGCGTCAGGTCGCAGACACACCATGTGCAGTAATCTCGCAGAAGGGTCTTTGACGCGCAAGCGGACTCTCGAGACGGTCTGATCAGGTCGTGAAAACTTGAAGGATATCTCTATTTTTTGGCGGTTTTTCGGCTGTTTTTTGCCTTCGCGGCGGTTTTAACAGCAGCCTTGGCAGGGCTCTTGGCGGTGCTGGCCGGGGCCGCCCGGGACTTGCTCTTGGCATTACCGGCCTGAATCACCCCTTCCAATAGCGCCAGCCGTTTGCCCAGCGCCACGTTCTCCGCCCGCGCTTTCGCCGCCATGGCCTTGACCGCATCAAACTCCTCGCGCGGCACCAGATCCATGCCATCCAACAGCCACTCCAACCGTTGCCGGAACAAATTCTCGGCTTCACGCCCGGCGCCCTGAAACAGACCGGCGGCGGAGGTGGCAAGGCGGGCAACGTCATCCAAAATGCGGCGATTTGCGGACATGTGAGTTCACTCCTGAAGGCGCGCTACTATGGCGGGGGCGGGCAACATAGGCAAGCCGCCTTGCGGCTGCGCGGTGCCCCGGCTATATCGGAAGCATGATAGCAAGCGCGCCACTGGCCAGCCTGGCCTTTCCACAAATCGACCCGGTATTATTGCAATTGGGTCCCTTCGCCATTCGCTGGTATGCCCTGGCCTACATTGCCGGGCTGTTGCTGGGTTGGCGGTATATGTTGCGCCTGAACGCAAAACGGGCCGATCTGACCACATCGGACGTCATTGATGATTTGCTGACCTGGGCCATCATCGGCGTCATCCTGGGCGGGCGCCTGGGCTATATCCTGTTTTACAACCTGCCCTATTACGCCGAAAATCCGCTGAAGGCATTGGCCGTCTGGCAGGGAGGCATGTCGTTCCACGGCGGTCTGTTGGGGGTCACCGTCGCGATGATCTGGTTCGCCCGGCGGCGCCAATTGGAACTGTTGCGCCTTAGCGACTTGGTGTCCTGTGCCGTTCCTCTGGGTCTGTTTTTTGGCCGTATCGCCAATTTCATCAATGGCGAATTATATGGCCGTGCGGCCGATCTGCCCTGGGCCGTGATCTTCCCTCATGGCGGACCCCTGCCCCGTCATCCCAGCCAGCTGTATGAAGCGGTTCTGGAGGGAGCGGTGTTGTTTGCGGTGCTGGCCTGGCTGGCCTGGCGCCGGGGCGCCTTGCAGCGCCCCGGCCTGTTGACCGGAATTTTCCTCTGCGGCTATGCCCTGGCCCGCACCCTGGTCGAATTGGTCCGCCAGCCGGATATCCAGATCGGCCTGTTACCCTTTGGCACCACCATGGGGCAATGGCTTTCTCTGCCGATGTTGCTGGGTGGCCTATACCTGATCTGGCGCGCCCGACGGCACCCCATGCCATGACCAAGCTGGCTGACCATCTGGCCGAATGCATACGACTGGATGGCCCCATGCCGATCTCGCGCTTCATGGCCATGGCCCTGGGGCACCCGCGGTGGGGTTATTATATCAGCCGCGATCCTTTTGGCCGCGCCGGCGATTTCATTACGGCCCCGGAAATCAGCCAGATGTTTGGCGAGTTAATCGGCCTGTGGTGCGCCGAACGCTGGCAGGCCCTGGGTGCGCCCAATCCATTTGTTCTGGCTGAATTGGGCCCGGGCCGGGGCACCTTGATGGCCGATGCATTGCGCGCCGGGGCGGCTCTGCCCAGCTTCGGCCAGGCGGCCCAGGTCCATCTGGTGGAAACCAGCCCGGTCCTGCGGGCAGCCCAGAAAACAGCGCTTGGAGACCGGCCGATCTATTGGCACGACCACATCGCCGACCTTCCCCCCGGCCCGGCCATCACCATTGCCAACGAATTTTTTGACGCTTTGCCGATCCGCCAGTTTCAGCGCGGTGCGGACGGCTGGCACGAGCGCATGGTGGGCTGCGAGGACGGCCGCCTGTGCCTGCTGCTCGACCCGGCCGTCACCCCCACCAGCCCGCTGGCGGCGGCCATCGAACGGGCGTCAAATGGCGCCATCGTCGAAGTCTCGTCCGCCCGCACCGATGTAATGCGGGCCCTTGCCCAAAACCTGGTCAGCCATGGCGGCGCGGCCCTGATTGTCGATTATGGGCATGGCGAAAGCGCGGCCGGCGATACCCTGCAGGCCATGCAGGCCCATAAATTCGTCGATATTCTGGCAGCCCCGGGCACGGCTGATCTGACCGCCCATGTGGATTTCCAGGCCCTTGGCGAAGCCGCACACCAGGCCGGCGCGCGGACTTTCGGCCCGGTCACCCAAACTGCCTTTCTAAACCAACTGGGTATCGCCACGCGGGCCGGCAGCCTGCAACAAAACGCCACCCCGGCGCAGGCCGAGGCCGTCAGGGCGGCCTTGCATCGCCTGACGGACCGGGATCAAATGGGACAATTGTTCAAGGTCATGGCCGTCACGACTGCCGGCAGTGACCGCCCCCCCGGCTTTGCGGAGGCATGATGCGGCCAAAACCGATAACCCACTCCGGCCTGGACCGCAGCCTACACACCGGTCGCCTTGCGCACGGCTTTTTCACCCGCCAGGGCGGGGTATCGAATGGCATTCACCAGGGTTTGAATTGCGGCTATGGCTCGGACGATGCCCGCAATACCGTGGCGCAAAACCGCGCCCGTGTCGCCCAGGCCCTGGCGGTGGAGGCCCAGGCCCTGCTCACCGTGCATCAGTTCCATAGTGCCGAGGTTGTTCTGGCCGAACAGGCCTGGGCCCATGACAAAGCACCCCGTGGCGATGCCATGGTATGCACCTCTCCCGGGATCGCCCTGGGCATTCTGACTGCCGATTGCGCGCCGGTGCTGTTCGCCGATGCCAGCGGCGGTGTGATCGGCGCGGCGCATGCGGGTTGGCGCGGCGCCCTGACCGGCGTTTTAGAGGCCACGGTGCAAATGATGGTGGATCAAGGCGCCCGGCGTGGCGGAATAGTAGCGGTGGTCGGTCCCTGTATCGCCCAGGCGTCTTATGAAGTGGGGCCGGAATTCCTGGCCGAATTCACCGCCCGGGATCCAGCTTTCGCAAGCTTCTTCGCCCCTTCCCGCAAGGCCCATCATCATCAATTCGATCTGGCGGGTTTCGTCATGGCCCGGTTGGGCGACCTGGGCCTGGGACAAAGCCACGATGTGGCCCTCGATACTTATGCCGACGACAGTTTGTTTTACAGTTACCGCCGGGCCTGCCATCGCGATGAAGGCGATTACGGCCGCCAGATCGCCGCCATTACTTTGTTAACAGACTGAACACTGGGCCGCCCATAAGCGTCGCCGACGCTGTCCTCGGTCCGCTCCACAAAGACCCAAATTCCCTGGAATACCGGCATATACATAAGAGATACGCCTACACCGTGCCCACATCGTAAATTGTTAACTATTTCGGGGTACGACTAGTGCTAATCAGCGGAGAAAAACTTATAGATTGAGTCCCTAAACTCGATCGTCAGGAATATTTCGGGACAGTAGTGAATGCGCTTGCGCCTTCTTATATTTCTTACTTTTTCCGGCATTGCCGTGCTGCCGGTGATCGCGCTCGCGACCTGGATCTTCAATGATGCTCTCAAACGAGAAATTGAAAGCGTCACGGACAAGCATCTGGTCATTGCGAAAAATGTCGGCGAAGCGCTGGAACGGTACTCCATCGACCTGATAAATGGCTTTGAGTTTATCGTTACGCTGCCGCCCGCGGAACAGAAATCCCAGGCAATATCAAAGTTCATGAGAACCTTGAATTTCCTACATGTTTGTGTCGCCGATCTAAAAACCGGCGTGATTGATGCCGCTATCGCTCCAGAGGCCCTGCCGTGTCCCCCCCGTGTGCCGGCAGAACGCTTTCAAGAATTCACCTCCCTGCTGCAAAATGACCGCGTCGTCATCTCCCCCGTCATGCTGAACCCCAGGGGCGTTCCGGTGTTGTATTTATTGCGGGTCCAGGGTGATAAACTCGTCATTGCCGCCGTATCGACGAATTATATCGTCAAACATGGCAAGGCTGTGTCGTTCGGGGAAAAGGGCCATGCCGCGATCGTCGACCAGATTGGCCAGGTCATCGCCCATCCATTGCCCGCCTGGCAAAGTTCCATAAAGAATATCTCCAGAATAGCGCCAGTGCAGCGCATGATGGCGCGGAAAACAGGGACCATGCTGTTCTACTCACCGGCCCTGAAAGCCGATATGGTTTCGGGTTATACCTTCGTGCCGTCGACGGGCTGGGGTGTCATGATTCCGCAGCCGGTAGCGGAAATCAGGTCCGCCGCGACATTAATCCAGAATTCAGCGATCAGTATCAGCCTCTTCGGCGTGCTATTCGCGGCATTGTTGAGCTGGTTCCTATCGGGCTTTCTGACCCGGCCATTGTCCTCGATCATCAGCACCACGAAACAAATGGCGGCGGGCAACTACGATGCCCGCGTCGAGATGAAGGAGGGATTCGAAACCAATGAGATCAGGGAGCTGGGTTTTGCCTTCAACGCCATGGCCGGTGAAATCGCCAAAACCAACCGCAACCTGTCCGAAGCGGTTATTCATGCCGATGCCGCCAATCACGCCAAATCTGAATTTCTGGCCATCATGAGCCACGACCTCCGCACCCCGCTGAACGCCATTATCGGCTTTTCCCAAGCGATGCGGAGAAAGATATTTGGGCCGCTGGGTAGCCCCCGTTACGACGAATATCTTGGCGATATCGAAACCAGCGGTAACGTATTGCTCAGCCTTATCAATGACATCCTCGACCTCTCGAAAATCGAGGCGGGGCGTTATGAATTATTTGAATCCGAGGTCGACCTGACAGCCTTCCTGCATAACTCGGTCGAGCTGGCAAGCAACCAGGCGGCGCAAAAAGATCTTTCGCTGGATCTTACGATCCAGGACGGCCTGCCTCATCTTTATTGCGACGAACGAACCCTGATGCAAATCGTCAACAACCTGCTGTCCAACGCGGTGAAGTTTTCCCATGAGGGTAGCCACGTTCTCATCAAGGCACATAGCGGTGCGGCGGGAAGCATCGACATTGGGTTTACCGATCAGGGCATTGGCATGACCGAGCACGACATTGGCGAAGTGCTTAAGCCATTCAGCCAGGCGGACAGCCGCAAGACACGGGAATACCAGGGCACGGGTCTTGGCCTTCCGATCTGTCAGAAGTTCATGGAACTCCACGGCGGCACACTCGTCATCGAAAGCGAATTCGGCATGGGCACGACGGTCACCATTTGCTTCCCGGCCGCCCGCGCCCTTCCCGCCCCAGCGAAATCGAACGAAACTTCGAAATAGGTCTTTAGAGTTTGATCCGTATGTGGCCGCCAGCCGCCGGATACTCTGCTCTTGGAGAGTCCGAGCATGTTTTAACCAAACATGCCCTACGTCTTCAACTTCCAGCCACTGCGAAGGATCAGGTAGTTGCAGATCCACATCACGGTGTTTAGCAGAACCAAAACCGCGACCCCCATGCTCAGGGCGCCATCGGCATGGTCGATAAAGCCGTAGCGGAAGCCGTCGATCATATAGAAAAAAGGATTGATCTGGCTGAGGCCGTGCCAGGGCTCGGGCAGACGGTCGATCGAATAGAATGTGCCCGAGAGGAAGGCCAGGGGCGTGATGATAAAATTGGTGATGGTGGCCATATGATCGAACTTGTCCGCCCATATACCCGATGTAATGCCGATCTGGGATAGCAACAGCCCGGCACCCGCCCCATAGAAAACGATGGGCCAGATGTGGGCGACTGAATTGTCGACAAACAGGCTCATGCCCAGGGCGACGGCGGCGCCACAGACCAGACCCCGGGTGGCGCCCGCCATGGCGAAGCAAAAGCTCAACTCTCCCGGCCCCAGGGGCGGCATTAACAAATCCACGATATTGCCCTGGATCTTGGATATCAGCAGGGATGAAGCGCCGTTAGCGAAGCTATTCTGCACAATCGCCATCATGATCAGGCCGGGGGCAAGAAAACGGGGGAACGGCACCTGGCCGCCCAGGACCGAACGGTCACCAAAGGCGAGGGAAAAAACCGCCAGAAACAGCAACGTAGTCACCACCGGCGCCACGATGGACTGCATGGTAATCTTCAGGAAGCGGTGCACTTCCTTGCTATAGAGGGTCCAGATACCAAGCCAGTTTATGGCCCCCACGTCACGCGGCACGAAACGGGTCGCTAAATAGGGCGCCGATTGGCCCGGATTTTGCGGCGGCGGTTTACGAATGGTCAAAACGTATCGAATTTTCTGTAGGCGTCAACCGGGTCCATGCCGCCCAGAATGGCGTCACGCATGGCGGTTTCCGTTGATGCCACGGCTTCCGTTGCCGCCACCACCGCGTCCGCCATGTCCTGAGGAATAATGACAACGCCGTCAATATCCGCCAGCACGTAATCGCCGCTGCAGATCTTAACCCCGCCAATATCGATAGGCGCCCCCATGCTTTCGGCAACCCAGCGCCGGCAAATATCCTTGGGCGTGTTGAAGCGGCAAAACACCGGAAAGTCATTTTTCAACAGGAACGGCACGTCGCGGCAGCCGCCATCGACGATATAGCCGCGCACGCCCCGGTAATTCAGGGTTTCCGCCGATAGCTCCCCCATCAAGGCCACTTCATAGGTATTGGGCTGACAGATCAGCACCTTGCCGGACGGCGCCTTGGACAGCACCGTGGCCCAGGCTAACAGCGTCTCGCCCGCGTCCTTATCCTCGCTGTAATCGCCATTCATGGTTTCCACCTGGCCGGCCAAACGGTGCGCGGGATCCAAGGCGTTGATGCCATGCGGCAGGACGCAGTTGCTGTGCCCCATCCCGTTCATCACATCATACACCGCGCTGGCGTACAGCTTCTCAAGTCGTTCGGTCAAATTTATGCTCATGATACCCTCGCTGCCAAACACCCAATCGCCAAATTGATGGCATCATACGACCTGGGCGGCGGCAAAGGAACCTGCCGCCTCACCGGCCCGGCTGCGCCGTATTATTTCGCCATAGCCCGCTTCCAGATAGCGCGCCAGACGCGGGGTATCGAACAGGGGCGCGGTTGCCATATTGGCCCGCAGGCGCGCTTTCAGGGCCGCCAGCGCCGCCGGGTCATGGGCCAGATGCAGGGCCGTTTCGCGATATTCCGCCATTGAACCGACAGCCAGGTCACCCAGGCCCGCCGCATGTAGGATAGAGGCACCCGTGCGGGCCGATTGGTTATCGCCGGCCAGGCTTAACACGGGCAGGCCGGACCAAAGCGCGTCCAGGGTGGAAACGCCGCCCGTGTGATAGCGGCAGTCCAGACTTAAATCCGCCAGGGATTGACGGGCCAGATGCGCCGCGTGCGGCGCCCGGGGCGCAAAGACCAGTCGATCCGCGGCAATACCCCTGGCCGCGGCCGTAGCGCGCAGATTGGCCATGGCCACATCGCCGCCGCGCAGCAGCCACAGAACACTGCCGGGCAGCGCGTCCAACAAATCCAGCCACAAATCAAACGTATCGGGATCAAACTTATAATGGGCATTGAAATTAGCGAAGACCAGGCCCGCTTCCGGCAGGCCCTGGCTTTGCCGGTCCGGCAGGGCGGAGTCTATTTCCGGCCGCGATGTGGCCATGAAGCTATCGGGCAGATAAACCAATGCCTCGGCGCAATGGACCGCCAGTTCGGGTGGTGTGTGGATGGGATCGGTTATCAAATATTGGACGCATTCGGCCCCCAACGTCGCGCCATAGCCCAGATAATGGGCTTGCACCGGGGCCGGGCGCAATTCCAGCAGTTCAAGGGCGGAATGACGGGTAAAGCCCGATAAATCCACCAGCAGGTCCAGGCGGTCGTGATGAATATGGCGGGCCGATTGTTCCAAATCCAGATCCTTGAAATCAGTAAAATGCCCGAACTGGGTGCGGAAATACGCCGTCATCTCGTCCCGTGGTCCGCTCCCGATGGCATAGCCAAACCATTCGAAGCCCGTCCGGTCATGGCAGGCGATTAACTCCTTAAAAGCCGTCGCGACACTATGCTGGCGAAAATCGGGCGAAAGATAACCAACGCGCAGGCGGCCCGGCCGGGCGGGGCCATGATGAAACGCCAGACGGTCCCGCAAAGCCCTCACCGAGGCGGCGCAATGGGCCGAATAAGAGCGCGCCGCGGCCAGGCGCAATGAGGCCGGCGCATCGGTTCCAGCCAGCGAGAACGGTTGTACGCTGATGGGCAGGCCGTCGCGTAACCGGCGCCTGGTTTCATCCATCACCCGCCGTTTGATCTCCCCCAGATCATCCCAGGCACATTGATACATCAACGACTGCATCAGGAACGGCGACAGATTGTCAATATTATGATCCAATTCCAGGGCCCGGCGGAAGGCGCCGACCGCCTCGTCGTGCCGGCCCAAACCCTGCAAAACCTGACCCAGATTGTTGTGCAAAGGCCCCATATTGGGATTCAGAATGATCAGATCGCGATACAGCGCCAGGGCCTCATGCGGGCGGCCCAAATTGGACTGGCAAATTGCCATATTGTTCATGCAAACTGCATTTTGTGGATTTAATATCAAAGCCTTATGGTAATATTCTAATGCAGTTTCGAAAGAACCATCCGCCATCAAAAGGCCCGCCATGCCGGACCAGGCAGAGGCCAGGCCCGGGTCTTGTTGCAAAGCTTGCTGATAATGCTGCCGGGCCGTCTCGATTGCCTCCCCCTGGCTCAACAGATCGGCCAGGGCAACATGCAGGGGCGCGTAATCCGGCCGGCGGGCCAGACCCTGCCGGGCGACATCGGCGGCTTCTTCCAGGAGCTGCAACCGCGCCAGAGCCGCCGTCAAATTGTGATGGATTTCGACCACATCAGGCGCCGCGGCCAGGGCCCTGCGGTAATGCGCGACGGCATCCTCTGCCCGGCCTTCGGCCAGGGCCTGGTTGCCGCCCTCGAACTCCATCCGTGGATCAATTTCTTCCATCGTATTGCTTATAATTAAGTATGGTTAATCTTCCCTAAAATCGGCTGTGGCTCAAAGCGGCTTGACGGGCGGGGGCGATTTCCGATTTGATGCCTTGGAATTAGTGGAATTGGTGGCATTGGGTAGGATTGGACGGCGGGTATGAATTTCGAGTTCAACGACGATCAACGCATGTTGCGGGATCAGGCACGGCGTTTTCTGATGGATAAATCACCGCCCGAGGTCGTGCGCCAAACCCTGGAGACCGAGCAACCCTATGACCAGGCGTTGTGGCAGCAATTTGGCGAAATGGGCTGGCTGGGTGCGGCCATACCCGAGGCATACGGCGGCTCCGGCATGGGTCATCTGGAATTATGCGTGTTGGCGGAGGAACTCGGCCGCGCTCTGGCGCCCACGCCCTTTGCATCCTCCATCTATCTAGGCGCCGAGGCTTTGCTGACGGCGGGCAGTGAAGAACAGAAGCAAAGCTATTTACCGGATCTGGCCACGGGCGCGGCGATCTGGTGCCTGGCCCTATCCGAGGGTCCCCGCCCGGCGGCGGAAGGCAACATCACGGCGGCGGTATCGGATGGCAAACTGTCAGGCGAAAAACTGCCCGTGGCGGATGGCGATGTCGCCGACCGGGCCATTGTCGTGGCACGGGACGGCGATGCGGCCGGTCTGTACATCGTCGATCTGAACGGAGCGGGCGTGACGCGGCAGACGGTCGATACAATGGACCCCACCCGCTCTCAAGCCAGGCTGATTTTTGCTGGCGCGGCGGCGGAAAAACTGGGCAATGAAGGCTGGCCGTTGTTGGAGCGGATCCAGGACCGGGCCGCCGTACTGATAGCGTTCGAACAGATCGGCGGGGCCCAGGCGTGTCTGGAAATGGCCAAGGAATACGCCTTGGGCCGCTTCGCCTTTGGCCGCCCCATTGCCGGCTATCAGGCCATAAAGCATCGTCTGGCGGATATGTATATTCAAATCGAGCTGGCCCGCTCCAATGCCTATTACGGCGCCTGGGCGCTATCGACCAACGCCGCGGAACTGCCCGTGGCCGCCGCCACCGCCCGGGTCGCGGCGATCGAAGCCTATAATTTCGCCGCCAAGGAAAACGTGCAGGTGCATGGCGGCATGGGCTTCACCTGGGAATTCAATTGCCATCTTTATTATCGCCGGGCCCGCCAGTTGGCCCTGGTTCTAGGTAGCCAGCGGCGTTGGAAAGACCGGCTTATTCGCGCCCTGGAACGGCGTAACGCGGCGTAGGGAGCAAAACCATGGATTTTACCGATACCCCAGAAGAAGCGGCATTCCGGGCCAAGGCGCGCGGCTTTCTAAGCGCCAATGCCGAGACCAAGAGCAGCGGCAACCGCAACCTGGCCACCGGCTGGAACAAGGACGAAGCGCTGGCCGCGGCCCGCGCCTGGCAGGCCAGGAAAGCCGCCGGGGGTTTCGCCTGCATCACCATGCCGAAGGAATATGGCGGCCAGGGCCTCTCGCCCATCATGCAGGTGATCTACAACCAGGAAGAAGCCAATTATGTCGCGCCCCGCGGGGTCTACGAGATTGGCCTGGGCATGTGCATCCCCACCATGCTGGCCTACGCCACGGAAGAGCAGAAGCAACGCTATGCGCCGCCCGCCGTGCGGGGCGAGGAGATCTGGTGCCAGTTATTTTCCGAACCGGCGGGGGGCTCGGATCTGGCGGGCCTGCGGACCAAGGCGGAACTGGACGGTAATGACTGGGTCATCAACGGGCAAAAGATCTGGACCTCGGGCGCGCAATTTTCCGATTACGCCATTATGGTTGCCCGTAGCGACTTCGATGTGCCCAAACACAAGGGCCTGACGTTCTTTTTCCTGTCCATGAAGTCGCCTGGGGTTGAAGTCAGACCCATTAAACAGATGTCCGGGGCAGCGAACTTCAATGAGGTCTATTTCACCGATGTTCGGATTCCCGACAGCCAGCGTCTGGGCGCCGTCGGTGATGGCTGGAAAGTCTCCCTGACCACCTTGATGAACGAACGCTTCGCCGTCGGCGTAGCGCCGCCGCCCGATTTCGACGAGATTTTCGATTTGGTGCGCAACACGGAATTGGAAGACGGCCCGGCCCTGGACAATGCCATGGTGCGCGACCGCCTGGCCGATTGGTATGTGCGGCAGCAGGGCCTCAAGAATGCCCATTTCCGGTCCATGACGGCCCTTTCACGGGGCGAAACACCAGGGCCTGAATCTTCCATCAACAAAGTGGTCAGCGCTTCCAAGTACCAGGATGTCTCGTTTTTCGGTATGGAAATGCAGGAGATGGTGGGCATCATCACCGATCCCGATATTGCCGCCTTGGACGGCCTGTTTCAAACCGGCGCCCTGTCATCACCCGGTTACCGCATCGCCGGCGGTACCGACGAAATTCTGCGCAACATCATCGCCGAACGTGTTTTGGGTCTGCCCCAGGATGTCCGCGTAGACAAAGCGGTCGCCTTTCGCGACCTGCCGACAGGTCGGGACTAGAACATTCAACCCAGGCACAAATAAATGAAAAAGGGCGGCTCCAAAGGGGCCGCCCTTAATCGTTTTCTATAATCGCGCGGTTTTTCAGCCGCCGCCAATTTTCGGTAGCACGAAAATCTCGCTGTCCTCGTTAACCGTTTCCAGGTAAGGGTCGGGCAGGATCACACCGTCAATGGCGACCGACATGGTTTGTTGGATCGCCGTACCCAAGCCGGGAAACCCGGCCTCCAACGCCTGAATCATTTGTCTAACGTTGTTGGCCGCGACGTGGACCGCCGTCTGACCATCCGTGAACTGCTGGGCAGTCCCACTGGTGAGTACGACCTTGACCATCGCCTAGGCTTCCTGGTCCCTTCCCGATTTTAGTTCTTGGCCGCCATTCCAGCCAAAATTGCCGGTGGTGACAACGGTAATGCGGTGAAACGCGTGCCCGTCGCGGCGGCGACCGCATTGTTGACCGCGGCCAAAGGTGGGATAATCGGCACTTCCCCGACGCCCCGCACCCCAAAGGGATGGGTTGGGTTCGGCACCTCCACCAAAATGGCATCGATCATCGGCAGATCGGACGCCACGGGCACCCGGTAATCCAGGAAACCCGGATTGTCCACACAGCCATTCTTGTCATAGATATAGGCTTCGTTCAGGGCCCAGCCGATGCCTTGCGCGGCACCGCCTTGCAATTGGCCTTCCACATAGCCCGGATGAATAGCCCGGCCCACGTCCTGCACGGCGGTATAACGCAGTACCGTAACAAAGCCTGTTTCCGGATCAACCTCGACATCACAAATATGCGTGCCGAAGGCGGGGCCAGCGCCCTTGGCGTTGATGTCCGCATGTCCGCTGATGGGACCGCCTGTCTTGTTGGCGATCGCCGCGATTTCAGCCAGGGACATCGGGTCAAAATCACCGACGTTGGTGGATGCCGGCCGGGCGTGTCCGTCTTCCCAGACCACCCCTTCGATATCCACTTCCCAGACTTTCGCCACGCGTGCCCGCATTTCATCAACAACGGCCTTGGAGGCATCGACCACGGCCATACCGGTGGCAAATGTCACGCGGCTGCCGCCGGTAACAAAATGATAGCCGATAGCATCGGTATCAACCACGGTTGGCTTAACCTTGTTGACATCAATGCCCAGCACTTCCGCGGCCATGATCGCCATGGACGCGCGCGAGCCGCCAATATCCGGGCTGCCTTCAGACAGGGCAACGGTACCGTCTTCATTGATCCGGATACCGGCGCATGATTCACCGCCAATATTGAACCAGAAACCGGACGCCACGCCCCGGCCCTGATTGGGGCCCAAAGGTATCTTGTAATGCTCGGTTGCCTTTGCCGCATCCAAGGTTTCCTGCATGCCAATGGCGCCGAATGTTACGCCATATGCCGCCTTGGTACCTTCCAGGGCGGCGTTTTTCGTGCGGAAATCGATTGGATCTATGCCTAATTTAGAGGCCAGTTCGTCGACGATTGATTCCACCGCATATTCCGAGATCGGGGCACCTGGTGCCCGATAAGCCACCACTTTTTGCCGATTTGATACGACATCGAAGCCAACCACCCGGACATTATCCAGATTATACGGCGTAAACGCCGTCATGCAGGCAGGGCCCACGGGCGAGCCCGGAAAAGCGCCAGCCTGAAAGTACAAGGTTGCATCGCCGGCGGTGATACGGCCATCCTTGGTCGCGCCGATCTTGACGGTCATCGCCGCGCCGGAGGTCGGGCCGGAACCACGGAAGACTTCTTCCCGGGACATGGCCATACGCACCGGGCGCCCGGCCTTGCGCGACAACATAATCGCCAGAGGCTCCAGATACACAGTGGTCTTGCCGCCAAAGCCGCCGCCGATTTCCGCCGCCGACACTTTGATTTTCGACATATCGATCTTCAACAGGCCGGCGCAGAACGAGCGCACCATGAAATGGCCCTGACTGGAGCACCACACATCAACCTTGCCGTCCTGCCCCATATCGGCCACGACCGCATGCGGCTCGATATAGGCCTGATGCACCGGCTCGGTCGTAAATTTACGTTCGATGATCAGATCCGCGGCGGCAAATCCGGCTTCAACATCACCCATGCCGAATTCGACCCGGTTGGCGACATTCGATGCCTTCTCCGGTTTCGGCTTCACGCCGCCGGTAAACATATTATCGTGCAGTACGGGGGCGTCGTCCTTCATCGCCTCCAACACATCGATGACATGGGGCAGCACTTCGTATTTCACTTTGATCAGCGCGGCCGCCCGTTCGGCGATGTCGTTCGTCGTCGCCGCCACCGCGGCCACCGCATGGCCGTCATACAGCACTTTATCCCGTGCGATGACGTTATGCGCCAAATCACGGAAGTTGATCATCGCCTCGCCGGCGGCAACCAACTTTGAATCCGCCTCGGGCATATCCGCCGCCGTCACCACCGCCTTGACGCCAGTCAGCGCCTCGGCAGCCGAGGTATCGATGGATATGATACGGGCATGAGCATGCGGACTGCGGACAACCTTGCCCTGCAACATACCCGGCAGGGTCAAATCGGCGCCATACATGGCCCGGCCTGTAACCTTATCGACCCCATCCGGGCGTATGGTGCGCGTACCCACCCATTTAAATTGTTTCGGCTGTTCGTTCATGCTGAAGCTCCCCGCATGTCGGCGGCCGTGTCCATGACAGCGCGGATAATCTTGTCATAACCAGTGCAACGACAAAGATTTCCGGCCAGCCAATACCGCACTTCGGTCTCGGTCGGATTGTTGTTCATATCCAACAAAGCCTTGGCCGCAACCAAAACGCCCGGCGTGCAGAAGCCGCATTGCAGGGCTGCTTCTTCCAGGAATTTTTGTTGCAGAGGGTGCAGTTCATCACCGTCCGCCATACCTTCGATGGTCTCGACGGTTTTGCCTTCGGCTTCCACGCCCAGAACCAGGCACGAGCAGACAAGCACCCCATCCAGCATAACACTGCAGGCCCCGCAGTCCCCGGAAGAGCAACCTTCCTTGGTGCCCGTCAAACCAACCTGGTCACGCAAGACATCCAATAGAGTTTCCTGTGCTTCGCACAGATACTCGGACTCTTCGCCATTTATCGTCGTCGTTATGTGTTGTTTCGCCATTATTTGCTCCTTGCGCGGTCAGCCGCGATGGCAGCGGCGCGCGAGGCCATTACGCCCGCGACCTTGGTGCGGTATTCCACCGTGCCACGTTTGTCATCAATCGGGGTCGCAGCCGCACTGGCGGCGGCAGAGACGGCCGCAAGAGCGGCAGCGTCAACCTTGCTGCCAACCAAGGCGGCAGCGGCATCGGCTACTATGATGGTCTTCGGGCCAACGGCGCCCAGAACCACACAAGCTTCGATGCAGGTACCACTGTCGTCCAGCACCAGATTGACCCCGGCACCAACAATGGCGATATCCATCTCGGTACGCGGGATCATCCGCAGATAGGCGTCAGAGGCGTGCGCCGGACGCGCCGGCAGTTTGATATCAACAATGAATTCACCGTCAGCCAGCGAAGTCTTGCCCGGCCCCGTGGGAATATCCCCGACCGGAACTTCGCGCCGTCCCTTGGGGCCGACAACGGTGCAGGTAGCGCCGGCGGCAATCAATGCCGGCACACTGTCAGCAGCAGGTGAAGCGTTGCACAGGTTGCCCGCCATGGTGGCACGCCCCTGCACCTGGGTAGAGCCAATCAGCTCCGCCCCTTCAACCACGCCGGGCCAGGCCGCCTTAAATGCGGCGTGCGCGCCCAATTCGGCTCCCGGCACGGACGCACCAACACTAAAGCCACCGCCGTTAGCGGTAATACCCTTCGTTTCGGCGATTTTCTTAATATCAACGACCAGGTCCGGGCTAATCATCCCGGCCCGAATTTGCACTAATAGATCCGTGCCGCCCGCAAGTACACGCGCGTCACCTTTCGCGTCGGCCAAAAGCGTTACCGCTTCATCGACCGAGCCAGGGGCTTCGTATCGCATCCCGCTCATATTGCTCCCTATGAGTTACGCCGGTTTTACTGCCCAAGATTGGACAACCAGCGCCCTATCAAATTGTTTACATCATTAACCGTACGTACGCTTGTTCCTTACCTCTCCAAACGCAGAAGCATGCTTACCTCTGAGTTTCCACCTTAGCAAGTCGTAAGGAACGTGGCATGTCCGGTCGCCGCCTGCATCTTACACCGCAAGATACGGAAGCGCCAAGCCAAGACGTTGCCTGTGGTAAAATGAATTGCATTTTTCCGCCCGGCGCATCATTTCAACGGGCGTATCGACACAATTCATGACAAGGCATCGCAATCGCGGTCATTCGGCGGGTTCCTATCGGGGCCGCTTGGCGGTAGTGTGTCCCAATGTCAGAAAATCAAATAGTCCGCTGGGCTGAAGCAAAAGATGCGGGACAGATCGTTCGCCTCATACAGGCCCTGGCCGCCTATGAGAATGAACCGGCTAGTACCGTGAAGGTGACCGAGGCTGATATCCTGCGGGATGGTTTTGGCGAGCCGGACAATACCGCGCGCCGTTTTGAATGCCTGATGGCTGAACACGGCGGCACACCGGTGGGCCTTTGCCTGTTCTTCCACAACTATTCCACCTGGGAAGGCCGGGCCGGTTTATATGTGGAAGACCTGTTTGTCGAAGAGCATGCCCGCGGACTGGGATTGGGACGAATATTGCTGGCGGCATTGGCGCGGATTGCCCAGGAACGCAATTGCCTGCGTATCGACCTCTCGGTACTGGAATGGAACCCGACGCGGGCGTTCTATCACCGCATCAACATGAAACATATGGAGGACTGGCGGCCCTATAGAATGGGCCACGCGGCCATTGCCGCGCTCGCCGCCACTTCACCGCGGATCGGTGGCGCCGTTTAGTCCTAGAGCATTTTCATTCTGAAAATGCTCAAATCTTTAGAATTAGAGCAATTTTTCCATTCACTTAGAATCGCTTCGCGATTCTCAATAATCCGGAATTGCTCTAAAGCAATTCCGGGCTATTGTGGTGCGAACCAAACAGAAGAGTCCGTGATAAAGAGCCTGACGGGGCAAAAAAATACCGACCGCACCGCGGTCGATATTTCCTTTAGATTTCAGCACCTGGATTGCAGCGCCTAGATTGCAGCACCCAACCGAGGGCGGGCGCGTTATCCGGTAATTTTTAGCCGCTGTAACAGCGTCCTTTAATTAACCGCGTCCTTCAGACCCTTGCCGGCCTTAAACTTCGGCTGCTTGGTCGATGGTATCTGGATCGGTTCGCCAGTACGGGGATTGCGGCCGGTACTCGCTTTACGAGTCGACACACTGAAAGTGCCGAACCCGACCAGGCGAACCTCGCCCCCGTCGCTCAATGCTTTTGTAACCGTGTCAAAGACACTTTCCACCGCTTGCGTTGCGTCGGCCTTACTCATACCGGCCGATGCTGCAACGGCGGCAATTAAATCATTCTTATTCACGTGCGCCCCCTGTCATAGGTTGTCACTGTTTTTGTGGGTTTCATTTTTCTCAAGACAACCTGAGTGTAGGCACGCAGCGCGGTATGGTCAAAAGGAAAAACCGGGTCAAACCCGGTTTTCCACAACTTTTGTGACGATGGTCACCCGGCCTTCTGGATACACTTCCGCCGCCCGTACGCAGCAACCATGGCTACAACTAGTGGGTGACTAGACTTTCACTATCCTTGCGTTCCGATACCTTTATTTCATCCTCATCCTCGTCTTCAGGCCATTCTATAGGCACCAAACGTGTTACAAGGGCGTGTTCGAGCACCTGATCGATGCTGGTGACGGGTATCACATCCACCTCCTTCAGCACATTGTCAGGAATATCCGCCAGGTCCTTTTCATTATCCTTCGGAATCAGCACGGTTTTTATGCCGCCGCGCGAAGCCGCCAGCAGTTTTTCCTTCAAACCACCGATGGGCAGAACCCGGCCGCGCAAGGTAATTTCCCCTGTCATGGCAATATCGCGGCGAATCGGAACGCGAGTCAGCGTGGATATGATGGACACACACATGGCCACACCGGCGGACGGGCCGTCCTTAGGCGTCGCCCCCTCGGGGACATGAACATGAATATCACGTTTTGAAAAGACCGTCGGCTTGATCCCAAAATCCAGCCCACGGGCCCGGACATAGCTGGCCGCGGCTTGAATAGATTCCTGCATCACGTCGCCAAGCTTGCCGGTATATTTCATGTTCCCCTTACCCGGAAGCACCAGGGATTCAATGGTCAGCAACTCACCGCCCACTTCCGTCCATGCGAGGCCGGTGACCACGCCAATCATGTCTTCTTCCTCGATCTCGCCATAACGGAAGCGGCGGATACCGGCATATTTACCTAGATTGCGGCGGTCCAGTTTGACGGTTTCGTGCTTTTTCTGGATGATGTCCCGCACCGCCTTGCGGGCCAGATTGGCCAACTCCCGTTCCAGGTTCCGAACCCCGGCCTCCCGCGTGTAATAGCGGATCAAGTCGCGCAGCGCGCCGTCGGAAATAGACCACTCGTCCTTTTTCAGGCCGGCTTCCTTGATCACCTTGGCAATCAGATGGCGCCGCGCGATTTCCAGCTTTTCGTCCTCCGTGTAGCCGGAGATTCGGATCACTTCCATGCGGTCCAAAAGCGGCTGCGGCAGACGCAGGGTATTGGCGGTCGTCACGAACATCACATCGGAAAGGTCATAATCGACCTCCAGATAATGATCGTTGAAAGAATTGTTCTGCTCGGGATCGAGAACCTCCAACAGGGCCGAGGCTGGGTCACCCCTAAAATCGGCGCCCATCTTGTCGATCTCATCCAACAGATACAGGGGATTGCTGCGTTTGGCCTTTTTCATGCCCTGAATAATTTTGCCCGGCATGGAACCAATGTAGGTTCTGCGGTGGCCGCGGATTTCGGCCTCGTCCCGCACGCCACCCAAGGACATGCGGACGAATTCGCGGCCTGTTGCCCGGCCGATGGACTTGCCCAGTGATGTTTTGCCGACACCTGGCGGTCCGACCAAACACAGAATGGCGCCCTTGACCCGGTTCGTGCGCTGTTGCACGGCAAGATATTCGAGTATCCGCTCCTTGACCTTTTCCAGCCCGTAATGGTCCTCGTCCAAAATTTTCTGCGCGTTGTCCAGATCCTTGGATATACGGGAGCGCTTCTTCCATGGAATGGACAGCATCCAATCCAGATAATTGCGCACCACCGTGGCTTCCGCCGACATGGGGCTCATATTACGCAGCTTCTTCAGCTCCGCCGTGGCCTTCTCGCGCGCCTCTTTGGTAAACTTGGTTTCCTTGATCTTATCTTCGAGTTCCTGCAACTCGTCTCGTCCGTCTTCCGTCTCGCCCAGTTCCTTCTGGATCGCCTTCATCTGTTCGTTCAGATAATATTCCCGCTGGGTCTTTTCCATCTGGCGCTTAACCCGGCTGCGGATCTTTCGTTCAACCTGCATCACCCCGATCTCGGATTCCATCAGGGAATAGACCCGCTCCAGCCGCTCGTGTACCGACGCGATTTCCAGCAGGTCCTGCTTTTCAGGGATCTTCAACGCCAGGTGCGAAGCAACGGTATCGGCAAGTTTTGACGGCTCGTCGATTTGATTGACGGAGACCAGCACCTCAGGCGGAATTTTCCGGTTCAACTTCACATATTGCTCGAACTGATTGGCAACCGTACGGACCAGAGCCTCGACTTCTTCGCCTTCGTCGCCGGATTCAGCAATCAATTCGCCATGCGCTTCGAAAAAAGCCTCGTTCTGAGTATAAGAGGCAATCCGCGCGCGGGCCCCGCCTTCCACCAGCACTTTGACGGTGCCGTCGGGTAGTTTCAATAATTGCAAGACCGATGCGACGGTGCCGATCAGATAAATATCTTCCGGGTTGGGATCGTCCTGAGCGGCATTTTTCTGCGTCACAAGCAGTATTTGCTTGTCTTCCCGCATCACGTCTTCAAGCGCCAGCACGGATTTTTCGCGGCCCACGAACAGCGGCACAATCATATGCGGAAAAACCACAATATCCCGCAACGGTAAAACCGGGTAGGTGCCAATCTTGGAAATATCGTTCATTTTGAAACCTTATACTTAAACGCCCGTCCCATCTGGGCTACGTCATGAAGGGCAATATTCACGTCTTACCCGCCGTCGGGGCGGCAACATTCAGCGCGATTATATTTTCGACTACATGAATAGAGATGGCGTTTGGCCAGTCCAAGATCAAGGGCTGACACCAACAACCGTGGCGGATACCGTCTTTAATCGCTGGATGCACCGCTCCGCAGCGCCGCCTATGCCCCGGTTCCAACGTCATCCTGACGTTCGGCATAGATGTAGAGAGGTTGCGCCCGCCCTTCGACCACTTCACCATTGACTACCACTTCCTCGGCACCTTCCTGGGATGGCAGTTCGTACATGGTATCCAGCAAAATGCTCTCCATGATCGAACGCAATCCACGGGCACCAGTCTTTCTGGCGATCGCCTTTCGCGCGATGGCATGCAAGGCGTCGTCGGAAAAAGCCAGTTTGGTATCTTCCATTTCGAACAGGCGCTGGTACTGCTTGACCAATGCATTTTTTGGCTCAGTCAGGATTTTCACCAACGATTCTTCGTCCAGATCCTCCAATGTGGCGACCACCGGCAGGCGGCCGACAAATTCCGGGATCAATCCGAATTTCAGCAGATCCTCCGGCTCGACACCACGCAGTATTTCGCCTGTCCCGCGGTCATCGGGATCGCGCACATCGGCGCCAAATCCGATCGAGGTGCCCTGACCACGGTTGGCTATTAGTTTTTCCAGGCCGGAAAAGGCGCCGCCACAGATAAACAGGATATTGGTGGTGTCCACCTGCAGAAATTCCTGCTGGGGATGCTTGCGCCCACCCTGGGGCGGCACCGACGCGACGGTGCCTTCCATGATTTTAAGCAGGGCCTGCTGCACCCCCTCGCCCGAAACATCGCGGGTGATAGAGGGGTTGTCGGATTTGCGGCTGATTTTATCGACCTCGTCAATGTAGACAATGCCGCGCTGGGCCCGTTCTACATTGTAATCAGCGGCCTGCAGCAGCTTCAAAATGATGTTTTCCACGTCTTCGCCCACGTAACCGGCTTCCGTCAACGTCGTGGCGTCGGCCATGGTGAAGGGGACGTCGATAATACGGGCCAAGGTTTGCGCCAGCAGGGTTTTGCCGCAACCTGTCGGGCCAGCCAGCAATATGTTGGATTTGGCAATTTCAACATCGCTACTTTTGGTGCCGTGGTTCAGGCGCTTGTAGTGGTTATGCACGGCCACCGAAAGCACCTTTTTGGCATGCTGCTGCCCGATCACGTAATCATCAAGGACATCGCAAATTTCCTGTGGCGTGGGCACGCCGTCATCGGCTTTGACCAACGTGGACTTATTCTCTTCGCGAATAATATCCATGCACAATTCGACGCACTCATCGCAGATAAATACGGTTGGACCGGCTATCAGCTTGCGCACTTCGTGTTGGCTTTTACCGCAGAAGGAACAGTACAGCGTATTTTTGGAATCGCCGCCGCTAAGCTTCGTCATCTTAACCCCTGCTCGACTTTGCCGATCGGATTGGAGAATTCCTGCCAACCCGGCGGCGTTAAAAATTTGGCCTTTTCCACGCAAACCATCAACCGTAGATCCGGCTTCGGTCATCAAGGCCAGTTAGGCGGCCAATGGCGATCCTAACAGACCATGGATCCCACCAACGGACGCCCGTACGAATCTAGCTACACAACCATATAGGACCAAATGTAGTGCCCTGGCGATCAATAATTCGTTAAAAAGGATTGATCTCCCTGTGTCCCCTTATTTCTTCTTATCGTCATCGCCGCTGCCAGTTTCATCTTCATCCGTTGGAACCGGGCGCTTTACAACCACATCGTCGATCAAACCAAAATCCTTGGCCTTGTCCGCCGTCAGGAATGTATCGCGGTCCATGGCCTTTTCAATCACCTCCAGGGTCTGTCCCGTATGGTGCATGTAGATCTGGTTCAGCCGCGCCCGCAGTTCGATGATTTCGCGGGCCTGGATTTCGATATCCGTGGCCTGCCCCTGAAAGCCGCCCGAAGGCTGATGCACCATGATCCGCGAATTCGGCAGACTATAGCGTTTGCCGGCGGCGCCGGCAGCCAACAGCAAGGAGCCCATGGAGGCCGCCTGACCAGTGCATAATGTGGAGACGTCGGGGCGGATGTAGCCCATTGCGTCGTAAATCGCCAAGCCGGACGTGACCACCCCACCCGGAGAATTGATGTACATAAAAATATCTTTCTTGGGGGTCTCGGCCTCCAGAAAGAGCAATTGCGCCGTCACCAGGCTGGCCATGGTGTCGTGCACCGGCCCCACCACGAAGATGATGCGCTCCTTTAGCAAACGGGAGTATATGTCGTAGGAACGTTCGCCACGGTTGGTCTGCTCGACCACCATGGGCACCAGGGTATTCATATAGATATCTATCGGATCTCTCATCAGGTTCCACCGCCTTGTATGCGAATTGACTAGTTGTCGTCTTTGTCGGCCGGCTTGTCGGCGGCGGCCGTATCCGCGCCGGCACCATCTTCACCGGCACCATCTTCACTGGCGCTTTCCTCGTCATCCAGGTCGCGCACCAATTCTTCGACGCTGACCTTGCTTTCGCTGACTTGGGCCATTTCCAGAATGAAATCCACGACCTTGTCTTCCATGATCGGCGCTTCCAACTGAGCCCGCATTTCCGGGTTCGACTGGTAGAATTCAAAGATCTGCTGTTCCTGACCCGGAAAGCGCTGGGCCTGCGTCGCCATGGCCCGGTTCACTTCGTCCTGGGTAACCGTCAGGTTATTATCATTGCCCACGCGCGACAGCAGCAATCCCAGGCGCACCCGCCGTACCGCGATCTCGCGGTACTCGGCCCGCGCTTCTTCCTCGGGCTTGTCCAAATCGGCGATGGTCTTTTCCTGCTGTTTCAAATCCGCTTCGACCTGGCCCCAAATTTGCTCGAACTCGCCATCAACCAAAGAGGGAGGCACTTCAAAATCGTGGTTTTCGGCCAAGGCATCCAGCAACAGCCTTTTCAGCTTGCCGCGCGAAAATTCGGCATAGTCTTTTTCGCTCTGCTCGCGCACCGCGTCCTTCAGGGCGCCCAGGTTTTCCAGGCCCAGTTTCGTGGCCAGGGCGTCATCGACCGCAACCGGCAACGGCACCTTGACCTCACGCACGGTGACGGCGAATTCAGCCTCTTTGCCCGCCAGATGTTCAGCCTGATATTCATCGGGGAAGTTGACCGTGACGGTGATCTCATCGCCCTTTTTCACGCCCACCAGTTGCTCTTCAAAGCCCGGAATGAATGAGTTGGAACCAAGTTCGAGACTATGTTCCTCGGCCGTGCCGCCATCGAACAATTCTCCGTCGACGCTGCCTTTGAAGTCGATCACCACGGTATCGCCGTCCTGGGCCGCCTGGCCCTCGGCGCCATCGGTGAATTCCTTGAACTGCTGGGCCAGGGAATTAACCCGTTCGTCAATTTCCGCATCACTGATATCGGCAACCACGCGTTCCAGGGACAGGGCCGCGAAATCCATGGGCTCGAATTCCGGCATCACCTCCAGCTGAATGGTGTATTCCAGATCCGCGCCCTCGTCGAATGACACCACCTCGATCTTCGGCTGCATGGCCGGTTTCAGGGCATGCTTTTCCAAGGTTTCAGTGGTCGCCTCGTTGACCGTCTGCTCCAGAATTTCGCCTAAAATCTGTCGGCCATAGGTCCGGCGCAAAATTGTGACAGGCACCTTGCCGGTACGAAAGCCGGGCATCTTTGCCTCTTTCGCAATATCCGTCAGCCGGTCGGTAACCTTAGCTGCCATCTCGGCGGCTTCCACCACTACTTTGTATTCGCGCTTCAAGCCCTCGGACAAGGTTTCACTAACCTGCATGGATTTTCCCGCTCAATCTATTAATTTGGCCCAGTCAGGCCCCAGTTATGCCATTTTAGCCGCGTTGACCAGCCTATGTTTTGACCAGTCCGCAATTGGTGCGGGCGGAGGGACTCGAACCCCCACGACTGTTAAGCCACCAGGACCTAAACCTGGCGCGTCTACCAGTTCCGCCACGCCCGCATTTGACGGAAATTCCACCCCCGCGATGCGCGGGCGGCACTCTATAGCACAGAAGATTCTTCCTGCGAAGGCCGCATTCGGGTGCCCGATCAGGTTCCCTTGCCGCCGCCCTTGGTTGTCATATTGATCATTTTCTGCACTTCGGGCGGTTCCACTTCTACCTCGAAATTTTCCAGAAAAGCCGAAGTCATCACATAAAAGCCGATGCACATCACCAGTTCCACCATTTCCTGAGGCTCGAACAGCGCGGCGGCGGCGTTAAAGGTTTCGTCCGAGGCCTTGACGTTTTTTACGATCTCGTCCGTCAGGCGCAACACCGCCCGCTCCGTCTGGTCGAAAACCGGATCGTCGGGGCCGATCTTCAAGGCCTGTAGTTTAGCCTCCGCCATGCCGACGTCGCGGCTGATCTTTTCGTGCTGGAACACTTCATAGGTAGAGCCGCACAGGATACCGGCGCGGACAATGGCCATTTCGCGCAGGACCGGATCGATCTTGCTCTTATACAACAGCGCCGTGGCGAGGCGGGTATAGGCGCCGAAACAGCCGCCGCCATGGGCCAGAATTTTAAAAATGTTCAGGGGCTGCATCTTGGCCAAAAGCGCTGCCGCCTCTGGATCCAGGCTTGGGTCGTCAACCGTGGCATAAGGTATGCGTGGCATGGGCGTCCTCTTTCGGGTTCATTATTGTCGCCTTCATAATCCCCGCGTTCGACCCTGGTGCAACAATAATCTGAAGTTAATCGACGCAAGCCGGGGGGAATGAACCGCCCGAAACAATTACCCGGCGTGACGCCCCGGCGCAGGTCGGGTATAAAAAGAGCGGTGCATATTAAGGAGAAACGCCATGACCGCCGAAGCATCCCCCGTTTCTGACGCGAAAATCAGTGACATGTTGTTACGCGAGGATCGGGGCAACGGCATCGTGCATCTGACCCTGAACCGGCCCGAGGCCTTCAACAGTCTATCCAGTGGGCTGATGCGTCTGTTGCAGGATGCATTGGACGCCATCGCGGCCGATCCCGCCGCGCGCGTGGTCATTATCGAAGGGGCCGGGCGGGGCTTTTGCGCCGGTCATGACCTGAAGGAAATCACGTCCCTGAAAACAGTGGAGACGCGGCGGGCCCTGATGGCGCAATGCTGCGAACTGATGCAGTCCGTGGTGCATTGCCCCAAACCGGTAATCGCCAAGGTGCATGGGGTCGCGTCCGCCGCCGGCTGTCAACTTGTCGCCAGTTGCGATCTGGCGGTGGCCGACGATACCACCCGCTTTGCCACCCCCGGCGTTAATATCGGATTGTTCTGCCATACCCCCATGGTCGCCCTGGGCCGTAACGTGGGGCGCAAACACGCCATGGAGATGCTGCTGACCGGCGAGGCCATGGACGCCCCAACCGCGCACCGGTTCGGCCTGATCAACCGCCATGTGCCGGCGGAGGAACTGGATGGCGCGGTAATGCAGTTCGCCCAGTTGATCGCCAAGAAATCGAGCTATACGCTGCGTATCGGCAAGGAGGCGTTCTACCGGCAACTGGATATGGATCTGAAAGACGCTTACGCCATGGCCAGCGAGGTGATGGTCCAAAACATGTTGGCCGAGGACGCCCAGGAAGGCATCTCCGCCTTCGTGGAAAAACGCGAACCGGTCTGGCGTGACCGATGATGGATGACCCGATGACAGATAACCCGATGACGGAAATTTTGCATTACAGCGATGAGATGCTGCGCGATATCCTCTCCAGCGTGCGCATCATTGCCCTGGTCGGGGCCAGCGGTGATTGGAAGCGTCCCAGCTATTTCGCCATGAAATACCTGCAACGCCGGGGCTATCGGGTTATCCCGGTCAATCCAGGCCGTGCCGGCACGGTCATTCTGGGCGAGACGGTATACGCGACCCTGGCCGACGTGCCCGGCCAGATTGACATGGTGGATGTCTTCCGCGCCTCGGAAGCGGCCCTGGGCGTTGCGGAGGAAGCGGTTGCCCTGGCGGCGGATAAGCAAATCAAGGTGTTGTGGCTGCAGCTGGGCATTCGCAACGACGCGGCGGCCGAACTGGCCCAGGCCGCTGGCATGCAGGTGATCATGGACCGCTGCCCGAAAATCGAATTCGCCCGGCTGTCGGGGGAACTTTCCTGGAGCGGCATCAATACCCGCATTATCACGTCCAAAGTTTTGAAGGCACCCAGAGCATGACTTCCACACCCGAAGACAGTAACGAGCCGGAATACGGTTTCGAGACCCTGGCCGTACATGCCGGCGCCCGGCCCGATCCCACCACCGGGGCCCGCAGTACGCCGATCTTTCAAAGCAACGCCTTTGTCTTTCAAGACGCCGAGCACGCGGCGGAATTGTTCAATCTACAAACATTCGGCTTTATCTATTCCCGTCTGACCAACCCCACCGTTTCGGTTCTGGAGGAAAGAGTCTGCGCCCTGGAAAATGGCCGCGCCGCGGTGGCCTGCGCCACGGGCCATGCGGCACAGTTCCTGCTCGCCGCCACTTTGTTGGAAACGGGAGATGAATTCGTCGCCTCGAAAAATCTATACGGCGGTTCAATCACCCAGTTCGGCCTGTCCTTCGCCAAGCTGGGCTGGACCTGTCATTTCGCGGATATGACCGATGTGGACGCCTTGCGCGCGGCGATGAACGAAAACACCAAGTTCATCTTTTGCGAGGCCCTGGCCAACCCCGGCGGCGTGGTGCTGGATTTGGAAGCCTTGGCAAAGGTCGCCGGCGAATGGGGCGTACCTTTGGTGGTCGACAATACCCTGGCCACGCCTTATCTGTGCCGGCCGTTCGACTGGGGCGCCGATATTGTTGTGCATTCGGCCACCAAATATATTGGCGGCCATGGCAACACCATGGGCGGGGTGGTCGCGGAATCCGGCCGGTTCGATTGGTATCAGAACGACAAATTCCCCTGCATGACCCAGCCGGACCCGGCCTATCACGGCCTGACTTTCGCCGAGACCTTTGGCGATTTCGGCTTTTCAATGCGCATGCGGGCGGTGGCCTTGCGCGACTATGGCCCGACCCTGTCGGCGCAATCCGCCTGGAACCTGTTGCAGGGCGTGGAAACCCTGCCGCTGCGCATGGACCGCCATTGCGCCAACGCCCAGGTGGTTGCCGAATACCTGGACTCCCACCCCAAGGTCGCCTGGGTGTCCTACGCCGGCCTGCCGGCCAGTCCCTATCACGCCCTGGCCCGGAAATATTTACCCAAAGGCGCTGGCGCGGTCTTTACCTTTGGCGTCAAGGGCGGTTTTGCCGCCGGTGAAACCGTGGTCAATGCGGTTGAGATATTTTCCCACCTGGCCAATGTGGGCGATACCCGCAGCCTGATCATTCATCCCGCCTCCACCACCCATCGTCAATTGACGCCGGAGCAACAGGAAGCCGCGGGCGCCGGCGCGGATGTCATCCGCCTTTCCATCGGCATCGAAACCGCCACCGATTTGATTGCCGATCTGGAACAGGCCTTGGCGCGGACCTGAGGGGGCTCTCGGATATGTTCAGCCACGTCACTGTCGGCACCAATGATTTCGGCCGTGCCGCCGCGTTCTATGACGCCGTGTTGGCGATCCTGGGCCATGAGCGTTTCACCAGCGGCGACGGCCATGCGGGCTATGGCAGCCCCAACGGCAATCAATTCTGGCTGTTGTCGCCTTTCGACGAAGCAGCCGCCAGCCCCGGCAACGGCAGCCATGTTGCCTTTCTTGCCCCCAGCCGTACCGCCGTGCGGGCCTTTCACGCCGCCGCATTGGCCAACGGGGGCAGCGATGAAGGGCCGCCGGGGCTGCGCCCGCACTATCATCCTAATTATTACGGCGCCTATGTGCGCGACCCTGACGGCAACAAAATTCAGGCGGTCTGCCACCGGCGCGAAGACTGAGGCACAATGTATGGCGAAGCGGGTGGAATACCGGCATATCGCCCGGCTCTATGACATCCTTGATCTGCCTTTCGAATTTAGCCGGTACCGGCCACTGCGTAAGCTGATCTGGGCCGGCCTGAAGGGCCGCATTCTGGATGCCGGCGTCGGGACGGGCCGCAACATGGCCTACTATCCCGCCGGCAGCGAAATGGTCGGCCTGGACCTAAGCGGCGCTATGTTGAAGCGGGCGGCGGCACGGCGGCGGCGTCTGGGCGCAAAGGTGGAGTTAGTGGAAGCTGACATCACGGCGACGGCTTTCCCGGACAATTCCTTCGATGCCGTGGTTTCAACTTTTCTTTTTTGTGTTCTTGAACCGGAACTGCAATTGCCGGCGCTGCGCGAACTGGCCCGGATCTGCCGGCCGGACGGCGAGATCCGTATTCTTGAATACGCCATCTCCGCCCATCCGGTCCGCCGCGCCGTGATGCGGCTATGGGCACCCTGGGTGCGCTTTGCCTACGGCGCCGCTTTCGACCGGGAAACCGAACGCTACATACCCGCTGGCGGCCTGGAGCTGGTCTCAACCCGCTTCCTGCACGCCGATATCATCAAGCTTCTAACGGCACGCCCGCGCCTAGAGTAGTTCCGGGCTGCTCCAGGCTGGCAATCATCTTCCGTCGTGACGCGGATCAGCACGTCGGGCGGCCTCCGCAACCGCGTCATCAAGGTCTTCCAGATAGCCATCCTTGATGCCCATGCTTTGCAGCTTCGCTACCGTATTGCTGAGATAGTCCCGGCAGGGACCGCGCTCGCCATGGGCCAGGGCGATGTGCTCAACAACCTGCGCCTGGCTAAGATCGCCGGTGAATTGGCGGCTGGCTTCATTGACCGTAAAGGTCAAGGCGGGCACGGCCGCGCCATCTATCGCCAGGGACACCCAGGTCGGCTCATAAATATCCGTCCACATTTCCCGCTGCCAGATGCGGGGCATTGCCTCGTCCAGATCCTCTGCTGCTATGCGCAAGGCAACGCCGTCGCAGGCACCCCCCCGTACCAGACCTAATGAAAGCCCCGGCAGCGCGGGTGTACCCCGGGCCAAAGCCGACCAGACACACATGGCGCGCCGCCATCCCGTCAGGCGTGCCGGCGATGCCTGTTGCTGCGGAAACGGTGCATCCCAAAGCAAACTGCCATAGCCAAAGATCCACACATCGCCCGGTGAATGAGGCAACCGGGGCGCCTCGGCCAGCGCGGCCTGGCGCGACCGCCGCCGCGCCGGTTCGCTAAGCGGCGCGAATGGTTCGGCAAAGGCACGCATGCCAAACTCTAAGCCGGAACTTCGGATCGCAAGTGGCACTGAAACCAATCCAGGGCCGCCTGGCGTGACGCCGCCAAATGCATGGTATAGGGATCGTAATGCCGGCCCGGCAGGCTCACCAGTTGCTTCGGCTCACCCGCGATCTCAAAGGCTTCACGCTGCCAGGCCACGGGCGTCTGGCTGTCCTGATCGGCGACGATCATCAATAACGGCGTCGGCGCGATGCGGCTGATGAATGCAATGGGCTCATAGCCGCGCAACAGATCCAGGCTGCGCAAGGTGATCTCGTTGCCGTAGGTTAGGTCCTTGTCCACCGCTTCGGCCCACTCCGCTGTTTCCGAACCGGGAATGGCGGCTGGGGTAACGCCGGGAGGCTCACCCCGGGCGCGGCCATCACGGTCGGCGGCAAGGCGTTCGAGGAAACGCTGCCGGCTCGCCTCCGGCACCCAGGCCTCGAACGTACGCTGGCCCGACACCAGCGGCACTTGGGAAACGACACATCGCACACGCCGGTCCAGGGCCGACACGGTCAACGCATGGCCGCCCGAATAGGATGTGCCCCACAGGCCAATACGCGCCGGGTCGACAAAGCTCAAATTACGGCCATATGAGATCGCGGCCCGCATATCCTCGACCTGCTGCCAGGGGTCTGTTTCGTGGCGCGGCCAGCCCGACGAGGCGCCATAGTTACGGTGGTCGTAAACCAGAACCGCGAAACCGGCGGCGGCAAAGGCCGCGGCATAATCATCCAACCCCATGGCCATCAGCGCGGAAAAGCCGTGGCTCATCACGATCAGAGGGTAGCGCGCACCACTCCCCTGGGTTGGCCCATAAAGCCAGCCGGCCAGCTTCTCGCCATTGGCTTCGAAAACAATATCCCGCCGTTGCATGGCTCAACTACGCCGCCTGCACGGCTTTCAGGATCGGTGCCCAGTCTTCCACCATGTCCTCCCGGCCTGGATTGTATTGCACGGCAATCTGGCTGTAGCCGGCATTTTTCAGGTTGGTCAGGCGTTCCACCAATTCATCGCGGGTGCCGGTGAAGGTTTTTTCGCGGATCAACTCGCCGGTCACCAGAGGCGCTTCATCATCGCGCACGAACATCATGTGGCCCCGGTGCAGGGACAGATATCGGGCATCACCGGGTTGATAGGATTGATAGAGCGTATGATACCGGTCTACCAACGCCCGCTGCCAATCGGGCAGTTCGATCTTGTTGCCGGTTTTCGCCTCGGCCTCCACGATCGCATGCATGAAGATTGCCGCGCCCGGACCCGCATGCGCAACGGCACGGGGGCTGTCATAGGCCTCGCCGGGGGCCAGGACGCAGCCCAGGGTCAGCATGGTGGCGTACAGGTCTTCCGGTAGATTGCCCGCCTCGTCCCAGGAAGCCTGCATCCGTTGCAAATCCCGCAAGCCCGTATGCTCGGTGAAAACAATGTCGATCCAGGCCGCCTTCAGCTTGGCCGTCAGGGCACGGCTGCGTTTGCCGAACGCCGAGATATGCAGGGGCACGGGATCATCCAGATTGATCAGGCCCAAATCAGGATTCAGAAAATTGGCTTTTGGCCGCCTGCCCTCGAATGGAACTTCCACGATTTCGCCCGACAGCATGCCATAGACGGCCTGGATATAGTCCTCCATATCATCCATTTTCATAGCGCCGTAACCCATGGTGCGCCGGCCGGTAAAACCTGTGCCGACCCCAAAATCGATCCGACCGGGCGCCATGGCGTTCAGGGTGGCAAAGGCATTCGCCGTCACCGGCGCGATACGGTTGGAAGGGATCAGAACACCCGTGGCCAGACGGATCTTCTTGGTCCGCATGGCGGCCGCGGCCATGGCCACGAAAACATCGCCACATAATTGTTGGGTGTCATAGAACCAGGCGTGGGTAAAACCCAATTCCTCGGCCCGTTCGACAATTTTCCAACTGTCCCCGCCCGACGGTACGCCGAGACCAATATCCATTCAGCAAACTCCTTGCGTTACGATGCCGCCGCCAGCACGTCATCCGCCGCGCGGTAGGTCAAATTCAGATCCCGCGCCACGGCTTCATAAGTCACCTTGCCGCCATGAACATTCAGTCCGGCCTTTAGATGCGGATCGTCGCGCATGGCCTGGGCAAAGCCCTTGTCCGCCAAGGCCAGCATGAAGGGCAAGGTGGCATTGTTCAGGGCGAAGGTGGAGGTGCGGGCAACGGCGCCGGGCATATTGGCCACGCAATAATGCACTACGTCATGGACACGGTAAGTGGGATTGTCGTGGGTGGTCGCGTGCGCGGTCTCGATACAGCCGCCTTGATCGATGGCCACATCGACAATCACTGAACCCCGGCGCATGCCCTTGACCATGGCTTCGCTGACCAGGCGGGGCGCGGCGGCACCGGGCACCAATACGGCGCCAATTACCAGATCCGAATTCATCACGTGCTTTTCGATGGCATCGACGGTGGAATAAATCGTGTTGAGGGAGGACGAAAATTGATCGTCGAGTTCCTTTAGCCGGCGCAAATTCAGATCAATGACCGTGACCCGCGCCTCGCAGCCAATGGCGATGCGGGCCGCATTGGCGCCGACCACGCCGCCGCCCAGGATCAGCACATCCGCCGCCGGCACCCCGGCCACGCCGCCCAACAACGCACCGCGCCCACCCTGGTTCATTTCCAGGCAGTGGGCGCCGGCCTGGATGGACATCCGTCCCGCGACTTCGCTCATGGGCGCCAACAACGGCAGGCCGCCGAATTGGTCCGTCACTGTTTCATAGGCAATGGCCGTGGCGCCGGAGGCCAGCAAACCCTTAGTCTGATCCGGGTCCGGCGCCAAATGCAGATAGGTGAAGATGATCTGGCCGTCGCGCAGCATGGCGATCTCGTTCGCCTGGGGCTCCTTCACCTTGACGATCATGTCGGCGCGGCCGAAGACTTCTGCCGCTGCACCCACCACTTCCGCACCGGCGGCGGCATAATCCTCGTCCAGCAGGCCGATGGCCGCACCGGCGCCGCTTTCCACAATAGCGCCATGGCCGTGGTACACCGCTTCCCGTACGCTGGTGGGCGTCAGGCCGACGCGGTATTCGTGGTTTTTCACCTCTTTTGGAACACCGATCAGCATTGGCCTAACCTTTCCATTTCTTCGCTAGTCGAGCGCTTTGATGACGTCCGAGGTAATTTCGACCATTTTGTCGATATGCTCTTTCTCCAACACCAGGGGCGGCGACAGCGCGATTATGTCCCCCGTGACCCGCACCATCAGGCCGGCTTCATAGGCCTTGACGCAGGCCTCCATGCCGCGCTTGCCCGCGGCACCTTCCCGTGGCGACAATTCAATGCCGGCGACCAGACCGATATTGCGGATGTCGATGACGTTGGGCAGGCCTTTCATGGAATGCACCGCGTCCTGCCAATAGGGGCTCATATCGGCGGCGCGCTGGAACAGGCCTTCTTCCTGGTAAACCTCCAATGTCGCCATGGCCGCGGCACAGGCCAGGGGATGAGCGGAATAGGTGTAGCCGTGAAACAGCTCTATCCCGTCCGGACTTTCATCCATGAAGGCCTGATAAATCTTGTTGTCCGCAGCCACAGCGCCCATGGGCACATAGCCCGAGGTCAGGCCCTTGGCCATGGTCATCAGATCCGGCGTAACGCCAAAATATTCCGCCGCGAAGGAACTGCCCAGACGGCCAAATCCGGTAATGACCTCGTCGAAGATCAACAGGATGCCGTATTTTTTAGTGATCTCGCGCAAGCGTTCCAAATAACCCTTTGGCGGCACCAGCACGCCGGTGGATCCGGCCATGGGCTCCACGATCACGGCGGCAATGGTGGAGGGATCGTGCAGGGCGACCAGATTTTCCAACTCGTCGGCCAGATGCGCACCCCATTCCGGCTGGCCCTTGGTGAAGGCCTGTTTTTCCAGATTGTGGGTATGGGGCAGATGATCGACGCCATTCATCAGCGGACCATAGAATTTGCGGTTAGCGGGAATGCCGCCAACCGAAATGCCGCCAAAACCAACCCCGTGATAGCCCCGCGCCCGTCCGATCAGGCGGGTACGGCTGGCCTCGCCGCGAATGCGGTGATAGGCCAGGGCGATCTTCAGCGCCGTGTCCACCGCTTCCGAGCCGGAGTTGGTATAAAAGATCCGGTCCATGCCTTCCGGCGTCAGGCCGGCCAGTTTCCGGGCCAGCTCGAACGATAAGGGCTGACTGAATTGAAACGAGGGGGTGAACTCCAGGGTATCGGCCTGGGCCTTGATGGCTTCGACCACCTTTGGATGACCATGGCCGATGTTGACACACCACAGACCGGCGGAGCCATCCAGGATATCGCGGCCATCGTGGCTTTTGTAATACATGCCCTTGGCCGAAACCAACAGGCGCGGCGCCGCCTTGAACTCGCGGTTCGAGGTGAAGGGCATCCAGAATTGCGACAGATCGTTCGGCTGCACATTGGCGGTGGTAACAGGCTTATTCATCGCGCTCTCCATCAAATCCAAGACAGCACTGTATCAAGCTGCCGCTTTCGCACAAACTCACAAACCCCGGACTAAATCCATCACTTGTTCCAGATGGCCAATCCGCTCGGACAGGCTCTGTTTGTTGTCCAGGCGCAGGGTTAGGGCGTTGATGCCCGCGTCACGATAGGTTTGCAAGCGTTGGCGCACCATTTCTGGTGTGCCGATGGCGCCGAACTGAGTGATCATCTCGTCGGGCACCCGGTCGGCGGCTTCCTGGCGTTTGCCATCCAGCCACAGACGTTGAATGGCCAAAGCATCATCGGTGAAGCCGGCGCGCTTGAAGGCATCGTTATAAAAGTTTGTTTTTTCCGAGCCCATGGCGCCCATGGAAAAGGCCACGCCCGGCCGCCGGGCATCGATCAATGCCTCGACATCCTCGCCCACGGCCACGTTGCACGAGGCATGCAGATCGATATCGGCCAGGCTGCGTCCGGCGCTCTCGGCACCCTTGCGCAGATAGTCCAAATGCGCCTCCGCATGATCGGGCGAGAACGAGGTGCCCAGCCAGCCATCCGCCACGGCGCCGGTATATTCCAGGGACTTCGGCCCCAGGGTGGCGAGATATATGGGAATATCACGGGGCGGATGATCCAGGCGCAGGGCCTTGCCCTCGCCCCCCGGCCGGGGCAGCGTGTGGTAACGGCCGTCGTATTGCAGTTTTTCGCCGCGAAAGGCCAGGCGCACGATATCGACGGTTTCCTTCAGACGGGTCAGCGGCGCCTGATAGGAAACGCCATGCAAACCCTCCACCACCTGCGGCCCGCTGACGCCCAGCCCCAGGATGAAACGGCCGCTGGTCAGATTGGCCAGGGACATGGCGGTCATCGCCGTCATCGAGGGGGTGCGGGCGCTGATCTGCATGATGCCGGTGCCCAGCTTGATCTTGTCCGTCAGGGCGCCGAGATAGGCCAGCGAGGTCACCGCATCGCCGCCCCAGGCCTCCGCCGACCAGGCATAATGCACGCCCAGTTTTTCCGCCTGCTGGATCAGTTCCACCATGCCAAGGACATCGACCCGGTCATAGGCGCCAATCGATAGGGATACTTTCATTCTGTTGCCGCCTCTATGTTACCGGAGGAACGAATTCCGGGCCTTCCGGACAGACGCGCACGCCGGGCCGCAGGTTTTTGTAGGGCAGCTTTTCAGGCCGATCAATACTGGCGCCCGGCGCCTCCACGACCAATATCTGTTCAGCAATATCGGTAAAATCGCCGCGAAAATGAACGCTGCTTTTCAGCCCCAGAATTTTCTGCTCCGCCGGCTCGCAACCCAGATGGCGGAAGATTTCCTTGTCGGCGGCCTGCATGCGGTGGGTTGAAACCACGACGGATACGCCGCCAATACGCAACAACGCCATGGGTCCCAGGCCGGTCGTGATACCGCCATAGAACGGCCCGGTACAGGTGAATACGCCATCACCCAGGGCGGCGACCTGAAAGCGTCCCTTGAACGGTGGATCACCGTCGGTATAGACCTTGCCACCCAGGACCGCGTCGATTTCCGCCCCCTGCCCGGCGGCATGGGCCTGGGCGGCAACCTCGCCATCGACCAGAATGCCCAGCACCGCGCCGTCGGCCCCCTGCTCCACCAGGGCGCGCAGCAGACCGGTGGTATCCGAAGTGGCGCCGGCGCCGCAATTGTCCTGCACATCGGCCAGGACATAGGGCTTGTGGGAATTGGAGGCGATCGCCTGGGCAACCGCCTGGCCCGGCTTTAGGCGTTCGACCTGAAAGGCCGCCTCCTGGGCCAGAATGGCATGGTAAAGCGCATCGGCGGCGCCATCGGCGGCGGCCTGATCATCGCCATAGGCCACCACCACGGGACCGCAGTTCCAAATATCGGCGGGTGGAAAGCCGGGCGTAAAGGAGGCCGACCGCACCCCTGGCTCCATCTCCAACGCCGCCAGCCTGGCGTAGGCGCCCAGGGCCGGTTCGACCATGGTGCATTGCCCGGTCAGGGGCATCAAAAACGGCAGGGCGCGATGGGCCTTGGCCAATGGCGGGCCCGGATTGGCCAGCAAGGCGTCAAGGTGCCGCGCGGCGCGGTTGCCCGTATCCGCCATATCCACGTGGGGATAGGTGCGATAGGCGATCAGGGCGTCGCAATTGTCGAACATATCCATGGTCGTGTTGCTGTGCAGGTCCAGGCTGACCACCAGCGGAATATCCGGCCCCAACTGGTTCCGCACACGGATCAGCAATTCGCCTTCGCCGTCTTCAAGATGTTCGCAGACCATGGCGCCATGCAGATCCAGATAAACCGCATCGAACGGCGCGGCTTCCGCCAGACCGGTCAGCAGTATTTCGGAGAAGGTTTCAAAAGCATGTTCCGTGACATGAGCCGAGGGGACGGCGGTACACCAGGCGATGGGCGCCAATTCATGGCCCAGGCCCAGGGCTTCCTGAATGAAACCGCCCGTGGCGATATTTTTGCCGGGCATGACCGTCAGAATATCTTCTCCCAAGGTCAGGCCAGGGAAACTTTCCACCTGGACAAAATCATCCCAGGTCGCCTTTCGCGGCGCAAAGGTATTGGTCTCGTGTAAAAACCCTGCATGGGCAATCCGGCTCATGTGCACTCCCTTGTCATCTGTTTTTGATCTGTTTTCGTCTGTTTTCGGAACCTGTTGGGCCGCGCCGCTGTCATGGCCGGCAGGATATTCGGGATTGAAACAAAAGCACAGCCTGTATTCCGGTTGCCCCATTCATTGACAGCCGTTGCAACGAAGCTAGGGGCTATTGTTTATCCTCAGGTCATAGCGCAAAATCTTGCCCGCCTATTACTGTGGACCTAAGTAATATTACCAAAATTACTGATAAATCAAAGATGCTACGCAATATTGTTATTACTTTGTTGACGCTTTTTTAATCGGTTCTGTTGCAAACTGAGATGACCGAAGGAACAAATTCTGCAAATCAAATATAATCGAGGACAAATCCGTGAAACTGAAAATGCCGGAACTAAAAATATCAGGACGCCTCAGCGTTGGCTTCGGCATCCTGGTCGTTGTTCTGATCGCCGCCGTCGGCACAACCTTATTCGAGGTTAGGGTGATTAAAAAGGTCACGGACCGCATCGTCGATCTGCGCACGCCGACCTCACAGGCAAGCGCCAGCATGGTCCAAGACATCTACGCCTCGCTGGCCTCGCTACGGGGCTGGATGCTGACGGGAAATCCCGCCTTCAAGGCAGAGCGGCACGCCATTTGGGAGGACATTGCCGAGAAACGCATCGACATGGACGCCTTGGCAGCGCAATGGACAAACCCCAAAAACCAAGCCGCCTGGGCCGATATGAAGGCTGTATTGGATGAATTCAGCGCCGCCCAGGATCAGGTAGAGGCCATCGCCAATACCCCCGAGGCGCAGCCCGCCACCCTTATCCTGGCCCGCGACGCGGCGCCATTGGCGTCTATCCTGGTCTCGGAAATCACTAAAATCATTACCCTGGAGCGTGATCTGCCGGCGACGCCGGAGCGCAAGGCTTTGCTGGGCATGATGGCCGATACCAGAGGCACCACCGCGCGTGGTCTGGCCAGCATTCGGGCCTTTCTTCTGACCAACGATCCGAAGTTCAAGAAAAGCTTTGACGTGATGTGGAAAAAGAACGGTATTCGGTTTGGCGATCTGACCACCAACAAGCACCTTCTGACAGACGCCCAGATGGAGAGCTTCAATAAATTCGATGCGGCGCGGACCAAGTTCCTGCCGTTGCCGGCCAAAATGTTCACCATCCGCGCCTCGAATAAATCAGATATGGCCAACTATCTACTGGTCACCGAGGCGGCCCCCCGGGCCGGCAAACTGCTGACTGCCTTGTTGGGTCCGAAAGGCGAAGACGGCTCGCGTAGCGGTGGCATGGTCGATAATCAGAAGCGCTTGCTAAACGTCGATGCCGCGGAAAACGCCTCTCAGATCAGCCTTCTGCTGGTCCTGCAGTGGATCATTTTGGCGGTGGGTGTCGTGGTCGCCTCAGCCGTTGGTTTCCTGACGGCCCGCTCCATCGTACGGCCGATCAACCAGATGACCGGCGCCATGGGGCATTTGGCTGCGAATGATCTTGCAACCGAGGTCCCTGCCCTGGAAAACAAGGACGAGCTTGGCGAGATGGCCCGTGCCGTCCAGGTCTTCAAGGACAACATGATCAAGGGCGAAGAAATGGCCGCCGCGCAAAAGATGGAGGACGAACAAAAGGAAGTCCGCCGCGTCAGAATGGAAGAATTGGTGGCTGCCTTCGAAGGCGATGTCGGCGAGGCATTGCAGGTGGTCGGCTCCACGGTCGAGCAAATGCAGTCATCCGCATCGGCCATGTCGTCCACGGCGGATCAAACCAACGAACGCTCGGCCTCGGTAGCCGCGGCGGCGGAACAGGCGGCGACCAATGTACAAACCGTGGCCACGGCCGCGAACGAGTTGACCTCCTCCATCGCCGAGATTTCCCGGCAGATGGCAACCTCGGCATCACGTTCGCAAGACGCCGTGGGCGAAGCGGAAAGCGCCAGTAAGCAAGTGCAAACCCTGGCCGAGGCAGCCCAGAGCATTGGCGATGTCATCTCTTTGATTAACGACATTGCCAGCCAGACGAATCTGCTGGCCCTGAACGCCACGATCGAGGCGGCCCGGGCCGGTGATGCCGGCAAGGGCTTTGCCGTGGTAGCCAGCGAAGTCAAAAATCTGGCGACCCAGACCAGCAAGGCCACGGAGGAGATCGCCAGTCAGATCAACGGCATCCAAACCGCGACCGAGCAGTCCGTGGCGGCAATCACCTCCATCAGCACGGTGATCGAAGAGATCAATGGCATCGCCACATCCGTGGCCGGTGCGGTTGAAGAGCAAGGTGCCGCGACCGATGAAATCGCCCGTAGCGTCGAACAGGCCGCGGCCGGCACCCAGGAAGTCACGAAAAACATCACCGATGTCAGCTCGGCGGCCGGCGAGACCGGCGCGGCGGCTGGACAGGTGGCCGCGGCGTCCGAGCAGATGAAGACACAGGCTGATCGGTTGCGCCAACAGGTCGAAACCTTCCTCAAGGACGTACAAGCCGCCTGACGGAAGCGCGCAAAACCCTACCAGGGACGGCAGCCAAATGGTTGCCGTCCCTTTTTTATTGGTTTTCTTCCCCACTATTCCGCTTCAATTGCCGCGCCATGGCAGGTAAACTAGAGCTCAGGAAAAGAAGGAGTTGAGCATGGATAGCAGTTATGACGAGATCACCCGGGCCATGGCGGCCTATTTCGATGGCTTCTACAACGGTGATGTGGATCTGCTGAAAACGGTTTTCCACCCCCATTGCCACCTGTTCACGGCGTCCGATGGCCCCTTGCAGGATGACGACATGGCAACCGTCTATGGCCGTGTGGCCGGCCGCCCCACGGGCGCGGCAATCAACGAGGGGCGCCAGGACCGCATTTTGTCGATCGATAAATCCGGCCCCGAAAGCGCCCTGGTGAAGGTCAACATCGCCATTGGGGCCAAGCTGTTCACGGACTATCTGAACTTCCTGAAGATCGATGGCCGCTGGCAGATCATCGCGAAAGTCTACACCTACGTCCCCCTGGCCGTGGCGCGGGCGGAAGCGGCGGAATAGCGGTCTTTTTGCCTGCAGCCCCCTATCGGTTCTTGCCGAGAAAACCGAACAGATAGCCGGCGATCTTTCTGATCTGGATTTCCTCCGCCCCTTCCGTGATGCGATAGCGGCGGTGATGGCGATAGATATGTTCGAACGGCTGGTTGCGGGTATATCCCTCGCCGCCGAACACCTGCATGGCCTGATCCGAGGCCTGCCAGACCAGCCGGTTGGCCCGATAATTGGCCATGGAGACCTGATCGGTCACCGCCATATGGTTCTGCTGATCCAGGTTCCAGGCGGTCTTGTAGACCAGGTTGCGCACCATTTCCGCCTCTGTATGCAGCTCGGCCAGGGGAAATTGTATGGCCTGATTGGTGGCCAGGGGCTTGCCCCAGGTTTTGCGCTGTTTGGCGTAATTCACTGCCTCGTCGATACAAAACTGCGCCGCGCCCAGGGATGAGGCCGCCTGCCGGATGCGGTTTTCGTGCAGGAAAGTCTGCGCCACGACCAGGCCGTCGGCTTCCTCCCCCAGATAGGATTCCGTATCGGCGGGCATGCGCACATCCTTGATGGCGACGATGCCGTGGTCCGTCGGCATGTTGAAGGTCCAGTCCATCCTCACCACTTCAAAACCCGGCGCCGTGACCGGCACCAAAAAGGCGGTGATGCCCAGGCCCTCGCCCGGCTTGCCCGAGGTGCGGGCGAAAACCAGATCGTGAGTGGCCTCGTGAATGCCGGAATTAAAGCGTTTGTTGCCGTTGATGACCCAGAAATCACCATCCCTGACGGCGGCGGTTTCCATATAGGTGGCGTCCGAGCCGTGGTTGGCCTCCGTCAGGCCAAAGCCGACCCGCCGCCCGCCGGTGATCAGCGCGGGCAGGAATTCCGCCTTTTGGGCATCGGTGCCGAATTTCCACATCATGTGGACCAGGGGGAAATTGCCGACAATGGAGGATTCGTTCTGCAAATCGTTATGCAGGCCCAGGCCCTTGTGCGCCAGATGTTCCCGGATCATGGCCATGGCCAGGTTGGAGCCCGCCTGACCGCCGATTTCCCGTGGCAGGGCAAAACGCAAATGCCCCGCCGCATCGGCCCGGTCTTTCATCTCCCGCAACAGCGCTTCCCATTCCTTGGTGGGCTGGCCGTCATTGTCCCAATCGGTGCGGGCATTCTCCCGGCGATGATCGAAATACTGCCGGTTCTGGTTCTCCAGAGGCTTGATTTCCCGTTCGATAAACTCATCTAGTTCATTAAGTTTATCTTGTATCTCTTTGGGAACATTAAAGTCCATTACTCAACCCTTATCGTTAACACAGTCACGCAGCAGATCCAGCGCCGCCCTGGCAAAGACCCACATATTGGCTTCCCGGTCGTTGTCCCCGGTCTCCAGGGTCACCACCCGCTCCATCGGTCCGGTCACCGCCAGGCAGGTATGACCGGCAGCGTCGCCATAGCGGTTGCCCGTGGGACCAGAGGCGCCGGTCTCCGCCAGGCCCCAGGTCGCGCCCAGCTTCTCGCGCATGGTGCGGGCGCATAACAGGGCATAGGGTTCCGAGGACGAACGGATGCCCTTCATGGCCGCGCGCGGGATGCCCAGCAGATGTTCCCGGGCCGGCAAAGTGTAGATAACACCGCCGCCCAAAAAATAATTCGAGGCGCCGGGCACGCTCAATAGACTGGCCGAAACCAGGCCACCGGCGGATGATTCAGAGATGGCGACGGTTTCGCCACGGGCTTTCAACAGGGCCCCCAATTCGGCCGCCATATTCAGATCTCGCATTGCTATCCTCCCCTCATTTATCGTTTTAGGATAAGCTGATAGTCAAAATTTTTCTCCAAGTTTGCCCTATTGTGACGGCAAATTGTATGGGACGCCAGATCGGTTAGGGAATTGCGTGCAGAATAACCCGCTCAAGGGCATCATCTTGATGAATGTGGCCATGTTTTTGCTGGCCGGCATGGATGGCATCACCAAAACCCTGGCGGCGGATTATTCGGTGCCGCAGATCCTGTCGGTACGCTTCCTGATTTTCTGCCTGTTCGCCCTGGCTATCGCCCGGCCGCGAAGCCTGAGGGCGGCTTTCCGCTCGCATCATCCCTACCTGCAAATTGCCCGTAGCCTGATCATTCTTGTTGAAATTGGCGTTTTCATCGTCGCCTTGCGCCATCTGCCCCTGGCCGACACCCACGCCATCGCCGGCATCGCGCCCCTGCTGGTCACGGCCCTGGCAGTGCCGTTCCTGGGTGAGAAAGTCGGCCTGCGGCGGTGGACCGCCATTGCCATAGGTTTTGTCGGCCTGCTGGTGATTGTCCGCCCCGGCATTGGCATCTTCAATCCCGCCGCCCTGATCCCCCTGGTGGGCGCCGCGCTGTGGGCGGTGTATCAAATCCTGATGCGCAAGGTGGCCGACGACAACGCCGCCACCTCGCTGCTGTATATGGCGGTGATCGGCGCCGTGGTGATGACCGCCCTGGCGCCGTTTTTCTGGCGGCCGCCGGATACCAACGGCTGGCTGCTGCTGGGCGCCCTGGGCGTGGTGGGCAGCCTGGGCCATTTTGCCCTGCTCAAGGCCTTCCAGGAAGCCTCCGCCTCCGCCCTGCAACCGTTTTCTTATGCCGTGCTGGTATGGGCCACGGCGGTCGGTTACTTCGTCTTTGGCGACCTGCCCGATATCTGGACCATCACCGGCGCCGCCATCATCGCCAGCAGCGGGCTGTACGCCTTTTACCGGGAACGGGTGCGCGGCGGCAAAACGAGCTGAATATCGGCTGTTTCAAGAATCAAGACTCGACCCCGTCATCTCGCGAAAGCGGCACCAATTAACGGGCATAAATCAATCCCGCGCCGATAGCTGTCTGTTACGTGTTCTCGAGATCATGGACCAATTCTTCGAAGCTCTCTTGCACGGCCTCGGCGTCGGTCTCGTTGGCGGTTGCGATTTCCGTTAATTCTAATTCCGGATTTAGCGCGGCGCTCATGGGTGTGGGCGCCATGATGACAAAATCGGAGGTGTCCGCGCTGGCAAGGGCGCTACGCTGTGTGACCCGCCACAGGGCGAACAGGCAGATCATGGCCATGGCGATCCCAACGGCATGGAAGAACGCCTGTGAGCCGAAAATATCCATTGCCAATGCCGTAGTCGGCGCCCCCAAACTCGCCCCGATCGAACCGACCAGGACCAGGGTTCCACTCGCGGCCACCATCTGGCTGGGGCTGAGGTAGTCATTTGTGTGGGCGATACACAGGGCGTAAAGCGGTGTGGCAAATCCGCCGACCAGCGCGACTATTAGATAAAAACGCCAGCCGCTGCTAGCAACTTCGGGCGCGATAAAGCAGGCGGCGGTGCCCGCGGCGCAGGCGCCAATGATGACTTGGCGCCGGCCCACGACGTCCGACAGTTTGCCAAGTGGATATTGCAGAACCGCACCACCCAGCACCAGCGATGACATGAAATAGGAAATCTCCCGCACCGACAGGCCAAGGCCGGCGGCATAAACGGCGCCCATGCCGAAGATGGCGCCCATCATGATGCCATTGACCAGCATACCGAAAACTCCCAGTGGCGAGACTTGGTATAGCTGAAGGATGCCTACGGATTCAGAGGTGTTGAAATCCGGGGCCTTGCTGACCGAAAGCAGAATTGGAATGACGGCGATGCTGACAAGCAGGGAAATCAGCACGAACAATTCGTAACTCGATGGGTTGGCGATGTTCAGCATGAATTGGCCACCGGCCATGCCGCCCAACGAGATCAGCATGTAAAAGCTCAGCAATTGCCCCCTGGTACTGTTTTCAGAGGCATCGTTGAGCCAACTTTCGGTGACGATATAAAGCCCGGCATAGGCGAAACCCGTGACAAAACGCATGCCCCACCAGATCCAGGGATCAATGACCACGACATGCACCAGGATCGACGTTGAAGCCAGGGACGCCATGGCGCCGAAACTGCGGACGTGGCCCACGCGCGCAACAAGTTTAGGCATGATGGCCGCACCAGCCAGCAGGCCGATGAAATAGCCGGACATGACGAGACCGGTGGCCGTTACCCCGAAACCTTCCAGTGATGCCCGCAGACCTAGCAGTGATCCCTGCAGACCATTGCCGAGCATGATCAACCCCAGGCCTAAAAACAACGCCCAACTGTTGGAGATTACCTGAAACAATTCATCCTACTTTCCGAATTAGAGCAGTTCCGGGAAATGCGGAATGAATTGCAAATCGCTCTATGCGGCGGCCTCTTTGCGTGGGAGCTTCCAGTTCGGGCGGATAAAATGGCAGGTGTAGCCATGCGGGATGCGTTCCAGATAATCCTGATGCTCCGGTTCCGCCTGCCAGAAGTCGCCGGCTGGCTTAACCTCGGTCACAACCTTGCCCGGCCACAAACCCGCTGCCTCGACGTCGGCGATGGTGCGCTCCGCCTCCGCCCTCTGGGACTCGTCCACATAGTAGATGCCGGAACGATATGAGGGGCCCATATCGTTGCCCTGACGATCAAGGGTGGACGGATCATGGATTTGAAAGAAGAATTCCAGCAGCGCTCTATAGCTTGTCTGCCGCGGATCGAATTCGATTTCGATGCCCTCGGCATGGTTACCGTGGTTGGGATAGGTGGCATTGGGAATATCGCCGCCGGTATAGCCCACACGGGTCGAAATCACCCCTGGAAGCTTGCGGATCAAATCCTGCATGCCCCAGAAACAGCCGCCAGCCAAAACAGCACGCTGGTTGTCGTTACCCATATACCAATCCCCTATCCTGCAAAATTTCCGCCAAGAAAACTTGTACGCCTATCGATAGGCGTTGGGGTCAGGTCTTGCGACCGGCCCCGCTCAAGAATTCTACGCCCAAAACAACCGCTTCCGATACCGATAATCCAGCCTTCAAAATCGCGACAGCGCGTCCTGTAGTTTTGCCCTTGTCTGTTCGGCTTCCGCCAGGCGTTCGCGCTGGATTTCGACGACCTCCGCCGGGGCGCCGTCGGTGAAGCCTTTGTTGGCGAGTTTTTTCGTCATGCCGGTGATCTGACCGTCCAGTTTATCCACGGCCTTGGCCAGGCGCTGGCGTTCCTGATCGATATCGATGACATCGGCCAGGGGCAGAACAAGCGTGGCTTCATCGACCACGGTTTGCACGCTGCCGGGAGGCAAATCGCCCTGCTGCACGCCGGTTTCACTGATCCGGGCCAGGGTGGTGACCAAATCCTTTTGACGCTCCAGGCGGGCCAGGGTTTCCGGGCTGGCGCCGCCCAGCAGCAGCGGGATATAGGCGCCGGGCGGCACGTTCATTTCCGCCCGCACCGAACGAATTTCGCTGACCACGCGGATCACCCATTCGATTTCCGCCGTCGCCGCACCATTGACCAGTTCATCGCCATAGTCCGGCCAGGGCGCGGTGACCAACATGGTCTCGCGGGCGCCCGCCGCGACGGTCCTGGCCCACAGCTCCTCGGTCACGAAAGGCATGAAGGGGTGCAGCAGACGCAGAATGGCGTCCAGACCCCAGGCCGCCGTGGCACGGGTTTCGTCGCGCGCCGGGCCATCGGGGCCCTGCAACACGGGTTTGGAGAATTCCACATACCAATCGCAAAAGGTGCCCCAGACAAAGTGATAGGCATCGTTCGCCGCCTCGTTAAAGCGGTAGCCATCCAGGCCGGCGCTGATGCGGTCCTGGGCCGCCTTGAACTGTCCGACCAGCCATTGGTTGACCGTGCCGGTTACCGCGCCTGGATCAAAATCCGGACTGAGGGCGCATTCGTTCATCTCGCAAAAGCGGGCCGCATTCCACAGCTTGGTGGCGAAGTTGCGGTTGCCCTCGATCCGCTGTTCCGACAGTTTGACGTCGCGGCCCTGGGCGGCCTGACTGGCCAGGGTAAAGCGCAGGGCGTCGGCGCCATATTTATCGATCAGCTCCAGGGGGTCGATGATATTGCCCTTGGATTTCGACATTTTCTGGCCCTTGGCATCGCGCACCAGGGCATGGATATAAACCGTATCAAAGGGCACTTCGTCGGCGAAATGCAGGCCCAGCATCATCATCCGGGCGACCCAGAAAAAGATGATGTCAAAGCCGGTGACCAATAACGCGGTGGGATAATAGCGTTCCAGCTCCGGCGTCTGTTCCGGCCAGCCCAGGGTGCTTAACGGCCACAGACCGGAAGAAAACCAGGTATCCAGCACATCTTCGTCCCGACGCAATTCGACCTTTTCGCCATAATGGGCCAGGGCGGCGGCCTCCACCGCCTCGAAGGTCATTTCGACGAAAATTTCGCCATCCGGGCCGTACCAGGCGGGGATCTGATGGCCCCACCACAATTGCCGCGAGATGCACCAGGGCTGGATGTTTTCCATCCATTCGTAATAGGTCTTTTCCCACATTTTCGGGACGAATTTGGTCCGCCCCGAACGCACCGCCGCGATGGCCGGCTTGGCCAAGGTTTCCGCGTCCACGTACCATTGTTCGGTCAACCACGGCTCGATCGGGACATTGCCGCGGTCGCCGTAGGGCACCGTGTGGGTATGCGCGTCAATCTGGACGATCAGGCCCAGGGCCTCCAGATCTGCCAGCACCTTTTCCCGTGCGGCGAACCGCTCCAGGCCGCGATAGGCCTCCGGCGCGTTGTCGTTGATGCGGGCTTCTTCATCCAGCACATTGATCATTTCCAGATCGTGCCGGCGGCCGACCTCGAAATCATTGAAATCGTGCGCCGGCGTCATCTTTACCGCGCCCGAGCCCTGTTCCGGATCGGCATAGTCATCGGCCACGATGATCAGGCGACGGCCAACCAGGGGCAAAATGGCGTATTTGCCCACCAGATCCTTGTAACGGGCATCGTCGGGATGCACCGCAATGGCCGTATCGCCCAGCATGGTTTCGGGCCGGGTGGTTGCGACGGTGATGAATTTTCCGCCCCCATCTTCCCCGCCCTCGGCCTCAAGCGGATAGTTGATGTGCCACAGATGCCCGGCCACTTCGGTCTGCTGCACTTCCAGGTCCGAGATCGCGGTCTTCAGCTTCGGATCCCAGTTGACCAGACGATTGTCCTTGTATATCAGGCCCTGCTTATAAAGATCGACAAAGACTTTGCGCACCGCCGCGGACAAACCCTCGTCCATGGTAAAGCGTTCCCGCTGCCAATCGCAGGAGGCGCCCAGACGGCGTAGTTGCCCGGTAATGGTGCCGCCCGATTCATCTTTCCATTCCCAGACCCGTTCGATGAATTTTTCCCGGCCCAGATCCTGGCGGGTCTTGCCCTCGGCCTCCAACATGCGTTCGACGACCATTTGCGTGGCGATACCGGCATGATCCATGCCCGGCTGCCACAGCACATCGCGCCCACGCATGCGCTGCAGGCGGATCATGATGTCCTGCAAGGTGTTGTTCAGGGCGTGGCCCATGTGCAGGCTGCCGGTCACATTCGGCGGCGGGATGACGATGGCATAGGGCTCCGCGTTGCCGGCCCTGCCGCTAGGCGCACCACAGGCAAACGCACCTGACTCTTCCCATTGACGATATAACCGCCCCTCGACTTCCGAGGGTACGAAGGTCTTGTCCAGCATTGCCGAAGCCTTTTTTCAAAACAAACCAGCAGCACATTTAAGTTAAATGCGCTCAGAGTATCCAAAATAAAGCAATTAAACCAATCGCTTATAGCCGCGTTCGCGGCGCCAATTGATTGTAAATTGCGCTTGCATCAACCACCCTAGAGCAATTCCGAATTAATGAGAATCGCGAAGCGATTCTAAGTGATTGGAAAAATTGCTCTAATTCTAAAGATCTGAGTATTTTCAGAATGAAAATGCTCTAGGGACGCCGGCATCCGCCTGCAGGTAAATATTTTCTGGAAATGACCTTCCGACCAGGGATAGGCAGATCGGCCATGGACTGACTGGCCACAGACTAACCAGCCATAGACTAACCAGCCTAAAGGAAGCCACCGTATTTAGCGGTTTTCCGCGCGCCCCACCAGCTTGACGATTTCCTTTTCCACAAGGCGTTCTACCAGCGACGGCAGATTTTCGTCCAGCCATTCTTTCAACATGGGACGCAACAGGGTTTTGACTAATTCTTCCAGGGTCTGATGCGCATACCCCATGGGCATGCCACGGGCCGCGGAGACGGCACCGGTTAATCCGGAAAAGGTTTCGGTCGTTATGTCGGCGGCCTGGTCCGACAGCAACGTGTGCAGATCCACCGCCGGTGACGCTGCCTGTACAGGTGCGGGTGCGGGTGCGGGTGCGGGCTGCGCAACCACCATATTATCGAAATCGTCGACGGGAACCGGGTCCCCCTCATCATCGAGGGAGTCATCCATGGCAGAATCGAGTCCCGGTTCCAACTCGGGGACATCGTCAATGTCCGGCGCGACCTCGGTCAATTCAAGGACGTCGTCATCATCATCGACGGGTTCTTCCGCGACGGGTTCTTCCGCGGCGGCTTCTTCTGCGACAGGTTCTTCTTCGACGGGTTCAGCTTCCTCGGCAACCTCTTCCGCTGCCTCTTCCTCGCCCTCTTCAGCAGTCTCTTCGTCGTCAGAAATGATCCGGCGGATCGACGCCAGAATCTCTTCCATCGTCGGTTCCCGTTCGTCGTCGTCGTCTTCTGTGGCATCAGTCATGGGGCATGGCCCTCGAAGGAGAATGATTCGTAGTCATTGTAAAAGAAGCAGACGAAAAAGGCTAATCCGGCAATCGTCTATACTTAAACACATTAGTTAGATGCAATAGTTAAGGTATTGTCGTGAAAAAAGCCTTAATCCTTTGGGACATTCCATCCCCACCATTTGTTTCGCACTTTTTGGTAATGCTGGTCCGGGTCGTGGATTTGTACATTTAGGCCTATATGCTTCGGCGTCAGTCGGCCGATCGCCGACAACAAAAGATAGCCGGCGACATATTCATCCCGCTCCGCCACGACCAGGGCCACGCTTGAATTCAATAATTCCTGTTCCGCATTGAGCACATCCAGCGTTGTGCGCGAGCCGACTTCGGCCTCCTGCCGGACGCCTTCCAAGGCGATATTATTGGCGCGGATTTCGTCGCTACGGGCTGAAATCTGCGACCGCGTCGTGGTCAGCCGTTCCCAGGCCTGACTGGTGGCTTCTGCAATATCGCGCCGGCTTTGTTCCACCTCGATGCGTCTTTGGTTGACCAACTCCTTGGCCGCGCGGATCTGCGAGTGAACCCCACCGGCCTGATACAGGGGAATTGAAACAGTCGCGATCAGCGAATTGGAATGGGCCGAGACGTTTTCCAACGATGCCTCGTCGGTGCGCTGCATCTGCCCGGCCAGGTCGACCGTCGGCAGCAGGTCAGCCTCCGCCGCCCTGAGCGCGTGGCGGGCCGCGGCCTCGTTATGAACAACAACCGCGAATTGAGGGTTTTCCGCCTCGGCGATGGCAAGAGCCTCGCTTTCCGTGGCCGGAATAACCGGCAACTGCGGCGCCGGCCGCAACGTACCCGGCATGACGCCGAACACCAGAGCATAACTGGCCCGCGAGGCGGCCAAGGCGCCTTCCGCGGTCACCCGGACAGCAACCACGCCCGACAAACGGGCTTCCGCCTGGGCCACATCCGTGCGGGTTACTTCGCCCACCTCAAAGCGGTCGCGGGTTGCCTCCAACTGGCGCTTGAGGACCAATTCATTATTTCGCGTCAACTGCACCCTGGCGTAATCACGTAAAACATCAAGAAACGCGGTGACGCCATCCAACAACACCGTCTGCTCGACATTCGCCAATTGCGCCCGGGCCAGTTGAACATTGCTTTCCGCCTCGTCTATCGCGGCCACGGTACCGCCACCGGCATAAAGCGACTGACTGAGGTCGGCGGAATAGCTATAGGGCATCCGATCCTGCTGGCTGGTCAAACTGCTGCGGGAACTGGCCACGCCCGCGGTACCGTTGAGGGAAACCGTGGGGCGCCATCCCGCCAGCGCTTGCGGCAGGCCTTCATCGCTGGACCGTACCGAGGCACGTGCCGCCTGTAGGGTCGGGTTGCTGACATAGGCGCTTGCCAGCGCCTCGAACAGGTCCTCCCCCATGGCGGGCGCGGACGACAAGGCCAAGGTCAGGCCCATGGTTGGTAACATGACAGAGCGCATGGTTGGCCATAGCTTCGGGGACCAGCGCACTACCCGGTTAAAATCTCTCATCATCAAGCTTTTCAACCGCTTTCGCGGCCGCCCTTAATTGCGCCTATAACTCTTGGCAATAATACTGTTCCGCAAATTTAAAAATGAAATACTTCCGCCGTCTCAAAATCAGGCAATACCGGGATCATGGCATCAAACAGCTCCCGACGCGATAGCAAGCCGTCCCGGTTCGTGTACAAAACCGCCTGGCTGACCAGCCCCCGCCGTTCCACGACCATCAGCCGGCCACCTTCGGTCAATTGTGCTGCATAAGCCGCCGGCAATTCCTCCACCGCGCCATTCACGAAAATGACATCATAGGGGCCTTGGTCGCCACAACCGTCCGCCAACGCGCCAACCACCACAGCGGCATTATCTATGTTCAGAGCCGCCAGTTGTGCTTCGGCCCCGGCAACCGCCGCCGCGTCAACTTCCAGGCCCACGACGGCCGCGGCCAGCTCCGCCAGTACCGCCGTGGAATAGCCCGTGCCGCAGGCCACATCCAACACCACATCCCGGGGCCCGATAGCGGCGGATTGCAGCATCCGGGCAAAGATCATGGGCTCCATCAGGTAGCGCCCGTTATCAAGCGGAATGTCCTCGTCCAGATAAGCCACGCTGCGCAGGCTCTTGGGGACGAAATTTTCACGCGGTACCGACAACAATGCCTGGGCAATGCGGTCGTCGGTCAATTTGTTGGTCAACAGCTGATTGTTGACCATATTCAGGCGAGCGGTGGCGTTGTCCTGCATTCTACATCCATGGCAAAAGCGGCGCCGATATACGGGCGCGGCCACATTACCGTTAGCAACGGATAATCGTTGCCTGTTGTTATAAGCGGGCCGGTCCGGCAAAACAATGATGGCGTAGCGAAAACTGCTACGTTGACCGGGCAAACAAGGCGCATTATGAAGCGGGTGGCTTGACGCCTGATTTAGTTCTAAATCAATGTTGGTCTGGCTGGCGCGGTGGCGGAGTGGTTACGCAGCGGCCTGCAAAGCCGTGTACACCGGTTCGACTCCGGTCCGCGCCTCCAGCCCCACCTATGGTTTAGGCAACAGTTCAGCGTCCGCGCTTACGGCGCAACCACCAGACTTCCATGCGCCGGCGCCATCTGCGCGCCCATGGCAGATCATACGACAGCACCAGCAAGCCCAGGGGAAACATCCAAAAACCAACAACGGGGAGAAAACCCAGGATGCCGCCAAGCAGAAGAAGCACGCCGGTGGCAAGCCGCAGCCAGCGCGGATAACGGCGCACCGAATGCTGAATACGCTGATAATAATCTTTTACCATGGGCCTGCCTTGCCATGCGCCCGTTCGCGGTGTCGTTGTGCCCGGTGCGCGGTGAGCGCATCTACTTATCACGAATCGCCCGATAAATCGCCCGGGCGGACAGCGCCGGAACCCGGCTGATGACCAGCTTTCTCATTGCCCTGGTGCTGGCCTCGGCATTGATGCATGCCTGCTGGAACGCCATTGTCAAAGTGGTCAGCGACCGCCTGGTTTCGCTGGCTCTGGTCAACCTCACCCACAGCCTTCTGGCCCTTATGTTGTTGCCTTTCGTCGGTCTTCCCGCCGTGGAGAGTTGGCCCTTCCTGATCGCCTCGGTATTGATCCATCAGGCCTATTACCTTGGCCTTGTGATGCAATACCGCTTTGGTGATCTAGGCCAAGTCTATCCCCTGGCGCGGGGAGCCTCGCCGTTGGCCGTAGCGGCGGTGGCATGGATTTGGGCCGGCGAAAGTCTGGCGCCCTGGTCCTTGCTGGCCATCTTGTTGATCACCGGCGGCATATTGTCCCTGGCAGTCTCGGGCCGGGGGCAGCACAACAACCGCCATGCCGTGGCCTGGGCCCTGTTTACCGCCCTGAATATTGCCGGTTATTCCATCGCCGATGGCCTGGGCGGGCGGGCTTCAGGTGACCCGCTGGCCTATATCGCCTGGCTGTTCCTGCTCGATGGCCTGCCCATGCCCCTGCTGCTACCGCTGTTTCGAAGCCGGCAACAATTAATCCCAGCCCTGCGGCGTTATTGGCGGCCGGGATTGATCGGCGGCATCCTGTCTTCAACCGCCTATGGCACGGTGATCTGGGTCATGTCCCAGGCACCCCTGGCCCTGGTCACCGCATTGCGCGAAACCTCTGTCATTGCCGCGGCTCTGATCGGCGCGGTATTGCTGGGGGAACCGTTTGGCAGGCGGCGCCTGCTGGCGGCCGGCCTGGTGGCATTAGGCGTCGCTCTGCTGCAACTAAGTAATTAATTATAGGGCAATTATAGCGCCGCCCTCCCGGTTGACCCGATCCCCGGCGTCTGATCTAAGTTTTTCATGACCGTAGTCGCAACATCCCTTGGCCGTGACGTGAAAGTCATGGGCCTGGTAGGCGCCGCCCATTGGGCGAGCCACTTTTTTCAATTGGTTTTGCCGTCCCTGTTCCTGTTTCTGCATGACGAATTTCAGGTGTCTTTTACCGCCCTTGGATTGTTGACCGCCCTATTATATGGCGCCTCCGGCCTGACCCAGACGGCGGCCGGCTTTATGGTTGACCGGTTTGGCGCCCGCCGCGTTCTTCTCTCCGGATTGACCCTGCTGTCACTGGCCACCCTGGCCTTTGCCCTGGCGCAGAGTTATTGGATGCTGCTGCCCTTATCCATCCTGGCCGGTCTGGGCAACAGTGTCTTTCACCCGGCCGATCTGTCGATCCTGACCACGAAAGTCAGCGTCAACCGCCTCGGCAGGGGTTATGCCACCCATGCCCTATGCGGCAATCTGGGCTGGGCCGCGGCGCCAACCTTAATGATCACCCTGGCGCAGATTTGGGATTGGCGCGTGGCGATTACCTGCGCCGGCCTTATCGGTCTGGCCATCGTCGCGGCTTTTTTGATCTGGGGCGCCGATTTAGAGGATCAACCGGCCGCCGCCCCTGTCGCGGCGGCAGCCAGCGCTGACCATGTTCCGGCAGGCAGACTGGCCGAGAATATCCGTCTGTTGTTCTCCACCACCATTATCTCATGTTTTCTGTATTTTGCTTTTTTGGCGGCGGCTTTAATCGGCATTCAGAATTTTGGTATTCCGGCCATGGTGGACCTGTTCGGGCTTACCCTGGGCGAGGCCAGCCGTGCCGTAACCGGATTTTTACTGGGCACGGCAGGGGGCATTTTCATCGGCGGCATCGCCGCCGACCGCACCGACCGTCACGACCGCATCGCCATCGCCGGCATGATCACGGCGGCCCTGTTGATGTTGTTCATCGCGATGAACGAATTTGGCCCCACAATGGTGCTGATCCTGCTGGTGGCTGCCGGCATGGCATCGGGCACCACCACGCCATCGCGGGACATGCTGGTCCGTGCCGCAACCCCCAAGGGCGCCTCGGGCAGGGTTTTCGGCTTCGTTTATTCCGGCCTCGACCTGGGCTCGTCCCTGATCCCGCTGGGCCTGGGCTGGGCCCTGGACCAGGGCCACCCAGAGGCGGTTTTTTATGCCGCCTCCGGTTTCCTCGCGGTAACCACCCTTACCGTCGTACAAGTGCGCCGACAGGTAGCCGCGGCCTAAATCCGTTCGCTTTCGGGCCCGCGCCTATGCGCGCGATTTCCAGGCCATCGCTGAAGCAGAGACAACTGAACCCAACGCCATCACCATGAATGCCCAAAACCAAGCCAATGGTTCGTCGCGCCCGCCAGCCAGATCAATCGCCAACCCAACAGCAAGGGGACCAAGAAATCCGAATGCGAACCCGATGACACCAAAAAGAGCAAGCGCGGCCGCCCTTGTTTCGCCGGTCGACGCCGCCACGACGCCGCCGGCGATCGCACCAACATCGCCATAACTTGTGATGCCATGAATCAATAACAGGGCAAGAACGAGCACATAGAGACCGGTGGCCTGCCAGCCAAGAAGTCCACAAACCACGACTGAAGCAAGCGATACGACCAGAATGACAGATTTTCGGCCCCATCGAACGCCGAGCTCTGCAATAACAAGGTTGAAAGGCACGGCAATAAATACGGACAACCCCACGATCGTGGTTGGATCCACTTTCGGCCCAAAACCCTCGTTCGCCGCAATATTGAAAGCGAGGAACGGCACAAACCAAACACGAATGGCGAAAACCTCCCAAAGGTTTCCGGCGTAAGCAATCACAAAGCGAATGACCTCTGTGTCCCGGAGCACCGAGAGGAAATCGGGAAATAATCGGTTCGACCGTATTTCATTGCCAGCTAACGGCGGGCCAATAAAAAGCAGTGCCAGCAAAGACAAAAGCGACCCAATGCCTGCCGAAACAAACACAGCTTGCCATCCAAACAGTTGCGAAAACAAACCAGCAACCAAGAACGAGCAGCCGCTGCCCACGGCAAATGCGGCGGTATAGAATGCACTCGCCCGGGCTTGTGCGTCACCGGTCAAGCGGTCCGCCAACATTTTCATTCCGATAATATGACTGCCTGCAAAGCCAATGCCGGCGGCAAACCGAAACACCAGTGTCCACCAAAATCCATCGGCAAAGATTGCAACACTAAAAGATGCAGTCGCGCTAATCAGCGCTGCAATGAGATAGACAATTCGCCCATCCATTCGATTTGCGGCGCCCGATAAAAAAGGTAACGCAACAGCATAGCCAGCGAAATAGATGCCGCCAAGCCAGCCAATCCGCGACGCATCCATCTCCCATAAGGCCGCTAATTCGACGCTAAGAGCCGGGATCGCCATTATTGCCAATTGGGCCAGCATCAGGCCCACGGATAATGCAACAGTAACAATTACGGGAGAGCGGCCCATCAATTCCAGGCCATGCGGTTTGGCTGGCGATTAGTTGTTGAAATTCTGAATCTCCATGCGACTACGGATAAGTTCCTCATGCCCGCTTTCGGGACATCGTTGCCGCGATATGGATGGGCGCGGAAACCCATATGTAGAGGGCGTCTGCATTGACCGGATCAATCATCCAAGTTGCTGCGCGTGATGTGGCAATCCGGGCGCTTGAATACGCTGGGTTGCAGTTTGGTGCCCAGACCGGGGCCATCGGGCGGGCGGATCATACCGTTTTCGACAGGCGGTAATTCGGTGACCAGTTCTTGATACCAGCCGTAATAAAACGCCCGCACCATTTCCTGGATCAGCGCATTGGTGGCATTGATGGAATGATGCACCGAGGCGGTCAGCAAGACCGGGCCGGTGCAATCGTGAGGCGCGACGGGGCGGTGCCAGGCCTCGGCCATGGCGGCAATCTTGCGGGCCTCGGACAGGCCGCCGCACCAGCTTAGATCGTACATCACGAAGTCGCAGGCCTGTAGTTCCAACAGCTCGCGAAACTCGCCACGCATGCCAATGGTCTCCGACGCCGTGGTGGGAATGCGCGTGGCGTCCTTGAATTCCTTCAGGCTGCGCAGATTGCTCATCTTGATGGGGTCTTCGAACCAGAACGGCTCGAACGGTTCCAACGCGCGGGCAATTTTCTTGGCCTGGGGTAAATCCCAGAAGGCGTGCATCTCGACCATGATGTCCATTTTCGAGCCCACCGCGTCGCGGATTTTGCGAAAGGGTTCCAGCGCCGCGTCCAGTTCGGCCGGCGAAATATAATGCCCACCGGACGCCTCTGCCGCGTAATCAAAGGGCCAGATCTTCATGCCGGTGATGCCCATGTCCAACAGGCTCACCGCCAGTTCATCGGCATTGTGCAGGAAGCCTTGCAGATCCTCGTACGGCCCCTCCGGCTTATCGCCGGGCAGGTTGAAGCTATCGGTGCTTTGCTTGACCTGATTGCGGACATATTGATAGCCGGCACAGGTGTTGTAGACCCGGATAGACTCCCGGCTGGCACCGCCCAGCAACTGATAGATCGGCTGATTGGTGGCCTGGCCCCAAATGTCCCACAGGGCAATGTCCACACCGGAATTCCCCCGCACTTCGGCGCCGGAACCGGTGAAGCCGATATAGCCGGTTAGGGCCTTGGAATGATAGTCGATGCGTAACGGGTCCTGGCCCAGCAAATGCTTGGCGGCGAAGCCATGGATATGCGCCTCGGCCGCGGCCACACCATAAAAAATCTCGCCCAGGCCGATCAGGCCGTCATCGGTGTGCACATGCACCCAAAGCAGGTTGGGAAATTCTTCCAGCCGGATGGTCTCGATTGCGGTGATTTTCATCTCGGATCATTCCTCCTACAATAAATGCCGTGTAGCGTAGTAGCCTGGGCGTGTCTCGGTGCATCTGGGCGCATCTGGGCGTCAGGGGAATTATGAAGCATATTTTGGGCGGCATTGTCGTTGTTGATTTTAGCCAGGTCGTCGCCGGTCCCGCCTGTACCCGTCTGATGGCGGAACTGGGCGCCGAGGTCATCAAGGTTGAATTGGCCCCCGCCGGCGACCCATCCCGCCTGTTGCCCTCGGCCCGCGACGGCCACAGTGCCTATTTCATCCAACACAATCAGGGCAAAAAAGGCATCTGCGTCGATCCCCGCCAGGCGGAGGGCCTGGAGATATTGAAAGCTCTGATCGCCAAGGCCGATGTTCTGGTCGAGAATTTTTCGCCTGGCGCTTTTCGGCGGCTCGGCCTGGGCTGGGACGTGGTGCGCGCCCTGAACCCGAATTTGATCATGTGTTCGATTTCCGCCTTCGGCCAAACGGGACCGCTGAGCGCCCTGCCCGGTTATGACTTTATCGCGCAGGCCTATGCCGGCGTGACCTCGATGATTGGGGAGCCGGACGCGCCGCCGGCCCTGGCCGGTCTGGTGATGGGCGATGTCGGCACCGGCATTACCGCCCTGGCAACCATCAATGGCGCCCTATTCTGGCGGGAACGAAATGGCGGGCGGGGACAATATCTGGATATCTCGCTGCTGGACTATTATTTCTTCTGCCATGAAATGAACATCGAAGTCGCCTCGTTGGATGGCACAGTACCCACGCGCAATGGCTCGCATCATTATAACGCCGCACCCCTTGGCATTTATCGGGCGCCCCAGGGCTTTATCATGATCGTCACCCTGCAGCATCAATGGCCCAGCCTGTGCCAGGCGCTGGAACGCCCGGATTTGCTCGACAACCCTCGCTTCATCGATATTCCGGCCCGTTTGGAGAATATCGTGGAACTAACCGCGATCATCGAAGACTGGTTGCAGTCCCAACCCGATACCGAAACCGCCGTGGCTAAACTGGAAGATGCGCGGGTGCCCGTGGCACCGATTCTGACGGTGACGGAGGCCATGAACCATCCTCACCTGCTGCACCGTGGTACCGTGCGCGCTCTGGATCATCCGGTCCTGGGGCAGTTCAAGGTGCCGGCCAACCCCCTGCGATTTTCCGAGGGATTGCCGCCACCGCCCAGCCAGGCGCCCATGCTGGGTGAACATAATCGAGAGGTCCTGCGCCAACATATCGGGATCGCGGACGACCAGTTGGCGGCGTTGGAGCGGGCCGGCGTTCTGGTCGCCGATGAAAGGCTCGCCTAATGTGCTATCAAGTCCACACACCCGTATTCAAATTTCTTTAGGAGGCGGCATTGCCCCAATCCACCGCGCCCAACAGCCATCTTGTCGGCCAACCTGGTTCCCGCTGGGCTCTATTAACGCCGGCGTTGATCCTGGACCTGGATGTCCTGGAAGCGAATATCAAGGCCATGGCGGACTGGGCCAAGCAGGGTCAATTCGCGCTGCGGCCGCACGGGAAGTCCCATAAATCGCCAGATATTGCCCGCCGGCAAATCGCCGCCGGCGCGGTAGGCCTGTGCTGCGCCTCGTTGCGGGAGGCCCAGGTAATGGCGACCCATGACATTCCCGGTCTGCTGATCACCACGCCCCTGGCCCCGGCCAAAGCGCCATTGGTGGCGGAGCTGGTGAAGAATGGCGGCGATGTCGCGGTAGTTGCCGACCACCCTGAGTTGGTGGCGGCCTATGGCGCGGCGGCGGCGGCGGCGGGCATTGAACTGGAAGTCTTTGTCGATCTGGATGTCGGACTGGGCCGCACCGGCACCCCATCAGCGCAAGTGGCGATCGAGCTGGCCGGTCTGATTACCGCCCACCCGTCCCTGAAGTATGGTGGTGTCCAAGGCTATATGGGACATTTGCAGCATGTGGACGATCATGGAGAGAGGCGGCGACGCCTGGACGGAGATACCAGTGACCTGCAAGGCAAGGTCGCGGCCCTGATCAAGGCCAACCTGCCACCCGCCGTGGTCACGGGGGGTGGCACCGGCACCCATCGCATGGATGGGGAAAATGGCGCGTTCGGCGAATTTCAGGTCGGCTCTTACTTGTTCATGGATGTGCAATATCTCTCCGTGCAGCAATCCCCCGACGGGGCGCAGCCTTATGGCACCGCACTATTCGTGCAAACCAGCGTGGTCAACATTAATCACCCAGCCTATGCCGTGACGGACGCCGGTCTGAAATCTTTCGCTACCGACGGTCCCTTTCCCATTATCGCGCAGGGCGCGCCCACCGGCGCCAGCTACCGCTATATGGGGGACGAGCACGGCGCCATTGATTTCGCCAACCCCGCTGACAGCCTGGCCTTAGGCGCCAAGATTGAATGCGTGACGCCCCATTGCGACCCCAACGTCAATTTATACAATTGCTATCACGTGGTGCGTGGCGACACCTTGGTCGATATCTGGCCGGTAGCGGCACGCGGCAACAGCTAAAGCGGGGGCCAAGCTGCGAGGCGCGCCGCCATGTTCGTCTTATTGCTGACGGTGTTCATCGATCTGGTCGGCTTTGGTATTGTGCTGCCGATCCTGCCCTTCTATGCCCAGGCCTTTGACGCCACGCCGATGCAAATCAGCCTGTTGGTGGCGGTCTATTCCGCGGTGCAGATCGTCTCTTCGCCAATCTGGGGCCGGCTCAGCGACCGTTATGGCCGTAAGGTGATCCTGCTGCTGACCCTGACCGGGGGCGCCATGGCCTATCTCTGGTTCGGCTTTGCCGGCAGTCTGGCCAGTCTGTTCGCCGCCCGCGCGCTAAGCGGCGCCATGGCCGGCAATGTCGCGGTCGCCCAGGCCTATATGGCGGACATTTCAACGCCAGACGATCGGGCCGGCGCCATGGGCCGGCTGGGCGCCGCCTTTGGCCTGGGCTTCGTGGTTGGCCCGGCGCTGGGGGGCTTATTGATCGGTGTGCAGCCCGGCACGGCGGATTTCGCCCTGCCCTGTCTGGTCGCCGCCGGTATTGCCGCCATCGCCGTGATACTTGGCCTGATCATGCTCCGCGAACCACCGCAGCATAAAACGAAGGAGCACGGACTGGTCAGTTTTCAGCAATTGCGGGCAGCTATCGGCCGCAACAATATTCCCGCCATCATTGGTTTGAATTTTCTGGTCGGCTTCGCTTTCACGGCCCTGATGGTCCTATTCCCCCTTTGGTGCCAGGCCCACCTGGGCTGGAGTCCCCGCCAGGTCAGCTTCGGCTATGTTTATATCGGCCTCCTGGTCGCCGTCCTGCAGGGTGTTATGGTGGGCCCATTGACCCGAAAAATCGGCGGGCCAAGGATTCTGCTGCTCGGCGCCACGGCGCTTACCACGGGCTTGTTCCTGGTGCCCTGGGTCAATAGCGGCGTGGCCTTTGCCGCTGACACATTGTTGCTCTGCATGGGAACATCTTTCTGCCATCCCACTCTGGCGGCAATGATTTCGCAGCGGGCGGATGAGGCCCATCAGGGCACCGTCATGGGGACCGCCGGCAGCGTCTTGGCCCTGGGCCGGATCACCAGCCCGCCCCTCGCCGGCCTGCTGTTCACGCACCTGGGACCGAACTGGCCCATGTTGATGGGCGGCTTTATCATGCTGCCCGTGGTCGCGTCGGCGGCCTGGATGTCATTAATCTCACAACGGCGGCCAGTCCCATGAAATATTTCGCCATCGCGCCGCTATTTTTGTTGGCGGCCTTAACATGCGGCGGCGCCGTGGCGGCGCCCGCCATCGCGATGCATGGCACGGCGAAGTATGACACAGCGAAAAATGGCGCCGAGGCCGACCATTTCGCCTATGCCAATGGCAACGCGCCCAAGGGCGGGCGGCTGGTTCTGGGGCGGGTGGGCAGCTTTGATTCGCTGCAGCATTTCATCGTTCGCGGCGCCCGCGCCGATGGCCGGCAGTTAAGCCATCAAAGCCTGCTGGCCCGCGCCTACGACGAACCCTTCACGCTTTATGCCCTGATCGCCGAAGACGTTAGCAGCCCGCCCGACCGCGCCTCGGTGACCTTTCGCCTGCGCCCCGGCGCCCGCTTTCATGACGGCAGCGAAATCACCGTCGATGACGTCATCTTTTCCCTGGAGATCCTGCGCGCCAAGGGCCGGCCCAACCACCGCTATTTCTATGCTCAGGTCGCCGCCATCGAACGGCCCGGCCCGCGCACCGTAACCTTTCGCTTCAAGGACAACAGTAACCGGGAACTGCCCCTGATCATGGGCCTGATGCCAATCCTCTCACGGGCCTCGTTCCAGGGCCGGGAATTCGATCGGGTTTCCCTGACCCCCGTAATGGGCAGCGGTCCATATGTGGTGGACGAAGTTGATCCTGGCCGCTCTATTCAATACCGGCGGATTAAGAACCACTGGGCGGAAAATCTGCCCGCGCGAAAAGGGCAGTATAATTTCGATATTGTCCGCTACGACTATTACCGCGATGACAGCGCCGCGCTGGAGGCCTTCAAGGCAGGCAAGCTCGATCTGCGGGGCGACACCGATCCAAAGCTCTGGGCCAAGGCCTATGACTTCCCGGCCAGAACAAAAGGCGCGGTCCGCCTGCTGGAATTCAGCCATGGCCGGCCAGCGGGCATGTACGCCATCGCCCTGAATACCCGGCGCGCGGTGTTCCACGCGGCAAAGGTCCGCGCCGCGCTGGCCTATGCCCTCGATTTCGAATGGCTGAACAAAACCCTCTTTCACGGCGCCTATCAGCGGACCCGCAGCTATTTCGAGAATTCGGAACTGGCCGCCACGGGCCTGCCCTCGCCCGCCGAACTGGACTTGCTGGCCCCCTATCGCGACAGTCTGCCGGGGGACGTTTTCAGCCGGGCCTATGCCCCGCCCCATGGCGACGGCAGCGGCCGGTTGCGCGGCAATCTACGCACGGCCCGCAAGCTGTTGGCCCAGGCTGGCTGGCATATTAAAAATCTGCGGCTGGTGCATGACGACGGTGGCGAGCCGTTTCGCTTTGAAATCATGTTGCTGCGCCGAAGCAATGAAAAGCTGGCCCTGCACCTGGCCCGCAATCTGGCCAAACTGGGCATCGAGGTCGCCGTCCGTACGGTGGATACGGCACAATACCAACAGCGCATCAACACCTATGATTTCGACGCCATGATCAATTTGTGGGACCCCTCTCTTTCACCCGGCAACGAGCAGGCGTTTTACTGGGGCACGGACGCCGGCAAGCGGGATGGCAGCCGCAACTATCCCGGCATCCAGGTACCCGCCATCGATGCCCTGGTGCAAAAAATATCCAACGCCGCCGACCGCGCCAGCCTGGTCACCGCCGTCCGCGCCATGGACCGTGTGCTGCAATGGGGCCACTACGTTATTCCCCTGTTCCATCTAAAGGCGGACAGGGTCGCCCTGTGGGACCGCTTTGGCCGCCCCGCCGCGACGCCCCTTTATGGCTATCGCCTGGAAACCTGGTGGGAAGATCCGGCCAAGGCCGCTACAATCGAGCAAAATCGTAATTAATTTTGGGAGGTAAGCATGCAAACGGGAACATTTCGCGGCTTTGACGTTCGCCTGGAGGAACCGGGTATTGCCTGGATCACATTTAATACGCCTGAACGCCTGAACGGCATGACCTCGTCCATCAAGCGCGATTTGATCGAGACCCTGGTGCAGGCGCAGATGGACAACGGCGTGCGCATCATCGTCTTCACCGGCAGCGGCCGGGCGTTTTGCGCCGGCGACGATTTAAAGGGCTATGCCCAGGGTCTGCGGGCCGAGGCGGGCATCGTGCCGCCGCTGCCCCCCGGCCACGACAACGGCATTGGCACCTACGATGGCCTGCGGATGATATCCCAGGAATTGAACCGCACCATTCGTACCATCGACAAACCGACCATCGCCGCCCTGAACGGCGTCGCCATCCAAACCGGCTTTTCCCTGGCGCTGGCCTGTGATTTCCGCATCGCGGCGGAGAGCGCCCGTATGGGCAGCGCCACGCTCCGTTTCGCCCTGCTGCCCGACGAGGGCGGCCAACATCTGCTGGTGCAGCATATGGGACTGGCCAAGACCTTGGACTTCCTGATGCGCAAACGCATTATCCCGGCGGCCGAGGCGTTGGAACTGGGCCTGCTGCATGAAGTGGTGCCCGACGACCAATTGGCCCAGGCGGCGGGCGATCTGGCCCGCGAGCTGGCGGCCGGTCCGCAGGTCGCCATGCGGCTTCTGAAACGCTCCATCTATAACGCCGCCGAATTGACCTTCGAGCAATCCTGCGACGAAATCGCCGCCAAGACCGCCATCGTCGACCACCACCCAGACGCCCGCGACGGCGTCAAATCCTTCGTGGAAAAACGCCAGCCGAAGTTCAACGCCTGGCTGGAAGAGGATCAGGCTTCGGGATAAAGCGCTATTTCCAGCCGGAAGCTATCGGCGAACATGTTCTTGGCGCCGGGCGGCATGGCCAATTCGTCCAGGGTACGGCACTGCAATGTGGTTTCCAGCAGGACCAGATATTTTTGTGCCCCCGGTCCGCCGCCATAGATCTGCCGCTCCGAGGTCATGATATTGGAAATATCTTCATCCACCGCGTACAGGCGCGCACGATAGACGTCATCCCTATCGGCCAGTTTGGCCAACCAAGCAAAGATGTCCGCCCCCTCTGCCAAATTAAAACGAAAGGTATGGACATAAGGCGCCTCGATCGGGGCCACCGATCCGGCCGCCGCTTCCAGGCTATAGATATTGCGCGAGGGATTGCCAAAATGGGGCAGGGATTCCTGGGTCCAGGGCGTGGGGTCATTCAGCCGGGCCATATAGGCTTCGGAGGCAAACACCGCGGCCGTATCGGTTTCATAAAACATCAGGAACTTCGGCGCGCCGGCAATCCCGCGATAGCGCCGGCCCACGTTAAATCCGGGAATGGAAATCCGCTCCGGGATATGTTCGCAGTTATGCCATTCCTGAAACCGCAAAGTATAATCGTGGTCGATATCGGCCCAAAAGGCCATTAGGCCCCGCGATCCATCTCGTTTCACAGCCAACTCCCTACCGGTGAAAATCCAGGCCCATCTCGCGATAGCGTTCCGGGTCGTCTTGCCAATTGTCGCGCACCTTGACGAATAGGAATAGATGCACCTTGCAACCAAAGATCTCCGACAATTCCTCCCGCGCCTCGGCCCCGATTTGCTTGATCTGCTGGCCACCCTTGCCCAGCACGATGGCTTTTTGCGTATCCCGGCGCACATAGATCACCTGCTCGATACGCAAGTCGCCGCCACGCAGGGTTTTCCATGCCTCGGTCTCGACCGTCGTCGCGTAGGGAAGCTCTTGATGCAAACGAAGAAAAATTTTCTCCCGGGTAATTTCCGCCGCCAACAGACGCTCGGGAATATCCGCCAGTTGATCCTCCGGGTAATGCCAGGGCCCTGGCGGTAATTGCCCCGCCAACGACGCCAACAGATCCGCGACACCGTCCCCCTTCAGGGCCGAAAGCATGAAGACCTCACTGAAGATTTCCTCCTTGTGCAATTCCTCGGCCATGGCAAGCAAACTGTCGTTCCGCACCAGATCAATCTTGTTAAGCACCAGAACCGCCTTCAGGCCGGCCTTTTTCAGACCTTCGATAATGGTCCGTGTGTTGCCGTCCAGACCGCGCTCCACATCAACCAACAGAACCCGCAGATCGGCATCCTGGGCCCCGCTCCAGGCCGCCGCCACCATGGCTTTTTCCAGGCGTTGCTTGGTCTTGGTGAAAATTCCGGGGGTGTCCACGAAAACAATCTGGGACTTGCCGTGAACGGCAATGGCGGTGATCCGCGCCCGGGTGGTCTGAACCTTGGGCGTGACAATGGAAACCTTGCTGCCAACCAGGGCATTGGTCAGGGTAGATTTGCCAGCGTTGGGCGCACCCAGCAACGCGACAAAGCCGCAGCGTTCCAACGGATCTTTGTTGTCGTGGTCAATCGCACTCATGCTATTTTGCCTTTCGCGGCATTTTGGACGGGATATCCAGGCTGGCTAACATAGCCTTTGCCGCATCTTTCTCCGCATCTTGACGTGAGCCGCCCTGGCCCTTGGCGGGCTGCATCCCGTCGGCGTTAACTTCAACTGTAAAGCATGGGGCATGGTCCGGGCCCTCCTGCGCCAGCACCTGATAACGAGGGGGCTTACCGTTTCTACCCTGTATCAGTTCCTGCAAGCGGTTTTTAGGATCCTTTGCCGCACTGGTGCTGTTGGCCACGAACTCGGCCCAGTAACGCAGCACGAACGCTTCGGCCACGGCCAGGCCGCCATCCAGATACAACGCACCAATGACCGCCTCGCACACATCGGCCAGGATCGCGGGCTTGTCCCGCCCGCCTTGGCGCTCTTCGCTTTTACCCAGCAGAATATGCGGCCCCAGATCAAGCAGGCGGGCCGCTTCCGCGACAGTGTCCCGACGCACCAGGTGATTGAACCGCACCGCCAACCCGCCTTCATCGGCATCGGGATCATCGCGGTATAGGGCGGTGGAGATCACCAGTCCCAGAACCCGGTCGCCCAAAAATTCCAGCCGTTGGTAATCCCGGCCGCCCTGGCGCCGCCGGTCCAGTGAAGGGTGGCTCAGCGCCTCTTCCAACAGATCGGGTTGGGCGAATTCGTGCCCCAGCAGGGAATAGAGTTCAGAAAATTCCAGGCCGCTCACGGCTCAACCAAAGCCGTCGAAAATACGGCTGAAACGAATGGCCAGGGGCCATTTCCAAATTTCCCAGATGCGGGCGCTGTCGTTCACCGAGAAGAAGATCATGTCGGCCCGTCCAACCAGATTTTCCGCTGGAATGAAGCCTACGTGATCCAGGAACCGGCTATCGGTGGAATCGTCGCGATTATCGCCCATGGCAAAATAATGCGCCGCCGGCACAACATAAACATTGGTATTGTCGGCCATGCCGCGGCGCTGCAAATCAAGCGTCAGATAGCTTCGCCCATTGGGCAGGGTTTCACGATATTGCCGCACCCTGCCGTAATGGGCCGTACGATTGGTTTGCACGAAATCTTCGACCCGTTGCCGCTTTACCGCCTTACCGTTGATATGCAAAATACCGTCAAGAACCTGAATTTGGTCGCCCGGCAAGCCGATGATACGTTTGATATAATCAGTGGAATTATCAGTCGGCAACTTGAACACCGCGATATCGCCACGCACGACCGGCGCCTCATTGATCCGGCCGCTGAACAGAGGCGGGCTCAATGGTATGGAATAGCGGCTGTATCCGTATGGAAATTTCGACACGAAAACATAATCGCCAATCAACAAGGTCGGCAGCATCGAACCGGAGGGGATGTTGAACGGCTCATAAGCCACGGTGCGGATGACCATGGCAATCAGAACAGCATAAACCACCGTCTTGATCGTCTCGCGCCAGCCATCCTGACGCTCGGCCTTGGGGCTGATTTTGGCTATTTGTTCTGAATTCATTTTTTCCATATCGGTTTGCGAACGCCTAAATCGGTTAGTTAAACCCGTTAGTTAAACCCGTTCAACGGTTGCCGTCGCCTTGCGGCGCCGCGGGAATCGCCGTGATGATGACAAAAGCCTGGCCCAGGGGTGGCTCATCGGTCAGGGTCAGGTCGATTTGCGCCTTCATGCCCGGTGGCGTCAGTTCTTGCAAGCGTTTCAAGGCGCCGCCGGTCAATTCCATGCCGGGCTTGCCGCCTGGCTGATTAATGACGCCCATGTCGCGCCAGAATACGCCGCGGCGGAAACCAGTGCCCAGGGCCTTGGAGCAGGCCTCTTTGGCGGCAAACCGTTTGGCATAGGTTTCCACCCGGTTGCGCCGCCGCTCTGCCTTTTGCCGTTCCAACGGGGTGAAAATACGGTCGATAAAACGATCGCCGAAGCGCTCCAGGGTCCGCTCGATCCGGCGGATATCGATCAGATCGTTGCCAATGCCAATGATCATGCCGGACCCTCAGCGCCCCCTCATGCGGAGCGGCAACCCGCGGCCTCGGCGCGGGCCTTGTCCATCAGGGCGCGCATACGTTTGATCGCGGAATCCAGACCGCCAAAAATAGCCTCGCCGATTAAAAAATGGCCGATATTCAGCTCCTTAAGATTAGCGATGGCGGCAACGGGGCCGACGTTATCATAGCTCAAGCCATGGCCGGCGTGGCATTCCAGACCTAATTCCGCGGCCAGTTCAGCCGCATCGCACAAACGTCCTAACTCGGCTGCCCAGGTATCGGCGCCGGCTTCGGCATAGCAGCCGGTGTGTAATTCCACCACCGGGGCACCCAGGCGTTTGGCCGCCCACAATTGGGCCGGCTCTGGATCGATAAACAGGGAAACACGAATGCCTGCTTTACCCATCTCATCCACATGGCGCCGCAGATGATTTTCCCCGCCATGCGCATCCAAGCCACCCTCGGTGGTAATTTCCTGGCGCTTCTCGGGCACGATACAGGCCGCATGGGGACGATAGCGCAGGGCGATCGCCAACATCTCTTCCGTTGCCGCCATTTCAAAATTTAGGGGCAGATCAATCTGCGCGCTCAGGCGTTCGATGTCATCGTCGGAGATATGGCGCCGGTCCTCGCGCAAATGGGCCGTGATGCCATCTGCCCCGGCCTCCGCCGCCATACGAGCGGCACGGATCGGATCGGGATGCGCGATGCCACGGGCGTTCCGGATCGTCGCAACGTGATCAATATTAACGCCAAGGCGCAATGTCTTACCCATATCACACTCCTTTATCCATCAATTTAGAGCACGTTCCCGGCCTCTAACGCAAACCTCGGCTGCCCGGTTTGATGGCCGGAATAGCCGCCAGATCCGGCGGCAGGTCATCGGGGTCATAGGCCGGCACTTCCAGGCCAACCAGGGCGAACAAAGGCACACCTACATCCACCTTTCCCGCCGATCGATCGATCAGACAGGATGCCGCGACAACCTCGCCGCCCAACTGGCGGATACAGGCGATGCATTCCCGCGACGACAGGCCCGTGGTAACGATATCCTCGGCCATCAGGACACGGGCGCCGGGTGGAATTTCAAAGCCGCGGCGCAGGGCGAATTCACCGTCTATCCGCTCCGCGAAGATCGCTGGACAGCCTAATTGGCGGCCCATTTCGTAACCAACCACAACCCCGCCCATGGCTGGCGAAACCACCAGATCAATGGCACCCTGCCCCAGCGCCGCGACGATCCGGTCCGCCAGCTCGGCACACAAGGCGGCGGCTTTGTCCGGGTACATCAAAACTTTGGCGCATTGCAGATAGGTTGGACTGCGCAGCCCCGAAGTCAGAATGAAATGACCTTCCAGCAAGGCGCCGGCGTCCCGAAAATATTGTAATACGTCTTGATCGTTCATCCGCGTAGTCGCTCCGCTAAACTTATATCCGGTGTGGCCCGAAGGGCCGCGATGATATCGGTGAGATGCTTCAGGTCGGCCACTTCGACGTCGACCTGCAATTCAAAAAAATCGGCGCTGCGGTCGGTTACCTTGAGGTTCGAAATATTCCCCATATTCTTGGCGATGACACTGGACAGGCTGGACAGGCTGCCCGGCTGGTTGGACACAACGGTGTTAATCCGCCCGACATAGATACCCGGATCATCCGGATCCAGATCCCAACGCACATCAATCCAACTATCCCGGTCGTCGGAATGATCAGCCAATTTAGCGCAATCAATGGTGTGGATATCAATGCCCCGGCCCGGCACGACGATACCGACGATCCGATCGCCGGGCAATGGATGGCAACATTCGGCGTAATGCACCGCCAGGCCAGGGGTCAGCCCCCGTATGGGGATGGCATGTTCCGCGTTGCGCTCACTATGACCGCCGCCCCGGCGCAAGCGGGCGGGGATCATGCGATTGATGGCGCCGAACGCGCTACTGGCCCGCCAGCGGCGTTCGCCGGGGAAAATCTTGGCCAACAGCTTGCGCGAGGTCAAATTGCCCTGGCCCAATTCGATATAGATTTCATCCGCTGTCGGGACGTCAAACACCGGCAGAACATTTTCCATGACCCGATCGGAAAATTCGTGACTGGATTCACGAAAGGCTTTCTCGGCGATGGCGCGGCCCAGTTTGCGGTATTCCTCGCGCCGCTCGGCCCTGATAAATCGCCGGATGGCGGCCCGCGCCTTGCCGGTCACCACAAAACTTTCCCAGGAAGGTTCGGGTGCCGCCTTTTTCGAGCGTAGAATTTCCACCTGATCTCCGTTACGCAATTGGGTGCGCAACGGCGCTACGCGGCCATTCACCTTGCTGCCGACACATGAATGGCCGATATCGGTATGCAGGGCATAGGCGAAATCAACACTTGTAGCGCCACGCGGCAAAGCGATCACGCTGCCCCGCGGGGTAAAGCAGAACACCTGGTCGGAATACATTTCCAACTTGGTATGTTCCAGAAATTCTTCCGGATTTTGGGCATTCTCCAGAATTTCAAGCAGACCTTGCAGCCAACCGTACTGGCCGCCGTCACTGGGGCCGACATCCTGTTTATATTGCCAATGGGCCGCGACACCCATTTCCGCCACCCGATGCATCATGGGGGTCCGGATCTGCACTTCGATGCGGCGGTTTTCCGGCCCAATGACCGTGGTATGCAGGGATTGATAATTGTTCGATTTCGGCGTCGAGATATAGTCCTTGAAGCGCCCCGGCACCATTTTATAGCGGCCATGCACCACGCCCAGGACCTGATAGCAATCAGCCACTGTGTCAACGATCAAGCGGAAGGCCACGGTGTCGGATAATTGTTCGAACGTGACGTGGTCGCGCTGCATCTTGTGCCAAATGGAATAAGGCGTCTTGACCCGACTGGCCACCTCCACCGGGATACCGGCCATTTCGCAGGTATCCTCGAGTTCAGCATTGATACGCTCTTGCAGATTTTCGCCGCCCTCATACAAAAAATCCAGGCGCCGTAAGACGGATTCTCTGGCATCGGGGTTTTGTTCGGCGAATGCCAGATCTTCCAGCTCTTGTTTCAGCCGCTGCATGCCCAGACGTTCAGCCAGAGGGGCGTAAATCTCCATGGTTTCCGTTGCGATCCGCTGGCGTTTCTCTTTCGAACTCAAGAAATTCAGGGTCTGCATATTGTGCAGACGGTCAGCCAGCTTGACCAATAGGACCCGGATATCGTCGGACATGGCCAACACCAGCTTGCGAAAATTTTCCGCCTGCTGGCTGGCTTCCGGCTGCAATTCCAGTTTAGCCAATTTGGTGACGCCATCGACCAGACGGCCAATATCCTCGCCGAACAATTCCTTGATTTGTTCGATGGTCGCTAACGTATCCTCGACCGTGTCATGCAATAAAGCGGTGACTATGGTCGCGCAATCCAGCTTGTAATCCGCCAGGATGCCGGCGACTTCCACCGGGTGGGAGAAATAGGGATCGCCCGAAGCCCGCAGTTGGCTGCCGTGCGCCTTCATGGAAAAGACGTAGGCCCGGTTCAATAAATCTTCGTCGACATGGCTGTCGTACTCGGCAACCCGTTCAACCAGTTCAAACTGCCGGATCATGATGTGGCCAGAAACAGCGACGGCGCCGCCCCAGGCGGCGCCGGCTGTGCGCCTGACCGTTTAGCGGCGTTTTCTGGTGCAACGGCGCCCTTACGCCGCATCCTCGTCATCGATGGCATCCTCGGCAGGCGCGGGATCGGCCACCAGCACTTCCGATTCATCAATATTGTCGGCGAACTGGTGGCTCAACATCTGCGCCTCCATATCGTCCTCTTCCGGCTCGTCCACCTCTACATGGCGCTGCATGCTCTGAATGACGTTGTCACGCAAGGTGTCGGCCAGGATTGTTTCCTCGGCAATTTCACGCAGGGCAATAACCGATTGCTTGTCGTTGTCCTCGGGCACCGTCAACTCGGCGCCGGCGGAAATCTGCCGGGCACGACCAGCCGCGATCAAAACCAGATCGAACCGGTTGGTTACTTTATCGATGCAATCTTCAACCGTTACACGAGCCATATTCGCTATATCTCCATTGCCCCGTTCGGGGGCCTTTTCGCAACGCTATAAATATGCCGGCAAAGGCCCTAATTCAAGGCTCATGTAAAGCACATTTAGCAATAGTGCAAATGGCTTAGCTCATCTCAATCGGTTATTTTCTGCAATTGTTGTCCGCCGCCCAACGCCGACAGCAATTCCGCCGCTGATTTTCCAGACACCGGATGGCGCCAGGACGGTACAAGGTCGGCCAGAGGCGCCAGCACAAAGGCGCGCTCGTGCAGGCGGGGATGGGGCAATACCAGACCATTTCTGCCCTGCCCGACAATGATGCTTTCATCATAGGCCAGCAAATCCAGATCGATAATACGCGCGGCCCAGCGCGCCCCCCGGCGGCGCCCCAGGCGGGCTTCCACCCGATGCAACAGAGCCAACAGGGCCTGTGGCGCCAGAGCGGTTTCGAACCGGGCGACACCATTGACAAACCAGGGTTGATCAGACGCCGGAACGGGAGCGGACCGATACCAAGGTGAACAGCCGAGCAGGCGCACGCCCGCACGCTCTATGTTCTTCAGCGCCGCGCCAAGCACTTCAACAGGCGTCCCGAATTCCGCTGACTCAAGATTGCTACCAAGCCCGACCAGTATCATCGTCCACCATTCATAATCAGAGATAACAGAAGTTTATTGGCTAACGTCTTGAACATTTGTGGTCCCTTGGCCCATTTCCGTGTAGTAAGGCGTGGCGGCATGGGATTTGATAACAGGCTGTCCCGCATACCTAATGAACGCCATATTTTTCATACATTCATTTAATTCAATTTTTAAATAGGAATTTTCATGGACAATCAATCCGAGCGCATTGCTTTATTCATCGACGGCTCGAATTTATATGCGGCCGCCCGGGCCTTGGGCTTCGATATCGATTACAAGAAGCTACTGGAATACTTCTCGGGCCGCGGCTATCTGGTCCGGGCCCTCTATTACACGGCGCTGATTGAGGATCAGGAATATTCACCCATTCGTCCCCTGGTCGATTGGCTGGATTATAACGGCTATACCATGGTGACCAAACCCACCAAGGAATTCACCGACGCATCCGGCCGCCGCAAAATCAAGGGCAACATGGATATCGAGCTGGCCGTTGATATGTTGGAAATGGCAGAGAACCTGGATCATCTCTATGTTTTTTCGGGTGATGGCGATTTCCGCCGTCTGGTGGAAGCCGTGCAGCGCAAGGGCAAACGCGTCACCGTCGTGTCAACCGTACGCTCCTCGCCACCCATGGCAGCGGACGAGCTGCGGCGCCAGGCGGATGTCTTTCTGGAATTGGAAAAACTAATGCCCGAGATCTCCCGCAACAGCAATCGCCGGCTGACGCCATCGACGCCCAACGAAGCCACGCAGCCGGCAGTGCCCGCGGAACCAATTGACGGTCATTACGCCGACGACGGCGATGATGACGACTATGATGATTTTGGTGACTACGACGATAGCGAGAGCCAAAGCGCCTAATGCCGCAAAGCGACTCAAAAGGCGCCGATCCGCCGGCGGATTGTGGCCTTTGTCCCCGTCTGGTGGCGTTTCGCCGGGAATCCCAGGCAAAACAGCCCGACTGGTTCAATGGCGCCGTCGCAAGCTTTGGTGATCCAAAGGCCCGCCTGTTGATCGTTGGCCTGGCCCCCGGCTTAACCGGTGCCAATCGCACGGCCCGCCCCTTCACCGGCGATTTCGCGGGCGATTTATTGTATCAAACTCTGGCGGAGTATGGCTTTTCTACCGGCACCTACGATCGCCGGGCTGATGATGGTCTGAACCTGGTGGATTGCAGGATTACCAATGCCGTGCGTTGTGTGCCGCCACAAAACAAACCTATTGGCGCTGAAATTAAGGCCTGCCGGCAGTTTCTGGTGGCGCAATTGGCGCAATCGCCCGCGCCACGGGCCATCCTGGCCCTGGGTCGGATCGCCCATGACAGTATGCTGAGCACATTGAAATTGCGCCGGGCCGCCTACCCCTTTGCCCATAACGCCCGGCATGACCTGGGCAACGGACGCGCCTTGTACGACAGCTATCACTGCTCCCGCTACAACACCAACACCAGGCGACTGACGACGGACATGTTCAGAGCCGTGTTCGCCAGCATCCGCGCCGATCTGGACGCCCCTGACGCCTAATCTCTAATGGGTTCTACCCGCGGTCACGCATCAGGCGGGCCTGATCCCGCTTCCAATCCCGATCCTTGATGCTGGCCCGCTTGTCGTGCTGCCTTTTACCCTTGGCAATGCCCAGAAGAATTTTGGCTATACCGCGTTCATTGAAATACAGCTTTAGCGGCACCACGGTGATCCCCGCGCGGGCGATCGAGGTGGTCAGTCGGTCCATCTCGCGCTTATGCAGCAATAATTGCCGTGGGCGCAGGGGTTCGTGATTGAACTGGTTGCCGCCTTTATATTCCGCGATATGGGCATTGATCAGCTGCAGGGTTCCATCCCGTTCCACCGCATAGGCCTCGGCAATACTAGCCTGTCCGGCGCGCAGGGATTTCACCTCCGTCCCAGTCAGGATTAGGCCCGCCTCCAACGTTTCCTCTATAAAATAGTCGTGGCGGGCCTTTCTGTTTTCAGCAACCGAGCGGGTCATCTCGTCAATTAAGCAGACCCACGTGGCGCAAGGCAACGTCGATCTTTTCCGCCGTATTCTTTGTCAAAGGCACCACCGGCAGGCGTGCCTCCGCCTCGCACAGGCCGAGGCGCCAGGCGGCATACTTGGTACCGGCCGGGCTGGGTTCCAGGAATAGCACAATATGCAAAGGCATTAGCCGCTCGTGCAGGGTCAGGGCGCGGGCATAATCGCCCGCCTGGCAAGCCTCCTGAAATTCCGCGCACAGTTTCGGCGCCACATTGGCGGTCACGGAAATACAGCCATGGCCGCCATGGGCATTATAAGCCAATGCGGTGCCATCCTCGCCCGACAGATGACAAAAATCGGAGCCGATCAAAAGCCGCTCGCGGCTGATCCGGGCACCATCGCAGGTGGCATCCTTTACCCCGATGATCCGGGGCAGCTCTGCCAGCCGCGCCATGGTCTCGGGCAGAATGTCAACGATGGCGCGGGGCGGAATGTTATAGACGATGATCGGAATATCAGTGGCATCATGCAGCGCCTTAAAATGCTGATACAGTCCCTCTTGGTTCGGCCGGTTATAATAACCCGCCACATGCAGCACCGCATCGGCACCCGCGGCCTGGGCATGCTGGGTCAACGAAATCGCCTCCGCCGTGTTATTTGAACCGGCACCGGCGATAATCGGCAGGCGTCCCGCCGCCTGATCGATGACAATTTTAATGACTTTGTCGTGCTCTTCATGCGACAGAGTGGGACTTTCCCCCGTGGTGCCGCAGGGAACGATGCCATGAGTGCCCTGCTCAACATGCCAATCTACAAGTTTTCGCAGCGCGTCTTCATCCACCAAGCCATCGCGAAACGGTGTAATAAGCGCAACAATCGACCCCTTGAACATGTTTCTCTCCTAGGGAAATGTTATTCTGGTAATAAGTGCCGCGAAGTTAACCCTTTCCCCGGCAGGGGGGCAAGCTGCGAGAACACCCATCAGGCCTTTAGTCGCATTCCTGGGAAAAGTAATCAACCCAGTCCAGTCTACCCGTGGCGCGGCGCGCGTCCTGGCCTGGACGGTTGCCGTGCTGGTGTTCAGCACATGGCTGTTACCGCCCCTGGCGCATACAGGTGCGGCTTGGGCGCAAACGGCAGGGAATTTATTATCCCACCAGGATAGGGCGCTGTACCGCAAAGCCTTTCGGGCGGCGAAGCAGCATAATTGGCGTGACGCCCATCGGTTGGCGGAAAAAGCGCAAGACCCGCTGCCGGCAAAGGCCCTGCGCTGGCTGAATTACCGTCGGCCGGGCAATCGAGCCAGATTTGGCGAAATTGCCGATTTTCTGGACGCCAACCCCAATTGGCCCTCACGCGATAGATTGATCAGGCGGGCCGAAGAGGCAATGGAAACCAGCCGTGTTGGCGATCCCATCGTCCTGGAATGGTTTGCCTTGCACCGCCCGCTGTCGGGTCCGGGCCAGATCCGTCTGGCAGAGGCCATGTTGCGCAATGGCATGCAGGAAGATGGCCGGCATTGGCTGCGCTATGCCTGGATCAACAACGTCTTCGCACGCAGAATGTCAAAGGCGATTTACCGCCGTCACCGCAAAACACTGACTAAGGCGGATCATATCGCCCGCCTGGATCATATGTTGTGGCAGGGCCATCGTTACAGCGCCCGGCGATTATATAGTCTGGTGCCCAGGGCATACCGGAAGCTGGCCGAAGCACGGGAAAGCCTGATGGTGCGGGGCCCAGGCGTGGATAGCAAGATCGCGGCGGTGCCCGAAGAATTATTGAACGATGGCGGCCTGGCCTATGAAAGGCTGCGTTGGCGGCGGCGCAAACATCTGGACGCGACGGCCCGGGACATTCTTTTGCAGCCGCACCCCAATCTAGGTCCGCAGCCGAAAAAATGGTGGCTGGAACGCCATATTCAGGCCCGCGGCGCCTTGCGCGAAGGCAAGGCCGCGCTGGCCTACCGCCTTGCCTCGGAGCATGGGCAGTTGACGGGGCATTTCAGCTATGCCCAGGCCGAATGGCTATCGGGCTGGATCGCCCTGCGCTACTTAGACGATGCCGGCACCGCCCTGCGCCATTTCGGTAATCTCTACGGCCAGGTGAATTTTCCGGTCAGCCTGGCCCGGGCCGCCTATTGGGCCGGGCGCGCCAACATGGCGTTGGGCAATAAGAAAGATGGGACGAAATGGTACGCGGCGGCGGCCCAGCATCCCTCCACCTACTACGGCCAGTTGGCCATCGAAGCCTTGGGTTCGAAAGGCCGATGGCGGATGCCAAAAGTACCTTCACCCAGTACGGCGTCTATGCGCCGGTTTAACGGCCGGGAACTGGTTCGATTGAGCCACATGCTGCTGGAACTGGAGCAACAGGATCTGGTTCGCCCTATAATCCTGCATCTAACCCGCACCGCCACCAGCGCCGAAGGCCGCCTGCAGGCAGCCCGCCTGGGCCAGGGCCTGGGCCAATCCACCGTGGCAGTACGGGCCGCCAAACTGGCCCTGCGCGCAGGCACCTTATTACCGCGCACCGGCTATCCCATACTCTCGGACCTGCCGCCGATGACCATAGAAGCCGCCCTGGCCCATGCCGTGGCGCGCCAGGAAAGCGAGTTTGATCCGACCGCCGTTTCCTCCGCCTCGGCCCGGGGATTGATGCAACTATTGCCGCGCACCGCCCGCAAGGTGGCAAAAAGTCTGCACCAGCGTTACCACCAGAACCGCCTGTTCGACGGCCGCTACAACATGCGATTGGGAGCAGCTTATCTGGGCCAGTTGATCAAGGCCTACAATGGATCCTACATTATGGCGCTGGCGGCTTATAATGCCGGGCCAAGTCGCGTGCGTAGATGGCGGCGGCAAAACGGTGACCCCCGCCTCGGCGTTGTCGATCCCATCGATTGGGTGGAAGCCATTCCCATTTCCGAGACCCGCAACTATGTGCAACGGGTAATGGAAAACCTGCAGGTTTACCGGTGGCGCTTTAATCCCGCATCGGCCAAATTAGCGCTAACCCATGACCTGCACCGGGGTGCCAAACGGCATCGATGACTTGGCATTAATCGCCTGCGCAGATGCCGGAAATGTGTTCGCCCGTGCCTTTGTCCCTTTACCGAACCGTGGGATGATGCCTTTTTACCAACATCACAACAGCACGAAAGGCCTGCACATGACCACAAACCGGATAGAGGGGATTGGCGCCTGCGTTTTCGATGCCTATGGCACATTGTTTGACGTCAACGCAGCGGCCCAGCATTGCGCCGCCGAATTGGGCGATAAATGGCAACCCCTGGCGGAATTGTGGCGGGGCCGGCAATTGCAATACACCTGGCTGCGCAGCTTGATGGAAAACTATGCTGATTTTTGGCAGGTCACCGGCGAGGCCCTTGATTTCGCCATGGAGGCCCTGGAAATCGATGATGCCGCCCTGCGTGAACGATTGATGGAGCTGTATCTGAAATTAGATACCTATCCGGAGGTCGGCGATGTGCTGCGCCGCCTGCGGGATGGCGGTATGAAAACCGCGGTCCTGTCCAACGGCTCGCCCAGGATGTTGCAGGCGGCGGTGGACAATGCCGGCATCGGCGATGCGCTGGATGCGGTCATTTCAGCGGACGAAATCAAGATCTACAAGACCGCGCCGGCTGTCTATCAACTGGCCGTCGATCAGCTTGGCGTAACCGCTTCCCAGATCTGCTTTCAATCGTCGAATGCCTGGGATGCCCATGCCGCATCAAATTTTGGCTTTCGCGTGGTTTGGGTGAACCGCTTTGCCCAGCCGCGGGAGCGGCTGCCCGGCAACCCGGACGTCATGCTGGACAGCCTGAAAACTTTACCGTCGATCGTGGGTATTGCGGGGTCTTAGTCATGGACTATCAAGAGCACCGGTTTCGGGCCCAGGATGACCTGGAACTTTATTACCGCGACTATGGCAGCGCCACGGCGACCGCGACGCCGGTCCTTTGTCTGCCGGGCCTGACCCGCAACTCCATCGATTTCCACCAACTGGCCCTGCATCTGTGCCCGGACAGGCACGTTATATGCCCCGACCTGCGCGGCCGGGGAAAATCCGCATACGATCCCGATCCTGCCAATTATGCGCCGCCGGCCCTGCTCTCGGATGTCGGGCAGCTGTTGAACGTCACCGGCTGCCACAGGGTGGTCGTGATCGGCACCTCGCTGGGCGGCCTGTTGGCCATGGCCATGGGCGCGGCGCGGCCGACGGCGCTGGCCGGGGTGATCTTGAACGATATTGGACCGGAACTGGACCCGACCGGTGTCAAACGTATCGGCGGCTATGCCGGAAAAACGCCCGACGCCATGGATCTGGATCAGGCAATCGCGCATATCAAGCAATTGTGCGGACCGACCTTTCCCGATTTCACCGAGGCACAATGGCGGGACGAGGCCAAGCGAAGCTACCGGATGCGGGAAGACGGCAAGCTGGTGCAGGATTATGATCCCGCCATTGCCGCCGCCGCCACGGATCATGACGCCAGTCCGATCAATTTCTGGCCCTATTTTAAATCTCTGGCGCACATCCCCGTACTGGCCATTCGCGGCGCCCTGTCCGATATTTTAAGTGCCGAGACCTTTGCCCGCATGGCAAAGGAGAAACCAGACTTGATCCAATTGAGCCTGCCCAACCGCGGCCATACCCCACAACTGGTGGAGCCGGCCTGTATTGCGGCAATTGACGAATTCCTGGAGACCCATGGCAGAACACAGCACTGACTTACCCGTTAGCTACGACGACATAGCCTCTGCCGCCCAGGTTTTGCACGGCGTCGCCGTACGGACACCGTTACTGGAAAACAAGGCCCTGAACGAGTTGGCCGGCGGCCGACTGTTTTTTAAGCCGGAGCCGTTGCAGGTCACCGGGTCGTTCAAGTTTCGTGGCGCCTATAACCATATCAGCCGTCTTGATGCCCGCGCCCGCAAGGCCGGCGTAATTGCCTATTCCTCCGGCAACCATGCCCAGGGCGTGGCGGCGGCAGCGCATTATTGTGGCGCGCCGGCCCTGATCGTCATGCCCGAAGATGCCCCGGACGTAAAAAAGCGCGGCACCGCCGCCTGGGGCGCGGAAATCATAACCTACGACCGGTGGGGGAGCGAGCCACGGGAAGCCATTGCCGAACGGCTTTGCCTGGAACGGGGATTGTCCATGGTCCGCCCTTATGACGACCGCCTGATCATGGCGGGACAGGGCACCACGGGGTTGGAGATCATCCAGCAACTGGCGGAACAGGACCTGACGCCTGACCGGGTGTTGGTGCCCTGTGGTGGTGGCGGCCTGACGGCGGGGGTCGCGACGGCAATCAAGCATCACAGGCCGGAGGCAGAGGTTTACACAGTTGAACCCATGGGCTTTGACGATACCGCACGGTCACTTGCCAGCAGCAGCCGACAGAGCGTGGACCCGGCCGCCAACAGTTTTTGCGATGCTTTGTTGGCGCCGGAACCAGGGCCCCTCACCTTCCAGGTCAATGCCAGGTTATGCAGTGGCGGCCTGGCGGTCAGTGACGCGGAAGTCGCCATCGCCATGGCCGCCGCCTTCAGCCATTTGAAACTGGCGGTCGAACCGGGCGGCGCCGTCGCCTTGGCCGCCGCCCTGGCCCAAGAGCTGGACCTGGCAAATGGCATCACCGTCATCGTCCTGTCCGGCGGCAATGTTGATCCCGCCCTGTTCGCGGAGGTTCTACAAAAAGCTTAACCTTTCAAGGGGTCCGCCTGGGGCGCCATGGTCGCCTGCATGGCGGGGCGCTGAACAAAGCGGTCATACCAGGCGGCCAGGGCCGGGCGGTTGGCCCGCCAATCGTTGTCGCCATAGCGGAAATCGAGATAACCCAGGGCGCAGGCGAGGGTGATGGTGCCGATATCCACTGTCTCCCCCAGCCCGGCGGCTTCGCTTTGCATGGCATCCAGGCTGCGTTCGATCTTCAGCATCTGGCCGTCCATCCATTCAGACCAAAAAAACGCCGACGGCCGCGATGCCGCCTCATAACGGCCCAGCAGGGCCGCGTCCAACAGGCCGTCACCAAGCGCCTGGCGGCGTATCGCCAACCAGCGGGCGCGGCCGGAAGCGGGGAACATCTTTGCCCCGGCATGCAGACTGTCCAGATATTCACAGATCACCGGGCTGTCATAGAGCGACATGCCGTCATCAGTGTGCAGGGCCGGTACCTTGCCAAGCGGGTTATCGGCGTTGACTTCGTCATTGGGGCTGGTCGGCGTTACCGCCTGGGCCACCTGATCCACCTGATCGTGCAGGCCGGTTTCCAGCAGCAAAATACGCACTTTACGCACGTAGGGCGAGGTCGGGGAACTATGCAGCTTCATTTTATCACTCTCTATATTAACCGCGGGACGGGCGGGCAGATCAGACTAAATCGGAAACAGGTTATGCCGGGCGCAGAACCAGATCGCAAATGTTGACGTGGGCCGGCGTATCCAGGGTGTAAAGCACCGCGTCGGCCACATCCTCGGGGGAGAGGGCGGCATCAAAACGATCATAGAATTTTTCCGCCCGGGCCTCATCGCCGCCCCAGCGGGCAGCGGCGAATTCGCTGCGCACCAGACCGGGCATCACCTCGGTCAGGCGTACGCCGGTGCCCCGCAATTCCAGCCGCAGGCTGTTGGTAAAACCATGCACCGCGAATTTCGAGGCCACATAGACACTGTGATTGGCCACCCATTCCACACCGTTGACGGAGCCGATGGTGACGATGTGGCCCCGGCCCCGTTCGCGCATTTGCGGCATGACCGCCAGCGTGGTGCGCATCATCCCGGTGACATTGGTTTGAATAACCGCCGCCACGTCATCCGCCGCGCGCTCGTGATAGGGCTGCCGGCCACCCAGGTCATGACCGGCATTATTGATCAGAATATCGATCTGCCGCCAATCCTCGGGCAAGCGCGCCAATATGCTGTCAGCCGCTGCACCATCCGCAATATCAAGTTCCAAGGCCAGGGCCGGGTGGGGCAGTTCGCTGACCAATGTCTCCAGCCTGTCCAGGCGCCGGGCGGCGCAAATCACCCGCACCCCGCGCGCGCTCAACGCCACCGCCACGGCCCGGCCAATACCGGCGCTGGCGCCGGTTACCAGGGCCACGGCCCCGGCTGATAAGATCGCCTTATCCGTCATGATCAATCCTCATCCCCGTTACAACCCGGCATATGGTCAGGATTTATGACCGGTGATGCGGGTCAGGGTGCCGGGGATAAATTCCGTGGCCGTGACATCGCCAAAACCCGCATCGGCAAGATAGCCGATAACATCGGCCTCTGAATGGGCCAGGCCGGTCGACTCGCTCACCGCCTCGGACAGGCCCCACAGGGCGGGCCCGATGGGGCCGCGCCGGTCATCATCCAGAATTTCACCGATCAGATGGAATTCGCCGCCCGGCAGCAAGGCATCATGGACCCGTTGCACCACGGCGGCGATAATTTCACGGCTGTATTGCGGCAGGTTGGAGGCCATGATCGCTACGTCCGCGTTGTTGGGCAGGGCATCGGCGGTGAAATCGCAGGCCTCCGCCGTGACCCGGTCACTGACCTCGTTCTCGCCGATGAATTCACGGGTCACCACCACCACGGACGGTAGATCCAGCACCACCGCCGTAATCTCCGGATAGGTTTTCGCCGCCGTGATGCAATAACAACCCGAACCACCGCCCAGATCCATGATCCGTTTACGCCCGGTCAGATCAACCTGTTTGTGAAACCGCCGCGCGGCCCCCATGCCGATGGAATAAGTCGCCTCGTGATATCTCCGGGCCTGCTCCACCGTGAAGCTGTCATCGTATTTACCCAGAACCCGTTGCGCGCTCTTGGGTTGGCGCAAATGCGCGGTCAACTCGCCCCATTCGTTCCATTGCGGTTTGCCAAACAGCATCCACGGCCCGGCATAGCTGGGCGTGCCCTGAACCAGAAAGCGTTCCACGTCCGGCGCATTGGTGAAGCTATCGCCATCGCGTTCCAGCATGGTCATGGCGGTCAGCGCCGTCATCAGACGTTCGGCATTTTCCGGCTCTATGGCCATTTCGGCGGCGGCGGCTGCAATCGTGTTGTGGCCCTGGGAGATGGCCGTGAAAAGGCCCAGTTCCACGCCGCTCATCAGGGCGGCGGATTCCCAGAACCCCTTCACCATGGTCTGTAACCGCACCGTATCCACACGCGCCTTGGTCATCGCCGTACTCCCTCACAAATTCAAATACCTGATCGTCGTCAGTTTCAATAGCCGGGCCCTTCCCGGTCCAGCTTACGCATCCTGGCTGCCAGTTCCAAGGCGCCATGCCGGCCAAGCGCGTATCGACAGACATATCGCGGCGAAATTCCCGCATGGTTTTTTTATCGATCAGAGCCAATCCTATTGTGGTGATAGTGCAGTTAACTCGAGCTTGCGTCATTCCGCTCCGTATTTAAATGCACTGTTGTCTAATTGCTTTTGGCGCGATGTATAAAGAAAAATACGACCCCGGCCGTTTCTAGTCTCTCAAGCCCATATTTCCCAAGTAGCCCCGATATTTACTGCCTTAACACTGGTATTATGCTATAAGAATCAACGTGTTGAGGCATAAATGGAGCGGTGAAAATGGCGCACCCGATGGGTGAATCGAAACAAGGCGAACTCAGG
>JADHTB010000009.1 GCA_016776605.1 Alphaproteobacteria bacterium | reverse complement strand
CCCCTGATATATTTAGGTCGTTTGGTCATCACCGTTGGAAGGCTGGCAACAAGCTGATCATACTCCGCGTATTTCTTAGGACGACCTTTTGGAAGCGTGTTCATGTTGCCATTTCCGTCAGTGGGGATTACAGTGGGGATATGCGAGGGTATTGTACAGGAACCATTCTGACAGGCAATATTAATCCCCACTCCATCCCCACAGATAACATACATAAATCCCTGAATACCGCTATAACACTAATAACTAGGCTGATTGATAATTTGAATGGGGTCAATAACTTAGGTATGATCCAGTAACAATAATAACATTTGACATTGCCCTCCGAAGGCAGAGGTCACAGGTTCGAATCCTGTCGGGTGCACCATTCCTGTTCAAAAGTGCGAACCGGAGAGACAGGGCTATCGACGCCAGCGCTTGCCTGCTCAAGCAACATGGCCTTTGGGCCGCTGATCCTGTGCCCACAGTGCGCCACGCCGCTTAGCAGTACCGGATTGGTGGTGCGGCGCGGCTGGCCACTATGGCAACGGCCTTTGCTCTGACGACGATGCCGAGCGATTTGCCGTTATTGCATTCGTCGAAGAGATGATCAGGTTCAGTGCTCGACTTGGGTGCCCGAACACTTATTTTCGGCCAGGAAGTATGAACAAGAACGGAGCCTGGTTGCCTCATCCCGAGAACCGATCGCCAGAGGTATTCGAACGCCTGATTGATAGCGCGAGGCAACTTTGCCCCATTGCCGAATCCGAAGGCGTGGACCTTGCGATAGAGGGCGGCGTGGTCTGCCCCGTTTATTCGGCGCAACACCTACCGCCAGTGACTTCAGTACCCTGTTCATTATGTTTTCTCCCTGATAAATCCCGATACCGGCTCAGCGTTCTCCTGGTTCGCAACATCGCGCTCTTCGCAGCAAACCGGAAACTGGTCTCATGGCACCAGGAAAAAGTTCAACGCCTTCGCCAAGTGCTCTGAAATCTCCGATAAGATTATTTTAAAGGCTGGCACCGTCCGTACCAGACACGATAGAGGCTCAGTCAATTCCAATTTGGAATTTCTCTATCGGTTACAGAATTTATTTAAGATGCCAGAAAAATATGGATATTCGGGACGAATGCTCCGTTACGGCGTTTACCTTGATGTTAAAGGTGGCCTCAGATTCGTGAATCAGGATCAATTTCGAAGGCAAAGTGCCCGAGACAGGTCATCAGCCGCCCTGCTTAGATTGCTCGAAAATCTCGGCTTTGGGGCAACAGCGGAAATGAGGTAAACGACGACAACCTTCCGGAACGTGCCATAAGCGGACATTCGGTTTTGTCGGGTCTCGTGTTGCGTACATGAAGTAGCAGTCTAGTTTCCAATGAGAACCAATCGTCTAGATATTAGGCATTTAAGGCGGGTTGATCGTCGCCTTTTTCTTCGAGCATGAGGGGACCGTTTTATCAGGTCTTTTTGTCAGAGACTTTTTCGGAAACCGGTACTCGCTCAATCGTTCCAATATCAAATAGACGTCATTCCTGCGCCAGCGGGAATTCGGGACGATAGGCTTAAGTGACGGCCGGCTCTCCGCCCTGGACACCCGCTTCCGCGGGTGTGACATTACCGCGATGCAGTGTGAGACTAAAAAGCCGCTCGCCAGAGAGAAGAACCGTTCGCCATGACAAAAATCAAAACGCCCTTGGCAGAGAAATTGGGTCTGGATCTGCCCATTTTTGGATTTTCGCACAGTCCCGAGGTGACGGCGGAAATCACCAAGTCCGGCGGTATGGGGGTTTACGGCATCGCCCATGATCCGCCCGATCAGGTACCCGCCAAATTAGCCTACATCCGCGAACTGCTCGGCGACCGGCCGATTGCCATCGACATCATGATGCCCAAGGGCATGCCGGAGAACGAAACATTGGAGTCGGTTCGGGCCGTTCTGCCGCAAGGTCATGTGAATTTTGTCGATGGCCTAGTAGACCAATTTCAGGTGCCGCCGGCGGAAACCAAGACCTTTTTCAATTCCATCTTGCGCACGCCCAGTTACTTCGAAGGCCAGTTGCAGGCCTTGCTGGCCTCCGATGTGGAAGTGGTAGCCTTTGGCGTTGGTTTGACCCCAGACGCGGTCAGTGCCCTAAAAGAGCGCGGCAAGACGGTCGGCGCATTGATCGGCAACCTGCATCATTTCGAAGCTTTCCGGCATTTGGATTTGGATTTCATCGTCGCGCAGGGCACCGAGGCCGGTGGCCATACCGGGACCATTGGCACCATGGTGATCGTGCCGCAGATTGTGCAAATGGCCGGCGATCTGCCGGTGCTGGCGGCAGGCGGCATTGGCCATGGCGCGCAAATTGCAGGCGCGCTGGCAATGGGCGCGCAGGGCGTCTGGCTCGGCACCGCCTGGTTGTCGACCAAGGAACACAGCCTTGGCGATCATGCCATCAGTGATAAATTGCGCCAGAAATTGTTTGCTGCCGGCAGCGGCGATACCGCGATCACCAAGGGCAGCAGCGGTAAACCGCAGCGGCAGATCCGCTCCGCCTGGACTGAGGCTTGGGTCGCGCCGAACGCCCCAGCGCCATTGAAAATGCCTTATCAACACGCATTAGTTGGCGATTTATTGACCGCCATAGACGAGCATCAGGTCGAACCCATGTTGCACATTCCAGCCGGTCAGGGTGTCGCTTGGACGACAGGTTTGAAATCCGTGGCTGACGTCATGGCGGACTTGCGCGATCAAACCCTGGTTGGATTGCGGCGGGCGGGCGCTTATGCGTTGGATTGATCGGTAATGTTGGAGCAGTTCCGCGCTATGCGCCTCGATAGGGATTTCGACCCGCCTTTCGTCGAGGAATTGCGCCGGTAGGCCCGCGAAGGCATTGTCAGGTTAACCGACCCCTCTGTTGCGCATAATTTACGCCGTATGCGGCCCACGCCGGGCGATTATTGGCATCTCGACGAAATGGCCGTGTTGCTCCGAGGACGACGCCATTGCTTGTGGCGATGTGAACAATGGACCGCCCTGGTCGGCAGGGTCATGACCGCCTGCGGCTAGGTTAATATTACCCTATCAGGTCCATGTATTGGAAAATTATTACAAGATTTGAATGATACGGGAAAAATTAACTACAAATTTCCTCCTTTTTCCATCAAACCGCAAAAATTATCCCGCTGTGAAGATATACCATAAGACGTTGGATGCATGCGGAAGAACAGGCTCACAAGAGGGCAATTGTTCACGTGGCACCTAACGGGGAGTAGACGGACTAGACCCGCGCCATTGCGCGTCATATGCGATGGCTGGCTTGCACCGGTTCGGCGCGGTCTGTCCTAATTTGGGTTACTAAATATCACCGGGAAGGAGTTTTTAGGTTCATGGATAAGACGGTCTATATCGATCACAATGCCACCACGCCGCCCCTTCCCGAAGTCATCGACGCCGTCTGCGGCGCCATGGGATTAATCGGCGCCAACCCCTCGTCCATTCATGCCAATGGCCGCGCCGCTCGGAAGCTGATCGACGATGCCCGCGAAGCCGTTGCCGCCCTGGTCGGTGCGGTTCCCGAGGAGGTCATCTTTACCAGCGGCGGGTCGGAGGCGAACAATGCCGTTATCATGGGCGCCGGGCGGCGCCGTATACTTGTCTCGCCAACGGAACACGCGGCGGTATTGAAAACCGTGCTCACCCGTGCCGCCGATAGCGACCTTATCCCCGTCGATCACAACGGCCTAGTCGATATGGAGGGCCTGGAGACATTGCTGGCCGAGGCTGAAGAGCCCGCCCTGGTCTGTGTCATGGCCGCCAATAACGAGACAGGCGTACTCCAGCCCATGGCCGAAATCTCCGAATTAGCGCATCGCCATGGCGCCCTCGTTCATTGCGACGCGGTCCAGGCGGTGGGGAAAATTCCGGTCGACATCAAGTCCTGGGGGGTCGATTATCTGGCCTTGTCCGGCCACAAGATCGGCGGACCGCAAGGCATCGGCGCGTTGGTGCGATGCAGCCAGTCGCCGCTGAGTAGTTTCATTACCGGTGGCGGCCAGGAGCACGGGCTTCGCGCGGGCACCGAAAACGTCGCGGCCATTTCGGGCCTTGGCGTCGCGGCACGGGTCGCAGCCGATACCTTGGAGGAAAAAGCCGTCAGATTAAAGGCGTACCGGGATGCCCTGGAAGCCGGCATCAAGGCTCTGTCGCCGGCCACGAAAATTTTCTGCGAACAAGTACCGCGCCTGCCAAACACCAGCAATTTTACCTTGCCTGGTGTCCGCAGCGATAGACAGTTGACCGCGCTTGATCTGGCCAGTGTCTCGGTCAGCGCCGGTTCCGCCTGCTCCGCTGGCAAAGTCGAGCCGTCACACGTGCTTGATTCCATGGATATCGATCCGGAAATTTCGACCACGGCCCTGCGAGTCAGTTTTGGCTGGTCTTCACAAGCGGCCGATGTGGATAAATTTCTTGAGGCCTGGAGCGATCTGGTGCGCCATGAAACCGCGGGCCTTGCTGCGGCCTCCTCCGCGGCATAGAGGAGGCATTGTCAGGTTAACCGGCCTGTCGTTGCTTTCCTTTTGGTGTAGCCTGTCGGGATGCAACAGAATAGAGGTCAAAGCTGATCAGCCGGTTTGTTGCGAAGACTTTCGACGGATTGCACTCATTTGCGAGAGAGTATTGCGGCCTCGGCGGATTGTGATGCGCATGGCCCGCTCGGCGCCGCGGCGATTGCGGTCGCGGATTCCTTCGAACACCTGATAGTGGGATTCCAGACTTTCCCGCAAGGGAATGCGGACCTGGCTTTGCAAACTAAAGCTCAGGTTCAGGACGGTTCCGATAATACCGGCCAGACGCTGAACCAGTTGGTTGCGACTCGCGCCGAGCACGGCTAGGTGGAAGGCTACGTCCGCCGCATAGAAGCCTTCGTAATCGTCCACGTTGGCCGCCATGCGCAGATAAGCCGCCTCAATCCGCGTCAAATCGTCAGAGGTGGCCCGGTCGGCGGCCAGCTTGGCGGCAACCGGTTCGATCAACTGCCGCAATTCCACCAGATCGGCGGCAAATGATTCGCTGATGCTTTCCGGCGTATGCCAGGACAGCACGTCCAAATCCAGCAGATCCCAATCACTGCGGGGGCGCACCCGGGTGCCGGCCCGTTGCCGCGATTCGATTAAACCTTTGGAGGAGAGCACCTTCAACGCTTCCCGCAAGGCCGTGCGCGAGGCTTGGAAACGGGCCATCATCTCCTGGTCGCTCGGCAATCTTTCGCCCTGTGCCAGTACGCCCGTGACGATATCGGTGCCAATGGCACCCACGATGGTACCGTGGATGCCACCGCGTTTATGAAGCGCCGGTGCCGAAGTCATGCTTGTATTGATGTTTGCCGCCAAACCAAAACTCCCTTCGCGCGTCTACCAAAACGCATCGACTACAATTTATGTAAAAATCCAAAAACTCGCAATTAAAATATTATTTAAACAAAAAATAATACGGTAAATTAGTTCGATAATTACGATGTCGATATGAAAAATACCATGAAGTAGTCACTTCGAGCGCCTGATAAATAGCAAAAAACAGCTCCATTTTATGATTGGCTTTTTGAGAGGCCGTAGATTGCCCCAGACAGGTGCAAAAAAGCGGCTGATTGCCTCGATAAAAAAAAGAATTTAAAAATACTATTTCTTTTTTTATAAAATAGGATATTATTTCACTATTGATGCCCTGTCGGCCACCGTTGGCGGCAGGGCGGCGATAGCAAAAGCAGGAGTAATCATGACAGCCAAGGATGCGGCAGCGGCCAACCAGCCAGGCCTGGATCCCATTTTCGGTCGGGGCAAATATCACGTTAGCCATGCCGACGATGCTGAGTTTGAGGGTGGCTTGCGCGGTTATTTCGAATATCGCGACCTTGGCATGACGGCGGCAACGGACGGCAAGGTCCGGGCCCATGTCATTCGTCCGTCCGGGCCTTACGAGAAGCCCGGCGATCTGCATATTCACAATTTGGATTTTCAGATGGTCTACGTCCTGAAGGGGTGGGCGCGTGTCCATTTCGACGGTGTGGGCGAAGTTAGGTTCGAGGCGGGGTCCTGCATGTATCAGGAGCCCGGCATCGAACATCGAGTTCTTGAGTATTCCGATGATTACACCGTGATCGAAATCACCATTCCGGCGGATTTCGAAACGGTCAGCATTGAGCCCTGAGCGCTATTTAGCGGTTTAGGAACCAGGCCCGCAGATGCGGGCGCACATGAGGTCGACAACCTGGGAGGTTTAACTATGTCCTCGAAAATTACCCGTCGCAGTATGTTAAGAGGTACCGCATTGGCCACGGTCGGCGCGGCCGGTGCCGGCGCCACATTTTTTGGCCCGTGGAAACATAACCGCGTCTATGCCGCTGGTACGAACAAGCCGATCAAGATCGGCCTGACCCACGATGCCTCCGGCCAGTTCGCCAACTCGGGCCAGGCGGAAAAGCGCGGCACCATCATGGCGATTGAAGAAGCCAACGCCAAAGGCGGCGTGTTGGGCCGCCAGGTCGAATATGTCTGGATGGACACCGAGACCACACCGCAGACCGGTACCCGCGTGGCGGAACGTTTGATTACCCGCGAGAACGTGCATTTCCTGGTCGGCGCCATTCAGTCCGGCACGGCCAACGCCATTTCGCAAGTGGCGCAGAAATACGGATGTGTCTATTTCAACACCAATTCCTCGTCCCCAACGGAATCCGGCAAGAACTGTCATCGGGTAAAATTCGTCTGGGACGGTAGTGGCGAGAACTTCTCCCGCGCCGCGGCGAAGAACGCCATCGATGCCTTCGGCAAGAAATGGATGTTCCTCTACAACGATTATGTCTGGGGCCAGAACACCAACAAGGCGACCAAGATGGTCGCCACACAATATGGCGCCAGTACAGTGGACGAAGTCGCTATTCCGGTCGGCACGCGTGATTTCTCGTCCATTCTGCTGAAGATCCAGCAGCAAAAGCCTGACGTCGTGGCTGCCGCCGTAGGTGGTGATGACTTCAAGGTCATGCGCAAGCAGGTTTCCGACATGGGCCTGGACTCCAAACCGGCCTGGTTGAACAATCAACAGGATTGGCCCGATATCTATGGTCTGGGCTCGGACGCGGCCTTTGGCGTATTCGGCACCACCTGGTACCACCTGTTGGACCTGCCGGGCGTGAAGGAATTCGTTGGCCGCTATCAAGCCAGCTATCCGACCACACGAATTGCGGTGCCCGGCAACGTTACCTACAACGGTTATATTGCCATGCGGGAATTGCTCCGTGTGGTCGAGGAAACCGGTGGCACCGACAACACCAAGATCATCAAGGCCTTGGAAGGTCGCAAGATGTCCGCCACTGACCGTATGCAGACACATGGCGCGGTGATCGATCCGGACTCCCATCATGTGCAACAGACCGTCTATCTTGCCCGTCGCAACAAAAAGCCCAAGGACAAGACCGATTACTTTGAAATCCTCTCTGCCGCCGATCCGGAATCGGTTCGCGCCAGTGCGGATGCGGCCTGCATGCTGGAATCGTTCGCTAAAACGCCCAGCTACGATCAAGGCTGATCCACGCCTGGACGGGGCCGCTGCCTAACCGGCGGCCCCGCGCCAGATCCTAAATTCGCACATTGTCGCGGCCCGGCGCCGTGGGCTCCGCCCCTCGGCGAACGGTAGCGGCTATGCCAATGATGGCGTAACACTATGTTCGACTTCCTTATTGGTCTTTTGCCGCATCTCTTGAACGGCGTCGCCCTGGGATTGCTGTTTGCATTGCTGTCCCTGGGTTTCATGCTGATCATTGGGGTGATGGAAGTGATCAATCTGGCGCATGGCTCGCTCTTCGCCCTGGGCGCCTATTTCGCAGTGATGTTGATGGGCCAGGACGGCGGCTTGCCGTTTGCGTTCATGCAATCCTATTACGACCTGCCCGCCATCCCCCGCTATATCATTGCCCTGATTGTTGCGCCGGCCCTGGTTGGGGTCGTCGGCATGGGTTTGGAAATCTGTCTGCGCCGGACCTACGGCAAGGATCCGCTCTATGGCCTGCTGCTGACTTTCGGCGCCGCCTTGGTGCTGGAAGAAGTAATCCGCGAGATCTGGGGTCCGGCTGAATATTTCCTGCCCCTGCCCAAGGCGATCAGCGGCGGCTTTTTTTTCGGCGACTTGATCTATTCCAACTATCGAATTTTCGCTGCCATCTTCGCCATGGCAATGATCGGTCTGTTATGGGCATTCCTCAACCGTACCCCTTATGGCGCGGTGATCAAGGCTGGCGCCCACGATAGCGAGATGGTGCGGGTCCTGGGCTATAACCTCTCCCGCCTGCGGCTCTACGTATTTGCTTTCGGCGCGGCGCTTGCCGCCATCGCCGGGATTATCATGGCGCCGATCTGGGGCGTGCGGCCTCATGTGGGCGTGGATGCTGTCATCCCGGCCTTCGTGGTTATCGTGCTGGGCGGCGTGGGCAGCTTTTGGGGGGCGGTCAGCGCCGGGCTGTTGGTGGGCATGATGGTCGCACTCACGGCTGCCTTTCTGACCGAGTGGTCCCTGCTCTCCATGTATCTGCTGTTGTTGGTGGTGGTCACTTTTCGCTCCCGCGGCTTCGCTGGTAAAGCCAGCGCATTGGAGCAATAGAAATGAGTATCCTACCACAAGCTCTCAGCGCCCGATTGGCCAATTGGTTTACCGCACCCATGCTGGTCTCATTCCTGGTGTTCGGCACCATGCCATTCTGGATCGATGCCGTTGGTTTGTACCAGTATCTGGGTGTCGAAGTGATGATCTGGGTGATCTTCGCCCTGGCCGTCAATCTGCTGCTAGGCTACACGGGTCTACCATCATTTGGCCACGGTGCTTTTCTGGGCATTGGCGCTTACGCCTACGGCCTGACTCAATTCAATGTGGCAGCCAATTTGTGGATTAGCTTGCTGGGCGCGGTCGTCGTCACCGCCGCGCTGGGCGGCCTGGTGGCGGCGCTGATCTCGCATCGGCGGGGCATTTACTTCGCCTTGATGACCATCGCCTGCGCGCAGATATTTTATTTCGTTGCCTCGAAATGGACGGACATGACCGGCGGCGAGGACGGCCTGTTGAACATCCTGCGTCTGCCCGTCGATCTAGGCCTGACCGAATTTTCCATCAAATCCAACTTCAACCTCTATTACCTGTGCTTCGCGGCCTATGTGATTATCGTTGTGTTGATGTGGCGTCTGGTGCATTCGCCCTTTGGTCAGATCATCCGCGCCATCAAACAGAACGATAGCCGCGTGGCATTTCTGGGTTACAACGTATGGCTCTACAAATGGCTGATCTTTACGCTCTCCTGCGCTATTTCCGGCCTGGCCGGGGCCTTGTTCGCCATGGCCCAGGAGGGCGCATACATCAACATCATGAGTCTGCAATGGTCTGGTATCGTGATCCTGATGGTGTTGATTGGCGGCGGTTTTATCAATTTCTGGGGTCCGGTGCTGGGCGTGATATTTTACTTCCTGGCCCGTGATATTTTGGGCGCCTACACGGACACCTGGCTGTTGTGGTTCGGCCTCATCTTCGTGATCATGGTGATGTTCAAGCCCGAGGGCCTGGCCGGTATCTGGCATGACGCACAGTCCATGTTCGGCCGCCGCAAGGCAAAGCCCCAACCAGACCCGTCAGCCAAACCATCCCATGCAGGGGGGGACTGACATGGCCTTGTTTGAAGCCCATCATCTGCACAAGCGCTTCGCCGACCAGGTGGTTCTGGAAGACATAACTCTGTCGTTCGAGGTCAACCAGATTTCCGGCATCATGGGGCCGAACGGCGCGGGCAAGACCACCTGTTTCAACGTCCTGACCGGTCGTTATCGCCCGGACCGGGGCAAGGTGCTGTTCGATGGCCAGGACATCACCGGTCTGCCGCCGCGCAAGATAGCCCGCCACGGCATCGCGCGTTCATTCCAGATGATGAACCTGTTCGATGAGTACACGGCGTTGGAAAACATCGTCCTGGCTCTACCGGAAGTGCGCGCCAAGGGGTTCAGCGTATTACACGATCTGGCCCATGACGGCAGTGCCCAGGATCGCGGCGCGGCGGTGCTCGCCCGCATTGGATTAGCGGGTCGGGAGCATACTCTGTCCTCGGCGCTATCCTATGGCCAGCGCCGGGCGTTGGAGATCGGCATTGCGCTGGCCGCGGAGCCGCGCATGCTGTTCCTGGACGAGCCAACCTCGGGTCTAGGTACCGATGCGACGGCGACCCTGGCGGCATTGATCCAGGAAATACGCAAATCCGTCACCATTGTCATCATCGAACATGACATGAAGTTCCTGTTCGATCTGGCTGACCGCATCGCGGTCATCCACTGGGGCCAGGTTATTGCACAAGGATCGCCCGAGGCGTTAGGCGAAAACGAATGGGTGCGCGCCTCGAACCTAGGTGCGCTGGCATGATGCTGCAGATCAAGAATATCGAGACCTTCTATGGCGAAACCCAGGCCCTCTTTGGGGTCTCCCTGGATATCGCACCGGGCGAAGTGGTCAGCCTGTTGGGCCCTAATGGTGCCGGCAAGACCACTACCCTGCGCTCCATCCTGGGGCTGACACCCGCGAAAAACGGCGCGATCAGTTTCGACGGCAAGGCCATCACCGGCGCCCAGACTCACGACATTGCGCGCGCCGGGATCGGCTGGGTGCCCGATGATCGCCGCATCTTCCCCACCCTGACGGTTGCCCGCAACCTGGCCATCGGGCGCAAGAAAACCCGCTTCCGCAGCTGGTCCGTGGACGAGATGTTTGGCATTTTTTCGGCCCTGGAACATCTTATGTTCCGCGAGTGCGAGAATTTATCGGGCGGCGAGATGCAGATGGTCTCTATCTCCCGTGCTCTGTTGGGCTCCCCCGGTCTGGTGCTGATGGACGAGCCATCTCAAGGTCTGGCACCGAAAATTGTGCAGGATGTCATGAAGACGGTGACCCGGCTGAAGGCCGAAGGCATCGCGGTTCTGCTGGTGGAACAGAATGCGCAGAGCGCCCTGGCGGTCAGTGACCGGGTCTATGTCATGGATCATGGCAAAGTTGTGCACCAGGGCCCGGCAGGTGAATTGTTGGCTGATACGTCCATGCGCGAACGTTTGCTGGGGGTCTGAATCATGTCCAACACACCGCTTCTCCGCCTCGATCAGGTGCACAAAACCTATAACCAAGGGGTTTTTAACAAGCGGATCACCTTCGATTTGCAAGCTGATTTCTCCATTCAGAAGCCGGCCATTGTCGGCATCATGGGCCCGAACGGTTCCGGCAAGACGACTTTGTTCGAGCTAATCACCGGTTCCAACAACCCCTCCTCGGGCCAGGTGCTCTGCTGTGGCCAGGATATCCATCAGGTCCGCTCCGACCAACGGGACCGTCTGGCTATCCACTATCATCAATCCTATCAGGTCCGTCACTTTCGCAAGCGTCGGCCCAATTTCATGCTGCAGCCCTCACAGAGCGACTACCCCATGGTGCATCTGTTTGACGAGCCCCAGTTCAATACTCAGGACGGCTACATCGGCTTCATGCTGGATTTCTTCCGTCGCCTGCGGAGCGAGGGGCGTTTAGTGTTCCTTTGCGTGCATCCCAACGAGCCCTTCCATCTGCAGATTATGCGGGAAATCTGCGAGCAATACATCTTTGTGCAAAAGGGTCGCCTGACCCAGGCGCCTAACTTCGATAGTCTGCTGCAAAACCCCGATGTCACCGCCTATCTGGGCGAATTGGTCGATGGCCAGGCGGCGTAAGGAAGAACAATGGATCAGATCACCCCGAAGGAGAATTTTGCGACCGCCCTGGACGGCCTGTTTCGCGTGGATGGCAAGATTGCCTGGTTGCCGGGCGGCTATGGCGGCATTGGCGAAGCCATCGCCTGGGGCTTGGCCATGCATGGTGCCGAAGTTGTGATCTCCGGCCGGGACGATGCCAAGGCCAACGCCCTGGCGCAGGCCATCCGTAACGCAGGCTTCAAGGCCCATGGCAATGCGGTGGATGTAACCTCGGTCGCTGAAATCCGCAATTGCGCAGATGCAATCGCGGAAACCCATGGCGGCATAGATATTTTGATGAACTGCGTCGGTATCCAGCGCGAAGAACCGCTGTTGGAAGTGACCGAGGAAGCCTTTGACGAGGTCTATCAGGTCAACTTGAAGGCGGCGATGTTCCTGGCCCAAGCGGCGGCGCGGCATCAGGTTGTCTCGGACACTGGTTGGGGAAAGCAAGTGCACCTGCTCTCCGTCCGCTCGCAGCTCGGTTTGCGGGATCGTGGTTACTCTGCCTATTGTTCCACCAAGGGCGGCATGGTGATGTTGATCAAGCAACATGCCATGGAGCTGGCGCCCAAGGGCATTACCGTCAATGGGGTGGCGCCGACCTTCGTCTATACGGAAATGATCCGCCACGTCATGGAGAACGACGAATTTCGCCGAGGTTTGCTGGATCGTATTCCCCTGGGCCGTATTGCCGATCCGAAAGATGTGGTAGGTCCGGCCTTGAACTTCTCCACCCCCGCCTCGGACTTCGTGACCGGGCAAATCATCTATGTTGACGGCGGCATCACCGCCTCTCAATAAACCCACCTCATCAACACAGGCGGATAACATCATGACGCGCAAAACACCCGACGAATTACGCAGCCACCGTTGGTTCGGCGTGGATGATTTGCGCGCCTTTGGCCATCGATCCCGCGTTAAGCAGATGGGCTATAGCAGCGCCGATTTCGCGGGCAAGCCGGTGATCGCCATCATCAACACCTGGTCCGACCTAAACGCCTGTCATATGCATCTGCGCCAGCGGGCCGAGGAAGTAAAACGCGGCGTCTGGCAGGCGGGCGGCTTTCCCGTGGAATTGCCGGCCATGTCGCTGGCCGAACCCATCGTCAAACCGACCACCATGCTGTACCGCAATTTTCTTGCCATGGAAGTGGAGGAATTGATCCGCAGTCATCCCATCGACGGTGTTGTCCTCATGGGAGGCTGTGATAAGACCACCCCTGCTTTGTTGATGGCCGCGACCTCCATGGACCTGCCGACGATCTTTTTCCCCGCCGGTCCCGCCCTGCGCGGCAACTGGGCCGGCAACACCCTGGGAACGGGCAGCGACGCCTGGAAGTTTTGGGCGGAGAGGCGCGCCGGCCGCCTGGACGCAAAGGATTGGGATGCCATTGAAAGCGGCATTTCGCGCTCTCCCGGCACCTGCATGACCATGGGCACCGCCTCCACCATGACGGCCATTGCAGAAGCTTTGGGGCTGATCCTGCCGGGTGGCAGTTCCATACCCGCCGCCGATAGCAGCCATGCCCGCCTGGCCTCTGAATCCGGCCGACGCATCGTTGAGATGACCTGGGAAGACGAAAAGATTTCTTCATTCCTGGACGGGCGCGCCTTCCGCAATGCCATGCGCCTGGCCATGGCCTACGGTGGTTCCACCAATGCCGCGGTGCATATTCTCGCCATGGCGGGCCGTGCCGGCGTGGATGTCAAGCTGGATGATCTGGATACCATTGCCCGCGACGTGCCGTTGCTGGCCAATGTGCGGCCGTCGGGCAAGTATTTGATGGAGGATTTCTATTACGCCGGTGGGATACGGGCCTTGATGGCGCGCCTCTCGCATCTGCTGGAGGGCGACGCCCCCACGGTCAGCGGCAGGACGCTGGCCGAAAATATAGCAGGCGCCGAGGTCTATGATGATGATGTCATTCGGACCCTGGACAATCCCGTCTCCGATCAACAGACCCTGGCGGTGCTGCACGGCAATCTGGCCCCAACCGGTGCGGTGTTGAAACCTATCGCTGCCGATCCCAAGCTCTTGACCCATACCGGCCCGGCCCTGGTGTTCGAGGATTACAACGATATGGCCGCCCGCATCGACACGGATGATCTGGAGGTGACCGCGGATAGCATCTTGGTCCTGCGCAATTCCGGCCCCCAGGGCGGGCCGGGCATGCCGGAGTGGGGCATGCTGCCAATACCGCAGAAATTGCTGAAGCAAGGCGTCAACGACATGGTGCGCCTATCCGACGCTCGAATGAGCGGAACGTCGTACGGCACTTGCGTTTTGCATGTTTCGCCCGAATCCTTTGTCGGTGGCCCGCTGGCGTTGGTCCAGACGGGGGATATGATCCGGCTGGATGTTCCAGCCCGGCGCTTGGATCTGTTACTCGATGACAGTGAACTGGCCCGTCGGCAAGCCGCCTGGGCCCCGCCGCCGCCGCGCTACAGCCGCGGCTTCGGCGCGATCTATGCCCAGCACGTCACCCAGGCGGATCAAGGTTGCGACTTCGCGATCCTGCGCGACGGCGAGCCGGTGCCGGAGCCGGAAATTCACTAGCGCACATAATGCTTGATATACCGCCGGTCGGCTTTCAGCGAATGGCCCGAATTTCCAAGATTGCGCGGTTCGGCGCAGCCGCCGATCCGCCGCCCAGCCCCTGCAAAAGACCCTTGCCGCGATCAAGCAAACTCTGGCCCTGCGCCGCCGTGGCGGACAGGCCAAAAAATACCATGGCCCCCAGAATAGCAACGCCGCGGATCGCGCCCCTATTGCCCATCCAATCTGCCTCCCCGTCCTGCTGAATTCATGCCCGCATGGCGCGACGTCCACGCCGCGTCTTCACGTCACCATAAAAATATAGGGCCGGCCCATAGGGGTTTCCAATAAGTCCGTTCTGAAATTGGGGCCAACGCCTGGGCAAGGCCTGTGGAACAGACCGAAGGCCAGGCCGCAAGGAGGCTCCGAACGAGGGACCCGGTTTGCCGGGATGCGTTTGGATGCCTTGCGCGCGCGAGGGGCGAAGCCCCATAGCAACTAGACTAAAAAACGCATTGACCGCCTGGCGGTCCATTCCGTGACATTCTTGCGCGAGGGATCGTTACTGAATGGCCAAGACCCGCTTTATCGGGGCTTGGGGAGCGCTGTCTTCAGCGCGAGTAGAGACCGGTCCGCGTAGCGGAGGCCCTAATGGATATGGAGTAGAAATCGTCGAGGTTTAAGGATAGTTTATGTTTACAATTGGAAAGTGCGAAATATGGATAGCGCGCTAAAGGAAATTCATAAAAATATGCTTCGGATGGGTTTAGGTGCATTGGCCCATGCGAATTGGCACGCCCACTACTACAGCATAGAAAATGATATGTGGTCGGAGCTGTCGGTTCTTCAGGCTGCTCATGCTGCCGAAATCTTGATTAAGGCTCGAATAGCGCAGGAACATCCACTACTGATATTCGAACAGATACCGAAGGTAGATTTGGCGGACAATAGTGTTCTGTCCTTTGAGCGATTGCTCTCAGGGGGCCGTACATACCAATATCGAGATCTACCGGACAGGCTGTGGGCTACGACTGGAATTAGACTTTCGAATTTGGAGGACTATAGGGAGTTCGGGAAGCTTCGAAATGCGGTCCAGCATTTCGTACCACCGGCCAATATTAATCTTTCACAGAGAACACTTGAATTCACGTTTGGTGTCGTCGATCAGTTTATCAATTCAAACTGGGGTTTGTTCGCAATTGATTCTAATGAGGATCACGAGCCTTATGAGTATTTTGTGCCCGGTATTTTGGCGCGGGGGATTCGTTTTCTGGTTTCGCCAGAGTCCGTCGAAGGCATGAAATATATGGAGGTCGAATGGCCTGATGATCCAGCCTACCAGCAAGAAATGGAAAAAAGAATAGAAGCTGTACGAAATGAGGTACCCAAAAATGGCGGAAGATAGGTCCGATTTTAGGCCAGATTTAAAGATTTTTGGTGCTTCAAAAATCGATCCCGGCTGGGTTTATTTGGTAAAGAATGGAGAATTGCTAAAGCTCGGTAAAACGAAAAATCCGAAGAAGCGCTTGGAACGTGATGCCAAGACGTGGCTTCCAGATATGGAGATTATTGCGGTGAAACCTTTCTGGGGAATGAGTTTCGTCGAACGGAGGCTACATACTGCCTTGGCAGATTATTGGTACGACGGGGAGTGGTATAAAATCGAAGATGCTGATGCTTATGAATTTTTTGTCGAGGGTTTTTTAGAGTTTTATGAAAAGGACCGCGACATGAACTCTGTAGATTTTATCTATTGGATGAATGGCAGTGGAATGTCCGAGTTTTGTTTGGCTATGAATGAGCAAGGATTGACGCTGCCGCAATTCCATAAGCAGGAATCAAGGGCTAGAAAATCAAGTAAATAAGATGAACTGATAGCTAATTTCGTCAGATCTTCAAGCAAGCGACAACGAATTTTTCCAATGTATCCCACATGCTTTTGAGGTGGTGATCGGAAGGAAAAAAGTCAGCGTTATGAACATAGGAATGCAATGTATTTGCTGAAAATAGCGGATCATTCTTTTCGAATTTTTTCAGACTATCGTGATATTTTTTATCTATTAAGGACTTCGACAACATATGGGCAAGCACCTTGCGATATTTGTTTGATAGCTTGTCACCCTTTTGAATATCAGGAATACGTTCTGCCTCGATATATGTTTCGAGCGAAAGCTCTAGCAACACACGGAATAGAACGGCAATCGCGTTATCGTGCTCGTCAAACTTCAGATGATGTTGGAGTTCGGTGAATATATCCAATGCGCGTCTGTTGCGATGTGTTTGCTCCAGCCCAAAATCTAAGTTTCTTATGAGATGTCTGCGCTTTTCCGGTTCTGGTGATGGCGAATTGGGAGTTGGCTGACCTGGATCACTTGGCGTCGGCATAACGCTAGATTTTGCGTCAACAATGACTGATAACGCATCGGTTGCTTTCGGTAAGATATCCTCCTGATCCAGTTCATTGAGGTACTTGCGTTTGGCATTGTTATCCCAGATATCGTCCAATGTCTTTTTGCGAGAAATGAGATCTAGGGCTATCCGTGCCAGAGCATCTATGACTTTACTTTCCTCGTGCGTGAATTTCAGTTTGTTGCCGTCTACGGCAACGCCTGCTCGGTTACGAAATTGTTCTGCGGAAAGAAGCCTGTTCAGATTTGATCTTGGAATTCGCTGTTCAGGTGTCAGTCGTTTTGCACCATGGAGAATTTTTTCAATTTCCTCGGCAACATTGATTTTGGTTCGCTTGCCGGTTCGTTTCTCAAAATACGATTTGGCTTCTGCGTCCCACTGACTCTGCCCAACTCCGCGTTGCTGCCCGGTGTGGCGGCGATACAAGATTTCATCTAAGCGTTCGCGGTCATTTTCAACCTGACATGCGATCTTGGACGGAAACTTGCCGTCCCATTCTGCGCGCAAACTTGTAAAAAAATCTAACCAATCCTTTGACGGCGATAGCTGGGGTTGACCTAGCAGTTTCAAAGCAGCTGTTCTGCGGTTGCCATCATAGACAATAAAACGGTCGCCTTCTTTGTGAACAAGAGGGGGCTCGTAAATCTCACCTGAGTCTACGATGTCTTTTGCGAGATTTCGCATATGAAGTGTGCGGTGCTTCAACAACCAATCTATGGCGGCATCTTCATCAATTAGCTCCCCGTGCCGATCATTTGCGCGGTTTACTGTTAGAAGCGATAACTCAATATTCTGAATTTTCATGTGTTGGTTCAATTAATTGTACAAGAAGCCACCTATGATCACTATAGGTAGGGATGAGGGCTAAATGCAATGGTCTTCCTTCGATGGAAGTAGTGCTCGATATGGGTAAAGCTTACCCAGAATTTGAAGGCCTGCGAAGGGGCGGTGCCCCCAACATTCGCCGGGATGAAACAGGCGGCACCGTTCTAACTAGTTCGCCAGCACTGTTGGCCGGGGGGATGCAACGGGGGCGCGCGAAATGGGGTAGAGTTTTGTATTTTGCGCCAGTTTCAAGCCATTGATATAGCGGCTAAATTGTTGGGTGCTGATTTTTTCCAATCAAATTAGGCACAGCGGCCCAGCAAATCTCAATCAAATCTCCGCCAAACCGTGGCGCAGGACTTTTTTGATTAATGTGGGCAGGGCCAGTTCGGCCAGGTTGGCGGGGGGGTGCCAGATTTCGCCTGGGGCGGGCGGTCTGCCCCCCGAGGCGGTGCGCACTTGCAGTTCCAGGCTGAAATGGGTGAAGACATGGCTCACCGTGCCGGGCAGGGGGCGCCAGTGGGTATCGAGCGGGGCAAAGGCCGCGATCTCGGGCTCCCGCCAGGCCTCGCCCCGCCAGGGGGTGGAGGGTACTTCCATCATGCCGCCCAACAGGCCCTGTTCCGGGCGGCGGCGCAGCAACAGGCGGCCGGCCCCGTCAAACAGGCAAAAGGCCACGCCATAACGGTTGGGCCGCGCCACCTTGGGCGCCCGCCGGGGCAGGCTGGCCGCGATGCCCTGCTGCCGGCCCAGACAAATTTTACCCAGGGGGCAATCGCTGCAAATGGGTGCGCGGGGCAGGCAGACCGTGGCGCCCAGGTCCATCAAGGCCTGGGCATGATCGCCGGCCCGCCGCCCTGGTGTCAGGTCTTGCGCCAGGCGGCGCAACTCCCCCTTCGCGCCGGGCAGGGCGTCCGTCACCGCATACAGGCGGGATACCACCCGTTCAATATTGCCGTCCACCGGGCTGGCCTTTTGGCCAAAGGCAATGGCCAGAATGGCGGCGGCGGTATAGGGGCCGATGCCGGGCAGGGCCAGCAGCCCGGCCTCTGTATCAGGAAAGGCGCCGCCGTGCTTGGCGGCCACCACCTGGGCGCATTTGTGCAGGTTGCGGGCCCTGGCGTAATAGCCCAGGCCCTGCCAGGCGTGCAGCACCTGGTCCAGGTCCGCCGCCGCCAGGGCCGTAATGGTCGGCCAGCGCGCCAGGAAATGCAGGTAATAGGGAATGACGGTCTTGACCACGGTCTGTTGCAGCATGATCTCGGACAGCCAGACGCCATAGGGCGCGGCCAATTCGCCGGGCGCGGCCCGCCAGGGCAGCTTGCGGTGCTGGCGGTAGTACCAGGCCAGCAGTTTATTTCCCAGCGTGATGATCTGACTTTTCCGGCGAATTGTTGTATCTTTTGCGGCTCCAGGATGACGCGGCGCGGCAACGCCCGCAAGATGGTGTCATGAAAGAACCGAACGAGCGGAAAAAGCGGAACGAGCGGAACGAGCCGAACGAGCGCCGCTTTAAAAAACACCCGGTGGCCGCGGGCAGCATATTGCGCCGGGCCACCGCCGCCGCTCTGCGCAAGCGCGGCTTTGGCGAGGGCGAGGTGATCGCGCATTGGGCGGAAATTGTCGGGCCCAGGCTGGCGGCACTGACGGCGCCGGAAAAACTGCAACAAACGCGCGGCGATCTGGCCGGCGCGGCGCTGCATATCCGGGTGGCCGGCGCGGCGGCGGTGGAACTACAGCACATGGCGCCGACGGTGATAGAGCGGGTCAACGGCTTTTACGGCTATCGGGCGGTCGACCGTCTAAAGCTGGTGCAGGGGCCCCTGCCGGAGGTGGAAAAAACCCCGACCGTGACACAGCGGGCGCTGACGGGGGCCGAATCGGCGGCTCTGGCGGCGCGTACCGCCACTACCAAAAGCACCGATTTGCGCCAGGCGCTGGAGCGTCTGGGCAGCAGCGTCCTGGGGCGGCGGGAACCCACGCCCCCGGACGATTGAGACCACTAGAGACGCCTGAGACGATTAAAGCGACTGGATGGCGCCGGGTATAAGGCCCTTGATTGCCACGGTTATGCCCCAATGTCTTGTCAAACAGTAGCTGAATTAAGCAGGGCAAGGCTTGTGGGATCTCCATGGCCAGCCTATAATCAACACAACATATTGTGGGTAGGAGGTCTGATGACCCAAATTAGAGTAATATTTTCAGCATCATTGGCTGGGCTGGCTTTGCTTGGTGCGCTGGTTTTCAGCAGCGCCGCCGCCTGGTCCGCGCCCGCCACCCCAGCATCTGTGGCTTATGCGGTGGGCGACATGGCCCTGGGCGCCAAGGACGCGCCGGTGACCATAATCGAATATGCCTCCATGACCTGCCCCCATTGCGCCAACTTCCACCTGGGGCCGCTGAAGGCGCTCAAGACCAAGTATATCGATACCGGCAAGGTGCGCCTAATTTTTCGCGAATTCCCGTTCGACCCGGTGGCCTTGCAGGCCGCCATGCTGGCGCGCTGCGCCGGCGAAAAACGTTATTTCGGCATGTTGAACGTGTTGTTCAAAAATCAGTTGAAATGGGCCAAGGCGGCCAATCCGCAACAGGCCCTGGCCAACATCGCGCGCCTGGGCGGTTTCACCGAGGCGCGCTTTCAGGCCTGCATGACCAGCCAGGCCCTGGCCGATCAGATTTTGCAAAGCCGGCTGGACGGCAGCAAGGAATTCGACATTGATTCGACCCCCAGCTTCATCGTCAACGGGGTGAAAACCTCGGGCAATATGACCATTGAAAAATGGGATGAGCTGCTGGCGACCCATTTGAAATAGGGCCGCAAGGTTCGCAACAATTCGTACCCCTATCGGGAGCAAGACCTAGTGCATTTTACGAAACTACGGCTTAGCGGCTTTAAATCCTTCGTCGATCCGATGGAACTGATCATCGAGCCGGGCCTGACCGGCGTGGTCGGCCCCAATGGCTGCGGCAAATCCAATCTGGTCGAGGCGCTGCGCTGGGTGATGGGCGAGAACTCGGCCAAGCGCATGCGCGGCGGCGCCATGGACGATGTGATCTTCAATGGCTCGCAAAACCGGGGCAGCCGCAATCTGGCGGAAGTCTCCCTGATCATCGACAACCATGACCGCACGGCCCCCGCCGTCCTGAACGATGCCGAGGAGCTGGAAGTCACCCGCGCGATCGAACGCAACAGCGGTTCCGCCTACCGCGTCAACGGCAACGAAATGCGCGCCCGCGATGTGCAATTGCTGTTCGCCGATGCCGCCTCCGGGGCGCATTCGCCGTCCCTGGTCAGTCAGGGCCGCATTGGCGAGATCATCAACGCCAAACCGGTGGGCCGCCGGGCCCTGCTGGAAGAGGCCGCCGGCATCACCGGCCTGCATTCCCGCCGGCACGAGGCCGAATTGCGCCTGCGCGCGGCGGAAAATAATCTGGAGCGGCTGGACGATGTCATGCAGGCGCTGGAGGCGCAGTTGCAAAACATGAAGCGTCAGGCGCGCCAGGCCAAACGCTTCCGCAAGATCGGCGAACAGGTCCGCCATTTCGAAGGCATTCAACTGCACCTGTTATTTCAACGCGCCGAGCAGCAGTTGCAGGCGGCGGGCGAGGAACTGGCCCAGGCCAATGGCCAGGTCGCCCGTCTGACCGAAGCCACGGCCCAGGCCACTACGGCCCATACGGAAGCCGCCAACGGCCTGCCCGGTCTGCGTCAGGCGGAGGCGGTGGCGGCGGCGGTGCTGCATCGGCTGGCCGTGGCCCGTGACGGCCTAGATCAGGAAGAACAACGCATCGCGGAAACCTCGGCGCAACTACAGGCCCGCCTGCAACAGATCGAAATCGATCAGCGGCGCGAAGGCGGCATGGGCGAGGAGGCGGTGGCGACCATCGCCCGCCTGGAGGCCGAGGCTGAACAATTGCGCGGCCAGCAGCAGGATGAAGCGGCCATGGGGGCCGAGGCGGAGGCACGGGTTGCAGCGACGACGTCGGTCCTGGCGGCTGGTGAAAGCACGCTGGAGGCGTTGACCGATCAAGTGGCCCAGGGCGCGGCTGGGGCGGATGCGCTGCGCCGTGGCCTGTCGGCGGCGGAACAACGCCTGCAACGGCTGAGCCAACGGCAGGCGGAGGCCCAGGCGGCCCATGCGCGCCTGACGGCGGAAGCACAAGACGATGATTTTTTGCGGCAAGCCAACGAAGCGTTGAGCCAGGCCAGGGAAACGGCGGAAGAAGCCGCCGCGCGGTTGGAGCAGATCGAGGCTGCCCATGGCGCCTGTGAAGAGGCCGTGGCGCAGATGCGCGAGACCGGCCAGCAGTCAGAGGCGCAGGATGCCCAGCTGGCGGCGGAAGAAAAGGCTTTGGCTGAATTGTTGCGGCGCAAGGATGCCGACCTTTGGCCCGCCGTGATTGATGCCGTCGCTGTAGAGCCGGGCTTTGAAGCGGCCCTGGGTGCGGCCCTTGGCGATGATCTGGACGTGCCGACCGATGAAGCGGCGCCGATGCACTGGCGAACCCTGGCGGTCAGGGACGACGCCGCCGCGCTGCCGGCGGGGGCGACGCCTTTGTCGCGCTACGTTAAGGCGCCGGCGGCATTAGCCCGGCGGTTGTCGCAGGTTGGCGTGGTGGAGGCTGGCGATGCGGCCCGTCTGGTGACCGAATTGGCCTATGGCCAGCGTCTGGTATCGACCGGCGGCGCTTTGTGGCGGTGGGATGGCTTTACGGTGACGGCGGGGGCGGAAACCGCCGCCGCCGTGCGCTTGGCGCAAGGCAACCGGCTGGCCGAACTGGGCCAATTGCGGGCGGAACTGGCGCCGACCCTGGCCGGGGCCCGTGATGCCCTGGTGGCGGCGCGCGATAATCTGGCGGAGGCGGCGCGCGGCCGGGCCACGGCGCGGGAAGCCGCCCGCCTTGGGCGCGAGGAGTTGGAGCGCGGACGCAACGCTCAGGCCAAGGCAGAGCGGGACGCCACGGCGCGTTCCGCCCGTTTGGCCACGGTGGTGGAAAGCCTGGCCCAGACCGAGAGCGACCTGGAGGAGACCAATGCGGCGATGCTGGATAGCCAGTCGCAATTGGCCGCCCTGCCCCCCTTGGACGATCTGCGCCGGCAATTGGAAACATTGCGCGGCGAGGTTGCCGTGCAACGCACCGAACTGGTCGAGGCGCGGGGCCAGCACGACCGGGTAAAGCGGGAAGCGGCGATCCGGGCCGAACGGCTTGCCGCCATCGCCGGCGAGCAGGAAGGCTGGCGGCGGCGGGCCAAGGGGGCGGCGGAACAATTATCCGAATTGCTTGCCCGTGCCAATGCGGGGCGGGACGAGTTGGAGCAGCTGCAGCGGAAACCGGTGGAGCTGGCGGCCCAGCGGCAGGCATTGCTGAACCAGATCGAACAGGCCGAAGCGGGCCGTGACAATGCGGCGAATGATCTGCTGCAGGCGGAGGGCAAGGCAAGCGAACTGGCGGCCGGCCAACGCCGCGCCGAAGGCGCCCTGGCCACGGCGCGGGAAGAGAGAGTGCGCGGCGAAGCCGGGGTCGAACAATGCGAAGAACGCCGTGCCGAGGTGACCCGGCGGATCATGGAGGCGCTGGAATGCCAACCCACGGCGGTTCTGGCCGCCGCTGGTCTGGAACCCGATGCGGCGCTGCCCCCCCTGGACGAGGCCGAACGCAAGTTGGAGCGTTTGAAGCGCGAGCGGGACAGCATGGGTGCGGTCAACCTCCGGGCGGAGCAGGAGGCTGAGGAGCTGGAAGAACAATTGACCGGCATGACAACGGAAAAGGCCGATCTGCAAGGGGCTATCGCCCGCCTGCGCCAGGGCATCTACAGCCTGAACAAGGAAGGCCGGGAGCGCCTGCTGACGGCGTTCAAGACCGTTGACGGGCATTTCCAGGATCTGTTCGTGCGCCTGTTCGGCGGCGGCAAGGCCCATCTTTCCCTGACGGAATCGGACGATCCATTAGAGGCAGGTCTGGAAATCATGGCCTCGCCACCGGGCAAACGGCTGCAAAGCCTGTCCCTGCTGTCCGGTGGTGAACAGGCCATGACCGCATTGGCCCTGTTGTTCGCGGTTTTCCTGACCAATCCGGCGCCGGTCTGTGTGCTGGATGAGGTCGATGCGCCCCTGGATGATGCCAACGTGGAGCGCTTTACCAATCTGGTCGGAGAAATTGCCCGGATTACCGGCACCCGCTTTCTCATTATCACCCATCATCCCTATACCATGGCCCGTATGGACCGGCTATTTGGCGTCACCATGTCCGAACGCGGAGTGTCGCAACTGGTCTCGGTTGATCTGGCTCGCGCGGAACGCATTCGAGCCACCGGTTAAATTTGCTATATTGCTATATAGCGTAGGAAAATCAGATAGTTAGCGGTCAGGCATTGGCCCTTGACAGGTCGCGGGCCAATTCGTATCGTGCGCCCGCTTCCGGCCAGTCGCGGCTGGGTGCTTGTATTGTCTCGTCATGGTCGGATTTATCCGGCCTGGCTGGCCAAATAGCCGCCGGAAAGGCACCCGGTAACTGGCTAATCGAGTACCTGATCACGGCGCAGCTATCGAGCGACATGTCCGATCCGCAACGCCCACCGTCCGTGGAAGAGCCTTCCCTGGAAAAATTAGGTGGCCGGATTTTCAAGGCCCGCCAGGCGGCGGGACTTGATCAATCGGCGGCGGAGACGGACGGAATGGTGGGTGCCGGCCTGGGTGCGGCGTGGCGGATTTCTATTGAAATCGTCGTCGCATTGGTGGTTTGTACCGGCATCGGCTGGGCCCTGGACTATTGGTTCGGGACCAAACCCTGGTTGATGCTGTTGTTCCTGTTTCTTGGCGGCGCGGCGGGAATAAATAATGCGGTGCGAACCGCGCTACGGATGGACGCCCAGACAGCGGAAGACATGCAACGCAAGTTGCAGGCCAAGTCAGGGACAGAGGCGGAAAAGGGAGACGGGCGTGACGGTTGAACGCCACATAGAACATAGCAGCCCGATGCACCAATTCGTCATCGGCCGGCTGAACGATTGGCAGTTGGGCGGCTTCGACATCTCTTTTTCGAAGGCGGCCGCCTTTATGTTCGGCGCCGTGATCGTTGCGACGTTGTTCTTGGTCCTGACCACCTCGCGCCGCGCCATGGTGCCGGGCCGTTGGCAATCCGTGTCCGAGCTGTGGTACGAATTCATCGCCGATATGATCAAGGAAACCATCGGCAGCGAGGGGCGTAAATACTTCCCCTTCGTATTCTCGCTGTTCAGCTTTATCGTCATTTGCAACCTGTTGGGCATGTTGCCCTACAGCTATACGGTGACCTCGCACATCGCCGTGACCATTACCCTGGCGCTGTCGGTTTTCGCGCTGACCACCTTTATCGGCATTACCCGGCACGGCACCCATTTTTTGTCGTTCTTCGTGCCCAAGGGCGTGCCCCTGGTGATGCTGTTCCTGGTCGTCCCGATCGAGGTTTTGTCCTATTTCATGCGGCCGATCAGCCATTCGGTTCGTCTGTTCGCCAACATGACCGCCGGCCATACCATGTTGAAGGTATTCGGCGGCTTTGTCGTCCAGATGGGTATTTTCGGCGTTCTGCCTTTTGCCCTGATTGTTGCCCTGACCGGCCTGGAAGTCGCCATCGCGGTGTTGCAGGCCTATGTCTTCACGATTCTAACCTGCCTTTATCTCAATGACGCCATCCATCTGGAGCATTGATCGAGGTTCAGGTTCGATATGTTACCCATTCCCATCCACATGCTAGAAAACGAAGGAATTTAAATTATGGAACCAGCTGCTGCTAAGCTGATTGGCGCCGGTCTTGCCGCTATTGCCATGGGCGGTGCCGGTATCGGTATTGGTCTGATTTTCGGCAACTATGTTGCCGGTGCCATGCGCAACCCAGGTGCGGCCCAGGCCGTGTTTGGCCGGGTCATTCTGGGCTTTGCCCTGACCGAGGCCATCGCCCTGTTCGCACTGGTCGTCGCGCTGATCATTCTGTTCGTCTTCTAGGCCATCGCTGGGCAGTGCCCAGCGGCTATTACCATCCCGGCATCTTGTGTCCGGGGCGGCTGGAAGCAAGAACGGAGCGAGACCATGCCACAATTTTGGATGGAGGATTTCGCGCCACAAATGGTGTGGCTAGTGATCTCCTTTATTGCGCTTTATCTGTTGATGGCCCGTGTGGCTCTGCCACGCGTGGCCGATGTGCTGGAAACCAGGCACGGCAGGATTGCCGATGATCTGGATCAGGCCGCACAACTTAAGGCGCAAGCGGAAACCGTAATCGGCGAATACGAGGCGGCGTTGGCCAAGGCCCGTGCCGAGGCCCAGGCCACCATCGCCCAGGCTGGCGTGGAAGCCGGGGTCGCGGCCGAAAAGCGTAACGCCGAGGTGGCCGGAATATTGGCTGCGGAAGCCGCCGCCGCGGCTGGCCGGATCGGCGATGCCAAAACCGAGGCCTTGGCGGAAATGCGCGGCGTGGCGTCGGAATTGGCCCAGGCCGCGGCCGAGCGTCTGATCGATGCCCAGGTGCCCAAGGCGGATGCGGACCAGGCGGTCGATGATGCCATGCGGAACAACGGAAGCGGAGGCCGCTAATGGACGCGACATTTTGGGTTGGCGCGGCCTTTTTGATGTTCGCCGGTGTGCTGTTTTACTTCAAGGTGCCGGGCATGTTGACCAAGGCGCTGGATGAACGGTCCGCAAAGATCAGTGCTGATCTGGAGCAGGCCCGGCAATTGCGCGAGGAAGCGCAGGCTTTGTTGGCCAACTATGAACGTAAGCAGCGCGACGCATTGGCGGAGGCCGAGGAGATTATTGCCCGTGCCCGCGACGAAGCCCTGCGCGAAGCCGATATCGCCGCGAAAAAACTGGATGAGGCTATCGCCCGGCGGCAACAGGCGGCGCTGGAGAAAATTGCCTTGGCCGAATCCCAGGCCGAGGTCGAAGTGCGCGACGCGGCCATAGAAATCGCTATCGGCGCCGCCACGGCGATCGTGGCCCAGCAGGTCAAGGGCGCCCGCGCCGATGCCCTGATCGACGTCGCCACCGCGGACCTGGGCCGACATCTGAACTGATCATTAAGGGGACACCATTAAGGGGACACAGTACTTATATCACTCGATATAAGTACTGTGTCCCCTTAATGCCTTAATTATAGCCGGCCATAGGCATCCAGGCCCTGGCGGGCCAGGGCATCGGCGGCTTCATTGCCGGGGTGGCCCGCATGACCCTTGACCCAGTGCCAGGCAACCTGATGCCGTTCGATGGCGGTCTCCAGGCGCTGCCACAGATCTACATTCTTGACCGGCTTTTTAGCGGCGGTTCGCCAGCCGTTACGCTTCCAGTTGACGATCCATTTGGTGATCCCGTCGCGCAGATAAACACTGTCCGTATACAGTTCGATCCGGCAGGGCCGTTTTAGAGTTTCCAAGGCTTCGATGGCGGCCAGCATTTCCATGCGGTTGTTGGTGGTGCCGGGCTCGCCGCCGGTTAATTCCCGTTCATGGTCGCCGAACCGCAACAGCGCCCCCCAGCCGCCCGGGCCTGGATTGCCGGAGCAGGCGCCATCCGTGTAGATCACAACTTCGTCCATGGCATCCATAACTCTCAATCCATAAATCTCAATCCAGGCCGTAGGCGCCAGGGCCACCGATGCGGCGGTGAAAGCGCATTTTGTGCAAATATTCCAGCGGGTCCTTGGGTTTCACCATGGCGCCATCAACCCGGTTCAACCAGTCATACAGCCGGGTCAGCAGAAAACGCAGGGCCGCACCCCGGGCCAGCAGAGGCAAGGCGGCCATTTCCGCCTGGCTGACCGGGCGGACTTCCCGATAGGCGGACAACAGGCGCCGGGCCTTGGTAATGTTGAATTCGGCGCCCCGTTCGAAACACCAGGCATTCAGACAAACTGCCAGGTCATAGGCCAGAGCATCGGTGCAGGCGAAATAGAAATCGATCAAGCCCGTCAGTTTATCGCCCATGAAAAAGACATTGTCGGGAAACAGATCCGCGTGGATGACCCCGGTCGGAAGATCGGTTGGCCATTGCCGGCGCAGATCATCGAATTCCCGCGCGATTTCCGCACCCAGGCCCTGGGCCACCTCGTCCGCCCGTGATGCCGTGGCCTCGACCAGTTGCCCCCAACCATCCAACGAAAGGGCGTTGCGCCGGGTTTGGGGAAAATCCTGACCGGCCAGATGCAAGCGCGCCAGGGCGGCGCCAACCTCTGCGCAATGCACCGCCGTCGGACGTTTCGGCCAGATCCCCTGTAGAAAGGTTACCACCGCGGCCGGCTTGCCGGCCAACTGGCGCAGGGCGCGGCCATCGCGGCCATGGATGGTCGGCGGGCAAGGCACTCCGCGATTGGCGAGATGATCCAGCAGGTTGAGGAAAAACGGCAGGTCCTTGGCAGCAACCCGCTTCTCATAAATTGTCAGGATAAAGCTGCCCCGATCGGTCTGCAGCAGATAGTTGGTGTTCTCCACCCCCTCGGCGATACCTTTGCAGCCCGTGACCGTGCCGATATCATACTCAGCCACGAAATCACGCAGCTCTTCATCATCGATCTCTGTATAAACCGCCATGACCGCCGCTACCCAGTTAACCGCGCAACTCAGCGGGTAATTTGAATTCCATATCCTCGTTCGCGGTGGTGACCTGTTCGATGCTGACATCAAACCGTTGGCGAAACGCGGCCAGGACTTCCTCTACCAGTACTTCCGGGGCCGAGGCGCCGGCGGAAATACCAATGCAGTGCCGCCCCGCCAGATCTTCCCAGACAATATCGCCAGCCCGCTGGATCAGCCGGCTGTAGTCACAACCCACGCCTTCCGCTACTTCCACCAACCGCCGGGAGTTAGACGAATTGGGCGCGCCAATAACGAACAGGCCGTCACAGCGGCCGGCAATGGCTTTGACCGCCGCCTGCCGATTGGTTGTAGCGTAACAGATATCGCCCTTACGCGGGCCGGCCAGATCGGGAAACCGCTGGCTTAAGACATCGACGGCGCTGGCGGTGTCGTCCACGGAAAGAGTGGTCTGGGTAATATAGGCGATTCGCATATTTTCGGGCGGCGTGAACGCTTCCGCCTCGGCCGCGGATTGCAGCAGGGTTATTTCACCGGGCGGCAATTGTCCCATGGTGCCCACGGCCTCCGGGTGGCCGGCGTGGCCCAGCATGACCACATGGCGGCCCTTGGCATGATGGTTTTCAGCCTCGCGGTGCACCTTGGTCACCAATGGGCAGGTGGCATCCAGAAAAGACAGCCCTCGGCGGCGGGCATCCTCGGGCACTGACTTTGCCACCCCATGGGCCGAAAAGATGACCATGCCGCCGTCGGGCACCTGATCCAGCTCATCGATAAAGATCGCGCCACGGCGCTCCAAACCTTCCACGACATAGCGGTTATGGACGATTTCATGGCGTACATAGACCGGCGTGCCATAGCGCTCCAGGGCCAATTCAACAATTTGAATAGCCCGGTCGACCCCGGCGCAAAAGCCCCGCGGCGCCGCCAGTAGAATTGTGATCGCTCGTTTGCCCATTTTGCTCATGTTAGCCAGGTTGACGTTGAATGGCCCTATATACTCCGAATGGGCTCTGGTACAAATTGGGCCTTGGTAACATAGAATGGCCGACGATTTAGCATGATGAATATGAAAAGTCTCCGCAACGCCGGCAGGGTGATCGTCCTGCTTGGCCTTGGTTCCCTGATCCTGTCGGGCTGTTCAATATTTCAGACCGATAGTCCCAAGGCCTGCCCCCGGGTTTCCTTGTTGAACGAGGCGGCCAAGATGACCCAGTACCGGGATGGACCGGGCCGGGATTTGATCGATGTCTTGTTCGAAGCGCGGGTGCATGACGTTAATTGGGGCTGCAATTACGCCGGCAAACGTCTGCGTGTGGTGGCCACCATTGATATCATTGCCCAGAGTGGCCCCGCCTCCAAGGGGGAGGCGGTGAATGTACCCTTCTTTGTCGCAATCATCGACAAGGCCCAGAACATCGTGGCCAAGCAACAGTTCCAAAGCGAGATGGCGATTGGGAAGATTCGCCGTCGGGGCGGTGTGCGGGAGGAGATTGAACAGATCATCTTCCTGAAAGAGAACGAAAGCGGCGCCGACTACGAAATCATCGTCGGTCTGCAATTGGACAAGGCGCAACTGCAACAGAATCGCGGCCGTCGCTTTTAACGGGGACGATCTGGCGACCCGCTCAAAGGGGGCAAATCGGCGGCAATCATCGGCCTTGCCAATGCGCCGTTGACTCCCCGTTCCGTCTGCCTATCATTCCGCTACCGCCTGACGCCGGCTTGTGGTGTTGGTTCAGGTGGCCAGACAGATGAACCCCGCGGGAGAGTTCAGACAGAATATTTATGCGCTCGCATGAAGTTTTGGCTGATGCCGAAGGAGCAAGCACCCCGCAAACTCTCAGGCCCATGGACCGCGGGGGGATGTCACTCTGGAAAGCAGGCGCGACCACGAAAGTGTTCTGGGCGGATACGCCTCGGCACGAAAAACGCGCTTCACCGAAGGGGCAAGGTTTCGCCGGTTGGGTTGGCCATATTAATCGGCTGCTCGGGGCGGAACGAACTCTCTCAGGTCCAACGACAGATTGGGGGCGGTGGAATCCAGACTGGAGGCCACGCCGGATATTTGTTGCCGGATACTGTAGGAGGATCGGATGGGCAGTTTGCCTGACCAAAACGCACCTGAAGGTGGGAACCCGCAAGGGCCCCTGAAGAAAACGCCGTTGCATGCCCTGCAGGTGGAACTGGGGGGTAAAATGGTGCCCTTTGCCGGCTATGAAATGGCGGTGAATTTCCCCCTGGGCGTCCTGGGCGAACACCAGCATACCCGCGCCGCCGCCGGCCTGTTCGATGTCTCTCATATGGGGCAGCTACGCCTGCATGGCGCCGGCCGGGCCAGCGCCCTGGAAAGCCTGTTGCCGGCGGATATCGCCAGCCTGGCGCCCGGGGCGATGCGTTACAGCCAACTGACCAACGAGCAGGGCGGGATCATTGACGACCTGATCGTGACCAACGCGGGCGATTACCTGTTTCTGGTGGTCAATGGCGCCAACAAGGACGGCGATTTAGCCCATATCACGGCTGCCCTGCCGGCGGGCATCACGGTGGAGCACCGCAGCGGGGATGCCTTGCTCGCCCTGCAGGGACCGGGTGCGGCCGCAGTCATGGCACGCCTGGCGCCGGACGCGGAAAAGCTGCTGTTTATGACGGCCATGGCAAGCAATATCGGCGGCGTCGATTGCTATGTCTCGCGCTCGGGCTATACAGGTGAAGACGGCTTCGAGGTTTCCATGCCCGGTGCGCGGGCCGCGGAGCTGGCCGCTCTGTTGCTGGCGGCGGCAGAGGTCGAACCGATCGGTCTGGGCGCCCGTGACAGCCTGCGCCTGGAAGCCGGCCTGTGCCTGCATGGCCACGACATAGACAACACCACAACGCCCATCGAGGCCGGCCTGAACTGGTCAATCCAAAAACGCCGGCGCACGGAAGGCGGCTTCCCTGGCGATGCCATCATTCAGGCGCAATTGCGGGATGGTCCGGCCCGGAAACGGGTCGGTGTGCTACCCGAAGGCCGGGCCCCGGCGCGGGAAGGCACGGCGATCCTTGACGCTCAGGGGGCGGCCATTGGCGCCATAACATCAGGTGGCTTTGGCCCCAGCTTTGGCGGACCTGTCGCGATGGGCTATGTCGCCACCCCGCATGCCAAGCCGGATAGTCCCCTCGGCCTGGTGGTGCGAGGTAAGACCCTGCCGGCCCACGTGGCTAAAATGCCCTTTGTGCCTGCCCGCTATCATCGCGGTTAGGGAAAGTCAGTCAAAAATTGTGAAGAGGAAACAACCATGAGCGAAATTTACTACACCGAAGATCACGAATGGATCCTGGTTGAAGGCGATATTGGCACCTGCGGAATTTCTGAATTCGCCCAGGAACAGTTGGGCGATATCGTCTATGTGGAATTGCCCGAGCCGGGCAAGGTGGTCGCCCAGAACGACGAATTGGCCGTGGTCGAGTCGGTTAAGGCCGCCTCTGAAATTTATGCGCCCGTCAGCGGTGAAATCACCGAAAGCAACGATGAACTGGTCGATGAACCGGGCAAGATAAACGAGGATGCCATGGGCGACGGCTGGTTTTTCAAAATACGCATAAGCGACGCGAAGGAACTGGAAGATTTGTTGGATAAGGCCGCTTACGAGGCCCTGATCGCCGGGCAGCGCTGATGCGTTATCTGCCCCATACCCCGGCCGATCGCCAGGCCATGTTGGCGGCTATTGGTGTTGATGGGATCGACGCGCTGTTTGTCGATGTGCCCGGCCAGGCTTTGTTGCCGGCCGCCCTGGATCTACCCCACCATGCCGGCGAAATGGCGGTGGAGGAAAGCTTGACGGCGATGGCCGGACGCAGTCTGCCGGCGGGCGCGGCGGCGTGCTTTCTGGGCGCGGGGGCCTATCGCCATCACGTGCCGGCGGCGGTTGACCATCTGATCCAGCGTTCCGAGTTCCTGACCGCCTATACCCCCTATCAGCCGGAGGTCAGCCAGGGCACCCTGCAATATTTATTCGAATTTCAGACCCAGGTGGCGCTGTTGACCGGCATGGAAGTGGCCAATGCGTCCATGTACGACGGCGCATCCGCCTGTGCCGAAGCGGTCCTGATGGCCCATCGGGTGACCAAGCGGAACAAGGCGTTGCTGTGTGGCGGCCTGCATCCCCACTATGCCGACGCCACATCGACGGTGACCCAGTTCATTGAATTCGATGTTGATACCCGCCCCGCCAATCCGTCCGTGGTGGAAGATCTTGGCGCCTTAATTGATGCCGATACGGCTTGTGTCGTGGTGCAGACGCCGGATCTGTTTGGCCGCCTGCATGATTTGCGGCCCCTGGCCGCCGCGGCCCATGCCAAGGGGGCCTTGTTGGTGGCCGTGGTGACCGAATTTGTCTCTCTGGGCGCCGTGATGTCGCCCGGTGAAATGGGCGCCGATATCGTGGTGGGCGAGGGCCAGGCCATCGGTAATGCGCTGAATTTTGGCGGCCCGTACTTGGGCCTGTTTGCCACGCGGCAGAAATTCGTGCGGCAAATGCCCGGCCGCGTCTGCGGCGAAACCGTGGATGAAGACGGCCGGCGCGGCTATGTGCTGACGCTTTCCACGCGGGAACAGCATATTCGCCGGGAAAAGGCGACCTCGAACATCTGTACCAATTCGGGTCTGTGCTGTCTGGCCTTCTGTATCCATCTGTCCTTATTGGGCGAGGTCGGCCTGCGCCAATTGGCGCAACTGAACCATAGTGGGGCCGTGCATTTGGCGGAACAGCTGGCGGCTCTGGACGGTGTCGAGGTGGTGAACGAAAGCTTTTTCAACGAATTTACCCTGCGTCTGCCAAGACCGGCGGAGGCGGTGGTCGGCGAACTTGTTGGCCATGGTGTCCTGGCCGGGGTGCCCGTCAGCCGCCTGTACCCCGACGATCCGGAATTGGCGAATTTATTGCTGGTCGCCACCACCGAAACCAATAGCGAGGGGGACGTGGCGGCATTCATCAATGCCCTGCGCGAGGTGCTGTCGTGAGCAAGCCAATCGAGACCAGCAGCGGACATCGGGGCCTGGACCTGGCCGAACCGTTGATTTTTGAACTGGATGGTCCGGGCCGCTGTGGCGTTGATCTGCCGGAACCCGACGCGGTAACAAACCGCCTGGGCGGGTTGGAGCGGCAGGCGGCCATTGGCCTGCCGGGTTTGTCCGAGCCACAAGTCGTGCGCCATTTCGTGCGTCTGTCGCGCAACAACTTTGCCATCGATGCGGGGCTATACCCCCTGGGCTCCTGCACCATGAAGCATAACCCGCGCCTGAACGAAAAAGTGGCGCGCCTGCCGGGCTTCGCCGATCTGCATCCCATGCAACCCATGGAGACAGTGCAAGGCGCGTTGGAATTGATCGATACCCTGGCGGAATGGCTGTGTGCCCTGACCGGCATGTCGGCCATCGCCATGTCGCCCGCCGCCGGCGCGCATGGAGAATTGTGCGGCCTGATGTGTATCCGGGCCGCGTTGGAGGCAAAGGGCGATGCCCGCCAGGTGGTGTTGGTGCCGACCTCGGCCCATGGCACCAATCCGGCGACCGCCGCTATTTGCGGCTATCGCATTGAAGAGATCCCGGCCGATGACCGGGGCCGGGTCGATCTAGCCGCGCTGAAGGAAAAATTGGGACCCCACGTCGCCGCGATCATGCTGACCAATCCCAACACCTGCGGTCTGTTCGAAACCCAGATCGTCGAAATTGCCGAGGCCGTGCATGCCGCGGGCGCCTATTTTTATTGCGATGGGGCCAATTTCAACGCCATCGTGGGCAAGGTGCGGCCCGGCGATCTGGGCATCGATTGCATGCATCTGAACCTGCACAAGACCTTTTCCACCCCCCACGGCGGCGGTGGTCCGGGCAGTGGCCCGGTGGTGCTGGCCGAAGCGCTGGCGCCTTACGCCCCCCTGCCAATGGTGGTGCGCGGGGCCGATGGCCTGGAGCTTGTGGAACATAAATCAGAGGCCTTGGGCACGGCGGCCAGCTTTGGCCGCCTGAAGGGCTTCCATGGTCAGATGGGCATGTTCGTCCGCGCCCTGGCATTTATTCTCAGCCATGGCGCCGATGGCCTGCGCCAGGTTTCGGAAGATGCGGTGTTGAACGCCAATTATGTCCTGGCCCGGTTGCAGGATCTTCTAACGCTGTCGTTCCCTGGTCCTTGTATGCACGAGGCCCTGTTCGACGATAGATTTTTGCAGGGCACCGGCGTCTCCACGCTGGATTTCGCCAAGGCCATGATCGACGAAGGCTTTCACCCCATGACCATGTATTTTCCCCTGGTCGTCTCGGGCGCCATGTTGATCGAGCCCACGGAATCTGAATCCAAGGACAGCCTGGATCAATTTATCGCCACCATGCGGCATCTGGCCGAACGGGCCCGGCAGGGCGATGCGGGCTATTTCGCCGGCGCCCCCCACCTGGCCCCCTACCGGCGCCTGAACGAAACCCAGGCAGCCCGCCAGCCGGTCCTGCGCTGGCGGCCGGCGGTCCAGGAGGCCGCCGAGTAGGCGGAATTGACAGCGCCCGCGAGTACCCTATCAGCGCTGGTTGGTATCAGATCAGTTTTGCGATGCGGTCGATGTTGGCCAGCGCTTCGCTTTGTTCCAAGCCGGGCCAATGAACCCGCATGAGGAATTGATCACTGCCCGTTGCCTCCGCGAATTGTTGCAATCGGTCACGAACCTCGATGGCATCGCCGACCAGAAAATGCGCGGCGGAAAAATCATCGAAGGCGGTTTCAAAATCGCCGGATGCCGCACCTTCCTGGCCCCAGGATGCATAGGCCGCATATTTTGCCAACAACGGGCCGCGTGAAATTTCCCGTGCATGCGCGGCATCCCGTCCGATGAAGCATTCGCGCACAATGGGGCATTTCACGTCCGCTGGCAGACCCACCTTTTTGCGTTCTTCACGGAAGGCGCCGATGAATTCGGCGACACGGTCAAATGGCGTCGTCGGGGCGACCAGCCAGGCGTCCGCCAGACGGGCGGCGCGGCGCACGGCGGCTTCCACATCGCCGCCCAGCCAAATCGGCGGACGGGGCTGCTGTTTCGGCCGCACGCCGGCCTTGGCATTGGTGAGCTGAAAATAGCGGCCGTCGTGGTTGACGGTTTCCTCGGTCCACAGCCGTTTGATGATTTCCAGGCCCTCGGTCAGGCGGCCGACGCGGTTCTTTATATCGACGCCCATGGCCTGAAATTCTTCTGTCCGATAGCCCAGGCCCGCCGCCAGGACATAGTTTCCATCGCTCAACCAGTCAATCGTGGCGGCTTCTTCCGCCGCCAGCACCGGGTTCATCATGGACAGCAGCAAAACCCCCGGGCCGATCTGCATGCCAGCGGCATCCTCGGCAATATGGCCCAGCATCGGATTGGTCTGGAACATGCCCATGGGGCCGCTGACCACGTGCTGCCCCAGCAGCAATGCGGAAAAGCCATTGTCCCTTGCCGCTCGTATCTGCTGGCGCAGATCCGCCAGCACCGCCCTGGGATCCTCGTCCGCGCGCCATTGCGACGCGGTAAACATACCGATACGCATTTTACCCTCCATCAATCATGCTCTTGCGATTTGTGCCAGCTTACACCTATCGCACCGCTGACCAATCGTGAAAATGGCTATAGCGTCGTCTTGGCCTTGTAGCCGCACACGTCGTTGACAATGCAGGCCGGGCAATCAGGCTTGCGCGCCTTGCAGATATAACGGCCATGCAGGATCAGCCAATGGTGGGCGTGCCGCAGGTAGGCTTTTGGCACCCGCTTTTGCAGTTTGAGCTCCACCTCCAGTGGGGTTTTGCCGGGCGCCAGGCCGGTGCGGTTGCCCAGGCGAAAGAGGTGGGTATCGACGGCGATGGTAGGCTGGCCAAAGGCAATATTGCAGACTACGTTGGCGGTCTTGCGGCCGACGCCGGGCAGGCTTTCCAGTTCCTCCCGGCTTTCGGGCACCTGACCCTCGAAATGCTCCAGCAGGCGGCGGCTTAGGGCGATCACGTTTTTAGCCTTGGTATTGAACAGGCCGATGGTGCGGATATGCCGCTTCAATCCGGCTTCGCCCAGGGCCAGCATGGCGGCGGGGTTGTCGACCTCTTCGAACAACTTTTTCGTCGCCTTGTTGACGCCCACATCCGTCGCCTGGGCCGACAGTACCACGGCGACCAACAAGGTGTAGTTGTTGGAATAGTTTAATTCGCCCTTCGGTTCAGGATCGGCGGCCTGCAGGCGGGCAAAGAAGCTCTCGATATCGGCCTTTTTCATGGGTTACACTGGCTGTTATGGGGATTGAGACAATACCGGGCGAGGGGGAGCTGCTGTTCGATGCCGAACTGCGGCCAAACCGTAGTTTGAGCGTCCAGGGCTTCCGCATTCTGATGGCGGTGGTTTGCCTGTTCTCCCTGGTGGTCGGATTGGCCTTTTATCTGCAAGGGGCCTGGCCGGTGCTGGGCTTTCTGGGTCTGGATGTTGTCGCCTTTTATCTGGCCTTTCGCCTCAGCTTCCGTTCCGGCCGGCTGACCGAGACGGTCAGGCTGTCGCAGGATGAATTGTCGATCCACCGTATCCAGCCCAGCGGCCGGCGGCGCCAGTGGTCGTTTCAGCCCTATTGGGCACGGGTCAGCCTGGAAAGCGACGAAACCGATGCACCCGATGCAGCCGATGCATCCGGGGGGCCGTCCGATGGCATCGGCAGCCACGGCAGTATCCTGGTAACCTCCCATGGCCGGGGTGTGCGCCTGGGCCGTTTCCTGGCGCCTGAAGAACGGCGATCCTTCGCCGACGCTCTTGGCCTGGCCCTGCGCCGCCTCGGCCACCACTAGCTTAAAGCCCCAGAACATCGGCCATGCCGTACAGACCGGTTTCCTTGTCGGCCAGCCAGCGGGCGGCGCGCACCCCGCCACGGGCAAATATCGCGCGGTCCGCCGCCTTGTGGGTCAATTCAACCCGTTCATCGTCGGCCGCGAAAATGACCGTGTGTTCGCCGGCTACGTTGCCGCCGCGCAGGGCGGCATAACCGATATCGCCCCGGCGCCTCTCTCCGGTTATGCCATGGCGGCCACCGGTGGCGACTGCATCATGGTCGACCTGGCGCCCCGCCGCCGCCGCCCGGCCTAGAAGGTAGGCGGTGCCCGATGGCGCATCGACCTTATAGCGGTGGTGCATCTCGACGATTTCAATATCGAAATCATCATCCAGGGCGCTGGCCAGGCGTTTGGTCAATTGTGCCAGCACATTGACCCCCAGGCTCATATTGCCTTCCCGCATGACGGCGATTTTCTCCGCCGCCTGACGGATCACCTCGTCGTCGGCGGCCGTCATGCCCGTGGTGCCGATAACCAGGTTGGTGCCGGTCCCCATCGCCAGGGCGGCATGGGCTACGGTGGCGGCGGGCGCGGTGAAATCCAACACCACCGCCGCGCGTTCGAACATTGCCCGCGGGTCCGCCTCCACCGCCATGTTCAGATGGCCCAGGCCGGCCAAATCGCCCAGATCCTGGCCGACGGCGTCATGCCCGGGCCGCTCGGACCCTCCGGCAATGGCACAGCCCTCCGTGGCGGTGATTTGCCGCAGCAGGCTGATGCCCATGCGGCCGGCGCAGCCGACCACGCCAATTTGTATATCCGTCATGCTTTGTCCCTTTCAGATCCGGGTCGTCCAATCTAGCCATATCGTCAAGCCAATTCGATCTCTAAATGCTTGTTTGGATCAGCTAAAAGTTCGTCCTATAAACAACTTTCGGCGTTTCGCCGATCTAGTGGTCCGATTCTTTCGGATGGTTCCCATCCGTGAGGATCGAAAGACCACTAGGCTCTGAAGAATCGTGGTGCGCAAGACACCAAACCGAAGGACTCTTCTGTTTGGTTCGCACCACTAGGCACGGATTGAACCATGAAATATCAAAGCCTCGGCCATAGTGGCCTGCGCATATCGCCGCTTTGTCTTGGCACCATGATGTTCGGCGGCCGCACGGAGCGGTCGGAGGCGGAGCGGATTATTGGCCATGGCCGCGAGATGGGGGTCAACTTCATAGATACCGCCGATGTTTATACCGGCGGCAGGGCCGAGCAGGTGACCGGGGCGGCGATCGCGGGCGAGCGGGATTATTGGGTGCTGGCGACCAAGGTTGCGGGCGCCAAGGGCGATGGGCCGAACCAGCGCGGCTTGTCCCGGAAATGGCTGATGCGGGCCTGCGAGGACAGCCTGGCCCGTCTGGGCACCGACTATATTGATATTTATTATCTGCATAAGGAGGATCCGGATACGCCGCTGGTGGAAACCGTGCGCGCCATGGCTGACCTGATCCGCCAGGGCAAGATCCGCTATTTCGGGCTGTCCAACTACCGCTCCTGGCGGCTGGCTGAAATCTGTCATATCTGCGATGGCCTCGGCATTGACCGGCCGGTTGTCAGTCAGCCCTATTACAACGCCATGAACCGTATGCCCGAGGTTGAGCATCTGCCGGCCTGCGATTATTTCGGCCTGGGCGTGGTGCCCTACAGCCCCTTGGCCCGTGGCCTGCTGACCGGCAAATATGCGCCTGATAGCCCGCCGCCCGAGGACAGCCGCGCAGGGCAAAACGACCGCCGCATGATGCAATCGGAATGGCGGCCGGAGTCTTTGCAAATTGCCCAAACCCTGCGCCAGCATGCCGAGGCGCGCGGCATTACGGCGGGACAGTTCGCCCTTGCCTGGGTTTTGCATAACAGTTTGGTGCATGGCGCTATCGCCGGCCCCAGAACCATGGCCCAGTGGACGGAAAACCTGGGCGCCCTGGACTATCAATTCACCGCCGAGGACGAAGCCCTGGTCGATCGTCTGGTGCCCATGGGCCATCCCTCGACGCCGGGCTACAACGACCCGGCCTATCCTATCGAGGGGCGCGTACCGCGTACGTCAGTTCCAGGTCACTAACCATGCCGCGTTACAAGTTGACCATAGAATACGACGGCAAGGATTTTGTCGGCTGGCAACGCCAGATCAACGGCTATGCCGTGCAACAGGCACTGGAAGAGGCTATCCAGGCGTTTTCCGGCGAGGCCGTGATATCGCAGGCGGCGGGCCGTACCGATGCTGGTGTGCATGCCCTGGGCCAGGTGGCGCATTTCGATTTGCAGCGCCACTTTACCGCTGACAAGGTGCGTGACGCGCTGAATTATCATCTTCGGCCACGTCCGGTTGTCGTCTTGCGGGCGGAAGAGGCGGCGCCGGACTTCAATGCGCGGCATTCCGCCCTCGCGCGTCATTATCTTTACCGCATCGCCGACCAGCGCCCGCCTTTGGCGTTGCGCCGGGGCCGGGCCTGGCATGTGCGCGGCCCCCTGGATGCCGACGCCATGCACCAGGCCGCGCAATGCCTGCTGGGCAGGCACGATTTCACCACCTTCCGGGCGGCCAAATGTCAGGCTAAATCGCCCATTCGGACATTGGATTTATTACAGGTCGCGCGCCAGGACGGGGAAATACATATCCGGGCGCGGGCCCGCGCTTTCCTGCATAATCAGGTGCGCTCCATCGTTGGCAGCCTGCATCAGGTGGGTCTGGGAAGGTGGTCGGGGCAAGACCTTGCCGCGGCCCTTGCAGCCTGTGACCGTAGCCGATGCGGGGCCGTGGCGCCTGCCGAGGGGTTGTATCTGACGGCCGTTGATTACCCTGAAGACGTGGCGGGCCCGAACCAATCTTGATCCGTCCTACAGCAGCTTGGCCGCCAGGCCGTTGAAAAGCAGGCTCAATACGAAGTTGAAGGCGACAACACTGATCGCGGTGGCCGTCTTGCAGCGCAGGCCGGCCCGCGCGACCAGATAGCCATAGAACAGCATGGTAATTTGAGCGGCCATCAGGATCATGGCGGCGCTCTGACCCGGTAGGGCACCGGACAGAAACAGCATCACCGCTGGCAGGATTACCACCATTTCAAGCACGTTGGACCAGTTCCAGACGATTATGTACTGGGCATAGGTTTGCGTCAGGTCCAGCAGCCGGGAAATCGCCACCATGACCACGGGAAAGATCAGCCAGCTTGCCGCGAAGGCCGTCAGTTTCACCGTGACAAACCATTCCACGGACAGCACCGGTCCGGTTGGCGGTGTCAGCCCCGAAGTATGAGCATGGCTGAGGACCAGAAAGCCGACATAGAACGGCACGACCAAAGTCAGCGCCGAGAACGAGCGCCAGAAGCCATCCGCGGTTACATTGAAATAGGCCAACGCGTCCGGGTCCAGGCGGGCAATACGCCAGGCGCCATGGATTGAACGGGTTACTTCAAGCAGCATGGGGGCCATCTCCAATACCGCTGCTGATTTCGCCGCTGGAGAAATACAATTCCAATATCCGCGCATAGACCTGGGCCAATTGCTCTATATCGTTGACGGATGCCTGTTCATCGACCTTGTGCATGCTCTCGGAAATCAGGCCGAATTCCGCCACCGGGCAATGATGATGGATAAAGCGCGCGTCCGAGGTGCCCCCCGTGGTGGTCAAGGCGGGCCGTTGCCCGGTGACGTCGGTGACCGCCTGGGCGATGATCTCGGTAAAGGGCCCCGGCGTCGTCAGAAATGGCTGGGCGGATAGATGAAAACTTAGATCATAATTGCCCCCGACCTCATCGCATTGCTGACGTAGCCATTGTTGCAGGCCGTCCGAGGTCTGCTCTGTATTGAAGCGGATATTAAACGCCGCCCGCGCGTGCGCGGGGATTACATTGGTGGCGGTGTTGCCTACATCGATGGTCGCCAGTTCCAGATTGGTGGGCGAAAAATGCGCGTTACCACTATCGAAGGTATGCCGGCTCAACCGGCTCAGAATTTCGATCAGCCGGGGTAAGGGATTGTCGGCCAGGTGGGGATAGGCCACGTGACCCTGGACCCCATGCACCACCAATGTACCGGTCAGGCTGCCGCGGCGGCCGATCTTCACCATATCGCCCAGGGCTTCCGGGTTGGTCGGCTCGCCCACCAGGCAATGATCCAGGCGTTCGCCCCGTTCCCCCAGCCAGTCCAGCACCTTGCGGGTGCCGTTGATGGAGGGGCCTTCCTCGTCACCGGTAATCAACAGCGAGATCGAGCCATCGAACTGGCCGCCATGCTTGGCCAGAAAGATATCGGCGGCGGCGATAAAAGCGGCCACCGCGCCCTTCATATCCGTGGCGCCCCGGCCATACAGGATGCCGTCGCGGATATCGGCGGCGAAGGGCTCCAGGCTCCAGGCATCCGCATCACCCACCGGCACCACGTCGGTGTGGCCGGCAAAGCAGAAATTGGGGCCGCTGTCACCCAAACGGGCGTACAGGTTATCCACGTCCGCCGTATCGGGCGCGGAAAAGGTCATGCGGTGACAGTTGAAGCCCAGGCGTTCCAAGGCCGCCGACGTGACCGCAAGGGCGCCGCCATCGGCGGGCGTGACGGAGGCGCAACGGATCAGGGCGCGGGTTAATTCCACCGCGTCGGTAGGTTTGTTATCGGCCATGCTGGACAGCTCCGGCGGCTTAGTCGCGCAACAATTCGTTGATGGACGTCTTGGCCCGGGTGCCGGCATCGACCTGCTTGACGATTACCGCGCAGTACAGATGAACCCCACCAATCGCACCAGGCATGGAGCCGGGGACGACCACGGAATAGGCCGGGATGCGGCCATAGGTAACGTCTCCGGTCGCACGGTTGACGATTTTGGTCGAGGAGCCGATGAATACCCCCATCGAGAGGACGGAGCCTTCCTCGATTATGACCCCCTCGGCCACCTCGGAGCGGGCGCCGATGAAGCAGTTGTCCTCGATGATCACGGGCTCCGCCTGCAAGGGTTCCAGAACACCACCGATGCCGGCGCCGCCTGATATATGGCAATCCTTGCCGATCTGGGCGCAGCTGCCCACCGTGGCCCAGGTATCAACCATGGTGCCACTGTCCACATAGGCGCCCAGATTGACGAAACTGGGCATCAACACCACGTTGGGTGCGATATAGGCGGAGCGGCGGACGATGCAGTTCGGGACGGCCCGGAAACCGGCGGCGCGGAACTGATTGTCGCCCCAGCCTTCGAATTTGGACGGCACCTTGTCATACCAAGTGGTGCCGGGGCCGGGGCCGCCTTCGATCGCCGTCATGTCGTTCAGACGAAAAGACAGCAATACCGCCTTTTTCAGCCATTGATTGACCCGCCAGCCATCGGCGCCCTTTTCCGCTACGCGCTGCTCACCCTTATCCAGGGCGTCCAATGCCGCTTCGACGGCATCACGCACCGCGCCCTTGGTGTTGATATTGACGCCATCGCGTTCTTCCCAGGCATTGTCGATGATGGTCTCAAGGCTGCTGCTATTCATTTTCTCTCTCCCCGCTACGAACGGTGGGCAAACTACCCTGGCCTAGCATTCTGTCAACTGATTAGGATAGCCCGGAACTGCTCTAGGTTAACTTTGACTTGGCAAATCCAACAACCAGCCGGGCAAATCGTCGGTGACATGGTGGACATGCTGGATTTGATCCGCCGCCAGGGTCAGATCGCGGCCGCCGCGGACCCATACCGTGGCCATGCCAAGACCGGCCGCCGGCATCAGGTTTTGCGCAATATCCTCGACCATTACGGCCCGCGTGGGGTCAATGTCATGGCGGGCCAAAACCACGTCATAGGGTTGGACGTTCGGCTTGGGCACGAAACCGGCATCAATGATGTCGAAAAATCCGTCGAAATGGTGCTCGATGCCCAAATGGCGGACCACCCGCTGCGCATGTTTCGTGGTGGCGTTGGTATAAATCACCTTGCGCCCGGGCAGGGTCGCCAGGGCCTGGCCCAGGCGGTCATCCATGGGGATGCCCGACAGATCCAGGTCGTGGACATAGTCCAGATAGTCGGTCGGTTCCAGGTCATGTTCCAGCATCATGCCGCGCAAGGTGGTGCCATGCTCGTGGAAATAGCGTTTTTGCACCACATGCGCCTGATCCTGGGGAAGATCCAGATATTGCGCCACGAACTCCCGCATGCGCCGGCCTAACTGGGTGCCCAGGTCGCAGCCCACGGGATAGAGGGTATTGTCCAGATCAAAGATCCAGACGGCGACGTCTCGAGGGTTCGGGGCTGTTGTTTCCGGCATGTGGCTAGATAACGTGTAACCGCCGTGAAAGGCAAGCCACGCCGGCACTGTTAGCCGGCCCGCCCGCCTACCTGCCCAGCCGGCAGCTTTTGGCCATTAACAACGCATTAATGTACGGCTGATAACTTTTCCCCGCGATGTTGAAAAATCTTTTGAAACGCAAAATTGCCCCGACCGTCGGCTTTTCTTCCGATCAGGCGCCCGCGCAACTTCCGGCCCCGTTATCCGCAGGCGTTCCTGGGATGGGTTCTGCGGGCGGCATTGAGGGCGGCGTCGACGGCAGCATGGACTATGTCGCCCAGAAGGATCTGTTGGCGGCGTCGGATCTGGCGGCGCGCCTGCAACTGGCCGGCGCGCCCGATACGCGGCCCGAGATCCTGTACTATTTGGCCGGCGATGAAAGCGAAGACGTGCGGCGGGCGGTGGCGACCAATCCGGCGACGCCGGTGCAGGCCGACCAGACGCTGTCCGAGGATGCCGACGCGGACGTGCGCGCCGACCTGGCCCTGAAAATCGCCCGTCTGTTGCCCGATATGGCCCACGACGAGCAGGAAAAGGTGCGCGAGCTGACCTTCGATATGCTCAAGCGCCTGGCCTCTGATCAATTGCCCCGCGTGCGCGCCCTGCTGGCGGAGGAATTAAAAAGCAGCCGCCAAGTTCCCGTCTCCATCGTGCGGCAACTGGCGCTGGATGCGGCGGTCATTGTTTCGACCCCGGTACTGGAATACTCACCGTTGTTGAGCGATTTGGATCTGATGGAGGTAATCGCGGCGGGCTGTGCCCAGGAAGCGTTGTGCGCCATCGCCCGACGGGATCAAGTCTCGGAGGATGTCTCGGATGCGGTGGTCGCCACCTTGGATGTGCCAGCGGTGGCGACATTGCTGGCCAACAAGAAAGCTTCGGTGCGGGAAGCGACCCTGGACAAGATCACCGAAAATGCGGCTGAGGTGCAATGCTGGCACGAACCGCTGGTCATGCGGCCGGAACTTTCCATTCGCGCCGTGCGTCGGGTGGCGGGCTTTGTCGCCTCTTCGCTGTTGGAGGTGCTGGCGGAACGTAACGACCTGGATCGTGATACCACCCGTTTTCTGACCAAGCGGCTAAAGGCCCGGATCGACGAAACCGAGGGCGAACTGCAGCTGGAGGAACAGGAAAAAGCCAGAGTTTTGGATCAAAGCATGCTGTTGGACGATGACGCCATGGAGCAGGCCATCCAAACGGGACGCGCTGATTTCGTTCTGGAAGCCTTGACCCTGCGTTCGGAGTTGGCCCCGGAAGTGGTGCGAAAAATCATCAACGACGCTTCGCCCAAGGCCGTGACGGCCTTGGCCTGGAAGGCGAATTTGTCCATGCGCACGGCGATCCAGTTGCAAAGCCGCACCGCCCGTATTCCACCGAAGAAAATGCTGAACGCCCGGCTTGGCACCGATTACCCCCTGACAGCGGAGGAAATGGCCCGGATATTGGCGAAAGAATTATGATTCCCAGACACAGATTGCACCGCAAATTAGTGGTAATTAATGTGTCGTTAAGGGCCCATTGGATAGGCTGCGGCATTGCGGGCACCCGAAGGCCCGATAATACAATGATCATGCATGGATAGAGCGGACAAAGTGGCAAATTTTCCTATAAAACGTGCGGCACTTGGCGTGGCCGATCCCCGCCTGCGATCCGGCGCGGCTGATGGCGCGGGGCCATTGATGCTGCGGACCGCCGAACTGATGGCGGATTATGCCGGGCCGATGGTTTTGTTCGACGGGGCGGGCACGGTGCTGTCGGCGAACACCCTCGCCAATCCCATCGTGACCGCCTTGCGCGGGCCCATGGGCGGCGATCTGCGCACCATGTTGCACGCGGTCCTGATTGACGGCAGCGTGCAGACCAAACGCTTTCAATTGCCCGTACCTACCGGAGAGGGTGTTTTCGACATCACCCTGCTGCCGGAAAATGGCGCCGAAGAGAGCATTGCCGGGGCTGGCGGCATGGGTGATGTTGACCAGGCACCGGAACGGATTTTGCTGTTGGCGCGGGATAGCACCTTTGATGTGAATTTTGGCCGCGCCTTGGTCGCCTCCCGGCAATTGTTCAAGGACCTGGTGTCCTGCTCCACTGATTTTGTTTGGGAGACCGATGCCGACGGCTGCTTTGCATTTGTTTCTGGCCGTGGCCTTTTGGGCTATACCCCTGACGAATTGGATGGCCGCCCGGCACGCGATCTGTTGGCCGACCCAGTTGCTGATCCTGTGGCGCAAGATGGCCGGGATGGCGGGCCGAACCCTTTTGAAAGCCGGACCCCATTGGACGAGGTTGAATGCTGGTTGCTGGACCGGAGCGATGCCCGCGTGTGCGTGCGCGTCTCGTGTCTGCCGGTATTTGATGATCAGGGCGCCTTGCAGGGCGTGCGCGGCGTCTGCCGTGATATTACCGAGGAAACACTGCATCAGGCGGCCCTGGCCCGCGCGCAAGAGCGGGAGCGGTTGAGCCGCTCCATCGTTGATTCCATTCGCGACGCCTTGACCCCGGACGAGATGTTTTCCGCCGCCGCCGCCGCCACCGCCGAGGCGATCAAGGCTTCACACATCTGGATATTACGGGCTGGCAAGAATGGCCGCTTGGATCTGGCGGCGGACCGTATCGCCGCCAATGCCCCGAATATTGATTTTCTGCAAGAGGCGGAATGGAGCTTCGCCGGCGATCTTGCCCAGGTCCGCCACGTGGTCCTGGGCGCGCATCAACTTTTGTTGGTGCCCTGCCATTTCCGCCACCAGCCCAAAGGCGTGCTGGCGGTTGCCCTGGAGGACGCCGGCATCTTGGAGAACGCGGCGACAACCTTGCTCGATATTGCCTCACAACTGGGGATAGCCATCGCCCAGGCGGAGGTTCAGGAACGGTTGGAAGAACTATCGAGCGTTGATGAATTAACCGGTCTGCTGAACCGTCGCGGCTTTTATGACACGGTTGGCAAACGCATTGCCCAACACAAGCGTCAAAACCGCTTCGGTACGCTGTTGTATATTGATATGGACCATTTTAAAGCCGTCAATGACACTCACGGTCATCAAGTCGGCGATGCGGCCCTGGTCGCCCTGGCTAAATTATTGAGCAACAGTGACGGCCGTGAGAGCGATATTTCGGGCCGCCTGGGCGGTGATGAATTCGCGGTGTGGCTGGAAGAGACCGGCCCGGAAGGCGCCCGCCACAAGGCGGAAGAACTGCTTGCCGCCGCTGTCACCAGCTTAGAGCGTTTCTCGGGCGATGCGGCGCACCCGCTGTCTATTTCCATTGGCATCGCCCTGGCCGATCCCAATATTGAAGACGACCTGGACAGCTTGATCCATCGGGCCGATCAAGCCCTCTATCGGGCGAAGCGCCAAGGGCGGGGTGTGGCCGTGTTGGCCGAAAGGCGCGGCGCGGACGACGATACGCCCGATGCGGAGGGACAGACGACATGCTGAAATCGTTACTTAACCGCATAACGAAGCCGAAAAGTTACGAAGAACAGCGCGGCGCGTTGGAACAGGATAACACCAAGGAGCGTCTGCGCCTGGCCAGGCGCGAAGATACCCAGCCAGAGGTCTTGTATTACCTTGCCGATGACAATGTGCCCGAAGTGCGCCGCGCCATTGCGTCCAACCGATCAACACCGCGCAAGGCGGACGCCAAGCTGGTGCAGGATGGTGATGACGAGGTGCGCTGCGAACTAGCCGACAAGATTGGCTGCCTGGTGCCGGAATGGTCGGCCGAACAACGGGAAAAGGCCGAAGAGCTGACGCTCACGGTACTGCGCGAATTGGCGGCGGACCAATTGCCCAGAGTCAGGGCGATCATCTCGGAGCATCTAAAGTGCGCCGATAATGTGCCCAAGGATATCGTCCTGCAACTGGCCCGGGATCTGGAGGTCATCGTTGCCGCCCCGGTCCTGCAATTTTCGCCCTTATTGAGCGATCAGGATCTGCTGGAGATCATTGCCGCCGGCCGGGAAGCCGGCGCTCTCAGCGCCATCGCCGAACGCCCGGGCCTGGGCGGTGATGTCGCCGATGCGGTGGCCCAGACCTTGGATACCAAGGCGGTCGCTACCCTGTTGGCCAATGACAGTGCGCAGTTGCGCGAGGATACGCTGGATTGGATTATTGACAATGCGGCGGCGGTTGAGCCCTGGCACCAGCCGTTGGTGAAATGGCCCTCCTTGTCCGATGGTGCGATCCGCCGCATAGCGGGCTTTGTGGCCGCGTCGCTGGTGGAAACCCTATGCAGCCGTAACGATGTCGATGCCGCCACCGCCGTTGAACTATCCAAGGCCGTGCGGGAGGAGATGAGTTCCGATGGCGCCGATGGGGATGAACCGGAACCCGAGACGCATGGTGGCGGCAGGGATGCGGCGACCCTGCTGTTCAACGGCGGCGGATTGAACGATGATGCCTTGCAGGAGGCCATCGGTGACGGTGACCGGGATTTCGTCGTTCATGGCATTGCCTTGAAAAGCGGGTTGCCGGTGGAGGTGGTCAGCGAAGTGCTCCAGTCAACGAACGCGCGGGGGGTGACGGCACTGGCCTGGAAAGCCAATTTTTCCATGCGTACGGCGATGCAGTTACAACTCCGCATCGCCCGGGTGAAGCCGCAATCCATTCTGAATGCCCGCGACGGGATCGATTATCCCCTCAGCGAGGCAGAAATGGAACAACAGCTGGAACGGCTACAGTAGGCCATTTGCAATAATCTCTGGAGCGGGCAGGTAAGTCTATCTCGAAAATATTCTAACCACCGGCCTCGATCATGGTGCCGACGCCGGCGGCGGTGAAGGCCTCCAACAACAGCACATGGGGCAGCCGGCCATCCAGGATATGGGCCGCGCCGACGCCCTGTTGCACGGCGTCCAGGCAGGTCTCCAGCTTTGGAATCATGCCGCCCTTGATGACGCCCTCGCGCCTTAAAACCGCGGCCTGTTCCGGGGTCATTTTCGAGATCAATTCACCGTTCCCGTCCAGCACGCCGGCAACGTCCGTCAGCATAACCAGTTTAGCGGCCAGCAGGGTGGCGGCAATCTTGCCGGCGACCGTATCGGCGTTGATATTATAGGTTTCCCCGTTGGCGCCAACGCCAATTGGGGCGATCACCGGTATCAGATTGGACTGTGCGAAAATCCGCAGCAGGTCCGGATTGATGCGCACTGGTTCGCCGACAAAGCCCAGATCCAATACTTTTTCAATATTGGAATCCGGATCCCGTACGGTGCGCTGTAATTTGCGCGCCTCGATCAGGTTGCCATCCTTGCCCGACAGGCCAATAGCCACGCCGCCCGCGCCGTTGATGGCGGTGACCACCGCCTTGTTAATGGAGCCGGACAGCACCATCTCGACAATTTCCACGGTCGCGGCGTCGGTAACGCGCAGACCATCGATGAACGAGCTTTGAATTTTCAGGCGGTCCAGCATGGCGCCGATTTGCGGCCCGCCACCGTGCACCACCACCGGATTGATGCCGACCTGCTTCATCAATACGACATCCCGGGCGAAATTATCCGCCAGTTCGGCATTACCCATGGCATGCCCGCCGTATTTGATGACAAAGGTCTGGCCCGCGAAGCGGCGCATATAGGGCAACGCCTCGGACAGGGTGCGGGCGGTGTTTAATTGTGCTTCGTGTTGTGTATCGGTCATGGCGCCGGCTTATAACCCACTCATGCCTCATCCGCCAGGGTACTATCGGCCAGCGTACTTTCGGCCGGCGCGCTTTCAATCAGCGTGCTTTCAGCCGATGCGCTTTCCGTCAGCGCGGCAAAGCTGGCACGGGCTTCCGCCAAGCCGGTCCGCTTGGCGGCAGAGGTTGCTAGCATTTCCGGATAGGCGGCGGCATGGCTGCTGATTTCGTCCGCCGCGGTTTGCAGTATTTTGGCCAGGGCGCCGGGCTTTTCCTTGTCCACTTTGGTCAGCACCACTTGGTAGACTACCGCCGCTTTGTCCAACAGCGCCATCACCGCGCGGTCAGGCGCCCCGATGCCGCGCCGGGCATCGATCAACAGGCAGACCCGGCGCAAATTGCCCCGGCCCCGCAGATAATCCTCGATCAATTTATTCCAACGCGCGATTTCTTCCTTGCCGGCCTTGGCATAGCCATAGCCGGGCAGATCAACCAGCATCAATTCCCCGCCAAGGCGGAAGAAATTGACTTCGCGGGTGCGTCCCGGCGTGTTCGAGGTACGGGCCAGGGTGCGCCGGTTGGTGAGCGCATTCAACAAACTGGACTTACCCACGTTGGAACGGCCCGCGAAGGCCACTTCGGGTAGTTCCGGTTGCGGTAAATCCGCCTCCGTGCGCACGCCCATGACGAATTCGCATTCCTGGGCAAATAATAGCCGCCCTCTCTCGAGAGCCGCGGCGGCTTTGGTGCTATCGTCTTCGCCAGCAGGGATCTGTGGCATTTACTTAGGCCTAATCGATACACCCATCCGTTTCATGATGATCCATTGTTGGGCGATGGAGAGCGTATTGTTCCACGTCCAATAGATCACCAGACCGGCAGGAAAACTGCCTAGCAGGAAGGTGAAAAACAACGGCATGAACAGAAAGATCTTCGCCTGTACCGGATCGGCGGGCTGCGGGTTCAGTAGTTGTTGCATATACATGCTGGCGCCCATGAAGATCGGCCAGATGCCGATCATCAGAAATTGTGGCGGGTCCCAGGGAATGGCGCCGAACAAAGTGAAGATGTACATGGGGTCCGGGGCCGAGAGATCATGGATCCAGCCAAAGAACGGCTGGTGGCGCATTTCGATGGTCACGAACATGACTTTATAAAGCGCGAAAAATACCGGGATCTGGATCACCACAGGCAAACAGCCCGCCGCCGGGTTGACCTTCTCCTTCTTGTAGAGGGCCATCATTTCCTGGTTCATCTTGGTCCGGTCGTCGCCAAAACGCTCCCGCACCTTGGTCATTTCCGGCTGCAGGGCCTTCATCTTGCTCATGGCCTTGTACGATTTGTTGGCCAGGGGGAAGAATAATGCTTTGACACAAACGGTTAGCAACATGATCGCCAGGCCGAAATTGCCCAGCAGCTTGAAGAAATAGTCCAGCACGAAGAACAGCGGCTTGGTCAGGAAATAGAACCAGCCGAAATCCACCGCCAAATCGAACCGCGCAATGCCCAGTTGTTTTTCGTATTTGTCCAACAGGTGGACTTCCTTGGCGCCGGCAAAGACGTGGTTGACGGTTTGCGCCGTTGCACCCGGCGCGATCACCTGCGGCGCCTGGGTCAGGAAATCGGCCTGATAGGTGTCCTGTTTGTTAGGCTGGCTGTAACGGAAGGTGCCGGCGAAGGGTTCCTTTTGGTCGGGGATCAGGGCCGCCAGCCAATATTTGTCCGTGATGCCGATCCAACCGCCCACGCTTTTCGTCATATCGGCGGGGCCCTCCTGCATATCGTCGTAGTCGACCTCCTTCAAGGTGTCGTTGAAAACCGCCAGCGGGCCTTCATGCAGGATATAAAAACCCAAGGTATTCGGCGTATGCGTGCGGGAAATGCGGCCAAAAGGATGGATTGAAATAGGCTGTCCGGAATTATTTTCAACTCTTTGGGTCACCGTCAGCATAAAAGCATCGTCGATTTCGATGACCTGGATGAAGCGTACACCCTGGCCGTTTTCCCAGCTCAGGGTCAGGGGCCGCGACGGTGTCAGGGACGGGCGGTCGGCCCGCCAAATAGTTTCGCCATCAGGTACCTTCAAATCGCCGACGGGCACCCAGCCGAATTGGCTAAAATATGGATTCGCGGCGCCACGGGGCGACAGCAGCGTGACGGCGGGGCTGTCTTTCTCGATCGTGTCCTTGTAGTCCAGTAGGGTCAGGTCGTCGATGCGGGCGCCCTTTAGGGCAATGGAGCCGCCCAGCCGGGTGCCGTTAACGGTCACGCGCGGTGATTGTTTCAACGCGGCATCGCGGCTTGCGACAGTATTAGCCGCCCCCGGCGGGGCAATTGCCGCCGGCGCCCCCGGTATGGTTCCGGCACTGCCCGATCCCGAGGCGCCCGAGGCATTGGGTGCGGTGGGGATCATTGATCCGCCCGAGCCTTGGCTGGCCTGAGTTTCGACCAGTTGCTGCTGCCGCTGTTCCTGCCGGGGCTTTTCCCAGAAGAATTGATAGCCCAACAGGATCGCCAGGGATAAGCCGATTGCGATGATAAGATTGCGTTGATCAGACATGTGGGGTCGCTTTATCGATTTTATACGTTGGCCGGCGGCTCGCCAGCGGATGGCCAGCCAAGGGGCGGGTCAGATGAGGCCGAATTGTCCGCGGCACCGGGTCGTGGCCATGGCCGCCCCAAGGCTGACACCGTAACAGACGCCGCAGGGTCAGCCAGCTGCCGTAAACGGGGCCATGCAGTTGCAGCGCTTCCAGGCCGTAATGAGAACAACTAGGCAGATAGCGGCATTGGCCAGGCAACAGGGACGCCAGGCAAAGGCGATAGGCGTGGATCGCACCGCGCAGCACCAGGGTTGCCAGGTTGGTCATGATGATGGCTGATCCACATGGTTTGGCGTCAGACTGTTGGTGCGTCGCAGTGCCCGCATCAAATCGGTCAGCAGATCAGCGTAGGGCCGTTGCAGGGTTGCCTTGCGTCCGATCAGCACATAGTCATGGCCGCCTGCGGCATATTTTGGCATGACCGCGGACACGGCTGCGCGCAAGCGCCGTTTTGCGCGATTGCGCGCCACAGCGTTGCCAACCTTTTTACTGGCCGTGAAGCCAATACCCACAGCAGTCTCCGATCCTTCGTCCATGCCAGAATGCCGCCCCGTGATGCCTGTGACGCCATGGCTTCCGGCTTGCCGGTCAGCGACTTGCCGGTCAGCGACTTGCAAGACAAGACCAGGCGTCGCGAAGCGACGGCCGGACCTGGCCACGCGCAGAAAATCCACGCGCCTTTTTAGGCGCACGAGCGCCAAATCACTATGCCCTATTTCACTGCACACAGAGCCTCCCGTGCCCAGTAATCCAGGCCGAGATCATTCCTATGCCGAAAGTAGCTTGCGGCCCCTGGACCGTCGACTTGCCAGAACACGCCGGCCGCCAACGGTCGCCATGCGGTGGCGAAAGCCATGCCGGCGTTTACGGACCAGTCTGCTGGGCTGGTAGGTGCGTTTCACCCCTCAACCTCCATCATAAAATTAGACCCGGTAGGGGCCCAAAACAAGACGCGCTGTATACGGTTTCGATTACTAGAAGTCAACGCCGCCTGGACCCCTTATGCAACCATCCTGTCGGGCCGCCCTGGCCTGGGGTGCGGGCGTCTTCACGATAACATGATCGACTTGTCGATTCAGCGACAGATCCGCGCTAGTTCAAGGCGGGGATTACGCTATAGTCCGCCTCATATAATTTTTTTAGGGTGTTGCCATGGGCGGCCAAAATCAAGGCAAACGGGATGACAACGCCGCCGCGCGGGCGCCGCTGCTGTCGATGCGCCGATTGTGGCCCTTGCTGGTGCTAGCGGCTGGCTTGATCGCCTTTCTGGCGGCTGGTGGCGATGAATATCTTAGCCTGGACAGCCTGCGTCTGTACCGCGCCGATCTGGCCAAATATGTCGCTGATCACGCCGTTGTCATGGCCTTGTGTTTTCTTGCCGCCTACGCGGTGATGGTGGCGTTTTCCCTGCCCGGCGCCCTGCTGATGACGGTGACCGGGGGATTTTTTTTCGGCAGTATCCTCGCCACGGGTTTGGTCGTGTTGGGCGCCACGATCGGCGCCACGGCGGTTTTCCTGATTGCCAAGACCGCCCTAGGCGATCCCTTGCGGACCAGGGCCGGCCCGGCCCTGCTGAAAATGGAAGACGGCTTCCGGGAAAACGCCTTCAATTATTTGCTGATTTTACGGTTGATTCCGCTGTTTCCATTTTTTCTGGTCAATTTGGTTCCGGCCTTTTTGGGCGTCAGATTGCGGGACTATGTGTTGGCGACCTTCATCGGCATCATTCCAGGCACATTCGTTTTTGCCCAGGTTGGCACCGGCCTGGACAGTATCCTGGACAGTGACGAGGAATTGTCGGTCGGCTCGCTTATGAGCAACGACGTTCTGGCGGCACTGCTCGGTCTGGCGGTTTTGTCGGCTTTGCCCCTGCTGTATAAATTTATTCGGGCCCGCGGGCAGGGCAAGGGCACGGCCCGATGAGCGCTGGGCTGAAGGTTGATATTTGCGTCATCGGCGGCGGTTCGGGCGGGTTGAGCGTGGCCGCCGGCGCCAGCCAGCTTGGCGCCTCCGTCGTCCTGGCGGAACGGCATCTGATGGGCGGTGATTGCCTGAACTTTGGCTGCGTGCCGTCCAAGGCGTTGCTGGCCGCGGCCAGGTCCGCCCATAACATTGCCAACGCTGGCCGGTTCGGACTTGCCGCCGGCCCTCTGCGCGTGGATCCAGTGGCGGTGCGTCAGCACGTGCACGACGTCATCGCCGCCATCGCGCCGCATGATTCCGTCGAACGTTTTCAGGCCCTGGGAGTCAACGTGATCCAGGGTTCGGCACGCTTCGTGGGAGCTCACGAGATTGACGTCAACGGGCAGTCCGTGACGGCCCGCCGCATAGTCATCGCCACCGGTTCATCCCCCATGGTGCCGCCTATTCCCGGCTTGGATGACGTGCCCTACCTGACCAACGAGACTTTGTTTGCTTGCAACCAGGCCATGGCGCATCTGATTATTATTGGCGGTGGCCCCATTGGGGTCGAGATGGCCCAGGCCCACCAGCGCCTGGGGACCCAGGTGACGCTGATTGAAATGGCCCGGCTGTTAGCCAATGACGACGCGGAACTGGCCAGGGTGGTGCATGACAGGCTGGCCAGGGAAGGGGTCAATATTCTGACCGGGGTCAAGGTTGAAAGCGCTGCCCGGAAAGCGGGCGGCGTTGCCGTCCGGCTGGACAATGGCGATGTGGTGGCGGGCAGCCATTTGCTGGTGGCCGCCGGGCGCCAGGCGAATGTGGCGGGACTAAACCTGGAAGCCGCCGGGGTGGATTATTCCGCCAAGGGTATCGCAGTGGACCGCCGTCTGCGCACCTCGAACAAGAAGATCTTCGCTATTGGCGATGTGGCTGGTGGCTTGCAGTTTACTCATGTGGCCGGACATCACGCCGGCATCGTGATCCGTAATGCGCTGTTTCGTCTGCCGGCCAAGGCCAGGCAGACGGCGATCCCCTGGGTCACCTATACGGACCCGGAGCTGGCCCATGTGGGCCTGTTCGAAGACCAGGCCAGGGCCCAGGCCGGGGAAATCCGTATATTACGCTTTCCCTTCGCGGAAAATGACCGGGCCCAGGCGGAACGGGACACGGATGGGCTGATCAAGATCGTGACCGCCAAGAATGGCCGCGTCCTGGGGGCTTCCATCGTCGGCCCGCACGCCGGCGATCTGATCCAGCCCTGGGTCATGGCGGTGGAGCAGGGTCTGAAAATAGGCGCCATGGCCGGGGCCATCTGGCCTTATCCTACCTTTGGCGAGGTCGGCCATCGCGCCGCCAGCAGCTATTTCATCCCGAAACTGTTCACCGACCGCACCCGGGCCATCGTTAAGTTTTTGCGCAAATTCGGCTAAAAATCCGTCGGCGGGGTTACCCCACAGGGGGCCAGGGCGTCGGTAACGGCGGCTTTCAGACGGTCCAGGCCAGCCTGATCAGAGGCTTCACAGCGGACCACCAGGACCGGCTGGGTGTTTGAGGCGCGGACCAGCCACCAGCCATCGGGGGTGGAAACACGGGCGCCATCGACATCGGAGAATTCGGCGCCCTGGGCCCGCAGATTGGCCACGACTTCATCCACCACCTGAAATTTACGGGTATCGTCGCACTCAAAGCGGACTTCGGGCGTGTTGACCATTTGCGGCAGGCTGTCGCGCAACGCGGCGACGCTTTGTCCGGAGCGGGCCACCGCATCCAGAAACCGCACCGCCACATACAAGGCATCGTCGAAACCATAATATTTGTCGGCAAAAAATATGTGCCCGCTCATTTCGCCGGCCAGGGGCGCGCCGGTCTCGGCCATCTTGCTTTTGATCAGGGAATGGCCGGTGCGGTACATCAACGGTTTGCCGCCCAGGCGGGCAATTTCATCGAACAGCACCTGGCTGGCCTTCACATCGGCGATAATAGTGCTGCCGGGCCGCTCGGCCAGAACATCGCGGGACAGCAGCGCCAGCAATTGATCCCCCCAGATGATCCGCTCCTGGCCGTCCACCACGCCGATGCGGTCGGCGTCGCCGTCAAAGCCGATCCCCACATCCAATTTGTCCTGGCGTATGGCGGCCTGCAATTGCACCAGATTTTCCGCCACCGTGGGATCGGGATGATGGGCCGGGAAGGTGCCATCCACCACCTCATTCAAGGCCACATGGCGGCCGGGCAAGCGGGCGATCAATGCAGGCAGGATGTCGCCGGCCACGCCGTTGCCGCAGTCCCAGGCGACGGACAGCGGGATATCCGTGGTATAGGCGGCGACCAGCTCTTCCAAATAGGCCGGGCGCACATCGTGATCTTCCGATCCACCCGCGCCCTGGGCCCATCCTCCCGTCTGGGGGTCGGCCGCCGTTCCTCCCGCCGCGGTCCCTATTGTCGCCAGGCGGCCCAGTTCCTGGATTTGATCGCCAAAAAAAGCTTTACCGCCCAGCATCATTTTAAAGCCGTTGTAATCCGCCGGATTGTGGGAGCCGGTAATCATCACGCCCGCATCGGCCTGCAAATGATAGACCGAAAAATACAGCATGGGCGTCGGCCCGCGGCCGATCCGCAGGGCATCGATGCCGGCGGCATTCAGGCCCTTGACCACATGGTCCGCCATCTCGACCGAGGACAGGCGGCCGTCGTAGCAGACGGCGACCCGTCGCCCGCCCCCGCGCGCCACTATGGAGCCGAACGAGCGGCCAACCGCATAAGCATCCGCCGTGGACAGGGTATCGCCAACCACGCCGCGCACGTCGTATTCGCGCAGCACCGAGCTGTGAAAAGTATGACTTTGCATGCTTGTTTTTCCCCGGTTCAGGGTTTGACCGTCGGACGGCCAATTGAAACATAGGTGAAACCCTGATCGCGCATGGTCTCTGGATCATAGATATTGCGCATATCGACCATGACCGGCGCCCGCAAAAGCGCTTTCACCCGGGGCATGTCCAGGGCGCGGTAGGCGTTCCACTCGGTGATGATGGCCAGGACATCCGCACCGGCCAGGGTATCATAGGGGTCGCCGCAAAATTCGACGTCAGCCAGCAATTTACGGGCCTCGTCCATGCCCTCGGGGTCGTGGGCGCGGACTTTGGCGCCCGCCGCCAGCAGGGCCGGGATAATATCCAGACTGGGGGAATCGCGCATATCGTCGGTGTTCGGCTTGAAGGTCAGGCCCAGGACGGCAACGATTTTGCCCTGTAGCGAGCCGCCGCAGGCATCAACCACCTTTTGCGCCATATCTTTCTTGCGCTGATCATTGACCGCCACCGTGGCCTTGACGATGTCTAACGGCAGACCAAAATTCTCGGCCGTGCGCAACAGTGCCAGGGTATCCTTGGGGAAGCACGAGCCGCCATAGCCGGGCCCCGCGTGCAGGAATTTGTTGCCAATGCGGCCATCCAGGCCGATGCCGCGGGCCACGTCCTGGACATTGGCGTCAACCTGCTCGCACAGATTGGCGATCTCGTTGATGAAGGTGATCTTGGTGGCGAGAAAGGCATTGGCGGCATATTTAATCAATTCAGCCGTCTGCCGCGAGGTGAACATCACCGGCGTCTCGTTCAGGAACAGGGAGCGGTATAATTCGCGGATGACCTCGCGGGCCCGGTCGCTTTCGGTGCCCACGACGACCCGGTCGGGGCGCATGAAATCGCTGATCGCGGCGCCTTCGCGCAAAAATTCCGGGTTCGAGGCGACATCGAATTCCGCATCCGGCCGGGTTTCGCCAACGATGCGGGCAACTTCCGCCCCGGTGCCGACGGGCACGGTGGATTTGGTGATGATCACCGTATAGCCGTCCAGGGCCGCCGCCACTTCGCGCGCGGCATCAAAAACATAGCTTAGATCCGCATGGCCATCACCCCGGCGGGACGGCGTTCCCACGGCGATAAACACCGCATCCGCATCCGCCACGGGCCGTTGCAATTCCGTCGTAAAGGTCAGGCGGCCCGCCGCGACGTTGGTCGCCACCAGTTTTTCAAGGCCCGGTTCAAAAATTGGGATGCGGCCCGCCTGCAAGGCCTCGATCTTGCCGGCATCCTTATCGACGCAGGTAACGGTATGGCCGAATTCGGAAAAACAAGCGCCCGATACCAACCCGACATAGCCGGTTCCGATCATGGTGACATGCATGTTCAGCTACGCCTTATTATAATCTTCAAATCCAGGCTCATGGCGTTAGAGATCCTTGACGATCTTCGATAAATAATCACCAAGACCTGTCCTTAAATCATCCCGGGCCATGCCAAAGGCTATCGTTGCCTGCAAAAAGCCTAATTTATCGCCGCAGTCAAAACGGGTGCCTTCAAAGCGCAGGCCATGAAAAGGCCCGCTGCCAACCATTTTGGCCATGGCGTCCGTCAATTGGATTTCGCCGCCCGCGCCCAGATGTTTCTTGCCCAGATGGTCGAACACCTCGGGCGTCAGGATATAGCGCCCGATAACAGACAGGGTGGACGGCGCCGCCGCCGGCTCCGGCTTTTCCACCAAGCCCCGAACCTCGGCCAGACGGCCATCATCGCTGCCCACGTCCAGGATGCCGTAACGCGAGGTATGTTCGCGGGGCACATCCATTACCGCCACCATATTGCCTCCGGTTTCGCCGGCGGCTTCCACCATTTGCTGCAGGCAGGGTTTTTCACTCATGATCAGATCATCGGCCAGCAGGACGGCAAAAGGCTCGTCGCCCACTAAATTCCGCGCGCACCAGACCGCATGGCCCAGACCAAGGGGTTCCTGCTGCCGGGTATAGGCGACCTGGCCGGCGCCGGGAACGACGGCCCGCAGGGCCTCCAAGGCCTCGATCTTGTTGCGCGAGGACAGCAGATCTTCCAGTTCATAGGAATAATCGAAGTGATCCTCGATCGCCGTCTTACCCCGGCCGGTCACGAAGATGAACTCTTCGATTCCCGCCGCATGAGCTTCTTCCACCGCGTATTGAATCAAAGGCTTATCGACAATAGGCAGCATTTCCTTCGGCAATGCCTTGGTTGCCGGCAGAAAACGCGTGCCTAATCCGCCCACGGGGAAAACCGCCTTGCGTACGCGCATGCCCATAGGATCCTTCTTGACCGTGTATTGCCCGAAAATGGATTAGCGTCGAGGAGTGCTTCTGCCATGGCCAAGGCGGTCATGCAACCCATGCCACTATGTGCCCAGCAACAAATCCTTGGCCTGATTGATCTTCGCCGCAAGATAGGAAGATCCGCCCTTGTCCGGGTGCAGTTTCAACATCAGGCGTTTGTGGGCCGCGCGGACCTCGCTGGATGACGGATTGGCGTTCAGGCCCAAAACTTCGCACGCCTCGGCCATGCTCATGCCGCCCCGATGGGAATTTTGGCGGGCGCCCGGGTCGGCATGCGCCTGTTCGCTATAGCCGGCGGTATTCTGGCGCCAGTCGCCGCCCTGGGTTCGATCCAGATAAGCCTCCAGCACCTGCGCGGCTTCGCCGTCGTGGCGCTGGCATTCCCCCAGCAATTCGACCAGCTGGTCCAAGGTCAGATCGCTCAGGTCGCGGCCCGCGAACGCGCCGCGTAAGATCACCCCATGCATGGCGCCGCTGTCATGGTCCAGGGTCATGCGCAGATAATCGGTTTCCACGTTGGAGCTGCGCCCAGTGGACGGCCCCGGCCCGCCATGGATGCGCGGCCCCAGCTTGGGCAAAGCCCAGCGGCGCAGAAAAGCGGCAGCCATGAAGGCCAGGGGCAGGCCCAGGGCAAAACGACCCGTCAGCAAAAGGAACAGGGCCACCGCGGCGGCCAGGCCGAAGCCGGTATAGCGCAAGGCCTTGGCGAGGAATTTCGGGTCTGCGTCGATCAGCAGTTTGCCCACCAGAGCCAGGGCGCCCAGCAAACAGACCCCCAAAATAAAATAGCCAATCATAATCGCCTCATGACCGCCGTGCGCCGACCTGATGGGCGATTTGCAGAACCGTGGCGGCCTTGCCTTGCGAGAAATCCGACAGCGCCTTGCGCCCGCCGGCGGCATAGACGGCAACGGCGGCAAGCAAATCCCGCAACTGGGTCGCGGACGAGGCGTCAAAGCGGCAATAGGCGCCCCGGGTCAGCGTCGCGATTTGCTTGAAGGCCCGGCTTGCCGTCGGCTCAAAGCCCTCGTGGAACAGAAAACACGGAACCCCCAACACACCCAGTTCGCCAGCCACGGCGCAAACCTGATCAACATCCTCTTCCAGGCAATCGCCGACGAAAACTAGGGCATTGATCCGCTGTTTCGCGGTTTCCCGCACCGCATAGCGCAGCAACCGCTCCACCTGGGTCTGTCCGCCCAGGCAACGCACACGGGTCATAAGGGGGATCAGATCGGCCGAGGTGGAAACCCACGGCGTGGCGCTAAATTCCTTGTAACCCCGGTAATAGGCCAACTGCACGTCCAGGCCCCCCAGGGTCGCCGTCTGGGCGAACATATCGCCCTGGATTTGACAGGCGGTATCCCAACTCGGCTCCCGCGAGGCGGTAGCATCCATGGCGAACAACAGCCTACCACGGCTCTTGGCGGCATGGGCGGTCGGCGTCGAGGCCAGCTTGTTCAGAAAATTCTGAACGTCCGTGCCGCCGCTGCCTGTCCTGCTGTCGCTTGCCGATATGTCACGTTTCTTTGGGGCCATTACCTTATTACATTGTATGCGATGGCAACTTGTCCAGTGTTGTTGCTGTCATTGCCCCAGTCTATTCGACGATGATCCTGGCTGTCGGGTGAAAGGCGTAAAAGGCGAAGGCGAAATCGACCCGGTAATTTACGTCGACCAGGCCGCCGTCGGCATTCCGGCGTTGTACCAGCACGTTGCCAACATCCCGGCCTTGCGCGATGTCAGTGGTATCCAGCGCCGAATTTTGCCCCTTCTCCCAGCTTAGTATCAGGCCATCCTGGGTTTCGATGCGTTGCTGGATCTGCAGAAAATCCACCGACCAGGCGCGATCGCCGACCGTCACCACGCGGGCCAGGGGGGCGACCACCTCGGGCAACTCGCCACGGTAGAGAAATGGCGTATGGGCAGAATCATAGCCGCCATATGGATTCATGCCATAGCGGCGCAGGTTGGGGTCTGTCGGGACAAGGACTTCGCCCCCTGGCGCGCGGGCCTTGAATTTGGCGAATGATTCCAACCGGGCCGGCAAAAACCGCAAACTTTGTCCCGTCATGGTGCCGATAATGGCCTCGCCGGTGAATTGCTGCCACCAGCTTTCGCTTTGCCGGTCGTACATCACCAGATCGGAATAGCGCAGTTTGCCCGTGGTGCCGAATGCCAGCGTTTGTCCCGCGACCCGGCGGTCAAACACCACCGCGGCATTGCACAAAGGGCAGAACGTCACCGCCACCGGCACCCCGGCAATGACGTCATTGACGATTTCATGCCAGATCAGGACCGACAGAGGATAGGCGCGGCTTTGACCGTTGACGGTCAGACCGACCACCGGCTCGGTCGGCGCCAGACCTTTGGCTTCGGTCACGGCGACAAAGCGGGGCTGGTCGATAGAGGGGATTTGGTCTTTCGCCACCCCGCCTGACATGATTTGTTCAAACGGGACGGAATGCTTGTCAAAATCGGTTTTGGGCCATTCGCGGCGCCAGTCTCCGGGATTGGCCTGAACTTGCCCTGGCGCCACCAGCCAGACCAGTACGGCGAAGGCCGCTATGCTCAAATATGGCCGCATGGCTCTATTCCTTTCCTTTTGCGTCGCCCAAGGTCTCCAATATCCGCATGGTCTCCGTGAAAGTGCCGCAGTGCAAATCACGGCTGCTTGACCCGGGCATCGGCGCGGGCCAAATTGCGCGCCATGAGTGATCGTGTGGACAGTATAGTGGTGGGGGCCGGCGTGGTCGGCCTTGCCATCGCGCGGCAATTGGCCCTTGCCGGCGACGAGGTCGTCGTCCTGGAAGCGGCTGACGCCATCGGCATGGAAACCTCGTCGCGCAACAGCGAGGTGATCCATGCTGGTATTTATTACGACAAGGATAGCCTGAAGGCGCGGTTCTGCGTCTCGGGCAAAGCCATGTTATATGAATTTTGCGCCAGCCACGGCGTGGCGCACCGCAATTGCGGCAAGTTGATCGTTGCCACCGCGCCCGACGAACTGGAAATTCTGGACAATATCATGGCCAAGGCGGCGGCCAACGGGGTCGAGGATTTGTATGAAATCAGCGCCGCCGAGGCCATGGGCCAGGAACCGGCATTGTTATGTGCCGGGGCGCTGGTCTCGCCCTCCACCGGCATTATCGACAGCCATGGCCTGATGCTGGCCTATCAGGGCGAGGCGGAGGACCATGGCGCCGTCATCGCCTTTCGCAGCCGCGCCGTGGGTGGGCGGGTGTTGAGCCCAAAGACCGGCGGGATCTCGCTGCGGGTTCGGGGCGACGACGGCGAAGAAATGGAATTGGCCTGCCGTCGGCTGATCAATGCCGCCGGCCTGTATGCCCAGCCATTGGCCCGCACCATCGAAGGGTTGGACCCGGACACGGTGCCGCCGCTGTATTATTGCAAAGGCAATTATTTTTCCCTGGCCGGCCGGCAGCCATTTTCCCGGTTGATCTATCCGGTGCCGGGCTCTGCCTCTCTGGGCGTTCATCTGACCATTGATTTGGCTGGCCAGGCCCGCTTTGGCCCGGACCAGCAATGGTTGGAGGGGGCGATGGAAGATTTGGAGGGCCCCATCGACTATCGCGTGGAGCCAAGCCGATCGGAGGTTTTTTATGAGGCGGTGCGCCGCTATTACCCTGCCCTGCCGGACGATTCGCTGCAACCGGCCTATAGTGGCATGCGGCCCAAGCTGCAAAGACCGGGCGGCGGGGCCGAGGATTTTCTTATACAAGGCCCGGACAGCCATGGCGTGGCGGGCCTGATAAACCTCTATGGTATCGAGTCGCCGGGCTTGACCTCCTCTTTGGCCATTGCCCGGCACGTGGCCGGGATGTTGTCTGATTGAGGGCCGCTTGTCACTTTGGCGCTGCATGGGATAGTTTGCTAAGGGCACGGCGGGGCATTTAAAGGATAGGCAATGGGCAGGCATTCGATTTTTGGCCTTTTTCGTGGTCCGCGGCCGGGCGCGCTGCCCGCGCTGGTGCTGGCGTTGGTATTGGGCTTGCCCATGGCCCAGGCATGGGCCGACAGCCGGTATAATGATTGGGAGCTTTGGTCCTCGTCGGCCAATGCCGTGTTGCCGGTAAGGCAGGGCATTGCCGGCCCTTTTCGCATCAATGCCGCGGTGGGAATGGTCTCGGCGCCGGAGTTCCTCGGCTCCGACAGTATATCAGCGCGGGCCCTGCCGCTGTTGGATGTGAACTATGCCGGCAGCTTGTTTCTGTCGACGCAGCAAGGCATCGGCTGGAACATGTGGCGCAAACGGACCTTTCGGGCAGGCCCCAGGATTACCTTCGATTATGGCCGCCTGGCATCGGATTCGACCAGCCTGACCGGCCTGCCGGATATAGATTTAGGTACCGAGGCGGGCCTGTTTTTTGAAAGCTTCATGGCTTCCTGGCGCTTCAAGGGCGATTTCCGCAAGGACGTCGGTGGCGGCCATGGCGGCCTGCTGATTAATGGCGAGGCGTCCTGGGGCAGCCGCTGGACAAAAGACACCTCTCTCATCATGGGCATGCGCATGACCTATATGGATACAACCTATGCCGAGAGTTATTTCTCCGTGGCGGCGGCGGACGCCATATCGGGCCGCGCGGCCTATACGGCGGCCGGGGGCCTTCGCGATGTGAACGCCTATGCCCAACTGGTCTATGACTTCACCCCTGCCATTTACCTGGCGACCGAAGTGCGCGCGACGTCCCTAATGGCCCAGGCCGCCGACAGCCCCCTTGCCGAGCAAGATGTCTTTTTCACCGGCGCGGTCATGCTGGGCGTGCGCTTCTGATCGTGGCCGGTCCCCGAAAATCAGTTAAATCCACCGGCGCCGGCATAAATGCCCGCGCCGTGCACACCGCCGCCCAGGCCCGCCAGATCGTTAAACAACGGGGCCTGGACTATGTGAAAGTGGGCGTGTTCGACATCGACGGGGTGCTGCGGGGCAAGCTCATGGGGCGGGAGAAATTCCTGTCCGCCCTGGACAAGGGATTTGGTTTTTGCGACGTGGTGTTGGGTTGGGACAGCGCCGATCAGCTTTACGACAACACCACATTCACCGGCTGGCATACGGGCTATCCAGATGCCCAGGTGCGCATTTTGCCGGAAAGCTGCCGGGATCAACCCTTTGAATTTGATGGCCTGGGGCTGTTGTTCCTGGGTGAATTCGCCGGTGCGACGGAACAAATCTGCCCCCGTGGCGTGTTGCGCCGGGTGGTGGCGCGGGCCAAGGATATGGGGCTGGCCGCGACGGCCGCGCTGGAGTACGAGTTCTTTCTATTCGATGAAACGCCCCATAGCGCGGCGGCCAAGGGCTATCGTGGCCTACAGCCTATCTCGCCGGGCAATTTCGGCTATTCCCTGCTGCGCGCTTCAACCTGGGCGGATTTTCACGGCGCCCTGTTGCGGACCTGTCAGGAGATGGATTTCCCCCTGGAAGGGTTTCACACCGAAACCGGCCCCGGTGTGTTGGAGGCCAGTATCGACAAGGACCTGGCCCTGGCGGCAGCCGACAAGGCGGCATTGTTCAAGACCTTTGCCAAGGTCGAGGCCCAGCGCCATGGCATGATGGCAACCTTCATGGCCAAATGGTCGCCCGATTATCCCGGCCAATCGGGCCATATTCATTTGTCCCTGAATAATATCAAGAATGGCCAATCGGCCTTCTTCGCGGCCAAGGCGGCGGCTGGCATCAGCCCCACCATGCGCCATTTTCTGGGCGGCCAGCAGGCTTTGATGCCAGAGTTTCTGGCCATGATCGCCCCTACGGTGAATGCCTATACCCGGTTGATCCCGGGCTTTTGGGCACCGACGGAGGCGAGCTGGGGGGTGGATAACCGGACGTGCGCCCTGCGTGTAATCGGCGGTGGGGCCCATTCGCAACGGGTTGAATACCGGGTTGCCGCGGCTGATGCCAATCCCTACCTGGCTCTGGCCGCCGCCCTCGCCTCGGGTCTGTGGGGCATCGAACATGGCATCGAGCCGACCGCCCCCGTGACCGGCAACGCCTATGACCAGCGCCAGCCGAAACGCCTGGCCCTGCCGCAAAGTCTGGGCGAGGCGGCCCAGCGCCTGGAACGCTCAAAAGCCGCGCGAGCCTTGTTCGGCGATGCCTTTGTCGGGCATTTCGCCGCCAGCCGCGCTTGGGAAGAACGCCAAAGCCGCCGCGCCGTGACCGATTGGCAATTGCAACGCTATTTCGAAATTATTTGACCTGCCCTAGCCGTGCTCGCCGCTGTCCATGATCTGGTCGAACTTGGCTTTTTTCTCGTCGTTGGCTTCGATCTGGAATTTGCCGCGCCATTCGTCATAGGGCATGCCATAGACGATTTCCCGCGCGCCCTCCTTATCCAGGCTCAGGCCCTTCCCATTGGCCTCTTCCATATACCAGCGCGAGAGGCAATTGCGGCAAAAGCCGGTCAGGTTCATCATATCGATGTTTTGTACATCCGTGCGCGCCCGCAGATGGTCACGCAGGCGGCGATAGGCTGCTGCCTCCAGCTCCAACTGGGTTTGCGGATCTATCTTTTGCTCACTCATATTCGTGTTCCCCTTTGTTCAGAGCATTTTCATTCTGAAAATGCTCAGATTTTTAGAATTAGAGCAATTTTTCCAATCACTTAGAATCGCTTCGCGATTCTCATTAATTCGGAATTGCTCTAGAGGGTCATTGGCGTGCCCCTCTTCTGCGTCCAATGCTCTAACATATAGCGTTGTCGGCGGCGCTGGCTATAGATCCCGGACGGTTTCCGCGATCAGCCAATCCACCACCTGGATGAAGGCGTCCGCCTTGGCGGCGCCGCCCGCGAGCGCCTGATCATAGATCTTTATTTGCCTTTGCGCCGAGGTGCCTCTGGCCAGAATTTCGCGGGCATGGCGCACTTCAACGGCACAGCCCAGGGCCTCGGCGTCGGGGGCAACCATGTCCATGATCTCCGCCAACAATTCGTCATAGGGCACCTGTTCGCCCAAGCCAAAGTCGACCATGGTATTGGTGACGCCGTAGCGTTGCGCCCGCCAGCGGTTTTCCTCGACACAGATCAGGGGATAGATGCGCCAACGCTGATTAGAGTTGCGCAGGCGGTACAGCATGGCAAGGATGCATTGATACAGGGCGGCGACGGTCAGGCTGTCTTCCAGGCTGGTGCAGATGTCGGTCATCCGCATTTCCAGGGTGGGATAGCGGGCCGAGGGGCGCATGTCCCACCAGATCTTGGTGCCGTCCTCGATCACTCCGGCCCCGACCAGGCGGTTGACCAGGCGTTCGTATTCGCCAAAGGAATCGAAACGTTCCGGCACGCCGGTACGGGGCAGGGCGTCGAACACGGTCAGCCGGTAGGACATCAGACCGGTATTTTCGCCGTCCCAAAACGGCGATGAGGTGCTCAAGGCCAGCAGATGGGGCAGAAAATATGTCGCCTGGTTCATCAGGTCGATACGCATGTCCTCGTCTTCCACGGCCACATGGACGTGCATGCCGGATATCAACAGCCGCCGCGCCGTGGCCTGTAGGGCGTTGGCTAGATCGGCATAGCGTTCCTTGTCGGTGTGGCTTTGCGCGCGCCAATGGGCAAAAGGATGGGTCGATGCGGCGATCGGCGCCAGGCCGAATTGACCTGCAACCTCGGCCACCGTGCCGCGCAATTCCTGAAGTTCCCCGCGCGCCTCGCCGATATGGGCGCAAACCCTGGTGCAGACTTCGATCTGGCTGCGCATGAATTCCGCCGTGACCCGGTGGCCAAGGCGGGCTTCGCATTCGGCCAGCAGATCCCCTGGCGGGTTGGCCGCCAAATCCCGGGTCGTTAGGTCGACGAGGAGATATTCCTCCTCCACGCCCATGGTAAAGCTCGGTCTTGAAATGGTCATTGCGTCAACTTAACCCGATAAGGGCGCGTTGGCATGGTCCGCCAGCACCGGCCGCAAGGCAGCGGCCAGAATATCGGCCCAGCGGTCCGTACCCTGTTCGGTCTCGATCAGGTCCTGGCGAATTTCAAACACGGCGATGGGCAGGCCGTTATCCGCGGCATGGGCGTCCAGGGCATAGCCTGGCGGGTTGGCGCCGGCATAAGGCTGGTTCTCCCCCACCACCAAGTCCGGATCACGGCGCAATTCGCGGACAATGGGGGCGGCCAGGCTTTGATCCTGGTCCCACAGCAGGCCCACATGCCAGGGCCGCTGAAAGCCATCCATTTCCGGTGTGAAGGAATGTATAGAGATCAGGGCCGGTCGGCGGCCGTGCTGCATATGGCGGTTTATCTGCCGGCTAATCTCGTCATGATAGGGGTGAAAATAACGGCTAATCCGCCGCTGCCGCTCGGCCTCGTCAATGGCCGCGTTGCCAGGGATCGCCACGCCGTCACTGCTGGCTGGGATCGAACTGTCAGCGGCAAAGGGACGATTGCAGTCGATCACCAGACGAGAAGTCCCGCACAGAACCGCAGTTACATCAAGGAGGGCGGCCAGGCGCCGCGACACCTCGCCGGCGCCAATATCCCAGGCGATATGCTGGGATAACCGGCTCGCCGGCAAACCAAGGTTGCCGTATTCGGGTGGCACATGGCGGCTGGCATGATCGCAGATGATCAAGACCGGCGCGGCACTCTCAGAATTAACAACACTGAAAGAATCTTGCGCGATATTGGTGTGTTCTATATCTGGCGTCTGTCTCACGGGTTTGATATTACCTGAAATCTCCTGCGCGATTAAAATAAAAATTATCCGAGGATCTTTGGATGTCTGAGTGATAAATTTGTGCATGGCATCCAGTTCGCTGAATTAATCCGGGCAATGCCCAGCCCCTTTGCAATGCGGCGGGCGCGATGGAAGAAGGCATGACGATTAAAATCTATTTCTTACAGGAATTCCCCGTCGAACGGGCTGCGGCGCAAACCTCATGACGGCGCAACCGCGGGCCTTGTTGAACCAATTGTTTCAGACGGCCGTGGCGGCGGCGGATCCGGCGATTTGCCTGCCGCCGCATCTGCCCGCCCCGCCCACGGGACGAACATTGGTGCTGGGCGCCGGCAAGGCTGCCGCCAGCATGGCCCAGGCGGTGGAGCGGCATTGGCCCAAAGACCATCATGAGCCTGAGGCCATTACCGGTCTGGTCGTGACCCGTTATGGCCATGCCCTGCCGACCCGTTATATCGAAGTGATCCAGGCCGCCCACCCGGTGCCCGATGCCGCCGGTGCAGCCGCGGCCGCGCGCATCCTTGCGGCGGCATTCGGTCTGGGCCCTGATGATCTGTTGCTGGTATTGATATCGGGCGGCGGTTCGTCGTTGTTGAGCCTGCCCAGCCCCGGCCTTAGCCTGGCGGACAAACAGGCGGTGAACCAGGCATTGTTGCGCAGTGGTGCGCCGATCGACCAAATGAATGTGGTGCGCAAGCATCTTTCCGCCATCAAGGGCGGCTGGCTGGCCGCGGCGGCGGCCCCGGCACGGGTTGTCAGTTTACTGATTTCCGACGTGCCGGGCGACGATCCCGCGATCATCGCGTCCGGACCCACGGTGGCCGATCCGTCCACTTTCGCCCAGGCCCGAAAAATCCTGGCGGACTATCGGATTACGCCGCCCAGCGCCGTGGCCCGGCATCTGGCGGCGGCTGAAATGGAAACGCCGAAACCGGGTGATCCCCGCCTGGCCAATAACCGGACCGTGCTGATCGCCACGCCGGCGCGCTCCCTCGCGGCGGCGGCAGAGGTCGCGGCGGCGGCGGGTTATCAGGTGGAGATGTTAGGCGATGACCTGGAAGGGGAAGCCCGCGAGCTGGGTGCACGGCATGGCGAGATGGCCCGGGCCAGCCAAATTGCGGGGCAGGCCGCCGGGCGGCGAACGGCGCTGCTGTCAGGCGGCGAGACCACGGTCACGGTGCATGGGACGGGACGCGGCGGGCGTAATCTCGAATATCTGGCGGGTCTGGCCTTGGCTCTGGAGGGGCGCGCGGGTATCAGCGCCATCGCCTGCGACACCGATGGCATCGATGGCACGGAAGATAATGCCGGCGCCGTGGTTTTGCCCAATACCCTGGCCCGGGCGGCGGCAGCCGGCTTGAACCCAGGCGCTCTGTTGGCCAATAATGACGCCTATGGGCTGTTTCATGGGCTGGATGACTTGGTGATTTGCGGCCCAACCCTGACCAACGTTAATGACTTTCGCGCAATATTAATTGATCCCGTGTAAGCTGAATTCATGCAGAGAAAACGCTCCACCAAGATTATCGCCACCCTGGGCCCGGCTAGCAGTGATTTCGATACGATCGCTGGACTGCATGCGGCTGGGGCTGATCTGTTCCGGCTGAATTTCAGCCACGGCGTGCATGCTGACCATCAGGCCAGATTGACGGCCATACGCGCGGTTGAACAATCCGTCGGCGTACCCATTGGTGTCATGGCGGATCTACAGGGCCCGAAAATCCGCATCGGTACGATTACGGGCGGCGGCGTGGATCTCGCCGTCGGCAGCGCCTACCGACTTGATATGAACGGCGCGTCGGGGGACGGTCACCGGGCGCCCCTGCCCCATCCAGAAGTTTTTGCGGCTCTGGAACAGGGCATGGATTTATTGATCGACGATGGCCGCATCCGCCTGAACGTCATCCGGTCAGGCGCTGACTTCGCCGAATGCAAGGTCATCACGGGCGGGCATCTCAGCGACCGCAAGGGCGTCAACCTGCCGCAGGCTTTGTTGCCCGTGGGCCCGATGACGGTCAAGGATCAGGCCGACTTGCGCTTTGCGCTGGATGCCGGCGTGGATTGGGTTGCCTTGTCGTTTGTGCAACGGCCCGAGGATATTGCCGAGGCGCGGCGCTTGATCGCCGGCCGTGCGGCGATTATGGCAAAAATAGAAAAGCCGGCGGCATTGCACCAGATCGACGAGATCATCGAACTGGCCGATGCCATCATGGTCGCGCGTGGCGACCTTGGGGTGGAATTGCCGGTGGAGGAAGTCCCGGCCTTGCAAAAGGATCTGGTGCGCCGCGCCCGGCGTGCCGGCAAGCCGGTGGTCGTGGCGACCCAGATGCTGGAAAGCATGATCGCTGCGCCAGTGCCAACGCGAGCCGAGGTTTCCGACGTCGCGACCGCCGTATATGATGGCGCCGATGCGGTCATGCTGTCAGGCGAAACCGCATCGGGTGGCTATCCTATTGCCGCTGTTGCGGTCATGGACCGGGTTGCGGCCCAGGTCGAGGGGGATCCCGGCTACCGCAAATTCATGGACGCCGAACATGCGGACCCGGAGGCGACATCCGCCGATGCCATTACCGCCGCCGCCCGCCAGGTCGCGGAAACCATCTCGGCGACCGCGATCGTCACCTACACCACGTCCGGCTCCACCGCCCTTCGTGCGGCGCGGGAGCGGCCTCCCGTGCCAATCCTGGTGCTGACACCCAGTCTGATCACGGCCCGGCGCCTGGCCGTGGCCTGGGGCCTTATATGCGTGCATAGCGCGGATGCTTCGGGTTTTACGGATATGGTGGATCGGGCCTGCCGCACCGCCGCCGACTGCGGCATCGCCGAATCCGGTGACCGTCTGGTGATCACCGCCGGCGTCCCGTTCGGCACCCCCGGCGCCACCAACAGCCTCCGCATCGCCTGGGTGCCCTAGAGGCGTTTCCCAAATCAATCCCGGTATGGGCTAGATATTTTCGCCCTTCACCTTGCGGCGCAGGCGTTTCACCTCTGCCCTGGCTTGCACCAGGTGGGGATTGACCGTTAGGGCCCGTTCGTAGGCGTCCAGGGCGGCAGCGTTGTCTTTCAACCGGATATAGATCAGGCCTAGGCCGCTCAAGGCGCCGAAATGGCGCGGTTCCAGGGCCAGGGTGCGCTCCACATCGGTCATGGAGTCTTCATATTGACCCAGCAGGAAATAGACCGTGGCCCGCTTGTTCCAACCTTCGGCGTAATTCGGGGCGATGGCGACCACGCTGTCCAGGATTTTCAGGGCGGCGATAAAATTCTGCTGCCCCATGGCCGTGGCCACCCGCCCCATGAGCAATCTCAGGGTCGGGCTTTCGCTTTCCAGCCAGACGTTCCAGATCAATTGTTCGACCGAACGGGCCTGTGCGGAGGTTTCGACATCTTGCAAATGGACGAATAATTCATCCAGCCGCGGATCGGTTTGATCCGCCCAGGCGCTACCCGCCGGTCCGAAAGTCAGCGGCAGGAGAAGCGCAAGCATGCCAGCCCATTTTTTCATCGCCTGATGATAGGAACCGTTGTCCTGACAAGCCAGCACGAACTGATCCGTATCAAATTTAAAAAGGTCTATTCAGCGGCCGCCAAACGGGTGGCGGGACGTTCGTTGATGGGCAGGTGCACCAGGGCGGCGAACAGACCCAGGGCAACGCCAAGCCACCAGACAATGTCATAGGAACCGGTGTGATCGAATAGATAGCCGCCCAGCCAGACTCCCAGAAACGAGCCGAACTGGTGTGATAGAAAGACGAATCCGAACAAGGTCGCCATGTAGCGCGGGCCAAACACCTGGGCGACGATGCCGCCGGTCAGGGGGACCGTGGACAACCAGGTCAGACCAATGGCGGCGGAAAACAGCAACACGGTCGTGGAGCTAATGGGTAGTAGCACGAACAGGGCGATGATCACGGCGCGGGAGAAGTAAATCAGGCTCAGAAGATTTTTCTTTTGAAAGCGATTGCCCAGGACGCCGGCCATAATGGCGCCGAACACATTAAACAGCCCGACGGTCGCCAGGGACCAGGCGCCAATCTCCGCCGAGAGCCCGCGATCCGTGATATAGGCCGGCAAATGGGTGGCAATGAAGGCGACATGAAAACCGCAGACGAAAAAACCGGCGGTTAAATAAAGATAGCCCGAATGCTGTCCGGCTTCGCGCAACGCCTCGCCCATGGATTGCTTCATGGCGCCGACTGCCTCTTCGGCCCGGCCACGCATGGCGGTCGATAGGGGGATAATTAAAGCGACGATCACGGCCAGGAAAATCAGGGCCGTGGACCAGCCGTAAGCCTCCATGAATTTCTGTCCCAATGGGACCAGCAGGAATTGCCCCATGGAGCCGGCGGCAGTGGTAATGCCAAAGGCCAGGGTGCGGTAGCGTTCCGGCACTATGCGGCCGAGGGCTGCCAGGACCAGGGAAAAGGATGCCGCGGACATGCCCAGGCCCACCAATAGGCCACCCGTCATATACAACGTCGAAGGGCTGGAAGCCTGCGCCATGCCATAGACGCCCAGGCCATAGAGTAATCCACCAAGCGCCAGAACCCGGGCCGTGCCGAACCTGTCGGCGACCATGCCGGCCAGGGGCTGGCCAAGGCCCCACATCAGGTTTTGAATGGCGATGGCCAGGGCAAAAACTTCGCGCCCCCAGCCCAAATCGGCTGACATGGGCGCCAGGAACAATCCGAAATTGGCGCGGATACCCAGGCCCAAAAGGGCTATTAGGCCACCAATCGCGACTAAAACCCACATTTTGCGCGATTGCCGCACCGACATCCCCATATCAGTCCCCACCATCTGTCATACTGTAGACGAAATTGCCGTGTATCCTGGATTGTACCGGGGCCGGCAGCCAACTATATGTTGCCGTCAGGGCCTGCAGGTCAATAGCGGGCCAGGCGGTATTTCGTGGCAATTATGTGAGGACGCCAATGGCGCGGATTTTAGTGACCAATTCCGAAGGTACGCCCGGGGTTGGAAAGACGGCTGAAATGCTGGCGGCGGGCGCGGCCGGCCTGGATGCGATCGAGGCGGGTATCCGGCTGGTCGAGGCGGACACCTCCATTCGTACCGTGGGCCGGGGCGGTTGGCCCAACCTGCTGGGTGAAGTTGAATTGGATGCCGCCATGATCGACGGCAGCAGCTTTCGCAGCGGGGCGGTTGGCGCCTTGAAAGGTTTCCTCCATCCCATCTCCGTTGCCCGCGCGGTGCTGGAACGCCTGCCCCATGAACTGCTGGTGGGCGAGGGTGCCACCAGGTTCGCCGCCGAGATCGGCGCCGAGACCGCAAACAACCTGATCCCGGATTCCGAACGGGTCTGGCGTGAATGGTTCGAAGAGAACGTGCCGGCGGCGGACCGGGAAAAGTGGCCCGATGTACCTTTGGCCGCATTGTGCCAACAGGCCATCGATCCGGAAAAGGGCATGGACACCACTGTTTTCCTGTCCTTGGACAGTCAGCAGGAGATCATGGCGGGTGTCTCCACTTCCGGCTGGGCCTGGAAGTATCCCGGCCGCCTGGGCGATAGCCCGGTTATTGGCGCGGGCTGCTATGCCGACAGCCGCTATGGTGCCGCGGCCTGTACGGGGACGGGCGAAATGGCCATCCGCGCCGGCTCTTCGCGGGCCATTGTGCTGTATATGAAAATGGGACTGTCACTGGAGGCCGCCGTCGACGAGGCCATCGACGACCTGCGCCAATTGCGCGGCGGCCTGCTACAACGCATTACGCTGCATGCTATCGACCGCGCCGGCCGCCATCGGGTCGTCGCCTTGAACGCTGAAAAACAACTAACCTATTGGCTGTGGCGGGAGGGCGATGAAGCGCCGCACGCTGAACCGGCGGAAATCATCGCGCTTTAGCGCGGGGGTGTTCTGAATGTGCATTGACCGTCCCGAACATTGGCTTAACCGGCGCCAGCTTCTGGCCGGCCTGACCAGTGGTGCCGCCTTGGCCGGGACATCCGGCTGCGTGGCCACCAACGCAGCATCGGGGCGGGATAGCTTCACCGGCTTTCGTTCCATCGAAGACGACATCGCCGAGGGCCGCCAGAACCATCCAAAAATCCTGCAATCCTTCGGTGGCGCCTACGATGATCCCCGTCTTGCCGGCTACGTTACGAAGATCGGCCTGGGATTGGCGAAACAGACGGAATATCAGCAATACCCCTATCGTTTCACTATATTAAACACGCAGATCGTCAATGCATTCGCACTGCCGGGCGGCTATGTCTATATCACCCGCGGCTTGCTGGCCCTGGCCTCCAGCGAGGCCGAGCTGGCCGGGGTTTTAAGCCACGAACTGGCCCACGTCACGGCCCGCCATGGCGCTGAACGCCGCACCGCCCAGCAGGTCGCGCAACTGGGCCTGTTGTTGGGGGCCGTGGGCCTGCGCGCCGCCGGTCTGCCGTCGGATCTTATGCAGATCGGTCAGACCGCCGCCCTGGCTGCGATCAAGGGTTATTCCCGCGAGCACGAGTTCGAAGCCGATACCCTGGGCATCCGTTACATGAGCCGGGCCGGCTATAACGCCGACGCCATGGCCTCGTTTCTGGGCAGTTTGCGGGAACATTCCAAGGTAGAAGCCCAGATCCTGGGCCTGCCGCCGGGCCAGGTGGATGAATTTAATATCATGTCGACCCATCCGCGTACGGTGGAACGTGTCCGGCAGGCCCAGCAGGCGGCATCCCAGGGGGGCGGGACGGGACGTTTGGCGGCGGACGCGTATTTAAACAAGATCGACGGCATGATGTTCGGCGATGATCCGAAACAGGGCGTCGTGCGGGGGCGCAAGTTCATCCATCCGGAGCTGCGCTTTGAATTCGAGGCGCCACCCGGCTTTCGTCTGCGCAACAGCCCATCCCAGGTCCAGGGGCGCCATTCACCCGGCGTGGGGATGGCCTTCGATATGGGGCAATCGAAAGGCGCACGCACGGCGACGGCTTATTTACGCGATGTCTGGGCCGCCAGGGCCCGCCTGCGCAATGTGGAAAGTCTGATTATTGACGGTAGTGACGCCGCCACGGGCTGGGTCGAAGGGCGGGGTAAAAGCGGCGCGGCCAACATCCGGCTTCTGGCGATCCGGCGGAATAGCGGAAAATTTTACCGCTTCATGTATGTTTCGCCAACCGAACAGGCCGATAGATGGGCCAAGCCGTTCCGTGCATCGGGTCAATCGTTCCGGCATATCAGCGCCGCCACGGCGGCCGGCGTGCTGGCCAAGCGGTTGCTGGTGGTGACCGCCCGTCCAGACGACAGCATTGCCGGTCTGGCCCGCACCCTGCCTTATGGCCGCCTTAACGAAGACTGGTTTCGGATCCTGAACGACCTTGCCCCGCGTCAAACCATCAAGGCAAAACAGCGCCTGAAAGTGGTCGCGGAATAGGGGTCAGCTTTTGCTGTCGCGGCCGTAGTCGTCGTCGCTGCGCACGATGTCGTCCTCGCCCAAGTAGCTCCCCGACTGTACTTCGATTATTTTCAGGTCGACCTTGCCGGGATTTTCCAGCCGGTGCCAGGCCCCGATGGGAATATATGTCGACTGGTTTTCCTCCAGCAACCGGGTTTCATCGTTGCAGGTCACTTTCGCGGTGCCTTCGACCACGATCCAATGTTCGGCCCGGTGGTGATGCATTTGCAGGGACAGTTTCTGCCCCGGCTTCACACTGATCCGTTTGACCTGAAAACGGTCGCCCTGGTCCATACCCTCGTAATAGCCCCAGGGGCGATAGACCCTGAGGTTTTGTTCGGACTCGCCCCGGCCGTCGGCTTTCAGGCGGTCGACGATGGTTTTAACCTCCTGCACCTTGTCCCGGCTGGCCACCAGGACCGCATCGCCGGTTTCCACGATCACCAGGTCCCTGACCCCAAGGGCGGCCACCAAGCGCCTTTCCGCCCGGACATAGCTGTTGGCGACATCGTCCAGAATGACATCGCCCACGGTCACGTTATTGGCGTCATCGCCGGCCCCGCCAGCTTCCAGCCCCAGTTCCCACAAGGCCGACCAGGAGCCGACGTCGCTCCAGCCTATATCGGCGCTGGCAACCGCCGCCGACATGGTCTTTTCCATCACCGCATAATCGATAGAGATGTTGGGGTTGGCCGCGAACGCCGCGGCATCCAGGCGCATGAAGGATAGATCCCGCTGCGCGGCGGTCACGGCGTTCCGGCAGGCCCGCACGATATCGGGGGCCAGACGTTCCATCTCCGCCAACAGGTGCCCGGCCTGGAACAGGAACATCCCGCTGTTCCAATCAAAGCCGCCCGCCGCCAGCATCGCCTCGGCCTTGTCCCGTTCGGGTTTTTCAACGAATTCAGCAACTTTGTGGCAGCAATCAAGGCCCGGCAGAGCCGCGCCGCGCTTGATATAGCCATAGCCGGTTTCAGGCGACGTGGGCGTGATGCCAAAGGTGACCAGCGCCCCCCCTTGTGCGGCCTGTGCGGCGGTGTCGATCACCGCCAGAAAAGCAGGCGTGTCGGCGATGCTGTGGTCGGAGGGCAGTATCAGGATCATCGCATCCGGCGCCCGGGCCGCTGCCAGCAGGGCAGCCACCGTGGCGGCGGGGGCGGTATTCCTGCCCATGGGTTCCAACACGATATCCGCGGGCTCGACAGCAATGGCGCGCAATTGTTCGGCTACGATAAAGCGGTGTTCGTCATTGCAGATCAGGGTCGGGGGATTAAACCGGGCCGGGTCCGAGATCCGCAATACCGTGGCCTGCAACATGCTGTGGCTGTCGGTCAGGGGTAAAAGTTGCTTGGGGTACGCGGCCCGTGACAGGGGCCATAACCGGGTGCCCGAACCACCTGACAGGATTACCGGATCGATCCGCACCACCATTCTTGCGCTCCCCTACTGCACTCCCAATGCCCGTCCCATCTGAGCATGGTAGGGTGAAACTAGCGCACTTGCCGGCCCTTTCCCATAGGGTTACGTGCCATAATACGCAGCCAGGGTGAAACAGGATTGCACCAGAATGCCGGTGGCGGTCATGGGGTTGAGAGAGCGGCCGTTGCCAAACTGGCAACGCTCCGCATGGGCCTTGATGGTCATGCCCAGGCCCAGGACATCCCAGACCACATTGGCGCCGGGCGTGCCGATGCCGCCCAGGGCGCGTATGGCGCTCCAGACCTCGTCGCGGGCGGCCAGAATGCGGTGCGGCTCGCCACCCCCAGGGTTAAAGGCACCCGGTGTTACGCGGATATCCCGGTTGACCAGACCGTTCAGGCTGGCGCGCTGAAAAATGCCCTCGAACTTACGGGCGCCCGCCGCCGCCCGGTGGTCGATGCGGCCCTTGTTCACCAGCGCGTCGATCGTATCGGGCGCGCGCAGGGCATAGGTAACGGGCCCGCGTCCGTCCTCGGCAGCAATATCGGCGCGCACCAGGGCGGGGCTGTCCTCCCCCAAGGGGTGATGCTGCAGGCGCAAATTGGTCGGCCCGCCATTGCCACTTAGTTGCAGACGGCCCCGTTGCGCCTGCCGCCGGCTCGCGCGGCGGCGATTTGTCCCCTTGCCGCCGGGGGATTTGGGCTGTTCCCCGTCGCCCATCATCTATGCCCCATCCAATTCGTCGTCCAACGCGTCTTCCGGGGGCGGCAGATCGCCTAAGTAAAGCTCGCATTCCGCCAGTTCCGCCGTGAATTGCCGGTCAGCATCGGGATTGATGCTGCGCACATGGTGTGCTGCACAATAAGACCGGCCGGGCAATCGCGGTGCCTGGCAATAGCGCCACGCCGGGGTCTGTACATCGCCGTCGATCCAGCGGCAGCCGGCGATCTGTTGGGCCGCCGGGCGCGCCGATTTGCCGGCGCCCGGGCGCTCATCTAGAGGATCGTCTAAGGGATCATCTATAGGGGTGGTGGGGTCTGTCATGGGCAATATAATATACGCTAACGTATAAAATACAAGAAAATTATTCTATTTCGTATTTGCATCCGTATAAAAATGCTTTATCTTATATATTATGGTTGATTGGGCAGTTACCGTGCGCGGGCTGCGTCGGGAACGGCGGCAGACACAGGCGCAGTTCGCGGCGTCCCTGGGGACGACCCAGGCGACCGTCTCCCGTTGGGAGGCGGGCAAGCAGGGGCCGGACCGGGAGCAATCCCGCGCCATCGCCGCCCTAAGTGGACAATCGGGCGCCGCTGCGGCATCGGCGGGCGAGGCGCCCTGGCCGGCGCCGGGCGTGTCCGATCATCTGATCGCAACGGAAATCCCCGGTCCGCCCGGCCGGGTACAGGATTTACCAATCCTCGGCCATGCCGAGGCGGGGGAAGACGGTACATTCCTGGATAATGGCACAATTACAGGCTTTGCGGGCCGGCCGGCGAATTTGGTCGGGGTGACCAACGCCTATGCCCTGATCGTGCATAATTCCTCAATGCGGCCGCGCTATGAACCGCGTGAAATAATCGAGGTCGACCCGAACATCCCCGTGCAACCGAACGATTACGTTGTCGTGCAAACCACCGATGACCGGGCCTTTATCAAATTGCTGCGGCGGCGAACCCAGCGGGCCATTATATTGGAGCAGTATAATCCCCCCAAGGAGGTGCGGTTTGTCCCCGAAGAGGTTGCCGCCATGCATCTGATCGTCGGCGCACACAGGGTCTACCGATAGCCACAAAGTCGTGAAGGTGGCCGTGAATGTGGTCGCGAGGGTGGCCGGGGCGGGCCGCTAAATATACGCTAGTTCCAATATTTCTTGTATTTATTTATACGATAAGGTATATATACGGGCTGTGATCGGCGGAAGGATCCGAATTTGCCCTATGATGCCTCCAACCTGATGTGCGTGGCCGGTAACAGCCGGGCCTCGCACTGGGCCTACAGCACCACGGACCGCCCGGCCGAGGTTTTGGCGCCGGGCTATTTCCCCGATGACCGCATGCGGAACTTCATGCATCCGGGGGAAATTCTGACCCTGACCTGCCTATCGCTGAAAACCCCATCCCGGCACAGGCACAATCCCATCGCCGTATTGCAGGCGGTAACGGCACGGACACGCGAAGGCGTCTGGCTGGTCCTGCCCCTGACCCCCATCGCCCGCCCGGGCCAGGCTGCCGCCCGGTGCAATATTCCGGCGCCGTCGCGCCTGACGGGAGAGCCGGGATAAGGCGTGCAAAGCCTGTATTGCCAAAACATGGTTTCTCAAAGCGCCGCCGCCGCGTTTGGCGCTATCGCTCAGGGCATCTGCCCCTGGGGCGCCATCGAATAAGACCGCTGCCGGCGGGGAAATGGTGCCCACAGAAAGATTCGAACTTTCGACCTCTCCCTTACCAAGGGAGTGCTCTACCCCTGAGCTATGTGGGCCGGGTGCCCTGGCGGTTTGACGGCGTGGCCTAAGACCATGTCTTGCCACCCTGGCAACGGTCCGGCAAACTGCCACAAGTGCCCTTGCCAGGGCAAGCGGGATATGAGACCGATACGGTCATGACGGAAAATAAATCACAATCACCCCTAAAATCGGCGGCTGACCTGCGGCAACAGCGGCTGGCCCAGGCGTTGCGCGACAATTTGCGCCGCCGCAAGCAGCAACAGACGGTCGCCAATACGCCTGTAGGAGCGGAAAAAACCGACGCTGTCGGCCTATCCGGCCCGCCTGATCGGGCGGATGGGGAATAGAATATCCCGAAGCTGCTCTGGCCGCCCTATCATTGCCGCAATTGAAATGGCAATTGGTTCAGCTATATAGGGATCGAATTGACCGGCGGCATGGTGGCGCCATCCCGATGATTTCGGGAAAACGCCGGTTTCCAGGCCGGGCGGGATAGGATAGAACCCCAGCCAACTGCGGAACATAGAGCGCGGGCATGGTTGTAAATGCCCCAAAGGCCCCAAAGACTAGGTTGCCGGGGCCGTTAGGACACAGATGGATAGGATACGCATACGCGGTGGCCGGCCGTTGCACGGCAAGATTGCCATCAGCGGGGCCAAGAACGCGGCCCTGCCCTTGATGGCGGCCAGTTTGCTGACCGAGGAGACCTTGGTCCTGCGCAATCTGCCGCATCTGGCGGATATCGCGACCATGACCCATCTGTTGGCCCAGCACGGCACCGAATTGTCCATGGCCGGGGAACATCCCGGCGGCGGCCACATGGGGCATGTCCTGGCGCTGCGGACCCACGATATCAGCTCGACCGAGGCGCCCTATGACATTGTGCGCAAGATGCGTGCCTCGGTCCTGGTGCTGGGCCCCTTGCTGGCCCGTTGCGGCCAGGCGCGGGTTTCCCTGCCGGGCGGCTGCGCCATTGGCACCCGGCCCGTGGATATGCATATCGGCGGCCTGGAAGCCCTGGGCGCGGAAATTGAACTGGATGATGGCTATATCCTAGCCCGGGCGCCCCAGGGGTTGCAGGGCGGTGTGGTGGTATTTCCCCAGGTATCCGTCGGCGCAACGGAAAATCTGCTGATGGCGGCCACCCTGGCCAAGGGCGAAGTGGTGTTGGAGAACGCCGCCAGGGAACCCGAAATCGGCGATCTGGCCAATTGCCTGAACAGCATGGGGGCCCGGATCGAGGGGATCGGCAGCGATACCCTGCGGATCCAGGGCGTCGAAAAATTGTCGGGCGCGGACTATGCCGTACTGCCCGACCGGATCGAGGCGGCAACCTATGCCATGGCCGCGGCCATAACCGGCGGCGAGGTCGAATTGCTGGGCGCCCGGTGGGAGTTGATGGAGGCCGTGGCGGCCGCCCTGGCCCGTGCCAATGTGCGCATGCAGCCAACCGATTGCGGCGTTCTGGTCAGCGCCGGCAGCGACGGTCTGAGCGGTATTAATGTCACGACAGCGCCCTATCCCGGTTTCCCCACCGATCTGCAGGCCCAGTTGATGGCCCTGTTGGCGACGGCGAATGGTGCCGCCATGATCACCGAAACGATCTTCGAAAATCGTTTTCAGCATGTGCCGGAGCTGATGCGCATGGGGGCCGATATTACGGTCAAGGGCGCCAACGCCATGGTTCGTGGCCGTGGCGGACCGGCGGGATCGGTTGGCGGCGGCCTGCATGGGGCGCCGGTGATGGCGACGGATTTGCGCGCCTCGGTGTCCCTGGTGCTGGCCGGTTTGGCGGCGGCGGGCGAGACCGTGATCAGCCGGGTCTATCATCTGGACCGTGGGTACGAGCGGTTGGAGGAAAAACTTTCGGACTGTGGCGCGGATATCGTGCGGCTGGTCGACTAGAGCAATTTTCAATTAACTAGAGTCGCTTTCGCGACTTAAGTAATTGGTTCAATTGCTCTATCTTTAAGAGTCTGAGCGCATTTTCTTCGAATGCGCTCTGAAGGAGCGGTGCGCGGGACATGATCAATTCACTTTTACGTCTGAAAGCTGAGGAAGCGGCTGATCTGGAGGTCATCTCCACTTGTCTGCAGGATGCTATCGCCCGCATCGATGATATGGCCTATATCCCGCGTCTGCGCCGCTTCGCCATGGTGGCGACCCGCTTTCGTTGGGAATTGGCCGACAAAATGGGTGACGAGGGTGGTTTGCGCGTGCGTTGCGGCGTGCATTTCGACGATGTTCTGCGGGTCCGCGCGCAAGGTATCGACATGACGGACAGGGCCGGTCTATTGCCATTGCTGGCGATCACCTGCGCGGAAGCGGACTATGGCGTCGCCGTGAAACTGCAATTTGGCGGCGGAGGCTCTATCCTGCTGGAGGCAGAGGCGGTGACCTGCAGCCTCGCCGATATTGATCAGGGTTGGCCAACGCCCAGCCGGCCAGACCATGGCCTGGACGACGAGAGAGTTTAGAGATGCCCCAGAAACTGATCATTGCCCTGCCCAAGGGCCGTATCCTGAAGGAAGCGATGCCGCTGTTGCGCCGCGCCGGGATCGAACCGGAAGCGGCCTTCGACGATCCCGACTCGCGGCTGTTGCGGTTTACCACCAACATGCCGGATTTGGATATCGTCCGGGTGCGCAGTTTCGATGTCGCCACCTTCGTGGCTTTCGGCGCGGCGCACATGGGCATTGCCGGCAACGATGTCTTGATGGAATTCCAATATCCGGAAATCTACGCCCCCCTGGATCTGGACATCGGCCGTTGCTACATGGCGGTGGCGGAACCCGTGGCGTTGCTGGCTGAGGATAATCCGGGGCGCTGGAGCCATATTCGCGTCGCCACCAAATATCCTGGTATCACGCGCCGCCATTTCGCCGCCCGTGGGGTACAGGCCGAGTGTATTCACCTGAACGGCGCCATGGAATTGGCGCCCAGCCTAGGCCTGTGCCGCCGCATCGTCGATCTGGTCAGTAGCGGTGCAACCCTGCGCGCCAATGGCCTGGTGGAAGTAGAGCGCATTGCCGAGGTCACTTCGCGGCTAATCGTCAACCGGGCCGCCGCCAAGACCAGGCCGGAGCATCTGGCCGGCTGGATCGAACGTTTTCAAGGCGCGCTCGATGCCCGATAAGCAGCGTAAGTCCCAGAACCTTAGACTGGATAGCCGGGCAGCGGATTTTCAGGCCGGTTTCGCGGCCTTTCTGGCTGACAAGCGCGAAACAGCCGTGGACGTAAATCAAAGCGTCGCAGAGATTTTGGCCCAGGTGCAATGCCGGGGCGATGACGCCGTGCTGGATTATACCCGGAAATTCGACCGGGTTGACTATGGCGCGGCGGATCTGCGCCTGCCCGTGGCGGAGATGGACCGCGCCATGGAAAGCGTGCCTGGGGAACAGATCAAGGCCCTCCGCCATGCCCATGACCGCATTACCGCCTATCACCAACGACAGCTGCCCCGGGACGACCGCTACACCGACGCCAACGGCATCGAACTGGGACACCGTTGGACCGCCGTGGCCGCCGTGGGGCTGTATGTGCCTGGCGGCCTGGCCGCCTACCCTTCGTCGGTGTTGATGAATGCGGTCCCGGCCAAGGTGGCCGGCGTGCCGCGCCTGGCCATGGCCGTGCCGACCCCCGACGGGCAGCTTAGTCCCCTGGTCCTGGCGGCGGCGCGGATCGCCGGGGTGGACGAGATTTACCGCATGGGCGGGGCCCAGGCCATTGCCGCCCTGGCCTATGGCACCCAGCAAATCCCGGCAGTCGACAAAATCGTCGGTCCGGGCAATGCCTATGTGGCGGCGGCGAAACGGCAGGTCTTTGGCACCGTCGGCATAGAAATGATTGCCGGGCCATCGGAAATTCTGGTGCTGGCGGATAGAGACAACAACCCATCCTGGATTGCCGCCGATCTATTGTCGCAGGCGGAACATGACAGCGCGGCGCAGGCCATTCTGATGACCGACGATGCTGATTTTGCCGACCAGGTGGTGGCCGCCGTGGCGGCGCATCTGCGCACCTTGTCGCGGGCCGAGATCGCGGCTGCCAGCTGGGACCGGTATGGCAGTGTTATTATCGTGCGGGACTGGGAAGAAGCGGCCGGGCTGGTAGATCGTATCGCGCCGGAACATCTGGCCATCGCCCTGGCTGATTACGAGGGCATGCTGGCTCGCGTGCGCAACGCGGGTTCGATATTTTTGGGCGCCCATACCCCCGAACCCATTGGCGATTATATCGCCGGGCCGAACCATGTGCTGCCCACCGCCCGCGGCGCGCGTTTCAGTTCCGGCCTGTCGGTGCTGGATTTCATGAAGCGCAGTTCGATCATCCGCTGCGATGCCGCCGGTCTGGCCCATTTGGGGCCCGATGCCATCATCCTGGCCGAGGCCGAAGGATTATCGGCCCATGCCCGCGCCATCTCCGTGCGCCTGCAACGCCAGGACCGCCAGGACCAGCAGGACTAGCGCGGGGCTGTGTCCAACCCACACCGCATCGCCCATATTACTTTGGATGAGCGCACGGTTATCCGCCGCTCGGCCGATATTGAACATGAACGCCGGGTGGCGATCTATGACTTGCTGGAGGCCAACAGCTTTCAGCCGGTCGGTGATTTTACCGGTCCCTACCACCTCCTCATGGGCATGGAGGAAAACCGCCTGGCCCTGGATATCCACGACGAGAGCGATGCGCCCCTGACCCGCATTTTGCTGCCATTGACGCCGTTTCGCCGCATTATCCGCGACTATTTCACCATTTGTGAAAGTTATTTTCAGGCCATCAAATCCGCCTCGCCCTCCAAGATCGAGGCCATCGACATGGGCCGGCGGGGTTTGCACAACGAAGGCTCGGATTTGTTACGCGAACGCCTGGATGGCAAGGTGGTGGTCGACAACGAAACCGCCCGGCGCCTGTTCACTCTTGTCTGCATTTTGCAGATCAGGACTTGATGGCAATGTCGCGGCGGCCCGGCAGTGTGCTGTTTGCCTGTAATTTTAACTCAGTGCGCTCGCCCATGGCGGCGGGACTGGGCCGGCATCTGTTCGGTGACGGGATCTTTTTCGATTCCGCCGGGGTGCGCCAGGGCAGTGTCGATGGTTTCGCCATCGCGGCCATGGCCGAGATAGACATCGACATTTCCCAGCATGACGCCAAGACCTTTGATGATCTACAGGGCACCGGGTTCGATCTGGTCATCAGCCTGACGCCCGAGGCCCAGCACAAGGCGGTGGAATTGACCCGCACCATGGCCGTCGATCTGGAATACTGGCCCAGCCTGGACCCAACCGGCATCGATGGCAGCCGCGAGGTTATGCTGGATGCCTACCGCCAGGTCCGCGACGATCTGCGCCGCCGCATCATGGAACGTTTCGGCGAGATTTCTGAATAGGCTTTCGATGCAACGGGATCTTGCTCCGTGATCATGGAAACGTACGGTACGTGAACCTCGATGCCGGCTCGACAAGTTGTAATTTGCCGGTATAGCATGACGGCGCGGACAGTGGCCGTGGGGATGGGGCCGCGTAATTGCTGGGGTGCAGCGATCCGCTACCGCCGTTACAGTCCCCATCATTGCCGACGAACTCACGATCAGGGGATATGCAAATGACAGACGCAAAATCCGAAGCCGGGGCCGTGCCGCATAAGGCGGTGACGCCGTCCGGCCTGAACCACCTAGTGCTTAACGTCCGGAACCTGGAAGAATCCCACCAGTTCTGGACCGAAATCCTGGGCTTCAATCAGGTGGGCGAACTGCACGCCACGGCGGCGCGGCCAAACCCGCCGAAGATGCGCTTTTACAGCGGTGATCATGACGGCCTGGACAATCACCACGATGTGGCCCTGGTTGAAAATACGGCACTGCCGGAACCGCCCGCCGACTGGAGCATGTTCGGCATGCCCATCGCGGTCAATCATATCGCCATCACGCTGCCAAGCCGCGAGGCCTGGCTGCAACAGCTCGCCTTTTTACAGAGCAAGGGGGTCAAGTTCGACCGCCGGGTTGATCATGGCATGACCCACAGCCTGTATATCCACGACCCCAACGGCTATGGCGTCGAACTGTTGTACGAGTTGCCCCGCGAGGTATGGGGCGGTGACATCGATGCGGCCCTGAACTGGGTGCGCCCGTTGCCCAACGAAGGCCCGGAAGCCCTGGTCGACGAGACCCAGGATAATCCAGTATTTGGTGCCGTGGGCAACGATTAAATACTATTCCGCAGTGGAGGTTAGTTGCGCATGTCTAAGCGTCAAAGCATCGAATTCCCCGGTTTCAGCCACGCCAACCCGATTCCGGGCGCCAGCCGGATCGGCAACATCATGATGTCCAGCGTGATCGCCGGCCGCGATCCGGCCAGCAATAAGATGCCCGACGAATTGGACCAGCAGATCGTCAATATCTTCAGCCATGTGCGCAGCGCGGTGGAAGCGGCGGGCGGCTCGCCGGACGATATTCTCAAGATCACCTTCTGGATCAGGGATCCGGCCACCGGGCGCGGCGCGCTGAACGAAGAATGGGAAAAAATGTTCCCGGACGAGAATTCCCGTCCGGCCCGCCATACCCAATCCCTAACCGAAGCCGGCCCGTCCCAGGTAAAATGCGATTTCGTCGCCGTATTTAGTTAGAGAAATTTTCAATTATTTGAAGTCGCTATCGCGACTTAAGTGATTGGTTCAATTGTCCTATTTTTAAGAGTCTGAGCGCATTTTCTTCGAATGCGCTCTAGAGTTTTTGAGTCACCGCGCCGCCTCAGGCGGTGCTGGTTTCCGCTTCTACTTCCGCCTCGAAATCGCCGATGGACGCGGCGCTTCGGTCGCGCCAATGGGGATACTCGCGCATAAAGGTTGCGTAAATTTCGGCCAGCGGCGGTTCGGCGAACTCGCCGCGGTAATTCAGGTATTCCATGTGCCGGCTGCCGGACACATCGATCGTATGATAAATCGAGTCTTCCTCGCCGTCGAACTCAAGCGGCTTCAGGCCGAATTTTTCGCACAGCCCGATGTTGAAGGCAGGCGTTGCTTTCACCCATTTGCCGTCTAGATAGATGGAGGTATAGCCATGCCAATAGAACAGATCTGTTTTCATGCGCTGGCGCATCTTTTCCGTTGATAGGTGGTTGCGCACGTCGGCGAAACCAAGGCGGGCGGGCACGCCAAGGGCCCGGCAGGCGGCGGCCAACAGTATCGCCTTGGCCACGCAATAGCCTTCCTTATCCGCCAATGTTTTGGTCGCACGGAAGGCCTCGACCTCGATCGCCGAGATATAGGGGTTGTAGCGGATATCGTCGCGCACCGCATAATACAGCGCGATCGCCGTCTGCTTCGGTGTCGCGGCATCCCCGGCGGCGGCCGTGGCAAAGGCCACGATGTCGGGATGCCCGCTTTCCACGGTGGGACCTGGCGCGAGATAGGCGAGATGCTCGTCGGACATGGGTTTCCTCTTATACCAATGGTCTCTGATTGCTTGCGCGATTTTGGCGCGTCAGGATTTCGCCTTCGCCGCCGCCTCCAACGCCGCGTAATCGATGGGCGGTTCGTGCATTTGCCGGATCATGTTGGCGTTGCGGGCCTTGATCAGCATGGTCAGGGCGTGATTGTAGGGGGTGGGGATGCCAAGGGCGGCGCCCTCGCGCACCACGGCGCCGTTCAGGCTATCGATCTCCGTGCGCAGGCCCGCTTCCATATGCTGCAACATGGAAGGCTTGTTAAAGGCCCGGCCCAGAATTTTCTTGATGGAGGCCTTGGGGTCGGGATCGGTCAGGGCGATGCCCTTGGCGGCGATCACCGCCAGGGTTTCATCCAATACCAATTCCTGCATTTGCATGGCCGACGCATCCCCGCCAACCTCGCCCGAGCGCAGGCCGGTGATGGCGCACAGGGGATTGACGGCGCAATTCAGCATGAACTTGGTCCAGATCACCGATTGGATGTCCTCTGCGATGTGCGGATCGAACTTCGCCTCGGCCAATAGATCGCGCAGTTGTTCCACCCGTTCACTGCCGCCGCCGCCCAACTCGCCGATCCAGGTCTTGTTGGCGTTGGTATGGGTGGCATGTCCCGCCTTGGGCGAGGCGGCGCTGTGATAGCTGATGCCGCCAACCACCCGTTCGGCCCCCAATACCTCGCACAGGGTTTCCACATTGCCGACGCCGTTTTGAAAGGTGACGGCCCAGCCCTCGGGCTTCAGCACCGCCTTGGCGTGCTCCCCCGCTGCGCGGGTATTGTTGCTGTCTGTATGGATAAAGGCGATATCGGCCCGGGCGCCATGGGGGGGCAGCGCATCGGCGGTGGTGGCGGCGGGCGCCTTGATGCGGTGTTCGCCATCAATGCCGTCATATAGGTAACTGCCATTGTTCAGGGCATCCACCGCCGCCTGGCGGATTTCAATGAATTGGACGTCTTTTCCCGCCAGTACCAGACGGCCGCCGTACAGCCCCCCCATGGCGCCCGCGCCGATAATGCAAATCTTCATGTCCCGTCCTCCCTGTTGCGCTATGCTAAGCGTTAATAGCAGGGGAGGCGAGCCATGAACGACTACGCGCGACCGGAAATTTTGGTGGAAACGGACTGGCTGGCGGATCATCTGGATGATCCGAAGGTGCGGATTTTCGATTGCACAACCCATTTAAGGCCCGATCCGGACAAGGTTTTCACTGTTGAAAGCGGTCTGGCGGATTACCAGGCCGGCCATATTCCCGGCGCCGGCTATTTGGACCTGCAGGGTGAATTGTCCGATCCCGCCGGCGCCTTTCGCTTCACTACCCCCGGCGCGGAGGCTTTTGCCGCCGCCGTGGGCGCAAAAGGCCTGGGTGATGATTTCCGCATCGTGCTGTACAGCGGCGGGACCATGTGGTGGGCCACGCGCATCTGGTGGATGCTGTACGCCTTTGGCTTCGAAAATGCCGCCGTCCTGAATGGCGGCATGCAAAAATGGCAGGCCGAGGGGCGCCCCACTAATACGGCTGCCTGCCAGTACGCCGCCGCCTCTTTTACCGCCCGGGCCCAGCCCGGCCGCATCGTGGCAAGGGACGCGGTGCTGGACGCGCTGGCTGACGAGGGCGCCGTGGTGGTCAATGCCCTGACCCAGGCCCAGCACGCGGGCACCTCAAAAACCCATTATGGCCGGCCGGGCCGGATTGCGGGCAGTGTCTGTCTGCCGGGACTGGATTTAGTGGACCGCGAGAGCAATACCTTTCTGGATGCAGCCGCCCTGCGCGGCAAGTTCGCCGAGGCCAGGATCGGCATGGAGCAAAAAGTGCTGACCTATTGCGGCGGCGGTATCGCGGCCACGGCGGATGCCTTCGCTCTGGTCCTGCTGGGCCATGACGATGTGGGTATTTACGACAATTCCCTATCGGAATGGGCCAACGATCATAGCCTGCCCATGGAAACCGACGGAGACGCCTAACAATGCCAGACCTGAATACCGGCGCACATCGCCTGCACTACGAAATTATCGATCAGACGGCGCCGTGGGTCGAGGCGCCGGAGACGATCATTTTCCATCACGGCGTCGGCGCCAACTGGCGCTGTTGGCAGGGCTGGATGCCCGCCTTGCTGGACCGTTATCGCCTGGCCGCGTTTGATCTGCCCGGCCATGGGCAGTCTCAGCCGGGCGATGGCGCTATCACCATCCAGGCCATGGTGAGCGATGTCATCGCCCTGGCGGACAGGATTGATTGCGCCAGGTTTCATTTGGTGGGAGAATCCGTCGGCGGCACCGTGGCCCTGCAAACCGCGATCGAACATCCCGGCCGCCTGTTGAGCCTGACCGTCAGCAACGGCGCCCATATGGGCGGCACAATCCAGAACCTGGATTTCTGGCACGAGTTGATCGAGGGCGAGGGCATGGCCGCCTGGTCCGACCGCATGATGACCCATCGGTTTTTCGACGGCGCCCTGGCGGAACCGGTATCGGCCTGGTACCGCGCGCAACAGGCCAGCGCCGACCCGGCCACCGTACTGGCTCTGTTGAAAACACTCGTGGGTACGGACCAGAGCCAACAATTACCTGACGTTGTGCTGCCGACTCTGCTGATGCACCCGGATTCCTCTCCGTTCATCCCGGTGCCCATCATGGCGGATCTGCATGCGCTGCTGCCCAATGCGCGGCTGCGGATTTTCCCCCATGCCCGCCATGGACTGCCGTTCTCCCACGCCGGCGAATGCAGCGCGACGTTGCGGGCGTTTCTGGACGAATTGCTCTAGACTGCGGGGGCGTTCGTCGCCATGAAGCCGCGGATGTGGCGCAAGGCGAGCGCGATCTTTCGGTCGTTCTCTTTCCAGGGATAGAGGCTGACCTGCGCGTTCGGCGCCAGCAGCGCCGTCTCCATCGCCGTCGCATAGGGGTGCGCCGGTATGTCGTCCGGCAGGACCAGCACCGGTGTCTGGCAATTCCGAACGAAGTCGCGGTCGACGGTGAACACGAAATCCGCCCGCTTTGTGTACATGTTGTTGAGGAATTCCGAGGCCATCTCCATGGTGATCTCGGGCCGCCGCTTAATGAACGCGGGCGCCCAGCCGTTGATGTTGTTGTTATAGTAGATGTCGGGATGGCTGGAGGTAAACCCGCTCGGGTGCACCAGCGTGGCGGCGACGACCCGGTCGCCTGCTTGTTTCAGCAGGTTCCAGATCATCGGACCGCCGATGCAGAAGCCCATCACCATGAACCGGTCGATGCCGAGATGGTCCATCAGGCCGAGCTGGTCGTCGACGAAGCCGTCCCAGGTCCGTTCGATTTCGAGCGGGCCCTCCGTCTTGCCGCCATTGGCGTTGCGTATGTCCAGCGCGACGACGCGATAGGTGTCGCTGAATTCCTCCAGCGGATTGAAGGCATGGTTAGCGAGCCCGGCTATGGTCGCATTTAGACCGCCGCCGGGAATGACCAGCAGCGGAAAGCCGGAGCCGGCCTCCTCGTAATGAATCTTCACGGGACCGTTTTCGTATATCGGCATAGTCGGATCTCCCCAGTGCGTGGTGTATTTGGTGCGTGGTGTATTTCGTGGCCACGGTGCGCATGGTAACGGTATCGCGCAAATTAACGCTGCTTCGCGCGACACGCCAATCGACCTCGTCGCATTCGTGCGTGCATCGTCGCAAACTTGAACCCGGACGACAAGACATCGCGACCGGTCAATTACGCGGTACGAACCGCTCTAGCGGCTTTAAAAATCAGGTTTTACCGCTACGGTCTCGATCAGGCTGACGCGTTCTTCATCAAGATTACGATGCAGATTATAGGCCTTGGTGCTGATATCGTTACCCACCAGCAGATAGACGCCCAGTACCGGCAGGTTCAGCTCGCCCACAGGCGCCTTCACTTGTGCAAAGGCCTGCCGTGCAAGGCCGGTCTTGTCATTCCAGACAGTGATATCAAAACCGGCGGATGTTATGACATCGCGGAAGGATTCCGGCGGCACCAGAAAACTCATGGAACTGTCCTGCGCCCATGGCACCGGAAAATACAGCGGCGTATTTTTATTGCCGCATACTTCATACAAAACCGCCCGCCCACCGGGTTTGAGAACACGATAGGTTTCCTTTAGCCAGGACAGCTTATCATCGACATTCATGTTCATCTGCAGCGACCAGACGCCGTCAAAGGCATTGTCGTCAAACGGCAGTGCCAGCGCACTGGCCGCATGGAACGTTACCCGTTCCTGCATGTTGAGCAATTGTGTCAATCGTTGCGCGGTATCAATGTATTCATCGCTCAAATCTATACCGGTTACGCGACAACCTGTTTCATGTGACAAACGACGTGTGGAACCGCCGATGCCGCAGCCCACATCCAGGATATGCATGTCTGGCGTAAAACCGGAAAGTTTAATCAGTTCTTTGGTCGCGGTATCGCCACGGATATGAAATTCATCCACGGGCTGAAGATCATCCAGTGTGACCTGCGACAAATCCTTGCCAAGTTTGTTAAGCCCCGCAATGATTTTGTTATACAAATCATTCGGCGAGTAATAGCTGTGAATGTGTTTGATATCTTTCACCATGGTCAGTCTTCTGATTTAAAAGTTTAAAACGGTGTCGGCCGATTTTGTCCGGACAGGATACGATCCAGCCCTCCCACTAGATACGTCCAAAATAAACTTCGCCTATGGATATTAGGCGATTTGGGTGCGCCGCATGTGGCGGGCGTCGTCGTGGTTGTCATGCACCGCCAGGTGCAGGACGCAGCGGTTATCCCAAAAGGCGATGGAGCCGGGCCGCCAGCGAAAGCGGCAGGTAAATTCGGGCCGGACCGCGTGCGCATATAGATAATCCAGCAGCGGCTGGCTCTCGGCCACGGTCATGCCCTCGAAATTGTGCACATACACCCGGTTCACGAACAGATGTTTCCGGCCGGTTTCGGGGTGGCTGCGCACCACCGGATGGATGCTTTCGGTCTTTCGCCAGGCATCGTCCTCGCGTATCTGACTGGCGCGCTGGGCGTTAAGTCCTGCCTGGGGCCCGGCGACGCGGCTGTCGTTATGCACCGCGCGCAGCGGCGCCAATAGCCGCTTCATGCCATCGGACAATGCCTCGTAGGCCAGGTATTGATTGGCGAACAGGGTATCACCGCCTACCGCGGGCACTTCCATGGCGTACAGGATCGCAGCCATGGGCGGCGTGGCCATCATGGTGGTGTCCGCATGCCAATCCCCGCCCACGACCTTTGCGTCACCCGGTTCCCGGCGCACATACACCATCTCTGGATTTTCCTGGCCGAACTGAAAGTTGGGATGCACGAACAATTCGCCAAAGCGCCGGGTGAACGCCTTGTGGCTTTCCACGTCCAGGGTCTGGTCCCGGAAAAAGATCACGCCATGATCCAGCAGGGCCTGGCGGATCGCCGCGACGGTGCCGTCATCCAGGTCTTCGGCGACGTTCACCCCACCAATTTCCGCCCCCAGGGCGCCGGTGATTGGTGTGACGGTTATGCTCACGAGAACTCCTTTCCGAGGATACAACGTCGATTTCGACCCATTGCTGCCATATGATCGGGCAAAGCCGCTGGATTTGCACCTTTATAAATTTTGCCCACTGAATTTGGCCAAGGTGTATTCTGCCTGCCAGGGACGCAACGTTGGGAGATATGCCATGGCGCACGCGACAGCCCGGATCCATGAGGTCGAGGACGATCTGTTGGCCGCTATCGACTATTGCTACGAGCAAGGCTGGACCGACGGCTTGCCGGTTGTTCCGCCGGACGTGCAGCGCGTCGAGGCGATGCTGTTGTTTGAGGGGCGGCCGCCGGAAACCGTGCTGGCGGCCCATCCGGCCACGGGATTTGAATGCACAGCGCACGCGGCGGCGGTGAATGCGGTCATGGCCGGCTGCAAGCCGGAATTCTTCCCCGTCGTCGTTGCGGCGATCGAGGCGATGAACGAACCGGGCTTCAATTTTCATGGCTCGACCGCCAGTACGGGGGGCTCGGCGCCCTTGCTGGTGGTCAGCGGACCTGTGATCGACGATATCGGCATGAATGCCGATGTGAACCTGTTCGGCCCCGGTAACCGCGCCAACGCCACCATCGGCCGTGCCGTGCGCCTGATCCTAATGAATGTGTTCCGGATGATCCCGGGCGTATCCGACAAATCGACCCAGGGCAATCCCGGCAAGTTCAGCTTTTGTATCGCCGAGCGGTCGCGGGGCAATCCCTGGCCCCTGCTGGTCGAAGATCTGGACTATCCCCCAGGCGTCAGCAGCGTGACCGTGTTCGCGGGTGGTGGTTTTTGCAATGTGGAAAACCACGGCGGCAACACACCGGAGCAGGTCCTGGGCTCCATTGCCGACGCGATGGCCAATTATGGCTGTATTACGCTTGGCCAATCGGTTGTCGTGCTGTCGCCGGAGCATGTCCGGGTTATTGCCTCTACCGGCTGGAGCAAGAAACAAGTGCGGGAATTCCTTTTCTGCCAAGCGACCCGCACGGTCAAAGGTATGCAGTCGGTCGGCAAATATAGGCAGCGCGAGTACGATAAACAGCACGAAGAGGGCGGCGGCAGCCCCCTGGTGGAGGCCGGCAAGATGCACCGGGGATTAAGCCCGGACGATATTCTGGTGGTCATGGGCGGCGGCGATGCCGGGGGCCACTCGTGCTTTATCCCGTCCTGGAGTCGCGGCCGCAGCTCGATCATGCAGTCGAAGCCCATTGGCGTCTGCATTGATTGCGACTAATTGCTGCCATGACAGCAGCAAGAACAATGATTGGAGGAGAAACATGCAACTCTATGACCCTACCGTAACGGGGCCGGAGCGGAATTATGCCCGCGCAGCGCCGTTGCCGGACCTGGAGGGCAAGACCATCGGGCTGTTGGAGAATGGTAAGCTAAACGCCACCAACATGCTGCGGGAGACCGCGGCGCTGTTCGAACAGCGCCATGGCTGCATCATTCTACCGATCTTCTCAAAGAGCAATGCCTCGGCGCCCGCACCCGGCAAAACATTGCAGGCGGCCGCAAATGACGTGGATTTCCTGATTACCGGTCTGGGAGATTGAGGCAGTTGCTCAACGTGCAGTTTGCATGACGGCATCAGCTTCGAACAACTAGGCAAGCGTGCGGTTGTTGTCTGTACCGAACCGTTCGAGGTGACGGTCAGGAACATTGCCCGCATGCTGGGTCTGCCCGATTATCCCTTCATCATGGTCGAGCACCCCATCGGCAGCCGCACCTTGCCTGAAATCAAGACCCTGGCCGAGGCCGCCTATGCCCAGGCCCTGCCAATTCTGATGGAAGCTTAGCGGCAGCAAAAAAACCAGACCTGAGCGGATTTATTCGTCATATTCCAATGCAAATCGCCTCATTCAATCACAAAGGATACCTGAACCATGATCGGCTACACCACCCTTGGAACCAACGATCTCGAAAAAGCCACGGCATTTTACGATGCCCTGTTTGCCGATCTGGGGCTGAAGAAAATTGTCCCGAACGAACGTCTGGTGCTGTGGTCGAGCAAGGCGGGCGCCGCCATGCTTGGCGTTATCAAGCCCTTTGACGGCCAGCCCGCCAGCGCTGGCAACGGCACCATGGTGGCTCTTATGGTGGACGATGCCGAAACCGTGGCGAAACTTCATGCCAAGGCGTTGGCATTGGGCGGCCGCGATGAAGGCGAAGTCGGCCCGAGGGGCGGCGGCGGCATGACCTTTGCGTACGCACGCGACCTGGACGGCAATAAACTGGCCTTTTACGCCGCGAATTAGCCTGTTGTTTACGGGGCGCCATGGACCCAGGCGTTATTCTTCTGACGTCCCGCGGCCCTTGGCCCATTGGCGGTACATGTCCATCAACGCGACGATATCCTGACCCCTGTAGCCTTCGGCCAGGGCCAGGGCGTACATCTCGCGGGCCAGGGAGGCGGTGGGGGTGGGCATTTTCATGGCGCGGCCCAGATCGATGCCCAGGGAGAGGTCCTTTTCGCCCAGTTCCATCTTGAAGCCAGGGGCGAAATCGTCCTTCAGGGCGTTGGGGAAACGTTTGGTGAAATGGTGCGAGCGGCCGCCGGAGACGGAGATCACCTCGAACAGCCTTTGCTGATCGACGCCGGCGGCGACGCCCAGGGCAAATGCCTCCGAGGCGACCAGGACGTTGCCCATGGACATCATATTGTTGACGATTTTGACCACCTTGGCGGTGCCGACCGCACCGGTGTGCTGCCAGGTCTGTCCCAGAATATCAAACAAAGGCCCGGCGCGTTCCAGTACCGCTGCCTCGCCACCCACCAATAATACCAACTTGCCGGTGCCGGCCTCGTTCGGGCTGCCGCTGACCGGGCAGTCCAGAACCGCGTGGCCCAGCGCTGTCGCCTGACCGCCCACGGCTTTCATGGTATCGGGATCGATGGTGCTCAATTCCACCAGCAAACTGCCCGGTTCGGCCAGGGCGGCGATGCCGCCGGTCCCCAGCCAGGCCTCGTGCACGGCTTTCGGGTCTGGCAGCGAGGTTAGGACGGTGGTGCGCCCGGCCAGGGCGGCGGCCAGACTATCGGCCATATTCACGCCCTGCGCCGCCAGGTTTTGGCGCACGGTTTCGTTGATGTCGTAACCCATCACGTCCCGCTGGGACTCGCTCAACCGCCGGGCCATGGCGGAGCCCATCTGGCCCATGCCAATTACCGCAATTTTCTCGGTCATGCTTTCATCCGATACTGATTAGTCATTGACCCGATAGACCCGCGCGGCGGTGTCGTGGAAAAGAGAGGCTTTTTCCCCTGCCGAACAACCCGACGCGATGCGTTTGAAGGTATTCCACAGCACGTTGTAGCTGCAGGTCCGCTTGTCCACCGGGAAATTAGATTCGAACATGCACCGCTCCACCCCGAAACGGTCCATGCAATGGTCGTAATAGACCCGCGTCGCGGCGGCCAGCGCCTCGCTGCCGGGGGGCTGGGCCTGTAAATCCCAGTCATAGCCATTGACCTTCATATTAATGCCGCCCAGCTTCGCCACCACGTTGGGGCATTTCGCCAGTTCATCAATATCGAGGCGCCACTGGGCCAGAATTTCCTCGCGTTTGCCGGTATAGGGACCGATCCCGATGGGCCCGCCGAAATGGTTCAAAATCATCGTGGTGTCGGGGAAAGCCCGGGCCAGATCCGTCATCTCCCGGATCTGGGTGTGATAGCACCAGGCCTCGAACGTCATCTCCAGGGGCGCCAGTTGGGCGAAGCCTTCACGGAAGGTGGGGTCCGCCAGCATGCCCGGGGTCGGTTTGGTGTGGGAATTGCGAATTTCATCGCTGGCGTCCCAGGCGGCGGCATGGCGAATGCCGCGAAAGCGCCCGCCGCCCAGGGTGATATGAGCCTCCAGCACCTCCCTGACGCCGGCGCCCAAATTCAGATTAGCCAAGCCGACGATACCGGCGGCAACGCGGGCGGGGCCATACAGGCCCGAGGCGCTCATGGCGGCGATGCCGTTGACGAATTCCGTCTCGCCCACCGGCCGCATGGCAGCGGGGCCATCGGCCCGGTACATGGAGCCGCATTCGATGAAAATGGTCGAGACCACATTATGGCCGCTGTTAATATCGGCCAGCCATTCATCCAGCAGATAGCGGCTTTCCACCTGATCGTTGCGGAATTGCGCGGCGGGATCAATGCTCGCATCCCAAAGGTGGTGATGGGGATCGCAGATCGGCAAATCCGGTTCCAGGGTCGCTTCCGTTGTCAGTGCCAGCCAGTCATCGGTATGCGCCATGGTCGTACCCTTCCCAATTTATTGTCGGGTCATAGTATGCCATTGAAAATCCGTTTTACCATATAGTCACGCCAGCATAAAAAAAATGGGGAGCCGGCAAAATGATTGAAGCGACATTGGATATCACCACCAAAGACGGCGCGATGGAGACCTTTGTCTGCCATCCCGAACGGGGTGGGCCATATCCGGCGATATTTCTGCTGATGGATGCGCCGGGCATCCGCGAGGAACTGCGCGACATGGCGCGGCGCCTGGCGACGGTGGGTTACTATGTGCTGCTGCCCAATCTGTACTATCGGGCCGGCCGGGACACCATGTATGGGCCGACGGTGCTGGAGGCGGGCAGCGATGACCACACCGCCATGCGCGCCGTCCGCACCAAGATGACCATTCCCCCGGTGATGGAGGATGTCGGTGCCATGCTGGCCTATGTGGACGGCCAGGATATGGCCAAGGCGGGGCCGGTGGGTGCGCACGGCTATTGCATGAGCGGCCCCTATGCCCTGGCCGCCGCCGCGCGCTATCCCGACCGGGTCAAGGCCGCCGCCTCGTTTTACGGCACCTGGCTGGTTAATGACGCCGAGGAAAGCCCGCATCTGACCTTTGCCCAGGTCAAGGGCGAGATCTATATCTCGTGTGCCGAACATGATGCCCTCGCACCTCTCGACATGGTCGACGAATTGCGCCGGTTGTTCGAGGCGGCGGGCGCGCCGGGCGAGATCGAAATCCAACCGGGCGTGCATCACGGCTTCGCCTTTCCGGACCGCAAGGTTTACGACAGAGACGCCGCCGAGCGTCATTGGGAACGGTTATTCGCGCTGTATGCCAAGTTGTAGGCGGGGCTGCCCCGCCCCCGCTTCTGCCACCGCCTCTGCTCTAGCGCTTGAGGGCCTCAACCATGACGCCGTTGGCGTCCTTGGGGTGGACCAGCCATCGGGGCGAGGCGCCGGGTTCGGTCGGATCGCGCATCAACACGGTCATGCCGCGGTCGCGCAACGCCTTGCCGCTGCCCTCCACATCATCGACTTCCAGGCAGATGTGGTAAAAGCCTTCGCCAACCTTGGCCAGGCGCCGGGACAAGGCGTTCTCCATGTTCGATTTGTCCAAGGGCTCCATGATCTCGATGACCATTTCGTCCCAGCTTCCGCCGACGGAAATGAAAACGCTGCGGATACCTTCAACCTCGATCCTGCGGTCCTCGAACCTCTTGAAACCGAACGCTTCCGTCCAGTGCGTGACGGCGGCGTCCGCGTCGTGCACTAGAATGCCTATATGGCTGATTTTCTTCGTCATGGACTGCCTCCTTTATCGGCGCGGGGCGCCGTGCGTGCCGCCGGTATCCGGCATCGGTATCCGGTATCATCAGGGGAATTGTTTCACCAATCGCCGCGATCAAACAGCCCGAATTTGCCGATCCTGCCTGCTGCTTCAATCTGACGCAATTTTCGGCTGCTCCGCAGTCTCATAAATTGGCCCTATAAAATAGTCTGAAATGGCTCTTTTATTCCAGCCACTTTTGGAAGATGGTCAGCCTCCGATCCAGCATGCGATTAAGGAGTGTCTCTTTTGGCCCAGCAAATGGCGAGTGTCTGCCCCCTGGATTGTCCCGATACCTGTTCCCTGGACGTCACCGTGGAAGACGGCAAGATCAGCAAGGTGCGCGGCTCCAACGTCAATCCGCTGACCCAAGGCGCGATCTGCGGCAAGGTTTCCAAGCTTTACCCGGAATTTGTCCATGGCGCCAACCGCCTGACCCGGCCCCTGAAGCGCGTCGGCCCCAAGGGCGAGGGCCGTTTCGAGGCGATTTCGTGGGAAGAGGCGCTGGATTTAATCCATGACAGGTTTCAGGAAGCCATTGCGAAACACGGTCGGCAAACCATTCTGCCGTTGAATTACGCCGGCCCCCACGGTCTGTTGGCCATGGGCTCCATGGATCTGCGCTTCTTCCATCAAATGGGCGCCTCGATCCTGTCGCGCCGGCCCTTGTGCGGCGGCATCAAGACGGAGGCCTGGCTGGGCACCTTTGGCTCCATCGCGGGGGCCCAGATGGAGGACGTGGAAAGCGCCCAGTTGATCGTGGTCTGGGGCAACAATGTCACCTTTTCCAACCTGCACCTGGCGCCCGTGATCCAGCGTATCCGGGACCGCGGCGGCAAGGTGGTGGTGGTGGATCCCAAGCGGATCAAGGTGGCGGAGCAGGCGGATTTGCATCTGGCACCCCGGCCCGGTACCGACGTGGTGCTGGCCTTTGCCCTGGCGGCGGAATTGGAGAGGCGCGGCGCATTCGATGCCGCATTCATCGCGGATGCGGTCGAGGGCGCCGAAGACTTCATGGCCGAAGCGCGCCAATTCAGCATCGAACGGGCCGCCGGGATCACCGGTGTTCCGGCCGAGGACATTCTAACCCTGGCCGCAATGTATCATGCGGCGGAGCCGGCGGTGATCGCCTCGGGCAACGGTTTGGAGCGGAACCGCAACGGCGGCGCCGGTCTGCGTGCGATCTTTGCCCTGCCGGCCCTGACCGGCAAGTTTAGCCATCCCGCCGGCGGTCTGATCGGTGGCGCGGGCACTCTATTCCCCAAGACCCCGAAACGTTTGCAGCGCCCGGATTTGATCCCCGAGGGGACGCGCACCTTGAACATCATCGATGTGGGCCGACATCTGGCCGATGACGATATCGACCCGCCGATCCGTGGGCTGGTGATCTACAACCATAATCCGTTGGTGGTGCACCCCGATCAGAACACCATGCGGCGCGGCCTGGCCCGCGAAGATGTCTTTACCGTGGTGGTGGATATCGCCCTGACGGACTCGGCGGCCTACGCTGATGTGGTGCTGCCGGCGGCCAGCCATTTCGAACATGACGATATATTCTGCGCCTATGGTCAGCAATATCTGCAACGGGCCGCGCCGGTCATCGAACCGGTCGGCGAGGCCTTGCCCAATACGGAAATCTTCCGCCGTCTGGCCCGGCGTTTTGGCTTCAACGATCCGATTTTCCAGGCCAGCGATGCGCAACTGATAGACGATGCCATTGACGGCGACGATCCTCGTCTGGGCGGCGTGCGGCCCAGCGAATTGCCGACGGGGACGGTGTTATCCATGGCCACCCCTGGGCCGCGGATTGGCTATGAATACAAACCAACCACCAAAAGCGGTAGGATAGAGTTGAAATCAGCCTATCTGGAGGAAAACTTCGCGGCCCCGTTGCCCCGTTTCCAAACCTTGGCGGAAGACGAGGATACCGCCGGCACCTATCCCTTTGCCTTGTTGACGCCGTCGTCAAATTGGCGAACCAATTCCATGTTCGGCGGTCTGAGCAAGTCCGACCCCACACCGACCCTGGAAATGCATCCCGATGACGCGGGCAGCCGTGGCCTTGCGGACGGCCAACAGGTGCGCGTCTTCAACGGCCTTGGCGAAGTCTTCCTGCCTTTGAAAATCACCGACAGCGTGGCCAGGGGCGTATTGCTGTCATACAAGGGTGCCTGGATGCGGACCACGACCAACGGCCAGACCGTCTCCGCCCTGGCCCCCACCACCAAGGCCGATCTGTCCGAAGGCGCCTGTTACAACGATACCCGTGTGCAGGTCGCGGCGGCTTAGCGCAGTTCTGAAACTGTTCTAGTTGTGTCGGGATTCGAGCAGATCAAATTGTATTTTTACTGTCGTCCAGAACTGTTCAGTGGCAAATTGCGGGCATTTATCGGTGCAGGATGGATCATTGCCGGGGCACCCATTAATCGCATATGAATCAAAGAAGACCGCTTCAGTTTCGCCACCCTTGTTCTTCCAGACACGAGAGACAGGGCAAATTCTAACTTCTCTAAATTTCGTTCGCGTATCAATATACTTTCTGCATTTACCGCCTTTGTTATTCATTATATTCCGAGAATACTCCCACAGCGTCGCCGACGTCACGGAATTTTCAATTACCGGCAAACTCAGGATATTGGAAATTTTGGGTCCATTATTCTTATTATCCGGCGGATCAGACACCGCGTTCGTCAATGCGGTAAGCAGCGGAAGCGTCTCTCCAAGTTTGTTGATTACAGTCACGATTTTAGATTGAATCCGTAGCCTCTGATCATTGTTAGAAAACACCTCTTCACACAGAGGCCCAAGTACCCGATCCGTCGAAACTTCAAAGAACGAGCCCACTTCCGCATTCGCAAATTTTGTGCCGTCAAGTCCGTTGTGAAGCGTTGTCACGTCATCCCGTGTGACATCACTTAGCAATACGCCCAGTGACACAATCAGGAAAATCAACACAGACATACCGACCGCCAAGCCAGCCTTCTTTGTTGATGGAACAAGACCTTGAAGCACTTTCAGCATGGAACTACTCCATTTGAGTGAGAGCCTTACCAATCAAGAATGGAATTTTTAAATCGCCATTTACCGGCAGCAGGTTAGCGGCAGCAGGAATTGTCCCCGCATGGCACCTGCCCTGCCGGGCATGCCATTGCCGTTGCTCCAAACCCAATGCAGATGACGATGAGACTAATCGCAGCTAAAATTTTCATTTGAATCCCCCACCTTCGCCAAGCCGACGCAGCGTAATTGTGTTAATTTAGTTACAGTAATATTATTATGTGAAATCACAAGCGGAAATTCACCGCAACGCATTTGATATTAATTCAGCAATCAAAAGCCAAAATATGCGGCATCAGAGAAAACAAATTCATCCCGCCAGGAAGATGGGCGGGAAACCAGCCCAACAAGTCCTTACGGACTCTTAAATCGCACGACCTATATTCGCCGTAGTCATTTTACGGCGACGTAATTGGTGTGGATGAAAGTCTCGGGACGGTGCAAGTTGGTGCGTGACCACCGCACCAGTTTGGCGTGCGGGATTTCAATAACTCTCAGATGCCTGAGCTAAAGGAAGCGCTAATATGATGCAAAATTATCTTCGCAATTTATCTACGGGACCTCTGATAGGGGGTCTGCTTCTTTTGGCTGTGCTGATCTTTCCGGCCGGCGCCCAGGCGGCGGACAGTATCGGCGCCGTAAATGCCGTCGTCGAATACGCCTATGGCCGTCCGCCGGGCGCCGATCGCAAGCCGATTTATCTCGATGATGCCGTCTTTGCGCAGGAAGTCGTTGAAACCATCAGTCAGGGCGCCCTGCACATATTGTTTCGCGACGATACAGACCTGCGTTTAGGCTCCGCGACGACGGTTACTCTGGACAAATTCGTCTACAACGCGGAAACCAACGCCGGGGAGCTGGTCGCTTCAATGTCGCGGGGCGTCTTTCGGTTCATCACCGGCAAGATCCAGAAGCAAGGCGTCAGCTTGAGAACGCCGACCAGCCACATCGGCATACGCGGCACGGATTTCACAGTCGTTGTTGCCGAGGACGGCGCGACGCAGGTCGCGGTGGCAGAGGGTGCTGTGGTCGTCACGCCGGTGAATGGCGGTGCCGCGGCAACGGTTACCGCCGGGCAAGGCGCCACCGTAGGTGCCGCCGGCAATAGTGTGCAAGTCAGTCAGGCGGCAGCAGCCCCTGAAGATCCAGGCCTGGGGGATCCGGATGATAGCGACTCATCCGGTGACGTCGGCGGCGGCGGTGGCGGCCATTAACAGGTTGTCTAACCCGGATAACAGGTTTTCTAACCCGGAACTGCTCTAAGGCACGGTGGGGCCGTCGCCGGCCAGCGTGGTACGCCGCATATCGCGCGGCTCCTCCGCTGGAAACGGCCGCGCGCGGTGCATGGTTTGCCGATTGTCCCAGATCACCAGATCACCGACCCGCCATTCATGGGCGTAGACAAATTCCCGTTGCGTGGCGTGTTCAGCCAGGTCGCGCAGAAATATGCTGGCCTCGGGCACCGGCCACCCGACGATGCTGCCCGCATGGGATGACAGGTAAAGCGATTTGCGGCCCGTCACCGGGTGGGTGCGGAGCAATACCTGGCGCACGGGGGCAAACCGCGCCCGCTCCTCGTCGGTGAAATCCGTGAAGCCAATTTTGCCCCGCGAATAGACTTGTGAATGTTCGCAGATCTGCCCCTCGGCCCGCGCCTTGGTCTCATCGTCCAGGGCATCATAGGCGGCCCGCATATCGGCGAATTCCGTATTGCCGCCCTTTGATGGGATAGCGTGGGCGTTCAGCAATGAGTACTTCGCCGGGGTCTCCTTGAAAGAACTGTCGGAGTGCCACAATTGATTGCCAATGGCGAACAGGCGGCGCCGGTCCTCGCGGGCAAATGGTTTGTTTTCCTTATCAAGATTGGAGACGTCGGCGAAAGTGGTGGGCAGCCGGTTCTCGTTGGGACCGCGCAGGGAGGTGCCAATGGCATGCTCGATACCGCCCAAAGATTGGGTGAACGCCATCTGCTGGCCGTCTTCCAATGCTTGTTCGCGAAACACCAGAACGGCGTATTGATCCATTCCCGCATGGATGGCCGCCGCGTCTTCGCGGGACAGCGGCTGCATCAAATCGATCCCATCGACCTCGCCCGCGAAACACGGACCGACCTGTCTGATCGTCATGGCCATTTCAACGCACTCCTAAACGATTGCGGAACCACCAATCTTAAGACCTTTCCTGTCAATCTGGAAATGCCCGGAACTACTCTAGTTAAACGCCGGCATCACCTGTTCGCCGAAGCGCCGCATGGATTCGAGGTTTTGTTCCTGGCTCATATCACCAAAGCCGGTCTGGCAGAGCAGATGCTGCACGCCGGCGTCCCGCAGTTCGGCCACCTGCTCGCCCACCCGCCGGGGCGAGCCGTATAGGCAGCCGGTTTCCAGGGTATAGGCCAGCGACTCGCCTTCACCGACCGTCGGGTCGGTCCAGGGATTGAGCATCATGGGATCGATCACGAAATCCTTGGGGTTATACATCTCGCGCACGTGCAGCATGTGCCTGCGCGTATCGAGAAGCAGCTGCGACAGCTCGTCCTCCGCCTGAGCATCGCTCTCGGCGACATAGACGTTACGCCATAGCGCGATCTGCGCCATCAGCCGGGCGCGGGTGGCCTCGTCATGGCCGCCCTCTTCCAGACCCGCCGCATAGGTCGCCCAGCGCTCCTTGATGCGTTCTACCCCCAGCCGCGCCGTCAATATGGGGATGCCCTTGCGGCCGCATTCGGTAAATGAATTCGGCGAAATAACGCTGCGCCACAGGGGCGGACCGGGCTGTTGATAGGGCCGGGGGCGCAGCTGCGGTATCTCCACCTGGTGAAACTTACCGTTGTAGGTGAGCGGCGCTTCGGTCCAGGCCCCCCGCCATGCCTGCTCCAGGATATCGACGGCCTCTTCCATGCGCTCGCGGCTGTCATCGCTGCGCAGGCCATGGCCGACGAATTCATATTCGTTGTAGATGGTACCCTTGCCCACGCCCACGTCGATGCGCCCCTTGGAAAGATTATCCAACAGGGCCAGTTGCGTGGCCAGGCGCACGGGATGGTGAAAGGGCATCTGCACCACCGCGAAACCAATGCGGATACGTTCCGTGCGCATGGCCAGTGCGGCGGCGAACACTACCGCGTCATTATAGACGCTCTCGCCGGTGAAATAATGTTCCGTCAGCCAGACGTCACTAAAGCCCAGCTCTTCGGCATAACAAACCTGTTCGATCTGTTGATGGATACGGGCGGCGTCTTCATCCCCCGAGGGGGAAAGCGCCAGGGTAAGCCAGCCAAATTGCATCAAACTCTCCAATCAATACACAAACATAGGGGACGGTAATGGATTATGGCCGCCGCTGCCAAGGGAAAGGCGCCAGCGTTTGCCTGCTGGCGCACGTCCGCATGGCTTATTGCCGGCCAATCATCGATACTTGGCGGCCATGAACATGCCGCAAATAATAGCGAGGCCCGGACAGGCGCCCCTGATGCGGGTGCACGGACAGGTGTTGCTGGCGCGCGCCCTGGTCGCGACCTCGTTTCCCGTCGGCGCCGCCATCACCCATGGCCTGCCGCCCGAGCTTTTGACCCTGGTGCGTTTCGCGCTGGCGACCCTGCTGTTCGCGCCATATGTTGCCTGGCGCCATGGCATAGCTATCCCCTCCGCCAAGGCGCTGGCCGGTTATGCGGCGATCGCGGGCAGCCTCGTCGTGTTCTTCTGGTGCATGTTCGCGGCCCTGCGCCTGACCTCCGCCCTGAACGCGGCGGCACTCTTTACGGTTCTGCCGGGCATCGCGGCTCTGTATGCCGCGGTCCTGGTTCGGGAACGGCTGGGAAGGCATCGTCTGGTGGCGCTGATCCTTGGCGCCGTGGGCGCGCTTTGGGTCGTGTTCCGCGGCGATCTGGACCTGTTCCTCAGCCTTGCCGTCAACAAGGGCGACCTGATCTTCCTGGCCGGGCTGTTTGCCATGGGGCTCTACACCCCCCTGGTTCAGCGCTTTCGCCGGGACGAGCCGGCCGCCGTAATGGCATTCTGGACCATGGCGATGGGGACCGTCTGGCTGTTGCTGTTGAACAACGTGGCGCTGTTCCGGACCGATTGGCTGGCGGTAGAGCCCGGCGTGCTGGCCGGCATCGCCTATCTGGCCATGTTTACCACCATTATCAGCTTTTTCATCATACAGCACGCGACCCTGCACCTGGGGCCGACCCGGGTGATGAGCTATAACTATTTGACGCCGCTGTTCGTCCTGGCCATTGAATGGGCTCTGGGCAAGGGCCTGCCATCGGCGATGACCTTGCCCGGCATCGCAATAATTGTTGCCGCCATGTTCGTCGTGCAAAGCGGTATTGTAAAGGTGGGGACGGCGCCCGCGCGGCCATAACTGGAATGACTGCCATGACCGCAACGGTCCCTGCCTTGACTTGGACGGCAGGGGGCACTTAGTGTTTCGCTCCCGCAGACAATAGACTTCAGTAATATAATTATGATCACCGCGTATAATCTTGGCGCCCTTTTCGATCCGCAGTTGGGGGGCGATAATCTGGCGTTGATCGATTGCCAGGACTGGAATGCGCCCCGCGAATACAGTCACGGGGAGGTCGACGATCTTGCCAATGCCTGTGCCCGCGGTTTGCGGGGCCGGGGCCTGGTCCGGGGCGATGCGGTGGCGATGTTATCGGCCAACCGGGCGGAATATCTGATCGCCTATCTGGGCATTTTGCGGGCCGGCATGATCGCCGTGCCGATCAGTTACAGATTTCCCGGCGAATTGATCGACTTCGTTCTGGGCGATTCCGCCGCCAAGCATATTTTCTGCGACAGCCCGCGCCGGGGTGGCATTGCCACGGATATACCGTTGACGGATTTTGACGATGCCGGCGATCAGGGCTTTGCAGCACTACTGGACCGGGGCCCGTTCGAGACCGTGCGGCCCAGGGACGACGAAGTCGCCATGGTGCTCTACACCTCCGGCTCCTCCGGCCGGCCCAAGGGCGTGCCTTTGACCCATAAGGGGCATTTGTGGGCCTTGCGCGGGCGCATGGCCGCCTGGCCCTTTACCCATCACCGCCTGTTGATCGCGGCGCCGATGTATCACATGAACGCGCTGTGTACCTGTCTGTTTGGCCATGCGGCCTCCACCTCCACCGTGATCCTGCCGGAATTCGATGCCCGGCATTACCTGGAGGCGATTGCGCGTTTCAAATGCACCTGGATCACCTCGGTTCCCACCATGCTGGCCATGGCCTTCATGGAAGAGGACCTGGTCGCCAGTTTGGATCTGTCCTCGGTCTCCATCGTGCGCATGGGATCTGCCCCGGTCTCGCCCAAACTATGGGCGCGGGTGGAGGAAATATTCCCCAACGCCAACGTCATGAACGGCTATGGCACCACGGAAGCCGGCCCCATGGTGTTTGGCGCGGCGGGGGGCAAACCGGTCCCCGCCCTGTCCGTGGGGCGATTGATGCCCGGCGTTGATGTCAAATTGATCGACCAGGACGGCAACGAGGCTGATGAAGGCGTCTGTTGGCAGCGCACGCCTGCCAATACCACGGGCTATCTCAACCTGCCGGAAAAGAGCGCCGAAGTAATTACGCCGGATGGCTGGTACAATTCCGGCGATGTTTTTCGCCGCGAACCGGATGGCGCCTACTATTTTATTGGCCGGGATGACGATATGTTCGTCTGCGGCGGCGAGAATATCTATCCCGGTCAGGTCGAAAGCATTCTGGTCGGGCATGCGGATGTGGAACAAAGCTGTGTCGTGCCCGTGCCCGACGAGATCAAGGGCGAAAAACCCATCGCCTTTGTCGTGCGGCGGCCCGGCTCGAGTGTCAACGAGGACGAGATCAAGCAACATGCCCTGGCCAATGCACCGGCCTTTCAGCACCCCCGCATGGTTATTTTCATGGACGAACTACCCCTGGCCGGTCCGGGCAAGATAGATCGCAAGGGCCTGGAAACCCGCGGGCGGGAAATTTGGCGGCAAGCATCAACCTGAATTTAGATGGGATCCGAACCCCTGGCCATGGCGCCACGGGAAGGGACGAGGAGCGAATTTGAAAGCGGCGGTTATCAGTGAACACGGCGGTCCGGGGTCAATCCGGATCGAGCAAAATTTTCCGGACCCGCAACCGGGTGCCGAGGATGTCATCGTCAAGGTGGGCGCGACCTCGCTCAATTATCACGACATCTTCACCCGCAATGGCATGCCCGGTATCAAAGTGCCCATGCCCTGTATCATGGGGCTGGATTTCTCCGGTGAAATTGTCGAGGTCGGCGCGGATATCACCGATTGGAAGGTTGGCGACCGGGTGATGATCGACCCGGTGGACCGGGTTGGTCCCGGTGGCCTGATCGGCGAAATGTGGCACGGCGGGCTGGCGGAATATTGCAAGGTGCCCAGCCACCATCTGGTGCATCTGCCCGACAACGTGTCCTACCAGGCCGCCTCGTGTCTGCCCGTGGCCTATGGCACGGCGTTGCGCATGATGTACACCATCGGCGATGTTCAGCCCGGCGATAAGGTCTTGATCCTGGGCGCCTCGGGCGGGGTGGGGACCTGCGCCGTGCAACTGGCCAAGCGGGTCGGCTGCGAGGTTATTGCCTGCGCCTCCAACCAGGACAAGCTGGACCGTCTGGCCGGCATCGGCGCGGATCATCTGATTAACTACGTCGAAGAAGATTTCATGAAGGCGGTCTGGGAAAAATTCGGCAAGCCGCACCGGCGCCGTTATGAAGACGGCGTTGATGTGGTGGTGAATTTCACCGGTGGCGATACCTGGGTAAAGGGATTGCGGGTCTTGCACCGGGGCGGCAAGGTGCTGACCTGTGGCGCGACCGCCGGCTATGACCCGGCCGAGGATCTACGGTTTATCTGGTCTTACGAGTTGAAGGTGCTGGGCGCCAACGGCTGGCTGCGCGAGGATCTGGTGACCTTGCTTGATCTGCTGGGCGATGGCTCGTTGAAGCCGGTGATCGACAAGACCCTGCCCCTGGAAGAGGTCAACGAGGCCTTTCGCCTGCTGGAAGACCGGGTGGTCTTTGGCAAAGTCGTGCTCACGCCTTAAGGATGCCGGCCATGAATGAAACACCCGAACGTTTGAGCCAGGAACAGATCCAGGCGCGCTTTGACAATTCACCATTCATCGCGACCTTGGGGCTGGTGGTGCTGTCCATGGATTACCAGGCATCTGAATTGACGGTCAGGATGCCCATGAACCCCGGCCTGGAGCGCGCCATGGGCACCAAGCAGTTTCATGGCGGTCCCATCGCCTCGTTCATTGATACGGTGGGTGATTTCGCCATTGGCATGTTGCTGGGCGGTGGCGTCCCAACCATCAATATCCGCATCGATTATCTGAAGCCCGCCGTGGGCGATGCCCTGGTGGCGGTGGCAAAGGTGCGCCGGACCGGGCGGACGGTGACCATTGTCGATATTGATGTTCTGAACGAACAGCAGTCCCTGGTGGCCATTGGCCGGGGCACCTACGCAACATTGGTTGGCTAAAAACTTTGGGAGGATAGGACATGGCGGAACAGGCGCAATTGGATCATACGGTTATCAACGTTCGCTTTGATATGGACCGGGCCCAGGGGCTGTTTGCCGACCTGGGGTTTTTCCTGACGGATCGAGGCTATCATTCACTGGGCTCGATCAATCATTTGATGATGTTGGGTACCGATTATCTGGAACTGATCGGCTTGCCGCCGGGTATGGAGAACCCCCGTGCCGATGTGGCGGAAGCGCCGTTCGGCATCAACGGTCTGGTCTTCAAGACCCCGGACGTGGATGAGACATTCGCGCATTTGCAGGCCCTGGATATGGCCGGCGATCCGCCCAAAGCCTTTACCCGACCGGTGAAACTGGCTGATGGCGAGGCCGATGCCGCTTTCAGAACTGTTGCCGTGCGTCCCGGTATTTTCCCCGGCGGCCGGGTCTATTATTGCGAGCATGGGACGCCGGAACTGGTCTGGCGACCGGAATGGCAAAACCATGGTAACGGTGCCCAGTCGATTTCGGAATTCGTTGTTGCCTCCACGGACCATCAACAGGAAGCGGAAAATTTCGCCCGGCTGCTGCATTCAAAGGTAGACGGCGCGGGCGACAGCCTCGGCGTGGCGTATAAGGGCGGCCACATCAGCGTTATGACCCCGGCGGCCTATGGCGAACGCTATGGCGCCCTGGCCTCGCCCATGGCGGGGCGCAGTTCATTCTTTGGCGCACTGGTCTTTCGCAGCGATAGCCTGGATAAAATTCGCGGTATCGTGGCCGGTATGGCGAACCCGGTACCCACGATCGACGAGGCGGACCGGGTGGTGGTGCGCCAGCCGGCTTTCGATTCCGTCCTTGAATTCATCGTTTGAGACGGCGCCCTTTTAAGGAAAGAGATGCCCATGCGATCCAATCCCGTGAAGACCAAGCTGGCTGCCGGCGAAACTGTTTACGGCACCATGATTTTCGAATTTTTGAGCCCTGGCCTGCCGCGCATTCTGGCCAATTCCGGCGCCGACTTCGCGCTCTATGACCTGGAACACAGCGGCTTCACCATCGAAGACATGAAGACGCAATTCGCGCTCTGTGCCGCCGTTGGCCTGGTTCCCCTGGTCCGCCCACCCGGCAAGGCTTATAATTTTACCGCCCGTCTGCTTGATGTGGGCGCCTTTGGCCTGCTGTATCAGATGGTGGGCAGTGCCGAGGAAGCGCGCGAGTTGGTTAGTTGGACGCGCTATCCGCCCAGCGGTGTGCGCGGCGCCGTGTTTGGCGGCGCCCATGATGATTACACGGGCGGCGAGATGGCTGATAAGGCCGCCGCCGCCATGGCGCGTACGTTTACCCTGGCCCTGATCGAAACCAAGGCGGGCCTGGACAACATCGACGAAATCATGGCCGTCGACGGCATCGACGCGGCCCATCTGGGCCATGCGGACCTGTCCTTGTCCCTGGGTATTCCCGGCCAGTTCGATCACCCGGATTTGCAGCGCGGCATCGACAAAATCGTCGAAGCCGCCGCCAAAGTCGGCAAAGCGGCGGGCGGCATGGCGCCGACCCTGGAATGGGGCCAGGATCTCCTGAACCGTGGCTACCGCATGATCTCCTATAACCACGATATGGGCCTGTTGGGAGACGGCTTGACCGCCGGCATCAAGGCCTTGAAGGGGTAGCGCAATTTTCAATTAACTGAAGTCGCTTTCGCGACTTAAGTGATTGGTTCAATTGCTCTACTTTTAAGATTCAGAGCGCATTTTCTTCGAATGCGCTCTGGCTGCGTTTATTTCAACCGCTCCTTGGACAGCATGGCATGCACGCCTTTGTGCTGGTTGACCAATTGCGTCACGTTCAGATCGCAACAGATGGAACACAGCGCATAGGCTTCCGCGCGGGATAGCGGCGTCCGCTCGCAGATCAAGGTAATCATCTCGCGCAGGGCCTGGCGGGCGGCTTCGTCCAAATCCGGGTCGATGCCTAGGGTGATGTGATGGGTTGGGGTTTCCGCCCGTGGCATGGTGAAATGGAGGTCTTTGCGGACGATCAACTCGAAGGTACCGTTCAGGCCCGTTTCAATTGCCGTCACGCAAACCTCGCCATTGCCCTGTGCCGCGTGACCATCGCCGACGGAAAACAGCGCGCCTTCGACAAATACGGGCAGGTACAGGATACTGCCGGGGAGCAGTTCCTTCAGGTCCAGATTGCCGCCAAAATCGCCCGGTATGATCGAAGTTAAGGTGCCGCGCTCGGGCGGGGGGGCAACACCCATCACACCGAAAAACGGTGCCAGTGGCACCTCCTGACCCCAGGGCAGGGTGCCGATCTGGCGCTTTGCGTCCAAACCAATATGAAACAGCTGGTTTTCAGTGAAATCGTCGGGCAGGGCGCCGGCGCCGGGCCGGATCACATTCCAACCCCAATCAGCGCCCAATTCGATATCGATGATGCGGATTTCCAGCACCATGCCCGGTTGGGCGCCGCGCACCGCGACCGGGCCGGTCAGGATATGTCCGGGCAGCATTTGCCGCGTCACCTGAGCGTGGATCGCGCGCTGTTCGGGGGCAACGGTAAAGGGGCCGCCGTCGGCGGGCGTTACATTGGCCGCGCCCGAAACCGTATGAAACGTGACCCGCTCGCCAGAGGCGATTTCCGCCACGGCGGGGCGGGCCGCCTCGAAATAGCCCCAATGTATGTTATCCGGCCGGGCCTCGATGAGATGTGCCATGGTCTATTGCTGCCCCAGCCATTTTTCACCCGAGGCGGCCTCGGCCCGTTGAAATGCCGCACGCAGTTCGTTGACGCTGTTTGCCGGCAGCGGGCCTTTGGCGGCAGCGGCCAGATTGGTCGTGACATGGCTGGCTTTGGTGGTGCCGATAATCGCCGTACTCAAGCCCGGCTGTGCCAGGGTAAAGCGCAGGGCGATTTCGGGCCAGGCCTGCGCGGCCTCGCCGGGAAAGCCCAGGTCTTCCGGTGTGATCGCCATTTGCGCCAGCCGCTGTGCATAGGTCTCGGCGTAGTTCACGTACATACCCCTTTGCTGCGCGGCGCCCTTCCAGGCGGCATTGGCGATGGAGCGTTTGGAGATGACACCCACGTTATTCTGCTGGCACAGGGTCAGCACATCGTCGATGTTGGCCTGATCACACATATTGATCGAGGTTTCGATGACCGCCACGTCAGCCAGCCCGGTGGCATAGGCCGCCGCCTCGTTGTCCCCGGCATAGCCCAGAAAACGGATCTTGCCGGCATCCCGCGCCTTGACCAGCGCCGCAATGGCCTCGCCCTTTTGCAAGGTTTCCAGATCACAGGAATGCAAAAGCATCACATCCAGATGATCGGTCTTTAATCGCCGCAGGGCGCGCTCAACGGTATTTTCGATCACCGCCGCCGACCATGCCTCGCCTGCAAGATCATCCATCGCCCGGCCGCATTTCGACACCAAAATAAATTCGTCCCGGCGATGGCTGATCGTCTTGCCGATCATCTCCTCGGAACCATCGTAGCCGGCAGCCGTATCGATCAGATTGACACCCTGATCCAGCAAATTATTGAGAATCTCGGCGACTTCGTTCTGTTCCGTTTCCAGGAAGCCAACGGGCGCGCCGCCGAATCCCAACACGGAAACCTCTAAATCGGTCTTGCCAAAGCTGCGTAATTCCATTTTTCCCTCATCCTTGGATCATGTTTTCCCAACTATACCCCAGTGCCGGGATGAATTGGCAAGGAATGAGAGGTTAGACCGTTTTCGATTTTGAAATACGCTATCCAGGCCGTGACGGCGGCCCGGCGCCCCTGCGCCGCCCCCGCGGAGCGGCGCGCTTTGGCGCACAAGCGTGAGCGCGTAAAGCTAGACCTGGTTCGATGAATATCGAAACGGGTCTAGCGCCGGGCAGCCCCGCCCAGGGTGAAAGCGCCATAGACGGAGGGGGCATAACCTTGTTGTTTCACCTGGTCGCGGGCGCCCAGCCAGGCCGCGCCATAGTCGCCGTTTCGAGCCAAGGCGTGAAACCGGGTCATGAAGGCCTGGGTGCCCTTGTCTTCCACCGGCCATAAACTATTGAGCACAGTGCGGGCGCCGCCTAGATAAAAACTGCGTGTCAGGCCTAAAAAATCGTCACCCGCCACGGCGCGGCCCACGCCGGTCTCGCAGGCCGACAAGACAACCAGACCGGCCCGCAGCGGCGCTTCGAACAGGCGTGCCGCCGTTAGCCGCCGCACCTTGTCCTGGCCCGACAATATGATCTCTGAATTCAGGGGATTATCGGCATCGAAACTGCCATGGGTGGCCAGATGCAATACCCCGATACCAGTTCCGATAGCCTTGCGCAGGGCCGCCTCGGTGGCGCCATCGCCCAATAACGGCATGACGCTGTAAAACCCGGCAATCGTCGTTGCTTCCACCCGCGCGCCCGGCAGTTGGGCCAGTTGGCCAAAATAATTTGGATCGCCCAACACAGTGGCCGGGCCACTCATGGTGCTGGGCGCCGGTGGCCGGTTCAGCCAGCCGCCCATGGGCAGGACAGTAACAAAATAATCCGTACCCAAGGCCCCCCATGGGACAAAATAAAGATTGCCGACCGGCACCACATAGACGCCTTTGCGGGCCCGCCATTGCGCGATCCCCAATAGATCGGCCAGCTGCACCGCGATCTCTTGTTGGGCGCCCACGGCGCCCTGGGCGACCGCATCGGCAAACGCCCCTAACCGTTTGGCCAGATCCGCCTGCGTGGCATGCATTTTGACAACCCGCGTAGCCTGTTTCTCGACCAGCAGCCAGCTTAGCGTGAGGCCGGGCGCCGTGGGCACTGCATAGGCCAGTGTTTCGCCCGGGCCCAATTGGGCCTGAACCTCGGCCAAGCCAATGGTCGCCACGGACAATGCATCGGCCAGCTCCGAATTGGACTGGCGCAGTTTGGCAACCGCGGCCCCGCGCTGCCGCAACAGCCCGCGTTCCCGCGCCACCCCGCCATGGCCGGCCGCGCGTGGCACGGCATTGGCCAGGCGTTGGCGCCGGATGTCTCGTTCCAGCCGCCTGATTTCGGACATTAAGGTGGCTTCGCTGCCAGACGCGATGGCCTGATTGGCCAGCATATCGATAAAGGCACGGGCCCGGCCCTGTTCCATGTCTTGAAACAGATTGCCGTGTTCAGCCTGCTCCAGATCGATGGCGGCTAGTAGTTGGGTGAGCTTCTCCTTGCCAACGCCGAAGCGCAGCTTTGATTGATCGCTGGAAAGCGCGCCGCTAACCAAGGTCGCGGCGGTTTGGGCCCGGCGCAGGGCCCCTTCGGCCTGATCAATTTTGCCGGCAAGGTAAAGCCGCTCTCCCCGTAGTGCCTCCAGCCGCCAGACCAGCTCGCCCAGGCCCGCTTCGACGGCCAGTGCGATGGCCGGCACGGCGGCGGCCTCGAAAGCGTCATTGCGGCCGGTGTCATACAGGGCCCTTGCCCGTAGAGCCGCGGTTACGGCCCGACCCTGGGTATAGCCCATGGCCTTGAAAAAGCCCTCGGCGGCGGCGAAATAGGGTGCCGCGCGTTCCGGTGCGTCCATCAGTGCCAGGGTGCCGGCGCCCAGATAGGCCAAATTTTCGCCGCGGGCTATGTAAAATTCCGGGAGCAACGGCACCATGTCGCCGTATTCCCCGTTGTCCGCCAGGGTAAACAGGCGGACGAAATGCTGCTCCAACTCCACCGCCCAGGCCAGCCCCTTGGCATATTGGCCGTCGCGGATGTACAGGGATGCCAGGCCCAAGGCGGCCCTGTATTTTGCCTCGGTATTCATCAGGATACTGAGGATATTCGGTACCTCATCGTACTCGGTGGCCAGTTGCCAGTCCTTTTGGGCCAAGGCCACGCGGGCCAGATCCGCCTCCGCCGCCAACCGGTCCCCCAGGCGGGCCCGTATGTCGCCCCTGACGGCACGGCTCAAAAATGTATCGTCCCAAAATTCCTGTTCCAGCCGGGCCGTGTCCAGAATGAATATCTCGGCATCGGCGATACGGTCGGTTCTGGCAAGCAAGTCCGCCCGGATCAGCGACAGGCGAAATCTCATTTGATCGCCCCAGGCATCCTTGATGCCCTCATCCAGCAAGGCCAGGGCACGGTCCGTATCGCCTTTCATAAAGGCGTCGTAGCCCTCCTTCATGCGGTCGGTGAACGGCATGCCCAGGGCTGTGCCCACATTGCTTAAATGTGGGGTCATGGCCTTGCGCGACGGTATGGCGGGCAGCTTTATGCCTTTGGTCGCAGCCGGCAGCATGGCTTCAAAGGCGCTTCGTTCCTCGGCTGTTAAGGGGCCATCCGGCGATAACGGTCCAGGTTTGGCCGATAACATTCCAGGTTCGGCAAACAACAGGCCTGGCACGACGGCAAGCATCATAAACAGGTCGTGTCTAGATAGGCCGTGTCGTGAAAATAGTTCCGAAATGTACATTGCGTTAATTCCAATCTGATCGCACAATCCTTGCAAGCTATTGTGAAAATTAGGTAAATGGGTTCATGGCACAGCATATTGTTTGTTTGACGTTCGATTTTGACGTCATGTCGGGGCATATCGCCCGGGGCATGACCACGCCGACGCCGATTTCCCGTGGCGAGTTTGGCATCGTGGGCGCGGGCCGCATTTTGTCTCTGTTGCAGGCGCGCGATATCGCCTCGACCTGGTTCATCCCCGGTTTCACGATCGAGACCTATCCTGACGCCTGCGCCCAGGTTGCCGATCAGGGGCACGAGATTGGCCATCACGGCTGGACCCATGTGCAACCGGCGCTGTTGGAGCGGGAACAGGAAGAATCCGAGATGATCCGCGCCAACGACACCATTGAACGTTTGTGCGGCAAACGGGCGCGGGGCTATCGCTCTCCCGCCTGGGATTTAAGTCCCCATACCCTGGAACTACTGTTGCGGCATGATTTCTATTATGAAAGTTCGATGATGGGGCATGACTATTCCCCCTACCGGGCCCGTCAGGGCGATGTGATCGAATTGCAAAAGCCGATGATTTTTGGCGCGGAAACCCGGTTGATCGAAATGCCTATTAGCTGGTCACAGGACGACCACCCCCATTTTGAAATGACCGGCGCCCGGCCTGGCCACCGCAACGCCAACAGTGTGCTGGAAAACTGGGTGGATGATTTCGTCTATATGACCCGCTGTAGCGATTGGGGCGTCATCACCTACACCTGCCACCCCTACGTCATTGGCCGCGGTCACCGCATGCTGATGCTGGAAAAATTCATCAGCAAGCTGCAGGACCTGGGCGCGGAATTCATGACCATGGAACAGGCCGCCGGCCTGTACGATGCGCGCGAGCCGTTCGCCGGGTAATAGTCGTATTCGGACGCTGTCAATATTGGCTGCACAAGCCAATATTGACCAGGACCAGAATACCCCGGAAACGCTCTAGCGCCATTGAGGCGCGCAGCCCCAGGTGCGGTATGTTGGGCGCTTGAACGCAATAGCGAAGTTCACATCCGGTGAACTTCGCTAAGGCAGCTTTTCCAGTTTTTTCAATGTGTGCAGCAGCTTTGGCATGGGTTTGTCACCGAACGAGGCCGGCCAGTTGGTATAGCTGACCTCGCCGACATAAATATCGCCATGCCCATCCACGGCCAGACCGTGCGGCGCCATGAACTTGCCGGGTTCGTTGACCAGGCCTTCCTTGCCACCCAGACGGGCGATCAACTTGCCTTCGTTGCTGACGATACTCAGGCGCGGGCCCAGATTGGGCATATGGCGGTTGACCGGCATGCCGGGCCCCAGTTCGCCAATGAAGCAATGGGGGCATTTGCCCCGTGGCATGAACAGGCCGCAGGGCCGGTGCAGGTTGTTCCATTGGGTCTCGTATTTGCCGTTTGTGTCGAATACCTGGACGCGGTGATTCTCCCGATCCGCTACATAGATCCAGCCGTCATCGTCCGCCACGATATTGTGGACGATGTTGAATTGGCCGGGGTCGCTGCCCGGCTCGCCCCACGACATGACCAGTTTGCCGTCCGGCGTGTACTTGTGCACCCTGGCATTGCCATAGCCGTCGGAAACGAAAATATGATTATCCGGCGACAGGGCCGTGTGTGTGCAGCGGTGAAACGGCTCGCCACTAACGTAAGGCGCGGGTTTGCCCGGCACGCCGATTTCCAGCAGTACCTTGCCCTCGGTGGTACATTTGCGCACGGTGTGATCGCCATCGTCGGTGCAATAAAGCGCATCGTCGGGCCCGACGTGCAGGCCATGGGCGCGGTTAAAGATCCCTTCGCCCCAGGCACGCAGAAAGTTGCCCTCTCGGTCGAACACCATCATGGGATGTTCGCCGCGGTTGAAAATATAGACCTGATCCTTGCTATCAACGGCGACGCCGGCAACATCCCGGAACTCCCAGCCATCGGGCAGCTTGGCCCAATCTTCCACCACCCGGTAGCGGTAATCACCGTCTCCCAATATCAGCGACATCTCGTTTTCTCCCCTATTTTATGGGCGTCATTGTCCACTATCGCGGCGGCTATGTGAAGCTGGGTGTAAACAGACCCTTGGCGCGGACCATCTTCCAGGCCAGAATACCCGCCAACAAATGCAATGCAAAAAATTTTGGCCAACGTTCAGGGGAAAACCATGAGTATCGATGATGCCATTAATTACGACGACCTGCGCCGGCTGGCAAAAAAACGCCTGCCCAAGATCGCCTTTGATTTTATTGAAGGCGGCTGCGACGACGAGATCGGCCTGGACCGCAACCAGCAGGCCTTTCGCGATATCGCCCTGGTACCGCGTTATTTGCGCAATATAGATGGCATCGATCAGAAGACGGAATTGTTCGGCCGCACCTATGACAGCCCCTTCGGCATCTCGCCCACCGGGCTGGCCGGGCTGTTCCGCCCCGGCGCGGACCTGATGCTGGCCCAGGCCGCACGTGACGCCAATGTCCCCTTCGTGATGTCCGGCTCCGCCACCTGCACCGTCGAGGATCTGGCCAAGGTGGCGCCAGAGCATAGCTGGTATCAGCTTTACGCTGCCCGGGACGACAACATTTCCGGCGACCTGATCAACCGTGCCGAGGCCGCGGGGCTATCCACCCTGGCGTTGACCGTGGACGTGCCCGTGCACTCGAACCGGGAGCGTAATTTCCGCAACGGCTTCACGCGCCCCCTGAAATTGGGTTGGAGCACCAAGCTGGATGCGTTGAGTTACCCCGGATGGCTGGCCGGGTACCTGGCGAAAGGCATGCCCGTGCTTGCCAACTGGCGGCCTTATGCCGGAAAGGGGGCCAGTGCAAACGATATCGCCGACCTCGTCTCCTCGCAAGTCACGGCGCCCCTGACCTGGGACAATGTGGCGCGGTACCGTGACATGTGGCCCCGTAACCTGGTCATCAAGGGCATCATGCACCCCGATGATGCGGTGCGTGCCGCCGAACTAGGCTGCGACGGTATCGTCGTCTCCAATCACGGCGCGCGGCAACTGGACCGGGCGCCCGGCGCCGTAGAGGTCCTGCCCAGTATCGTCGCGGCGGTAGGTGACCGCATGACCGTGATGCTGGACAGCGGTGTGCAACGCGGCTCCGACATCGTCACCGCCCTGTGCCTGGGCGCCAAATTTGTCTTTGTCGGCCGGGCCACCCTGTATGGCGTCACCGCCGGCGCCACCCCGGGGGCTGCCAAGGCGCTCGAAATTCTGCGCAAGGAATTTGATCTGGTCATGGGCCAGATGGGCTGCCCCGCCCAGGCCGAACTTGGCCCGGAGTATATTTTTAGGCCCTAACGGTTAATCCCGGCAGATTATTCCGCCGCTTTGCCTAACGTGATGTCGGCGGCTTCTTCGCTTTCGCTTAGTTCCCGGTGCAGGCGCAGGCCGGCGTCAGCCCGGGGGGCGCGGAAGGGGGCGAGGAGGCTGTAGAGGACCGGGATCAACACCAGGGTGAAGACGGTCGCCATGCCCAGGCCGCCGAACACCACCCAGCCGATGGCGGCACGGGCCTCGACGCCGGGGCCGCTGCCCAGGATCAATGGCAGCGCGCCCAGAACCGTTGACAGCATGGTCATCATCACGGGGCGCAGGCGGGTCTGGGCGGCTTCGCGGACCGCTTCGCGCACGGAAAGGCCCTTGTCGCGCAGTTGATCGGCGAACTCCACCACCAGGATACCGTTCTTGGCCATCAGGCCGACCAGCATGACCAGCCCGATCTGGCTGTAGATATTCAGGCTCGAATCCGTGAATTTCAGGGCGAAGACCGCCGCCGCCAGACCGAACGGCACGGTCAACACGATGACCAGGGCGGAAAAAACACTTTCGAATTGCGCCGCCAGGACCAGCAGGACAACAAGGATCGCCACCGCAAAGGTAATCACCACATCCTGGGAGGTATCCTGCAGGGTGGCGGCCTCGCGGATGAAATGCAGGCCGATACCCGGCGGCAGGGTCTCGTCCGCCAGGGCCTGCACGTCGGCCATGGCCTGGGGCAGGGTATAGTCGGGCGCCAGGGGGGCGTCGATCTCGATCGCGCGTTTTTGCCCGGCCCGGTCCAATTCCGCCGCCACGCCCACCTCCTCCAGGGTGATGAAGGCGGACAGGGGCACCAAATCACCCGTGGCCGATGGCACGAACAGGTTGCTCAAATCGCTGGGGTCGTCGATGGCGCCGGCGGCGGATTCGATACGCACGGGGATGGAGCGGTCATTTACATTCAATTCCGCCACCTCCAGGCCATCGACCATGGCGCGCAGGGTATCGGAGATACCTTCCACCTGAATGCCTAAATCCTCGGCCCGTTGCCGATTCACTTTCACGGAAAGCTGCGGTTGGGTCTGCTGATACTCAATTTCCGGGTCTTCCAAATTCGGCAGCCGTTCATGCATGGCCACCAGAAAGTCATCCGCGGCAGCGGCGATGGCGCCATAGTTGCCACCTGTCAGGGTAAACTCGATGCGCCCGCCGGAGCGCCGCAGGTTCAGGCTGTTGGGCTGGCTGACCCGTGCGGTGGCGCCCGGAATGGCCTTTAACGGGCCGTGCAGGGCGTCGGCGATTTCGGCCTGGCTACGGTCCCGCTCGGACCAAGGCGTCAGGGGGGCCAGCAGAAACACCCGGTTAAGGTCCCAGCGCCCGACGATGGCAAAAATATTGCTAACCTCGCCCTGTTGGCGCAGCGGCTCCAGCAGGGCTTCGGCCTGGGCCGATTGGCGGTCCATATAGTCCAGGCCCACGCCGTCGGGCCCCTGCATATAGATGACTATGGCGCCCCGGTCTTCTTTTGGCAGCAATTCCCGGTCAATGGTGGGGAACACCGCCACGGCGCAAAGCGCGATTAGGATGGCGCCGCCCAGGATCAGCGCCGGCGCGGCCAGGGTAAAATCCAGCAGCCGGTGGTAAAACCTGGTTGCAACGCCGCCCAGACGGGCCAGGGGGCCGGGACCGCCCACGCCGTCCGGCCTGGGCGCACCCCAGTCCGCCGGCAGCCGGGCGGCCAGCATGGGCACCAGGGTCAACGCCACGAACGAGGATATGGCCACGGCGATCGCCAGGACAAAGCCGAATTCGCTAAACAGCTTTCCCGCAATGGAGGGCAGAAAGGCGATGGGCAGAAACACCGAGACAAGGGTGGCCGTGGTCGCCAGCACGGCGAAGAACACCTGCCGGGTGCCGACCACCGCCGCCGCCAGAGGGGGTAAACCCAGGGAGCGTTGGCGCTGAACATTCTCCACCACCACGATGGCGTCATCGACGATCATTCCGGTCGCCAGCACCAGGGCCAGCAGGGTCAGAATATTGATGGAAAAGCCCAGCAGCCAGATCGCCGCGATGGTGCCGGCCAGGGCAATGGGTATGGCCAGGGCGGGGATCAAGGTGGGGCGGATGGCAGCCATGAAGACGAAGATCACCGCGATCACCACCAATGTGGCGATGCCAAGGCTATAGACCACCTCGCGGATGGAACCGCGGATGAAACGGGCATCGTCGGAAATTTTGATGACTTCGGCGCCCTTCAACCGCTTGTTCAGGCGCGCAATGACCTTGTCCACGCCGTTGGAAATGGCAATGGTGTTGGATTTGGCCTTACGGATCAGGCCCATGCCGATTACCTTGCGGCCGTTCAAAAGGGTGTGGCTCAAGGCTTCCGCTGGGCCATAGATGGCGCGGGCGACGTCTCCCAGACGGACATTTTCGTTGATTGCCAGGCGCTCCACATCCTCCGGACGCCACAGCGAGGCGTCGGCCCGGACCAGCAGCATCTGATCGTCGGATTTAAAACTGCCCGCCGGCACATCCATATCGGTGCTGCGCAATACCCGCGCGACATCATCGACCGATAGGTGATAACTGGCCAGGCGCATGGGATCGACCACCACGCGCAGCACCTTGGCCCGGTCGCCGAACAAATGAACCAGGGCAACGCCGGTGATGGCGGCCAGTTCGGGCGCCACGTCTTCCTCGGCAATTTGGGTCAGAGCTTCCTGGCTGAGGCGCTCGGAGGTGAGCGCCAGCCGGATTATGGGGCGGGCGTCACTGTCCGCCTTGACCACGACAATGTCTTCCACCCCTTCGGGCAGGCTCCGCTCGATCCCGGCGACGGCCTCGCGCACATCGTTTGCGGCCACGTCCAGATCGACGTTGGGCGCGAACTGGGCATAAATACGGGCATTGTCCTCTTCGCTGGCCGAGTTGATGGTTCTGATGCCCGAAACCCGGGCCACCGCGCCTTCGAGAACGGACGTGACCTCGGCGTCCATGGTTTCCGGCGAGGCGCCCTGGAAAAAGGCGCGGACACTGACCCAGGGCCGGTCCACGTCCGGTAGTTCGCGGACTTCCACACCCAACAGGGCGCCCAGTCCGGCCACGATGATCAACAGATTCAACACCACGACCAGGGTGGGCCGCCGCACGGAGAGTGACGGCAGATCGCTTAGGCGCACCATTACGACGCCCCGGCCTTGAAGGGCGCGGTTTTTACTTTTTGGCCCAGGCGCAGCCCCTGCACGCCTTCCACGACGATCAATTCGCCGGGCCGGAGGGGACCATCCACCAACACACGGCCTTTGTCGCGCCGTACCAAGGTGACGAATACCTTGTCCGCCTTGCCATCCACCACCCGCCACACATAGGCGCCGTCCCGGCTCCACAGGACGGCAACCTCGCGGACAATGGGATAGGCCTTGCCGGTAAAGGAAAGCCGCACTTCGATCGAGCCGCCGGGGCGGATGCGGTCATTTATATTGGCGATTTCGGCCCGCACCCGCAGGGAACGGGTGGCTCGGTCAATCCGGCTGGCCAGGGCGGTAATTTTGCCCTCGATGTCTCCCTCGGACGCCGACCATGGCCTGACGATGACCGTATCGGCCACTTTGATTTTGCCGGCATAGGTCTCCGGTACGCTGAATTCCACCAATATGGTCGCGCGGTCGTCCAGGGTAACGGCCATGGTATCCTCGGTTACCCGATCACCCCGGTTCAGATCGGTCATGCCAATCACGCCAGTGAACGGCGCAAAGATGGTGCGGTCCCGCAGTTCGGCATTCGCCTGTTCCAGGTGCAGTCTGGCCGTATTCAGTTCCGCCTGTGCGGTATCCAGGCGCGCGCGGGCCGCATGGCCGGACGGGGCCAACCTTTGCATCCGCTGCATCTGTCTATTCGTCTCGGTGACGGCAACCTCCGCCAGCTGCACCTTCAGGCGCTGATGCTTGTCGTCCAGGCGGATCAGGGGTTGGCCTTTTTTTACCCGTTGTTCCGCCTTGAAGGCAATTTCGCGCACTTCCCCGGCCACCGCCGGGTGCAGTGCGGCAGAACGGATGGCCTTGCCGGTGCCCACGACCCGCAGCGATATATGGTCGTCGGTCAGTTCAATCGCTTCGACCAGCACCAGAGTCTGGCTCGACGTTGTGGCTTTCTTCTGCCCGCCTCCATCGCCTTTCCAGTTGTCGAGCGACCACCAGCCGGCGGCCAGGGCGGCGGCTAGCAGGGCGACGATCAGGAATTGCAGGCGCAAGGACATCAATATGGTTCACCAATTTCGGAAAGAGCCATTTTCAACCCAATCCGCCCGCCCCGCAATGTATCATTATGGATTAACCCAGCCGTGTTTGGGTCATTGTCTACCGTCACCCTGTTTTTCCCCTGCTTTTGTCAGATCGGGCTAACTCATCGCACTATATGGCCCGGATTGATGCGGTATCAGGGGGGGGCGGGTTGAATTTGGGATTTTGAGACGTTAATGGGGTTTGCCAATCGCCTACAGTGAAGCAAAAGGTAACAAATCAAAATGCTCGACATCGTAAGGACCGTGGCCACCCTTCGCGATCAGGTGGATGAGTGGCGGCGCGCCGGCCAGAGAATCGCGCTTGTCCCGACAATGGGGGCATTGCACGCGGGGCATTTGTCGCTAGTGCACCAGGGACGGGAAACGTGTGACCGGGTGGTCGCGACGATTTTTGTCAATCCAGCCCAGTTTGGCCCATCGGAGGATTTCGCGACGTACCCGCGGGGCGAGGCCGACGATGTGACAAAGCTTGAGGCTGCGGGGGTAGATCTGCTGTTCGCCCCCGATGTGGGAGAAATGTATCCGGAGAATTTTGCCACCAATGTGACAGTATCCGGGATCACTGATTGCCTTTGCGGTCTGTCGCGGCCAGGGTTTTTTGACGGCGTGGCCACGGTGGTGAGCAAACTGCTTCTGCAAGCATTGCCTGACGTGGCGGTGTTTGGCGACAAGGACTACCAGCAGCTTCTGGTGATCCGTCGCGTGGTGCGGGATCTCAACATTCCCGTCGACATCATCGGCGCCCCCACTGTGCGGGAGCAGGACGGTTTGGCGCTTTCCTCGCGCAACGCCTATCTCGGTACGGCGGAACGCCAACAGGCAGCGGCGTTATTCCGCAGCCTCGGCACGGCAGCGGAAAACATCGAAACAGGGCGTGGCGAGCCCGAAGCTGAAACCGCCGCGGCATTGCAACGGCTCACGGAATCCGGTTTCACTAAAATTGACTATTTCGAGCTGCGTGACGCAGAAACCCTGGCTCCAGCCGTGAATTTGCAGCGGCCATCCCGCCTATTTGCCGCCGCCTGGTTGGGCGCTACCCGTCTAATAGACAACGTTTCCGTCGCCGCTAGAGCAATTCCGAATTAATGAGAATCGCGAAGCGATTCTAAGTGATTGGAAAAATTGCTCTAATTCTAAAGATCTGAGCATTTTCAGAATGAAAATGCTCTAGGCCTTGAATAGAGAATAATAGGGTCGATCGAACCACCCGAAAGCGGCCCCGTCAACACTCAACACTCAACACTGATCCGGTCTAGCCACTCTGTTTCTGTTTTTCCAGGAACTGAATGATCTTCACCACATCGGGTGGGTTCATACGGCCCAGGGGGCCGGAGCTGTAGGTGGAAAAGATGACCTTATGCCCCGCATTCAGCAGGAACTCGCTGGGCTGTATAATACTGCGCCTGTCTTCCCACCAGGCGTCGATGCTGTCAGCCTGTGCCCGCGTCACGCCATAGGCGACGGGAAAAGACAGCTCGGCCGCGACCTCGGCTGCTTTTTCCTCGTCATCAATGCTGGCCGCGATGACGGAAACATCCAGGCTTTTCAAGGTTTCCAGTTCGTTTTCCATGCCGACCAACTGCCGGCGGCAGTAGGGTCACCAGTGGCCGCGATAAAACAGGATGACGGAATAGCTGGTCTTCAGGTCCGAGGGCAATTCGATGCTGCCGCCCCCGACCAGAGCCAGTGACATATTGGGAAAGCTGTCACCAGAGGCCAATTTTGCTGTCATGTTGAATAGCTCCCTCTAAATAAATTTGCTGTTGGGATTGGAACAGAGCGTGCCGGGCTTTGCAACCGCCTCACCAAAAAGTGATCCTAATCCAGCGCCGGGTGCTGGCGATGCCAATCGGTGGCTTGTTCATAGGCCCAGCCGATGCGCAGGGCCATGGCCTCTTCATGCCCCATGCAGGCGATTTGCAGGGATGTGGGCAGGCCCTCGGGTGATAGGCCGTTGGGCAGGGACAGGGCACATAATTCAAGGCAGTTGCCGGCACGGGTGAAGCGCGCCGGGGTGCCGCCTTCATCCACCTGGGATAACGGAATGGCCGGCGTCTCGGTACTGGGCAGCAACAAGGCGTCGAAATCCATCATAGCCTCGGCATATTCCGCCTTAGCCGCCTGCTGTTCGGCCAGGGCATCGAGATATTCATGGGCCTTGATATCCCGGCCCAGTTGAATGCGCGGCCTGACGTTGGGATCGACGGGCAGCTTCGGATCGTCCGTCAAGGCGCCCACGAAACGATAGCCCTCGGCACCGATGATCCGGCCGGCAATGGCGGCGAAAGCGGTGAAAGGCCGGGGCATCTCGACTTCCGTGACGGTGGCCCCCAGGTCCCGCAATGTTGCTTGCGCCGCATCGAAGGCGGCCAGGGTGGGACCATCGACGCCGGCGCGCTCGGTCGCGGAAATGGCGGCCAGGCGCAAACCCTTGACCCCGCGGCGCAGGCTGGAAAACGGATCGTGGGTGCCGTGGGCCAGGGTCGGCGGCCACAGGGGGTCAGGCCCCTGGAGGACGTCATAGATCATGGCCGCATCCTCGACCGAGCGGGTCATGGGGCCGGGCGTGTCCAAGGTGGTGGAGAGCGGCAGGATGCCGTGCAGGCTGATCCGGCCGACCGTGGTTTTTAACCCCGCCAGGCCGCAAAATGACGCGGGCAGGCGCACGGACCCGCCGGTATCCGTACCAATGGCCGCCGGCACCATGCCGGCTGCGACCGCGACGCCCGATCCGGCGGAGGAGCCGCCCGGCGTGCGATGGGTCTCCATATCCCAGGGGTTCCAGGGCGTGCCCATGTGGGTATTCGTGCCCCAACCGCCCATGGCGAATTCCACCGAATGGGTCTTGCCAATGATAATCATGCCGGCCCCGATCAGCCGCTGGGCCACCGTTGCCGTGGTTGGGGAACGGCGGTTCTCCCATACCTTGGAGCCGCCCGTGGTGATGCGCCCCTCCATATCGATGATGTCTTTCAGGGCAATGGGAATACCGTGCAGGGGGCCAAGGCGATGGCCGGACTGGATCGCCTGATCCGCCGCCTGGGCTGCCAGACGGGCCTCCTCCCAATAGACTTCGACGAACGCGTGCAGTTTGCCATCATGGGCTGCGATCTGCCGCAGGCAATGTTCGACGACGCCGGTGGAGGTCAGGCTGCCGTCGCTGATCGCGGCGGATAGGGCATGCACGGTCATAAAAGTGGGATTAAGGGCTGATTGGGTCATTTTATCTCTCCCGGAAAATCTGCCGCCATGATAGCAGTCTTCACCCACTTGTCTGTTCAGTTTACAGTGGTGTCAGGGAGGTAACCGATATGAGTTTCAGTTTTACCGATGAACAGGCGGAATTCCGCTCGGTTCTGCGGCGCTTTCTGGCGGAAAAATCACCAACCACGGAAGTCAGGCGCCTGATGGAGACCGAAACCGGCTATGACCAGGAAGTCTGGCGCCAGTTGAGCCAGGGTCTTGGCCTGACCGCCATCCACATCCCCGAGGAATATGGCGGCCAGGGCTTTGGCTTTGTCGAACTGGCCATCGCGCTGGAGGAAATGGGCCGGGCGCTGTTATGCGCGCCCTATTTCTCGTCCATCGTGCTGGCCGCAACGGCGATCATGAATGCCGGCGATGAGGCGCAAAAGCGTGACCTGTTGCCGGCCATCGCCGCCGGCGATAGCCGTGCCGCCCTGGCTTTCACGGAAGACAATGGCCGCTGGGATGCCGCCGGCGTGGCGATGACGGCAACGCCCATGGACGGCGGCTATCAGCTGGACGGCGCCAAAAGTTTCGTGCTGGACGGGCACACCGCCGATCTGCTGGTGGTCCTGGCCCGACAGCCCGGATCAACGGGAGAGGACGGCCTGTCCTTCTTTACGGTGCCGGGCAAGGCAGAGGGCCTGACGCGGCGCCTGCTGCAATCCACCGACAGCACACGCAAGCTGGCCCATTTGGAGTTTCAGGGCGTGCCGGCCACACTGCTGGGCGATGCCGGCGGGGCGGCGGCACCGCTGTCCCGCACCCTGGATCAGGCGGCAGCCTGTCTGGCCAACGAGATGGTGGGCGGGGCCGAGTTGCTACGGGAGCAGGCCCTGGATTACGCCATGCTGCGCATGCAGTTCGGCCGCACCATCGCCTCGTTTCAAACTTTGAAGCACAAGGCGGCGGATATGCTGATCGATGTGGAGCTGGCGAAGTCCGCGGCCTACTATGCCGCCGCCGCGGCGGACGCTGACGATGGTGACCTGCCGGCGATGGCCTCTCTGGCCAAGGCGGGCGCGGGGGAGGCCTATATGCAGACCGCCATTCATGCCATCCAGATCCATGGCGGTATCGGCTTCACCTGGGACAACAACACCCATCTGTGGTTCAAGCGCGCGAAAAGTTCCGAAGTGTTTCTGGGCGATCCCAGTTATCACCGGGAACTGATGATGCAGCGCTGGCAGGATTGATTAGGTAGAGGAACGGTAGGATGAGCGAAGACACGGAAGCATTGGTTCGGGCGGACGTACGGGCTTGGCTGGAGGCCAACTGGGACCCAAATCAGGGCCTGGTGGAATGGCGTAACAAGCTGGCGGATTCCGGCTGGGGCATGCCGACCTGGCCGACGGAATGGTTTGGCAAGGGTATGTCCAGCGGGCTGGGCACCGCGGTCGAGGAAGAGTTTCAGAACATCGGCGCGATCGGCGTGGCCCGGGCCGGCATTCGCATGCTGGCCGCCGCCACCCTGCTGGAACACGGCAGCCAGATGCACAAGCAGAAGTTTCTGCGCCGCATCCTGACCGGCGAAGACACCTGGTGCCAGTTGTTCAGCGAACCGGGCAGCGGCTCGGACCTGGCGGGGGCGATAACCCGGGCCGATCTGAAAGACGGCAAGTGGATCATCAACGGCCAGAAGGTCTGGACGACCTCGGCCCATCACGCGCAATTCGGCCTGCTGCTGGCGCGGACCGATTGGGACGTGCCAAAGCACAAGGGGTTGACCTATTTCGTATTGGATATGGAACAGCCGGGCGTCGAGGTGCAGCCCCTGCGGCAAATGAACGGCCATGCCTCGTTCAATCAGGTGTTTATCACCGATGCGGAGATCGCGCCGGAATTCATGGTGGAAGGCCTTGGCGATGGCTGGAAGATCGCGACGACGACCTTGATGCATGAACGCCGGGGCGCCGACGGGCTGCGCCGCTGGGCCATGGGTACCGACCGGCCGGAGCGGGCCTATGTGGAGGAACGCACCGAACTGGCCACGGCCATGGCGCCCTATAAATGGTATCCCCAGCGCATGGGCCGGGTCGATCTGGTGATCGAGCGGGCCAAGGCCACGGATAAATTCGACGACCCGACGGTGCGCCAGGAAATCGCTAAACTGCTGATCCTGGCCAAATCGGCGGAATGGACGGCGCGGCGGGCCCGCGAGGCCCAGGCCCAGGGGCGTAACCAGGGGCCCGAGGGCTCCATCGGCAAACTGGCGGCCAGCCACGTGGCGCGCCTGGGCAACCATGTACACACCCTGATCAGTGGCGCCGACGCCATGTTGACGGGCACGGACAGTCCCATGGATGGCGTTATCGCGGAAATTCTGGTCTCGACGCCCGCCATTTCCATCGCCGGCGGCACCGACGAAATTCAGCGCAATATCATCTCCGAACGGGTTCTGGGCATGCCCAAGGAACCCCGCAATGACACCGACCGGCCGTTCCGTGACGTGCCCCGAAACATGATCAGATAGACCATAGCGTGACCTTAATTTTTGTCGCCGAGGAGAAGACACATGAACAAGCTGAACCGTAGCGATAGCGAACAGGCGCTGGTGGAACTGGCCCAACGGGTTCTACCGGCGGGAGGTTTTGGCAACCTGGCTTCCGATATTGTCATTGCAAAGGGCCATGGCGGACGGGTCTGGGATGTCAGCGGCAACGAATATGTAGACTTTCTGATTGGCTCCGGCCCCATGCTGGTTGGCCATTGCAACGAAGAGGTGCTGGCGGCGGTGCAGGAACAGGTGCTGCGCGGCACAACGTTCTTTGCCAACAATGAAGCGGGCATTCGGTTGGCCGCGGAAATTGTGGATGCCGTCGCCTGCGCCGATCAGGTGCGCTATGTCTCGACCGGTTCCGAGGCAACCTTTTACGCCATGCGTCTGGCCCGCGCGCACCGCAAGCGCGACAAGATCCTGAAGTTCGAGGGCGGTTATCATGGCATGAGCGATTACGCCTTGATGAGCATGGCGCCGAGCCGGCCCGGCAATTTTCCGCAGGCCACGCCGGATTCCGCCGGCATCCCGCAAAGGATCCGCGATGAAGTTCTGATCGCCCCGTTCAACGATGCCGAGACCGCGGCCAGCCTGATCCGGGAACATCACGATGAGTTGGGCGGTATCATCGTCGAGCCCTTCCAGAGGCTGTTGCCGCCACAGCCGGGCTTTTTGGAGGCCCTGCGGAAACTGGCGAGCGAATACAATATTCCCCTGATCTTTGACGAGGTGGTGACCGGCTTTCGCTTTGCCTATGGCGGGGCCCAGGCCTATTACGGCGTAACGCCCGATCTTTGCGCCATGGGCAAGGTAATCGGCGGCGGCTTTCCCCTGGCCGCCATCATGGGCCGGGCGGATATTATGGCGCATTTCGACCGCAATGCCGTGGCTGATGAAAGTTTCATGCCGCAGATCGGCACCCTCAGCGGCAATCCCGTTGCCGCCGTCGCGGGTCTGGCCACGTTGGCGATACTTAAGCGTCCGGGCGCCTACGAGAAAATTTTTGCCACCGGTACCAAGCTGATGCAGGGTCTGGACGGTCTGTTGCAAGAGGCCGGTATCCCGGCCCAGGTGATTGGCGAGCCGCCCCTGTTTGACGTTTTCTTCACCAGCGGCGATATCAAGGACTATCGCGGCATGCAGGGCAACGACCTGGACCGCGCCAAGCGCTTCAATGGTCTGTTGCGTGAACGCGGCGTATTGAAGGGGGACAGCAAATTTTACATCTCCCTGGCCCACGACGAGGCGGATGTGGCGAAAACCCTTGATGCCTTTGCCGGCGCCATCAAGGTGCTCTGAAACCCAGCTTTAAAATCGATTCTGAAAAAAGTGAGAGACCATGTCCGTGAGTTACTCCAGCGAGACCATTGCCCTGTTGAACAACCGCGTCAGCGTCAGAAAATATAAATCCGATCCGGTGCCCGAGGCGCTGATCGATGAAGTGCTGAATGCCGCCTTCCGCGCGCCGACCTCCTCCAACATCCAATCCTACAGTGTGATCGTCGTCCACGATCCGGCCATCCGGGAGCAATTGGCGGTGCTGACCGGCAACCAAAAACACGTGATCGAAGCACCGGTGTTTCTGGCCTTTTGCGCCGATCTGACACGCATTGAACATGCCCTGGCCAAGCACGGCCACACGATCGCGAACAATAATATGGAGATCGGTCTGGTCTCTTCCATCGATGCATCACTGGTGGGCATGTCGGCTTATCTGGCCGCCGAGTCCGTCGGCCTGAAGGGCGTCATGATCGGCGCGGTGCGCAATGACGTGGTGGCGGCGGCCAAGCTGTTGGGTCTGCCGTCACAGGTCTATTGCGTGTTCGGTATGTGCCTGGGCTGGCCGGACGAGGCGCCGCCGCAAAAACCGCGCATGGATTATGCCAGCATGGTCCATTACGAACGCTATGGCGGCCTGCGGGACAACCGCGACGTGGCGCAGTCCCTGGGCGACTATGATGCGGCCCTGGCGGCGCATTACGAAGACATCGGCAAGGCGACCACGGCGGATTCCTGGACCCATGACATGGACAAGAAGTTCGACCCGCAACTGCGCGACAATCTGCGTCAGCAACTGAAGGCGCAAGGCTTCGATTTCCGCTAATCCAACCCTGCCCAAATCTTGCGGTGAACGTTCAGATAGCCGTTTTCGGTAACTTTCAGGTAGGGCCGGGTGTGGCGGTGGAAGGCTGCCAGCTTGTGGAACGGCACGGTCTGCAGGGCGTGATGTTCGATGTGATAGGGCATGTTCCAGGCGATGAAGCGCACCAGGGCCGAAGTGTATGTGGTGCGGGTGTTCACGAACATATCGGCCACTTCCGCACAGCCCGTATGCTCGGCCAGCAGATAGGCGCGCAGGAACGGCTGGCCAAGCAGGGCCGGAATGACCCAGGTCCATAGCAATAGATCGCTGCCAAGGGCGAGGGCGCCGGCAAAGGCGGTGACATAGAGGCCGATACACAATCGGGCCTCCGTCACGACCGAGGCCCTGGCTTTGTTCGGGATAAATTTCTCTCTGTTCCGGCCCAGGGCATTGCCGGCGAAACTCCGTATGCGGAACCACCAGGTGGGCAGGCCGCTCAGGTGCAGCAAATATGCCCCGCGGCTGTTGGGCTTGGCCGCAGCCAACTCCGGGTCACGCGTGGGATCATTGGTAAAGCGGTGATGATAGATGTGAAAATGGCGGAACCAGATCGGCGGCAACAAAACCAGCCAGCCGCAGACCGTTGCCACCACATCGTTGCACCATTTGGTGCGAAACGCGGTGCGGTGAATGCTCTCGTGCATGGCGCAAAATAGAAACATCACCAATATGCCCTGGGGCAGCAGCAGCAGGGGCCAATAGGCGATCCTGGCCTGGATCAAGCCGCCGATGATCAGCACCAGCCCCGCATGACCCGCCAGATGCAGCGCCCCGCGCCCGTTGGAGCGGGCCAACAGCTTCTGCCGCTGGGCTTTGCTCAACGTTGTGATGGAGAATTTCTCGCCCGGTTTATTCAGGGCCCGGCTCCCAGCCATAGTCATCCCTGGCGGCTTGGGCGGTGACATAGCCATCGGCCACGTCTCCCGCGATGGCGGCGGGGTCCCGCTCCGCCGCCGGGCCATAGCCGCCCGCGCCTGAAAGGCGAAAGCTTAAAACATCGCCCTGTTTCAGCTCGTACATGCCTTTGGAATGCAGCGGTTGTGCGTTGCCGTCGGGGTTCAAATAAGTCTCGCCCAAGGCGCCCGGTTCGCCACCGAACAGGCCATAGGGCTGGAAGCGGTGCCGATCGCCCAGATGCGAGAGCACGGCGGTGGAATTCAGCAATTCGATGTCCTTGCGCAGGCCGCAGCCACCGCGCCATCGTCCGGCCCCGCCGGTGTCGGGGATGAATTCCAACCGGTGCACCCGGATCGGATTATGGGTCTCATGCACCTCGACCGGGATGTTGGAACAATTCATCACCGGGCTCAACGCTTCGGTGCCGTCCTTGCCCTGACGGCCGCCATACCCGGCCAGGGAAAGATCGTACATGACAAAGGGGCGCTGGGTGTGGTCATCGGTGCCGCCGATGTTCGGATTGGACCAGTGGGAAAAAGCCCCCATGGCCCGGTGCGGCAGGGCCTGGGCGATGGCCCCGTTGATGGCGTCAAAGATACGGACCTGCAGCACCGCCCGGCCGCCGGATGGCGCGGGAAAGCGCGGATTAAAGAATGAACCCTCTCGCGCCGTTACCGTGATTGGCCGCATGCTGCCTTCGGTCTGCGGTTGCAGGGCGTCACAAAATACCTTGATGGCGAAAATGGCATAGGCGCGGGTGTAGTTGATGTAGGAATTGATGGCGGCGGGCACGGCATCCGACGAGCGCGAGAAATCGATCTCCACCGCGCCGATGCCGTCAAAGGTGATATCGACCGCCATCTTGATCGGGTCGGTATCCGGGCCGTAATCATCCAGGTAATCCTCGAAACTGTAGGTCCCCGCCGGCACCGCCGCCAGGGCGCTGCGCATGGCCTGCTCCGAGCGGTCCAGAATGATGTCATAGGCCCTGTCCAGGGTATTGGTACCGTTGTCGCGGAACAGTTGCCGCAGGCGGCTGGCGGCGCTTAAATTTGCCGTATGCTGCGCCAGCAGATCGCCCCGCACCTTGTCCGGCATGCGCACGTTGCCCAGCACCAGGCGCAGGATATCCTCGTCGATCTGGCCTTCGCGCACGAAACGGACCGGCAGGATGCGCAGGCCTTCCTGGAAGGATTCCGTGACCCCATGGACCTTTTGCGAGCCTGGCGCGGCACCGCCCATATCGACCTGATGGGCCGAACAGGCGACATAGCCAACCATGGCGCGGTCCAGAAATATAGGCATGACCTGAAAGGTATCGGGGAAATGCCCCGAACACATGAAGCTGTCGTTCAATAAAATGGAATCGCCGGGCTGGAGGGTTTCGGGCGGGAAATAATCGATCACGTGTTTGACGCAGGCGGGCATGGAGCCCAGATGGCCAGGACTGAAATTACCCTGCGCAATCAGCCGCCCACCGCGGTCAAACAGGGCGGTGGCGAAGTCATCGCCCTCGCGCACCCCTTCGGAAAAGGCGGTATTGCGCAGGGTCGTGCCCAATTCCTCGGCGATGGACATCAGGGTATTCCAGATCACCGTCAGGGTGATCGGATCGACGGGCGTCTGGAATGCTGTTTCAGTAGATTTCCCGGTCATGCCTTGGCCTCCTGTGCAATCTCGATGATCAGATGCCCGGCGGCGCTGATCCGCGCCACATCGCCCGGCAATATCACGGTCGTGCTATCGGGATCTTCAACGATTGCCGGGCCACTGACCTCTGTATCGGCGGCCAGGGTCTGGCGGTCGATAATCCGGGTCTCCACATAGCCGCCGGCTTCCGGGAACCAGGCGGGCCGGCTGCCGCCCCTGACCGGTCCGCTCGCCGCCGTGGTAGATGCCCCGGCCGCTTCCGGGGGGCGGGCCATGGGCGCATCTTCATGGCCGCTGGGCAGTGTTGCCACCAGGGTCCAATCCACCGCCTCGATATGGGCCTGGGGGTCGAGGAATTTATGTTTTTGCAAATAAGCCTGATTGAAGGCGGTCATGGCGCTGGCGCCAAAGTCGTCGCCAATGGCGCCGCCCGGCAGATCGACCTTTACCTCGAAGCCCTGGCCCGCATAGCGCATATAGCCATAGCGGGACCATACGGGCGCGGCGGCAACGCCGAACTGCTCTATATCCTTGCGCGCCCGAACTTCCAGTTCAGCGTATAGAGCGGCAATCGCCGGGCCGGCGTCCGCATCCAACCCCATCACCCTGGTGGTGGAAACGTCGATCCGGGGGGCTGCCTGCAATAGCCCGATGGCGGAACCAACACCGGCGCCATAGGGCACGATGACCGTTGGGATGCCCACTGCGCGGGCCAGGCGGGCGGCATGCAAGGGCCCCGCGCCGCCGAATGCGATCATGGCATAGCGCCGGGGGTCGCGGCCCTGCTCCACCGAGACGATGCGCAAGGCGTTTTCCATATTCATGGTGGCGACCAGATGGATGCCCCAGGCAGCCGCGCCCAGCTCTAGCCCCAGCGGCTCGCCGATTTCTTCCATGATGCCCTGGGCGGCGGCGGCCTTGTCCAGTTCCATGGCGCCGGCGTTAAACCATTCCGGGTCAATATAGCCCAGCACCACATTGGCGTCCGTGATGGTTGGCAGGGTGCCGCCACGGCCATAGCAGATCGGTCCGGGAACGGCGCCGGCGCTTTCCGGACCGACGGCGATCATACCCATTTCAACCCGCGCGATGCTGCCGCCCCCCGCCCCGATCTCCAACAACTCCACCGCCGGTGCGTTGATGGGCAGGCCGCTGCCTTTTTTGTAGCGCACATGGTCGATCTCGAAGGTTGGCATGATGGCCGGCGTGCCGCCGTCAACCGCGCCCAGTTTGGCGGTGGTGCCGCCCATGTCGAAGGTGATGACATGCGCGCGGCCTTCGCTTTTGCCGACAATGCTACCCATCAGCACGCCGGCGGCGGGACCGGATTCGATAATCCTGACCGGATAGGCCTTGGCGATGGCAGGCGAGACCAGGCCGCCGCTGGATTGCATGATAAATAATTCCCGGGCGTAGCCCCGTTGCCGCAGGGCGTCTTCCAACTGGGCGATATAATGCGCCACGATGGGCTGTATATAGGCGTTGGCGGCTGTGGTGTTGGTTCGTTCGTATTCGCGGATTTTGGGCGCAACCTCGGACGAAAGAGATACCGACATTTCCGGCGCCCGTGCCTGGATGCGGGCCCGGATTGCCTGTTCGTGGGCCGGGTTGGCATAGGCATGCAGCAGGGACACCGCCACGGTTTGCAGACCCGCCGCGCGCAAGGCATCGATGGCCCGGTCCACGGATGCCGCGTTCAGCGGGGCCACCACCGCGCCGTCAAAAGCAATCCGTTCCTCCACCTCCACGATATGGCGGCGCGGCACTAGGGGTTCCGGCTTGTCGATGTAAAGGTCGTAGGTTTCGTAGCGCTTTTGCCGGCCAATGATCAGTACGTCGCGAAAGCCCTCGGTGGTAATCAGGCCCGTGGCGGCGCCCTTGCGCTCCAGCACCGCGTTGGTGGCCACCGTCGTGGCGTGCAGGACGCTGTCGATGGCGCCGGCCTCTATACCGGCTCGGCTGAACAGGGTTTCCAGGCCGGCCATGACCGCCTCGCCCGGATCATGGGGCGTACTGGGCACTTTCAGAAAATAACTGGTCCCCCCGCGGCCCTCGTCGTCATCCTGATCGCCACTATCCTGCAGAACAAAGTCCGTAAAGGTGCCGCCGATATCAAACGCAACCCTGATCATTCCTGGGAAATCTTCATGCCGCCGATAGTTCGGCGTGGGCCTGGTCCAGGGTGCGGCCAAGTTTTTCCAACATGTCGTCGACCTCAACCTCCGTAATGATTAGCGGTGGGGCGAACGCTAGACGGTCGCCGATGACCCGCAGGATCAAGCCATTGCCGCGCCCGATCCTGTCCATCACCGCGCCGGCGCGGCCCGCCGGAAACGGCGTGCGCGTGGTTTTATCCTGCATCAACTCCATGCCGGCCAGGATGCCAACGCCGCGAACGTCGCCGACCAGCGGATGGTCGGCGAAACCTTGCAGACCTTTGAGCATCCGCCCGCCAACCCGTTGGGCAATTTCAACGATATCCATTTCCTCATAGATTTTGATGACTTCCAGGGCGACGGCCGTGGTAACCGGGTGGCCCGCGTGGGTATAGCCATGGGCGAAGGCACCCAGCTTGTCGCTTTGCGCCAACATGGCCTGGTGGATTTTCTCATTCACCATCAGGGCGGATATGGGTTGATAGGCCGCCGACAACGCCTTGGCGCAGGAAATCATGTCGGGCTGTAGATCGAATGTCTGACTGCCCCACCAATTACCGGTGCGGCCAAAGCCGCAGACAACCTCGTCGGCGATGAACAGAACGTCATACTTTTTCAAAACCGCCTGCATTTTCGCAAAATAAGTTTTCGGCGGTACGATGGCCCCCCCCGCCGCCATCACAGGTTCGGCAAAAAAGGCGGCGACGGTCTCCGGACCCTCGGCCAGGATCAACGTTTCCAAGGCTTCGGCCATGCGGGTGGCGAAGTCTTCCTCGCTCTCCCCCTCGATGTGCTGGCGATAATAGTGCGGGAATTCCGTATGCCGCATCATGGGCAACGGCAAGGCGAAATCGGCATGCATGTCCGGCTTGCCCGAGACGCTGACGGAGGCAATGGTGCTGCCGTGATAGCCACGCTCCCGGCCGATGATCTTGTTCTTTTCCGGTCGCCCCATGGCCGCCTGATAGTACCAGGCCAGCTTCACCGCGGTATCGTTAGCTTCCGAACCGGAGCATTGGAACAACACCTTCGACATGGGCACCGGGGCCAATTGCACCAGTTTTTCGGCCAGGTCGATGCTGCTCTCGTGGGCGGTGTGGCGGTAGGTGTGGTAATAGCCCAGCTTGCGCATCTGGTCATAGGCCACCTTGGCAATGCGCTCGTTGGCGGAAAAGCCCAGGGCCGCGCACCATAATCCGGCTACGGTTTCCATATAACGGTTGCCATGTTCATCGATCACATGGACGCCGTCGCCATGGCTGACGATGACCGGCCCGGTCTCGGCGTGGCGGCGCAGGTTGGTCTGGGGATGGATATAATAGGCAATATCCCGGGCGGCGGCGGAGTTGGGCATGACGTTCATGAGCGGGGCTCCAGGCACTAAAAGGGGCTGACAAGGTGAGATTTAGCCGCCTAAGAGCAAATACTGTCAACCGGTTAGTTGAAGGCGGGTGCGATCTCTTCCTGAAAACGGTGCATCTGTTCCCGGACCATGCTGTCCGGTTTGTTACCCACGTTGAAGTACAAAATAACTTCCTCGATCCCGGCCGCCTGGACCTTTTTCAAGGTGTCGATGATTTTGCCTGGCGAACCGATCAGAATGGAACGCTCGCCCAGGTCCTCTTTTTTCATGTTTTCCAGGATACGGACGATATCCAGGAAATAATGCATGGTCGGCGGCGCCTTGGCCGGATCGTCGGGGAAGGCGGGCAGAACGCAATGCTTGAAATAGGCCATCTGGCGTTCCCGGCCATAGTCCTCCGCGCCCGCATCATCGGCGATATGGATGAAATAGCTGCACATGGCGCGGCCGGGGGTATTGCCCAGGGCGGCGCATTTATTGCGATAGCTTTCGACGGCCGGTTCCAGGCCGCCATAGACCATGCCGGCAGCGAATGGCGCATAGATGATGTTCAGGCCATGCCGCGCCGCCATATCGGCGGAGGTTTCCGAGAACGAGGCGACATAAAAGGGGATGGGATTTTGCACCGGCTTTGGCGTCATCTCCATTTCCGGGATATCAAAGAACTGTCCCTTGTGGGACCAGCGGCCGGGCGAATTCCAGGCCTTTAAGATAACTTCCATGCCTTCCTCGAACAATTCGGCGGAGTCCATGAACGAGGCGCCAAAGGGGGCGAATTCCCGCCGGTCATAGCCGCGCCCGGCGGCGAAATCGACCCGCCCGCCGGAAATCAGATCGATGGTCGCCCATTCCTCGGCCACATGCAGGGGATGATGCAGGGGCAGGACACTGACCGCCGGCGCCAGGCGGATGTTTTCGGTTTCGGGAATAATGCTGGCCAATAGGGTGCCTGGGCGCGAATTCACGCCAAGGGAATCAAAGTGATGCTCGCCAATCCAGGCCGAATGATAGCCCAGGCGGTCGGCGAGGACGGCCTGGGCGCGAATTTCGTTGATGAATTGGTTGGCACTGCGCGGATTATCCGGATAGGCGTTGTCGGATAAGGTGAAATAGCCGAATTTCATGATACGATTTTCCCATCACTGGCGTCCGGGCGGTGGTCCACCACGGTCAAATTGCGTATTTTCCGCGGGAACTCTATCATATCATTAGGCGCGGGATAGTGCGGGAGCAGGGCAATGTCGGAAATCATGATGGCTGGTGAGCCGGGCCAGGGTGCCTATCGGGCGCAAGGGTTTCTCAGCCCGATCCGCATCATGTCGGCGGCCGATGCGGCGCAACTGGCCGATAAGATTGCCGGCATTTATGAGGATCATGGGGTCGAGGCAAAAGGGCTGCTGGGCAGCAATGCGCACTTCATATTTCCCGCGCTGTTCGATCTGGTTTGCAACCCGGCGATCCTGGATCAGGTGGAAGCGATCCTGGGGCCTGATATTCTGTGCTGGTCGGCCTCTTTCTTTTCCAAGCCGGCGGCAGACGCAAGTTTCGTCTCCTGGCACCAGGATCTGACCTATTGGGGGTTGGCGCCGGCGGATATTGTCACCGCCTGGGTCGCCGTGACCCCCAGTACCCGGAAAAGCGGCTGTATGCGCGTGCTGCCGGGCAGCCATGGCCAGGGGCAATTGGGCCACAGCGATACCTTTGCGCCGGGCAACCTTCTCAGCCGTGGCCAGGTATTGGACGTGGCGGTGGACGAAGACGAGGCGGTGGATTTGGTGCTGCAACCGGGCGAGATGTCCTTGCATGATGTCCTGATCGTACATGGGTCAGAGGCCAATCGTTCCGACCTGCCCCGGCATGGCTTTGCCATTCGCTATATTCCCACCTACTGCAAGCAGATCGGCGGGCGCACAACGGCACTGTTGGCGCGCGGAGAGGATCGCTATGATCATTTTGACACGGTGCCCCGGCCCCAGGCCGACCTGCATCCCGACGCCATGGCCTTCCGGGACAAGGCCAACGCGGCGGTTAAATCCATCCTGATGGCCGGCGCCGACACCACAATCGATACTGACGGAGAATAAACATGGTTTTGCAAATTATCGGCTTTCCCCGCTCGAACTTCGTGCGCACGGCCCGCATGGTGGCGCATGAAAAGGGCGTGCCGTATGAGCATATTCCGGCCCTGCCCCATTCCGACGAGGTGAAGGCGATCAATCCCCTTGGGTTGATCCCGGTGATGCGCCACGACGATCTGGAGGTCGCGGAAACCTACGCCATCGCCCATTACATCGACACCGCCTTTGACGGCCCCGCCCTGGCGCCCACCGACCCCAAGGGCGCGGCGTCGGTTAACCGCTGGATCATGGCGGTGAATACCTCGGTCGATCAGATGTTTATGCGCCGCTATGTGGTCGAATATGCCTTCCACAAAGACCAGGACGGCAACGTGGTGCGCGATGTGATCGACCAGACCGTCAAGCGTCTGCCAAAAATGTTCGCGTTCCTGGAGGCAGCGGTGGGGAAAGGCTATCTAGGTGGTGACAGCTTCACCATGGCCGATTGTTTCCTGATGCCGATCCTGGCGGCGGTGCGGAGTTTCCCCGAAGGCAAGGAGAATATGGAGAACTGCCCGAACCTTCAGGCTTATTTCGCCAAGCTTTCGGAACGGCCCAGCTTTACCGAGACGGGTAGCTAGACCTTTTTCGATTTTGAAATACGCAATGCAGGCCGTGACCGCGGCCCGGCGCCCCTGCGCCGCCCGCGCGGAGCGGTGCGCTTTCGCGCACAAGCGTGAGCGAGTAAAGCTAGACCTGATTCGATGAATATCGAAACGGGTCTAGTCCCGGAAATTCACATATTGCAGGGGGTGGGGCAGCTTCATCTCCTTGATGAAGGCGATGGCTGCTTGCAAGTCGTCGCGCTTTTTGCCGGTGATGCGCAATTCATCGCCCTGGATCGCGACCTGGGTTTTCATCTTGGCACCTTTGATGGCCTTTATCACCTTTTGCGCCAACTCCCGATCAATCCCCTGTTTGATCGTAACGATCTGGCGCACGCTATTGCCAGTGGCCTTTTCCGGCTCGCCAAATTCAAAGGCGTTGTGGTCAACCTTGCGCTTGGCCAGATAGCCGCGCAACAGTTCCTGCACCTGCTTTAATTTCAGATTGTCGTCGGCCTTTAGGGTCAGCACTTCGTCAACCCGTTCGATCGAGCATAGGCTGCCCTTGAAATCAAACCGAGTTGAAATTTCCCGCATGGCGCCCTGAATGGCGTTGTCCACTTCAGGCAATTCCGTACGCGAGACGACATCGAAGGAAGGCATGGCGGTTGCTTCTCATTGTGAATGGGGCAGGCGCATTATAGCCCGGAACTGCTCTGGGAGACCAACTCGTATTCTTCCAGATCTGGCGCGGCCATGTCGTCGCAGAAACGGTCAAAGCTGAAGGGCCACATGGCCGGGTTGCCGTTTTTATCCAGATACCAGCTTTGGCAGCCGGTCACCCAGACGGTGTCTTTCATGGCCTCTTTCAGGGCGGCGTTAAAGCGGTCGGCGGCGTCCTGCTTGGCGGCGATTTCGTTGACCGCGCCGCCGCGCCACAACTCGATCAACTGCATGATATAGCCCACCTGCCGTTCCGAAATATCAATCAGGGAAAAATTGCCAATAGGACTGTTGGGCCCCACCAGCATGAAGAAATTCGGGAAACCGGGAATGGAGATGGAGCGATGGGCCTGGGTCGCCTCGGCCCAGACGTCTTTCAAATCCACGCCGCCCTTGCCGATCAGGTCCATCGGCCGCATGAAGCTGTGGCCATCGAAGCCGGTGGCCAGGACCAGAACATCCAATTCATGCAGGCGGCCATCCCTGGTTCGCACGCCGCCCGCCTCCACCCGGTCGATGGGCGTGGTAACCAGTTCGGCATTGGGCTGCTGGATCGCCTCGTAAAAGCCATCGGAAACGATCAGGCGCTTGCAGGCCGCCTGATAGTCCGGCGTCAACCGCGCCTTCAGGTCTGGGTCCCGCACGTTGTCTTCAAGGTTGGCCAGACAGGCGTCTTCCACCCGTTTCATCTGTTCCTTGTCGCCGATCACCGCCTGGCCAAAGGTATCGGCGAACAGACGGGTCAGGGAAGCATGCAAATCGTCCATGGCCTGAGGCTGGCTGCGGAATAAATTCTTTTCGTCCTCGCTAAAGGCCGGGTTTTCCTGGGGAAAAATCCATTGCGCCGTGCGCTGAAACAACGACAGATGCGCCACCCGGCTCACGATGTCGGCGGTAATCTGCACGGCGGTGGAACCGGTGCCGACGATGCCAATGCGTTTGCCGTCCAGGGGCGCGTCGTGGTTCCATCTGGCGGAGTGAAAGACCGTGCCGGCGAAATCATCCAGGCCGGCAATGTCGGGATAGACCGGGTGATGCAGTACCCCGGCGGCCGAGATGATGATGTCAACCACATCCACTGTTTCGCCGCCGCTTTCGCCACCGGATTCAGCACCGATTTCCAGGTGCCACTTGCCGTCCCGGTACGCCGCACGGGTAATCTCGCTGTTGAACTTTATGAAGCTTTCGACGTTATATTTTTTCGCCACGGCCTCGAAATAGGCCTGAATCTCCGCGCCGGGAGAAAACCGGTGGCTCCACTCCGGATTTGGCTCGAATGAATAGCGGTACATATGCGAGGGAACGTCGCAGCTTAGGCCCGGATAGGTATTCTCGCGCCAGGTCCCGCCCAGACGGTCCGCTTTTTCATAAACGGTAAAATCCGTAATGCCGGCTTCCTGTAGTTTGATCGCCGTCAGGATGCCCGACATGCCGGCCCCGATGACCGCGATGCGCGGCGACCGGTTTGTCTTCGCCCCGGCGTCTAAATCCATTTGCGCACTCATTATCTCATTCACCCACAACAGCCCACGGCCTGGAAAACATAGCCTTCATAGCACTAAAATTCCAATGTTGGGGGCGGGCAATGGCGCGGCAAAAAGCCACATAAAACCTACGCGCGCTGATAAGATAGGATTGTTGGGGCACGAAATGGGAGAGGCTAATGGCAAAATATTTGAAGCAGGGTCTGGCGCAGGCCGAGGTGGACGAGGCCGACGCCAAGGTGCGGGCGCAGGTCGAAAACATTCTGGCTGATATAGAAGCGCGCGGCGACAAGGCCGTGCGGGAATTTTCGGAAAAATTTGATAATTGGAGCCCGAAAACTTTCCGCCTGTCCGAACGGGAGATCGAGGCCGCCATGTCCAAGGTGGCCAAGCGTGACCTGGACGATATCCGCTTCGCCCAGGAGCAGGTGGGCAATTTCGCCCGCCATCAAAAGGCCGCTTTGCGGGACGTGGAAGTGGAAACCATGCCGGGCGTGGTGCTGGGGCACAAGAATATCCCGGTCAATTCCGTCGGCTGCTATGTCCCAGGGGGCAAATATCCCATGGTCGCCTCGGCCCATATGAGCGTGGTGACCGCCAAGGTGGCCGGCGTGCCCCGCATCGTCGCCTCCGCGCCGCCCCAGGGCGGGGCGCCCCATCCGGCCATTGTCGCCGCCATGCATATGGGCGGGGCCGATGAAATTCTGGTACTGGGCGGCATTCAGGCGGTCGCGGCCATGGCGCTGGGCACGGAAAGCGTCCAGGGCGTGGATATGCTGGTAGGGCCGGGCAACATGTTCGTGGCCGAGGCCAAGCGGCAATTGTATGGCCGGGTCGGCATCGACCTGTTCGCCGGGCCGACGGAAACCCTGATCATCGCCGATGACAGCGTTGATGGAGAGCTTTGCGCCATCGATCTGCTGGGTCAGGCGGAACATGGACCAACCTCGCCGGCGGTGTTGCTGACCACCTCGGAGGCCTTGGCGCGGGATACCATGGCCCAGATCGAGCGGCAGTTGGAGGTTCTGCCGACGGCGGAGGTTGCCCGGCAATCCTGGGCTGATTACGGCGCCGTTATTCTGTGTGATAGCGAGGCGGAAATGTTGGCGGAGGCCAATCGCCTGGCCTTCGAACATGTCCAGGTGATGACCAGGGACCCGGAATATTTCCTGGAAAATATGACCAATTACGGCGCGTTGTTTCTGGGGCCGCGCACCAACGTGTCCTATGGCGACAAGGTCATCGGCACCAATCATACCCTGCCGACCAAGCGGGCGGGCCGTTATACCGGCGGCCTGTGGGTCGGCAAGTTTATCAAGACCCATACCTATCAACGCATTCTGACCGATGAAGCCTCGGCCCTGGTCGGGGAATATTGCTCCCGCTTGTGCATGTTGGAGGGTTTCGCCGGGCATGCGGAACAGGCGAACGTACGGGTGCGCCGCTATGGCGGACGCAATGTGCCGCCCTACACGGCGGTGGAGCCGGCCTGATGGCGGAAGATATTGCCACCGCCGATCATCGGGTTGAAAGCAGCCAGGCGGGCCTGCAGCTTCTTGTCCGCCACAAGCATCTCCAGGACCGGGACAAATTCTCGACCGCGCAGACAGTCTTGTTCGTCCATGGCGCTACCTATCCATCGACGGTCACCTTCGATTACCCCATGGCGGGCAAATCCTGGATGGATATCATGGCCAGGGCCGGGTTCGATGTCTGGTGTGTCGATCTGCTGGGCTATGGCGCCTCGGACCGGCCAAGGGAATTGTCCGTCCCCGCCGAAGACAATCCACCCGTGGTGGATACCGAACAGGCGGTCGCGGATGTCACAAAGGTCGTTGATTTCATTTTGGGCCAGCGAAACCTGCCGCGTCTGGCGCTGATTGGCTATTCCTGGGGCACCTTGATATGCGGTGACTACGCGGGTCAACAGCCCGACAAAGTAGAGCGTCTGGTCCTCTATGGCGCGGCCTGGCTGGGCACCGGTAAGTCTATAACGACCGGCACGCCGCCGGGCGCCTATCGTCTGGTAGCAGCAAAGGCGGTGCTCGCGCGCTGGTGTATCGAGCTGGACGAGGCGCAGATTGAAAGCCTTGCCGCGCCCGCGCATATGGCGGTCTGGGCCGACGCGGCCATTGCCTCCGACCCGGAATCGGGCCGTCATGACCCACCCTTGCTGCGGGCCCCTTCGGGCGTGGTCAAGGACGTGCTGGCAAACAACGCCTCTCGGACGCCACCCTATGACCCCGGCGCCATTCGCGCCCCGACCATGATCGTGGTTGGGGAATGGGATCACGAAACCAGGCCGGAACACGGCCGGGAGGTGTTCGCGCGGCTGTCCAATACCGCCGATCGGCGCTATGTCATGATCGGTGGCGCCACCCATTCCATGTTGCTGGAAAACCAGCGCGGCGCGCTGTACCGGGTGGTTGATGGTTTCTTGAAGGAAGGCTGGGAACGATGACAGACGGGATCGTCCTGTGGGGCGCCATTTCGCTACGGGCCCTGCGGGTGCATTGGGCCTTGCAGGAATTGGACTTGCCCTACGAATTCAGGCCCATCCAGTCACGCACCGGGGAAACCCTGACGGCGGAATATACCCGGCTTAATCCAAAGCAAAAGATCCCCTGTCTGCAGGACGGCAATTTCACTTTGACGGAAAGCCCGGCCATCGTGAACTATCTGTTCAATGCTTATGGCGCGGGGCGGCCGGTTTTCCTGCCGGAAAGCGCCCAGGAAAGGGCCAGATCCGATGAATGGAGTTACTTTGCCATGATGGAGCTGGATGCCCATGCCCTGTATCTGATCCGCCGGCACAAGTTTCTGCCGGAAATTTATGGCGAGGCGCCCGTGGCCGTTGCCTCCGCTGAAGAATATTGCCTGAAACAAATCAACGCCATTGCGCCCCGCGTCGGCTTGGCCGAGCCTTATCTTTTTGGCGACAAAATCGGCGCCGCCGATATTCTGTTGGCGACCACATTGCATTTTGCCCAACGCTATGAGGTGACGCTGCCGGAGACGTGCCAAACTTATATGGACCGCGCCTTTGCGCGGCCCGCCTACCAAGCGGCCAAGGCCAGAAACGAGGACCCGAATGCCTGAAAGCGCCCGCGAGAACGTGGCTGCGGCCCTGGCGGCGATCGAACGCCATGACGAGGCCATCAATGCCTTTGTGACGGTTACGGCGGATCAGGCCCGGGAAGCCGCCGATGCCGCCGACCACGCGGCGGGCGAGGGGCGCTGGCTGGGCCTGCTGCATGGCATGACCATGGCCATCAAGGACAACATTCAAACCGCTGGGGTGCGCACCACCTCCGGTTCGTTGCATTTCAAGGATGTGGTGCCGAACCAGGATGCCTTCGTGGTGCAGCGGTTGCGGGCGGCGGGCGCGGTGATTGTCGGCAAGGCCACCATGCACGAATTGGCCTTTGGCATCCGATCCGACAATCCGGTCAGCGGGCAATGCCGCAACCCGTGGGATCAAAGCCGTATACCCGGCGGCTCGTCGGGCGGTTCCGGCGCCGCCGTTGCCGCTGGCATGGCCCAGGCGGCCCTAGGCTCGGACACCGGCGGCTCGATCCGTCTACCCGCCGCCATGAACGGCATTGCCGGTTTGCGCCCCACTCATGGCCGGGTCCCCAACCATGGCTCGACCCCGGTCAGCGCCAGCTATGACACCATTGGCCCCATGGCGCGGCGGGTCGGCGATCTGGCCCGCATTTTGGCGGTCACTGCGCATGGCGAGCCAGGCGCACCGGGCGCGGCGCCCACGGCGGCGCCGGATCTGGGTAATTTTCTGCCCACATTGAATGACGGCGTGGCCGGCCTGCGTATCGGCGTGCCGCGCAACCACTATTTTCTGGCTTGCGGCGATGGCATCGCCGAGGCCGCGATGGCGGCAGTGCGGGCTTTGGAGGCGGAGGGCGCGCGCATCGTCGAGGTTGATGTGGAGGGCGCCGAGGCGGCCCACCAATGGGCCACCATTCAAATCTATGCCGATGCCTGCGCCTTTCACGCCGAACGCCTGGACCGCAATCCGGAGCTGTTTTCGACCCCGGTGCTGGAGCGCATGCTGGTCGGGCGTAGCTTTACGGCGGTGGATTACGCCAACGCCTGCCGGGCGCGCGAGGCCTGGCAACGCAGCCTGGCCAGCCTGTACCAGGATATTGATATTCTGGTTTCACCAACCACGCCGGCGCCGCCCGCGCCGATCGAGGAAGACAAATCCCTGCTGGAGGCGACCAAGGATGCCTCGCGCAACACCTATGCCGGGGGCTTCGGCGCCAATCCCGGCCTGTCATTGCCCTGTGGGTTCGGCGGTGACGGCCTGCCCATCGGCCTGCAATTGGAGGCGGCCTGGTGGCAAGAGCCAATGCTGCTGCGGGCGGGTATGAGCTATCAGGCAGTGACCGATTGGCATCTGGCCGAACCGCCGTTGCCCTGACATCGAAAATCATAAGCAAAAGAAAGTTATTCCCATGAGTTTAAAGAAATTGCTGGTTGCCAATCGCGGCGAGATTGCCATTCGTATTCTGCGCGCCGCCGCTGACCTAGGGCTCGGCACCGTCGCGGTTTACGCCCAGGATGAAGCCGCATCCCTGCACCTGAGCAAGGCGGACGAGGCGGTGGCATTGCCGGGCAGGGGCGTCGCGGCCTATCTGGACGGCGCGGGTATCGTGGCCCTGGCCCAGGAAAGGGGTTGTGACGCTATTCATCCCGGCTATGGCTTTTTAAGCGAGAACGCCGAGTTTGCCCTGGCCTGCGCGCAGGCCGGCATCGCTTTTGTCGGGCCGGGGGCGGAAACCCTGGACATGTTCGGCGACAAGGCGGCAGCCCGTGATCTGGCCGAACGCAGCGGCGTCCCCGTACTGCCCGGCAGCCAGGGCGCAACCGGCGTGGCCGAGGCGGAAGCCTTCATCGTCAGCCATGGCGCCATCATGATCAAGGCTATCGCGGGCGGCGGCGGCCGCGGACTGCGCACCGTGCATGATGCGGCCGAGATCGCCGGCGCGCACGCCCTGTGCCAGGCCGAAGCCTTGCAGGCCTTCGGCAATGGCGATGTCTTTGTCGAGCGGCTGTTGGAACGGCCCCGCCATATAGAAGTTCAGATCATCGGCGACGGCAGCGGCGCCATCAGTCATCTGGGCGAACGCGAATGCAGTATCCAGCGCCGTCATCAAAAGCTGGTGGAGGTGGCCCCGGCGCCCGGACTGGCGCCTGAACTGCGCGACAGGCTGACCCAGGCCGCCGTCACCCTGGCCGGCGCGGTCGATTACCGCAACGTCGGGACCTTTGAATTCCTGGTCGATGGCGAAGATTTTTACTTCATCGAAGCAAACCCGCGCTTACAGGTCGAACATACGGTGACCGAGGAAGTCTGGGGTATCGATCTGGTGCAAAACCAGTTGCGTCTGGCTGGTGGCGCTTCACTGGCCGAACTGGGCTTGTTGCAGGCCGATGTGGGGCCGCCACGGGGCCAGGCCATGCAGGTGCGCATCAACATGGAAACCATCGCGGCCGATGGCAGCGTGCGGCCCACGGGCGGCATTCTGGAAAAATTCGAAATGCCCTCGGGGCCGGGCATTCGGGTCGATAGTTTCGCCTATGCCGGCTACCGCACCTCGCCCAGCTACGATTCTCTGCTGGCCAAGTTGATCGCCCACAGCCAGGGCAATGATTTCGCGGCCCTGGCCCAGAAAACCTACCGCGCCCTGTGCGAGTGCCAGATAACCGGTTTAGGGAGCAATATTTCCTTCCTGCAAAATCTGCTGCGCCATCCGGAATTCCGGGCGGGGCGCCTGCATACCCAGTTTATTGACGCTCATCTGGCTGTGCTGGTCGAAGGCACGGATCACCAGCGGCTGTTTTTCGAACCGCCGGCCGATGATCTGGCCACGGACCAACTGCTTGGCGTCAAGGTAGATGCCGGTGATCCCCTGGCCGTGCTGGCCCACGGCAAATCCCAAAGCGCACAGGCAGCGGCGGACCCGGCGGGCGGCCTGTCGGGCCCAGACGGCACCGTTGCCATTCCAGCCCCCATGCAGGGCACGATTGTCAGCATAGACGTGGCGGTGGGCGACGATGTCTATCCGGGCCGTCAGGTGCTGATCATGGAAGCCATGAAGATGCAGCATGTGATCGAGGCCGAAATCAGCGGCGTGCTGCGCCAACTGCCCGTGGCGCCGGGCGATACGGTGTTCGAAGGCCACGCCCTGGCCTATGTGACCGAGCAGGAGGTGGTGATACCCGATGCCGGCGACGTCGTGGCCATCGATCTGGATTACGTCCGCCCGGACCTGGCGGAAGTATTGGAGCGTCAGGGCGTTACCCTGGATGACCGGCGCCCGGCGGCGGTCGCCCGGCGGCGCAAGACCAATCAACGCACGGCGCGGGAGAATATCGAACAATTGTGCGATCCGGGTTCATTTACCGAAATTGGCTCGTTGGTGCTGGCGGCGCGGCGGCAGATGCACTCAATGGATGAATTGATCGAGCGCACCCCTGCCGATGGCCTGATTACCGGTCTGGGCCGGGTCAACGGCCATCTGTTTCCGGACGAAACCGCCCGCTGTGTTGTGATGTCCTATGACTACACGGTGCTGGCCGGCACCCAGGGCAAGAATAACCATAAAAAGAAGGACCGCATGTTCGAGATGGCGGAGAAATGGCGCCTGCCGGTGGTCTTCTTCACCGAGGGCGGCGGCGGCCGACCCGGCGACACGGACATGGTTTTTTCCGCCAATCTGCACGTTCCCGCCTTCCACCTGTTTGGCCGTTTGAGCGGCCTGGTGCCCCTGGTAGGAATTACCTCCGGGCGCTGCTTTGCCGGCAACGCGGTGTTGCTGGGTTGCTGCGATGTGGTCATCGCGACGCAGAATTCAACCATCGGCATGGGCGGGCCGGCGATGATCGAAGGCGGCGGCCTGGGCGTTTTCCGTCCCGAGGAAGTGGGGCCGATGTCGGTGCAGGTGCCCAATGGCGTGGTTGATATCGCGGTTGAGGACGAAGAAGAAGCGGTCCAGGTAGCACAGAAATATCTGGGTTACTTCCAGGGCGCGGTGGAGGATTGGGAATGCGCCGATCAGCGGATTTTGCGTCAGGCCATACCCGAGGACCGCCTGCGCATCTATGACGTGCGCAAGGTGGTGGAGGCCATGGCCGACACGGACTCGGTGCTGGAATTGCGCGCCGGATTTGGGCTTGGCATGGTCACCGCCCTGGTCCGGATTGAAGGCCGGCCCGTGGGCATTGTCGCCAATAACCCTAATCATCTGGCGGGCGCCATCGACAGCGACGGCGCGGACAAGGCGGCCCGCTTCATGCAGCTTTGCGACGCTTACGATATTCCCCTGGTTTTCCTGTGTGATACGCCGGGCAACATGGTCGGGCCGGTGGCGGAGCAGACGGCCCTGGTTCGCCATTGCTGCCGGCTTTACGTGATCGGCGCCAATGTCACGGTGCCGACATTTACCATCGTGCTGCGCAAGGGCTATGGCCTGGGCGCCCAGGGCATGGCGGGGGGCGGTTTTCACGCCCCGTTCTTCACCATTTCCTGGCCCACCGGGGAATTCGGCGGCATGGGCCTGGAAGGCGCGGTCAAGCTGGGCCGCCGGGACGAACTGGCCGCGATCGAAGACCCGGAGGAACGCATGGCCAAGTACGAGGAAATGGTCGCGGCCATGTACGCCCAGGGCAAGGCGATCAACACCGCCTCGCTGTTCGAACTGGACAACGTCATCGACCCCGCCGATACCCGCGATTGGATCATGTCCGGCCTGCGCGCCACGCCGCCCGCTCCGGCGCGCGAGGGCAAAAAACGCCCCTGGATCGATGCCTGGTGAGGCGCGTTGGCGCGTAGCGGCCTATATTGTCGTCGTCTCCTATCCTCGTTAGGAGGCGATGCCGAAGTCGATCAACGAACGCACGGTGCGGCCTTCCTTCATGGCGGTGAAACCGTCGTTGATCTCGCTCAGCTTGATCTTGTCGGAGATCCAGTCGTCCAGGTGCAGACGCCCCTGCAGGTAGAGATCAATCAGGCGCGGCATATCGGTGCGGAAATGGTTGGAGCCCATTGACGAGCCCTGGATCTTGCGCTCGCGCAGAAATGCGAACCCACTGAGTTCGATTTTCTGGTCGAAGGGGACCATGCCCACCAGGGTGGCCGTGCCGCCCACCGCCAACATTTCGAAGGACTGCTCGGCGGTCTTTTTCAGACCCAGGCATTCGATGGCATGATGCACGCCGCCCTTGGTCATATCCATGATCCGTTCGACCGGATCGCCGTCGTTGGGATTGATCAGATCGGTGGCGCCAAGTTTGGTGGCAAGCTGTAGTTTAACCGGGTTCGTATCGACGGCGATGATGCGGCCCGCGCCCGCGACATGGGCGCCGTTGATGGCCGCCATGCCTACGCCGCCGCAACCGATTACGGCGACCGTCTCGCCAAACCGTACGCCGGCGGTGTTCACGGCGGCGCCGAAGCCGGTGATCACGCCACAGCCAATCAAAGCCGCGCGATCAAGTGGCATTTCTTTCTGAATCTTCACGATTGCATTCTCATGCACCAACATCTGCTCGGCGAATGACGACAGGTTGGTGAAGGTGTGGAGTTGATCGGGCTTGCCCCATTCCAGGCGCCGTGACTGACCTGGCGCCATCTTGACGTCCGTATTGGTGCAAATGACCGGACGGCCGCTGGTGCATTGCTCGCAGATGCCGCAGAACACCGACAAACAGGTAATTACGTGATCGCCCGGCTTCACGTAGGTTACTTCCGAGCCAACCTGTTCGACAATGCCGGCGGATTCGTGGCCAAGCACCACGGGCAGCGGATGTGGGTAAAGTCCTTCGATGAAATGCAGATCGGAATGACAAAGCCCGGCAAATGCCGTGTTGATAAGCACTTCATGGGCCCCTGGTTTCTTGGTGCTGATCTCCTCGATCACCAGCGGCTTGTTGGCTTCGTACAGGACGGCTGCCTTCATGGGAATATCTCCTCCGACTTTGCTAATGGATTGACCTAAGACTAGCCTGGAATTGCGGACCTTGGCCAAATTAATTCACGCCGGGGCGCGGCTGCACCGGTCCAGCCCTGATTGGCTCTAAACGGGGATTGGCGCTAAACGGGCCGGTCACCCTTTAATATGATGCGCCACAACAGGCGTTCCTCGGCCTGGTCGAAATTGGGGTCCGCGCGATGCATGGCGCAGCGGTTGTCGCAGATAACCACGTCGCCCAGAGTCCAGTGATGGCGCAAGGTGTTTTTCGGCTTGATGGCCTGATCAAGCAATCCTTCGAGGAAAGGGCGGACGGCCCTGGTCTCCATCCCTTCAATTCCCATTGCCTTGGTCAGATGAAAATACAACGCCTTTTTTCCGGTTTCGGGATGCGTCCGCACCATGGGGTGGCGCACACCCTGATCGTATGCGGCCCGGTCCTGGTCGGAATAGGAGGGGCTGTCGGGCTCCATATCATTGATGGTGATCATATTTTCGATTCTCGCGCGGGTGCCCCCCGATAAATTTTCAAGCCCGTCGTACATATTCGCGAAACAGGTGTCGCCGCCACTGGCGGGCAGTTTTCGCGCATACAGAATTGTCGCCTTCGGCGGCCGTTGGTGATTGGTATGATCGGTATGCCACATCGATGCCGGCCGCATATTTTCACGGTTGACGATGCGGCTGACATCCGGGCATTCCGGCAGCCGGAAGTGCGCGCGGTGCTGCAACATGGGTTCGCCGAAATTCGCCATGCCGTCGCGAAATTCCTGCGCCGTCAAATCCTGGTTGCGTATCACCAGGACGACATTGTCTAACAGAGCCTGGTTCAGCAGCCCGATGATTTCGGCTGTGATGGGTTGCCTCAGGTCAAGGCCGATGACCTCGGCGCCAAATGTTTCACTCAGTGGATTTATGCTCGGATGCGCCATGCAGGAACCCCTGATCATCAATGTATATGCGTGCTTTTGTAAGGGTAATACGATTTCCGTCGCGCGCAAGATTCCAAAATCCGGAAGCTTCTGCCCGGAAGCCGCGCATTATGTGGGACAAGTGGCGCTGGTCAGAACCTTACCGCCCGCCTTTATCTCTATCCTGATCTGTTTTTCATAAGCGGCAATCTTGTCAAAAAGCGCGCCGCTAACGGGGCAAAGGCTGATAGCAAACTTGGAGATTTTCATGGCGCTGAACGAACGGAACAGCGAAATATGCTGTTTACGGGTGGGCTGAAAGATAAGCTCGAATTTGCCGCTTTCCGAATATTGGCTTTTCTCGACGATCCAGCTGGCGTCAGGCTTGGCATTTTCGCCATGGGCCCGCAGCATGGCGAGCGCCGCCTTGCGCTCGTGCGCCGGCATCTCCGGACTTCGCAAATAGATGGCTAGAACGGTAATCACCAGCAATACCAGGGCGGACATAACGATGATGCCGATCTTGTTCAGTTGCGCAAATTGCAGTCCAAGGATCAGCGGCGTGCTTTTCTGCTGGCCGCCGGACGCGTGCCGCGCGCGGCGGCCGGAATTTTTCTTGCCCGCCTGTTTTCCCTGCGCTGGCTTCGGTGGTGTTTCGGGTTGTCCCTCCGCCGCCTGTTTGCCTTCTTCCTTCAGTTGCCGCAGCAGCGTTATGATTTCAGTCCGGGCCCGCTCTACATCGTCTGCGTCTTCGGCCGGCGCGACAATTGCCGCTAATCGTTGTTGGTAGTCCGCCAGCCGGGCCTGTTCATTCTCATGCACCAGTAGTTTCGTTAGCGCGAGGCTGGTGCTTTGTTCCAGGGCGTCCAAGCTATGAGCCTGCTCGATCATCGCGATCAAGCCGTTCTCGGGAGCTTCGAAAAGAATTTCCCAATCGTCGGCGCTGTGTGGGGCGTGCGCCTTGCTCTCATCAGATTGAGAAGGATTTTCCGTATTTTCCGTCATAGATGCTAGGAATTAGCCATGATCATTACCTGCGGGTGAATGGTTTTGTCATGCTTCAACAAAATTAATGCCAGCACAACCCCGCGATTAATTTTTTTGAATTCACCGTGGACGCCGTATCGATCAAAATCCAAAATGGTCCAGGTTGTTGGTTTGTCGATCATAGGGGGTTTCATGAAAGTGCTTCCCTGGTAGGCTTCACATCCACGGCGTCTGGAGTTCGAATGACTGAGCAACCCATTGATGTATTGATCATTGGCGCTGGTGCGTCCGGCGCCGCGATGGCGTGGAGCCTTGCCGAGACCCGCATGCGGATCGTCTGCCTGGAACAGGGCGATATGATGAAGCCGGCGAATTACCCCAGCGCCGGGCGCGACTGGGAGGCCCGTTCGCAAGCTGAATTCTCCATCAGTCCCAATCAGCGCCAGCTTCCCGTCGACTATCCGATTGCGGAGGAAGGTTCACCCATCAAAGTTGCCAATTTCAACGGCGTCGGCGGTGGCACCGTCCTTTATGCCGGGCATTTCCCGCGCTTTCATCCCTCGGACTTCCATGTCAAAAGCCTCGACGGCGTGGCCGACGACTGGCCCGTCGATTATGCCACGCTGGCGCCCCATTACGCCGAGAATGACCGCATGATGGGTGTCGCCGGTTTGCCAGGTGACCCCGCCTATCCGGGGGACAACGCCAAAAGGATGCCGCCCCTGCCGCTGGGTAAAACGGGGGAGGCTCTGGCCAAGGGCTTCAACAAGCTGAACTGGCATTGGTGGCCGTCCGACACCGCCATCACGACCGAGCCCTATGACGGCCGCGACAAATGCATCAATCTTGGCGCCTGTCTCAGCGGCTGCGCCCAGGGCGCCAAGGCCAGTACCGATATTACCTATTGGCCGCATGCCATGCGCGCCGGCGTGGAACTGCGCACGCGATGCCGGGTGCGCGAGATCACCGTGGATGAGGACGGCATGGCCACGGGCGTCATCTATTACGACGGCGATGGGGTGGAACATGCCTTGCAGGCCCATGTGGTGGTGCTGGCCTGTAACGGTGTCGGCACGCCACGCATATTGCTCAATTCAAAGTCCATCGCCTTTCCCGATGGCCTGGCCAACAGCAGCGGCCTGGTCGGCAAGAACCTGATGTTTCATCCCTATGCCTCGATCATGGGGGTCTTCGATGAACAGCTTGATGGCTACAAAGGCCCAAATAAATGTATCCGCAGCCAGGAATTCTACGAGACCGATACGACGCGGGATTTCGTGCGCGGCTACACGCTCGAAATTGTGCGTGGCTTTGGCCCGGTCTCGACCGCGATTTCAGGCTTGCAGCGTAATAAAATTCCGTGGGGCGCCGGCCATCACCGGGCCTTTCGCAGCCTGTTCAACCATGTCGCGGGCATGGTGGCGATTTGCGAGGATCTGCCCGAAGAGCACAATCGCGTGACGCTTGATCCCGACCTAAAAGACAGCGACGGCATTCCGGCGCCCAGGATCAATTACACCTTGAGCCAGAACAGTCTGAAGATGATGGAGCACGCCATAGCGCGCGGCAGCGAAGTGCTGCGCGCGGCGGGCGCCCACGACATCTTTACCCAGGCCCCCATCAGTTATGGCGGCTGGCATCTGATGGGCACGGCGCGCATGGGCACCGATCCGGCGCGTTCCGTGGTCAACGAATGGGGCCGCAGCCACGATGTGAAAAACCTGTTCGTTATTGATGGCAGCATTTTCGTGACCTCCGCCGGGGTCAATCCCACCCGCACCATTCAGGCCCTGGCGCTTTATATTGCCGAGCAGATGAAACAGCGGCTGGCCAACCTTTTCGACTAGGGACGCATTATGAGTGATCAGGACATTACCGGCGTGGCGGCAACATCGTTCACCGACGAGGAAACCCAGATCCTGAAAATCCTGGTTGATATGATCATTCCCGCCAGCGACGAATACAGCCTGCCCGGCGCGGCTGATGCGGTGATTTTTGCCGACATTTTGGCAACCGCCGAGGCGCGGCATGGGCCGGTATGCGCGGCGCTGTCCGCCCTCGACGAGCTGGCGCGAGAGAGTCAGGATAACGGTTTCACCGCGCTGGACCTGGATCAGCGAGATGGCCTTGTGGTGGAATTCCGACGGCTGCATCCGGCGGCGGCTGATCTTTTGGCCACCATTACGGTGCAATGCTACTACCGCGATGACCGGGTCATGCGCGCCCTCGACATGGAAACCCGGCCGCCATTTCCTGCTGGTTTTACAGTGGATCAGGGCGATTGGTCGTTATTGAATCCAGTCCGCGGGCGCCCGGAATTCTACCGAAAGGCACCGTAGCCTTAGCAATTGGGAGCGAAACCATGAAACCGCATCTGCGCATTGGGGTGGTGTATGACTTTCGAAATCCGCCTGATTCCGGCATAAACAATCAGGATTTTTATGCCGAAATCCTTGACCAGGCCGTCTGGTTAGAGGGGCTTGGCATTGATCTGATCTGGTTCACCGAGCATCATTTCGTCGAAGATGGCTATCTGCCGTCCTGGATTCCCGTGGCCGGCGCCATGGCCGCGCGTACCCGGCGTGTCTGCTTTTCCTCGGATATATCCATCCTGCCGCTTTACCAACCGGTACGCCTGGCGGAAGACTTGGCGGTACTGGATAATCTAAGCGGTGGCCGGGTAGAAATCGGCGTCGGTCTTGGCTATGCACCCCAGGATTTTGCCGGTTACGGTCTGCCGGTCGCACAGCGGGTTTCCCGAACCGACGAAGGCCTGGAAATCCTTACCCGTTGCTTTAGCGGTGAGCGTTTCAGTTATAAGGGCAAGCGTTATCAGGCCGAGGACGTGATCATCAAACCCGATTATGTGCAACCGGGCGGCCCGCCGCTGTGGGTGGCGGCATCGTCCGAGGCGGGCGCCCTGCGCGCGGCCCGGTTTAATGCCCATCTGTTGCCCCAGGGACCCTACGATACCACCATTCAGGTTTGGCTCGATGCGCTGACTTCAAGTGGCCGTGATCCGGACGATTATCGCATCAGTATCATCAAACCCTGTTTCGTGACCGATGATAAGGCGCGCGACTGGCCGGCCGTATTGGCCGCCGAACGCTTCCGCATGGAATATTACGCCCGCGTGTTCGCGGCGGCGGGCCGTGGTGCCCCACCGGACCAGGACCGCGAACGCATCAGCCAGAACTGGGTGGTCGGCGATGTGGATCATTGTGTTGCCGAATTGAACGAATTTATCCGGGAAAACCGGGTGACCGACCTGGTGACATGGGCGGTGCCCCCCGGCCTGCGACCGGGCGATGTCAGAACCGCCCTGGAACAATTCGCGACAAAGGTGGCGCCGCGCCTGAAGGCCGCCGCCGAGGCGGCGGCATAACGGGCCATATAATCAAGTTCCCCAGCCTGGGGAAATGGTGCAGAGTTTTATTGCAAAATCAAAATATGAGGAAATGTCATGAACCTTGAAGGTAGAGCGGGAATCGTAACGGGCGCGGGGCGCGGCATTGGCGGCGAAGTCGCGCAGCTGCTGGCAAGGGAAGGCGCCAGCGTTATTGTCAACGATCCGGGCGTCGGACGCGGCGGCGAGGTTACCGACGAGAAGCCGGCGGATATGGTGGTCGCGGCAATCATGGACGCCGGTGGCAAGGCCATCGCCAATTATGATTCGGTGGCCGAATACGACAGCGCCGGGCGCATGGTCGCGCAATGTGTCGAGACCTACGGCAAGATCGATTTTCTGGTCAACGTAGCAGGCATGCTGCGCGAACGCATGATCTGGAACATGACGGAGGACGATTTTGATCAGGTCATTAAGGTTCATTTGAAAGGGCACTGGAACATGTGCCACCACGCGATCAAGGTGATGCGCGGTGAACGCTATGGCCGGATCGTGAATTTCTCGTCGGACGCCTTCAAAGGCTCGGTCGGGCAATGCAACTATGCCGCCGCCAAGGCGGGCATCATCGGCCTGACCCGTTCAATCGCCCGCGAGGCGGGCCGTTACGGCATCACCGCCAACGCCGTGTGTCCGATGGCGGCGACACGCATGACGGTGAACGACGCGGTCATAGCAGGCTGGAAGCGCCGCCTGGAACGCGGCCTTCTGACACAATCCCAATATGACTCGCGGATGGCGATGCCCGGTCCGGAATATATTGCGCCAATCGTGGGCTATCTCTGCACGGAAGAATCGCGCGATGTTAACGGCCAGCTGTTTCACGCGGAGCGGTCGCTGGTCCACACCTATTCTTTCGGCGAGGAAGCACGCGCAATCTACAAATATACCGAGGATGGCATGTTTACGGTCGACGAACTGATCGAGACGGTGCCCGCCTCGCTGATGAACGGTATCCCCAACCTCGCGCCAGCCGAGGAGGCCTGAGGAGGGCAGTCATGTATCCGGGCCAATACGCAAAACAGCATCCTGACAAGCCGGCTTTCATCATGGCGGAAAGCGGCGAGGTGGTGACCTATCGCGACTATGAAGCACGCTGCAACCGTCTGGCGCATCTGCTTCGGAAGCAAGGTCTGAAGCGTGAAGACCATTACGCCATCTTCATGGAAAACAATGCCCGCTATATGGAAAGTTGCGGTGCGGGCGAACGCGCCGGCCTTTACTTCACGTGCGTGAATTCATACCTGACCGCCGGCGAGCTGGCCTATATCGTCAATAACAGCGAAAGCCAGATCTTGATAACTTCCGAAGCTCACCGTGAAACGGCCCTTGCCGCCATGGGGCAATGCCCGAATTTGCGCCTTTGCATCGTGGTGGACGGACCGGGGGCGGGCGAACAGGTGCTCAATCTGGACGCCGCCGTTGCTCCATTCCCCGACAGTCCCATTGCCGACGAGTCTCTGGGCATGGCGATGCTTTATTCATCCGGCACGACGGGTCAGCCCAAGGGTATTCTGCGCCCCATGCCCGATGAGGCGCCCGATCACAACACGCTGTTGTTTAATTTCCTGCAAAAGCTGTGGCGCTATCGCGAGGGGATGATCTATCTGTCGCCGGCGCCGCTTTATCATTCGGCACCCCATGCGGCGGTGAATTTCACCATCCGATTTGGCGGCACCTGCATCATCATGGAACGGTTCGATCCGGAAGAATATCTGGCTCTGATTGGCAAGTATCAGGTAACCCACAGCCAGTTGGTGCCGACCATGTTTTCCCGCATGTTGAAACTGCCCGATGCGGTGCGGAACAGCTATGATGTCTCCTCGCTGGAGATCGCCATCCATGCGGCGGCACCCTGTCCGGTGCAGGTAAAGGAACAGATGATCGAATGGTGGGGGCCGATCATTTTTGAATATTACGGCGCCACCGAGGCGCAGGGACTTACCGCCTGTGACAGCGCGGAATGGCTGGCCCATCGCGGCACCGTAGGCCGGGTTTTGTTGGGCGAAATGCATATCCTTGATGAGGCGATGCAACCCTGTCCACCGGGGACGCCGGGAATGGTCTGGTTCAAGAACGCGACCGAGTTTGAATATTTCAACGACCCCGAGCGTACGGCGGAAGCAAGTTCCGATGATGGCAGCATGAGCACGGTTGGCGATATGGGCTATGTCGACGATGACGGCTATCTCTATCTGACCGACCGGGCTACCTTCATGATCGTATCCGGCGGGGTGAATATTTATCCCCAGGAATGTGAAAATCTTCTGATCGTCCATCCCAAAGTCGCGGACGCCGCCGTCTTTGGCGTGCCGAACGAGGATTTCGGCGAAGAGGTCAAGGCGGTGGTCCAGCCCATGCCCGGTCATGCGCCAGGCGATGAGCTGGCGGCGGAGCTGATGGCCTATTGCCAGCTGCATCTGGCGCGCCAGAAATGCCCGCGCTCAATTGACTTCGAGCGGGAACTGCCACGGCTGCCGACCGGCAAGCTATACAAGCGTGTGCTGCGCGACCGCTATTGGGGTGACCGGAAAAGCCGCATTTTGTAGCGGCGGGCGATGTCATCGCAGGACCGATCTCCGGAGGCGAAAAATTGCTCTAATTCTAAAGATTTGAGCATTTTGAGAATGAAAATTGCTCTAGGCGATCCCGACCATTTCTGTGCCACTGTTAAATACCATCATGGCATTGGCATCGACCCATTGCGCCATGCCGTCCGGACGGCTCTGTTCACGGTAGCGCGCCCACCCTGACGCATCGGGAAAGTACAATTCCGCCATGCCGGCATAGGCTTCCGCCGCCGGTTCCAGGCTGTGGCTGACCACATAGCGAAAACCGCCCACGGCCTCCATGGTCTGGCGAACGTTGGGCACGTGCTCGTCCAGCCAGCAATCAAACAGATCGCCGCAGTCCTCGCCCTGCTTCAGGGCGACCAAAAACGTGACTTTGAAGAAACCACTGCGGGTGCAAGGGAAGGGTGGATTCAGGGTCGGTGGATTTAATGGCAAGGGCCCGTCCATCACAACATACTCACGCGTCGCCCAAGGCATATAAGGTTCGGCCTTTTCTTGAAATGTATCCGTGGGTTCCACGCCATGGGCCGAATAGGGCCGCGGTAACGCCTTTTCATACCAAAGCTGCGCGACGCCATCCCAGGCGTGTGGTTTGTCGGGCTTAGGATCAAACAAGGTCGCAATATAGCGTTCCGCATAGAGCTTACCGGCCGCCTGGCTTGGCTTGTTCCGGGCGATGACCGCAGGCATGTGATTGGCGAACCAATGCGCGATCAACTCCTCGCGGGTCGTCGCCGGCTTGCGTTTGATCAGATACATCATCTTCGCACCCGGGGTCTGCAAGGGTCTTGAGGCTGTCATCATGGCACCTTGTCGCTGTTGCTCAATGAGTGCTGAAATCGAAACCGACCGCGCCGGTCTGTTCGCTGCCTATTACGATATATATGCCCCATCATGCTGCACGACATCGTCGGGCACGACAATAATAATCAACCTCTGGGCATATAACGAACGATTAGTGACTACGGTCACAGCGCATATCGAATTTTTCGTTAATCATATGTTCGAGAGTAAAAGCAGACCAATTCTAGAGCAATTCCGAATTAATGAGAATCGCGAAGCGAAGCTAAGTGAGTGGAAAAATTGCTCTAATTCTAAAGATCTGAGCATTTTCAGAATGAAAATGCTCTAGGCTGGTTGGTCGGAATATCTTCAATGTAGGGGTGCGGCAATTCCGCAATTTTGCCGCCGCCCGACAAGCAAGAAGGATTTCGACATGTGGAGGGTCACGGTATTTCATCATTGAAACAAAAAGATCATGAGCGGCGGACCACCGCGCGTGCCAGCGATGACTGGCGGATTGCCCGTGGAGATGATGTGTTGCCGAACCTTAACAATCTGGGCATCGGCGATACGGCGTTGGAATGGCACGACCGCTTCCTTATTCGCATAGACCGCCATATGCCCCATGCCGTCTTCATTGCCTGCGGCGAAACGTTGCAATCTGACTGGGCCATGCCGCGCCTGGGGGCCACCCTGGAAGATGCCTTGCCGGACAATCTGCGGGATTCTTTTGCCGAAGCCTGCGAACGGTCTTTGGAAAAGGGCTGCCCGGTTCCTGTCGAAGGCAGCTACCGCGATCAGGATCTGCGCGAAATTCTATTTCGCTGTGTCATGATGCCCGTGCGGGCCATGAACGATGGGGTCAATTTTATTTTTGGCGCCTATTCCCATAAAGTCTCCGCCTAGAGCAATTCCGAATTAATGAGAATCGCGAAGCGATTCTAAGTGATTGGAAAAATTGCTCTAATTCTAAAGATCTGAGCATTTTCATTCTGAAAATGCTCAGATCTTTTATCTGCGTCGTTGCCACGCCTTGGTCTCACCGCGCGGCGTCAAAAACGTAAGCCTCCAGTGAGTCTTGCGCGGCGCTGCGGAGCTCGTGCCACTTGGACGGTCCCCCGTAGTAAGCCAGGCTTCCAGGCTCCGCGTCTCCGTCTCCGTTGTAATAAGACAGGCAATCGCGCAAGGGACGCGTATTTATGTCGGCTTCGCGGCAGTGCGCTGCGTACTCGTTTTCCGGTTCTTTTTTAATATCGACGATGCCGGCGCCGCGCGCCCGCAATGTATCCAGCATCCAGATTACATAGTCGGTATGCGCGTCGATACCGCGTGTGAAATTGAACTGTCCGCCGCCACCTTGGGGCCCCGACATGATGAACAAATTTGGAAACCCGTGACTGTGCAGGCCTAGGAATGTCTTGGTTCCCTCCGTTTGCCACTTCTGTTGCAGGGTTTGCCCACCACGGCCGGTGATCAGGTTGAAGGTGGATGTCGCCATCCACTGAAACCCGGTCGCGTAAATCAGGACATCCAGCGGATATTCCGTGCCATCATGAATGACGCCGTTAGCGTTTATTTTGCCAACGCCAAGTGGCGCCGTATCCACCAGTGTGACATGAGGCAGGTTAAACACCGGCAGAAACTCATCGTGGAATGTGGGCCGTTTGCAACCATAGGGGTAGTAGGGTTTCAGCGCCGCGGCCGTTTTGGGATTCTTGACGATGGCGTCTACCCTGCCACGAATTTGTTCCATGATCCGGAAGTTGGTGTTGAGCTGCTTCTGCATCAACTCTTCCGGGGACAATATTTCCGAGTGCTGTTTGCGCACCTTGAAATCGTCGACCTTGCCCGACAGATAATCGTCGTTTCCTTTCAGCGCGGTCCTGCCGGATGAAATTTTGGCTAGCCTTTCCCGTCTGGCCAGCGCCCAACCCGGCTCGTGAGACCAGGCTTCAATCTCCTCCGGCGTTGTCGCGCGCTGGTCGCGCACGTCGATGGAGGAAGGCGTACGCTGAAACACGTACAGTTCTTTCACAATTTTGGCGAGCTCCGGAATAACCTGCACGGCGGTGGCGCCGGTGCCGATAATGCCGACACGCTTTCCTTCCAGGTCGACGTTGTAGTCCCATCGCGATGTGTGGAAAGCTTCACCCTGGAAGGTTTCCATTCCATCAATTCGGGCTAATTTTGGTGTGGTGAGAATGCCGTTGGCGAGGATGACATATCTTGCCCGCATTTTATCGCCACGGTCGGTCATCACCGTCCAGCGGCCAGTGGCGTCATCCCACACTGTCTCACCGACAGTCGTGTGAAAGAGGCAATGATCGTAGAATTGGTATTTCTCCGCCATCATCTGGCAGTATTCCAGAATTTCAAAACCGGACGCGAATTTCATTGTCGGGTAGTAGCCCATCTCCTCGAGCAACGGCAGATAGCTGTAAGCCTCGACATCACAGGCAATGCCGGGATATCGGTTCCAGTACCACGTGCCGCCGACGTCTCCGCCTTTCTCGCAAATTCGAACATCATTAAAGCCTGCCTTGCGGAGCTTGTACCAAAGCAGAAGACCGGCAAAGCCGGCGCCAACCACTAGAATTTCACACTCGTCAGTCAGGGCTTCTCTTTCGATGGGATCCGCCGAGTAAACATCTTCGAGGTATTTGCTGAACTCGCCCTCCATCGCCATATAGTCAGCGGCGCCCCGCCTCGTCTCTTTGAAGGCGCGATACTTCGCTTGTTCCTCGGCGTTGAACACCGCCCCCGCGGGAGGCGGCGGAAGCGTCTTCAGAGACTCGTCATCAATGACGGAATACCCCTTGCCGGTAATTTTATCATTGGCCTTGGAGGCGCGTGTATTGAAGACTTTTAGGCCAGTCGCTGGGTCTGTTCGAATTGACAAGGTCATACCTCTATTATTTTTTCACGTTAGGTTACAGATATAGGTTACGGATACCTGGGATCAGAATAAGACATCTGGTGCCTGAGCAATACTCGCAATAAGATAACATCCTCCCCGTCGGCGCAGTTTGAGCGGCTCCATCAACAAAATCCACTAACAACCGCCATTCAACGCTTCAATTTTGTCCTGGGTTTTGCTGTCGAAGTCGGCGGCATCATGACGTTCGCGAAGTTGCTCTTCAAGCGGGCCCCGCACCCGGTTGACCATCCGTCCGCGCTGCACGGCCTCCCGCGCCGCGATTTCCCGCGTCC
>JADHTB010000024.1 GCA_016776605.1 Alphaproteobacteria bacterium | reverse complement strand
CGTCGAGCTGATCGGCGCCGCTCCCGCCGGATAACTTGTCGTTGCCGGTGCCGCCGTCGAGCTGATCGTCGCCGCTTCCGCCGGACAGGCGATCACTGCCCGTGCCGCCGCTGAGGGCGTCATTACCCGAGCCGCCGGATAACCTGTCGCTGCCGCTGCCGCCGTCGAGCTGATCGGCGCCGCTGCCGCCGTCCAGGCGATCACTGCCCGTGCCGCCGCTCAGGACGTCATCACCCGTGCCGCCGGATAACGTATCTCTGCCTGTGCCGCCATCCAATATGTCGTTGCCGGCAGCGCCGGATAATCTATCGTTTCCGCCCGCGCCATTCAGGACGTCGGCGCCGGCGCCGCCGACCATTTGATCGGTGCCGGCAGTGCCTGCCGGGCCCGCCGCAGGCGTTGCCGCGGGCGCATCAGCGGTTGCCGCTGGAGCTGGAGCGCTGGCGGCAGGCGCATCGACAGAGGCTGCCTGTTGCGCAGCCGGAGCGGTTTCCGCCGCTGCCGCATTGCCTTGGCCATTGCCATCGGCTTGGCCATTGGCGTTGTCGTTGCCGCCGGCATTGGCGTTGCCTTGACCACTGGCGTTGTCGTCGCCGCCGGCGTTGGCGTTGCCTTGACCATTGGCGTTATCGTTGCCACCGGCGTTGGCGTTGCCTTGACCATTGGCGTTGTCGTTGCCACCGGCGTTGGCGTTGCCTTGGCCATTGGCGTTGTCGTTGCCGCCGGCATTGGCGTTGCCTTGACCACTGGCGTTGTCGTTGCCGCCGGCGTTGTCGCTGCCTTGACCATTGGCGTTACCGTTGCCGCCGGCGTTGCCATTGCCTTGACCATTGGCGTTGTCGTTGCCGCCGGCGTTGCCATTGCCTTGACCATTGGCGTTGTCATTGCCGCCGGCGTTGGCGTTGTCGTTGCCGCCGGCATTGGCGTTGCCTTGACCACTGGCGTTGTCGTTGCCGCCGGCGTTGGCGTTGCCTTGACCATTGGCGTTACCGTTGCCGCCGGCGTTGCCATTGCCTTGACCATTGGCGTTGTCGTTGCCGCCGGCGTTGGCGTTGCCTTGACCATTGGCGTTGTCGTTGCCACCGGCGTTGGCGTTGCCTTGACCATTGGCGTTGTCGTTGCCACCGGCGTTGGCGTTGTCTTGACCATTGGCGTTGTCGTTGCCACCGGCGTTGGCGTTGGCGTTGCCTTGGCCGTTGCCTTGACCATTGGCGTTACCGTTGCCGCCGGCGTTGGCGTTGCCTTGGCCGTTGCCTTGACCATTGGCGTTATCGTTGCCACCGGCGTTGGCGTTGCCTTGGCCTTGGCCTTGGCCTTGGCCTTGGCCTTGGCCTTGGCCTTGGCCTTGGCCTTGGCCTTGGCCTTGGCCTTGGCCGCGGTCGACGTTGGCGTTGCCTTGAGCATTACCAGGACCATCAGCGGCCAGGCCCGGTGGTGTGCCTGGATTAACGTTGCCATTGCCGTTGCCATTGTCGGCGCCGTTATTAGGGCCATCAGAGCTGTCGGCAGCCAAGCCGCCGTCGTTTACATTCCCGATGCCGGGCGCGCGCGGGGGTGCCGTCGGCGCATCCTGCTGTGGGCCGGCATCTGTCTGGGCCATTGGGCCTTCAGCCAAGTCGCCGGTACTATCGAATGTTACCGGAACCTCGGCTGCTGTCGGCTCTGTCGTGGGACGTGTCTCGAATTCCGCCGTGTCCAGTGCCGCGGTGGCAGCGCCGGGTTGAACAGCGGCGCTGTCGGCGCGATCTTCGCCGGTGGCCTCGTCCGCGATAGGCTCGCCGGCATCCGGGCGTGCTGCCTGCGGTCGATTGGCCCCGGCGGCATCCGCCTGGTTCAAGGCTGCGCCGGCTTCGGTTTGAACCGGTGCGGCGTCCATGGCCTCGCCATCCACGGGGTTGTTTTGCTCTTCCGTATTGACGGCGGCCTGATCGCCGGCATCGCCAACTCGTTGTGCCTCGGCCTGGGAACCTTCGTCGGAAAGCATACCCTCCGAGGCCTCACCAGCACCGACCACGGTCTGCCATATAGACTGGTTGGCTTCGCTGCCACGATTTTGGGCATCTTCACCGGCACCATCCAGGAGCGTGGTTTCCTCAATCTGATTTTCATCCAGAGTGACGGCGTTTTCCGGGGTTGCTTCGGCTTGACGAAGTATTTGCCGGATGAACTGAGGCATTCTTGCCATGATATTACGAGCTCCTAAATACTGCAGGATTGCGCCCTAATACGTTTGTAGAATTTTCTTGTTAAAAAAAACATACATTCAAATTATGAAGTATTAGTTACAACTTATACTTAATATAATTGGTTAATTTTATTAATTTATTCGAGCCATCTAATTTTTTTTCCTCCACTTTTTGACCTTTTTTACGCCGCCGCGGGGGGCGGCTTGGTCCAGGCATCCATATGTGGGTAATTGTCCGTTAACTAAAATGTTGGATGTTTAGCTGTGTCGCGCCCTGTCTTTTGTATTTGCAGGTTAACGGAAGCTTGCAATCTGGACACGGCTATTCCCGGCACAGGAACCGACGGGTTCCGACCAGTTGTTTTTAGTCAAAAGTGTGGATTGCAGTCAAAAGTATGTTAGCGCCCCATAGCAAGACATTGCCATTGCCGAAATTGAGCCCGATGCGCGGTCTCCGTTTCGAGATGTTTGCTGTTTCCAGTGCCTTGAATCTACTGTCCCTGGCTTTGCCCATCGTCATGCTGCAGGTCTATGACAGGGTCATTCCCAACACGGCCAATCAAACCCTGGCGGTTTTCGTAATTGCGATGGGCGTGGTGCTGATCCTTGATACCACGCTCAGCCTGGGCCGCTCCTCCATCACCGGCTGGGTTGGCGCCCGCACCCAACACTATCTCGCCAGCCTGGCGATGGAACGGTTGTTTCATGCCGATTTGCGTAGTTTCGAGGCCGTGGCCCCCGGCGTTCATATGCAACGGCTTCGCGCCGTCGACGCGATCAAGAATATTTACTCCGGTCAGGGGCTGCTGTTGCTGGTTGACCTGCCCTTCGCGGGCCTTTTTCTGCTTCTAATCGCCTTGATCGCCGGCAAGCTTGCATTGGTACCGCTGGCCATCCTGACAATGCTGGCCATCTTCGCCGGCATAAGCGGCCGCGTCCTGTCACAGGCGTTGAATTACCGCGCCATCGGGGACGAACGACGCAATAACTTCATGATCGAAATATTATCATGTGTCCACACCATCAAGGCGTTGGGCATGGAAGCCTTGATGGTACGTCGCCATGAACGGCTGCAGGCCGGCTCATCGGAAGCGAGCTATTTGGTCAGTCTGGCCGGAGCGACCGCCCGCAACCTGGGTTTGACCCTATCGCAGGTCACCGCCGTCGGTGTTGGCGCATACGGCAGTACCATGGTGATGAGCGGTGATTTAACAATTGGCGGTCTGGCCGCCAGCACGCTGCTGGCAAGCCGCGCCGCGCAGCCGTTGCTGCGCTCGCTTGGTATTTGGACCCAATTTCAGAATGCCCACGTGGCGCGCGGACAGGTTGGCGCCTTGTTCGCCATGCCGCAGGAAGCCAAGTCGGACGCGCCAACCAACACCGTCATCGAGGGCCAGATCACTCTGACGGATCTTGATTTTGGCTATTCCGAAGATGCGGACTTACTGCTGCGAAATGTTAACTTGCAGATCGACTGCGGCGACGTCATCGGCATTTCCGGCGCCAATGGCTCGGGGAAATCCACCTTGTTGGGTTTGGCGATGGGCGCGCTGGCCCCAAGCGGTGGCCGTATCCAGATCGACAACGCCGAAGTCTGGCAAATTGATCCGGCGGCCCTGCACCGTCAAGTCTGTTATTTGCCGCAAAACGGCGTTCTGTTTCAGGGCACGATCATGGATAACCTGACCATGTTCCGTGGCCCGCGGTACATCGACCGGGCGATGTATTTCGCTGATCGACTGGGTCTGCACGATGCCATCGGTAAAATGCCGAAGGGCTACGACACACTGGTCGAGTATAATACGAATACCCGCATACCAGGGGGCATCCGCCAACGTATCGCACTGGTCAGGGCGCTGGCCATGACCGAAGACCCACGTTTGATCCTGTGCGATGAAGCCTACGCCCAGCTGGACCGCGCCAGCGACGATAAGCTGCATGCCTTGCTGCAGGAATTTGTCGGTAGATGCACGATGCTCATCGTCAGCCATCGGCCATCCTATCTAAACCTTGCCAATCGCGTGTTCGTGGTCCGGAACGGCGAACTGGTGCCGGCCAGCGAAGGCGCCCGGAAATCCATCGAGTCGCTGCAAAAGGAATATGCGTGATGGCCTCGGCCAGCAGCAGCGCCATGGATCCACGGCCACTACGGCTGGCCGGGATAAACGTGCTGAAGGCGCTTCGGCCATCCGACCTCGCGGTCTGTCTGTTGCACTTGCTGGAAGCCCTGGAATGGAATGGCAAGGACCGTCATTTGGCCGAAGCTATCCCCCATTTCACGCCCAATCTCGATCTGGCGGGTTTTCGTGAAACCCTGGCCAATCTGAATATGGGCACCCGTCCCATCCGCATACGGCATGACCGCATCAATTCCGCTCTCATGCCTTGTCTGTTCGTGCCCGACGACCCTGGTGCCCCCGCACGCGTTATCGTTAGCCTCGAGCCGGACGGTTACCGGATATTCGACGGCGCCTGCCGATATTTTCGCCAAGTCTCGGGCAAGGGCATACAGGGCACCGCCTATGTGGTCAAAGACATGAACCCCGCTTTGCATGAAGGGCCGCAGCAATCCCAATCATGGACCTCGCCGCTGGCCGGCCGGTTTCGGACCCTGATCGGCCAGGTGATTGCGTTGACCCTATTGTACAACGTGCTTAGCATAGCCATGCCGCTATTCATGATGTCGATTTACGACACAATCATCCCCTCGGCGTCGGTCAATCAAATGCTGTTTCTGCTATCTGGCGTGATGCTCGCGATTTCGCTGGATGCCGCATTCCGCAGCTTGCGGGTTCAAGCCATGGCCTATCTGGCCGGCCGCATCGACTATCTCGTGGGCCGCGCGGCGTTCGAGCGGATTCTTTTCCTGCCGCTTTCGATGCTTGAAAACGAGCCCCTCGGCACACAGCTTTCGCGTCTGCAAGGCTTTGAATCATTACGAGAATTTTTTGCCGGCCCGTTGGGTGAGGCATTACTGGATCTGCCTTTTATTTTGATCTATCTCGCCGTGATCGCCGCGCTGGGTGGCTGGCTGGTGCTGGTGCCGGTAGCCGCAATTGTTGCTTATGTTGTGTTCGGCCTGGCGTTGGCGACATGGAGTGCGCATTTCGCCGAAGTTGGCAATGGAGATAAGGCCGAGCAGCAAAAATTCCTGATCCAGGCCGTTTCGGGCATGCGGGCGATCAAATTTGCCGGCTCGGAAGACGTCTGGCTGCAGCGGTACCGTGAACTTTCTGCCGCTAATGCCTTACAGGACTTTGCCCTTTCCCGTCACGGCAACACCGTGCAGACAATCTCGCGCATCATCACCCTTGCGTCCGGTGTCGCGTTGATTGGATTTGGTGCGATCGGCGTCATGGACGGCGCCATCACCATGGGTGCGCTGATCGGCTCCATGGCCCTGGTCTGGCGGGCCCTGGCGCCGATGCAGTCAGGCTTCATGGCGCTCAACCGGTTGAGTCAGATTAAATCCAGCCTGCGGCAGATCAATCACCTGATGCGGTTGCCGACCGAGCGGACCCCCGGACAAGTGCCATTCTCGCGCAATATCAAGGGCCGGATTACTTTTGAGAACGTCGTACAACGTTTTTCCAACGATATGGAACCGGCCTTGCTGGGCGTCACTTTTGCCCTGGAACCGGGCGAAGTGGTTGCGATTACCGGACCCAATGGGTCTGGCAAGTCGACATTACTGAATTTGGCTACCGGTCTGTACCACGCCACTATCGGCTCGGTCATGATCGACGGCATTGATGTCCGGCAGATTGATCCAATCGATTTGCGGCAGAGTGTCGCCATAATGCCGCAAACTACGGAGCTGATATATGGCACCGTGGCGCAGAATTTGCAGTTGGCGGAACCCACCGCTACCCATGAGGAACTTGTGGCAGCGGCAAAAATGGCGCGGGCCTATGACGCCATTATGAAACTGCCGGAGCAGTTCGATACCCGCCTAAATGAAAAACTGCTGACAGAACTGCCGGAAGGCTTCAAACAGAAGCTGGCGCTTGCCCGGGCCTATCTAAAAAAGGCCCCGATCATGCTTTTCGACGAACCGGGGCAATCTCTGGATGAAGAAGGGGACCAAGCCTTCCTGGCCGCGGTACAGAATTTGCGCGGCAGCACCACCATCATCATCGTTACCCATCGGCCCAGCCATATGCAGATCGCGGACCGTCTGATGGTGCTTGATGGCGGCCGGCTGCAGTACAACGGCCCACCGCAGGAAGCCTTGGACCGGTTGGCGGGGAACGGGTAATGACCGAGCCCGCCACGCCCACGCCGAATGCGCCGCCAGGCGGCCCCCGCATCAGCTGGGGTGAGCAACTAGGCTATCTTTCGAAGCCGGAGTTGCTTGAAGAAGTTGGCCCGCCCCGCTTCCTCAGGGCGATATTGTTCCTGGTCGCGCTTAGCGTATTCGGCTCTGGCGCCTGGGCGGGCATCGCGAAAATCAAGGAAACCACCAATGCGATGGGTGAAGTCGTTCCAACCGGGTCGGTGCACGTGATCCAACACTTTGAGGGCGGCATCATCAGCGGCATCATGGTCGCGGAGGGTGATCTGGTCGAGCGGGGCCAGGTATTGGTCAGGCTGGATCCGACCCCGGTTTTGGCTGACTTGGAAGCCAGCAGCATCCGCCGGATCGGCCTGGAATTGAAAGCCGAAAGACTGCGGGCTTTTGCTGATAACCGGCCGGCAAAAAAATTTCAGGTGCCGCCCCGGTTCGCGCATCTGGCGGCCGACCAGCAAGCGATCCTGGAACAGCAAACGCGGGCGCGGGAAGAGCAGAAACACGTCCTGCGGCTTAAAGGGGAGCAACGCAAGGTCGAGCTGAATATGCTGCTCGGCGAAGCAGGAAAACTGCGGCGCGAGGTTGCCATCCTATCCAAGCAACGGGTTATGCAGGAGAGATTGCTGGCCGAAAAACTGGTCTCCAACGTAGTCTATTTCAACACCTTGCGAGAGGCCAACGCTGTCTCCGGTGAATTGGACGAGGTGGTCGAAAAGGCAGCGCGGGCGCGGAATGCCATCTCCGAAGCAAGCGCCAAGATCGCGGAGTTGGAAGCGGGTCTGCGCGATGAAGCGCTCCACGAGATGGGAACCATACGGGCCGAGTTGGCGGAAGTCGAACAAACCATCGTTCAAGCCCAGGATAGGGTGCGCCGGTTGGACATTTTTGCGCCCGTGCGCGGCATCGTGCAGGAATTAACGGCCAACACGGTTGGCGGCGTGATTGCACCGGGATCGCCCCTTGCCAAGGTAGTGCCGGTCGAGGACGAGTTGATCGTCGAGGCGCAGATTTCGCCCGTCGATGTTGGTCACGTAAAGATTGGCGACAAGGCAACGGTGAAAATCACCACGTATGACTTCGCCCGCTTCGGCGCCATCGACGGCATCGTCAAAAAGATCTCGCCAACTACTTTTAAGGACCAGGATGGCACGGTCTATTACAAGGCAAAAATTCGGCTGGACAAAAACCATGTCGGCGACCAGCCAGACGGCAATCTGATTCTGCCGGGAATGGTTGCGGAGGTCGCCATACAGGCGGGAGAGCGTACAATTCTACGCTATCTGCTGCGGCCGATTTACCAATCCCTGGATACCGCGATGACGGAGCGTTAAGGGGTTCGTTTGGTGAGAAAGTTCGCTTCATCGCCAACTCTATCGAGCATATGCGGTTTGCTTCTTACCGGATTGTTGGCGGCTTGTGCCGTCACGCCGGAACCCATGACGGACAACCAGCGGAAAAGCCGCGTCGCGACCGATCTGGAATTTATCAATTCAAAACGGTTCGCACCGACCCAGCCAATTACCCTGTATGACGCGATGGCCCGCGCGGTGGCCTTCAATTTGCAGCATAGCGTGCGGCAGATCGAACGGGACATCGCCAAGTTGGAGCTTGAACAGGGGAACCTGGAGGCCTTGCCGGATCTCGAGGGCGATTTCGGTTACAATCGGGACAGCAAGGTCACCTCTGTCGGCACGGACCGCAAAATCACATCGGCAAGCATAGGCGGCACCTGGAACCTGCTCGATCTTGGCGTCAGCTATGCCAGAGCGCAGCAGAGTGCCGACCGGGTTCTGATCGCCGAGGAGCGGCGGCGCAAGGGGCTACAAGATATTATCCGCAATGTTCGCCTGGCCTATTGGAAAGCTGTTGGGGCACAGCGCCTGATGACCAGAGTGGCCCTGATTGAACGTGAGTTCAGCGCCGGTCTGGCTGAATCCCGCCGTTTGGAAATCAATAATATAGAAACCCGGCGCCGTACCGTCGGCTTTCGCCGCGGCCTGATCGATACCGTGCGGCAATTGATCGCGGCGCGGAAGGAATACGGCCGCGCCAGGCTTGAATTCGCGCAATTGATCAACATCCGGCCCGGCATCAACTTTACTTTGCAGCTGCCCGCGTCCATGCAGGGAATACCCGCCTTGCCGGTCGCCGTTGAGGAAATGGCATCCTTCGCCCTGGCAAATCGGCCGGAGCTACGGGTCGAGGATTATAATGAGCGGATCACCGACTGGGAATCCCGTGAGGCGCTGTACAGCATGTTTCCCGGCCTGGACCTTAATTTAACGCGCAATTTAAGCAACGATGGCGGTGTGGTGAACTCTCCCTGGACCGGGGTAGGCGCTGAACTGGGGATGAATTTGTTTCGCTTGTTTTCGGGCCCGTTGCGCATGCAGGCGGCTGAACAGCGCGGCGAACTGGCGCGCCGGCAACGGTTGGCCCTATCGGTGGCAGTGCTGGCTCAGGTCCACATCGCCTTTCAAGAATACCGCGAGACCAGCTATCAATTCCGATTGGCCCGGCAAATCACCCACTCTGATCGGGAATTGAGCAAAATGGCCATGATGGAGCGGACGATTACCCAGGGCAACCGGTTGGATGTCATCGATGTGGCGGCCCGGCAATTGCGTTCGGAGGTGGAGCAGCACCGGGCTTACGTGGAACTGCGCCGCGCCCATGGCGACATGCTGCATTCTCTAGGCCTGGATATCATACCGGACAATGTGCCAATGGATGATGTCGATGGGCTGCGCATCGCTATTCGCCACGCCGTGGCGAAATGGGAAAACCTGTCCGCGGATACCGATCCGGCAAACGATGGTTCCATCGAAGATCTCGTCGGGCAGGTTTTTGCTGATTTACGGGGCGATATGATGGTGCCGGGGGAACCCGTCAGCGGCACACAGCGGGATCCGGCAAACGCACCGAAATACGAGATGCAGGGGATGATCGGCCGGGCAGCCGGTCCCGTGACCGCCATAGCGGCGTTACCGGCCGATCTGATCAAGCCGTCCCCAGCCCGGGCAGCGCCGACGGAACCGATGTCGCCCATGATCGCGGTATTGGATCTGGCGGACATGGCCCTGGCAATGATCGATGATGCGATGACCGATGACGCAATGGCAGCACCCAGCCCGTCCAAGGCCATGCAGCCGCCACCGGCACCCGATCTGGCTGAAATCCAGGTAGCGGCGCCACTGACCGCCCCGGTTGTTGCCTCGCCGACCGTAATGACGCCTGCTGATCCGAAACCAGCTATGATCGCAGCGTTGGATCTGGCGGACATGGCCCTGGCAATGACCGATGACGCGATGACCGATGACGCAATGGCGGCACCCAGTCCGTCCAAGGCCATGCAGCCGCCACCGGCACTCGATCTGGCTGAAATCCAGGTAGCGGCGCCACTGGCCGCCCCGGTTATTGCTTCGCCGACCGTAATGACGCCTGCTGATCCAAAACCACCTGTGATCGCAGCGTTGGATTTAGCGGACATGGCCCTGGCAATGACCGATGACGCGATGACCGATGACGCAATGGCGACACCCAGCCCGTCCAAGGCCATGCAGCCGCCACCGGCACCCGATGTGACTGAATTCCAGTTGGCAATGCCATCGGCCAGGTCTGCATTGCAGCGCCCAGACGCAGAGGCAGTGACCCCCGCTGCCGTGGCCCGCGCCCCGTATCCGCATAATGATCAAGCGTCGGAAATCCTGCCCCCGCTGCCTCGGATGAAGCGCCGGCTGCCGGCCTACGATGTCCAATTCGGTGCCTTCAGTGAACAAGGACACGCGCAAAGCCTATTGAAAGAGCTGCGGAATTCGCGCCGGCGGATGGATGCCAACAGGAAATTTCGTGTCGTAACGAAGATACATCCCGATAAACAGGCGCTATTTCACGTGCGATATGGCGCTTACCTGGGATGGACCGCGGCCCTCAAAGCGTGCGACGCCTTCACGCGCCAGGGGCGGAAATGCGTGGTCGTCCGGCACAAAATCATCAACGCTGCAAAATTCAAAATGCAGGCAGCCATTTAGAGCAATTCCGGTGGTAGCGAAAACTGGACATGTTGTTGAAGTTTGGAGTTTAGCTGGAAAATGTCGGCTTAAATCCCAAACGTTTGCAGTTTTTTTACTAAATTCAGGCATCTTCATTGTCATTACCGGAGCGACTTGCACCATCTGATGATGGTCAACCCGGACCCTGTTTCATCGCTCCCTTTGCCTATTGGCCGAAGGAAAGGCAAATGACGGATCACGCGGAATTTAATTTTAAGGGGTTGTTCCAAGCCGAGGGGGACGACATGCCCTCCGCCCAGGATGGCGCGGCGCCGACGCGCCGTTTCGAAGTCGGTTCACCATCAGGCGTGACAGATACCACCGATGCCGCGGGCCAAGCGGACGAAAGCGCTAATCTGTCTGCAAAGCACATTCTGGTGGCGGAAGATTACCACCTTAACCAGAAAGTTATCAGTGCCATGCTGAGTAATTTGGGGCATCGGATCACCCTGGTCAACGATGGGCTGGAAGCCGTCTCGGCAGTGCTGCGATTTCCCTATGACCTGATCCTCATGGACGTCCATATGCCGAAATTGGACGGCAAGGCCGCTGCGCGTCGTATCCGCGCCCTGCCCCGGCCCGAAGGCGATATTCCCATTATCGCGTTGACCGCCGATAACTCCATGGATCTGAAACAACAATGCCTCGACGCCGGGATGGATGATTATTTAACCAAGCCGATCGTCCTGCCGGATCTGTTGCGGGCCATGGCTAAATGCCTGGCAGCGGTCAAACCGCCTGAAAAGGACGACAGCACGCAACCGGCCAGCGCAAAATCAGAACCCCAGGCAATGGAGGTAACGGCTGTTTCGATTGTTGATGCCGGCGCCATGGGCGAGTTCGCGGCCATTGTTGGATGGGATACGGTCGCACAGCTGTTCAAAACTTTGGAGAAAGATTTTGATGAACACCGCAAAACCATCACCCAGGCCGCGGAAAAGAACGAATTTACGGTGCTGCGGGGGCAAATCCAGGCTCTGAATGGCGCCCTCGGCCAATTTGGCGCCACCAAAGCTCAGGAGACCGCGCATGTCATCGAGACATTGTGCAAGGCAGGCTACAATGAAACGGCCCACGACCTGATACCGCAGTTCCTGCAGTTGTGTGACGACTCCATTGTCGAACTGCGTCAATTACTCAGCGCAAATATACCGGCTTAGGCAGCGCTAGAGCAGTTGCGATCCGACGTTTTCAAGGCATGGGAAGATGCGACGGCGGCGGCCTGAAAGGCTGTCAGTGTGGCCCATTGCGCCACCTTTCGTTAACGTGACAATGCCCGAAAAGAAGATCTTCGACCTGCCGCAATGAAAGCGGAAACCGGGCATACATCATCACCGTACGGCGAACAACCTCGGGCGAACTGTTAAAATAACGGCATGGTTTTCTCATCGAAGGAGGTAACGAAACGCGCTTCACCGGCTCAAGCCTGTTTCCCCCGACGCTGCCCCGAGACACTATGACAAGTCACCATGCGCCCTTGGGCAGGCCGCCGTCTCCGGGATGCGGGATTATAATCATAAAATTTAGGCCTTGGCGGTATTGCGCTATCCACGCTAATTGTCATGCTTGGCTTGTGGATTTTGCCGTTTTTGCCTGAAAGCCCAAGAGATGAAGCGATTGACAAAGTGGTGGACGAGGCGAACGATCCGTATCGGAAACAGAGCACAGCCGGAACTGACCTGACATGAGAGAAGAACATCCGTTCGCCGCCTATGTACGCATTCTAGGCCGCGGCAAGAGCTTTCAACGCGCGCTCACGGAAGCGGAAGCGGAGACGGCCATGACCATGATCCTGGCCGGCGAGGTCTTGCCGGAGCAACTTGGCGCCTTTCTGATGCTGCTGCGCATGAAGGAGGAAACCGGCGCCGAGATCGCCGGCTTTGTCCGCGCGGCGCGGCAGGGCTTCGATCTGCCGACGGCCCTGCCCCAGGTTGATGTGGACTGGTCGTGCTATGCTGGCAAGAAACGGCAGTTGCCCTGGTTCGTTCTGGCGGCATTGGTTCTGGCCGAAAATGGCGTCAAGATTTTCATGCATGGCGCCGAGGGACATACCCCTGGGCGTGTCTATGCGCGGGAGGTCATGGGCTTCCTCGGCCTGCCCGTGGCCGGCTCCCTAAGCGAGGCAGCGGCCCAGATCGAACAGAGCGGCATCAGTTACCTGTCGCTCGAACATCTCAGCCCCCGCCTGCACCAGATGATAGAGCTGCGCCCGGTCCTGGGCCTGCGCACGCCGGTGCATACCTTGTCGCGGATGCTTAACCCCTTCGCGGCGACCCATATGCCCCAGGGAATTTTCCATCCCGGCTATGGCAAAATTCATCAGGACGCCGCACTTCTGCTGGGTCAGCCACGGATGGCGGTGTTTCGGGGCGAAGGCGGCGAGATAGAGCGCCGGCCGCACAAGCCGGTGGCTGTTCAGACCGTCCATGATGGTGTGAGCGGAACCGAGGACTGGCCACCGCTGATGGCGGATCCGCGTCAAAGCTATGAAGAGGAACTGGACCTGGCGCGTTTGATCGATGTCTGGAAGGGACAGGAGGCGCATGCCCTGGCGACCGCGGCAGTGACCGGCACCTTGGCAATTATTCTGAAGCTGATGCGCCGGGCCGACAGCATCGACGGGGCCCAGGCTTTGGCTGGGGAAATGTGGGCTGACCGCCGCCGCGAAAGGCTGTAGCTGGAGGGCGGTGCTTTTGGGACTGCCGGTGCTATTGGTTATCGATATCCGTGGCTTGACCAGGGGCATCGCGCCGCTAGAGCAGTTCCGAGATATTATGAACTGCTCTAAATTCGCAAGAGTACGCCCGATGTGGTCTTGGCAATCACCTCGACGTTCGTGAAATCCGAAACGATGGACGCCAGGGCGTCCGGCCTGAGCAAAGACAGTCCGGTAGACAGGCCATCGGCCAGGGTCGCGGTCGGCGCCAACACGCTAAGACTTTGATAGTCGTTTGAAGGGCGGCCACTGGCGGGTGCGATTAAATGATGCAGGCTGCCCTGAGGATTAAACCGATGACCAGAGGCAGCCGATGTCGCCACGGCACGGTTTGTCAGCCTGAGTTGTTCCAACATCCCACCCGAATTATCCGGCTGGGCAATGGACAGTGGCCAACCCCGTCCATCGGGTCCGGCGCCATTCGCCTTGATTTCGCCCAGGTTAACCAAGGTGCGGTCGAAACCATGACGCCGCAACAGCTCGCTCACCCGGTCGGACATGTAACCCTGGGCGATGCCATTCAACGTAACGGCCATGCCCTGGCGCGCAAACGCCAGTTTGGCCGGTGATATCCGCAGCTTGCGTTGATCGACCAAACCGCGTGCCTGGACAATCTCCGCCGCCGGCGGCTCGGCTCCCGAATGGCGCTGATAGGCCAGGAAAAATGGCTGGACGGTGACATCAAAGGCCCCGGCGGTCGCCGCCGAGATAGACCGGGCTTCGCTGAGCAGCCGAACCAGGTCAGGCGACGGCGCGTCAATATAACCGACCCGGTTGAGACGGCAGATCTCGGAGTTTGGTTCGTACAAAGAAAACAGGTTTTCCAACCGGATTATCTCCAGAACAGCCGCCGCCAGAGCCTTGCGGGCCACCGCCGCCTCGGGATGCAGCAGCACAATTTCAGCCTGGGCGCCCATGGCGATGCCGCGCCAATGGACCGGCCTGGCCACGGCGGCCGCGGCAGCGCCCATTTTGGCCAGTGGGATGGCGGAGGCTAGAACGGCGACAAACCGCCGCCGGCTGATCGGCGTCTGCATACCCTTAGCCGGCATGTTTATGTTCCTGAATTTTATTTTCCTGCCCGTCATGCGATTTGTCATGCTGGCCATTGTGTTTATCGCCCAGCGCACCACCCGGATGATCGGGCTGCTGGTCGGCGGTGTTGAGAATGTAGTCCTGGGGAATTGATTGCCAATCGACGATCCGGCCGCCGTGCGTAAGGGCAAAGGCCATGGCGTCCCCCTTGGCCGCAAAAGGCACCGCCTCGGCCATACCCATGCCACCGCGCCGCCGGCTGCCGAGCACATACCAGGCGTTGTGCGCGTCGATCCAGCCATCATCCGACGGATTGGACCAGTCGCGCCCGCCGCCCATGTCATGAACGAAGATTGCAACGATATCCTTGGGTTCGTCGGGCAGCATGGTATAGGCGACCGCATCGCGCACCGAACTAAACCACAGGGGCGCCTGTCCATCGGCGCGATGGATTTGCCCTTTGGGTCCGGGATGATCGATCACGGTCATGTTGCAGTAGTACCCGATGGCATCGATGGTCAGCGGCTGGGCAATCGCCTTGGGCGCCACATCTTCATCGCACCCGGTCAACAGTAAAAACGGCAGCAATAGCAGAAATCCGTAGCCATGACGGCGCATCATCAGGGTTCCTTTCGCGCAAAGATCAGGCCCGCGACCAGCATCGGCACGACCATCCACAGGATCAGGCTGCTCAGGCCGGCGATTGCGGTCGCATTTCCGTTCGAGATCATGCCGGCCATGCCCGATAAATTGGCCGTCATCTCGAAGCTGGAGAGATTAAGCAGGCGGTAGGCATCGGCCGGATTGACCAGCAGCAGGCCGTTGAACAGACCTTTGCTCAACCCCGCGCCGTCGCCACTGGTTAACGCGCCCAACAGGACAAAATCATAGATCACCACTATGCCAAGCCAAACGGCCAAGGCAGCGCCGGCGGCGGTTGCCCGTTCCCGCACGAAGCTGCTGATGCCATAGCCCAAGCCCACGAACACCGCGCCCAATAGAATGGAACTGGCCATCATCACGCCATAGGCCGCGATTTCCTGTGGCGCGACGGCTTCAACCCGCCAGACAACCAATGCGCCGGCGGCGCCATAACCGATCACCACGGCGATCACCAGCACCGCCAGATGGCCCAGAAATTTTCCGGACAGGAACTGCCAGCGCCGTACCGGATAGGACAGCAGCAATAGCAATGTGCCGCGTTCACTCTCGCCAACCACGGCGTCATAAGACAGCAGCAGGCCAAGCAGAGGCAGCAGAAAGACAGTCAGGCTGGACAGACTGACCACGGTTACGCCCAATGGCGCGACGCCGACAGTACCCACCGGCGCGCTGCCCAGATAGGACAAGGCCAGGGCGAAACCAGCCAGTACCAAGGTGGCCGACAACACCCATTTATTACGCAAGGCATCCAATAATTCCTGGGCTGCGATGACATAGACCGCTCTCATTGTTCCCGGCCTCCATTATTGTTGTAGTGGGAATAGATGCGGTCGAGATTAGGCAGCTCGATCTGCAGGTCTTCGACCCCCTGGGCGCGGGAGAGTAATTCAATCAATTCCATCTTCTGTTCAGGCGCACAAATAAACTCGACGGTCCGCCCATTGATCCGGTTACTTTTTACATCCGTCAGGGCGGCAAGCTCCTCGCGTACCGCACCGCTTCCCCCGCTGACCCGAATGCGCACTGGCAATCCGGTTTGCGCCCGCAGTTCCGCCATATCGCCTTGGGCGATACATTGGCCATGTTGCAGAACCAGCAGGCGATCGACGTGCGGCTCCAGTTCGGCCAGGGCATGGGATGAAAGGATGATCGCCGCGCCCGCCGCCCGGCGTTCGTCGATCAAACGGTAGAACGTTCGGGTAAAATCGGGATCAAGCCCGGTGGTTGGTTCATCCAGCAACAGCAACGCGGGTTCACCCAGCAATGCCTGGGCCAGGCCAAGACGCTGGCGCATCCCCTTGGAATAGGTTTTGACCCGTTGGCGGGCGGCATCCGCCAAGCCGACCGCCGCCAACCGGTCCGGACATTGTGCGACATCAATGTTCTTGAGGCGGGAATAGAACTTCAGCACTTCAAGTCCCGTCATTGCGCCCGAAAAGCTTACGGCTTCCGGCAGAAAGCCGAATTGCCGCGCGACATTGCCGTGGTTTCGTCCAGCCGGATCCTGACCAAAGACATTGATCTGTCCACTGCTGGGACGGATTAAGCCGAGAATTATTTTCATCAGGGTGGTCTTGCCGGCGCCGTTATGGCCGATCAGGCCCAGCGTCTCGCCTGGTTGTAGTTCAAGGTCGATCCCATCCAAGGTCCGCACCCCACCATAGGTCTTGGTGATCGCCTTAAGACTTAAAACATTTTCAATTGTCATGGCCGTGACCTTTCCCCAACTGCATTTCCCCAGCAGCATTTCCCGGCGATCCTTCAGGCAGTGTCATCAATGACGCGCTGTCGATCACGCCGCCCGGCAGCAGGGCCGGGAATTGGTTTTGTGCAAAACGCAGAATTTGCATCGCCGGGCTGTTCAACAAAAGCTTGGCCCGCGGGTGCCGCCAGACGACATGATCGACAAGATTATTGGGCCGGTAGACCGCATCGGCGATGCCGTCGCCATTCAGGTCAAAAGCGGGATTGTCACTCCAATAGTTACCCCGCCCGTCGTGGGACCAATCGAGCATCCGGCTGCCTACATACTTAACCTGGGTGCGGTTGCCGATAAAGGCATTGTCATAAATGTCGTTGCGTTCGGAACCAGCGGTGAAATGCACCCCGATGGGGCAACCTTCAAAGCGGTTGCCGAAAAACCTGTTTTTTGATGAATTATAAATAAAGACGCATTTTCCACCGCCACCATCGACCCAATTGCCGGTTACGGTTGAACTGTTGGTGAAGTTCAAAAGAATGCCGTGGTCCCGGTCGTTGCGGGAGATATTGCCCCGCACGGTCAGGCCGCGGGAATACATCAGGGCGAAGCCCACATGGTTGCCGATGGAAATATTGTCGGAAACCTCGCTCTGGTTGGCATACATATAATGCACGGCGATCCGCACATCGCGGAATGTGTTGCCGATGAAACGGTTGCGCTTGGAAGTATTGACGAAGATGCCGTCGCGGCCTTGACTGACCCGGTTGTTAATCACCTGCGCACCCGGTGCATTCCAAAGCGAAATGCCATTGCCCCGTTCATTGACCCGCAAATCATTGCGCCCGACGATGTCATTGTCGCGCACCAGCGCCCTGTCGGAGCCATAAAGATAGACACCGAAAAGATTGTTCCGCAGGCTGTTGCCCTCAACCACGGCGCCCTTGCCGCCCCTGTCGATAAAGATGCCGGCATCCATATCCTTGAGACTGAGGCCGGAGCCGGTTACGCCCAGACCGCGCACACTAACGCCAGGCGAGGTAATACGGATTACGGATCCAGCACCATCACCATCAATGACGGCGCCAATTTGGCCGATCAAAGTCAGCGGACGATCAAGCACGATCGATCCATGATGATGCCCCGCGGCGATAACCAGGCGATCACCGGATTTGGCAGAGGCGACGGCAGCAGCCAGATTGTCCAGACCCGGACGCACCAGCCGTTCCGCCGCCAAGGCCATACCGCCGGCACCGGTTCCCACGGCGATCCCGTAAAGGATCACCGTGGAAACCAACGCGCGGACTATCGCCACGGGGTTAGTCATCAGAACAGGTCCTAGAACCAATCTAGGCCTTTTCGACCAACATGCGGCCCCGCATTTCCATATGCAGGGCATGACAGAACCATTGGCAATAGAACCAATGCACGCCCGGCTCGGATGCGGTGAAGGTCACGGACGCCGTTGCCTGCGGCCCGACCTCAATGCAAACGCCGTAGTTGGAAATGGTGAAGCCATGGGTCAGATCGTCCAGATCATCCATATTGGTGACGATTACGGTAACCTCATCACCTTGCTTGACCTTGAACTGCTCCAGGCTGAAGGATGGCGCGATCGAGTGCATATAGACACGCACCTTGTTACCGTCACGGATAACGTGCTCGGCTTCCTCCAGATCCACACCGTCCTTTTTGGCCTGGGCCTCGATGTCGGCCCAGTAGGCATCGCCGCGTGTCCAGGTTTTGGCCGGATTGACCAGGGAGCGGTGAACGATGATGCAGTCATGGGGCTCGCCAAAAGTCGGGCCGTCATGCACCACCTTCATCTTCTTGCCGGTGATATCGATCAGTTGCTCATTCTCCGGCTTCAACGGACCGACGTTGATGAAGCGGTCCTTGGAGAACTTGTTGAGCGAAATCAGCCATTTACCGTCAGCATCCTTGGTTTCACCCATGGAGGTGTGGTTATGGCCCGGTTGATATTGCACATCGACCTTATCCAGGATCGGATCGACCTTTTCGCCCTTGTAGGCGCGGATGGCCAGATCGATGTTCCACTTCGCCACTTGGCTGTCAAGGAACAGAGTGGTGAAGCAGTTGCCCTTGCCGTCGAACGCCGTATGCAGCGGACCCAGACCCAGCTGCGGCTCGGCCACCACCGTATCGCGAGGCTTGATCTTGTCCGCGAACAGGGCGGGGAAGCGGGTGACATCCAGCACGGTGACCGTGGGCGATAGTTTGCCGTTGATCATGATGTGCCGTTTATCAGGCGCGCTGTTAACGCCATGGGGGCTGTTCGATATCGGTACATAGCGGGTGTATTTCGAGCCCTTGCGGCCATCGAGTACCGGCACGTCGCCCTCGAATGTCTTGAAGTCACCGGCTTTGACGCCGGCCTCGATCGCCTTGATGTCAAAGATGACGGCCCAGTCTTGCTCATTGGCGGTCATTTCCGTTAGCGTCACACCCTCTTCACCATTGTAGCAGGAAGCCACGGCGTAGAGGCCTTGGTAGTCGGCATCGACGTTATCCAGGTTGCCATCGACCATGACCTGCCAGGCGACCTTCATGCTGTCGCCATCAATGGCGGAAAAGATCGCATGGTATTTCGTCGGATCATCGAGATCGCGGCCATCGTTGGGCAGCGGCACCCGATGTTCCCCATTGGCGAAGACATAGCCGGTGCGCGGATACTTTTGCGGCCGCAGGCCATGGATATCGGCCGCGTTCGGCACCGAGATGACCTTGTCCACCTTCATCACGTCGCAACGGATACGGGCGACCCGGGTGTTGGCCTTGTCGTTGACGAACAGATACCGGCCATCATAGGTGCCGTCGGTAAACGACATATGGGGATGATGGGTGTCACCGTTCATATGGATGCCGCCCTTATCGGCCAGAAAAGCCTTTTCCTTGGGCAACATATTTTCCGTCAGGATCCGCCGGCTTTCGTTGGTCTGGCCCCAACCGGTTGCACTGCAACGGTTAAACACCGGGATGCGCATCAATTCGCGCATGGACGGCACGCCAATGATACGGACTTCACCGGACTGGCCACCGGACCAGAAGCCGTAATATTCGTCCAATTCACCAGGCTTGATTGCCGCTTTGTTCGTTGCGGCGGCCGCGGGACTTGGTGCCAGCATGGTGCCGGCGGCGGTGCCCAGGCCGCCAGCGGCGACCAGGCCGCCGATGGTTGCAGTGGTTGCAGTCGTACCCAGAAGCGAGCGCCTGGATACTTCAAACTTTGGTTTTGAATTCTCGGTCATCGTAGGTTTCCTTCTCTCTTGAACAGCCATTGGTTTCAAACCAATCGGCACACGACGGCCTCTACACGCCGTCTTAGTCTGCCGCCTCCGTCCCGGGTTGGGGCGAAGCCAGCGAATGGGATTGCAGGGCCTGGCGGCGCTCTCGTTTCAAGCGTTTTTGAATAACCACCGGGCATTTGTGATCGTCGTAATAAAGGACCTGACAATGCAGGCATTGCAGGCATTCGTTAGGGTTGATCTGGCCTTCGGGGTGGATGGCCTGGACCATGCATTCAACCCGGCAACGCTGGCAGGGGGAGCCGCATTCCTTGTAGCGGCGCAGCCAATCGTTCATGCGCATGCGGCCTGGAATACCCAGGGCGCCGCCCAAGGGGCAGAGATAACGGCAATAAGCTCGCTCCACGAACAGCCCCCAGGCCAGCACGGCCACCGCGAACAACACAAACGGCCAGGGGCGGGCGAATTTAAGAATGATCGAGGTCTTGAACGGTTCAATTTCCGCCGCCATCTCAGCCAACTCAAAGGAATAAAGAGAGAGCCCGAGAATGCCGAGAAAGATGATGTATTTGAGCGGCCACAGGCGTTCGTGCAAGCCCCAGGGAACGGTCAGCTGCGGCACCTTAAGGGCCCGCGCGGCCTTATTCAGCAACTCCTGCAGGGCGCCAAAGGGGCAAAGCCAGCCGCAATAGACGCCACGGCCCCAGAACAGCAGCGACGCAACGACAGAGCCCCAGATAATAAAAATCAGCGGATCAACCAGGAAAAATTCCCAGCGAAAATCGTGTAGCAACCGATCAAAGAAGGTAATGGCATTGACCACGGAAAGCTGCGCATTGGCATAAAATCCAAGCCACACGACGGTAAAGACAAGAAAGCCGTTTCGCGTCCAAGAGGTCAGCCGGGGCCGTGTTACCAGCCAGTCCTGGAAAAAGAAGATCAAGGTCAACACGCCCAGGGAGACCATCAATATTGTGATATCGGCGACACGGTTCCGCCAAATTCGCATCCACAAAGGTACTTCAGCGGGGTCCGCCGCCAGTACATCGGCGATAGCCTTGGCATCTCTTCCGCCACCAGATGCCTCCGTGGCGGCTGTTTTCGCCGATTTTGACGTAACCGTGCTCACGGGGTGTCGTTCGAGGAACCGCTCGGGCGGTTGATACCCCAGATCAAACGTCGTGAAAGTCTTTTTGATCGGACCGATGGCGCGATGCACCAGCAGTTGCAGACGCCACGGCCGGGCTGGGTCAAATTCACTGCCGGGCGGCATCAGAAACAGGCCTATTTCCGGAAAGTTGCCGGCGCCGGAGGCAAGAATTTCGCCGATGCGCTTGTGATACTTGTCGCGAAAACGGACACCGTTGTCGCCTTGGATCAACTGAATTCGATCAAAAATGCCGCCGCGCACATAACCCGATCCCTTGAAGGAATAGCGTCCGCGTCCGGCGATAAGGATCGCCTGTTGACCAGGCGCCAGCATTTTCATCAGGTTGGCGTATTCGCGCTCTCCCAGTAAGCTCAAACCAATCGTCGGAATGCTGACCACGGCGGTATAAAGATCGATAAAGGTCTCGCCCGGCGCGCCAATTTCGGGCCGCGCGGCAGCCGCCTTGCCGCCACTTGCCGCGAAGGCGTGATTGACATCTTCCAGGCTCAAAGTCAGCCGCCGGACCGAACCATCGCCCAACAATGTCTGCCAATCATCGCGTTTAGGCGCCGTTTGCCGAATTGTCACTTTCTCCGTCGGCGCGGCACTTTCGACCGTACCGCCGCCCGCGCCACGCTGGCGCAATATCTTGATAGCGGCGCGGATGATCGTGTCATCAATCACCATAATCGTGACCGTCGCGCCCGACACGATTTCCAGGCTGCCCCGGCTTTTCTTGTCAGCCACCAGTGCCAGAATATCCAAACCTACATAGCCATCTATGAATGCATGAATTTTCTTCTCGGGAATGCCGATCAGGACGATGGGTTCGTGATGCTTTACCAGGCGGGCGCCGGTTATGATGCCCTTCGTGCTGACGCCAATCACAACGTGGATGGGTTTACCCGAATAACCGATGGCGCTTACAGTTGATGAGTTCAGAAAAACATAGCCCAGGGGTCGATCGCCCTTGTAGGCCATGGCGGAAGGGGGCGAGCCCTCGACCGCGCCTAAACGGGTGGCGCCGGGCATGATTTTTTGCAGATCATACTTCGCCGCGAAATCCGCCAGCTCATAGGCGCCCACGGAACGTTGGGGCAAAAGCCAACACGACGCCAGCACGGTCAGAAAGACCAGCATAAGTGGCCCCAGGGGCCGGGTCGAAATAAGGGCTAAAACTGTCATGAGTGGCGATATCTTTGACTGCAAGGTTAAAACTAGCCCGTGTCTAACATCAGATTGCACCTGCTGAATTTGACCGCCATCAAGGATGGAGGAGATATATTCGCCCATCGTGATGTTTATCTGCGATTAGGGTCGGCCCATGAAGTTTCGAACCACAACTGAGCTGTTGCTTGCGGCAAGGCTTATCGAAAAGGCCGCGTCGGACCGCTACGAGCACCTTGCGGCGGAAATGGCGCGCTTGGGCAAGATGGAAGTTGCCGAAACATTTCAGGCATTGGCGGCTGGCATGCGGCTGCGATTGCAAACCATCGCGGCCGATAATGCCAGCATCGATAAGACCGGCGTCGAGGCAATGGAAGCGCCATTGGAATTTTTCGCCGCATTTCCCGATGACGACGATGATATTGACGAGCGTTATGCGATGACACCGCAACAGGCGTTGAATTTGGCCATTCGGGCCGAGGAGCGCAACTTGACTGCATATGCCCAGATCGCCGGGCAGGCCGAAAATATCGAAGTGATTGAACTGGCTGAACGCCTGGCCAATGACGGGCTGGATCAATTGCGGCAATTGCGCCTGTCCCGCCGCCGGATCGACCGAACCCGTACCGCCGGCGTGTACCGGCGGCAAATTGAGGAACTTGCGCGCCGCGCGATGGGGACGGCGGATACTCAGGCGCCCATACAGGGAATCATCGCGACACTGGCCCGGCGCCTGACGGCCGTTGGCGCCTTGGCCGAAAAGACATCCCCAAATGGCGCCCCAAGAATTGCCGAAGCGGCGGCATTGGTCGCCGCCATCGAACCGGCCCAGGTTCTGTTCGACGAAACCTCTCTCTCATCCGAAGACGATCCGTTTCTCGAACCGCCTGCCGTAAGAGCCATCGCCGACGTCGAAATCGCCTTTGATGCTTTAATGAGCGTGGCCAATACAGGGCGTGACGAGCAAACGCTGCGCCAGGCTCTCGCCTTCGCGGCCGCCCTCATACCGGTGTTTCATATAGTCCGTCGCGACGAACCGTAAAAACCAACGCGGCCCCGATATCAGCCATGAAACGGCTCGCGCCTGGAATTGCTCTAGGAACGTAGGCGGGTGGGGCGCAGTTCGCCGGCGGAATCCAGGATCGGGTAGGCCGCCGAGGTCAGATGGGAATTGATCCGGCGCAGATCACGCAGCACGTCGAGGAAGATGGACGAGGCCCCGACGCCGTCGTCGGATGGGTTCGTGGCGGCGGAGCGCCGGCGTTGCTGATGCCGTTCGGTGGCCGCCATTTCGTGTTGCCGAAACAGTGTTTTTTGCCCGATCAACTGGCGGGCGACGGCGATATCGTTGGACATCAACATGGCGAAGCAAAGCCGCATGCTGTCGCGGACCAGATCGAACAGGATGGTCAGGTCGGCCAAATCCGGCGCCGCGAACTGGATCCGCTGTTGGCTTTTCTTGCGCGCCAGTTCGACCAGGTTGAGCTCTATGATATCGCCCACGTGTTCCAGATTGGTGGTGAACATCAATAGATCGGCGCAGGCCTGACTGTCCCGGTCGCCCAGGGGTTCCCGGCTGAGCAGGGTCAGGTAGCGCATAATCGCGGCGTGGAAACCGTCAATCACGTCGTCGGCCTTTTCCACCTTGCTGGCCAACGCCGTGTCGTTGTTGCGCAGGGCCTCGAATCCCTGGCTCAACATCTGTTCCAGAACTTCGCCCATGCGCACCACCTCGCGGCGCACGTTGGCCAGGGCCACGGGTGGGGTATCCAGGGCGGCGGCGTCCAGGTGGCGCGGGCGGGTTTCATCGTCGGCTTCCGTTCCCTCCGGCAACAGGGCCTCGATCAGCCGCGCCATGGGCCCGGTCAGGGGTAGAAACAGGATCGCCAGCCCGATGTTGAATGCGGTGTGGAAATCCACCACCTGCCGGGCCGGGTCCGCCTCCAACAGTGCCAGCCAAGGCAGCGCCTGATCCAGCAACGGCAGAGCCAGCACGCAGCCGATGAGCCGGAACAACAGGTTGCCGAGGGGCGGGCGGCGCGCCACCACGCCGGAGCGCAGGGTGGCGACGATGGGCGGCGCGGCGGCGCCCAAATTGGCGCCCAGGACGAGGGCCAGGGCGGCGCCGACCGGTATCACCCCGCCTGCCGCCATGGACATAATCAACAGTACCGTGGTCAGAGAGGAATGGGACAGCCAGGCGATTGCCGCGCCGACCAGCACGGCGATCACCGCCTCGTCGGTCAGTGCGACCAGGATCTGTTGCGCCAGGGGCGAGGCACGCAGCGGCTCGGACGTCGAAACGATCAAACGCAGGGCGAGGAGAACCAACCCCAGACCCAGGCAGATGCGGCCCAGGTTGCGCCGCCGCCCGCCCGACGCGCTGTGAAAGATGATCAGACCGCTCAACAGCAGGATCGGTGACAGCAGGGACAAGTCGAACGTCAGGATCTGCGCCACCAGGCTGGTGCCCACGTCAGCGCCCAGCAGAATGGCCAGCGCGGGCGCCGTCGCCATCAGATGGCGGCCGGCGAACGAGGCCGCCAGCAACGAGGTCGCGGTGCTGCTTTGCAATACCACCGTGGCGCCCAGGCCAGCGGCGAAGGCGGTGAAACGGTTGCGCAGGCTGTGGCCCAGCAGGCGTTGCAGGTCGTCGCCAAAGGCGCGCGTGACACCGGTGCGCACCATCCGCAGGCCCCACAGCAACAGCGCGACGCCACCCAGCAGGTTGATTAATATGGCGGTGCCGCTCATGCTCGGCCCGCCGAAGGCGCCGCACCGGATAGGGGGCAAGGACGAAGCAAAAAATTACTGATCTGGTCCTGACAGCGGCGGCGTAGGCCAAAAAACGCGGCGTGGCGAGGCGCTGGGTTCATCGCGCCGCGCCTTTCCGGTCGGCGAGATAGGCGGCGACGGCGCGGCGTTGACCCTCGTCCATATGCAGGCCGCACTTGGTCCGCCGCCACAGAATATCGTCGGCGGTCACAGCCCATTCGTTGGCCACCAGATAATCGATCTCGCGCGCCATCAGGCCGGCGCCGAAATCGCGGCCCAGATCCTTGGCGGTTATGGCCGGGCCCAGAACGTCCCGCGTCAGGCTGCCATGACGCCGGGCCAATCCAGCCAGTAGATCGGGCGGAATATCGGGATAGCCGGTCGACAGGCTGGCGGTGAAGGCGGCAAAACCGCCCGCGCCAAGATCGCCGCCGGGCAGCGGCGCCGAAGCGGTCCAATCGCCGCGCAAACCTGGAAAATACCGGCCCAGGCGGGCCATGGCGCTTTCCGCCAGGCGTCGATACGTGGTGATCTTGCCGCCGAACACCGACAACAAGGGCGCCCCGGTTCCGTCGGCGCCGGTATCCAGATCCAGCACATAGTCGCGGGTCACCGCCGAGGGGTCGTCGCCGTCATCGCCAAACAGCGGGCGCACGCCAGTGAACGACCAACATACGTCGGCTGGCGTCACGGGCTGGTTGAAATAGGCGCCCACGGCGTCGCACAAATATTCGATTTCCCCGGTCGAGATGCCGGCCTCCGCCGGATCGCCGTCGAAGGGCACATCGGTGGTGCCGATCAACGAAAAATCGCCTTCGTAAGGAATCACGAATATCACCCGGCGGTCCGTATGCTGCAGGATATAGGCGAAGTCGCCACCATGCATGCGGGGGACGACAATATGGCTGCCCTTCACCAATATGGTCCGCTGACCTTGGTCCGCGCCCGACGGCGCGGCGGTCTCGATATCGGCTAACAGACGCTCGACCCAGGGCCCGGCCGCGTTGATCAGAACCCGGGCCTTGATCACCTGTTCGCCGCCGCCCCGTTCCTCCCGGCCCCGTTGGTCCACCACCCGCGCGTGCCATGCGCCATTTTCCCGGTGCGCCGCCGCCAACCTGGTGCCGGTCATGATCCGCGCGCCCAGCCGGGCCGCGCTCATGGCATTACCCACCACCAGCCGGGCATCGTCCACCCAGCAGTCATGATAGGCGAAGCCCTTGCGGATGTTGTCGCACAGCGGTGCCCCGGCGGTTCCCTGCCGCAGGTCCAGGGTGGTGGAATTCGGCAGGCTGGGGTGCGGCCCCAGATGGTCGTACAAAAACAACCCCAGACGGACCATCCAGGCGGGCCGGATGGTATTGACGTGGGGCAGCACGAATTGCAATGGGCTGACCAGATGCGGGGCGATGTGCAACAGCACTTCACGTTCGGCCAAGGCTTCGCGGACCAGACGGAATTGGTAATATTCCAGATAGCGCAGGCCGCCATGGATCAATTTGGTGCTGGCCGACGACGTGGCGCTGGCCAGATCGTCCATTTCGCACAAGGCGACCTTCAGGCCGCGGCCGGCCGCATCGCGTGCGATACCGGCGCCATTGATACCGCCACCGATGACCAGCAGGTCGTAAGTTTCAGGTTCCGGCAGAATAATCCCCCGCGCCGCCAAAATACCGCCGCACCTGGGATTGCCGGGCCAGATGGCTGATATCGCGGCGCACGGTCTGCGGCGTCACTTCGAAGGTGCCGGCAAGGTCGTCAATGGTGACGAAGCCATTGCGTTGCGCCAGTTCGAGGATTTTGCTCTCTCTGTCCCGCCGTTTCGCCAATGTACCACTCCCCTGCCTCGTCGGGGCCCATTGCCCGCCACTAGTTTATCGTAATTTCGATTTTTGCCCTATAATTTTCATATTTGGCGGTTTTTCTTTTCAGTTTCGAAATTTTTAGCTTTGACTTAGAGCGAAACCGCCAAGAACATTGCCGCAAGGAAGACAGATGCGGCGCGGTCTATCCGGTCGAGGATCTGATGAAGGCGTCCGGCATCGCCTTTGACAAGTCAATCTATCCGCCCGCCGTGATCTCCTACTATCCAGCGGCTCGGGATACGGAATAGTGTTCCGGCAAAGCAGTTATTTACACTGGTATTGCATCGGCTAAATACACTGGCATTGCGTCGGCCCAGTCGATATACTTTTTGCCTAGCCTTGGATTACAGGTCCGTCTTTAATAAGGGACGAAGTCTTGCGCCATGTCTATTTTTCAAGAAATCAGGTCGATAAGCCCTGAACTTTCCACACCGGATCTGCTGCGGTTCCTGATCAAGGAAAGGTTCGCTGGAAAAACCCTGGTGACCGCCTCGCTCAGGGCGCCGAGCGTGGCGGTTTTGAAATTGATTGCCGACATCGATCCGGCCACGCCGGTGGTCTTTTGTGTTCGCGGGTTTCAGTTCCCGGAGAGCAGCGTGTATCGCAAGCGCATCGTCGAACTGCTGGGCCTCGAAAACGTGATCCTGTCCGACGGTCACGAAGTTGATGTCTTGCCGGGCGACCACGACCACAGCGAGCGCATGTGGGCCGAGAACCGGGATTTGCCAACCCGGAGTTTCGAAATCGTCCACCTCAACCAGACCCTGGCGCCTTACAGTTGCTGGATTTCCTCGGTCTACCACATGCCGCGTTCGCCGCAACTCACCCACAGGGTCGAGGTGGAGGGCCGGCTGATCCGCGTCGACCCGCTGATCCGCTGGACCAAGGACGAGGTCGGGGCATTCATGCGCGAACACAAGCTGCCCTTCCATCCTCGCGCCGTCCGGCAAAAGCCCGCGCCGGCACTAGAAAAGCCGTCGTTTTTCCCCTCCTATCACTATTGATGTCCACAAACGCGCACCTGGTCCAATGGTCGGCTGACGTCCCAGGGCATAACAACGGTTGTCGAGCTTAAGGCCGATTTTTCGACCGCAGGCAAACGACAGAGAGCACGCCCAGCATGTTCTCAATTCTTTGCAAAACGACCGCTTCACCTTAACCTATCCGCAATTTTCGATGTCTTTTTGCCTGTAATCGGCGAACGGCGGCAAATTTTCAATTTTACATATTGCTAGATTGCCGCAAACTTGGCACCCTGGGAATTGGCGGATCGAGTCGGGCCATGCGCCCGGGATCAAACAATAAAAAAAACGGCAGTAAGGGGGGAAACGCGCGATGCCAATTTACGATAATCCGGATAGATGTGACGGGCATTGGAACGTCCCGCATCCAAGTGCATGTGTCCGATGGATTTAAAAATTCTTGATCCGGCCGCCGCATGCGGCCGGCAAGGACGGGATTTTTCGGGGCAGCCATGCCTTCGGTCCAGGCGTCAATAATAACGGACTAACATCGGGGTAATTTACTAACATCGAGGTAATTTACTAACATCGAGGTAATTTAATGTTCACCAGTAATCCCTTCGCCGAGCTTTCGGCGTCTATACCGCCCGCTGTCATGCAGACGTACATTGTCGTCATGATTATCCTGGTCGCGGGTGGCACCGTGTACGACGTCATTCACAAGAAGAGCGGCAAGTACTTTTTCAACAATTGGCGGAACGCAAGAAATAAGGGGACACAGCCCGTCAGTGGCGGAACCATGGTGTCCCTGGCGGTTCAAACCGCTGTCGTGGAGGGCCTGACGTCCGCTGAATTCTGCAACACGCGTCGTAGGATTGCCCACCTTTTGACGATGTATGGCTTCCTGATTTACGTGATAACAACCGCCATCATGGTGTTCTGGTACCCGACGCCCGCCACGCCCACGCCGGCCATCCTGCCGCAATTGTGGAGCATCGGGGCACTGTTGGTTTGCCTCGGCGGTTACTGGTTCTGGTTTTTCATCCGGGTCGATGTGGCCGCGGAAGGTAATTCACCGTTCCGCCTCGTTCGTGCCGACCTGTTCATCCTCTCGCTTCTGGCGAGTGTGACACTCGGCCTTGTCTGGGCCTATCTGCAGGCGTCGGGCAACGCGTGGACCAACATGTTCCTCGGTCTCTACCTCTTCGCCACGACAGTGCTCTTCGGGTCCATCCCGTGGTCCAAGTTCTCACACATGTTCTTCAAGCCCGCGGCGGCCTTCCAGAAACGGGTCGCGAACGCCGACGGTTCGAGAAGCAACTTGCCTGCCCCGGCTGATAAACCGGAAACCTTTGGCAGCACCCGCAAACAAACTCAACATTATTGATCAGCCCACCATGGGACTTCTACTCAGGAGATAACGGACCATCATGCCGACATTTGTTTATATGACACGTTGCGACGGTTGCGGACATTGCGTTGATATCTGCCCGTCCGACATTATGCACATCGATACCACCTATCGCCGCGCCTACAACATTGAACCCAATATGTGCTGGGAGTGCTATTCCTGTGTGAAGGCCTGTCCGCAAAATGCGATCGATGTGCGCGGTTATGCCGACTTCGCCCCCATGGGCCACAGTGTCCGGGTGCTCCGGGAAGAGGAGAAGGCGACCATTTCGTGGAAGGTCAAGTTCCGGGACGGCCGCGAAAAGAATTTCGTTTCGCCGATCCGAACCACGCCATGGGGATCAATCAAATCACCATCCGACTATGCGGCGCCCGGACCGGACGCCTTGAAGTCTCAAGAGCTCGCGCACGAACCGGAAGCGCTCAACATAGATAAGTTGCCAGCGTTGACGCCGGATCAACTCAAGCAAGGAATTGTGTAATGAGTCTGTTCTCTCGCAGAAAAACGGTTTTGGTGGATTCGGATGTCCTCGTCATTGGCGGCGGCATGGCCGGTTGCGGGGCCACCTACGAGTCTCGGTACTGGGGGCGCGATAAAAAAGTTGTTGTCGTCGAGAAAGCGAACATCGAGCGCAGCGGCGCCGTCGCGCAAGGCCTGTATGCGATCAATTGCTACATGGGTATGCAGTGGGACGAGAACAAACCCGAGGACCATGTCCGCTACGCCCGGAACGACCTCATGGGTCTGGTACGGGAAGATTTAGGCTACGATATTGCCCGGCATGTCGACTCCACGGTGCACAAGTTCGAGGAATGGGGCCTCCCCATCATGAAGGACCCGGAGACCGGACGCTATCTGCGCGAAGGCCAATGGCAGATCATGATTCACGGCGAAAGCTACAAGCCGATCGTCGCCGAGGCCGCCCGCAAGGCCGCCACTGAAGTCTACAACCGGATCATGGTGACCCACCTGCTGATGGACAAGGTGAAGACCAACCGGGTCGCCGGGGCCGTCGGTTTCAACGTCCGTACCGGGGATTTTTATGTCTTCCGCGCAAAGGCCGTCATCGTAGCGGCTGGTGGTGCCTCGCACATCTTCAAGCCCCGTGCGACCGGTGAAGGCATGGGACGGACTTGGTATGCCCCGTGGAGCAGCGCCTCGGCTTATGCACTACCGATCCAGGTCGGCGCCAAGATGACCCAGATGGAGAACAGGATCGTCCTTACCCGGTTCAAGGACGGCTATGGCCCGGTTGGCGCCTACTTCCTGCATCTCAAGACCTACACCGAAAACGCGTATGGCAATAACTACGAGCCCACATGGTACGAACACACCAAGGAACTGGTCGGGGACTATATCGATCGGCACCCGGTGCCAACCTGTCTGCGGAACCATGCGTTCCTGGAGGAGGTCAAGGCCGGCCGTGGCCCCATCCGGATGGTGACGAGGGAAGCCTTCCAGGACCCGCATAAAGAACAAGTTGGCTGGGAGAACTTCCTCGGCATGACCATCGGGCAGGCGGTTGTCTGGGCCTCGCAGAACATCGATCCCAAGGAAATCAATCCCGAACTGACCACGTCCGAGCCCTATGTCATGGGCTCCCATGCGACCTGCTCCGGCGCGTGGGCCAGTGGGCCGGAGGATTATGCGCCCTCGGAATATCAGTGGGGATACAACCGGATGATGACCATCGACGGACTCTTCGGCGCCGGCGACACCATCGGCGGCACCGCCCACAAGTTCTCGTCGGGCTCCTTCACGGAAGGCCGGATCGCCGGCAAGGCGGCGGTCAAATACGTGGACGATTTGGGCAACGACGTGCCGCAGGTCAGCGAGGCGGAGTATGAAGATCTCAGGAAGGTTATCTTCCAGCCTATGGAAACCTATGAAATCGGCCGCAATGAGATTGTCGCTGGAACCGTCTCGCCGAGCTATCTTTTACCAATTCATGGTCTTCAGCGTCTGGAGAAGATCATGGACGAATATGTCGGCGGTATCAGTGCCCACTACACGACCAACGAACCATTGCTCACCCGCGGCATGGAGTTGCTGACCATGCTGAAGGAAGACCTCGCCTATCTCGGGGCCGAAGACCTTCACCAGCTTCAGCGGTCGTGGGAGCTTCAGCACCGGGTCCTGGCCTCGGAGTGTGTGACGCATCACACGATGTACCGGACGGAAACCCGGTGGCCGGGGTATTACTATCGGGCCGATCATCCGAAGCTGGACGATACCGATTGGCATTGCTTCACCTTGTCCCAATACGATCGGGACTCCGGGAAGTGGGAAATGGAGAAGGCCCCTGTGTATCACATTATCGACTAGACGGCGCTCGTCGAAAATCCCTTTGATGTTGTGAGACTCTCCGGTTGCTGCCCGAATTTGGACGCATAGAGCGGGCCCAGCACGTGCCGGGCCCGGATGGGCAAGCAGGAAGGCAGCTTTTGCGACCATGATCATCGCCCAGATCGCCGATACCCACCTCGTGGCCGCCGACGCGGCGGACCAGGTGTCCCGCGCGCGGGCGGAGGACCTTCGCGCCTGCATCGCGGACATCAACGGCCTTGCCCCCCGGCCCGATGCCGTTATCCACACCGGCGATGTGACCCAACACGGCCAGGCGGCGGAATTTACCCACGCCCGATCACTCCTTGCGGCGTTGGAGATGCCCCTCTATGTCACCCCGGGCAACCGCGACGGCCGCGCGGGAGTGATGCGGGCCTTTGCAAGCGACGGCTACATGTTGCCCGATTGCGCTTTCGTTCACTATGCGGTCGAGGCGCATCCGGTAAGGCTGGTCGCGGTGGACTCCCTGGCCGACGACGGCGGCGCCAAGGGGGATCTTTGCCATGCCCGTCTGGCGGCGCTTGACGCCACCCTGGCCGAAGCGCCGGCGCGGCCGACGGCATTGTTCATGCATCACCCACCCTTCGATGTGCCCGCCGCCCCCGACCCGTTTGCCTACCAGCGCCGCCGGGCGGCGGACGATCTGGCGGCGGTGGTCTCGCAACATCCGCAGGTGGTCCGCATCTTCACTGGCCACATGCACCGCCCCTGGACGGCGACGGTGGGCGGCGTTGCCGCCAGCACCGTTCCCAGCGTCGCCATCGACCGGCGCTATGGTCACTATGCGGCAACGATGGCGGGGCGGCCGGTCTACCACGTGCACAGGTTCGAGGGCGATTGGGGCTTTGCCAGCGAGACCCGCTTGGTTGGTTCCGGGGCGGACCCTCTATGAACGAAACGACCTATACCCGGCGCTCGTCGGCCGGGCCTTGCAGCCGCCGCCGCAGGGACGGCCCGATGTTGTAGTCTTTAAAAATTGTTTCTGATCGGAGAGAAGCAACATGTCCAAGCTTACACCGCCACACGGAAAAGGCCGGCTCAATCCGCTGCTCGCGCCCGAGGCTGAGCGCGCGGACGGCTTGGCGCGTGCCAATGGGTTGCGGCAGGTGCCGATGTCAAGCCGCGAGGTCTCGGACCTGCTGATGCTGGGGATGGGAGCCTATACGCCGCTCACCGGCTTCATGGGCGCGGCGGATTGGCGCGGCTGTTGTCTCGACATGAAGACCGCGGACGGCCTGTTCTGGCCGATCCCGATCACACTTTCCTGCGAGAGCGACCTCGCCGCCAGTATCGCGATCGGTGACGAGGTGGCCTTGATCGACGGGGCCGGCACAATCTTCGGGACCCTGGAAGTCACGGAGAAATACCCAATCGACAGGGCGTTCGAATGCACTCACATCTACCGCACCACCGACGCCGCACACCCCGGGGTCGAAAAGGTGATGGGACAGGGCGCAGTCAACCTGGCCGGACCGGTGACCGCGCTGATCGAGGGCCACTACCCGGAAACCTACCCCGACCTCTATTACCGCCCGGCCGATACCCGGGCGCTGTTTCAGGAACGGGGCTGGACCACCGTCGCCGCCTTCCAGACCCGCAATCCCATGCACCGCAGTCACGAATACCTGGCCAAGATAGCCGTCGAAATCTGCGACGGGCTGCTGATCCATCAGGTCCTCGGCGCGCTCAAGCCGGGCGATATCCCGGCCGAGGTCCGGGTCGCCTCGATCGACGCCCTGGTCACGAACTATTTCGTGCCCGGCACCGTTATTCAGGCCGGATACCCGATCGAAATGCGCTATGCCGGGCCGCGCGAGGCCCTGCTGCATGCGGTATTCCGGCAGAACTTCGGCTGCTCACATCTGGTGATCGGGCGCGACCATGCCGGGCTCGGCGACTACTACGGACCGCTCGACGCTCATCACATCTTCGATCAGATCGATAAGGGCAGCATTGAAATCCAGCCGTTGAAGATTGACATCACGTTTCACTGCTACAAATGCGGCGGCATGGCGACGGCCCGGACCTGTCCCCACGGCGAGGCGGACCGGCTCAACATCTCGGGCACCCGGCTGCGCGAGATGTTCGCCAACGGAGAGCCGATACCGGCAGAATTCAGCCGGCCCGAGGTGCTCGATGTGCTGCGGGCGTACTACGACGATAAGACCTGATATGGACATGATGACCGGATAGGCGCTGCTTTCCCGGCATTGTCACATCAATCGGTCTCCGTTCCCTTCCTTTCGGTGCAGCCTGAAGGGAACGGCCAGATCCACCGCGGCTCTCAGGCCGCCGGCCCTGACCGCCGCGGCGGCTTTTCCCTGATGCCCTTGGTGAGAAACTTCTGCTGCCCGGGCTTGGGCCCGGTGCGGCGGCCCTTGCCGCCGCTGCCACCCTTGCCGGGCGGCTGCCAGTTGGGTACCAAATGCTGCTTGCCTGGCCCGATCAGGTCGGCCCGGCCCATCTTCTTCAACGCTTCGCGCAGCAGTGGCCAGTTGTCAGCGTCGTGGTAGCGCAGAAAAGCCTTGTGCAGGCGGCGCTGCTTGAGGTTCTTCACCGTGCCCACTGCTTCCGAAGCGCCCCGCCGCACGGGGCGCAGCGGGTTGACGCCGGAGCGGTACATCGCTGTCGCAATCGCCATGGGCGAGGGCAGGAAGGTCTGCACCTGGTCGGCACGGTAGCTGTTCTTCTTCAGCCAGATGGCGAGATTCATCATGTCCTCGTCCGTCGTCCCCGGATGCGCGGCGATGAAATAGGGGATCAGGTAGTACTTCTTGCCCGCCTGCTCCGCCGCCTGGTCGAACATCCGCTTGAACTCGTCATAAGCGCCGATGCCCGGCTTCATCATCTTGCGCAGCGGACCTTCCTCGGTATGCTCGGGCGCGATCTTCAGGTAGCCGCCGACGTGATGGGTCACCAGTTCCTTGATGTAGGACGGGCTTTTTATTGCCAGGTCGTAGCGCACGCCCGAGGCCACCATCACCTTCTTCACCCCCGACAGCTCGCGCGCCTTGCGGTAAAGCTGGATCAGGTCATCGTGGCTGGTGTTCAGGTTCTTGCAGATATCAGGGTACACGCAGGACGGCCGCCGGCAGACGGCTTCCGTCTCCTTGTCCTTACAGGCCATGCGGTACATGTTCGCCGTCGGCCCGCCGATGTCGGAGATGATGCCAGTGAAGCCTTCCGTGCGGTCGCGGATCGTTTCGATCTCGCGCAGGATCGACCCTTCGGACCGGCTCTGGATGATCCGCCCCTCGTGCTCGGTGATCGAACAGAACGAACAACCGCCGAAGCAGCCGCGCATGATCGTCACCGAAAAGCGGATCATCTCCCACGCAGGGATCTTGGCATCGCCGTAGCTGGGGTGCGGCGCCCGCGCGTAGGGCAGCTCGTAAACCCCGTCCATCTCCTCCATCGTCAGCGGGATCGGCGGCGGCGTCAGCCACAATTCCCGATCGCCATGGCGCTGTACCAGCGGCCGGGCATTGCCGGGGTTGCTTTCCCGATGCAGCACGCGCGACGCTCGCGCGTAAGCTTCGCCATCCTCCACCACTGTCTCGAAGGACGGCAGTCGGATGACAGTCTTCTCGCCCGACCGCCGCCCGCCTTCCTCGCCGGAATCAAGGTCGTCGGCGTGAACTTCCGTCCAGCCCTCCGGCACCGCCCGCTTCAGCAGCACGACCCCGCGGATGTCATCCATGGACGACAGCTTCTCGCGCCGCGCCATGCGGTGCGCCACCTCGACGACGGCCCGTTCGGCGTTGCCATAGAGCAGGATATTGCCCTTGGCATCCGCGAGGACGGAACGCCGTACCTTGTCCGACCAGTAGTCGTAGTGGGCGATGCGCCGCAGCGAGCCTTCGATACCGCCCAGCACGATCGGCACGTCCTTGAATGCCTCTCGGCAGCGCTGGGCATAGACCACGACCGACCGGTCCGGCCGTTTGCCGCCTTCGCCGCCGGGAGTATAGCTGTCGTTATGGCGGCGCCGCTTGTCCGAGGTATAGCGGTTGACCATCGAATCCATGTTGCCGCCGGTCACCCCGTAAAACAGGTTGGGCCGCCCCAGCGCCGCGAATGGTTCCGCCGACTGCCAGTCCGGCTGGGAAATGATACCGACGCGGAAACCCTGCGCTTCCAGCAGCCGCCCGATGACCGCCATGCCGAAACTCGGGTGGTCGATATAGGCATCCCCCGTCACCAACACGACGTCGCATGAATCCCAGCCGAGCAGGTCCATCTCGTCCCGCGACATCGGCAGGAACGGCGCGGTACCGAGCTTGGCGGCCCAGTGCTTGCGATAAGAAAACAACGGCTTGAGAGTTTCCATCGCACTGATGTGGCCCAAGGCCGCCGTTTAGTCAATGAGAGCGGGAAAAAGCCCCCAGGGTGGCGCTGTCCGACAAACGAGAACTGGTCTGAAAACCCCGTAATCCATAAATTTCAGGCCGCAAGCTGACGCCACTCGGCCAGAGCGGCCAGGCGCGCCTGCGCGAATATATCGACGCCGGGGCCAGCGCGATCATCACCTCGCCGGCCTGCCCGGACGACTACATCGATGCGAACATGGCGTTGATTGCCTCGGACATCATGCCGGCCTTTCGATCTTGATTTTTTTGCGCTGGCCTGACCTGCGTGCCATCATGGTGATGGGTGCCAAACTTGATTTGCCACGGAGGATGTGATGAAGGCAGCGCTAATAGAAAAACATGGCGGGCCTGACGTGCTGATATATGGCGATGTGCTGGACCCGGTGGCGGCACCGGGCGAGGTTGTCGTTGAAATTCATGCCGCCAGCGTTAATGCAGCCGATTGGCAAGTCCGCGCCAACGAATACGGTTCAGATTTGGAATTTCCCTATATTCTGGGGCGGGATTTTTCGGGCATCGTCAACGCGGTTGGCGCCGGGGTTGACGATTTGATGATCGGCGATGCGGTTTTTGGCGTTTGCGATGTGGGTCAAGAAGGCGCTTATGCGGAGAAGATAGCGGTCAAAGCCGCCATAATAGCCAGGAAACCAGCCTCGGTCTCGCATCTTGAAGCCGCCGCGCTTGCCCTGATCGGGCTGACGGCATTGGTCACGGTCGAAGATACCTTGAAACTCAAATCAGGCGAGACGATCCTTATTCAGGGCGGTGCGGGGGGCGTCGGCGGATTTGCCGTTCAACTGGCCAAGCATATCGGCGCCCGTGTGATCACCACTGCCAGCGCGGCGAATCATGCCTATCTGCACGATTTGGGCGCCGATGAAATTATCGATTACAATGCCCGGGACTTTACCGAGGCCGTGTCGAACTGCGACGCGGTGTTCGATACTGTCGGCGGCGATGTTGCCCAACAGTCATTCGCCGTGCTCAAGCCGGGCGGCCGGGCGGCCTTTATCGCTTCAGGCGCGACAGCGCCGGAACCAACCCGCGGCGATGTGCTATCCTTGCGGCCAAGGGTCAGCCGCGATCGCGCCCATCTGGAGCGTATCATGGACCTGGTGGCGGCGGGAGCCGTGCGGGTCCCGGAAATCACCCCGTACCCCCTGTCGGAAGCGGCTGCGGCCCATAGGGTCAGCGAGGCGCGGCACCTGCGTGGAAAACTGGTCTTCAATGTTCGCTAGAGATTTTTCATCCTGAAAATGCTCAGATCTTTAGAATTAGAGCCATTTTTCCAATCACTTAGACTCGCTTCGCATGTCTCATTAATTCGGAATTGCTGTAGACGATGGCCGCGCCGCCGCAACGCCACGGGCGGCGCCGTTGACACAATCATGAAGGCGACGGGAACGAATGGCCGAAGGTAAGGCGGAACAATCGAGCAGACGGCCCCACGGCGCGATCTCGTTACGGCAAACGGCCTATAAGGGGATGTCCGAGGATGCCAGCCACCGCGTCGGCGACGACGCGGCCGTGCTATGGCGAATTATCCGGCTCGCGCTACGCTACCGTGCCCGCATGGCGCTCGCCGCCGGCGCCACCATCGCGGCGGCGCTGTTTCAGCTCATGATTCCGCGCTTTCTGGGTACCGCCGTTGATAACGCGCTTGGCCTGCTGGGCGGCGGATCAATCCCGCCCGAAATCGCCCGCGGCGCCTTGTTCGAGGTGGCAATGTTACTGCTCGGCGCCTCGGTGCTGCGCGGCGGCTTCACGCTGCTGCACAACTACGGCGGCGAGGCGATCGGCCATCTCATCGCCTACGACCTTCGGCTGGCTTTTTATGGCAAGCTGCAAAAGCTCAGCTTTTCCTTTCATGACCGCGTCCACAGCGGTGAATTGATCACGCGGGGCATGCTGGATCTTGAAGGCGTCCGAATGTTCGTCAACACCGGTTTGTTACGGCTGGTCCTGCTGGTCAATCTAATTGGCGGCGGCGCCTATCTATTACTATCGAGTGATCTGCTTTTGGGCGCATTAAGCTTTGCCTTCGTGCCATTCGTCGCCTGGCATTCGTCAACGGCACGGCTGCGTTTGCGGGCCCTGTGGCTGGCATTGCAGGAGCGGATGGGCGTTCTCGGCCAGGTCATGGACGAGAACCTGACCGGCATCCGCGTGGTCCGCGCATTCGGCGCCGAACCTTACGAAATCAATAAATATGATGCGGCCGCGGACGATGCCAGGACCATCGCCGACCAACGGATCAAGACCCGCGCCGCGTCGACTTCCGTCATGACCTTCGCCTATTTCATCGCCATGGGCCTAGTCCTGTGGGTCGGCGGATTACGCGTCCTGGACGGCGCCATGACGGTTGGCGAACTGACCGTGTTCCTCACCTTCATCACCATATTGCAACAACCGGTGCGTCAATTAGGCCTGCTGGTGAATGCCATTGCCAGGGCGTCCACCTGCGGCGGGCGGCTGTTCGCCGTCCTGGATCTCGAACCTGCGATCCAGGACCGGGTGGATGCCAGACCGCTGAACCCGACCAATGGCACGGTCCGCTTTGAAAACGTGTCGTTTGCGTATTCCGGTGCCCAGGCCGGGGCCGGCCTGCCGCCCGTGCTGCATGATGTTTCATTCGCCGTGGCACGCGGCAAGGTCCTGGGGATTGTTGGGCCGCCCGGTAGTGGCAAGTCAACCATCGCCCATCTCCTGCCACGCTATTACGACCCCAGCGGTGGGCGCATCACCATCGACGGCCAGGATATCCGCGATGCGACGCTCGACACACTGCGCCAGGCGGTGCGCGTCGTGCAGCAGGATGCGTTTTTGTTTACTGCGTCGCTGGAGAACAACATCGCCTATGGCGACCCCTGGGCTGATGACGACATGATCCAGGACGCCGCATCGACGGCGCAGATCGACGGCTTCGTCGGTGCGTTGCCACAGGGCTATGGCACCTTGGTCGGCGAACGCGGGGTTTCGTTGTCGGGCGGGCAGAAACAGCGGATCGCAATCGCACGGGCGGCAATGCTGCACGCCACTGTGCTTATTTTTGACGATTCAACCGCCGCCATCGATGCCGAAACCGAACAGCGCATCCGCGAGGCGTTGAAAGTGCATATGGAAAGCTGCGCCACCATCATCATCTCACACCGCCTAGGCACGCTGCGGCACGCCGATGAAATTGTCTTCCTGAAGGCCGGCCGCATCGTCGAGCGCGGCACCCATGACAGCCTGATATCCCAAGGCGGGCAGTATGCCGCGCTCTTCGCGCTACAGAGCCATGAGGGCGCGGAACCCCCTTCATCGCCCCTACAGGGGGCGGCGCAATGACGAACCCTTCCGGGCAAAACACCGGACGGCCGCCGCGCGCCGTCGTCGGCTCACAGATCAGCCAGGACGAAGAGATGTTCGGGGCCGCCTTCGACGGCCGTGTGCTGCGCCGTTTCTTCACCTATGTACGGCCATACCGCGCCCGGCTTTATCTGGCGCTGGCGGCGGTGTTGATCTTTACCTGCGCCCAGCTCGCCATCCCGCTGATCATTCGCTACGTAATTGACGAGGCGCTTATCGCGGCAGGTGGCAACAGCGCATTGCTGACGCTGGCGATCGCTGCTTTCGGCGCCGTGATCGTCATCAATTATGGGGCGAGCTATTTGCAGGACCGCCTGGTCGGCCTAACCGGTGAGCACATAATTTTTGATCTGCGCCGCGCCATGTTTGTCCATCTGCAACATGTCGCGCTCGCCTTCATGGACAAGACCGAGATCGGCCGCATGATGTCGCGGCTCCAGGGTGACGTGAATTCGTTGCAGGAATTCCTGGAAAATTCGATTACCGCGATTGGCGACCTTGTCCTCCTCTTCGGCATCATCGCCATTATGTTGATACTAGATTTCGAACTTGGGCTTTTGACCCTTTCAGTTGTTCCGACGCTACTCATCGTCCGCTTGATCTGGCTGCCCCGCGCGCGTCTTGCCTTCCGCCGGGCGCGGGAAACCAACTCGATTACAAACGGCGCCCTGGCGGAAGGCATTCATGCGGTCCGGACGGTGCAGGGGATGGGGCGTGAAGCCGTCAATTTCGCGCTGTACCAGGATAAAGCCCGCGAAAACCTGGAGGCGCATCTTCGCTCGGCGAAGTTCGCCCAGGCCATGGTACCTATCGTCGATACGTTGACCGGCGCCGCCATGGGGATCGTGGTCGTGGTCGGTGGGGCCCTGGTCCTGGATGACGCGCTCGACATCGGCGTCATGGTCGCCTTCCTGTTTTATGTACAACGGTTCTTCGATCCGATCCGTTCGTTGACGATCCAATACAGCGTCATGCAACGCGCCATGGCATCCGGCCAACGCATCTTCGAAGTGCTCGAGGTTCCCCTCGCCATCGCCGACAAGCCGGATGCGGTTGCTCCTAGCTCGATTGTCGGCGATATCGCGTTCGAAAAGGTTACCTTCGGGTACGTGCGGAACCAGCCCATACTGAATGATATTAGTTTCAGCGTGAAAAGCGGCGAAACGGTGGCCCTGGTGGGGCCGACCGGCTCCGGCAAAACCTCCGTCACCGCGCTGCTGCATCGCTTTTACGATGTCTGGGACGGCGCCGTGACGATTGATGGGCGTGACGTCCGCGATTACGCCAAGGTCTCCCTCGGCCGGCACATCGCCATGGTATTGCAGGATCCGTTCCTTTTTACCGGAACCATCTTCGAGAACATCCGTTACCGTACCAGCGACGCGACACGCCTGGATGTGGAAGAGGCGGCGAAAGTCGTCGGGGCTCATGAATTCATCGCACAACTGCCCGATGGCTACGACACAATGCTTATTCAGCAAGGGCGCAACCTCTCGCAGGGGCAGCGGCAACTGCTCAGTTTCGCCCGCGCGCTGGTGGCGGACGCGAAAATCCTGATCCTCGACGAGGCGACCGCCAGTATCGATAGTTACACGGAGCGCCAAATCCAAATGGGCCTGACCCGCCTGCTCCAAGGCCGCACCGGTATCGTCATCGCCCACAGATTGGCGACCGTGCGCGGCGCTGACCGCATCATTGTCCTGCAGGAAGGCCGCATCGTTGAAACCGGAACGCATGACGCGCTGATCGCCCAGCACGGACTCTACGCCAGGCTCTACGCGCTGAATTACGCATCCTTCGACGATATCCCCGAAGACGTGCTGCAAGACGCGATCTCCACCAAAGCCCTAACCTAGAGCAATTCCGGGATATTCTGGTCCATTTGATGGCGCCCCTAAGCCATTCGGCCAAAGCGGCCGCGCGGTTCTGCTTGAATACGTCGCGGCGGTTTAGATGGCGGTCTTGATTAAAATGGTTGTGAATGGAGGCGTGAGCGGAAGCGAATTTCTGCAGGATCTTGATATCCCAAAACCTGGCCATCGCGCCCTCTCGTCGTCGGAACGGCTGGTGTGAGTTTTCGGCCCGGTTATTGAACCAACGCCCACTAACCTGACGCTCCAAATTTCCGATCACTTTCATCGCCGCACCGCATGAGCGAAGACGGTCCGTCACGATCGACCACGGCTGGCCGTAGCGCTTCATCGTTCGCTTTAGAAACTTAGCCCTGCGATCCCGGCATTTTGTGGCGAAAACCTCGAGCACCTCACCTTCGTGATCCACGGGGGCCGCGCTGCTGCGGGTATCCGGATGCACAAAAAAGGCGGCCGAGGCATTATTGTTGTGGTTTTGTCAAAGGCGACACGGCGCTATCGCGAAGCAGCAACTCCAGGCGTTCATGCGCCAGATCGGGCTCGGCGCAATGGTGCAAAATCCATGCTCGCGCGCGATCGCGTAATGCGATAGCGGCACTGAACTCAATCCCTGCCGCGTTTGTTTCGGTCTGGGCCGGCCATATGGGCTCACCGATGATGACCCGAAGGGCGCCTCGCCGCGGCAGCCAAGTGCCGTCGCGCAAAATTGAGCGGCTGCCTCGGATGGCCATGGGCACCACCGGCTGCGCCGCCGCCACCGCGGTTTCGAATGCGCCGAGGCGAAAGGGTCTCAATCCGGGCATCCGTTCAAAGGAACCCTCGGCAAAAAACAGTAAAGGCTGTTTGGCATCATCACTGATGGCCAGGCGCTGAGCGTCCCTGATGCCCGCGGTGCTGTCGAAACGCTCCACCAACTCAGCGCCTAGGCGCTGCAACAAAAGACGCGTAAAGATATTGCCGCCGAGCTCCTGCTTGGCTATGAAAACCGCCCGCCGGGGCAAGGCGGCAACCATGACAAAGCCATCCAGATAACTTTGATGATTGCTGACCAGAACATGGTCGCCCGCCAGATGCTCAGCGCCGGTCACGGACAAACGCAGACCCGTCAGACGAAACGCCGCCCGCACGGCAAGATGGCTCAGACGCCAGCACCAATCCGGCTGCGGCAATATTGCAAGCAATAGCCACAAAGGCACGCCCATCATTGCGAACACGAACCAGCAATAGCCGCCGAAAAGGGCGGCGCCGCCAATCTGCCGGGCGCGGTGCAGGCGCGGCGGCAGCGACGCCAGAGCCAGACGCAGAAATTGCAGCCAAACCGCGCTTTGAGCTTTTCCGATACCGCCAGTTTCATAAATCTTGCGGCTCGCGGCCCGGCGAATTTTGCCGCTTGAGGTCTTCAGAACCGTATTCGGCGGGGCCAATACCACGTCATCGGCCGGCGCCCCAGTCAGATCGGTGACGATGGTGTTGATGTCTTGGCCAAGCGTGGTGCGCCGTTCGGCCTCCTTTTCCCGGGTCTCAGCCAGAACGACCAACCGTTCCGTCCCCGATCCCGGATCGTGGCTCCCAAAAACAGCGACCCGGCCTTCCCGGACGCCGGCGACTTTGCCGACTTCGGTTTCGATTTCCTCAGGGTAGAGGTTGCGGCCGGCATGAATGATGATGTCCTTGCTGCGACCGGTGATAAAGATTTCGCCTTCTGCGATATAGGCTAGGTCTTCGGAATCGAGCCAGTCGCCATGGAACATTGCCTCGGTCTTGTCCTGCGCCCGCAGATAGCCGCTGGTCGCGGAGGGGCCTTTAAATTGCAGATGTCCTTGCTGGCGGTCCGGCAGCTCTCGGTCGGCATTGTCGATGATGCGGATTTGGTGGCGTGGCAGAGGATGGCCGCAGCCGACAAACCGCAAGGCATGCTCATCAGCCTCATCAGCCGGTACGGCATCGCCTGAACTCATCAGACGGTCACGCTGGATACGGTCGATCCGCGGTCCCCGGCCCAGTGGAGGAAAGGCTAGGCCAACGGTATTTTCCGCCAGGCCATAGACCGGCATCATGGTCTCCGGCTTGAATCCGAATTTTTCGAACCGCCTGATGAATTCTTCCAAGGTCACGGGATACACCGCTTCCGCACCGTTCGCCGCCACACGCCAGGACGACAGGTCGATCCCAGCCAGGTCCTCGTCCTTGAGGCGCTTGAGGCAGAGTTCAAAGGCAAAATTTGGTGCGGCGGACAGCGTGCCGCGATAGCGGTGGATGGCCTGGAACCAGCGCTGTGGCCGGGCGATAAAGGCCAGCGGCGACATGATGACCAGATGGGCCGAGTAATAGAGGCTGCCCAGCCAGGCCCCGATCAGACCCATGTCATGGTACAGCGGCAGCCAGCTGACGAAGATATCCTCGGAGGATACCTTGAGTACTTCACCCATGGCGCGGATGTTGGCCAGCAAATTGGCGTGGGTCAGGATCACACCCTTCGGCATGCCGGTGCTGCCGGAGGTATACTGCAGAAAAGCGATATCGTTACTCTGGGGCTGCGGCAATTGCGGTATCGGCAGCGGCGCGCTGATAAGCGCCTCGGAAGTCACAACATGGCGCAGGGAAGCTGCCAGACCACGCAGCAGCCCCGCAAAGCGGGTGGCCTCGGGCATGGTGATCATGATGGTGGCTCGGCAATTGTCCACGATCGCCATATGCCGGCGGAGATGTTCCTCGATCTGGCTGGGCCGTCCCGGCGGATAGATCGGTACCGGCACCCCGCCGGCCAGCAGCACACCTATGAAACTGGAAAAATAGTCTCGGCCCGTCGCCAGCATAATGATGACCGCTTCGCCATGACCGAGTGCCAAATCCAGCAGTCCGGCGGCGGTTCTTTCGGCTTCCGCCCACAAATCGCCGTAGGTGATTATCTCACCGTCGTCATGATCGCTGTATAGGCGGATATGGGGCCTATCCGGGTGAGCCTTCACGTGCCATTGCAAAGCGTCGACCAGGGTGCGGGCGCCATCGGGTGCCGCGGCCTCTCCCAGCGACAGGTCTTCCACGGTCTGCGAAGTTGGGACATGCCCACGGCCCTGGGCACTATGCAACGCCCGCAGCAAATCCCGCGGCGTATCGGCCGTGGCGATGAGTTGTTCGGACAGGGTGACGTCTAAATCCCGTTCCAGCCTGCTGAGAAGTTCGACGCGGCCCAGACTGTCGAAACCGAGATCTCTGTCTAGCGCACTATCCAGCGTGATGGTGCCGATAGATGGGCCCTGCGGGTGCAGCTCTTGCGACAATTGCCGCACCGCCTCCAACAGATGCACGGTTTCGGCTGTCGACCCTTCTTGGCCCTGTTCATCGCTACCGCCGGGCGTGTCTTGCGCCACCATCATCTCCGCCTAGCCGCGTGGCTGCAATTGCAAAAAGTAATAGTTCGCTGGGGGGAGGATGGCGTCATGCATCTCCTCGATGTCCGGGGAACCATTCTTTGGAAGCTCCCGCCAGTCGGGAGCGGCCATGCGCGCAGCGCGGGCCGCCAGTCAGCGTTTTTCGTATACAATTAAGCACCTCCCTTCGAAATTCATTGTAATTGGATCGGAAATGAAAGCTAGATAAACCGAGCCATAGGCTGGCGCGAGTGGCGTTGTAAGGGGAATCTTGCTTGAGGTGATTGCGATGGTCTCGTAACGTTTTGGGATGAGAAATCCATTCTGATATTTCAAGACGTCCCCCGAGATCATCCGCTTGGCCGTGATGATGTATGTCCGGTTCCCGCTTTCGCTACGGCAGGTCGAAGATTTGCTCCACGAACGCGGCGTCGATATCAGCCATGAAACGGTTCGCGCCTGGTGGAACCGGTTCGGCCCGAGGTTCGCGGCGGAGTTCCGCAAGCAGCGCATTCATAATCGATCATTTTCATCCTGGCGCTGGCATCTCGACGAGGTTTTCGTGCGCATCAATGGCGAACTGCGCTACCTCTGGCGGGCGGTCGATCACGAAGGCGAAGTGCTGGAGTCATTTGTCACCGAACGGCGAGATCGCAAGGCTGCACTGCGGTTTATGCGCAAAGCGATGAAACGATAGGGTCGCCCGGATGTGGTCGTGACGGACCGGCTTCGGTCTTACCGGGCGGCGATGAAGGTCATCGGGTGGGGTGGTTCTATCTGTCGACCATCCTGGACGACTATTCCAGATACATCATCGCCTGGAAACTCTGCACCACCATGAAGGCGGATGATGTGACGGACACGCTGAATCTGGCGCTCAAAGCGTCAAGCTGTGACAGTGCCAAATTCGTTCACAAGCCGAGACTGCTCAGCGACAACGGTTCATCTTATATCTCCGGCAATCTCGCTTACTGGCTCGACGATCACGGTATGGATCACGTTCGAGGAGCCCCCTACCATCCGCAGACACAGGGTAAAATCGAGCGCTAGCATCAAACCCTCAAGAACCAGATACTGCTGGAAAACTACTTCCTGCCCGGTGACCTTGAAAACCAGATCGCCGCCTTCGTGGATCATTACAACAATCATCGATGCCACGAGAGCATCGGCAACGTCACACCCGCCGACGCCTACTTCGGGCGTCGCACAGCCATCATTGAACGGAGAAAAAACATAAAGAACCGAACGATTGAAACCCGCCGCTTGAACCATCAGCGTCAAGCGGCTTAACATAAAGCCAAGATGAACCAAATCCTCCGTTAATTCACAGGCTCAGATGTCCCAAATGTTTCGATGACGGACATTCCCACCGGAAACACCGACCGCTGCAGGAGAAACCAGGTGAGCATCTCTGAAACGAATGCGCCTGCTGCAGCTGCCTACTACAACGAGACCGATGTGGCCGCCTTTTATCGGCTCTGCTGGGGCGGGTCAGATATCCATATCGGTCGCTATGATACAGGTAATGAGACGGTGGCCGATGCCTCTGTGGCAATGACACGCTACCTTTTGTCCCTCACCAGTCTGCAGGAAGGCGATCGCGTCCTGGATATCGCATGCGGCTATGGCGGCACGCTCCGTGAACTCACAAAGCTCGGGTGCTACGCAAAAGGCATTGATATCTCACAGGTGTGCGTGGACGAAGCGCGAAGAGCCAACACCGAGGCAGGTCTAGCCGATAAGATCTCCGTCGGGATTGGGGACTTTCACAACATTGAGAGTGCCTCGGGCACCTGGGATGCAAGCATCTGCCAGGAATCCATCATCCATTCCACCGACCGGCCGCGGGTCTTTGCTGAAGTGTATCGGATCCTTCGACCAGGGGGCGTGTTCACATTTTCGGACATCCTGACAGCAGAAGGCGCCGACCTTAAACTCGTCGACGCAGCCTTCGAGCGGCTTGGGGTCCGGGGCGGCGCTACGCCGCGTCACTACGAGAGGATGGCACTGGAGGCGGGGTTCGTGATCGAACATGTCGAGGAGCGTCGGAGAGACATCCAGACCCATTACGTGAAGCTTGCGGAACAACTCGCGGGCCCGTCCAATGAACTTAACGTAAACGCGGCGGCTCGGATCGCCGAAAGCATCAAACACTGGCAAACTGCGCTCAAGGGCGGCCACATCACCTGGGCTTGCTTCGTTACGCGAAAGCCTGAGTAGGCGGAGGCCTTCTGGGACCTGCTGGGGGCACTGTCAGACGAACGAAAACTGGTCTGAAAAACCCCGTAAGCCATAAATCTCAGGCCGCAAGTTGACGCCACTCGGCCAGAGCGGCCGCGCGGTTCTGCTTGAAAACGTCGCGGCGGTTTAGATGGCGGTCTCTATTAATATGATTATGGATGGAGGCGCGAGCGGAAGCGAATTTCTGCACGGTCCTGATATTCCTGAACCTGGACCTTGCGCTTCATCGTTCGCATTAGAAACTTCAGGGCTGCCCTGCGATCCCGCCGTTTCGTGCCGAAAACTTCGAGCACTTCACCTTCGTGATCGACAGCGTGCCAGGATCCGCCGCTAGAGCAGTTCCTCGCGATACACATTCGGGGCATCCAGGGCGAAGGCATCCAGGAGAAACCTTTCCTGGGGTTTTTCCGACGCGGTCTTGGGGATTTCTTCGACCAGTTGCAGATAGCCTGGCACGAAGTTGGCTTCCAGTTCACGGCGGCAGGTGGCAAACACCGATTGCGGGTCGAACGCAGCCCCGTCCACGGCCACCATCGCCGCGACGATATCCTTTTCCCCCGGTGCGCCCGAGGCCGCCGGAACGCCATAGACGAAGACATCGCTGACGGCGGGATGTTCGGCGATGGCCTGTTCGATAAATCCGGGATTAACAAAATCGCCATTGTGGCGAATACCGCCGCCCTTGCGGTAATCGAAAAACAGCCAGCCGTCCGCATCGGCATGGCCGATATCGCCGCTGCGCAGCCAGCCGCCCGCGGTTTTCTGGGCCGAGGCGTCCGCATTCTTGAAATATTCCACTTCCGGCGCCGGTCCCTTGCGGGGCCGTGATATCAACTCGCCCAAAACCCCCGGCGGGCATTCATTACCTGCCTCATCGACCGCTTTCAATTCCAGGCCCTTGGGCGCCTTGCCAAAGCTGCCGATCGGACCGACGCCAATGGGTTTGTAGGCGAGACCACCCTCGACAGCGCCATAGAATTCAAAAACGTCCAGATTGAAACGGCGCTCAAACTTTTGCCAGATCGTTGCCGGCATGCCGGCGCTCATCACGAAGCGTACCGGATTGTCGCCGTCGTTATCCCGTTCCGGCTCGGCATAAATCGCCGCCGTCATGCCGCCCAGCAGATTAAACACCGTATTGCCGTACTGCCGGGTGATGTCCCACAGCCGGGATTTGGTAAAGCGGCGGCTGATGACACAACGCAAGCCCATGCTCAGCGAGGTCGCGAGGGTTATCATCTGAGCGTTGCCATGGGTCAAAGAGAGGCCCGTATAGGGCCGGTCGCCGGCCTCCAGCGGCATGATCGCGCGTAGCACGGGGCTGCCATAGCGGGCATTCTGAAAGACCACGCCCTTGGGATCACCCGTGGTGCCGGAGGTATAGACGATCTCCAGCGGATCAGCTGGGCTTTTCAGCCGGCTGTTGACGGCCCCTGCCGGGCGGTCATAAATGCATGCCATGTCCTCGGCGCCGGCGACCTGCGCCAATGGATGCTGGCCGGGACCGTCTTCGCTGGCCAATACCAAAATCCATTCCAGGTCGGGCAGTTGCGCGCGGATCTCCACCACCTGATCAAGGCAATAATCGGCGCAGATGATGCCCTTGCAATCAGAGTTGGTCAGGGTATAGGCCAGTTTGCGGCCACGGCTGCGGGGATCAATCGGCACGAAGACGCAGGCGGAAATGGAGGCGCCCACCATGACGTCAATAAATTCCGGGTGATTGCGCATCAACAGCGCAAAGCGGTCGCCAGGCGCCATGCCGCGGGCGATCAATTCGGCGGCCACCCGGTTGCCGTTGTCCCACAGCTCCGCATAGGTGCGGATTTCATCCGCGAAACGGCCACCGCCTTCGAACGTGACCACGTCCAGGTCGGGCAGCACCTCCGCCTGCAGGGCGATCATGTCGGCCAGAATTCGGGAGTCGCGTTCCGCCAATGTTTGTCTCCTACCGGCAGAGAATAGTGACGCACATGGCGGCTGCGTCACTGCCGATGCTGCCGCCGCCGTTATGGGCCAGCGCCATTCTGGCGCCTTCGACCTGACGCTTGCCGCTGCGGCCCTGCAGCTGCTCGGTCAGTTCCACGATCTGCGCAATGCCGGTGGCGCCGACCGGATGGCCCTTGCGCAACAACCCGCCGGAGGTGTTGACGGGCAACCGCCCGCCCAATTTGGTGGCACCGTCCCGGATCAACTCGGCGCCCTGGCCGTCGCCACAAAGACCGAGCTTTTCATAGGTCGTGATTTCCGCCGGGGCCGAGGCATCATGCAGTTCAATGACGCTGAGATCTTCCGGCCCCACGCCCGCCGCCTCGTAGGCTTCGCGGGCGCAGACCTCGGCCACGGTTTCCTCGCCCTTTTCCCGATCCCAGCCCGAGCGCAGCACGCAGGACGCCACCCGCACCCCATCGACAATGCCCAGTTCGCGGACCTTGCGTTCGCTGACCAGGATCACCGCCGCCGCGCCGTCACCGATCGGCGAGCACATGGGCCGGGTCAAGGGTTCGGCGATCATTGGCGCCGCCAAGACCTCTTCCACCGTCAACACTTCGCGAAATTGGGCCCGGGGATTAAGGCTGCCATGGAAGGAATTCTTGGCCGAAACGCCGGCCAGATCCGCCGCCGTGGCGCCATATTTTTCCATATAGGCACGGGCCGACGCGGCATAGATATCCATGAACATAGAGCGTTTCTCGCCGGCGCCGGACGCCGCGTGGGTGGCCCCCTTGGCGGCGGCCCGCTCCGCCAGTCGGGCCTTTATTTCCACCAGGGCCTCCACATCAACGGCACCCGAGAAGGCCGCGAAACTTTTACGTTTGTCCTCGTGATAAAGCTTTTCCACGCCTAGGGCCAAAACCACGTCATAACAGCCCGACGAGACCATGGCGCTGGCCTGGTTGAAAGCCGTCGAGGCACTGGCACAGGCGTTTTCCACATTGATCACCGGAATGCGGCCAATGCCGGCGTCACGCAACACCACCTGGCCACGGATGCATTCCTGTCCGGTCACAAGGCCGGCGGCGGCATTACCTACATAAGCGGCTTCAAGGTCGGATTTATCCAGGCCCGCGTCCTGCAGGGCCGCGACCACCGCCTCGGCGCCGATGGATTTCAGGCCCCGGTCCATATGCTTGCCGAATTTGGTCATGCCGACGCCGGCGATAATGGCATTCATGCGCATGGTGGTTTCCTTTCCATTGATATTGCCGCCCCCTCGTGGGGCGCTACAAGTCGTGGGAACCTAAAGCAGACCGGCGCCTTTCAGGCCCAAAGCCGCCTTCAGAAAGGCCAGTTCCGCCTCGCGTTCAGGCAACGGGGCTGGCCGGGTAAACATACCTTCCGCGGTCAATTCGGCCACCACATTTTCGTCGCGCGGGAACGGGGTTTGGTAGCTGTTCATATGGAACAACTCCTCGAACGGCTGGCGCGGACGCTGGCCGCCGGCCTCCCAATGTTCCAGGGGATAGCCGACCGTCTGCAGCAAAAGAAAGCGGGCCGAGGCCGGTACATTGCAGGCATCCAGAATTTGGCGCCCCTTTGGGCTGCCCAGGCAACAGGTGCCCAGGCCCTGTTCAAACGCCATCAAGGTGGCTTGGGCGATGCCCTGGCCACAGTCGATTTCACTGATGCCGGGCTGTTTGAGAGCCTCCTTGAACTTGTCAAAGAAGGGAATTAATTTGTTTTCCAGGGCATCGCGGCGCTTTTCCTTGCCGCCGAAGCCCAGGGCACCGACCTCGACCAGATCCCGCAGACGATCCGACTGCCCATCGACGGCGTTGGGTTCCAGGTACCAGGCGATTATGACCGGCGCGATTTTCAGTTGCCAGCCGACGACGGCGGCAAACAGACTGTCCAGGACCTGCTGCGGTGCGCTATCGCGAAAAATGGCGACCGCCCGCAGGCTTTGCACATTGCCCCAGTGCGAGGAAATGCGGGCCGCCTCCAGCATCCGCTGAATTTTTTCCGGTTCGACCGGCTTGTAGGGCTTCAGAAACCGGATCGACCGCCGCCGGCCAATCGCTTCGCGTAATTCCATGTCATTCTCTCCCTTGCGCGTTGCTAAGATTAACCGCGTCACCCAATTAATATCGAACGAGGTCCTACGGAGTTCAAAACCGATCCGCCGCCATCAGGCCGAGCAGGTCGTTGCAGCCGTCCTCGATCATCGAGATGCGGGCATCGCGCAGCATTTGCTCCACCGGGTGATCGCGCACGATGCCGGCGCCGCCGAAAATGGTCATGGCATCGCTCGCCACTTCAAAGGCGGTTTGGGTCGAGGTCACCTTGGTGGCGATGGCATATTCCAGCCGCGGGTCCGTGGTGGTGAAATTCTGCATGCAGGCCTGCCAGTTCAGGGCGCGTGCCGCCATGACCTTGCGGAACATCTCGAACAGCCGGCTTTTGACATTCTGATGCTGGATAATCGGCACACCGCCCTGCTTGCGTTCCTTGGCGTAGGCCAGGGCTTCATCGAACGCCGCCTGCGCCAGACCCGAGAAAGTGATACCCATGGAGGAATTGGCCCGCACCAGGATGGTATTGACATAGTTCGCGTAACGTTCCGGCGGCACGGCCATATTGCCCGCCGGAATGCGCACCTCGTCGAAAAATATTTCCCCCTGGTTCAGGGCGCGCTGGCCTAGCTTGTCGGTTGGCTTGCCCCGGCTGACGCCCTTTTCCTTGAGATCAACCAGAAACACCCCATGCGCGGCTTCATCGCTGCCGTCGTCATAGGCACAGAACAGGGCGGCGGTCTCGGCGATAGTACCGTTGGAAACCCAGGACGATTTTTGCCCATTGATGACGATGGAATTGCCGTCCGGGCGGGCGATGCAGTTGGCGCGGCCACGATTTTGTCCGGTTTGTGATGCAACGGCGCGCACATCCAGTTCATCGCTGCCGTGGTCCGGCTCGGTGATGCCCCAGCAACCGATCTGATCCGAGGTGAACTGTTCCATCAGTTCCCGGCGGCCACTGTTGGCCGCGACCATGGCCGGAAAATTGGCAGCCCCCAAGCTGAGGGCAAGGCCAACGTCGCCCCGGCCCAGTTCATAGCCGATCAGACACACCAGCCGTGCCTTCTGCGCCGGTGTCAGGTCGCCGGCAAGACGCATGCCGGCAAAGCCTAGATCGCGGTATTGTCTGTGGACATCAAAAAGCGGCGACTGCTCCTGGATCATTTCGCCGGCCGGCAACTTGTCCAGCGCCGCGCCCACGGGCCGCAGCACCTCGCCTGCAAAGCGGCGCGCGGCCTCCTGCACCGCAAGCTCGGTATCGTCCAATTGCACCGGTAACGCAAAATCGATCATCGCCGCCTCCCAGCCGCACGTCCAGACTGACCATGGGCAGGGCTCAAGAGCCAAACGCCCAGTTCGATTGTATGACGGTTGAAATTACGGCATCTTGACCTGAATCAATGAGCCGGCCTTTCCCCACGTGCATGCCATCGGTGGTGGTGCGACCGAGGTGATGTTGGAAGAAATCGCCAAACGTTGGTAGCAGATTGAGGAGTTGGGAAGTCGATATGGTTGAAACATCAGAGATTGCCTGGCGGCCCAGCAAGGAACGGGTTGAGGCGAGCCGTCTGACCAAGCTGATCCGTCAGATGGGCGCATCGGACTATCACGACCTGTACGAACGCTCCCTGGCTGATCCGTCGTGGTTTTGGGATGGTCTGCTAAAGTTTCTCGATATTCGTTTCTACCAACCCTATGACAATGTCCTGGATACCAGCCGGGGCAAGGCCTGGGCCGATTGGTGTGTTGGCGGCACCACCAATCTGTATCTCAACTGTATCGAAAAGCATCGGGATACGCCGGTCTGGAACAAAACTTTTATCGAGTGGCAGGGGGAGGATGAACGCACGCGCACCCTGAGCTATGCCGAATTCGATACGGAGGTGAACCGCTTGTCCGCCGCGTTGCAGAGCTTGGGCGTTGGTGTTGGCGATGTTGTCGGCCTGTACCTGCCCATGATTGCGGAAGTCTACGTGGCTTTCTTCGCCTGCGCCAAGATCGGCGCCGTCAACATGCCGTTGTTTTCCGGCTTTGGCCCCAGCCCTATCGTGACTCGTTTGAACGAGGGCGGTATAAAGGTTGTGGTCGCCTCCGACGGCACCTGGCGCCGGGGTGCGGCCTCCCCCATGAAGGCAGCCCTGGACGAGGCCTGTGCGGAGGCGCCCAGTGTCGAGGCGATCATTGTCGTCAATCATATGGCTGGCGAGGTGCCGGTTGAGATGAAGCCGGGACGGGATCACTGGTGGCATGATCTGGTCGCGGGGCAGAGCAATCCCGTCGCGACAGTGGAACTGCCGGCGGAGGCGCCGCTGACTCTGGCCTTTACATCCGGCACCACGGGCAAGCCTAAGGGCATTATTCAAACCCATGTTGGATTTCTGACCAAGGTGGCCCTGGATCTTGATCTGATGTTGGATTTTGGACCAGATGATTGTTTCTTCTGGCTCAGTGATTTTGGCTGGATGGTGGGTGCCCTGACCGCGGTGACGCCGAGTTATGCCGGCGGGCGGCTGCTGGTCGCGGAAGGCGCGCCGGATCGCCCCAGGGCCGATCGGTTCTGGCAATTGATCGAAGATTACAAGGTAACGCATTTTGGCATGGCGCCCACCGCGGCCCGTGGCGCCATGGCCCTGGGGCGGGAGTTGGTGGACAACCATGACCTCTCCTCCCTCACAACCATGATATCGGGGGGTGAGCCCGCCACGCCGGACGCCTGGCAATGGATGTTCGAGGTAATTGGCAAAAAGAAGCTGCCGATCCTGAATATCTCGGGCGGTACCGAGATTGGCTGTTCCATCGTCACCGGCGCCGGCATTCTGCCGCAAAAATCCTGCGCCTTTAACGGCCCATCCCTAGGTTCGGGCGCCGCTGTCTTTAACGAGGCGGGCGAGCCGGTAGCGCCGGGCGAGGTCGGAGAATTGGTCATGACACAGCCATCCATCGGCCTGACCAAAAGCTTTTGGGGGCCGGGGGGCGATGAACGCTATCTGGAAACCTATTGGCAGGACTATCCCGATACCTGGCGCCATGGCGATTTCGCTTCCATCGACAAAGACGGCTTCTGGTTCCTGCTCGGCCGCTCCGACGACACGTTCAAGATTGGCGGCAAGCGTACGGGCCCGGCGGAGATCGAAGCCCTGGTCGTCGCGACCGGCAAGGTGGCGGAGGTTGCTGTCATCGGCCTGCCGGACGAGCGCTCGGGCGAAGTCATCTGCATTATTGCCGTGCCCAAGGAAGGCCCTGACAGCAAAGGTAGTGGTGACGATCTGAGAGAAGCACTTTCGGCGGCGGTGGTCGACGGCATGGGGCGGGCCTATCGTCCCCGGCATATCCATTTCGTAGGTGATTTGCCCCGCACCCGATCCATGAAGATCATGCGCCGGTTGATCCGCGCTGTTCTGCTGGACCAACCAACGGGCGATACGTCGGCCCTGTCCAACCCGGAGGCCTTGGCCCACCTGGAGGCGGTCAGGGCGGGGCTGGATTAGCGGCGGCGGTCGCTACTGAAGAACATCACCGTGTACGAGAACTTTATGTCGGATCTGCCGGCCAGCGTTATATTTCACGAGCATGGCCCGCGCGAGGGCTTCCAAATCGAGAGCAGACAGCAGCGCTGCAAGTCGCCAGCCTCCACGCAGCGCTTCTTGAATGTCCACGCATCCGCCGACAACAGCTTTTACGTCCAGCGTAGTTTGCTCGGAAGGTTAACGTTCAAGCAGTTCCGAACCGACGCTTTCAATGCATGGGAAGATGCGACGGCGATCGCCTGAAAGGCTGTCAGCATAGCCCAATGCGCCCACCTTTCGTTAACCTGACAATGCCACATCTAGAGCATTTCCGCTGAACTCCCTGTTTAACAGGGAAACATTCGTGACCAACGTAGCTTCAAATCGGTGGCGGTTGAGATTTTACGCCATGCGGCCCGCCGCCGTACGGCAACTCGTGAAATGCCTTACTCGCAGCATCTTAAATTTATTCTGGCTGATGCCGACGATATGTAGAAATTTTTCCATTCACATTGCCTGGCTCTTGTTTAGTAGTGAGTTAAAACTATTTTTACATAAATTAGTATAAAACTGGGTCTCTACCCAGAGATTGCCAGAGAGCACGCCAATGCAGATAAATGACCTTGGTGAAATTGAAGCTCAGATATTAAGCCTCAGGACTGCTGTTGCGCTGACGGAAGGTGCGGTCTCGGAGCGTGATCGGATCATCGATCAGCTTTTGCAAAGGGCCCGTTGGTTCGATGAAGTCGCCGACAAGGCGCCGTTCGCTATTCATCGCAAAGCGCCGGATGGAGAGTTCCTTTGGGGTAACCGCGCCTTCAGCGAAACGTTTGGCGGGCCGCGGGAGGACGGCATAGGTGCGCCCAATCAAGACGCATTGTCATCGCTGGAAGTCCCGGCGCGGGATAAAAAGGTTGGGGGCCGGGTCTATCGCCGCCAGGAATGCGCGCTTGTCGACGGCGCCGGCGATCCCGTCGGCAGCATCGCGTTCGATACCGACATCACAGAATTGAAGTGGTCCGAGGATCTGGTCGAGCAATTGACGGGCGATCTGAACGACAGGCTGAGCAGCCGGGTGTTGGGCCTCAAGCGCAGCGAGGAGCGGTTCCGGGATTTTGCCGAAGTCGCCTCGGACTGGTTCTGGGAAACCGGCCCGGACCACCGCTTCACGTTTCTTTCTGAACGTTTCGAACAAGCCACCGGGGTGCAGATGGCTGATGTGCTTGGGAAAAAGCGGAATGAAGTCCGAAGGGACAGCTTCCTGGCGGAGCCAGAGCTGTGGTCACGTCACCTCGGGGATCTGGAGAACCGGCGGGCGTTCCGAGATTTCGAGTTCGACTGGACCACGCCCGAAGGTAGGCCGGTTGTCGCGCGTCTCAATGGCAAGCCAGTGTTCGATGAAAATGGTGATTTCCAGGGCTACCGGGCACCGGCCTGGACCTGACGGAAGAGAGGCGCGTCGAATTGGCATTGAAGAGCAGCGAGGCGACGCTGAGTCTTCTGATGGACTCCATACCCGCTCTGATCACCTATGTCAGTGCGGACCGCCGCTATCGAATTGTCAATTCCACTTTCGAGAATTGGTGGAAGCTGCCGCGCTCCGAACTCATTGGGAAAACCCTCGAGGAAATCCTTGGCTCGGAAATTTCTTCGCGACTGGCGCCCTACGTCGACGCGGCCTTGTCCGGCGAGGAGGTCAGCTACGAAGAAGAAATGGACTACCCCGACGGTTTTCGCCGATGGATCAGCGCGGAGTACGTCCCACATTTTGGCGATGATAACAAAGTCCTGGGCTATTTCGCATTGGTTCAGGATATCAGCGAAAGAAAACGCACCGAGCAGACGCTGAAGGAGAGCGAACAGCGTTTTCGGCATTTCGCCGAGACCAGCTCAGACTGGTTCTGGGAAACCGACGCCAATCTGCGCTTCACCTTGCTTTCCGAGCGTTATAGCGAACTCACCGGCATTGCCAGGGAAAATGTCCTTGGCAAGACGAGAGCCGAGGCCCGTGCCGAGGGACTATTGGTCAACCCTGCCGCCGTAACGGACGATCCCGATGGTTGGCGCACACATCAACGGGACCTGGACGAACGCAAACCGTATCGTGACTTCGAGATGGAGTGGGTTGCCGCCGATGGCTCGCGCGTGGTGTGCCGCACGAGCGATATCCCTTTTTTCGATGAAGCGGGTGAATTCAAGGGCTATCGCGGCACCGGCGTCAATATCACGGCCCGGCGGCGCGACGAAGATGAATTGCGCTTGCGGGACCGGGCGCTTGAGGCGCTTCGCGAAGGGGTCATCATATCCGACCTGCAACAGCCCGATAACCCGATCATTTACGCCAATTCCGCCTTCGAAACATTGACCGGATATTCGCGGGCAGAGGTGCTGGGCCGCAATTGCCGTTTCCTGCAAGGTGAAGACCGCGAACAGCCGGCGCGACGGACCCTCGGCGCGACGATCAAGGCAGGTGGGTCGATCGAAACCTCGATCCGCAATTATCGGAAGGACGGATCCCCGTTCACCAACAGATTACGGCTGGCGCCAATTCGCGATGCCCAGGGCAAGGTGACGCACTATGTCGGCGTACAGGCGAATATTACCGAACAGGTCGAGGCTGAACAGTCGCTTCGCGCCAGCGAGGAAAGCTTGGCCGAGGCGCAAAAGATTGACCACATCGGCCACTGGTCGTACGATATCGAAGCCGGGACATTGCAATGGTCGGATGAGGTCTATCGCATATTCGGCTGGGAGCCTGACGCGGCGGAAATGTTCGCTGACCGGTTTTACAGTACCATCCATCCCGACCACCGTGGGCAAGTCATTCAGGCCAGGGATCTGGCGACGTCGGGCGCGGGACCGCAACGGGTCGAGTATCGGGTGATACGGCCCAATGGCGTCGTGTGCTGGGTCAACCAGGAAATGGTGGTCGATCTCGTTGGGGACGGGAAACCGTCGCATATCAAAGGCGTCGTGCAGGATATCAGCGAGCGTAAACAGGCCGAATTGGCGCTGCTCGACAGCGAACAACGCTTCCGCGATTTCGCCTCGGCCTCCGCCGACTGGTATTGGGAAACCGATACCGCGCAAAATTACACCTGGCTGTCGCGGGCGGGAGAGGAGGCGTTTAGCGGCGACCTTGGCCGGTACAAGGGCAAGTCGCGCCTTATCCCACGTGAAAACAAAGAAAATGAAGCTGGGATGGCAGAGCATATGCGGGCACTCGCGGCGCGGGAGCCGTTCCGCGATCTGGTCATGCTCACGACCCTGATTTCCGGCGAGAAGCGGTGGATCAGTGCCAGCGGCGTGCCCGTTTTCGACCCTGACGGCGATTTTTTGGGATACCGCGGAGCGACCAGGAATATTCACCAGGAGGTCGAGGCGCGTTCCGCTGCCGAACGGTTGGTGCAGGCATTGGATAGTCTGGAGGACAGTGTCGCGCTGTACGACGCAGACGACCGCTTGATCCTCAGCAACCGCATGCATCGCAAGTATAGCCCTGGTTCTGAGAAATTCCTGGCGGCGCATCCAACCTACCAGGAATTGTTGCATGTCGTTGTCGACAGCGGCCTTCTACCCGTAAATACAGAATCAATCGAGGATTTCCTTGCGCGACGGTTGAGCGCGCACCATGAACCGCGCGGATCGTTCAAGGAGCGGCGCACGGATGGCGTGACTGTCGAGATTGCCGAGCATCGCCTCAACGATGGCGGAACGATATTCGTGGCACGGGACATCACGCAGCAAGAACAGGCGGCGCGGGCGCTGGCGGAGAGCGAACAGCGGTTCCGAGATTTCGCCAGTGCCGGATCGGACCGGTTCTGGGAAACCGATGCGCGGCATCGCTTCACCTACATAGGTGGCGGCGATAGCGAGGATTTTATCTGGGCCGAAACGGAAGCTATCGGCAAGAACCCTTGGGAAAACGATGGCGGCGATCCGGAGCGGAATGATATCTGGCTCGAAACCAAGCACCTGCTCCACGCCCAGCAGCCGTTCCGGGATTTGCAGATAGTGGCCGTTGCGCCGAACGGCGCGGCCAGACACCTGCGCGCTAACGGAAAGCCCATCTTCAACAAAACTGGGGGCTTCGCGGGCTTTCGCGGCACCATTACGAACATAACGGACGATGTCATGGCCCGGCGGGCGGTCGAGCGGGCAGCCGAAGTGCTGGTCAACGCCATCGAGATCATTCCCACCGCAGTCTGCTATTTCGACGCCGACGACCATTTGATATACATGAACGCCCATTTCCGGGAGCTGACCGGCGGCCTTTCGATCGACGACCTGAAGGGGCAGACTTTTGCCGAGCTCGTAAGCGCGCGCGTCGGTGAAGGCCGGATGTCGGATGCGGTCGGCCATTCACAGGATTGGATAAAGACGCGGACGGCTTACCATCGCAATCCGCAGGGGACGTTCCGGCTTTACTACAATATTGATGGCGGGCGGAGCTATGACCTGCACGAGCTGCGTACGCCCGATGGCGGCACCCTGGGAATTTATTGGGATGTGACCGAGACGATCGAGCAGGAAGAACGCCTTCGGCGGGCCCAACGGATGGAGGCCATGGGCACCCTGGTTGGCGGGCTGGCGCACGAAATGAACAATCTGCTACAGCCGATCTGCGGCCTCGCCGATGTCGCCCTGCGCGATCCCACCAACCCGGATACCATAGACCTGGCCCTGCGCGGCATACTGAAAAGCGGCACGGAGGCCAATGTGTTGCTGCAAGGTCTGCTGGCGTTCGGCCGCAGGGAACAAGCGGGCAAGGAGAGTACGGACCTGAACAAGGCCCTCGGGAACGCGCTGCAAATTGTCGGCCCCTCGCTACCTCCAACCATCCGAATAAATACACGGATTGATCCCGAAATCGGGCAGGCATGGATCAGCGGCACGGAATTCCTGCAGGTGGTGATGAACCTCGCGAGGAATGCGTCCGACGCCATGGAGGGTACGGGCACCATAGCCATATCGCTGCAGCACCGCGCGCCGGCCGGCCAGGGGTCCGGCGCGGAAGCTTCCGCGCCGCCCCAGGCGGTGCTTACCATAACCGACAATGGCCCCGGTCTGCCAGACGACAAACTGCACAAGATCTTCGAGCCGTTTTACACCTCCAAGGGGGTCGGCGACGGCACCGGGCTTGGGCTTGCCATCGTGCATAACATCGTCACCGATTGGCACGGCCAAATTCGGGCCGGAAACACGGACGCGGGCGGTGGCGAGTTCGAGATATTGATCCCCCTGGCAGAGAAGGAGTTGATTGACGACGGCGCCCTAGCCGTAGCAAAGTGCGGCATGCTGTGAATGTTAGCGTTCGCGAATTTATTGAATGCCGTGACGGGGTCACCCGGCTTACGAAGGCGATAGAGGTTCATGATCATTTACCACGGATGCCAGGGGCGGGGTTAAACAGCGTGACAGCACCATTTTCTTCCTCGCGGACGGCTGCGCAGGCCGTCACGGAAGTCATGGAACAGGTGTTTCATCTGTCCTATTCCGTTAGTTACATCCATGGTATGCGGCCGACCCAATGGGCCGCCTTGCGTTATTTTGAACAATCGGAAGATAACGCCCGGACAGTGATCAA
>JADHTB010000023.1 GCA_016776605.1 Alphaproteobacteria bacterium | reverse complement strand
CTGAGTTCGCCTTGTTTCGATTCACCCATCGGGTGCGCCATTTTCACCGCTCCATTTATGCCTCAACACGTTGATTCTTATAGCATAATACCAGTGTTAAGGCAGTAAATATCGGGGCTACTTGGGAAATATGGGATTATACATGTCCGGCTATACTGGGGATCCGCACATGCACCCCGGTCCACCGGGCCCGGACGGGCAGTTGCTGATGAAGCCATTCGGGCAGGCCGATCTTGCTAAAAAAGTTCGCCAAGCTCTCGACGGCGCGGCGGCGCGCTGAATATTGATAAAGGGGCCAAGGACACGATGTCGGACAGTGAATTCAAGATAATCGGTGGGCCGGACCAGCCTGTGGCCGATTACCTGGCGGTTCTATCCTGCCTGAACCAATACTGCCATTTGGTGGACCGGGGTGAGGTGGACGAAATCGTCGCCCTATTTGCCGAAGATGCGGTGCTGCGGCCCCTCTATCAGGGGGAGGCGCGCTTTGAAGGCCGTGCGGCCATCCGCGCGTGGTACCAGGATTACGATAAAGAGGTAAGGGCAGGCCGACGCCACCGGCGCCACAGGATCACCGCCCCCTTTGTCAGCATCGATGGCGGTGCGGCCAGTGCCACCTGCTATCTGGATTCTTCCGCCGTAATGATCGCCACCAACGTCATCAAAGTCAGTGCAGGGCGCTATGAAGACAAGTTGGTCAAGGTGGACGGCACCTGGCTATTCAAAGAGCGCGTCATCATTCTCAACCATATCCATACGATAGACGACTTTGACGAGCTACCCTAAGGCGGCAGTACGATAAATTTCGAAAATGGCTTAGTTGCCGGCTGCCAGTTCGCGGGAAATCAGGATTTTCTGCACCTCGTTGGTGCCGTCGTAAATCTGGAAAACCCGCGCGTCCCGATAGTATTTCTCGACACGATAGTCGGCGATGCAGCCATAGCCACCATGGATCTGAACGGCCGCCGAGCAAACCTGTTCCGCCATCTGGGAGGCGAACAGTTTCGACATCGAGGCTTCCTTGATGCAATGCACGCGCGCCTGTTTCAGCCGCGCGGTGCGATGGCACATGGCGCGCGCGACCTCGATCTGCGTGGCCATCTCCGCCAACTGAAAGGCGACCGCCTGATGCCCAAAGATCTTGCGGCCAAAGGTCTCGCGCTCGTTGGCATAGCCCAGCGCCGCCTCGAAGGCGGCCCGCGCCACGCCGATCGACTGCGCCGCCACGGCGATCCGCCCGCTGTCCAGGCCTGACAGGGCAACCTTCAGCCCCTGGCCCGGTTCGCCCAGCATACCCTCCTCCCGCACCTCGAGGTTTTCCAGTTCGATCTGGCAGGTCTGGTTGGTACGGTGGCCAAGCTTGCGTTCGTGGCGCAAGACCCTGTAACCGGGCTGATCGGTGGAGACCAGAAAGGCTGAAATACCCTTCTTGCCGGCGTCCGGGTCGGTCACGGCGATAACGCAGGCGAAACGGGCGGCCTGCCCAGAGGTGATCAATGCCTTGCTGCCATTAATCACATATTTGTCGCCTGTCCGCACCGCGCGGGTTTTCAAATTGCCGGCGTCCGAACCGGCCTGCGGTTCGCTCAACAGCATGCAGGCAAGCGCATCACCACCCGCTACCGGCCGCAAAAAGCGCTGTTTCTGCTTATCCGTGCCAAAATCCCGAATTTTCAGACCATAGGAATTCGTGGCGTTGACCATGTTGCAAAAGCCCGCGTCGCCGTAGGCAAGTTCCTCCGTGGCCAGCACATAGGCCAGAAAATCCGCTCCGGCCCCGCCCCATTCCTGTGGCGCGGTGATGCCAAACAGTCCCAGGGACCCGGCCTTGCGCACGGCCTCCTCGGGTATGGCCGCAGCCGCATCCCATTCCAGCGCGAACGGCGTGACATCCGTACGGACGAACGCCTGGGTCATGTCACGAATGGCGATTTGCTCTTCGGTCAGCTCGAACATAGCTTCCTCACTGGGGAAATTGGGGTTGTACCACGTTGCACCGATAAGAACCCGGCGAACAGGGGGCCGCAATTGTTTGTTTTCACCGGTGATAAATGGCGTCCAGAGACAAACTTGAAATTGGCATTTCAAGACACGGCCGCGAACTGCTAGCTTCAGCATAACCGCGGACAACAAACACATGCGATCCAATGGAGGGAACCGCCAATGTCATGGCAACCGGAGCTCGATGAATTGAAACGACGCGAGGCATTCGCGGAAAAGCTGGGCGGCGCGATGCGTGTCCAGCGGCAGAAGGACGGTGGCCGATACACCATTCGCGAGCGGATCGAAATTCTTGCCGATGAGGGTTCTTTTCACGAGCTGGGCAAAATCGCCGGCATGGCCCAATACAACGGCAAGAACGAGTTGGAGGATTTAGTCCCCTCCAACTTCGTCTTCGGCAAGGCCCGGCTGAATGGCCGGCAAGTGATAATTTGCGGCGACGATTTTACGGTGCGCGGCGGTTCGGCCGATGCCACCATCAAGGAAAAACACCTTACCTGCGAGGCCATGGCGAACGCGTTACAACTGCCGCTGGTTCGAATGGTGGAGGGCTCGGGCGGTGGCGGATCGGTCAAAACGATCGAGACCACGGGCCGCGCCAATGTGCCTGGCGTGGTGGGCTGGGAGGTCGTGGTGGCGAACATGGGCCTGGTGCCACGGGTGGCATTGGGGCTGGGCTCTGTCGCCGGCCTGGGCGCGGCGCATCTGGCGGCCTCGCACTATTCAGTCATGATCAAGGATAAATCGGCGATGTTCGTCGCCGGTCCCCCCGTCGTGGAGCGCATCGGTCAGAAATTGACCAAGAACGAACTGGGCGGCTACAAAATCCAACTCGGCGCGGGCGCGGTCGATCACGCGGTCGACACGGAAGAAGAAGCCTTTGAATGCGCCAGGCGGTTCCTGTCCTATCTGCCGCAATCGGTCCATGAGTTGCCGCCCAGAGGCGCCCAGGACGATGATCCGAACCGCCGGGTCGACTGGCTGATCGATGCCATACCGCGCGACGGCCGCAAGATCTATAAAATGCGCCCGATCATCGAGGCATTGGTTGATGAAGGATCGTTCTTTGAAATGGGCCGGCAATACGGCAAATCAGTGATCACCGGACTGGCCCGACTGGATGGTTGGCCGGTCGCGTTCATGGCCTCTGATCCCTATTCGTATGGTGGCTGCTGGACGGCGGATACCTGCCGCAAGGTCATCAAATTTGTCGATTTGGCGGAAACCTTCCATTTGCCGATTGTAAATTTGTCCGATTGCCCGGGCTTTCAGGTCGGCCTGGAAGCAGAGCAAAGCGGCGTCATCAAGGAAGGCGTGCGGGCCATGAGCGCCATTTGGCAAACCACGGTGCCGTGGTGCACCACGATTATCCGCAACGTGTTCGGCGTTGCGGGCGCGGCCCACAAATCCGGCGGCCGGTTTTGCACCCGCTATGCCTGGCCGTCGGGCCGCTGGGGGTCGCTGCCACTGGAAGGCGGGATCGAGGCCGCCTACAGCGCCGATATCGCCGCGGCGGAGGACCCGGAGACGGCGTTGGCGGAGATCACCGACCGGCTGGAAAAGCTGCGCTCTCCCTTCCGGTCGGCGGAGGCGTTCTGGATCGAGGAAATCATCGATCCGCGTGACACCCGGGCGCTGCTGTGCGACTTCGCGAATACCGCCGCGCCCCTGCGCACAACCGGTACATCCATGCACACCATGCGGCCGTGATCGGCGCCATTGGAGCGCCGCGGCCGCCGCCGCTTTATGCGACGATGGGGGGCTCGTCCAGGAACCGCTGCACCAGCGCCGCCGCGCTGCCGCGGTCGGCGATGCGATGGGCTTTCTGCAGATTGCGGGCGCCCGAGGTCAGATAGAACCGTTCGTAAAGTTCTACCCGGCTGGCCAGCGCGGTGCCGGCATAATCCCAGGCCAGCCGGAACAGGCGGATGCGGCGCTCGGCATCCATATCGTCGGCGCCACGCAGATATTGATCCACCAGCGGCCTCAGGTCCGGATTCTGCAGCATGCTCCAGGTCGGGGTCGCCAGTAAATTGTGCGAGCCCAATAACTTGATGATCTCATTCACCCGTGGCATCCATGTGGGCACGATACCGCGCAGGGCCATGAATGGTTTTTGCTGCGGCAGCAAGACCCCGCCGCCCCAATCCTCCGGATGGTCTTCCGCGGCCCGCACCGTCGCCCCCACCATGGTCGCATAGCTCCATATCTCGCCCAGCATCTCCATGGTGCGCGGGCTGGTGTCGCCGATCGCTTCGGTCATCGCGGTGGCCAGGCCCCAGGCGAATTCCAGCTTGGTCCAGGCGCGGATCATGGTTTGCTGCATCACGTTCGAATTCCAGCTTTGCGCCATGACCTGATTGTAGACCGTGACATTGCCGTCGATATGCAACAGCTCGAACGGGACCTCCACATCATCGAATATCACGAAGGCGTCCTGTTCGTCGAAGCGCGAGGATAATGGATGGTCGAAGCGGTTCAATGATCCCGCGCAGCTGTCGCGGCAGATGAATTTCAGGCCCGGCGTTGCCATGGGGATGCAGAAGGAAAGGGCGAATTTCTCGGCGCCTTCCGGTAGCGGTGGCCCCGGATACACCGCCAGTTCGTCCGCGAAGGGCGCCAGGGTCGCCAGGATGCGCGCGCCCCGCACCACGATGCCGTTCGCCGTCTCGCCAACCTTGTGCAAAATGACGTCATTGTCCAACCTGGGCAGATCGCCCTTGGATTTATCGGTGGTGGGGTGGATGATCGTGTGGGTCAGGCAGATGTCGTCCCGCCGCAGCCGCTTCTGGTATTCAACCAGACGGGCCGCTCCCTCTTCGTTGCCATGTTCGGCCCATTCGTGGCTGCAACCGGCAAAGCCGGCATAGGTCACATTCATATAGTCCGGCGTGCGCCCCATTACGCCGACGGTGTGCTCGGCGATGCGCCGCAGGCCCCGGTGGCGCCGTTGAATATCCGCCTTCGAGCGTGGGATCATGTGGCTGATGTTGATCGGTTCGCCGGTTTCGGGATCGGGAAACAGGCAATCGTCCGCCGCCGCGTGCTGTAGGTCGAACACCTCTGCCAGACCCCTGGCCGCGCCCGCGAATGCAGGATGACCCGCAATATCACGGACCCGGTCATCGCCAACCCAGATTTCCCGGTCATCGTTCAACCCCGCCAACAATTCCGCCCCGGTCCGTGCCGCCATGATCTGTCTCCTCCGTTCAGGGATTTTTCGTCTTCGCCGCTTTCATGCCGAATAGATTAGATTGAATGCCGCCATAATTGACAACAATTGTGCCGACGCTGCCGCGCCGCCGGTTGGTATAAGGGTGAATTGGCCGTTTGCATCGAATTGTGCGATCTTAACCGCAAAGCAGATCGTCATTCCCAACACAGAAGAGCGGGACCCCGTGCAACTGGCATCGAAAATCCATGAGGCAAAGGACTTTAACGCGGTCCAGGAACTTTACCACAGCCATGGCTGGACCGATGGCCTGCCCATCGTTCCGCCAACAGCCGAGGCGGTCGAAGCCTGCCTGGAATGGGCCATGATGCCTCCCGATCAATTGATCGGTATCGAACCTGTCCGCGAACGCCCCATCACGGTGGAAAAATTGGCCATCAATGCCGTCATGGCCGGCTGTCTGCCGATGCATTTTCCGGTGGTCATTGCCGCCACGACGGCGATGCTGCAACCGGAATTCTTGCTGCACGGCGCCACGGCAAGCACCGGCGGCTGCGCCGTCCTGTTGGTCCTGAACGGGCCCATCCGGCAGGAGTTGTCAACCAACCCGACCTTCAATGTGCTTGGCGCCAGCGACCGCGCCACCATGGTTATCGGCCGCGCCCTGCGCCTGATCCTGATCAACGTCCTGGACATCCGGCCCGGCGGTATCGACCGTTCCACCATCGGACATCCCGGCAAGATCAGCTATTGCCTGGCGGAAGACGAAGATGACAGCGCCTGGCTGAGCCTGGCCGAGCAAAGCGGTATTCCAAAGGAGGCGTCTGCGGTTACGGTCATGGCCGCCGGCGCGCCGCGTCAGATCATGAATGAATGGACCACGGAACCGAAAGAAATCCTGGAAACATTCGCGGCGGAAATCCGCGCCAATATGCGGCACTATTCCATCTGGCCCGGCAACTACGCCATCATTGTGCCAAAGCAATTGCGCGAACATTTGCAGACGGCCGGGTGGAGCAAGGCGGACATTTCAGAGTTCATCTTTGAACGGGCCCGCATTCATCGCCGCGAATGGGCCGATGTGGGTAAAGCCTCGGTGGTGCGGGACCGGGGTGATACGGTCTACCCCGCCATGGACAGCCCCGACCAGCTATTGGTTATTGCCGCGGGCGGACCGGCGGGCGGTTTTGGCGCGGTTATTCCGCCCTGGCTGGGTCACAAGAGCCATGCGGTAACCATGGCGATCGGCGTATGCATGGATTGCGAACCGCCAAAGATTTAGATTTATTCTACCTGAAGGGAACGGCAGACATGACATTACGTGTATTGGATCCGAGCAGTGAAATGGCCACGGCGCTGGGCCGGCCCGCGCCACGCATGGCCTCGCTGCAGGGCAAGACCGTGGGCTTCATCTCCAACGGCAAGGAGGGAACGGCGGCATATTTTGCTCATCTTGATAAAATGCTGCGGGCCGAATTTGGCGTGGCGGATGTAATCATGCGGGTAAAGTCGAATTACAGCGCGCCCGCCGACCCCGCGATCCTGGAAGAAATTCCGCAATGGGACGCGGTGATCTCGGGCATTGGCGATTGAGGCAGTTGCTCTTCGTGCAGTTTGCATGATGCGGTGGCAGCGGAACGTCTTGGGGTCCCGGCGATTGGCGTGATGACCACGCAGTTTGTCAGTGCGGCGGAATTGATGTGCCGTGTCCTGGGCATGCCCGATTACGCATTTGGCGTCATCGAGCATCCCATAAGCAGCGCCGATGATGCGGGCCTGCTGGCGAGGGCGCGCGCCACGGCCGAACAGGTTAGCGCGCGGCTATTGCAAGCCGCTGGGTAGCTTTCGTCTATAGGCTTTCGTGGTTGCGGTCAGCCCGCCTTCGCCCCGAGACACGGCGATCCGTGGCTGACCCAGCCGGATCCCCGCTGGTCCAGGCTGTGCAACATCTTAGGCGAGTCGGGTTTCAACGAAGGTGCCTGACTAGGCGGCTTCTTGATCTCCACGCAGGCGCTCAAGCAAGGCGTCATCGCAGGCCGCCGCCGGCTTGTTCCCCTGAATAAAGTTATCAACACGTGAGAAAATCGGGGCCTGGACTGAAATTAGGCCTTGCCTATAACGGACACCCTAAGCTTTCTCGTCGTCCCAACGGGGGAACAGGGCGTGGGTGACGCCCAACTGGTCCAGGGCGCGGCCGACGCCCTGGTCGACGATGTCCTGGATGGTTTTGGGCTTGTGGTAAAAGGCCGGCATGGGCGGCAGGATGATGGCGCCGTAGTCCGCCGCGCGGGCCATCAGGTCCAGATGGCCTTTATGCAACGGCGTTTCGCGCACCATCAGCACCAGGGGGCGGCGTTCCTTCAACATCACATCCGCCGCCCGGGTTATCAGGTCGGCATCATAGGAATTGGCGATGGCCGACAGGGTCTTGATGGAACAGGGCGCGACGATCATGCCCCGGGTCAGAAAGGAGCCCGAGGCAATGGAAGCGGCAATATCCTTGTTGGCATGCACCACGTCGGCCAGGGCGCGCACCTCGGCCAGGGGGATATCGGTTTCCAGCAGCAGGGTCCGCGCCGCCGCCTCGCTGACGATCAGGTGGGTTGGTATTTCCAGCTTGCCCAGGGCGCGCAGAATTTCGATGCCATAGATGACACCGCTGGCGCCCGTGATCGCTACCACCAGAGGCAGGCTCATGTCTTCACTCCCACTGCATTGGCCCGATTGTGGAGCTGCCGCTCACGGGCCGAAATATAGGCCGTGGCGGCGATGATAATCGCCGCACCCAGGCCTGACCATAGGTCGGGCCGTTCACCAAAGGCAAAAAAGCCGATGGCGGCGGCCCAGATCAGAGTGAAATAAAAGCCCGGCTGGGTAAATGACAAATCAGCGATCTGGAAGCTCTTGCTCCAGCAAAAATGCGCCAACGTGGCCATCACGGCGGCGGCGAAGGTCAGGGCGCAGGTGTGCAACGACGGCGTCGTCCAGACGAACCAGGTGGGGATCAGGCTGACCAGGGTCACGAACAGGGACAGATAAAAAACCATGGCATAGATGGACGTTCGCCGTACCAGGTGCTTGCCGATCAAGGTCGAGGCGGCCTGAAACGGCGAGGCAACCAGGATGGCGATGGCGCCGATGGAGATGGTTTCAACGCCGGGCCGCAATATCACGACCGCGCCGATGAAGGCGAAAATAATGCCGCCCAACCGGCGATGGCTGAAGGTTTCGCCCAGGAACAGGAACGCCCCGATGGTGACGAAGACCGGCGAGGTAAAACTTAACGCGGTCAGATCGGCCAGGCTGATCTGCGTCACCGCATAAAACCACAGCAGCACGCTGAAGGCATGAACGAAGCCGCGTAAAAAATGGCTGCCCACTAATTTCAAGTCGAAGTCCGACCTGTGGAACTTGATGATCAGGGGCAGCAGCAACAGGGTGCCGAAGCCATAGCGCATGAAACCTGCCTGCAAAGGATGGATGTCATCGGCCACGCTACGGACGATCCAGGTCAGCGAGGTAATGAAAAGCCCCCCCAGCAGGACCAGCAAAAAACCAATAAAATTATCGCGCCAGGTTGGCGGGACGATTGCGGCCAGCGTCATCTCGCGGCGCGCATTTAAAAGTAAATTTCCGGTGGGATGCCCAGCAGAACCTGACCGGCGGCTTCGTAATGGGCGCCACGGGATTGGATTTGCTGCGACAATGTATGCATGTCGCGGAAGCGGCGCTCGAACGGGGTGCCGGGGAAAATTGCGCTGACGCCAGCCTCTTTATAAACCCAGTCCGCGACCTCGATGGCGCCATGTATGGCATGGGTCGCGGCCAGGCGCACGCGGGCCCGGTCGGGTATATCAATGGGGTCGATCTCGCCGGCCCCCGCATAGACCTCGCGCAGAGCCTCCAGCAGATAGGCCCGCGCCGCGCCCAGGGTCGCTTCGTTATGGCCAAGGCCCGATTGCACGGCCGGTGTGTCCGCCAGCCGGGATAGTCCGCGCGGCGTCTTTTCGGCGGCCAGGTCGACGAATGCCGACAGCATCGCCCGGGCGGTGCCCAGGGCGACACCCGCCACGCCAACGGCGTACAGGCCCTGCATGGGAAAGGCATAAAGCGGCCCGCTCTTGCGCCGCAGGGTTGGATCTTCACGGGTGGTGGAGAAGGCCTCGGGCACAAAGAGGTTGTTCACGCTATAGGAATCCGAGGCCGTGCCGCGCAGGCCGATGGTATTCCAGGTATCGTGCAAGGTGGCCTGATTCCTGGGAAACAACAGCGTTCGTATGGTCGGCCGCCCGGCGTTGTTTAAACGCAGACTGCCATCGGCCTCTTTCACGCGGCAATGGATGCCCATCCAGGTTGCCTGCCGGCAGCCGGAGGCGAAATCCCATTTGCCGCTGACCCGGTAACCACCCGCCTCGGCGTCCGCCGTGCCGCCATGGGGCGGCCCCCAGGCAACGGCGGCACGAGGGTCGGTGAAAATGGTCCGTGCCGCCTCTACCTCCAGAAACGGCGCAATCAGCGCCGCGCTGTTGCCGACGAAAAGGTTCCAGGCCACGGAGGCGTCATGGCGCGCGATTTCTTCCAGGGCCAGCAAATATTCGTCCGGGGGTACCTCGTCACCGCCAAGTTCCCGTGGCAACAGCATGCGGAACAGCCGCGCCTGGTGCAGCTGTGTCAGCAGCGGTTCGCCTATGCGCCGGGTTTGTTCAACTTCGTCGGCGGCGGCATCCAGCGCGTCCGCCAACTGCCGCGCCTGGGCCAATGGCCCTGGAGATTCTGGGGCTTTGGCAGGGGCTTTGACGGGGACTTTGGGTTGCCTGCTCTGATCCATCCCCTATTGCGGCGCAGATGGCGCGCGCTGTCAATCTCTTCCGCCAGACCAAAATGCCCTTAGCTGTAGAGGAATTCCATTGTCGCCCAGAGGGCCAGGAATAACAGCCCAACGACCAGGATCAAAAAGGAGGTGATGCGTATCATATAGCCGAATTCACGCTTGGCATCGCCTTTGATGGAGCGTTGGCGAATGCGTACCTCGCGGTCGTCCTCCTGCAACTGTTCCCAATCGATCCGCCGTTGGGTCAGGTTTGCAAAATCCGCGGCCTTGCCGCCCGGCGCGTGGTCGGGAACAATAAAGCCGCGCAACCGGGCCAGTCCGACAAAGACCACGAAGGCGCCGCAGCCAACCGATAGAACCAAATAGAAAATAAGTTCGGACCAGGACACCCACAGGGCCAGGGGCGTGAGGGCCGCGAGAACACCTGACAGGGTCAACCCGCCCTCGATCAAGCCGAGGGCCATTTTTTCATTTTGTATCGAGAGGGTCATTGTGCCTCACCGGACGCCTTACTGGGGGCCTCGGCAATGGCCTTGTTGAAGTCCCGCACAGCGGCGCCGGGACCTTGCGGATATTGCCAGACTCCGGCCACGACCGATAGAAAATCCGCCCCCGCCGTAACCAGGCGCGGGCAATTCTCCACCGTGATGCCGCCGATGGCGACACAGGGCACCTCGAACATTCCCGACCACCATTCCAGAATTTCCAGATCCGCCGCGGCCTTGGCCTGCTTGGTCCCGGTGGCGAAGAAGGCGCCAAAGGCAACATAATCGGCGCCCGCTTCCGCCGCCTCCATGGCTAGATGGCGCGAGGCATGGCAGGTGACGCCGATAATATGATCGGCGCCCAGAATGGCCCGCGCCGCGCCATAGGGGGTATCTTCCTGGCCCACATGACAGCCGTCGGCACGCAATTCCAACGCCAAATCGGGGCGATCATTGATCAGGAAAGCGACGTCGTATTCCTGGGCCACGGGCATCAGCACCTCGGCCGCCCGGCGCACCGCATCGTCGTCCACGTCTTTCAGGCGCAATTGCAGGCAGGCCACGTCGCCGCCGTCCAGGGCCGCGCGCAGATCCTCTGCGAAAGCGGCCGGCTCGAATGCCGGCGGCGTGATCAGATACAGGCGGCAGCGGTCCGCGCTACTGTCCGCGGGCGACGCCATCAGGCGGCGCCCTGTTCCATTCCGCTCTGATAATCACCGCTGCGGGCCAGGCTGTTCAGCTTGGCGCGATGGGCCAGGGCGGCCTGGGCGGCGGGTACATTCTCCGCCTTGCCACGCCAGGCTTGCAGCGCCGAGGCCTGCAAGGCACGGCCGTAGGAGAAGCTCAATTCCCAGGGTAGGGCGCGCGCCATTGTTTTGGGATTATTCATGGCATTGAGGTGCGCCGTGGCGTCTTCTTCCGATTGCCCGCCCGAGAGGAAGGCAATGCCCGGCACCGCGCCGGGCACCTGGCGGCGCAGCACCTTGACGGTCATTTCGGCTACTTCCTGGACAGAATTTTGCCGGGCGCATTTCTTGCCCGGCAGCACCATGTTCGGCTTCAGCACCATACCTTCCAGAAGGACATTCTGATTGAACAATTCCCGGAAGGTCAATTGCAGGGCCGCTTCCGTCACCTCCCGGCAGCGTTCTATATCGTGATCGCCATCCATCAATACTTCCGGCTCCACGATTGGCACCAGGCCGGCTTCCTGCGACAGGGCGGCATACCGGGCCAGGGCGTGGGCATTGGCCTCCAGACAGGCACGGCTGGGCATGCCGCCGCCAATATCGATCACCGCCCGCCATTTGGTAAAGGCCGCACCGAGTTCGGCATATTCAGCCAGACGCTCGCGCAGGCCATCCAGGCCTTCGGTCACCTTTTCACCCGGCGAGCCGGCCAGGTCCTTGGCGCCGGCATCCACCTTGATGCCCGGCAGAATACCATTGTCCCACAGTAGCTTGGGAAACGGCACGCCGTCGGTGCCCGATTGCCGCAAGGTTTCGTCATACAAGATGACGCCGGAAATGTAATCGCCCGCACCCGGCGTGGTGAACAGCAATTGCCGGTAGTCGCGGCGATTATCCTCGGTGCAGGGAACATTTATACTATCCAGGCGATTTTTAATGGTGCCCGTGCTCTCATCGGCGGCAAGAATACCCTTGCCCGGCGCAACCATGCGCGCCGCATTGGCGACAATATCCAATTTCGTCATTTTGAAACTCCCTGTCCGGCTAGCCGACAATCATTTCCACCTGAATAACAAAGCCCGGAAGCGCTGGCAACGATCCTTAATGAGGATCGAGAAATGATTGGCATTGGGCGGTAATATCCGCCGCCCCGGCGCCCGGATCCAGGGCCTTGGGCGGCCGCGGTAGAACCTCGGCGCCGTAGGTGGCGGCGATCTCGCGAAGCTTCTCGCGGACCACCTCTTTGCCGCTCAGCACCAGACAGCGCCAGCCCAAGGCCAAGGCCATTTGCGCCATGGCGCCGTCCGCGCCGCAGTCCAGAATGGCGCGCACATCCGCCCCTGGATGGCGCTGCCGGGCCTGTTCCACAATGGCCAGATAGAACCCGGGCCCGCCATAGGCCGCCGCCCCCGGCGCGGTCAGCAAGGCTATAGGCCGGCGTAACGCAGCCGCTACCGCCAGCGCGCTTTCGGCCTGTTGCAAATGATGAAAAATGATTGCCCGCATGGCACAGTCATAGTCTGAATGAGGATTGGTTACCGAATATTATCCAGATGAGCGTAATTTCGATCAGGTTGGAAGCGTAAATCCGTGAAATCTTCGGCCTGCATTGGCCGGTCGATCCCTCCGAAATCATGCAACATGTCGAGAGATGCCTGCAGCCCCGGCATGTCGACTTGGCAATCGAGCTGGTACAGCGGCAACTCGCGGGCAACGGCACGGCGCGCGGACTGCTCGCTGGCGCCGTAAAGTTTTGCCATGAAAGCCGCGAATTCATCCATATAGTTGGCGGCGTAATGCGCCGAGCGCTGGCAGCCGCGCAGGACAGCGGCAACCAGATCGGGCTCGCGCTCGATAAAATCCGTATTCGCGACTCGGACGATCCATTGGAAATGGGGCAGATAGGGCGCTTCGTACGCGGCCGCCCAAATGTCCAGAACACCCCTGTCCTCGCCGATGGAGAGGTTGGGCTCGGTCGCCAGAAAGGCATCGATCCGCCCCTCCTCCAAGAATTCGACGATGCGCGGATATTCCTCGTGCAACGGCACCAGAATGACGTCCTCGTCCGGGTCCAGCCCATTGTGGATCAATATCTTTCGCACGATCCATGACGGGCAGCTGCCGATGCTCAAAAGCCCAAGCCGCTTGCCGCGCAATTCCTGGTAATCGTGGATGCCCTTGCGTACGCCAAGGAACATATGCGCCCGCTGCCGACAGCCACTGCCGATGACCTTGAAACGTTTGCCCGCGGCAATGGCGTTCAGCCCCGACGGCGATCCGATGCCGCCGATCGATATGTCGCCTGAATCATAAGCGGCGGCTAGCTCGGGTCCGCCAAACACGATCCGCGCGGAAAGGTCCAGTCCTTCGTCCTCGAAGATACCTTTTTCGATGCCAAGCCTGACGGTAAGGGCGTCATTTCCCGACGGCAGTCCGTATTCGATTTTTCGTAAACCTGCCATTTCACCGCCTGGATGTGAACGAAAACTAGCTTTCCAATGCCTCGATGCCCGGCAGGGGCTTGCCTTCCAGCCATTCCAGGAAGGCGCCCCCGGCGGTCGAGACATAGGTAAAATCGTTCGCCACGCCGGCATGCGCCAGGGCCGCGACGGTATCGCCGCCCCCCGCGACCGAGGTCAATTCGCCCGCCCGGGTCTGGGCCGCGGCGGCCTGGGCTACCTTAACCGTACCATTATCAAAGGGCGGAAATTCAAAGGCGCCCAGAGGACCGTTCCATAGCAGCGTTCGGCAGCCGGCCAGACGCCGGGTCAGATCGGCCACGCTGGCTGGGCCGATATCCAGGATCATCATATCGCCGGGCACCTTGTCCACCGGCACGGTGGCGGTATCGGCCCCGGCGCGCAGTTCCCTTGCCAGCACCACATCCACCGGCAGGACAATCTCGCAGCCGACCTTGCCGGCTTTGGCGATGATTTCGCGGGCCGTTTCGGCCAGATCGGTTTCGCATAGAGAGGCGCCGATGGCGATGCCCTTGGCGAACAAAAAGGTATTTGCCATGCCGCCGCCGATGATCAATTGATCGACCTTGTCCAGCAAATGGCCCAGGACCGCCAGCTTGGAGGAAACCTTGGCCCCGCCCACCAGGGCCGCCACGGGCCGCCGTGGGCTGGCAAGGGTGGCTTCCAGGGCCGTCAGTTCGGCCTGCAAGGCCCGGCCCGCCGCCGCCGGCAACAGATGCGCCAGCCCCGTGGTCGAGGCATGCGCCCGATGGGCGCAGGAAAAGGCGTCGTTGACGTAGATGTCACCCAGCGCCGCCAACGCCTGGGTAAAATCCGATCCGTTGGCTTCCTCGCCCGGATCAAAGCGCACATTTTCCAGCAACAGCACATCGCCATCGGTCATTTTGGCGACCGCATCGGGCGCTGCAGCCATATCCGCGAAGGCGACCGGGCGGCCCAGGGCGGCGGCCAGGGCTTGCGCCAGTGGCGTTAACGACAGTTCCGGCACAACCTGGCCCCTGGGTCGGCCGAAATGGGACAGCACGATAACCTTGGCGCCCGCCGCCGCCAGTTCGGCCAGGGTGGGGACGGCCCGTTCGATCCGGGTGCCGTCACTGACCCGGCCGTCCCGCATGGGCACGTTCAGGTCGACCCGCACCAGCACCCGTGCGCCGCGCGGCGATAGATCATCCAGGACCCGCATCACGAAATGCCGGTGTCCGCGCCGATTAAAGCTTGGCCATGGCGACGGCGGTGTCGCTCATCCGGTTGGAAAAGCCCCATTCGTTGTCATACCAGGACAGGATGCGCACGAAGCGGCCATCGATCACCTGGGTCTGGGTCAGATCAAAGGTGGAAGAGGCCGGGTTGTGGTTGTAGTCGATGGACACGGTCGGGCCGTCGGAGGTTTCCAAAATGCCCTTCAACTTGCCACCGGCGGCCTTGCTGATGGCGCTATTGACCGCCTCGACGGTGGTCTTCTTCTTGCTGCGGAATTTGAAATCAACCACCGAGACATTCGGCGTCGGCACGCGGATCGAGGTGCCGTCCAGCTTGCCGGCCAATTCGGGCAGCACCAGGCCAACCGCCTTGGCGGCGCCGGTCGAGGTGGGGATCATGGACATAACGGCGGAGCGCGCCCGGCGCAGGTCGCCATGCAGGGTATCAAGCACGGGCTGGTCGCCGGTAAAAGCATGGATCGTGGTCATGAAGCCATGTTCGATGCCCACCGCCTGGTTCAGCACAAAGGCCACCGGGGCCAGACAGTTGGTGGTGCAGGATGCGTTCGAGACCACCTTGTGCGACTTGCGCAATTTATCGTGGTTGACGCCATAGACCACGGTCAGATCGGCGCCGCTGGCGGGTGCCGAAATCAGCACCCGTTTGGCGCCGGCGGTCAGATGCGCAGAGGCCGCGTCCTTGGAGGTGAAGATGCCGGTGCATTCCAGGGCGACATCGACGCCCAGTTTGGCCCAGGGCAGGTTTGCCGGGTCGCGCTCGGCCGTGACCTTGATGACGCCACGCCCAAGGTTCATGCCGCTTTTGCTGGTTTTCACCTTGCCGGGAAAGGCGCCGTGCACGGAATCGTAGCGCAACAGATGCGCATTGGTTTCAATCGGGCCCAGATCATTGACCCCAACCACCTGAATATCCTTGCGTCCGGATTCCGCGATGGCGCGCAATACCAGACGGCCAATCCGCCCAAAACCGTTAATCCCTACCCGAACGACCATGTTTTTTCTCCTATCAAAAAGAATGGGTTGCCCCATATCCGTCCTATCGATGTTATCAGCCTTGTTTGGCCGTCAACCTTGTCCCGGCCAGCTCCACGACCGCTTCCGCCGTAATGCCGAAATGCTCGTACAATTCTTTGGCTGGCGCCGAGGCGCCAAAACCCGTCATGCCGACAAAGCCGCCCTCTGCACCAAGATAGCGGTCCCAGCCCATGGAAATCGCCGCCTCGATGCCAATGCGCACGGTGCCCGGCCCCAGGGTTTGCTCGCGATAGCCCGCATCCTGTTCCTCGAACAATTCCCAGCACGGCATCGAGACAACGCGGGTTGGGATGCCGGCGCTTTGTAATTTGTTCCGCGCGGCCACGGCAATGGCAACTTCCGAACCGGTCGCCAGCAAACTGACCGCCGCCTCGCCATCGGCGGCGAGCAATTCATAGGCGCCACGGGCGCAGGCGTTTTCCTCACTGTATTCCAGCCGCACGGCCGCCAGACCCTGCCGGGTCAGCACCATGGCCGAGGGGGTTTCTTTTGCCACCAGGGCCAGTTCCCAGCATTCCGCCGTTTCCATGGCGTCGGCCGGGCGAAAGACATACAAATTGGGCATGGCCCGCAGGGCTGCCAGATGTTCCACCGGTTGATGGGTCGGTCCATCCTCGCCTAGACCGATCGAGTCATGGGTCAGGACATAGATGACCCGGCAACCCATCAATGCGGACAGGCGCATGGCGCCCCGGCTATAATCGGAAAAGACCATGAATGTGCCGCTATAGGGAATGAAGCCGCCGTGCAGGGCCAGCCCGTTCATGGCCGCCGCCATGGCATGTTCGCGCACACCGTAATTAATATACCGGCCCGAGAAGTCATCCGCCGCGACAAAGCCCAGACCCGGCGTCAAGGTGTTGTTGGAACCGGTCAGATCGGCGGAGCCGCCGACGGTTTCCCTCACCACGCGGTTGATCACTTCCAGGGCGTTGCCAGACGCGGCGCGGGTCGCCAACACGGGCTTGTCAGCCGCCAGTTGGCGGCGATAGTCGGCCATGGCATCAATAAGGCTGGCTGGCAGGTCACCCGCCTGGGCTTGCTCAAACGCAGCGCGGTCGTTTTCCTCCAAGGCGCCGAGGCGATCTTGCCACGCCGCCGACACCTCTCCACCGCGCGCGCCCACTGCACGCCATGCTGCCACAATATGGTCCGGTACTTCAAAGGCGGCATAAGGCCAGCCCATCTGCTCCCGCGCACCGGCGATTTCTGCATCTCCCAAGGGCGCGCCATGGGCGCCGGACGTGCCCGCTTTGGTCGGTGCGCCGCGGCCGATTTGGGTGCGCGCCGCGATCAACGACGGCCGGTCGCTTTGCCGCGCCGCCGCGATGGCCTTTGCCAAGGCTTCCGGGTCATGACCGTCGACACGGGCCACGTCCCAGCCATAGGCCGCGAAACGGGCGCATTGGTCATCGCTGACACTTAGACTGGTCGCCCCGTCAATGGTGATTTCATTGTCATCGAACAAAACGATCAACTTGGCCAAACGTAGATGCCCGGCAAATGAAGCGGCCTCGTGGCTGATCCCTTCCATCAGGCAACCATCACCGGCCAAAACATAGGTATAATGATCCACCAGATTATCGCTAAAGCGGCTGGCCAGCATGCGTTCGGCCAAGGCCATGCCGACGGCGGTGGCCAAACCCTGCCCCAGGGGACCGGTGGTGGTTTCAATACCGGCCGCGGCGCCATATTCCGGATGCCCGGCAGTGCGGCTGCCCAGTTGGCGGAAATTACGGATCTGGTCCAGATCCATATCGCCGTAACCGGTCAGGTATAACAGACCGTACAGCAACATCGATCCATGCCCGGCCGATAGGACAAAGCGGTCCCGATCCGGCCAATGGGGACTGGCCGGATCGAACTTCAGAAAGCGCGAAAACAACACGGTGGCCATGTCGGCGGCGCCCATGGGCATGCCTGGATGCCCGGAATTGGCAGCCTGGACCGCATCCGCGGCCAGGAAACGAATGGCATTCGCCATCTCGCCATGCGCGGCCGCGGCCGGCGCTACCTCGGTATCGGTGGGGCTCATATGGAATCTCGAAATTGCGGTTGTAATCGGTCAACAACAGCTAATTTTTGCATCTGATAACCGGATGGACAACCCTGGTGGAGGGGCTAGCCGGGACAATTCAGCCGATCCCCGCATCGCCGAACAACATAGCTGTTCACCTTGCAAGGTCAACCGCGAATAGCCAACTTATGGCGGGCATTTTTGTCGACGCCACGCGATCCGGTTGACGCGGTGGCAAACCCCGCCCTACCCTGGGCCCGAAGGGTCTATAGGTGGTGGATTTGCAAGTTCGCCGGATGCCTCTCGAATGGGGCGCATTTGTTCAGGGCGACAGGTAAGATCAACCGTACTAATGCACGTCTTTTGGAAACAATACGGAATCCACAATGACCGATGATAGTGGCGCGAAAGAACGATTAGAAGCTGCCGTGCAACGGCTGGAAGCAGCTTTGGGCCGGGTGATTGAAACCGGCGGCGCGGAAGCAAAGGCGGCGTCGGCGGATGTTGACCGGCTGCGCCAGGATATTGGCGGCCTCGAAGCGGAACTGGCCGCCTTGCGCACGGAGCGGGACAGTCTGGCTGAGGAACTGGCCGCCGCCCGGGCCGAGGGCACCGCTTTGCAAGGCGCCATGGATGCGGTATCAACCCGCCTGGATCAAGCAATTGCCAGCGTACACGCGTTGTTGGATGAGTGAAATGGCCCAGGTCAGTATTCAAATTAACGGTCGTGACTATCTGATCGCCTGCGAGGATGGTGAGGAAAAGCACCTGACCTTTCTGGCTGATTACGTCAATCGCCAGGTGGACGGGCTGGTGGAAAGCGTCGGCCAGGTGGGTGAGGCGCGGTTGTTATTGATGGCCTCGCTGATGGTGGCCGACGAACTGGCGGAAGCCAGCCAGGAACTGGAAGAATTGAAGGCCGGTGGGGAAATAGCGGGCGGCACTGCCGGCGAGCCGGTGGCGCCCGTGGATCTGGCAAAATTAACCCAACGCATCGAAGACATTGCCGCGCGCCTGGAGAGTGCTTAAATAGGGTTGTCGGACGGGTTCTGCGGGGTGCGACGAAAAACGGTTCCCTGGGCCAATACCGTTAGAAAGGGAGCTGCCTCTGGCGAGATCGTGGTCTTGTCATTGCGGTGCCCACCTGCGTAAGCAGGCCACAGCGGAGCAAGGTATTTCGACGGCTCTGGCGGTCCCGTCCGGCACTATTTATTTAGATCGAATTTATGACGAGGTCGATGACTACCGGCGAGGGCAATGATACAGGCATACGGTCCGGCAAGGCCTTGAAGGCTGCCGCGCGGCCACGGGCCCGGGCCCGGCGCGCGGCGGTTCCCGTGGCGTTGCGCGATGCAGCGGGCGCCAAGGCGGCAGCGCATTTTCTGGCCGCTATCCCACTTTCACCCGCTAGCATCATCTCCGTTTATTGGCCCATGGGGGATGAATTAGACAGCCGGCCTTTGCTGGATGCCCTGATCCAGGCCGGGCATGGGGTGGCTCTGCCCGTCGTGCTGGGCGCCGGGCAGGCCTTGTGCTTTCGCGTCTGGCGCCCTGGCGATGCATTGGCAAATAGTTCCTTTGGCGTCTCGGAACCGCTGGCGGCGGCGGCGGCGGTGACGCCGAATGTCGTAGCCGCGCCATTCCTGGCCTACAATGCGCAAGGCTTTCGTTTGGGCTATGGTGGCGGCTATTATGATCGTACGATACGGGCTTTGCGCCAGTCGGTGCCCGGTTTGCTGGCGGTTGGCTTTGGCTATGCGGCCCAGGCCATGGCGGCGCTGCCCTATGATGATCATGACGAAGCGCTGGATTGGCTGGTCAACGAGCGTGGCGCGCAACAATTTCCGCGCCAACGCTCGGGGCCGGGTTAGCGGTCGCGGCGGCGTTAACGCGTATTGTAAGGGGTAATAAAGTGAAACTGCTTTATCTTGGGGATGTGGTTGGCCGCGCCGGGCGGAGCGCGGTTGCCGAAAACCTGGCGCGATGGCGCCAGGAGCTGGAGCTGGATTTCGTAATCGTCAATGGCGAGAATGCGGCCAATGGCTTTGGCATCACGCCGAAAATCTGTGATCAACTGTATGAAGCGGGCGCCGACGTCATTGTCCTGGGCAACCATGCCTGGGACGCCCGCGAGATCATCCCCCATATTGACGGCGAAAAACGTTTGCTGCGCCCACTCAACCTGCCCACCGGTACACCGGGGCGTGGGGCAAGCGTTTTCGAAGTGCCGGGCGGCCGCCGTATTCTGATCCTGCAGGTATTGGGCCGGATTTTCATGGAGCCCCTGGACGATCCCTTCGCCGCCGCCGCCGAGGCGCTGAAATCTCATACCCTCGGTGGCAGCGTGAATGCCATTTTTGTCGATATGCATGCCGAGGCGACCTCGGAAAAAATGGCCATTGGCCATTATCTTGATGGCCGGGTTAGCTGTGTCTTTGGCACGCACACCCATGTACCCACGGTGGACCATCAGATCCTGCCGGGCGGCACGGCCTATCTCAGCGATGTGGGGATGTGCGGCGATTATGATTCCGTGATTGGCATGGAAAAGGCGGAGCCGGTCCGCCGGTTTACCCGAAAAATGCCGGGCGCACGGTTCGCCCCGGCCAGCGGCGAGGCGACGGCATGCGGGATCTATCTGGAAACCGATGACAAAACGGGTTTGGCCACCTATCTCGCACCCCTGCGCCAGGGTGGCCGTCTAAGTCCGGCTTGGCCGGTTACAGGCAGCGCGCCAGGAATTCGCGCTTAGACCTAATAATCAGCGCGCCAGGAATTCGCGCTTAGACCTAATAATCAGCGCGCCAGGAATTCGCGCTTAAACTTAAAATCCGTGCGCCAGGAATTCGCGCTTAAACCTTGCTGGCCCGCTGGGTCAACTGCGTGGTTAAATCGTTGCAACGCTCGGCGACATAGTACAACCGCCGCGCCGCGGTGGTCTCATTGGTGGGCGCCTCGACAATCGACAGCGCGACATCAAGCGCGAAGAGACCGGCCTGGGTCGTGGCGGCAGCCATCGCCTTTTGGTCGCCGCCGGCCGGCAGGGCAAGGCGGTCAAGTGTTTCAGGTGTGGACAAAGTAAAACTCCAATGGCTCCAGCACAAAAATGTGTCTCTCCAATATGCCTCAACACTGTTAAAAATATCTTACGAATTGCGGCGTGTTTAGGCGTTCGCGGTGCATCGCCCCATTGTTGCCATATTGGCCGTTTATGGGTATGTGCTGCGCGTGACCACAATATCTGGTAAAATTCGAGATGATTCTTGCGCCGCGGTCTTGTGCACTGGGGTGGGGGAAATTCAAGACAAGCGGCACGCATGGAAGGGTGACGAGAAGAGCATGGCAGGCCATTCACAATTCAAGAACATTATGCACCGCAAGGGTGCTCAGGACGCTAAACGGTCGAAAATTTTTACCCGGCTGATTCGCGAAATCACCGTGGCCGCCCGCTCGGGCCTGCCCGATCCGGAGATGAACCCGCGCCTGCGTTCCGCGATCCAGGCGGCACGGGCCGCGAACATGCCCAAGGATAATGTTGACCGGGCGGTGAAGCGGGCCAGCCAATCAGGCGAAGGCGATAATTATGAAGAGATCCGCTACGAAGGCTATGGACCGGGCGGCGTCTGCCTGATTGTCGAGGCCCTGACCGACAACCGCAACCGCACGGCCTCCGAAGTGCGCGCTGCGTTCAGTAAATTCGGCGGCAATCTTGGCGAAACCGGCAGCGTCGCCTATCAGTTCGACCGGGTCGGGATGATCGAATATGGGGTTGAGGTCGCCGATGCCGATGCCATGTTCGAGGCGGCGGTCGAGGCCGGGGCCGACGATGTGGAAAGCCATGAAGACGGCCACGACATTATCTGCGCCGTGGAAAATCTGCACGCGGTCGCCACGGCCCTGGAAGATAAATTTGGCGACCCCAAGGCGGCCCGGCTGAATTGGCGCCCGCAGAACACCATTTCCTTGGACGAGAGCCGCGCTACCACCCTGTTCAAGCTGTTGGAGGCCCTTGACGATAGCGACGATGTGCAACAGGTCTCGGCCAACTTCGAAGTATCCGACGACATCATGCAGAAACTCAACGGCTAGGTGACCCAGACATGCGCCTGATTGGTATAGATCCCGGCCTCCAGCGCGCCGGCTGGGGCATGCTGGAAATGGACGGCAGCCGTTTGCGCCATGTGGGCCATGGGGTCATCGTCTCGGATCCGAAACTACCCTTGGCCGAGCGTTTGTGTCAGCTGTATCAGGCCCTGTGCGATTTATTGGTACAATGGCAACCGGTGGAAGCGGCGGTGGAGGAAACCTTCGTCAATAAAAACCCTTCCTCGACCCTGAGGCTGGGTCAGGCCCGTGGGGTTTTGCTGTTGGCCCCGGCCATGGCGGGCATTCCGGTGGCGGAATATTCGCCCAACCTGATCAAGAAGTCCGTGGTCGGAACCGGCCATGCGCAAAAGGCCCAGGTGGCCATGATGGTGACAACATTATTGCCCAGCGCCGGCCCCGTGGATGGTGATGCGGCCGATGCCCTGGCCGTGGCGATTTGTCATGCCCATTTGCGGCGCAACCGGCAAATCATCGCGGCGGCTGAAATTGGCGCAGGAAAAAAGCCAACCCAGAACCATGTCAGGCTGAAGCGGGGTGTGGGCGCATGATAGCCAAATTATCCGGCCGCCTTGATGAAAGCGGCGACAACAGCTGCATCATTGATGTGGGCGGGGTTGGTTATCTGGTTTTTTGTTCCGGCCGCACCCTCGCCAGTCTTGGCCAGCCGGGCACGGTCGTTTCGTTGTTGATCGAAACCCATGTGCGCGAGGACCACATCCATCTTTATGGCTTCGCGGCGGCCGACGAACGCGATTGGTTCAAGCTGTTGTTAGGGGTTCAGGGTGTGGGCGCCAAGGTCGCGTTGGGCATCCTGTCCACCCTCGCGCCTGGTGAGTTGACCCAGGCCGTGCTGGTCCAGGACAAGGCGATGCTGACCCGCGGGCCCGGGGTCGGACCGAAATTAGGCGGCCGCATCGTAACGGAACTGAAAGACAAAGTGGGCAATCTGGCCCTGGGACCGGGCGGGGCCGAAGCTTTTGCCGAGTCTGGGACCGTCAGCCAGGGGCCTGCGGTGGATGCCATTTCGGCCCTGGTCAATCTGGGCTATCGCCCGGCCGAGGCCCATCGCGCGGTGCAAGCGGCGGCGGCGGGGCTGGGCGAGGCGGCGGAACTGCAAACGCTGATCCGCGATAGCCTGAGGCATTTGGCGCCATGAACGATACGATGGGCAAGACCATGAGCGGAACCATGAGCGGGGAAAATGAGGCGGAACGCCTGGTGGCGGGCCAGACGGCACACGACGACGGTGCCGACGTGGGACTGCGCCCCCAAGGTCTGGCCGAATTTGTCGGCCAGCGGGCGGAAATGGAAAATCTGCGCATCTATATAGAGGCCGCCCGGCAGCGCGGCGAGGCCCTGGACCACGTGCTGTTTCACGGCCCGCCCGGCTTGGGCAAGACCACCCTGGCCCAGATCGTCGCCCGCGAGCTGGGCGTATCCTTTCGTGCCACCTCTGGCCCGGTCATTGCCAAGGCGGGTGATCTGGCCGCCATCCTGACCCATCTGGAAGCCCACGATGTGCTTTTTATTGATGAAATTCATCGTTTGAGCCCTGTGGTGGAGGAAGTGCTCTACCCGGCCATGGAAGATTTCCAATTGGATCTGGTGATCGGCGAAGGACCGGCGGCCCGCACCGTACGGATCGATTTGCCGCCCTTTACCCTGGTCGGCGCGACGACCCGGTCGGGCTTGATCACCAATCCCCTGCGCGAACGCTTTGGTATTCCCATCCGCCTGCAATTTTACGAGGTGGGGGAACTGGAACAGATCGTTACCCGCGCCGCCGGGTTGTTGGACTTGAATCTGGCGCCAGATGGCGCCCTGGAGATTGCCAAGCGCTCGCGCGGCACGCCACGGGTGGCGGTGCGGCTATTGCGCCGGGTACGGGATTTCGCCACCGTGGCTGGCGCCGACCGGATCGATGCCGTGAAGGCGGATGCGGCCCTGAACCGCCTGGAAGTTGATCAGCGCGGCCTGGACGCCATGGATCGGCGCTATCTCAACTGTATCGCCCGGGATTTCGAAGGCGGCCCGGTCGGGGTGGAAACCATCGCTGCGTCCCTGTCCGAGCAACGTGACGCGATCGAGGACATTATCGAGCCTTACCTCATTCAACAGGCTTTCCTGCAACGGACCCCGCGGGGCCGGGTCCTGACCAGGTTCGGCTATGAGCATCTGGGCCTGGTGGCGCCCAAGGCAGTCCAGACGCAGATCGAATTGTTGCCCCTGGCCCCGGATGAGACTGATGGCGAAGATATTGGTGACGTCAGCAAAGCGGGGGGCGGTGATGTCTGATTTTCATCGGTTTCCAGTCCGGGTCTATTGGGAAGACACCGACGCGGCGGGAATTGTTTATTACGCCAATTATCTGCGTTTCCTGGAACGGGCCCGCAGCGATCTGGTGCGCCGGGCGGGAATTGACCAGGTGGCGTTGCTGGACCGCGAGGGCATTGTTTTTCCGGTGCGGCGTTGCGAGATCGACTATCTGCAACCCGCCCGTCTGGATGACGAAATCCAGGTGCGGACCCGGCTTAAAAATTTAGGCGGGGCCAGCATGGATATGGATCAGGACATCCATCGTGGCGAAGAGGCATTGGTGCGCGCCAAGGTGCGGCTTGCCTGTATCGGTCCCAATGGCCGACCCCGGCGCCTGCCAGCGCCGGTGCGGGCCGCTCTATCAGAAATTATTTGCGACGTTTAGGAAGTAGATGAATGGAAAATCAAGCAGTTGATGCGGTGGCGTTGGCCGGTTCTGTTGCCGGGGCTGACTTTTCTCTTTGGGGCCTGTTCCTCAAGGCGGATATCCTGGTCAAGGGGGTCATGATGGTTCTTATCCTGGCCTCGTTCTGGTGCTGGGCGATCATTTTCGAAAAAGGCATCCGCTTTCGCCGTCTTCGCGCCCAGGCGGACCAGTTCGAGGATTCCTTCTGGTCAGGGGGCAGTCTGGAAGAACTGTTCGACCGAATAGGTACGCGGCCGGATCACCCGATGGAAATTTTGTTCGTCTCGGCCATGCGGGAATGGCGGCGCTCTACCTCGAAAGGGCTGGCGGGTGAAGATTTTCTGCGGGCCGGTATCAAGGACCGTATCGTGCAGGTCATGCATATCACCCTGACCCGCGAGATTGAGCGGTTGGAACGCTATATGGGCTTCCTCGCCACGGTCGGCTCCACGGCGCCTTTCATTGGCCTGTTCGGCACGGTCTGGGGCATCATGAATTCCTTTCAGGCGATTGCCTTGACCAAGAATACCAACCTGGCCGTGGTCGCCCCCGGCATCGCCGAGGCCCTGTTCGCGACCGCCCTGGGGCTGATCGCGGCGATCCCGGCAGTGGTTGCGTACAATAAATTCTCCACCGACCTGGGACGTTACACCATTCGCCTGGAGGGCTTCGTGGGCGAATTCTCGGCCATTCTGTCCCGGCAACTGGACGAGGGGCGGGGGCAATAGCGATGGCCGGATCTTTCCAAGGTTCATCACGGCTGGGCCGCCGGCCCGGCCGCTACGCCACCATGTCGGAGATCAATGTGACGCCGTTCGTGGACGTGATGCTGGTATTATTGGTGGTCTTCATGATCACCGCGCCATTGCTGACCGTGGGCGTGCCCATCGACCTGCCGAAGACCCCCGCTTCCAACCTGCAGGGTAATGAGGAACCCTTGACCGTCTCGATTGACGCCAAGGGCGACATTTTCCTGCAGGAGACCAAGGTGGAGCGGGCCGAACTGGTGGCCCGGTTGTTGGCCATTGCGGAAAATCAGACCGCGCGGCGGATCTTCGTGCGCGGCGACCGCTCGGTCGATTACGGCGCGGTCATGGCGGTCATGGGCAGCCTTAATGCGGCCGGGTTCAACAAGGTGGCGCTGGTCACCGAAGTCCCGCGGGCGGCGAAATCCCGCAAGAATGCGAACAAAAACGCCGTCGGGGCGAAAAAGTAGCGGTGCCGGACCTTGCGCAATGGAATAGCTATATCGACCTTGCTACACGCGGCTGTGGTTGCCGCGGCTATCTTTGGTCTGCCCGATTTATTGACCCGGCCCTTAGTGATGGAACAGCCGATTATCGTCGAACTGGTAACCGTGGCGGAACGGACGGTCTCGCAAAAGCGGCCCGATCCGAAGGCCGAAAAACCGCCACCCCCGGTACCGGAATTAAAGCCCGCCGCCAAGCCGAAAGCAATGCCTCCGGTGGCAAAGGCGCCGCCTCCGAAACCCGTGAAAAAGGTAAAAACGCTCCCCCCTCCCGCCGCCAAGCCCAAAGAGGTGGCGGTGCCGCTGCCCGAGCCAAAACCGCCGGAGAAACCTGCGGCAAAACCCAAGGCGCCGCTAAAATTGGCCTCGGTGGAGCCGCCAGCGACGTTCCGGACAATGCCTCGCCCCAAGGCGAAGCCAAAGCGCCCGCGCCGGCAATTCAGCGTCGACCGCATAGCCGCGTTGCTGGACAAAGACAAGAAAAAGCAGCAGGCAAAGCCACAGGTGCAGACCAGCAAAACCAAGGTGGCCACGCCGCCGCCGGCCACGCCACGCGTAGTCCAGACACTCGCCAGTTCGCTGCCCATGACCATGAGCGAGATCGACGCCATTCGCTACCAGATAGAGAAATGCTGGTCTGTTCCGGCCGGCGCCCGGGATGCGGAGGACCTGGTCGTCCGCATCAAGATATTCCTGAATTTGGACGGTTCGTTGTCCAAGGCGCCGGAAATCGTCGGCGGCAATCAGTCCGGCGATCCGTTCTATCGAACAGCGGCGGAAAGTGCCGTGCGCGCGGTATTGAAATGCCAGCCGCTGAAAAACCTGCCAGCCGAAAAATATTCGAACTGGCGCGAGATTACATTGACCTTCAATCCCCGCGAGATGTTGGGCGGTTGAAGGTGCAGAGAAACTAGGAAGAAAATCGCCATGTGGACCGTCTCTATAGCCAGACAAACTCTTATCCTTGGTGTGTTATTGATCCTGCCGTGCCTGGCATTGGCGCCGCGCGCGGCCTGGGCGGCATTAGAGATAGATATTACCAAGGGAAATGTGGATCCCATGCCGGTGGCGATCCCGGACTTTCATGGCGCCGACGCGGCGGCCGTGGACCAGGGCCGGCGGATGGCGCAGGTCATAACCGCCAACCTGAACAGATCCGGCCTGTTCCGGCCCCTGGATCCAAAGTCTTTCATTCAAACCCCGGAATCACTCCAGGCTCGGCCCCGGTTCTCCGATTGGCGGGTGCTCAACGCCCAGGCCCTGGTTTCGGGCAAGGTGGCGGTCGAAAATGATGGCCGGTTGCGGGTGGAATTTCGCCTTTGGGACGTGTTGGCGGGCGAACAGATGACGGGCCTGGTATATTTCAGCACACCGGGCAATTGGCGGCGCATCGCCCATGTCATTTCCGATGCCATCTACAAGCGTTTGACCGGCGAAGAGGGGTATTTTGATACCCGGGTGGTTTATGTGGCGGAATCCGGACCCAGGGACCGGCGCATTAAACGTCTCGCTATCATGGATCAGGACGGCGACGGCCACCGGTTTTTGACCGATGGTAGTTATCTGGTGCTGACCCCGCGGTTTTCTCCCTCGCGCCAGGAGATCACCTATCTGTCCTATTATCGCAACACGCCGAGGGTCTATCTCTACAATATTGACACCGGGCGGCAGGAGGTCCTGGGTGAATTTCCCGGCATGACCTATGCGCCGCGCTTCTCGCCTGACGGCAACCAGGTGATCATGAGCATGGCGCAGGATGGTAAATCCAATATCTTCGCCATGGATCTGCGCACCCGGGCGATCAGTCGATTGACCACCGGGCCGGCCATCGATACTTCGCCCTGCTACGCGCCGGGCGGTAAGCGCGTGGTTTTCAATTCGGATCGCGGTGGCAGCCAACAACTTTACGTGATGACGGCTGACGGCACGGAGGTGAAACGCATCTCATTTGGCGACGGACGTTACGCCACGCCGGTCTGGTCCCCGCGCGGCGATCTGATCGCCTTCACAAAAATGCACCAGGGGAAATTTTTCATCGGCGTGATGCGGCCGGACGGCAGCGGCGAAAGGTTGCTATCCGAAAGTTTCCTGGACGAGGGTCCGACCTGGTCCCCGAACGGCCGGGTTTTGATGTTTTTCCGCCAAAAACCGGCCCGTAAAGGCAAGAACGGCGGACGCACCCGGCTATGGTCGGTTGATCTGACAGGTTATAATGAACGCGAGATGATCACGCCGATCGATGCGTCGGATCCAGCCTGGTCGCCTCTAAGCCCCTTGAATCGTTAGTGGATCATGGTTAATGTTAATTAACTGTGGCGTTAGCGTTAGGGCGGAACCATGGGAAACCACTGTGCGTGTAAATTTTCAGCCTCGCCGGACAGCAGGGCAGATTGAGTTATGCCGCGAAATACTTTGTTGTTAGGTAGTTGTTAAACTAATGGTGGCCATGTATGTCTGGTGAATGTCCGGGCCCAAGGGTTGGTGAATAAAATATAGTCGGTTAAGGGTTGTTTGCGAATACCTAAACTGGCTACGAGTTGTGATAGAATTTACGGAACAAAACTATGTTGGCGGCATTGCTTGGCGAAACTTTGCCGTGAACACCGGAATACCGAAATACCTGGACGCCGAAATATGGGAATGAGGAGTGGTCTCTAATGGTCTTTGAGAAATTTGCGTTAAAGGCGGCGTGTTTGGCGGCGACCATCCTGTTGGTGGCGGCATGCGGAACGCCGGCCGAAGAAAAGGCTGATGCCTCGGGTACGGGAGGCGCCAAGCAATCGACAAGCATGATGACCAAGGCCGAACCCAAAGCCATGATGAAGAGCAAGGTGATCCCCGGTTCACAGGAGGATCTGGTGCTCAACATCGGCGGTCAAATTCAGTTTGATTTTGACAAATCCAATTTGCGTACCGACTCCCGTCGGGTTGTCGAACGCTGGGCCGACTGGATGCGGCAATATCCGGCGGTGACGGTTACCATCGAAGGCCATTGCGATGAGCGGGGCACGCGGGAATATAACCTTGGCCTGGGCGAGCGGCGGGCGGATTCAGCGCGCAAATACCTTATCGCCCTGGGCATCAACGCCGATCGCGTCGGCACAATCTCTTATGGCAAGGAACGGCCGCTTTGTGTCAGCAGCAATGAAGAGTGCTGGTCACAAAACCGGCGCGACATGCTGCTGGTCAACTAATAACCGCATCGCCCACGCATTCAGCGATGTCAGACAGTTTTCCGGGCCGCCTCGATCACCAAACTGGTGCCTACGGGGCGGCCCGGATTTATTTCCGGGCGAAGCGGACCGATAGGTTTCGCCAATGGCTGTAATTTTGCCATATTCCGATATTAAAACTGATACGGTAATATTCGCCCAACGTATAACCCAGCGTACAACCGTGTATGTCAGCATGGACGGTCGGAGTAAGGATCAATGCAACGCGTTCGCCAAGCTTTCATTTGCAGCCGGGCCCTGACCTGGTTGACGTCTGCCGGACTGGCGCTATTGCTGGCGGCCTTGCTGACCATGCCAACACGGGCGTCGGCGCAAAGCGCCGATGTGCAAACCCTGACCCAACGGATCGAGGGGCTGCAGCGCGATCTCCGCACGTTAGAGAAAGATTACTACCGCGGGCAAAAAACCGGGGCCGCGAAACACGCCGCGGCGGCTGGGGGAACGGCGCCATCTTCCGGTCAATTGGCAAACGCGGAAATTCGCATGAGCAGTCTGGAAGCGGAAATGCGCCGTCTGACCGGGCAACTGGAAGAAGTCCGCCATGGCATCCAAACCATCTCGCAGCGGCTGGATGGCTTGGTCAAGGATGTCGATTTCCGCTTGAACGAACTGGAACACCGGCAGACCGCTGGTGCCCAATCAAAGGCTGGCCCGGACACGGCACCGGGATCGGGCGGCACCACGGGTGAAGCAACCAAAGGCGACGCGCCGGCCCAGGCACCGGCGGAACCGGCCGGGGTTCTGCCCAAAGGTACGGCGGCCGAGCGCTATAATTACGCCTATTCCATGCTTTTGAACGTGCATCTGCCTGAAGCCGAGGCGGCCTTTAAGGAATTTCTTGCCGAGCACGCCGACGATGCCCTGGCCGGCAACGCGCAATATTGGCTGGGCGAGACCTATTACACGCAAAATAAATTGACTGAAGCCGCACAGACGTTTCTGGCCGGACTGCAACGCTTTCCCAAAAGCAGCAAGGCGCCAGATACCATGCTGAAGTTGGGCATCACCCTGGGGAAAATGGGGCAAAAGGAAGAGGCCTGCGCCACATATTCGGAAATGGCGAAGCTTTTCACCAGTTTACGGCCCCAGGTACGCAAGCGGATGCAGCGGGAAATAAGTGTTGCGGGCTGCCCCTAGATTTTTTTGATTTTGATTGCGCAGCCAGACCAAGCTGCCCGCCCGGAGGGTTCCGCCAGCCATGCCGGCCATCAGCGAAGATCAATTCGCGGCCTTGATGCGATCGTTGGGGCCGTTTGAAAAGGCCCCAAGCCTGGCGGTGGCTGTATCGGGCGGTGCGGATAGCATGGCCTTGGCCTTGCTGGCCCATACCTGGGCCAGGCAACGGGGCGGCGCCATCACGGCCCTGACCGTCGATCATGGTCTGCGGCGGGCAGCGGCAGGCGAGGCCCGCCAGGTGGGCGCCTGGTTGCGGGCGCGCGGCATCATCCATCAAACATTGCGCTGGCGTGGGGCCAAGCCGAACAGCGGCATCCAGGCGGCGGCCCGCCAGGCCCGCTATGACCTGCTGGGGCAGTGGTGCCGGCGGCGGGGCGTCTTGCATCTGTTAGCCGCCCATCACGGCGGCGATCAGGCGGAAACCCTGCTGTTGCGGTTACAACACGGCAGCGGTATCGAGGGACTGGCGGGCATGCCGGTGGTCCGTGCCTTGCCCGGCGTGCGCTTGCTGCGGCCCTTGTTGCAACAGAGCAGGGCAGATCTGACGGCAAGCCTGAACCTCCACGGGCAGCCCTGGCTGGAAGATCCTTCGAACCAGGAGGAGCGTTATGCCAGGGTTCGGGCCCGGCGCCGACTTGCCAAGAATAGCAGCGGCACGGGCGGTACCGCGCGGCTGCTTAATCTGGCTGGCGAGGCGGCCGTCGTGCGGCGGCAATTGCGCGGCGCCCTGGCGGATGTAGCGGCCCGAACGGTGCGTCTGCATCCCGCCGGTTTCTGCCAATTCGATCCGGCGCTCTGCCTGGGCCAGAACCAGGCCCTGCTGGCGCCGCTGCTGGCCGATATTTTACGCTGTATCGGCGGCGGCATTCATCGCCCCCGCCGCGACCGCATGGCGCGGCTGTGCCAGGACCTGATACAGCACAAGCTGGCGGCCGGGCGGACCTTGGCGGGCAGCCGCGTTCTGCCTGGTCCCGATGGCCTGCTAATTTGCCGGGAAGCCGGCCGCATGCCGGGCCGGGTTGAGGTGGGCGCGGAAATTTGCGGCCGTTGGGATCGTTTCGATTGGAGTTTGAAGGGAAAAGCGACGGTGCAAATGTCGGTCGGCGCCTTGGGCCAGGACGGTTGGCGGCAGGTCCGCGGTCAGGCGCGGTCCACCCTGCCGGCACCAGTCCACCCTGGTTTGCCGGCCCTGTGGCATGGCGATCGGGTGCTGGCGGTGCCTCATTTGAAACTGACCGCCGACGAGCTGGGGCCGAAAGGGATACCGGATTTCCGTTTCGCAGCCCGCTTTTCACCTCCGCGCGCCCTGCAGCCCGATGCCATGATCCTTGTTTGACGGCGTTTTAGCATTATCTTTATGGAATTGGGTCATAATGGTGTAATGAGTTTATCCCTTTTGACGTGGGAATATTGACAAGGGCCGTTCGAGAGCCGCCGGAAAAGGATTCGACGTGAGCAATTTTAGCCGTAACATTGCCCTGTGGGTGATCATCGCCTTGCTGGTTCTGGCATTGTTTAATCTGTTCAAAGGCCCCAGCACACGGGGAACCATGACGAATTTGGCCTATTCCCAGTTCGTATCGGAAGTTGAGGGCGGTCAGGTTCGCGACGTCACCATTCAAGGCAACACGATCAACGGCCATTACACCGGCGGTACGCCCTTCAGTTCTTATGCGCCCAACGATCCCGATCTGATACGTAAATTGAGCCAGTACGGCGTAACGATTTCGGCCTCCCCGGACGAAGAGGGCACGCCGACCTTGTTTGCCATTTTATTGAACTGGTTCCCCATGCTGCTGTTGATCGGCGTCTGGATCTTTTTCATGCGCCAGATGCAGTCCGGTGGCGGTAAAGCCATGGGCTTCGGCAAATCCAAGGCCCGGCTGCTGACCGAACGCCATGGCAGGGTAACCTTCGACGAAGTGGCCGGCATTGACGAGGCCAAGGAAGAGTTGGAGGAGATTGTCGAGTTTCTGAAAGACCCGCAGAAATTCCAACGCCTGGGCGGCCGTATTCCCAAGGGAGCGCTTTTGGTGGGTCCGCCCGGCACCGGCAAGACCCTGTTGGCGCGCGCCATCGCTGGCGAGGCGAACGTGCCGTTCTTTACCATTTCCGGTTCTGACTTTGTTGAAATGTTCGTCGGCGTTGGCGCCTCGCGGGTGCGCGACATGTTCGAACAGGCAAAAAAGAATGCGCCCTGCATCATCTTTATTGACGAAATTGATGCCGTCGGCCGCCATCGTGGCGCCGGTCTGGGCGGCGGTAACGATGAACGCGAACAGACCTTAAATCAGCTGTTGGTGGAAATGGACGGGTTCGAGGCCAACGAGGGCGTCATCCTGATCGCCGCCACCAACCGCCCCGACGTGCTGGACCCCGCCTTGCTGCGGCCCGGCCGTTTTGACCGCCAGGTGGTGGTGCCCAATCCCGATATCATTGGCCGGGACAAAATTCTGAAAGTGCATATGCGCAAGGTGCCCTTGGCGCCCGATGTGGACGCCCGCACCATTGCCCGTGGCACACCGGGGTTTTCCGGCGCCGATCTGGCCAACCTGGTGAACGAGGCGGCCCTGTTGGCGGCCCGGAAGAACCGGCGCGTGGTCACCATGGAAGAATTCGAACAGGCCAAGGACAAGGTGATGATGGGGGCGGAACGGCGCTCCATGGTGATGTCGGACGAGGAAAAAGAGCTGACCGCCTATCACGAAGGCGGGCATGCCCTTGTGGGCCTGTTGGTGCCCGGTAACGATCCTTTGCACAAGGTCACGATCATTCCCCGTGGCCGCGCCCTGGGCGTCACCATGAACCTGCCGGAAACCGACAAATACGGCTATAAAAAGAGTGAAATCTGCGCCAAATTGGCCATGACTTTCGGCGGCCGTGCAGCCGAAACCCTGATTTTTGGCGCCGAGAATGTTACCACCGGCGCCGGCCAGGATATCCAACAGGCAACTTCGTGGGCCCGGCGCATGGTCACCCAATGGGGCATGAGCGAAAAACTGGGCCCATTGGCCTATAGCGGCAACGAGCAGGAAGTCTTCCTTGGTCATTCCGTCACTCAGACTAAAAATATCTCGGACGCCACGGCCAAGATTATCGATGAGGAGATCCGTCGGTTTGCCGACGAGGCCGAAGCGTTGGCGACCAAGGTGCTGACCGAAAACCTGGACAAACTGCATATAGTCGCCAAGGCCTTGCTGGAATACGAGACCTTGAACGGCGACGAGGTCCGTCAGCTGCTGCGTGGCGAAGATATTAACCGTCCCGACGAGTTCGGGCCGCCCGAGGATACCTCGACGGCGACATCCGTGCCGCCCTCGGCCAAACCGAAAAAGCCTGAAGGTCCGAGCGGCTTGGAGCCCGAGCCCCAACCCGGCTCCTGATCCCGGTGGCCGGTCCTGTCCCCCCGCGCTGAACCGACGGACAGCATTCACCTCGCGCCAATCTTAAATCAATCCGGCGCGGGCTTGCCCTTCGCCGGCGGGCCCTTGCACTTCAGCCATTGCCGATCCTTTGGCCGCCGGGTGGCGGCTGAAACCCTCAACATCAGAGACGCGGCGCAGTGCGCGCCGGCGTCGTTGCAGAACTTGCAGGCGCCGCGGCCCGGCATTGCCGGCCTCGACCTGCCTTGGCCTCTGATCATGGGTATCGTCAATGTCACCCCGGACAGCTTTCATGATGGCGGTCGGCGTCTGGACGCGAACGCGGCCATTGCCCATGGCCGGGCCCTGGCGTCGGCCGGTGCGGCGATCCTGGATATTGGCGGCGAATCCACCCGGCCCGGCGCCGACGCCGTGCCGGTGGCAGAGGAACTGGCCCGCGTCATTCCGGTTGTCGAAGCCTTGGCGGGCGAGGGCTTGGTGCTATCCGTGGATACCCGCCGCGCGGTGGTGATGACGGCGGCGGTCAAGGCGGGCGCCCGCATGATCAACGATGTCAGCGCCTTACGCCATGATCCCGATGGCGTGGCCTGCGCCGCCGGGCTGGCCGTGCCGGTGGTGTTGATGCATAGCCGGGGCGAACCATCAAGCATGCAAGGCATGACCCATTATGATGATCTGATCATGGATGTTTTTGACGCTCTGGCCGCCCGTGTGGCGGCCTGCGTCGCCGCCGGCATGGACCGTGGCCAATTGCTGATCGATCCCGGCCTGGGTTTTGCCAAGGATGCGGCGCAAAGTGCCGAACTTTTGCGCCAGATGGCATCGTTCCATGCCCTGGGCTGTCCTATACTGATCGGTGCCTCGCGAAAATCCTTCATCGGAAAATTGACCGGCGCGGCCCGGTCTGAAGACCGGTTGCCGGGCTCATTGGCGGCGGCATTTTGGGCAATGCTACAGGGGGCGGCAGTATTGCGGGTCCATGACGTCGCCGAAACGGCCCAGATGATGGCGATGTTCCGATCCCTTTGCTATAAAGACCATGAGCAAACAAATGTTGAGTGAGGGGCGTATGGAACGCGAATTTTTTGGCACGGACGGCATTCGCGGCAGGGCCAATTCGTGGCCCATGACAGCCGAGATCGCGGTCCGTGCCGGCATGGCGGCCGGATTGCAGTTTATCCGCGGCAACCATCGTCACCGGGTTGTGGTCGGCAAGGATACCCGGCTGTCGGGCTATATGCTGGAACCGGCCCTGACGGCGGGTTTCACCTCCGTGGGCATGGATGTCATCTTGGTTGGTCCCATGCCGACCCCGGCGGTCGCCATGTTGACCCGCAGCCTGCGCGCCGATTTGGGCGTCGTGCTTTCAGCCTCGCATAACCAATTTGCCGACAACGGCATCAAACTGTTCGGCCCCGACGGCTACAAATTGTCCGACCTTATAGAGACCGAGATCGAGGCGCGCATGCAGTCGGACATGTCGGGTTCGCTCGCCAAATCAGCCGATCTTGGCCGCGCCATGCGCCTGGATGATGCGCCTGGACGCTATATCGAGGCGGCGAAAGCGACCTTCCCGTCGGACCGCCGCCTGACCGACCTGAAAATTGTTGTCGATTGCGCCAATGGCGCTGCCTACAAGGTCGCCCCTACCGTGTTATGGGAACTGGAGGCGGAGGTCGTGCCCATTGGCGTCGATCCCGATGGCTTCAATATCAACCAGGACTGCGGCTCGGTCCATACGGATTACATGCGCGAGCAGGTTGTCGCCCACGGCGCCGATATTGGCATCGCCCTGGACGGTGATGCGGACCGGCTGATTGTGGCCGATGAAAACGGCCAACTGGTTGATGGGGATCAGTTGATGGCCACCATCGCTGATGCCTGGGCGGCAAACGGCACCTTGCAAGGCGGTGGTCTCGTCGCCACGGTGATGTCCAATCTGGGGTTGGAACGTCATCTCTCCGCGCAGGGCTTGGCGCTGGTCCGGACCCAGGTCGGTGACCGCTATGTGGTGGAACATATGCGCCGGCACGGTTTCAACCTGGGCGGCGAACAATCCGGCCATATCGTCATGTCGGATTTTGGCACCACCGGCGACGGGCTGATCGCGGCGTTGCAGATCCTGGCCTTGGTGGTGGCCCAGGAACGGCCGGTCAGCGAGGTTTGCCGCCGCTTCGAGGCGGTGCCGCAATTACTGAAAAATGTCCGCTACAGCGGTCCCTCACCCTTGGATTTGCCCCGGATCAACGATGCGATCAAGCGCCAGCGTGGCCGCCTTGGCGATCAGGGACGGCTCTTGATCCGGCCCTCGGGGACCGAGCCGTTGATCCGTGTGATGGCTGAAGGCGATGACGGCGAGCTAATCCATTCAGTGGTCGATGAACTGATCGATCTGATCGAGGCCGCGGCGGCCGCAAATTGATGCAGGGTACCTGATGCAAGGCAGAGTATTGATCATAGCCGGATCTGATTCAGGCGGTGGTGCCGGCATCCAGGCCGATATCAAGACCGTGACGGCCCTGGGCGGCTATGCCGCCACCGCGATTACCGCTCTGACGGCGCAAAACACCAACGGCGTTCATGGCGTTTATGAAGTGCCGCCCGCTTTCGTGGCCCAGCAGATTGAAGTGGTGCTCGACGATATCGGTGCCGACGCCATCAAGACCGGCATGTTGCACAGCACCGACATCCTGGATGCTGTCGTTGCCGCCCTGGCGCGGGCGGCGCCTGATGTGCCCCTGGTGGTTGATCCGGTGATGGTGGCGAAGGGCGGCGCCTCGCTACTGAACGAGGATACCCGTACGGTATTACGCCAGGGCCTGATCCCGCGGGCCACGGTTCTGACGCCAAATGTGCCGGAGGCGGAAATTCTCGCCGAAATGACCATCGCGGATGAAGCGGCCATGGCCGCGGCGGGGCGAAAGCTGCTGGCGTTGGGGCCCGGCGCGGTCTTGATGAAGGGTGGCCATTTGCCTGGTGACCAGGTGGTCGATCTGTTGCTGACCGCATCGGGGATTAGCCGTTTTACCTCTACCCGGATCGAAAGCCGCCATACCCACGGCACCGGTTGCACCCTGGCCTCGGCCTTGGCGTGCGGCTTGGCCCAGGGCTTGCCCGTCGATGCCGCGGTGGCGCGGGCGCGGGCCTATGTGCTGGAAGCGATCAGCAGCGCGCCGGGCTATGGACAAGGGCATGGCCCCTTGAACCACGGCCACACCATGGCCGGCTGAATTCATGGCAGACGATAGCCGCCAGCGCCATTACAGCTGGCACGATCCGCGCAGCCATTGGTCGCGTCTGGGCGCGATGTCCGGGCTGGATTATCTGTCCGCCGTTATCCGCGGCGAGGTGCCGCCGCCGCCAGTGGCCGTTGCCATGCGCCTGACCTTGGTCGAGGTGTCAAAAGGCCGGGTGGTCTATACCGGCCAGCCTGGCGAGGATTTCGCCAACGATGTGGGTTCGATCCAGGGTGGCTGGCTGGCCGCCCTCATTGATGCCGCGATTGGCAGCGCGGTGCACGCCGCCCTGCCCGCCGGGCCGCGCTATACCACCTTGGAATTGAAGGTTAATTTCGTCCGCGCCGTGGCCATCGATAGTGGCGAGATGCGCTGTACCGCCGAGACCCTGCACGTGGGACGCCGCACCGCCACGGCCCAGGCCCGGGTGGAGGATGCCGACGGCAAGCTGTATGCCCACGCCACCACTACCTGTTTGATCCTGCCGGCGGAATGACCGATCGGCCGGGACTGGGAAAGCGTGCCGCCCTAGCGCCGGGGCAGGCCAGGAAGTTGATCATTATTCTTGGCACCCTGACCGCCTTTGGGCCGATGTCCATCGACATGTACCTGCCCAGTCTGCCGGCCATGGCGGCCGATCTGGCCGCGCCCACGGGCTCGGTACAGATGACCTTGAGCAGTTTTTTCGTCGGCATGGGCCTGGGCCAGATGCTGTTCGGCCCGCTTTCCGACCGCTTTGGCCGCCGCCCGGTGCTTTTGGTCGGCATTGTGTTGTACGTCGTTAGTTCGGCCCTGTGCGCCCTCAGCAATGGCATCGAGATGTTGATCGCGCAGCGCCTGTTACAGGCCCTGGGCGGCAGCGCGGCTTCGGTGATTGCCCGCGCCATGGTGCGGGACTTCTTTAGCGGCGATCAGGCTGCGCGGGTATTGTCGCTGATCATGCTGGTCATGGCCGCCGCTCCGCTGGCCGCGCCGTTTATTGGCGGCTATGTGTTGTTGTGGTTTCAGTGGCGGGCGATCTTCTGGGTTTTAACCGGCTTTGGCCTGTTGTGCTTTTTTCTGGTCCTTGGCGCGGTAAAGGAAAGCCACCCCCTGGAACGGCGCAGCCGTCACGGATTGGTTGGCATGCTGGGGGTTTATGGCCGCATTCTGGGCCAGCCACGGGCCATTGGTTATCTATTGGCCAATGCCACCGCCTATGCCGGGATGTTTGCCTTTTTCGCCGGCTCGCCCTTCATTTATATTCAGATCCATGGCGTCGCGCCGGAGCAGTATGGCTATCTCTTCGCCTGTAACATCCTCGGCATGATGGCCCTGTCGGTGTTGAATGCCAGGCTGGTGGTGCGCCTGGGCGCCCATCGCCTGTTCGTCGTGGGCACCTGGTTGAGCGCCATCGCCGGTCTGGTGCTGCTGGTGGACGCAATATCCGGCTTTGGCGGTCTGGCGGGTATCGTCGCGCCCTTGTTTGTTTATTTGGCGACCTTGAGTTTGATCAGCGCCAATGGCCTGGCCATGGCCCTGGACCGCTTTCCCCAGGCAGCGGGCAGCGTGTCCGCGCTGTCAGGCGGTCTGATGTTCCTTACCGGCGCTCTTTCCTCTGGCGCGGTCAGCTTTTTCCACGATGGCAGCGCCCTGGCGATGGCCGCCGTCATCGCCATCACCGGCCTGCTTACCCTGGCAGTGCAGGCCGGCCTGACCCGGGGAAACTTCGATGCATAGTCTAATAATTGCGCAAAAATGCAGTCATATGGAAACGCGCCTGGGCGGGCTGGTAATGATAGTTCCGGCCAATGGGGCAGGCCCGGCGCGCGCGGCAGCCCAGGTCCATGCAATCGCGGCCGGCGGCTTGCCGCAAATGGCTGGCACAGGCCGGCACATCATAGGTCCCGGCGCCAAAGGCCGCCACGGGGCAGGCGGTCAGACACGGCCTATCGGTACAAGCATCGCAGGGATCAATCGAAAGCGGTGGCGGCAGCGTCATCTCATGGCGGAACAGCAAGGCGCCACGATAGGCGTGCCACAGGCCATATTCAGGGTGGATCGAGGGGCCGATGGGCGACGGCGTCAACCCCTCGGCCCGCTGGGCCCAGCGCAGAAACGGTAAATGGGGCGGTCCATCGAACGGAAATAAAATGTCCGCATCCAGGCTTTGCGCCAGTGGCGTCAGCACCGCGCGGCACCATTCGTCCAGAGCATGGGCGCCGGCGGCATGCTCCTTGAAGCGTTGCCACAGGTCCGGCCCGGCATTGCCGACAAGAACCACCGTGGCCACCGCCCCGCCATCCCGCCGGGCTGGTACGCCGTCTTCCGCCAAGGGGTGAAAACCGCCCCGTGGGATCAGACCCAGTGGCAGCAGAGCGACCGTAATCCGCGCATAATTTAGTTTGTTCATGGGCCGTCGCCTCCGCTCGCAATCCATGGCATCTTGTAGGCAATGAACATGATAACAAGTGCCCGCCGTTTTTGCTGTCTGGTTTTTGCCGTTGCTTTGTTGGCCGTGCTTGGCCAATGCCAGCCGGTGCCCAGACCCTTTGCCGTCGCCCATAAAGGCGATTTCAGCGCCATACAGATCGGGCCCAGAGCTGGCATGGTGGTGCTACCTGTTATTGGCGCGGCGGACGCGGATCTCGGCGTTAGGCTGGCGGCGGCCACGGCGCGGGCCCTGCGCCGGCGCGAGGTTACGGCCAGTACCAATCATGGCCATCGCGGTAGCCACCGTCTGCAGGGCAGTGCCGTCCTGGAGCCGGATGGCCGGTTGCGCCTGACCTGGCATTTGCGCACGCCGGGTGATGTGGAAACCATGACCCTGACCCAGGAAGATACGGTCGCGCCCGCCGCCTGGCGGCAGGGCGAGGCGGCGCTGTTGGCGCGGCTGGCCGACCGGGCCGCCGATGCCATCGATCTGCATTTGCGCCGTCAGGAGCGCGGCGAGGGCCGGCGCATAGCCCTGGCCCCGCTCACAATGGGGCCGGTTGACGGGGTGCCGGGCCAGGGCGGCGGGCAATTGGCCAGGGCCATGCGGATCGCCCTGGCCAAGGCCGGCGTGCCCCTGTTGCAGGAACCTGCCAATGACGGATTTATTCTGCTGGGCAGCATGCGTGTCGCACCCAGCGCCGGCGCCGATGCCGCTGCCGGCCGGCAGATCGAGATCGTCTGGCAATTGATTCGTCCCGACGGCCGGGAATTCGGCCAGGTCAACCAGGCCAACAAGGTGTCCGCGGCCCAGTTGGCGGGCGATTGGCGGGTTCTGGCCCAGGCCATCGCCCAGGCCGGTGCGCCCGGCGTGCTGGACCTGTTACGGCGCGACCGTGGCGGTTAGAGTGATTTTCAATTAATCGGAGTCGCTCTCGCGACCTAAGTAATTGGTTCAATTACTCTATTCTTAAAGAGTCTGGGCATGTTTTAACGAAACATGCGCTGGCAAACGCGCACTGTTATGTTATTTTCAGCCGACAAATAAGGAGTAAACGCCATGACCATGAACAGCCCGCTGTGGGGCGCGGAACTGGACCATATTCGTCTGGATTCAGCCGCGCCGGAGCGATTGGCGGCCTTTTACCGTGATGCTTTCGCCATGGTGGAACAACCCCTGGCTGATGGCAGCACGCTGCTGCGGGGCCAAAACCGCCGACTGATCGTCGGTGCGGCTGGCGGCGCCGAGCCGACCGCCGGCCAACCCTATAGCGCCTTTCGCTTTCCCGATGGCGCGGGGCTGGCGGCCTATAAGGCCCATTTGACCGCCCAGGGCGTCAACCTGATGCCCTGTCCGACACCCCTGTTCGCCCCCGGCGCCTTCGCCGTAGCCGACCCCGATGGCCGGCATATGGTCTTTGGCTTGGCGGCTGGCGCGGGCCAATCCGACGCAATGGCCGCCGATGGCGCGGCCGGCCATCCACCGGGCCGGCTGCAACATGTGGTCGTGGCCACCGCCGATCTGGCGGCGATGATGGCGTTCTACGAAAATACCCTGGGCTTTGTCGCCACCGACCATGTGCTGCGCGACGACGAGGGCGGCGGGCAAACCCTGACGGCGGTGTTCTACCGCTCCACCCCAGAGCATCATTCGTTCGCGATGTTCCTGTCCGATGCCGCCCGTCCGGATCACCACGCCTATGAAGTTTCCTGCTGGAACGATATCCGCGATTGGGCCGATCACATGGCGGCGCTGGAGATCAAGTTATGGTGGGGGCCGGGCCGCCACGGCCCCGGCAACAACCTGTTCTTCATGGTCGAGGACCCGGATGGCTATAAAGTCGAAATCTCGGCCGAGCTGGAAAGCATGGCCGACGACGATCCCGTCCGCCACTGGCCCCACACCGAACGCTCCCTCAACCTTTGGGGCCCCGGCTGGATGCGGGCTTAGCTTTTTGGCCTAAAGGCCCGAACCCTGCCAACCTTCGGCTGGTTCAGCGGGGGCGCAGGCCAGCCCGGCGGCCTTGATGCCCTGGATGGCGCAATACTCGTCCTTGTCCGAGGTATCGCCGCTGATACCCACCGCGCCGATGACTTGGGCGGCCGCCGACAGCACCAGGACACCGCCTGGAACGGGAACGAAACGGCCATTCGAGGCGCCGACCAGGGCGCCTTGAAAAGCTGGGCGTTGGCCCAGCCGTTCGCTGATGGTGCGGCTGGGAATACCCATGCCCAGGGCGCCCCAGGCCTTGCCGGTGGCAATATCGGCGCGCAGGATGCCGGAGCCGTCCTGGCGTTTCAGGGCGACCAGATGGCCGCCAGCGTCCAGCACGGCGACGGTCAAGGGCAACATGCTTTCCGCCCGCCCGGCGGCCAGGGCCGCATCGATGATCGTGTCGGCGGCGGCCAGCGGCAGGTCGGTCTTCAGATCGTAAAGTTTGCGTTCAGCCACCGCTTTTGCCTTGATGCCGGTCCAGTTCAGGGTTATCAAAAGGCTGAAAAGCAGTCAGCTCCTTGGTCTCTTGATAATGCCGCAAGGCCCAGACGCCGCTGGGAAAGGCAATTTCGTCCCAGGGAATGTCCTCCCAGGCGAACAGCTTTACCTCCAGGCTTTCGTCTCCCGCGCCCATGTCGGGGCTGGTCATGCGCGCCCGGTACATCATATGCACCTGGCTGATCCGGGGGATGTTGTAGATCCCGATCAAGGCATTGATTTCGATCTCGGCACAGGCTTCCTCCAAGGTTTCCCGCGCCGCGCCTTCGGCGGTGCTTTCGCCCTCTTCCATAAAGCCGGCCGGTACCGTCCAATAGCCATGGCGCGGTTCGATGGCTCGTCTACACAATAATATCTTGTCTTCCCAGATGCAGACGGCACCGACCACGATATTTGGGTTGACGTAATGTATCCAGCCGCAATCGCCGCAGACATTGCGCTCCCGGTTATCGCCGATGGGAATGTTGCGGGCAAAGGGGTATTTTGAGATAGGTCCATTATTCATGGCCCTAATTTGGCATCAAGGCGCGCCTACGTCCAGATACAGGTTATGATGCGATGCCAAGTTTTTTTATTTTGCGTGAAAGGATGACAACATGGCCGATGCCTTTAACCCGCCCGGCGTGGCGATACCATTTGGCGCCTTCTCCAACGCCGCCTGGCAACCGCCCGGCCGGGTGCTGCATTTAGCCGGACAGGTCGGCGTCGATGAGGATTGGAATTTGGCCGGTCCCGGCGACATGGTGGTTCAGGCGCGGCAGACCCTGAACAATTTAAAGACCATTTTGCACAGCGTTGGCGGCGAAATGGATGATATCGTCTCGGTTATCGTCTATGTGACGGAGATGGAGCCGTTGATGGCGGTGCATGAGGTGCGCAAGGAATTTTTCTCGGAACCGTATCCGGCCTCGACCCTGGTGCAGGTGGCGGCCCTGGTGAAGCCTGAATTCCTGATCGAGATTTCCGCCGTCGCGGTCATTCCCGAAGCGCGTGCGCATGCCCCGGCATAGCTACATCGGCATGATGATAGGACAGTAAGGTAAAACAATGGACATGGTTCTGCAAAGTTTCGCGACCGGTTTTCCGGTCTTGATGTTACATCTTCTCGTCACCCTGGCCATGCTGGCCGGCGGTGTCGTGTTATATACCATCACCACGCCGCACAAGGATTTCGCCCTGGTGCGGCAAGGTAATCTGGCGGCCGCCATTTCCCTGTCAGGCGCCATTCTGGGCCTGGCCATACCCTTGGCCTTTTGCATGGCGTCATCGGTCAGCGTGGCGGAAATTGTCGTTTGGGGTTTGTTGGCCGTGCTGGTGCAGATCCTGGTCTTTCGCCTGGCTGATTTGTTGCTGCGCGATCTATCGGCCCGGATCGAAGGCGGCGAAATGGCCCCGGCGGTGTTGCTGGCCGGCATCAAGCTGTCGGTGGCGGCCATTAATGCCGCCGCTATTTCCGGCTAGGGAACCGCCGATGCCCTGCCACGGGTCATCTTATTGCCAGTACTGTTGCTGAACCGGTCATGAGGCCGCGCGCATGAACCGGCTGACCTATCTGCTTGCCCTGTTGGCCGTCCTGTTTGGCGCCGTGAGCGCCTTGTTCGGCGAAGACGAAGGCGCCCGCCGGCCCCGGCAGGAAACCGTGGCCCCCCAGCCGCTGTGGCCGCCGCTGACGCCGCCGCGCCGGGCAGGGCCCAGTGGCCCGACCATTGAAGTTGATGTGGGCGCCAAGGGTTCCAGCACCGGAACGGCATTTGCCATTTCCCCCGATGGCTGGTGGCTGACGGCCCGCCATGTGGCCCACGGCTGTGACGCTCTATGGATCCAGACCGCGCCGCGCAAAGGTCTGCGTGTGACAGAGGTCCACCTGCATCCCAACGCCGATCTGGCGCTGCTGCGCACGCGTTCCGGTCGGGCAGCCCTGCCTTTGGCCAGTCTGACCCAAGGCGTGCCGTCACGCGGGGAAAGTGGCTTTTCCTCGGGCTATCCCCAGGGGCAGCCGGGCGATGTACAGGCCCGTGTGATTGGTCAGGCGCGTCTGAAATCTGTTGGCCGCTATCGCATTAACGAACCAATCCTGGCCTGGGCCGAAGTCTCCCGCCAGCCTAGCAACCTGCCCGCCCTGGGCGGCCTGTCCGGCGGCCCCATGCTGAACGATCAGGGCCGGGTGGTCGGGGTGCTGGTCGCCTCGTCCAAACGGCGGGGCCGGGTGATGACCACATCGCAATCATCAATCCATGAATTGCTGGGACAATTTCCCGCCGCCCAAGGTGCCGCCGGGACCTTTACGGGGCGCATCGACGGCAACAGCTACACCACCGTGGGCGCATCCTTGCGGCAGGACCTTACGGTGGCGAAAGTCATCTGCCAGGTCAAACAGACCCGGCGCCGTCCCTAGAGCATTTTCATTCTGAAAATACTCAGATATTTAGAATTAGAGCAATTTTTCCAATCACTTAGAATCGCTTCGCGATTCTCATTAATTCAAAATTGCTCTAGTGGTGCGCACAGAGCTTAAAAAATTGCTCTAACCTTCAACATCGCGGATTTCATTGGCGATGCCGGTGCTGCCATGGGTAACGCCGGACTTGCGCAACATCGGGCTATCGGGTCCGTTGCCCCATAGGTTCGGGCCGCCCGCGGACAGGCCACCGTCGACCACCATGTTCTGGCCAGAGACATATTCAGATTCATCCGACGCCAGGAATACCGCCATTGCCGCGATGTCATCGCCGGTGCCCAGCCGTGGCCAGGGTACGGCTTGTTTCGCGATGCTTTCAAATTTTTCGGCCCGGCCCGAATGAAACAGCGGCGTGGTGATTACCCCCGGCGCGATGGCGTTGACGCGGATGCGGTGATGGGCCATTTCGCCTGACACCGCGCGGGTCAGATTGGCCACCGCCGCCTTGGCGGCGGAATAGGCATGCGGCCCGCCGCCGCCGTTCAGGCCGGCGATGGAAGAGGTGGAAATGATGCTGCCGCCCTGGCCCTGGCGCTGCATGACCCGCGCCGCATGCTTGATGCCCAGAAAAACGCTCCGTACCAGCACATTGAAGGTGAAATCCCATTCCTCGACCCGGGTGTCCGTAATCGGGCCAACGGCACCGCCGATGCCGGCATTGTTGTAGATGCAATCCAGGCGCCCGAATTGCTCGGTGGCGCGGGCCACCAGAGCCTCAATATCCGTCTCCTCCGCCACATTCGTGACCAGAAAAGCGGCGCGCTCGGCTGCCCCCTGTTCTGCGATGGCGGCCATGGTCGCGGCACCGGTTTCGGCATTCAGATCACCGATCACAACCTTTGCCCCTTCCGCCAGAAAGCGGTAGACCGTGGCCTGCCCCATACCGCTGGCCCCACCCGTGATCACGGCGACCTTGCCATCCAATCTTCCACTCATTCGCTTGCCCTTTTTATTATGTTTTCTTGTCCCAGCCGCCAGTCTCGGTCTGCTGCCAGTAGGTCAGCTCGAAACCTTGATCCAGATAGCCGCGCCAGCGTTGCCGGGCGGCGGCGACCATTGTTTCGTCGCGGCCGTCGAACATGTCGATAATCCTGGCAAAACCACCCGGCATGGCCGGTGCGCGGCCATCGACGGCGACCAGAACATCGGCGCCGTTGGGATTTTCATCCGCCACTGTCAGAAAAATCGGCTGCTCCTGTGCCGGGCCGTCGCCACTGCTGCCATGGGGCAGCCAGGATTGGTCATCATAAGTCCATAGGACGTTGTTCAAATCCTCGACCCGTTCCGGCGACCCGGCCAGGACAATGGCCCGGTGGCCCCGCTCCAAAGCCTTTTCCAACAGCTTTGGCAAGGCGCGCTCCAACGGCCAGTGCAGCAAATGGTAGAAGCCAACCTCGGTCATGGCGGTAGGTTTATTTGCCGCCTTCGTAGTGGTTGGCTACCAGCCGGTCCAGCAGACGGACGCCCCAGCCGGTGCCGCCCTTGGGCACGGTGGGCTTGCCCTTGTCGGCCCAGGCCACGCCGGCGATGTCAAGGTGGGCCCAGGGCACCTTGTTGACGTAGCGTTGCAGAAACTGCGCCGCGGTGATCGAGCCTGCGTCGCGGCCGCCGATGTTTTTCATATCGGCGATGGCGCAGTTGATCATTTTGTCATAGGCATCCGATAGCGGCATCCGCCAGACGCCTTCATCCACTTCCCCGCCGGCCTCGAACAAGCGCTGGGCCAGTTCGTCGTTGTTGGAAAACAGGCCGGCATTTTCATGTCCCAGGGCAATGACCATGGCGCCCGTCAGGGTCGCCAGATTGACCATGAATTGCGGCTTGAAACGGTCCTGGGTGTACCAAAGGGCATCGGCCAGGACCAGGCGGCCTTCCGCGTCGGTGTTCAGGATTTCGATGGTCTGGCCGGACATGGAGGTGACAATGTCGCCAGGCCGTTGCGCGTTACCGTCGGGCATATTTTCCACCAGGCCGACCACACCGATGGCGTTGACCTTGGCTTTGCGTCCGGCCAGGGCCTTCATCAGGCCGATGACGGTGCCGGCGCCGCCCATATCCCACTTCATCATTTCCATGCCCGGTCCGGGTTTGAGAGAGATGCCACCGGTATCAAAGGTCACGCCCTTGCCCACGAAGGCCACCGGTTTGGTTCTGGCGCCGGCCCCTTGCCAGCGCATCACCACCATGCGGCTTTCCCGCCGGCTGCCCTGGCCGACGCCCAACAGGGCGCCCATGCCCAGCTTTTCCATCCGGGCCTCGTTCAACACCTCGACCTTGACGCCCAGTTTGCTCAGGCCCTTGCATTGCTGTGCCATGCTGTCGGGATACAGCACGTTGGCCGGCTCGCTGACCAGATCGCGGGTCATAAAGACGCCGTCGGCGATCGCGTCCAATGCCTTAAAGTGGCGGCGTGCCGCGGCTGGGGTCTGCGCCAGTACCGAGACGGCGGTCACGCTGGGTTTCTCATTCGGTTTCAATGTCGTGCGGTATTTATCGAAGCGATAGCTGGCCAGCCGGGCGCCATAGGCCAAGCTGGCCGCATTCACGGCCGGATCACCCTTGGCGCCTGGAATGGGATCGCAGGCGATGGCAATGGTCTTCAGGCCGCATTTGACCAGGTGTTGCAGGGCCGCGCCGCCGAAATCTTCCACTGCTTTCGACTTAAGATCCTTGGCCTCTCCCAGTCCACCCAGCAATATCCGGTCGGCGCCGATGCCGGCGGGGGCCAGAATATCCAGCCATTGGCTTTTGCCACCGTCAAAGCGGGACGCCTTGATCGCCTTGCTGATCGCGCCTTTGCTGGCCTTGTCCAATTGCTTGGCGGTATCCAGCAATTTGCCGCCCTTTAGGGCGGCGACGACCAGTGCGCCGGATTTTGGCAATTTTTGTTCGTCGATGGTGATTCTCATGAACGTCCCCTGATTGTCTGGGCAATGCGCCGCGATTTGGAAATAGACCAAGGCGTATCTTAGGGCTGATCGGCATCAGCGCAAGCGGGGCCTGGATAATTGCGTAATATATGGTCCAGTATCTGCGATTAGGTTGTCTTGAATCTGTTCTTTCGCCACACGGCGCTGTATGATTCCCCCGTGCAAAGACTGCAACGATATATCCTTCGGCAACTGGCCGGCCCCTTTGTTTTTTTTCTGTTGTCGTTGACGAGCGTGATTTGGTTGACGCAATCCTTGCGTTTTGTTGACCTGATCATCAATAGAGGCCTGTCCGCCTCGTATTTTGCCCAGCTGACCCTGCTGATCCTGCCCAACGTATTGACGATCATCCTGCCCATCGCTCTGTTCGCGGCGGTGCTGTACGTCTATCACAGCCTGGATGGGGATAGCGAAATCGTCGTCATGCGGGCCTCGGGTCTGGGCAATTTCGCCCTGGCCAAACCGGCCCTGGTCGTGGCCGTCGCCGTCACTCTGTTCGGCTATTTCCTGTCCTTGTACTTGATGCCCACAGGTCAACGCGCCTTTAAGGAGATGACCAACTCCCTGCGGACCAATTTTTCCTATGTGCTGTTGCAGGAAGGCACATTCAACACCATTGGCGATAGCCTGACCGTCTATATCCGGGCCCGGCAGTCGGGCGGTGAGATGCTGGGCATTCTGGTGCACGATAGCCGCGACAAGCAGCGCCCGGTGACCATGATCGCGGAAAAGGGCGTCATGGTCCGCACCGCGGCCGGGCCCCGGTTTATCATGGTCAACGGCAACCGGCAGCAGATCGACCATGCCGCCGGGCAATTGTCCTTGTTGCAATTTAAACGTTATGCCCTTGATTTGAGCCAGTTCGTGCAACGGGACGGCGACCGCTGGTTAAAACCGGGAGAGCGCTATTTACACGAATTGTTCTGGCCGGGGGACAATGCCACCGATCAGGCCAACGTAACCCGCATGCGGGTGGAAGGGCACGACCGTTTGGCGTCACCCCTCTATAGTATCGCCTTTGTCCTGATTGCCCTGGCGGCGGTGCTGGCGGGTGATTTCAGCCGGCGCGGGCGGCGTTGGCGGGTTTTCGTGGCGGTGCTCTGTGTTGGGCTGACCCGGGCCATGGGCCTGGCCCTGGTGGGACTGTCGGCCAAGCTCCCGGCCTTGATCCCGCTGCTGTATCTGAATGTATTGCTGGTCATGGCCATCTGTATTTACGCCTTAGTGCGGGGGCGGATCTGGCGGCGGCGGCGCCCGGCCTGGCCGCGCCCCGACGCAGGCGAATATGCCGAATATCAGGGGCCAATCATCTAATGCGCCTATCGCCCACATTTTCCCTGTATCTGGGCCGGCAGTTTTTACTGGGTATCGGCTTTGTCATGGCCGTCCTGATGGCGCTGATCTTTCTAATCGATGTGGTCGAACTGTTGCGCCGCGCCGCCGGGAAAGAGGACGCGGGCTTTGGCCTGGTCCTGGGCATGGCGGCCTTGAACGTGCCCAACCTGGCCCAGAAAGTGCTGCCGGTGGCCACTCTGTTCGGCGCCATCGTGACCTTTTCGCGCCTGACCCGAAGCCACGAATTGATCGCGGCCCGCGCGGCCGGCGTCTCGGTCTGGCAGTTTCTGGCCCCCGCCCTGGTTATAGCCCTGCTGCTGGGCGGCGTCATGGTGACCCTGTTCAATCCCCTATCCGCCTTGATGTCGGCGCGATATGAACAGTTGGAGGGGCGTTATTTAGAGGGCCGGCAAAGCCTGTTGGCGGTTTCCGCCACCGGTCTATGGCTGCGCCAGGCGGACGAATTTGGCCAATCGGTGATCCATGCCCGGCATGTCACCTCCGCCGGCACGGAGTTAAAGGACGTTATCGTTTTTCTCTACAAGGGAACGGACGAGTTCGTCGGCCGCATCGATGCCAAAAAGGCCATGTTGCTGGATGGCCGGTGGCGCCTGACCGATGCCCTGTTAACCCAACCCCTGGAGGCGGCGGTGCGGTTGGAAGAATATGAAATCAAGACCACGCTGACCCTGGCCCAGATACAGGAAGGTTTCGCCTCGCCCCAGACCCTGTCCTTCTGGTCCCTGCCGGGTTTTATCCGGACGCTGGAGACGGCTGGGTTTTCCGCCACCAGACATCGCCTGCACTGGCACATTATTTTGTCCACGCCGTTGTTGCTGGCGGCCATGATCCTGCTGGCCGCGACCTTTTCCCTGCGCCTGACGCGGCGCGGTCACACGGGGATCTTGCTGGGTGCGGGCGTGTTGACCGGCTTCGTGCTGTATTTTGTCACGGACGTCGTGCACGCCTTTGGTATTGCCGGCAATCTGCCTGTAATCTTGGCCGCCTGGACGCCCGCGGGGGTTTGCGCCCTATTGGGCCTGTCCCTGCTGCTGCACCTGGAGGACGGATAGCTTGAAGGGCCTATGGGCGCCATCAAATGGTTCAGAATATCTCGGGACTGCTCTAGGCGGCATATCGCTCCTGGCATTCATGCTGTGTTCCATGATGGGCCCGGCCCTGGCGCAAGAGGCGGGCGGACATCCGTTTCTGTTGTCGGCGGATCAGATAATCCACGATAGCGAGTTGGGCCAGGTCACCGCCAAGGGCAATGTAGAGATCAGCAGCGACGACCGTGTCCTGTTGGCCGACAGCGTCAGCTATAATCAACGCGACGGCGTGGTTACCGCATCGGGCAATCTGACCCTGATGGAGCCTACCGGCGAGGTTATTTTTGCCGAACATCTGCAGTTATCGGAAGATCTGACCGATGGTTTCATTGAAAGCATACAGATACTGCTGACCGATAAATCCCGCTTCGCCGCCAACGGGGCTCGGCGCTATGGCGCTGATCGGCTGGAATTGGCCAAGGCGGTTTATTCGCCTTGTGAAATATGCCGCGAAAACCCGGACCGGGCGCCCTTGTGGCAGTTGAAGGCGGCCCGGGTGATCTATCACCGCCGCGCCCACGAGATTGAATACCGCGACGCGATGCTGGAAGTATATGGCGTGCCTATTGCCTATACCCCGTATTTCCGCCATGCCGATCCATCGGTCCGGCGCAAGAGCGGCTTTCTGCCGCCGGAGTTCGGCACGACATCGGATCTGGGCACGACCATCCAGGCGCCCTATTTCTGGGCCATCGAACAGGACCGGGACCTCACATTCGCACCGATCTTCACCACGGAAGAAGGCGTCGTTCTGACCAGCGAATACCGCGCCTTGACCGCCAAGGGCGGCTATGCCGGGACAGCCAGCCTGACCCATACGGACAAGCGCGACAGCAACAATGGCCGCCTGGACAAGAAGGAATTTCGCGGTCATGTCGATGCCTCGGGCCGGTTTGATGTTGATGACACCTGGCGCTGGGGTTTCAATCTGGACAGGGCCACCGATGATACCTATCTCAGCCGCTATGGTTTCAGGAACGATGACGTCCTGACCTCAAATCTGTTTGCGGAGGGCTTTCGCGGCCGGCAGTACATGTCGGCTTCGACCTATACTTTCCAAGGCCTGAACGTGGATGACGACCCGGGCACGACGCCCTATGTAGCGCCGCTGCTGGACTATTCCGTGACCCTGCAACCCGAACGCCTGCCGGGCCGGCTCTATTTCGATGCTTCCGCGGTTTCACTCTATCGCCGGGAAAGCTACGACAGCCGGCGCCTCAGTGCCGATGGCAGCTGGAAATTCCCCTATGTCGCCCCGGCCGGCGATATCTACACGCTGACCACCGGCCTGGGGCTGGATCTTTATTGGTTGAACGGTTATACCGCCGCCGGCGATACCGGAAGCGCGGCCAGCAACAACCTGCAGACGCGCCTGCGCCCCACGGTCGCCTTGGATTGGCGCTTTCCCTTTGTCCGTCGTGAAGGCAGCGTGCGTCAGGTCATTGAACCGGTCGCACAGGTGATCCTCACCCCCTATGGCGGCAATCCAAAGGAGCTTCCCAATGAAGACAGCCGCAGCCTGGAATTTGACGAAACCAATCTTTTCAGCCTGAACCGCTTCCCCGGCCATGACCGGGTTGAAAGCGGACCGCGCGCCAATCTGGGCCTGAAAGCGTCAGCCTATGGCGCTTCGGGCGGCTATACCAGCCTGACGGCAGGCCAGGTCTTTCGTGTCAAAAATGATGATACCTTTGCCCAACAATCCGGGTTGGATGACCATCGATCAGACTATGTCATGGCCTTGACCGTCGCGCCCTCGGCGTTTTTTGACCTGACCAACCGACTTCGTCTGGACCGCGACACGTTAGCCCTGCGCCGCAACGAAATCTATTTTTCCATTGGTCCCAAGAATCTGCGTTTCGACACAAACTATGTTGCCTTGGACCAGGAACAGCTCTCTGATCAATTCGAGGCGCGGGAGGAAATATACAATTATCTGCGCTGGGAGATCGACCCGCGTTGGATCGCCACGATGGAAAGCCGCCGTGACCTGAAGAACGGTGGCAATCAGGTTAGGGCTGGCGCCGGTCTGCAATATTTGGACGAATGCATAGGCTTTAGCCTCACGGTTAAACGGAATTTTACCCGTGACCGCGACGTGGAACCCTCAACCTCGATCAATTTCCGCTTTCTGCTGCGGAACCTGGGTTAGACGATTTGGGGCCGGGGGAGCGGGTGGCCGGGTCAATCTCGAAAATAGACTACAACTTCGTCGGATTGGGGGCGTCGCCGTAAACCACCTGTGGATCGAAGACTTTTTCGGTTTCTTCGAATTGCAGGCGCGGCGCGGCGCCATTGCCGGCCGGGCCCAGGGGAATAGAGCGGTAAAAGCAGGAGCGATAGCCGACGTGGCAAGAGGCGCCGCCCGTGACGTCAACTCGCAGCCAAACCGAATCCTGATCGTCGTCAATCCGCATTTCCACGACCCGCTGCACCAGGCCCGAGGTTGCCCCCTTGTGCCACAGCGTCTGCCGGCTGCGGCTGTAATAATGCGCCTCGCCGGTTTCGATGGTGCGGCGCAGGGCCTCATCATTCATATAGCCGTGCATGAGCATCTCGCCGCTGGCGGCATCGGACGTCACGACGGGAATTAGACCATCGGCGTCAAATTTGGGCGCCAGATCAAAGCCTTCTTCGACCTGTTCGATGCTTTGCCGGGGCATGAATTGCATAGGCCCCGGGGGGGTGGATTTTGTCTCTGTCATGGCAATACTTCTTAAACCGGAGATGCGGAAACCCTCAATAATGCCTGCCCGCGCCTCTGGCAACCGGCTAGAGCAGTTCCGGGATATTCTGGTCCATTTGACCGCTCACCCATTCATCAGCGGTTCTTGAACACCGGTTTACGTTTTTCCAGAAACGCCTTGGCGGCCTCGGTGTTGTCTTCGGTAGTGCCGCAATGGCTGTGACGCTCTGCCTCGCGGTCCATGGCCTCGGGCATGCTCAAACGGGTGGCGTCGTTCAAATTCTCCTTGATACGGCGCAGCGCGATGGGCGCCGACCCGGCCAGCTGTTGGGCCTTGCCACGGACATGGGCCATCAGGTCGTCATCAGCCAGGACTTCCGATACCAGCCCCAGGCGCCCTGCGTCCTCCGCCGTGAAACGTTCCGACAGCAGATACAACTCCCGCGCCTTGGCGGTGCCGACAATCTGGGTCAGGGTAAAGGTGCCGCCGAAATCACCGGACAGGCCCGCATTCAAAAAGGCGGTGGAGAATTTGGCCGACTGCGCGGCATAGCGCAGATCGCAGGCCAGGGCCCATGATAGCCCGGCCCCGGCGCAGGCGCCGTTGATGGCGGCGATGGAGATAAAGGCGCTTTCCCGCAGCCGCTGCGAAGTGCGCATGGCATGGCGCAAATCGGCGATGCGTTTCTCGATGGGTAGCGCTTCCTTGAATTCACCGTCGGCCATGCCGCCAAGATCCCCGCCGGCGCAAAAGCCCCGGCCTGCGCCGGTCAGAATAAGCACCCGAATGGCTGGATCCGAGGCCACGCGCTCCAAGGTATCGACCATGGTGGCCATCAACTCTTTGTTCATGGCGTTCAGCCGGTCCGGGCGGTTCAGGGTGATGGTGGCGATCGCGCCGTCGGCTTCGTAAAGAACAGTATCGCTCATGATGGTTTCCTCCCGGCTGGTGGTTTAGCTGATTTTGCTGATATGTCCGCGTGCCAGTAAAATCTCTTCCACCCCCTGCACCAGGAGGTGGCCCAGCATGATGTGGCTTTCCTGAATACGGTTGGTGTCATGGCTGGGCACCACGATGGCCTGATCGCACTGTTCCAGGGCCTTGCCGCCGTCGCCGCCCAAAAAACCAAGGCTGATCAACCCCTGGCTCTTGGCCACGGCCAGGGCGGCCAATACATTGGCCGAATTGCCCGAAGTGGTGATCGCCAGCAGGACGTCGCCCTTTTGTCCCAGGGCCTGCAGGGGGCGGGCAAAGATCTGCTCGAAACCATAATCATTGGCGCAGGCGGTCAGTGTCGAGCTGTCGGTGATAAGGGACAGCGCCGGCAAGGCGTCCCGGTTCAACGAGCCGCGCAGGCGGACCAGGAATTCCCCGGCCAGATGCTGGGCATCGGCGGCCGAACCACCGTTGCCGCATAACAAAACTTTGCCCCCGCCGGCGATGGCCTGGGCCACCCTGTCGGCCATGTCCGATAGCTGGGCGCCAATACCGGCCGCCAGCAGCCGTTCCTTGACGGCGACGGATTCCCGGATTGCCGTTTCGACCTCGTCCGCCAGCTGCCGCGCGTTCATATATCCGTCCCGTCCATTAATTTCTTTTCCCAGGCCATGGCGGTCGTGACCATCACCGCCAGATCATCATATTTCGGTTGCCAGTTCAGAGTTTCCCGAATGCGGCTTGTCCCGGCGATCAGGCTGGCCGGATCGCCGGCCCGGCGCGGCCCCGGCCGGCGCAACATGGGGCCCTTGCCCAGCATGTCCTTGGCCACCTGATCCACCATATCAAGCACCTGGGTCACCGAAAAACCCTGGCCGTAACCGCAATTCAGGGTGAGACTGCCGCTGTTATCGGCAATATGATCCAGGACCGCCAGATGGGCCTGGGCCAGATCGCTGACGTGAATATAGTCCCGTACGCAGGTGCCGTCAGGGGTCGGGTAATCATCCCCGAAGACGTCTATATGGGGCAGGCCGCCCAGCGCGGTCTGGCAGGCCCGTTTGATCAGATGGGTCGCGGCTTTGGTATATTGCCCCGCCCGCCCGGCCTGATCGGCGCCGGCCACGTTGAAATAGCGCAGCACCGCACAGCGCAGATCGGTGGCGGCGGCGATATCGCGCAGCATCCATTCGGTCATCAGCTTGCTGCGGCCATAGGGACTGGCCGGGGCCAGATTGGCATCTTCGGTCAGCGGCACCGCCCCCCCGGCGTTGCCGTCATACACGGCGGCCGTGGAAGAAAAGACGAAATTCTTGATGCCGTTATCCAGGCAGGCGCGCAGCAGCTGGGCGCTGCCGACCACATTGTTTTGATAATAATCCAGGGGCTTTTCCACCGATTCCGGCACGATGATGGAGCCGGCGAAATGCATCACCGCAACGCAGCCATGTTCGGCGATAATCCGGCCGATCAGGGCCCCATCGTCAACCTTGCCCTGGTAAAACGGGACCGCGCCAGGCACCGCGGCGCGCCGGCCGGTGGAGAGGTCATCCACCACGACAACCTTCCGGCCGTTGTCCAACAGGGCCAGCATGGCATGGCTGCCAATATAACCGGCACCGCCGGTGATCAGAACGGGGGGGTGAGAGATATTTGTCATGGCGCCAAGATAGCAGATTGCCGGCTTTCCCTGTGAAATATGTACAGGCCGCTGCCGATCAACAAGGCGGCACCCAGCACTGTCCAGCGGTCGGGCGTATCGCCCCAGATCAGAAAGCCGATCGCGCCGGCCCACAACAGCGAGGAATATTTGAACGGTGTCACCAGGGCGGCTTCGGCAAAGCGGAAGGTCTCGATATGCAAAAAATGTGCGGCGCACAATAATACGCCGGCCAGGGCGAACAGGCTCAGATCAACCATGCCCGGCGGCTGCCAGCCGAGCGGCGCCACGACCGCGCCGGCCAGGGTCACCCCCAGGGTCGAATAGAACAGGGTGGTGCCGGATGCCTCTGTGTGTGAAATGCGCCGGGTCAGCAGGTCGCGAAGGGCGCCGCACAAGGCCGCGCCGGCGGGAAACAGCGCGGCCCAATTCAGGCTATCGCCGCCGGGCCGCAACATCACCAGAACGCCGGCGAAACCCACCAGCACGGCGGTCCAGCGGCGCCAGCCAACCCGTTCGGCCAGGATCAGGGGCGCCAGGGCGGTGACGAAAATCGGCCCGACAAAGGCGACGGCGACATTCTCCGCCAACGGCATCAGGCGCAGGCCAGAAATGAACAGATAGGTGCCGGCAATCATCAGCACGGCGCGCAGCAATTGCAGCTTGGGGTATCTGACCTGAAAGATGTTGAACTCTTTCCGCCAGTATAGCACCAGCGTGATGACGACCAGGGCCGCCAGGCCGCGCGACAGCAGTATCTGCCCCAGTTGAAAATCACTTGAAACCCACTTCACCACGGCATCATTCATGGTCAACAGCAGGCTGCCGCCTATCATGCAGGTGATGCCCCGGCCCGGCGCCTCGATACGGCCCGGTGTCCGCGCTTTATTCGTCATGCCAGACTATTATTGATATTCATCAAATCACCAAGCCACCCGCTCCCCCGTCCCGACCACCCACAGGGTACCATTAATGGGTGGCCGGGACGGGGGAGCGGGCGGGTAGTTCAATCTCAAAAATGCTCTAAAGCTTGTGGTAGTCCCGGAACCAGGCGGTGAACCGGGGGATACCCTCTTCAATGGTGATGGTCGGCCGAAAACCCAGATCCCGTTCGATGGCGGTCAGGTCGGCATAGGTACTTTTAACATCGCCCGGCTGCATCGGCTCCAATCTGCGCTCCGCCTTGCGGCCCAGGGCGTCTTCCAATACCTCGATCAGGCGCAACAGGGGTTCGGGATGATTGTTGCCGATGTTGTAGATCCGATGCGGCACCGTGGCCGCCCCTTCCGTGCCGGGCGGGTGGTCGCGCGCCGCCAGTACGCCCGAGACAATGTCGTCCACATAGGTGAAGTCCCGTTGCATATCGCCATGATTGAATATTTTGATTGGCCGCCCGGCCAGGATGGCATCGGTAAACAGCCATAACGCCATGTCCGGCCGGCCCCAGGGGCCATAGACCGTGAAAAAGCGCAGGCCGGTTAGCGGAATACCGTACAGATGGGCATAGGAGTAGGACAGCAATTCGTCCGATTTCTTGGTCGCGGCATAAAGGGAAATCGGCTGATCGACCCGGTCTTCTTCGGAAAAGGGCAACTTGGTGTTGCCGCCATAAACAGAGGAGGAAGAGGCATAAACCATATGCTTCAGGGCCGATTGCTGGCGGGCCAATTCCAGAATAACCATATGGCCGATCAAATTCGCCTCGACATAGGCGAACGGGTTTTCGATGGAATAGCGGACCCCGGCCTGGGCGGCGAGGTGGATGATCGAGGTGATTTTCAGATCACCGACGGCCTCCTGCATGGCGCCACGATCAGCGATATTGACCTGATGGAAGGTAAAGTTGGGATGCGCCAGCAATTGCCGCAGGCGGTCTTCCTTCAAGGTTGTTGAATAGTACGGATTAAGATTGTCGACACCGACCACCCTTTCCCCCTGGTCCAGCAGCCGCTGGGCCACGTGAAAGCCGATAAATCCGGCCGCGCCGGTAAGCAGGTTCGTCATACGCTCCATCGCTTTAAAACCGCTGTGGTTTCTTCCGGCGGAAAAGCATGGTCCAGGGGCCTGCGCCCCCTTGCTTGCCCGCGCGGCATTAATCGTCTATCTGACGCAATTGCCGGGACCAGCATACAAGTCACGATAAACGAAGCACTGGCTTATGGTAGCATTCGCGCATAGATTCGAATCAACCGTCATTTCGCCTGATCGGCAGGGACTGGGTTGGGCACTCATTACGCGCTCCCATGGGGCGCGTCAACGTGAAGGAGCGGGGCTATCAACGGGGTTTGGGGCAGTGCAGCGTTGGACCTAGTTGCAGTCGCGGCGGCGGCCGCGATCAGCGCGTTGATTTGCGTCTTTGCGCTGCCGATCAGCGAACGGCTGGGGATATTGGATGCCCCGGATGGCCAGCGCAAAATTCATCCCACCATTACGCCCTTGGCCGGTGGCCTGGCGATTGCCCTGCCTACCCTGCTGGCGCTGCTGCATGGCGCGCTGACGACGGATTTTTTGCCCCTCTACCTGACCGTGGCCGCCGCCGGAACGGTGTGTTTGTTGCTGGGCCTGCTGGATGACCGGGCCCATATCCGCCCGACCTACCGGCTGTTGCTGTCCCTGTTGATAGCCCTGGCTGTTTTAGAAGTGGTACCGGCCCTGCTGGTGACTTTTTTGCATATCAGCTTTCTAGGCCAGGCAGTTTTTCTGGGACCATTCGCCCTGGTTTTTACGGCCATCTGCATCGTCGGCTTGCAAAATGCCATCAATATGGCTGACGGCAAGAATGGCCTGGTCATCGGTCTCAGCCTGTTCTGGTGCCTGGAATTGCTGCTGTTCGCGCCGGATCATTTGCGTCTGGTGTTATTGTCCTTGGGCGCGGCGTTGGTGGTGACCCTGGCATTCAACCTGCGGGGCCGCTTGTTTCTGGGCGATTCGGGCAGCTATTTCCTCAGCTTCACCTTCGCGCTGCTGACGATTTATGTCTATGACACCGCCTTTGCCACGTTGCCGGCGGATCTGGTGGCGCTGTGGTTTTTGATACCCGTCGCCGATTGTCTGCGGGTCATGGCCGTGCGCGTGGCCCGTGGCCGCTCGCCCTTTGCCTCTGACCGCAGCCATTTGCACCATTTCCTGTATCGGCGGATGCCCTGGCGGTGGGGCCTGCTGATCTATCTGGGCCTGGCGGGGCTGCCCGGCTTGCTGGCCTCGTTCGCGCCCGGCACCGCCCTGGCCTGGGGTATCGCGGCGATAAGTTGTTATGGCGTCATTGTCGCCTGGCCGGACCGGCGCCGCCAGGAAGCCGGCGGCAGGGCGAAATAGCGCGGCGAAATAGCAACTTGAAATGGCCCCCAGAAAAGGCTGGCAAAATGGGCCGCAAAATAAGCGCATTTTTCCCTGCCAAGAGCGTTGTTTCTAAAGGTTTCGATGCCTATATTGCCCGTCGTCGAATTGGGGCGTAGCCAAGTGGTAAGGCATCGGGTTTTGATCCCGTGATCGCAGGTTCGATCCCTGCCGCCCCAACCAAGTCGACCAGAGCAATTTTCAATTGCTCTATTTTTAAGAGTCCGAGCGCATTTTCTTCGAATGCGCTCTGGCCGGTAATGCGCTCTGGCGCGATTTTGATGGGATGGATCATGCCGGGTAAATTGCTGACCACCATACCCGACAGGGCGTTGGAACTGGCGCTGATGTTCTTTGGCTTTGTCGGCATGTTGACGCCTCTGGCGTTGTGGATCACCTGGTCCGAATTCACCTTTTTCCTGGTTTTGGCCGTCGGCGCCGTGGCCATCAGCGTGTTCGTCGTGCTGTCCTGGTATTTCAATGCCCGCTACAAAGCCCGCCACGGCGACCGCCTGCCAGACTAGCTGTTCGGAACCGTGCCGAACCTATCACCCCTCAGGCGTATGATACGGCGGCGGCGGTGAATGCCGCCCTGAGGTCCCCCTGCTTACCCCCCGCTTACCCGAAGCACGGCAGAGAAAAGGCGCTAGCAGTTCACACCGCTAACGCCTTAAAAGATTGGTGCCCCTGCCCCGACTCGAACGGGGACGTCCGTAAGGACAACAGATTTTGAGTCTGTCGCGTCTGCCAATTCCGCCACAGGGGCCTCAGATGCTCAGCCGGAGACCGAGCGAAATGGCTATTACCACGATCACCAGCACGAGAAAAGAGCTAAAGCCCGCCGGAAGGTGTTGCGCTTCAGGCCTGATCCAGCAGCATACAGCGCCGGGCCATGCGGCCAAACGAATTCTAATTGAAAAAACAATTGATCTACAATTAGGACGAATCGGAAATTGAAATCCTATATCAGGATTCTTGAGCCTCCTGACTGTCATCGTCAGCAACCGATGACGCAGTCATTCGAAGAACTGCAAGCTCATTTGCAATACTGGTATTGATCCGTTTCTGATTGTTTTCGGCTACTCTCACGCTTTTTATGCCACTCAAGATAAGTGGCAACATTGCGTTTGCTTCCTCGGGGGTGAGTTCGCCGTGTCCAACCGCAAATATTATGCAGCCATGGGCATAGACTAAGCCCGCGATGGAATTCACATCGCCAAAGTCAAAATTGACCCTCCGGCGGTTGACTCTTCCGCGCTTTCATTGAAGACGGCCATCGCCGATGCAGATATCGGCAGCATTGATGGCTCCAGACAGTCCAGACGATCTAACCTAATACCTGCGGTGTTATGGCCCACCGATTCTTGTGCGCCGCCTAAATTTTGACGTGTAGGACAAATCGCTCATGGCCTTATTCTTTGTTCGATATTCCCAGAAATTCATTCAAATCGATCGGATGGTAGAACAGGTTTCGTTCCTGGCACCGTTCCGCGCTTTCCAGGAGTGGTATCAGCGCATTCGCTTCGTCGGGCGTGATCACGCCGTTTCTCAGGGCCACGGAAATGCGCACATGGGCGATACGCAGCGCCCTGCCGGTCTGAAGGTCGCCTAGGTCTAAATCGATTGGCCGGCCTTTGACCTTTCCAACCAGCCGTTCAAAGCACAGCCGCATCGCGCTCTCATCGCCGTTGACCGCCTTTTGCACGATGGCGCGGGTGATTTTTTCGGCTTCCTCGTCAAGGATACTCATTGCCAAAAGCGTGGCTTTGTTTTTTGAACCCTTCGGCCGGCCTTTTGGATTGCCGCTCAATCCGGGCCGGAACCCCTTGTGTCCCTTAATTGCCGCCGGCTCATCATTCTCCATGTTTCAAATCCGATCGAGTTTGGCTAAGATTGTGTTGGCATCGCCGGTTAGCGCGGCTGCCTTGTTGTGCCTCTGTCCGTTTGGGACATGGCGTTGGGGTCATTCCGCGGCCTGAATGCCGCGCGAGTCTCGCCACAATTCTGCCGCTGACTTAAGCGGATCGAGTCTATGTTTTGCCCACCAATCAGCCTCGTTGCCGGCGTCATGAAGCGCCCGGTGATGGGTGAGGCAAAGCGGCACCGTCCATTCATCGCCCACCTTTATGCCCATGGCGCGCGGCTGCGCGAAACGAATGTGATGGGCCTGGCATGGCGTTCGACCACAGATCAAGCACGATTGGGTGGCGACGAATACGAGATGTGGTTTGTCGCGAAGGCGCCTCTGCGTGCCGATGGGAACCACCGTATTGCTGGCAATTTCCGTATTGGGTAGTTGATCAGACAATTCGTCGGGAAGGCCATCCGTTGCGGCAGCTGCTATTTCCCCGTCGTCGGTTAATGCCTGCAGACGCGTCGAATAGATATTGCCCAGCACGTCGGCGTAATGCTGCCCTCCCTCGGTCCGCAAGGTGGGCAGTGCCTTGCGCATATCTTCGATTGTCCCGGCGTTATCCTTCCAGAACAGCAGCAATTGGTCGCGATCGAGCAAAGCTTCCAGGTTATGGCGAATGGCGCTGCAGTAGGCGACCGGGTCGTCGTGGTACTCCGCCAGGGTGCCGCCTTCGGAAAGTGCCACCCAGACAACATCGCCTTTTTTAATGCTTGCGGCGCGTTTTTTGGGCATTTTTCGCACATAGCGTTGTTCCTTGTCATATAACGCCAGCCCGAACGAGTTGCCGAAGGTCGAAAGCGCACGCTTGGTGGCATCGGTCTCGGCTTCCTTGAGGGCGTTTTCGTGCGCTTCACCAATGTTATTGGCTTCACAATGGCCGGCGCCGGTTCCCTCCCGCACGACAAGATGATCTCCTGCTCTAACCTGGATGCGGACCCGGGCCATATAGGAACATGCCGGACG
>JADHTB010000040.1 GCA_016776605.1 Alphaproteobacteria bacterium | reverse complement strand
CCCTGAGTTCGCCTTGTTTCGATTCACCCATCGGGTGCGCCATTTTCACCGCTCCATTTATGCCTCAACACGTTGATTCTTATAGCATAATACCAGTGTTAAGGCAGTAAATATCGGGGCTACTTGGGAAATATGGGTTCAAAGGTTTCCATCGCCTCCGCCGGCCTTGGCGTGCGCACATTGTTGCCGAATGATGTCCGTATGACCCTGGAAATGGGCAAGCCCCTGACCGAGGGCGTGTTCGCGGAAGGCAGGCAGGGCAATAATATCCGTTTCTTCTTTGGTATTAATGTTGGCTTCTAGTGGTGCGCACCGCTGTTCTTCAGAGTCTCGTGGTCTTTTGATCCTCACGAATGGGAACCATCTGTTAGAATCGGACCACTAGAGCAATTTCCAATTGGGAGGCCACATGGCCGAGGATCTTTCCACGCCCCGGAATATGCCGGACTTTACCGGTCTGGATCTGGATTTCGATATAATTGACAGCCATCATCACTTGTTCGATTTGCAGGCTGTTCACTACCCTTGGCTGACGGACCGGCAGGAAGAGCATTTTCTGCTGGGCAATTACGATGCCTTGAAACGGAATTACAGCGCCGCCGACTATCGCGCCGACGCGGCTCCGTTGCGGGTGGTCAAGACCGTGCATGTGGAGGCGGAGGCCGACCGCGATGATCAAGTGAAAGAGACGCGCTGGCTGTCCGGCGGGATGGCGGCGGCCGGCCTGCCCGATGCCATCGTGGCCCATGCCTGGTTGCACCAGCCCGATAGCGCCCAGGTGCTGGCCGCCCAGGCCGCTTTCCCCGCCGTGCGGGGCATACGCAGCAAGCCAAGAACGTCGGCCAGCGCTGACACGCGGGACAGTGTGCGCGGCCTACCGGCCAGTATGCAGGACCCGGCCTGGCGCCAGGGTCTGGGTCTGTTGCGGCAATTCGGCCTGTCTTGGGATTTGCGGGTGCCGTTCTGGCACCTGGCGGAGGCAGCGGAGGTCTGTGCCCTTTACCCCGACCTGCCCATCGTGGTCGAACATACCGGACTGGCCTGGGACCGCGGCGAAGCCGGCCTGGCGGAATGGCGCCGGGGCATGACGGCATTGGCGGCCATGGAGCATGTGCATCTGAAAATATCGGAGCTGGGCCTGGCCGGGGCGGCCTGGGATTATCTCGACAATCGGCGGGTGGTTCGCGAAGCGATAGAGATTTTCGGCTTCGCCCGCTGCATGTTCGCCTCCAACTTTCCGGTTGCCGGCCTGCGCATCGGTTATGTCGCCCAGGTCAGCGCCATTGCCCGAATGATCGACGATTGCTCAATAGGGGAACGCACCGCCCTGTTCCATGACAGCGCGAAACGCTTTTACCGCCTGTAATACCCGTGCGCTGATAGGGACCTACTGAGATCATCCCCGCGTGCCCTCGGCTCAGGTTTAGCCCGTCGGCGAGATCATGGACCGGGAAGACCGGCCGATTGCAAACCCGATAGGAAACGATCCGCGGCCTCCTGATCGGCGAACTGAGTTTTCCTGATGTTGGCCGAATTGAGCGTTGGGTGGCGCTGCAATAGTTCCGCAATGCAGGTCCGGGCCTGCGCTTTGGCACCCGCATGCCAGTAAATACTGGCGGAGACCAAACCATTGCGGCACAGGTCCGGGGCCTGCTGGATAAGCCGGCGGACGGTATCGGCGGCTTCCTCGGCCTCTCCGTTGAGAAAAAGGGCTACCGCCAATTCGCGAAGGTGGCGAAACCGGTTCGGATCGTCCTTATTGGCGTCAATCGCGCGGCGAATTTGTGCGATGCCTTCTTCACGGTCTCCTACGTGGCATTTGGTGATCCCAGCCATGGCCTGGCCCTGAGTGAAATTAGGATTGGCCGCCAAGGCTGTTTCCGCATGCATGAAGGCGTCGCGGAAATTTCCCAAAAGGTCCTGCTCGGCAACAGCGGCGGCCAGATGAGCAAAATAGCTTGATTGATCCAAGCTTACCGCCAAGCTGGTTTGTGCCAGCACCGCCTGCCGCGCCTCGGGCGTGAAAGCAAAGGGGCTGAACTCCTGTTCCCGTAATCGGCACATCGCCATCATCGCCTGCGCCATTGAATTGTCCGGCTTGCGTTCGATCGCCAAGGCCAGAATCCGCGCCGCGGTATCATTATTGCCGTATGACCGAACGAAATAACCAGCTGCCTTTGACAACAGCTCGGGCACGCTCAAACTCTCGTCGTCAGTGTTCTCTAGTTTCTCAAACTCCAACGCTTTGAGCCGAATGCGCAACTCCGAAACGATCGACTGTGAAATTTCGTCTTCAAGGTCAAAGATATCCTCCGTTGTGCGGTCGTAACGCTCCGACCAGACTTGCGTACCCTTGACAAGGTCCTTGAGATTAAAGCTTAGCCGCAACTTGTTGCCGGCAGCGCGGATACCTCCCTCCAACAAAAAATCCGCGTTTTCAGCCTTTTGTTCATCGGCCGTGGAAACGATCAGCGCAGTCTGCCGCGCCAAACCGCCCAGGATGACATCGCGCAGACCTTCGGCCAGGATGGCGGTCTCGGCATCACCACCCACGATCTTGATCGTGCCAACCGCCACCCGGGGTTTCTCATCAGCGGTCCGGGCCCGCTCCGGCGCGCCCCGTGGCGGCGCGGTCCGGGGCGTCTCGTCAGCTTCGCCAAGGTGATAGACATTAACCGGATCGTCTATGTTCTTTAGCTGCTGGCTGCCGCCATCGACAAAAAGCAGGTCCAGCTTGCGCCGCACTTCATCAAAAACCTTGCTGGATACGCAAATACCGCCGGGCCTTGCCATGGCTTCCAGGCGGGCGGCAACATTGACGCCGTCGCCAAATAAATTGTCGCCGTCAATGATGACATCGCCAATGTTGATGCCGACTCGAAAGCTCATGCGGTGATTTTCGTCGACCTGATCGTTACGGTCGGCCAGGAAATTTTGAAACTCATTGGCGCAAAGCACGGCCTGCACCGGGCTTGAGAAATCCGCGATCACGGAGTCGCCGGCGCTGCCAAAAATACGGCCGTTATGTTCTTCTATGCCGCCGTCGATAATGGCGCGGCAGGACTTTAAGGCCTCAAGGGTTGCCCCTTCATCGTTGCCCATCATCTTCGAGAAGCCGACCACATCGGCCGCCAGGATGGTAGTGAGTTTGCGTTGTACCTTGCTCATGGAGTTCCGTAACCATTTGTGGGATTCGACTCATAGGCGCTGTCACCGCCCGCGCGAGGAAAAATCGCGGCGATCGTCTCAAGTCTATCCCACAATCGCGATTAAGTTCAATCGAGGCAGCACAAAGCGCGCACGATGTCGATCATGGGCGTGCGGCCCGATGAAAATCGAAAATAGCCTAAAGGGTATTCAGGCCGGCTTCGATGCGGTCCATGGCGGCGGAAAGTTGTGCCTCGGACTTCGCGAAACACAGGCGCAGGAAGCCCTCGTTGCCGGGGCCAAAGGCTGACCCGGGCGCCACGCCAACGCGCTGTTCGCGCACCAGCCGTTTGGCAAATTCCAGATCATCATCCAGGCCGATAATCTGGGGAAAGGCATAGAAGGCTGCCCTGGGCGCCGCCAGGTTGACGCGGTCCATGCCGCCCAGGCGTTGATGCACCAGATCGCGGCCGCGCCGGCAGCGCTCTACCAACTCGGCCACGAAATCCTCGCCGTCGCGGAGCGCCACTGCGGCCGCGTGCTGCACGAATGTCGTGGCACCGGTGTTGTTGATGCCCGAAAGATCGCCCATGCGGTCGCCCAATTCCGCCGGGTGCACCAACCAACCACAGCGCCAGCCTGTCATGGCCCAGGCCTTCGACATCGAGTGCACCACGTAAAGCGCATCGTCAGGCTCGGCGATGGACAGGAAAGAGGGGGCGACGGGGCGGTCATAGACAAAGCGGTGATAGACTTCGTCGGCAATGATCCAGATGCCGCGTTCGCGGCAAAAATCCAATACGGCCCGCTGTTGCGCGGGCTCCATCATCCAACCGGTGGGATTGGAGGGCGAGGCGATAAACATCGCCTTGGTCCGTTCATCACAGGCGTCAAACAATTTATCCAGATCAAGCTGCCAGCCGGTTTCGGTCAAATCCAGGCGCACATGACGGCTTTCCCCGCCCATGGTCTGCACGCAATAAAATATGTTTGGCCAGATCGGCGATATAAGCACCACGTTATCACCGTTGTTCACAAGGGTCTCCGTGGCGATCATGATGGCCGTCATGCCCGAACCGGTCACCGTGATCCGCTCCGGATCCAAGCCCACGCCGAACTGGGCCTGGGTATAGTCCAGAATGTTCTGGCGCAATTCCGGAATGCCCCGCTTGTTGACATAGCGGGTTTGCCCAGACTGCATGGCATCCATGGCTGCTTGACGGATAAATTCCGGCGTATCCAGATCCGGTTCGCCAAACCACAACGGGATGACGTCCGGATCACCAATGGCGATGCGCGAAACCTCGCCGATGCGCTGGGTTTGCATGTCGGATATGGCTGTGCGGACGGTTGGCATGGCGTGGTCTTTCGAATGCGTGGGCATTGCTGTTTATCTGCCCGTGAAGTTCGGCGCCCGGCGCTCGACAAAATGCGCCACGCCTTCTTTGAAATCCTCGGATTCAAAGCTGGCGGGCATTTCGCTGTTCGCCAGCAGTACCGCATGTTCCAGGGATTGCATGAGGGCCTGATACAATTGCCGTTTCATCACCCGGATGGACCGGGGCGAGGCCAGGGTGGCCATTTCGGTGGCGTAAGCACGGACCTCATCCATGAAGCTGTCCATGGGAAAAATTTTGCTGACCAGGCCCATATCCTTGGCCTCGTTGGCATCGAACTTGCGGGCTGAAAGGGTGATATCCAGAGCATTGGCGTGACCTACCAATCTTGGCAGCATCCAGGAAATGCCATGTTCGGCGATGAGACCGCGGCGGGAAAAAGCGGTGGAGAAGACCGCCGCGTCGGAGGCGAAGCGCACGTCGCAGTACAGCGACATAATCAGGCCCAGGCCCGCCGCCGGGCCGTTGATGGCGGCAATGATCGGCTTGGGCACGGTCGGGAAATAGGTGTAACGCAGGCTGAAATCGTTGGACAGGGACAGACCGCCCGGAATAGCGTTGTCGACGGCGCGTACGCTATCGGATGTGGGGCCGCCGCTGCTGGCACCTTGTTGGATGGAATTGAGGTTGTTCATATCGGCGCCGGAACAAAACCCACGTCCCGCGCCGGTCAGGATGATCGCGCCCACCTCCCTGTCGGTCGAGGCTTCGGTCAGGGCGGCACGGACCTCGCCTTCCATCACGGTGGTCCAGGCGTTCAGCGCCTGGGGTCGATTCAAGGTGATGGTGGCGATCTTGTCGGAGACATCGTAAAGAATTTCGCTATAGGCCATGTTGCTCTCCTCCATTGGCACGATTTCGGGTTAGTCTATCGCCTTGGCGAGAAAAATGCGAAATGTGATGTGAGGCAAACCTGCCGAAATTGACGACGGGAGTTTAGGGGAGCGCATTATGACGGAACTGGATGCGGTGCTGTTTGCCAATGAGGCGTTCTACCGCGCCTTCGCGGACCGGGATATGGCCGCCATGGTCGAGGTTTGGGCCGAAGGGGCGGCGGTTACGTGCATCCATCCGGGCTGGGGGCTGTTGGAAGGCCGGGATGAGGTCCTGGAAAGCTGGCGGGCAATCTTGAAAAATCCGGACTCGCCAGAGGTTCGATGCCTGGGCGCCCAGGCGCATTTGCGGGGCGAAATGGCCTATGTGGTCTGTTACGAAGAGATTGAAGGCAGCCACCTGATTGCCAGCAATGTTTTCGTCCATGAAGGGCGGCGTTGGCGCCTGATCCATCATCAGGCCGGCCCGACCGCCGAGGCGCCACCGGCGGAAACCGAAGGCGAAGGCGGCTTGATCAACTAAGCCGGCCCGGTCCGCCCGGGGCCCGGCCAGCCTGGCAGGGCCCGCATGGCCGGTTTCGCGGTGGCCAGAAAGAGAGACGGCGCTGATCACATACGCGATCAGCGCCGAATTTTAGTCAGCCACCTGAGGGCACGGGCAACCGACTAGAGAGTGAGAAAAGCAATGCATCATTTCAAGCCACCAAGCGACGTGCCATGCGGCTTTCATGGATAATTTTGCAAGATACGTGCCAACTATTCGCTGCCGATGTATTTCGCGGATTCCAGCGACTTCTTATTCGAATGCCTTGCGGCCTATCTGAACCCCTGTGCCAATTTGGGGCGGCTATGTGTCTCATATTGGGGATTGGGACACCGACAAGGTGGTGGGGACAAGATGGCGAGAACAAACTGGCCGGCGACGCCGCCCGGTTCAGTCGGCCCGTGCGATGGTTGGAGGTTGGCGCAAAGAAAAAAGGCGCGGGCCACCGAAGTGGACCGCGCCTGAGTCTGATCGGTTGTTTGAGGGCACGAACAACCAATTGGAGAGATAAGCAATGTGTCAATACCAAGTCGCCCAGCCTATGGCCAATCGACTTACATCCCGTATGTTGCAAGTCCCATGCCAATTGGATGGTGTCGTGATAAATGGCGGAAATTAGCTAAACACTCCGAACGCTGGATGGCGTTATGTGCCACAATGACCCATTTCACGTGTTGATTTGGGACGCTGATCCATTTCCAGCAGCCGGTCCAGACCGCTACCCATATTGCAAGGCCCGGATGTTACGAGGGCCGGATGTTACGAGGCCCGGTGCGCCAGGGTCTCCACCGTATGAAGCAGGCGGTCGATGTCGTCGGGTTCGGATAGCCTGTGATCGCCGCTTTTCGAAAAGGTGACGACAATGTCGTCTCCTTGCAGACGCTCCACGATCTCCAAAGACCGTCGCCAGGGCACGTCCGGGTCAGCCATGCCATGCAGGATGCGGACCGGATAATCGACTTTCAGCGAGTCTTGCAGGACCAGATGCCGGCGGCCGTCTTCGATCAACCGCAAGGTGATCGCATAAGGCGCCTCGGAATATTCCGACGGTGCGTAATAGACGCCATCCCGTTTTAAGGTTGCCTTGATCTCGTCCGGGAAATTATCCCACATCGCCAGGACAAAATCCGGCGCCGGTGCAATGCCGACCAGGCCGGCTATACGGTCCGGCCGGGCCCTGGCCAGCAACAGCATGATCCAACCGCCCATGGAAGAACCGACGATAATCTGCGGCCCCTGGGCGACCTGATCAAGGACGGCCAGCGCATCCTCTGCCCAAAGGCCGATTGTTCCGCTTTCAAATTCAGCACCCGATTGGCCATGGCCGCGGTAGTCAAAGCGGGTGTATGATCGCCCGGATTTTTGGCAGGCATCCTCCAGGGCCATGGCTTTGGTGCCGGTCATGTCCGACATAAAGCCGCCACAAAATATCACGCCAGGTGCACTGCCCGGTGAATGATGGTAGGCAATCCTTGTTCCGTCCTCACGGATCAGGAACTTGGGCTCAATTTCGATAGTCATGGACGTGCCGATCAGAATGGAAAGTACACTAGAACCTAACATCCAAGCTGACGGCGCGGAAGTAGCGGGGCCTTTGGTGCTGCAAGTGCTGCCGGCCATGGAAATGGGTGGGGTGGAACGGGGCACGGTGCAGACCGCGGCTGCGCTGACCGCGGCTGGGTGGCGCGCCATGGTGGCCTCGTCCGGCGGGTTGCTGACCCACGAGTTAGCGCGGGCCGGCGCCCAGCACGTGAATTTGCCCTTGGCGGTCAAGCGGCCTTTGCGGATGCTGCGCAATGCCGAGGCCCTGGCGAAACTGATTAACCTCCATGGTGTCGATTTGGTGCATGCCCGCAGCCGGGCCCCGGCCTGGAGCGCGTTGAGCGCGGCGCGGCGAACGGGGAAACCTTTTGTGACGACCTTTCACAATGCCTATGGCCATAACCGCTTGAAGCATCATTACAACGCGGTGATGGCCAGGGGGGACCGGGTCATCGCCATATCCGACTTCGTGGCCCAGCACGTCCGCGAAACCTATGGCGTGCCCGACGACCGTCTGGTGACAATTCATCGGGGCATCAATACCGAACTGCACGATCCAGCCAAGGTCAGTGCGGAACGCATTATCCAGATCTCCCAGGCCTGGCGCCTGGAAGATGATCGTCCCGTGGTCATGTTGCCCGGCCGTTTGACCAGCTGGAAGGGCCAAGGGGTTTTGATCGAGGCGCTGGCAATCCTGGGACGGCAGGATATTTGCTGTGTCCTGGTGGGTGGTGATCAGGGCCGCACGGCCTATCGCGAGGAATTGGAAAAGGAAGTGAGCCGCCATGGCCTGGAAAAGGTCGTGCGCCTGGTCGGTCATTGCAGCGATATGGCGGCCGCCTACATGCTAGCCGACGTCGTCGTCTCCGCCTCGACCAGGCCGGAAGGTTTTGGCCGTGTGGCGATAGAGGCGCAGGCCATGGGCCGGCCGGTGATCGCCACCGACCACGGCGGGGCGCGGGAAACCGTGCTGCCTGAACAAAGCGGCTGGCTGGTGCCGCCCGGCGACGCGCCGGCTCTGGCCGCTACTCTGGATTGGGCCTTGGGCCTGAACCGGTTGGAGCGCGAGAACATGGCGGCAAATGGCCGGGCCAACGTGGAACAGAACTTCACGGTGGCGCTGATGTGTCAGCGTATCCTGGCCGTCTACAAATCCCTGTTGCCCTAAGATGTGCGCGGACCGGGTTTTGGTCATTCGCCATGGTGCCTTGGGTGATCTGGTACAGTCCATGGGTCCGTTCAAGGCAATCCGGGCCTATCACCCGAAGGCGCAAATCACCCTGCTGACAGCGCCCGCTTTTGCCACCTTCATGGGGAATTGTCCCTGGTTTGACAGGGTCTGGCAGGATCACCGGCCCGGCTGGCATCAAATCGCGGAATGGCTGCGTCTGCGCCGCCGTCTGGCGGAGGGCGGTTTTGATCGGGTCTATGATCTGCAAACCTCGTCCCGCTCCAGCCTGTATCTCCATGCCTTCCCCGCCCGCCGGCGCCCGGAATGGTCTGGCATTGCCTCCCGGGCCAGCCACATTCATGGCAATCCTGACCGCGATCGAATGCATACCCTGGAGCGTCAGGCGGAACAGTTGCGGATTGCCGGGATCGACACGGTCCCGCCGCCGGACCTCTCATGGGTCAACGCCGATACCGCGCGCTTTGAACTGTTGCAACCCTATGCCTTGGTAGTGCCCGGCGGCTCCGCCCATCGGCCGGCCAAACGCTGGCCGGCGGATTATTATCTGGCCCTTTGCCGACGGCTGCTGGCGGCCTCCATTCAGCCGGTGCTGATCGGTGGCGCGGACGAGGTGGTTTTGAACCGGGTACTGGCCGAACAATGCCCTGGCGTCCGCGACCTGGCGGACCAGACTGGGCTCGAGGATCTGGTGGGCCTCGCCCGCGATGCCCGGGTGGCGGTGGGCAATGACACCGGGCCCATGCACCTGGCTGCCGCCTCGGACTGTCCCGTGGTGGTTCTGTTCTCGGATCAATCCGACCCCAATCTCTGCGCCCCGCGCGGCGCCAAGGTCGCCATCCTGCGCGAACCCGACCTGGCGGCGCTTGACGTTGATCGAGTCTGGGCGGCGGTGGAAAAGCTTGGCGCCTGAAATCGGCGGCGCGGCCGAATGGCAAATTGACCGGGGCCATGAAATGACCCGGACTGCCTCTGGGGTTACAGCGCGGCTTGACAGTACGGCCATTCCGCCTAAGTTGCGGCAAAGACCGCCCCTGGGCCGCCCCTCGGGTTGCTTCTGGTGGTGGTTTCCGGGTTGTTTACTCAGATTGGTTTGAACATGGTCGCCATTTCATTGCCAGACGGCACGGTGCGTCAATATGAAGGCGTCGTGACGGCGGAACAGGTCGCCAACGACATTGGTCCCGGCCTGGGCAAGGCCGCTATCGCCGCCCGCATCGATGGTGCCTTGGTTGATTTAAATCTGCCCATCACGGCTGATGCGGCGCTAGAAATCGTTGCCCGGCAAAGCGACGAAGCGCTGGAAATTCTGCGCCACGATTGCGCCCACGTACTGGCCGAGGCGGCCAAGGAATTATGGCCCGATCTGCAGGTCACCATAGGACCGGCGATCGAGGACGGCTTCTATTACGATTTTGCCAAGGCCGAACCCTTCACCCCCGACGATCTGATCAAGCTGGAAGTCCGCATGACCGAGATCGTGGCGCGGGACGAGGCGATCGAACGTCACGTTTGGGCGCGGCAAAAGGCGATCGATTATTTCACCTCCATTGGCGAGCATTACAAGGCGGAGATCATCTCGGATCTACCGGAAGATGACCCGATCAGCGTTTATAGTCAGGGCGAATTTACCGACCTGTGCCTGGGCCCGCATCTGCCCTCGACCGGAAAACTGGGCGATGCCTTCAAGCTGATGAAAGTGGCCGGCGCCTATTGGCGGGGGGATTCCCGTAACCAGATGTTGCAACGGATTTACGGCACTTGCTGGCGCAACAAAAAAGAATTGAATGCCTATTTGAACCGTTTGGAAGAGGCGGAAAAGCGCGACCATCGCCGTCTGGGCCGAGAGATGAATTTGTTCCATTTCCAGGAAGAAGCCGCCGGCATGGTGTTCTGGCATCCCAAGGGCTGGGCGCTTTACCGGGCATTGGAAAGCTACATGCGCCAGCGTTTGACCGAGGGCGGCTATCAGGAAGTCAAGACGCCGCAGCTGTTCGACCGGAAATTCTGGGAGGTTTCGGGGCATTGGGAAACCTTCCAGGAGCATATGTACACGACCGAGCAGGAAGAGCGCATTTTTGCCTTGAAGCCGATGAACTGTCCGGGCCACGTGCAGATTTACCGGCACGACCTGAAAAGTTACCGCGACTTGCCGCTCCGCATGGCTGAATTCGGCTCCTGTCACCGCTTTGAACCATCTGGTGCGCTGCACGGTCTTATGCGCGTGCGCGCCTTTACCCAGGATGATGCGCATATCTTTTGCACGGTGGATCAAATCACCTCCGAAGGGATGATCTTTTGCGACCTGTTGCAACGGATCTACCGTGACCTCGGCTTTGAGGAGGTGCTGATTAAATTTGCCGACCGGCCGCCCGTGCGGGTCGGCTCGGACGAGATTTGGGACCGGGCCGAGGATGCCTTGCGCACGGCGATCGAGGCGACAGGATTGCCGTATGCGATGAACCCGGGCGAGGGCGCCTTCTATGGCCCGAAGCTGGAGTTCGTCTTGCGCGATGCAATTGGCCGCGACTGGCAGTGCGGCACGCTGCAAGTTGACTTCAATCTGCCCGAGCGTCTTGACGCCTCCTATGTGGGCGAGGATAACCAACGCCACCGCCCGGTAATGTTGCACCGGGCTATTTTGGGCTCGTTCGAACGGTTCATCGGTGTGTTGATCGAACATTACGCGGGCCGTTTGCCTTTATGGCTGTCGCCCGTACAGGTTGTCGTGACCACCATCACCAATGATGCCGATGGCTATGCCGAAGCGGCGGCCCAGGCGATGCGGGCGGCGGGTTTGCGGGTGGAAACCGATCTGCGTAACGAAAAAATCGGCTATAAAGTGCGCGAGCATTCCCTGGCCAAAGTGCCCATTATCGCCGCCGTCGGCCAGCGTGAGGCGGAGGAGGGCAGCATTGCCTTGCGCCGTTTGGGCGAAAAAGGGCAGCAGGTGCTGGCCCTGGCGGATGCCATTGCCGCGCTATCAAAAGAAGGTGCCATGCCTGGTGCCTGATAGGAATTGTAGATTAACAACTTGATCGCCAGGCCTAATCGGTGCTTTATTAACCGCTTGAATACTATCCCTGGGCTAATGTCGCGGGCCGTGGTGGCTACGTTGCTTGGTTTTCGGGCCTAATAACAGATGAGGAGATTACGACAATCGCTCGCCGATTTTTTCCAAATACGCCGCCGACCCAATCCGGGCCGCGGATAAACGAACGGATTGAAAGCAGTTCAGTCCGCCTGGTTGATGAGACCGGAGAGAACGTTGGGGTTGTCAGCCTCGACGATGCGCTGGACCGTGCCGAAGGTGTCGGTCTCGACCTGGTGGAGATAGCCCCCGAGGCTAAACCCCCGGTCTGCAAGATACTCGACTATGGCAAGTTCAAATTCGAGGCGCAGAAAAAGGCTAACGAAGCCCGCCGGAAACAAAAAGTCATCGAGGTTAAGGAAATCAAGATGCGCCCGAACATCGATCATCACGATTATGATGTAAAGATGCGGGCGATGAACAAGTTTCTGGGCGGTGGTGATAAGGTAAAAGTTACCTTGCGCTTCCGGGGCCGGGAAATGGCGCATCAGAATTTGGGCCTGAAAGTCCTTGAACGGGTGCGCGATGATCTGGAGTCTGTCTCCAAGGTCGAGCAGTTCCCTAAAATGGAAGGCCGCCAGATGACCATGGTAATCGCGCCGCGTTAAGGCATGACGCCCGGTGCCGGGCCATGGCCCGGCAAGTGATCTGACGGCGATGTGGTGATGCTGCGGGTAGATGATCTGCATCGGCCGGGCCTGGGGCCATTATCTTTTCATATCGATGAAGGCGAATGCCTGGCCCTGACGGGACCGTCGGGGGCGGGCAAGTCCTTGCTGCTGCGCGCTATAGTGGACCTTGATCCCAACCAGGGGCGGATCACTGCGGCCGCGCGGCCCCGCGACAGCGTGCCGGCCCCCGAGTGGCGCCGGCTGGTCGCCTATCTACCTGCCGAGTCCGGCTGGTGGATGGACCGGGTCGGAGATCACATGCCTGACGGTCAGGCTGCCCGCGAACTATTGGACGGCCTGGGCTTCGCCGATCCCGACGCGGTGCTGTCCGGGCTTGTGGGGCAACTTTCCAGCGGCGAACGCCAGCGTCTGGCCCTGGCCCGTGGTCTGCTGGGCACGGCGCGGGTGCTGCTGCTGGACGAGCCCACATCGGCCCTGGATCCTGAAAATTGCGCCCTGGTCGAAGCTCTGCTGCGGGCGCGCCTGGCCGCGGGGGTCTCGGTCCTGCTGGTCAGTCACGACGTGGCGCAGGTAGCGCGTCTGGCCGCCCGCGGCCTGCGTCTGGAGCAAGGCCAATTGGTGGCCGGGTCATGAGCGGCTATATTGAACTTTCCTACCTTGATTTGGCGCTAGCGGCCCTGTTGTTGCTTTTCAACGCCGGGCTTTCTCTGCTCCTGGGCCTGCGCCTGGAAGGGCGGATGTTGCTGGCGGCCCTGCGCATGACGGTGCAATTGCTGCTGGTCGGTTTGGTCTTGCAGACCTTGTTTAATTTTGTCTCGCTTTGGCTGACCGCCTTGGTGGCCCTGGTCATGGCGCTTTTCGCCGGGCGCGAAATTCTGGCCAGGCAGGAGCACCGTCTGGCGGGTTGGTGGGGCTATGGCATCGGCTCGTCCACCATGCTGGTGGCGGGAATGGTGGTTACCATGCTGGCCCTGAATGGCCCCCTGCGGCCCGATCCCTGGTATGATCCACGCTATGCCATTCCCCTGTTCGGGATGATCCTGGGCAATGCCATGACCGGTATCAGCCTCGGGCTGGACAGTCTGACCAGCCTGGCCCGGCAGGAGCGCGCGGGTATCGAGGCGCAACTGATCCTGGGTATGTCACGCTGGCGGGCTATGCGGCCCGTGGCCCAGCGGGCCCTGCGCACCGGCTTCACGCCGATGCTAAATTCCATGGCCGCCGCCGGCGTGGTCTTTCTGCCGGGTATGATGACGGGGCAGATCCTGGCGGGGGTGGTGCCGGAACAGGCCGTAAAATATCAGATCCTGTTGCTCTTCCTGATCGCCGGCGCGACCGGCTTGGGTATATTAACCGCCATCATGGCCAGTGTATGGCGTCTGACCGACGACCGCCATCGCCTGCGCCTGGATCGGCTGCGTTAGACTATATTTGCCAATAGCCAGGCGACGGGTTCAATTGCTCTGAATCTACCGGCTTTCAGCCAGACGGGTCAGAGGCTCGGTCGCGGCGAATAGTTTCTTAGTGCTGCTGTAGACATCGTGGAAGCGTGCCAATTCGACGCCCTTCAGCTTGCGGCCGGTGGGCAGTTTCAGGCGAAGCGGATTGACCCGCCGGTTGTCGACCAGGATCTCGTAATGTAAATGCGGCCCCGTCGAGCGCCCGGTGGAGCCGACATAAGCCACGATTTGACCCTGTTTCACCCGCGCACCCCGTTTGATGCCACGGCGAAAGGCGGACAGATGGGCATAGGCGGTCTTGTAACGGCCGTTATGGCGAATACGCAAATAACGTCCATAGCCGCCGTTCCAGCCGGCGCTTTCCACGACGCCGCCGCCCGCCGCCATCACCGGCGTACCCTTTGGTGCGCCGAAATCGATACCCCGGTGCATTTTGGCATAGCCCAGTATGGGATGCTTGCGCCGCCCGAACCTAGAGGTCAGCCGCGCCCCATCCACCGGCGTCTTCATCAATGCCTTGCGCACGCTATGGCCATCGTTATTGAAATAGTCGACGCCGCCGTCCTTCATGGCAAAGCGGTAAAGCGGCAGCTCGGTGCTTCGTACCCGTAACTTGGCGTACAGAATATCGCCATACTTGGCCAACACGCCGCGCTCGTCATAAAAGGCTTGAAATAGCACCTCGAAACGGTCGCCAGGCTGGATGTCGCGCTGAAAATCGACGTCGAAGGAATACAGCCGGATCAGCTCGACAATCATCGGCGCCGGCAGGCCGGCCCGCTTGGCGGCGACATAGAGGGAGTCATCGATCGCGGCTTCTGCCCGATGCAGGCGCGCTTCAAGCGGCTTTTGAATGGTTTGGGAGATAAATTTCCCGCCCTCGTTCAGGCTCACTTGAATTTCCTGTTCAACGCTCGGGGCAAAGGAAAGCCGGACCAGGGGCGGGCGATCCGCCGTGGCGCCACTGTGCGGAGGGTCGAACTTCAAGGTCAATTCCTGGCCTGGGCGCAGGCGGCGCGGATTATATTGCTTGGCCAGGGCGGTAATGGCGGCATGCGCCGTTGTCCGGTCGCTGCCGCTGTGTGTCAATAACGCCATCAAGGTGTCCCCTTGGGCGATGGTCACGGTGCGCCAGATGGCTATGGGCGGCGCGGCGGCAACGGAGACTGGCAGCAGCGGCAGGGCAAGCTGTTGGCTTGGGGTATGCGCGGCGAGGGCGGTCGGGCGGGGCGGGCTTGCCATTATGTAGATTGCCACCGCGCTACCCGTCAGCAGGCTCAAGGCTATCACCACGGCATTTCGCCGCCGCGATAATGGCCGGACCGCCAAGGCCGCCGATCGCCACAGGCGATCCACCAATCCCACTAACTGCACGCTTTGCCCTCCAATACGCCACCACGTCTAACGCCGCGTCTAACAGCGCGTCTAACAGCGCGTCTAACACCGCGTGTAACGCCGGCCTATTTAGCCGCGCTCATTTGCGCATCGCGGCCATGGCCTGTTCCGTCACGCTGTGCCGGCCACGGGCCGGATTGATTCAAATCAAGTAAATGATTCTACTAAACAATTCAAGGTATTCCAGTACCTTGTTAACATAATATCCGGCTCTGTAGCCTGCCCCGCCAGGGACGCTTAAGCAATTTCCCTTTTATTTATTGAAATTAGGTAAAAGCGCGTTGACTTGCCCAATAGGCCTCTCTATACAGCGGCTTCGCATCGGGGCGGACGGCTTCAGGGTTGTCCGGCTTTCGGTGTGGATCGTTAGTTAATTTTTGCTCTTTGACATTGTGATTTTCGGAAGAGAAGCGTGGGCGGCGGTGTTTTTTAGGACCGGTGCCTTACGCAAGGCTTTGCCTTGATTTTTCTGATGCTTGATTGGTCCGCGGATTTATCCGTGGTTTAGTCTTTCG
>JADHTB010000022.1 GCA_016776605.1 Alphaproteobacteria bacterium | reverse complement strand
TCGAAAAATGGCATTCAGAACGCCGCTAACGCGTCAAAATCGGAGGTGTCGAGCGATTGGAGGAAACAACTCTTTGAGAAATGGTGTTATTTTGTATACTCATGCTGAGTTTGAAGATTACTTGGGAAATGTCGGTTAAGAGTTTTGTCGGTCGATGATCACGCGATTTTTCGTGCCGGGCTGCGCCACGTTTTGCGCCAATTGGACGAAAACGTCGAAATTGTGGAGGCCAACAGTCTGGATCAGGCGCTGGCGTTGGCACCGCAACAACACGAACGCTTTGATCTGGTATTGACCGATCTCATGTTCGATGGCCTTGGCGGCCCGATTGATTTGAAAGCATTGTGTGACGCCTACAGCGACACAACCGTGGTGGTGATGTCAGTCAAGGACCGCGCCAGCGATGTGCGTAACGCTATTCAACTGGGGGCATCGGGCTATATCCCGAAATCGGCGTCCTCGGATGTCATGATCAATGCATTACGATTAATTTTGGCCGGCGGCGTCTATTTGCCGGCAACGCTGCTGGATGTCCCAACAGCTACGCAGCGGCCGCAACGTGGCGACCAGTCCGAAGTGTTGACGCCAAGGCAGAAGGAAGTATTAGCCCTTTTGGCGGAAGGCAAATCAAACAAGGCCATCGCTACCGAACTGGGCCTGTCGCCGGGCACCGTGAAGGTTCATATGACCCGCATTTTCAAAAGCCTGGGGGTCAGCAACCGGACCGAGGCCGTCATTGCCAGTTCCACTCTGCTTGATACCCCAAAAACCGACGACGGCTTCGCCTGACTCCGGCGTTCACGGGCCGGGCATACGGGACCGGTTGATGCGCTATCCAAAAATCAAGATGCCGCCGCATGGTTGAGGATTGATTGCGCGATAGCCGAGCGCAACGCGGCCGGACGGAATGGTTTCTGCAATAAGGGAAATTTATTCTTGTCCGCGTGCCGCAGGCTTTCATTGGAAATATCCGCCGTTACGATGATCGCCGGTACATCATATTCCAACAGTTCCTGAATTTTCAGCACGGTATCGACACCGTTGTCGCCATCTTCCAGGTGATAGTCGGCGATAATAAGATCGAACATTGCCTGATCGGTGGCTATTACATTCATCGCCTCGTTGCCGTTCGCCGCCAATACCACCTCGCACCCCCAACGTTCCAGCAGCGCCTTGGTCGCGCGCTGAATGCCTAAATTATCTTCCAGGATCAGCATGCGAAGCCCGGCTAGAAATTCGGGCTTAATGGACTCAGGGTCGATGGCAGGGCGAAGTTGTTCAGCGCCCCCAATCAATGGCACCTCGATTGAGAAAGTCGATCCCCGGCCCGGCTTGGTCGAGACCCGAACCTTGTGCTGCAATAAACTCGCCTGAGCCCTGACGATCGCAAGGCCGAGACCAAGACCTTTATCACGATCACGGGTCGGCGTTTCGAGCTGGTGAAACTCTTCAAAAATCGAGTTCAGGTGCTCGCCCGCCATGCCTGGCCCGGTGTCCCATACTTCGATGCGGAGGGCTGTGCCCTGACGCCGGCAACCCAATAGCAAACGTCCGCTTTCGGTATAGCGCACAGCATTCGAAAGAAAATTGCTAACGATAAGAGAGAGCAGCACAGGGTCGCTTCGGATCATCGCATTGGACGGCACGATCCGTAATTCCAGCCCGGCCTTCTCGGCCTGAGAGCGGAATCTCACATCCATATCCCGCAGCAGCAAAGCAATGGAAAAGTCCTCAATTTCGGGCTGTACCATGCCCGCTTCCAGGCGGGAGTAATCCAACAAGGGGTTCAGCAGATCGGCCGCGATAGTGGCCGCCTGGGCAATATCCGAGACCAGTTCCTGCTGCGCCGGCTCCTGCACGATGCGGCCCAGGATTTCCAGCATCAATTCCATTGAATGCAGCGGCTGGCGCAAATCATGGCTGGCCGCCGCCAAAAACCTGGTTTTGGCATCGCTGGATTTTTCAGCTGCCTCCATTTTCTGCTGCATAACAACTTCGGTCTGCTTGCGATCCGTGACATCGGAAACAATGGTACCCAACCCGATGGGTTGCCCGGCCTCGCCGATGATCGGAAATTTCGTGGCCCATAATGTGCGCGGGGCGTTGTCTACCATGCCATCGACTTCGTAATTGACGATGCGGCCTTCATTCAATACTTCGAGATCCCTGCGGCGATCGAGTTCACCGGAATTCAGTTTGTGGAGGGCCTCGGGAAATTTGCCGGCGGCTTCGGCAACCGTCGTTCCCATCCATTCCTCGCCCTGCCTGTTCATCGTGACATAACGTCCCTGGGCATCCTTCAAGATAATTGAGAAAGGGGCATTATCGATGACGGCCTTCAAGCGCGCTTCGCTTTCCAGGCGGGCGCGTTCTGTATCGTTACGCGCCTTGTTGTCGCGCATCAACGCCACTATGTGCGTGCCGGCCGGGGTCTGGTCGACGGCAGCGACGGCCACGACTTCGCGGGGAACACCATGGCGGTCACGCAGCAGGCATTTATATGCGTTGGCTGCATCCTGTTGCAAAAGACCTGAAACGACCCGTTTGTTCGTGACCCAGTCTTTCGGATCAATCCATTGTTCTACATTGCCGCCAATCATTTCGGCGCTACTTGGAAAGCCGGCCCAGTTGGCATAGGTGTCGTTGGCCAGCACGATCTGGCCCGAAGTATCGGTGACCACAAGCGCGGTGCCGGTTCCATCCACCAGCTTGTCAAGCCAGGTGTTGCCCGCGAAACCGCTGCGCAGGGAATATTCCGCACCGACCCGCCCGCAGACCAAATCGAAGAAGCGCCAATCCTCCGCGCCCCTTGTCACCTCATGGTCATCAACGATGAATACATGTCCGGCGGGACGGCCGTCGGAATGGCAAAAAATCGCCGCGCTGTAACGATGCAGGTCGATGCCAAGCAGATCCCGGTATTTTGGGAAGCGGGCGGCCAAATCTTCGGTGATATGCAGTTGCCCTGAAGAAGGCGCCGCATAAAGCGCTGCCACCGGCATGCCGTCCAAGGCAAAGAGCCCCGGTTCAAGCGGCGCCTCCGCGCCGGTCGAAGCCAGCAGCCTAACGGATCTTTTGTCGTCGGATAAGCAGGATATTCCGGCCCATCGACAGCCCAGCCCCTGCACCAGAGCCGCCGTCGCGAGCTGGAAAAATTCTTCCCCTACAGAGCCCCCGCCGGCCAGCATGGCCAGGGCCTTTTCAATTTTAGCCATGGTGCGAGCCTTCTTTCCACAACGGCGTTTTCGCGCGATCTCCAGTCTATCAATAGGTTATTGACAGCTTATTGATAACATCCCGCAATCCGGCCTCTTTGTTGGACCAGCGCCAGCACGGTATCGATGGTCGGCGTCGGCACCGCCGTAAGGCGTCCCAATTCAGCGACCGCGCCGACCAGCGCGTCGATTTCCATGGCCCGGCCCCGCTCCAGATCCTGCAACATCGAGGTCTTGTGGGCGCCCACCGCTTCCGCCCCCGCAATGCGGCGGTCCACATCCACCGGAAAACGCACCCCCAACCGCTCGCCAATAGCCTGGGCCTCCACCATCATGGCGCGGGCCAGGGCCCGGGTCCGCGGATCGCCGCAAATCTGTTCCAGCGTAGCGCCGGTCAGGGCCGAAATGGGATTGAAGCTCAAATTGCCCCATAGCTTAACCCAAATCTCGTCACGGATACGGGGTCTGATGGGCGCCTTCAGGCCGGCCTTGCGCAGGGCATCGGCCAGGGCCAGCAGGCGCTCGGTTTTTTCACCCTGGGGTTCGCCGATGGAAAAGCGGTCGCCTTCGATATGTTCGATGACCCCGGGTTCGGCAACTTCACAGGCGGGATAAACCACGCAGCCAATGGCCCGGCGCGGTTCGATCACGGCCCATTGCCTGCCGCCCGGATCAACGCTTTCAAGTTGGCGGTCGCGATAGGGGCCTTCCAGGTCATAAAAATACCACCAGGGCACACCGTTCACCGCCATTACCACCGCCGTATCGTCGTGAAACAGGCTGGGCAGTTGATCCACGACCGCAGGTACCGAATGGGCCTTCAGGGTTACGATGACATAGTCCTGCGGCCCCAATTCGGCCGGGTCATCGGTGCAGGTAATCGCCTGGGTAAAGCTTTCTCCGGCCATCCTTAGGGTCAGGCCATTGGCCTGGATCGCCTGCATATGCGGCCCGCGGGCCACCAGGGATACCGCATAACCGGCCCGCGCCAGGCAGGCCCCCATATAACCGCCGATCGCCCCGGCGCCATAAATACAAATTCGCATGGCCATCCATAGCATTGCAGGGTGCGGCTGGCTATCGCACCCTTAGAGACATTTAGAGACGCTGTTCGCGCAACGCCTGACGGCGAACCTTGCCGGCGTCGTCCCGCAACGGTTCGGAAACAAATTCAAAGGTCCGGGGGATCTTGTAGCGCACCAGATGCTGGTTCAGATGCGCCAGCAGTGTTTCTACATCCAAGTCCTGGCCAGGAGCATCGACGATGGCATGTATCAGATTGCCCATATCCGCGTCCGGCAGGCCAATCACCGCCGAAGACCGGACGCCGGGATACAGATCGATCGCCGCTTCCACCTCCGCCGGATATATATTGGCGCCGCCCGATAGGATCATGTCGCTGCGCCGGTCGGTCAGATAGAGATAGCCCTCGGCATCCAGATAGCCCAGATCGCCCAGGGATTCCCAACCACCGTCGACCGCCTTGGCTTCCGCCCCGATGTAATAATAAGTAGCGCCCTGCCCGGCATCGGGCAGTAAAAATATTTCACCGATTTCGCCGCTGGGCAGGCTGTTGCCCGCATCATCCACGACCTTCATTTGGAAGCCATCCTGCGGTTTGCCGACCGAGCCGCGATGGCTTAACCACTCAGTGCCCGAAATGGTGGTGAACCCCTGGGCCTCGGTGCCGCCATACAGCTCCATCAGCACATCGCCGCCGAACCATTCGATAAAGACCTCTTTCAGCCAGGCCGGACAAGGCGCCGCCATATGCCACACCACCTGCAACGAGCTGACGTCATAGCTGTCCCGTTGGGCGCTGGGCAGGCGCCACATACGTTGCATCATGGTCGGCACCAGATACATCAGTTGCACGCCATGGCGGTCGATCAGTTCCAGGGTTTCCGCTGCATCGAAGCGCGAGGTGATGATCAGGTGATGCCCCATTTGCAGGGCGATCATGCTCAAACTAAACGGCCCATTGTGATACAGCGGGCCAGGTATCAACGCGATCTGCCCCGGCGAAAGGCCAAATTTCTCCTCCAGCGGATCCGCTGCCGCCGGATCTTTGGAGACGATCAGTTTCGGCCGGCCGGTTGAGCCGCCAGAGGTCATGGCTTTCCAATATTTGGCCGTGACCTCCGGTAGCGGCGCATCGGACAGGGCCGGATCCGGGCGGTAACCCGCCCCTAGACATGCCGTGCCCTGATGCGACCCCGGCGCGGCGCCAACCAGCAGGCTGGGTTCCGCCAATTCAACGATCTGGCTGCGTTCCCCATCGGGCAGACGGTAGGACACCGGCTGTGGCGTTGCGCCCAGCTTCCAGGTGGCGAAAACCGCCTCGATGAATTCAATGCCGTTCGGCAGGGCGATCGTAACAAAATCGCCGGCCTTGACGCCAAGCCCCTGATAGGCCCTGGCGAGGCGATTGCTGCGCGCCTCCAGTTCCGCCCGGCTTAAGGTGGTGCCTTCGTGGGTCAGGCTGGGTTTATCCGGGTCCCGATCCGCCCAATAGGCCAAAATCCGGGATAGGGAAACTTCAGTCATGGAACGCCTCTGGTTTTAATATTCGCCCTCGTCCGGGCCCGGTTTTTGCCGCCCCACCCGGCGATAATAGTCTTCCGGAATATCTTCTGCCCGCTTATAAAATTTCCACGAACAGGGCTTTTGCGGGTCGGCGTCATAACCCGTAACCCAAAGCGGATGGCCGCCCCACTCCATGGGCAGAATTTCGTTGATGGCGCAATGCAGGCAATAATAGGGCACGCCGGTCTGGCCCCAGGACCAATCGTAAGCCTTTTTGGTGGCACCGAAATTATACGGCGGCCCTTGCCTTGACGGGGTGTTGTCCACCGGGTCGCCACGCCGCATGCGGCCGCCGGAGCCGCAAGGGTCCATGGCGATGGCATAATGGTCGCCCTCGTCCGTTACCGCCAATCCGCCATCCTGATCCGGGCCGCAGCGGTGGGCCCGCATGATCTCGGCCGACAAATAGACCCGCTCCTTCACGCTTAAACCCAAAAAACCACGCCAGGTGCGTTTCAGCATCCAGCCACCCTGGGTCTGGCGCAGGGTTTGATACAATTCTTCCTCGCCTTGGCGTTCAGCGATGTTGGTGAAAAGATCCCACAACCAGTCGCAAAACAGATCGTGCAGGGCCTTGCCCTCGGGGATGGCGTACTGGGCCAGCGCCTTGGCCTCGTCTGCCCTGCCGTCATCGATGGCATCCACGACCGCTGCTGGCGTGGCTTTACCCAACGCCTCCCAATCATCCTGGCGCACCTTACGCCCAACCTTGGCCATATCGCTAAGTTTCAGCATTCGGACCTCCCTGGCATCGGTGAAATCCCACATAGGTTAGCGCCAAATAGGCTAAAGGGGATGCAAAATTCGAACGCCGCCCTATTATTCCCCCCGACACGGGCAGCAATTCAACCAGGCAACACAGAGGCACACAGCATGGCCGGAAACCAACCCTATCAGGCAGGCCGCCATTTCCTGCAAATCCCCGGCCCAACCAATGTGCCTGATCGCATCCTGCGCGCCATTGATGGCGCCACCATCGATCACCGCGGCCCTACATTCGAGGGCCTGGCGCGGCGGGTTTTGGATGGCATGAAGCCGATCTTCCAAACCAAGGACGCGGTGGTGATCTATCCGGCGTCCGGCACCGGGGCCTGGGAAGCAGCCCTGGTCAACACCCTGTCCCCCGGCGACAGGGTGTTGATGGCCGAGACCGGACAATTCGCCAGCCTATGGCGTGTCCTGGCCGAGCGCCTGGGCCTGGACGTGCACTTCCTGCCCGGCGATTGGCGGCATGGGATCCAGGCGGCGCAAATCGCCACCGCCCTGGCCGAAGACAAGGACAAACGCATCAAGGCGGTCTGTTGCGTGCATAACGAAACCTCGACCGGGGTTACCTCGGACATCGCCGGGGTCCGCCGGGCCATGGACGATGCAGGGCATCCGGCCTTGTTGCTGGTCGATACCATTTCGTCCCTGGCCTCGATCGATTTCCGCCATGACGAATGGGGCGTCGATGTGACCATTGGCGGCTCGCAAAAAGGCCTGATGCTGCCCCCCGGCCTGAGCTTCAACGCCGTCAGCGAAAAGGCTCTGAAGGCACACGAAAGCGCCGGTATGACCCGGTCCTATTGGGACTGGTCCGCCATGTTGCAGGCCAACAAGGGTGGCGCCTTTCCCTATACCCCGGCGACCAATCTGCTGTACGGCCTGGATGAAGCGATTGTGATGCTGCAAGAGGAAGGATTGCCCAATGTTTTCCAACGCCATGCCCGCCTGGCGGAAGCAACGCGCCGCGCGGTCCAGGCCTGGGGTCTGGAAACCGTGGCACTGGAGGCGGGGGAAAAATCCAACAGCCTGACCGCCGTGATGTTGCCGGAGGGACATGACGCCGACGCGTTCCGCGCCACGGTTCTGCGGCGCTTCAACATGTCCCTGGGCAATGGTCTGGGCCGTCTGGCGGGCCGGGCGTTCCGCATCGGCCATCTGGGTGATTTTAACGAGTTGATGCTGGCGGGCACCCTGTCAGGCGTGGAAATGGGTCTGGCCGCCGCCGGCGTGCCTCACGAAAGGGGTGGCGTTCAGGCGGCCCTGGATTTTCTGTCCGCATAAAAATGCATGAATAGGCAAACATGAGCGCGTCTGAATTCAGCCAATATGACGAGGCCCTGGCCCGCTTGGATCGCCAATCGGCCTCGGCGGCGGAATTTTGCGCCCTGGCCGTGGATGCCCTGGCCGATGGCCTGGATTGCCGTTGGGTGCTGGTTGTTGAAACGCGCGGACCGGGTGAACAACCAATTCTGTTGGCATCTCGATACGGCACGGACGCGACAGGCACGGCCGCCGCGCCTTTCGCGGAACTGCCCAGCGCGCCACCGTTCCGGGCGGTCCCGGCACAACGATACTGGTTTGTACCGGATAATCTGCGCCAACAATTCGAGGGCACGTTTACCAGCCTGCAAGCCGACGCGGCGTCCTGCCAGGGCCATGTTCTGGTCGACGCCGCGGGCCACGGGTTTGGCTACGTGCTGGCACTGGATAGCCGCACGATGGCAAATGATGCCGCCGCGGCAATGTTCTTCCGCCTGGTGGCGGAACGCATCTCCTCGGCCTGGGCGCAAGAAAAGCTTTTGCAGGAGCGGCTATTTGGCGAACAGCGCGTTCAAGATTTTGCCGACGCCGGCGCCGATTGGTTTTGGGAGATGGATGCGGATCTACGCATCAGTTTTGTTTCGAATAGTTTCGAGACCTTGGTCGGCGAACCCACTAATCGATATCTTGGCAAGACGCGCCGGGAGATGCTGGGTTGCAGCTATGATCATGAGTTCTGGGATGATCATCTTACCAGCCTGGCCGAACATCGGCCGTTTCATAATTTCGCCCACCCTTATCTAACTGACGGCGGACGCCCGCTATGGTTTAGTGACAGCGGCAAGCCGGTCTTCAATGCAAGTGGCGATTTCATGGGCTATCGCTGCGCCGGCTCCGATGTCACCGCCGCCGTCCTCGCCGATATTGAATTGCGAAACAGCAACGATCGATTTCGCGACCTTTTGGATGGCAGCCCCATGGGTATTTCCATTACCAGGGCCTCGGATGGATCTATTCTGTTTGTTAACAGGCGATGGGCCGAATTTCATGGCAAGCCTGTTGAATCGTACCTGGGCAGCCTGATCGGCGACATTTACCCTGATCCCGCGCCACGGAATAAGTTGTTAAAGCGTATGCGCCTCGAAGGCTCCGTCACCGACGAGGAAATACAGGTGCTGCACCACAGCCGGGGTTTTGTTTGGATCCTGATGTCATTGTACCAAATTGAATTCGAAGGCGAAGACGCCGTCCTGACCTGGAGCTATAACATCCACGAAAGAAAGCAGACGGAAACGGACTTGCGGGCCAGCGAACGGCGCTTCCGCGATCTTGCCGAAGGCTCCATCCAGTGCATGGCAATCATAGACGAGACCTGGCGCCCGCTGTTCGTCAATCAGGCGCTGGCCGATATATTTGGCTACGATTCACCCGAAACAATCCTCGCCTGGGACAGCCTGTCGGTGTTTTTCGGTGATGCGGAGGTTGAGCGCATTCGAGACATAATAAGCACAAGGTTCAACAACGAAGCAGCGCCAAGGACGTATGAAGCTAAAGGAACACGCAAGAACGGCGAAACTGTCTGGTTGCAACTCGAGGGTCGGGTGGTCGAATGGGAAGGACGGCAGGCCGTACAGGCCACTGCGATTGATATCACCGAGCGCAAGGCGGCCGAGGATGCCGTGCGGGAAAGCGAACAGCGCTTTCACGACTTCGCCGAAGCCAGCGCGGATTGGCTTTGGGAAACCGATGCCCGGCACCGCGTCACCTACGTCTCGGCCGGCTTCGAACGATCCACCGGTATCTCGCCCGACCGTATCCTTGGCACGGACAGGCGCGCGATGCTAGAGAAGGCCGCAAGCACGGTCGCCGATTTCGAAATGTTGCGCAAAATAGACGCTCGCGAGTCTATTCGCGATTTTGTCCACTCATTCCGTGTGCCGGGAAGCGACCCTTTATGGATCCGTACGGGATCGATACCGGTCCATGATCGGGACGGCAACTTTGTCGGTTATCGTGGAACCACGGCCAATATCACAGCCGAGGTCGAGGCGCGCCAGCAATTGCAAAGCATTGCCGACCGCTACCTCAATGCAATCGATAGCATGTCCGATGGGGTGGCCTTTTGGGACGCCGATGACAGGCTGGTCATATGCAACCAGCGCTATCGGGAATTCGGCAGCAATCAAGATAATATGTTTCAGATCGGCATGACGTTCGAAGAACATATACAGGCCGCCGCCGTCAATTTTCTGGCCAAGGGAGAGGCGCAGGAAGCCGCGCTCCAAGATAGAATAGCCGGCCACCGCAATCCGCCCAGCGAGATGGAAGTTAAGCGCAAAAACCTCACCATCAACGTCCGGGAGCGGCGAACCCCGGACGGCGGCACCATCACCTTAAGCACCGATGTGACGCAACAGAGGCAAATCGAGGAACAACTGCGCCAAGCCCAGAAGATGGAAGCCGTGGGCCATTTAACCGGCGGCGTCGCCCATGATTTCAACAATTTGCTGGCGGTGATATCCGGCAACCTGGAATTACTCGAAAGCCGTGCCAGGGACCATCCCGATCTGAGCCGCTTCATTGAACGAGGCCTGGCAGCGGCGGAACGCGGCGCCCGGCTAACCCATCGATTACTGTCGTTTTCGCGCAAGCAGGCACTGGATGCCAAGGCGACGACCATGGATCGTTTGATCAACAACATGCGCGACCTGGTGCAGCGGACCTTGGGCGAAACAATTCACATCGAAATCATTGTCGGTCCTGAACCATGGCCCATTCTTATCGACGCGGCACAGTTGGAAAACGCCATTCTGAACCTGGCGATCAATGCCAGAGACGCCATGCCCCAGGGGGGCACCCTGACAATCGAGGGCCTTAATCTGGATCTGAGCGACGCCGCCGTGGCGCAACAGGAGAATATTGAACCTGGATTATATGTCCTGCTGTCGGTCAGCGACACCGGCACGGGCATGTCAGGGGAGGTTATCGCGCATGCCTTTGACCCATTTTTCACAACCAAGGACGTTGAAAAAGGTACTGGCCTGGGGTTGACCATGGTTTACAATTTTATCCGACAATCCGGCGGTCAAGTGCGCGTCGAAAGCGAGATGGGCAGAGGCACCATCGTTAAAATTTATCTGCCCAGCACACCGGCAGCCAGCCTTGATGAGATATCCCAGACCATACCTTCCGAGATCCAAACCGGAAACAGCGGGACCATACTGGTGGTCGAGGACGACCCGGAAGTTCGTAACATCGCCGTCGCGATGTTGCACGAACTCGGTTATTCCGTGTTAGAGACCGAGGCGGGCGCGGAAGCCATGAAATTAATCGCGGCAAACCCCCGATTAGATCTTTTGTTGTCCGATGTGGTTCTGCCCAGGGGCATGAGTGGCCGGGCCCTGGCCGAAAACGCGCGCGCCATAATGCCGGACCTGAAGGTTCTGTTCATGTCCGGTTATGCCCGCGATGCATTTGCCGCCGATGGCAATCCGGACCCAGGCGATGAATTGCTGGAAAAACCGTTCCACAAGGATGATTTAGCCAGGATGATCAGGCGCGCCCTGAACGGCTAATGCCAAACCGTTCTATTTTGTATTTGACAAAAGAACAAAACGTGAATATACATGTGGGCAACAAACCCGGCATACGGTCGGCGTTGCGGCAAGTGGCCCCGTCCCTGCCCCGGCAGCCAGACCTTGTGACCGGGTTTCGTCTTTTACCCAAACAGAATTTGGTAATGACGGTGTGACTATATATCCTTTGTTTTGATTCGTTTTACCGTTTGGGTTGGCAAACTGGTTTGCGAATGAAACGCGCAATGCGCTTAAGAAGATGAGGCGATAGATCAAACGACATGAACGATCTGTTCACACAGTCAGCGAACAAGGGCCTCGGTGAAAAGAGCGCCGGCGGGAAGACGGCCAGCGAGGCGCCTCGCGGCGCCAAGGAAAGTGCCTATTCCGCCAAGGATATCGAGGTACTGGAGGGGTTGGAGCCGGTCCGCCGGCGCCCCGGTATGTATATTGGCGGCACCGACGAACGCGCCCTGCACCATCTGGCGGCCGAGGTGCTGGACAACGCCATGGACGAGGCCGTGGCCGGCTTCGCTAACCGGATCGAGGTGGATCTAGGTGCCGACGGCACTTTGACCGTCACCGACAATGGCCGGGGCATCCCCACCGACGTGCACCCTAAATACAAGCCGAAGTCGGCCCTGGAAGTCATTCTGACGACTTTGCATTCAGGCGGTAAATTTTCCGACAAGGTGTATCAGACCGCCGGCGGATTGCACGGCGTCGGCATTTCGGTGGTCAACGCGCTGTCTGAATACCTTTGCGTCGAAGTGGCCCGGGACCGCCAGCTTTGGCGGCAGGAATACAGCCGTGGCGCCCCGACTACGAAATTGCAGGATCTGGGCAAGATTGCGAACCGGCGCGGCACAACCATCGCCTTTCGGCCCGACCCCGGCATTTTCGGCGCGGGCGCCGCTTTTTTGCCCGCGCGTTTACACCGCATGGCGCGCTCCAAAGCGTATTTGTTCCGGGGGGTGGAAATCCGCTGGACCTGCGCCAAGGAACTGATCACGGGCAAGGATCAGACGCCGACAGAGGCGGTTTTGCATTTCCCCAACGGCCTGGCGGACTTTCTGGCCGCCTCCTTGGGCGATGGACCGACCGTCACGCCGCAACCATTCAACGGTCGTGCCGCCCTGACCGAAGCCAAGGGCGAGGTCGAATGGGCCATGCATTGGCCGGTGGAGAGCGATGGCTTTCTGCATTCCTATTGCAACACCGTGCCGACCAGCGAAGGCGGCAGCCATGAAGCCGGCTTGCGCGCCGCCCTGACCAAGGGCCTGAAGGCCTATGGCGAAATGGTTGGCGTGCGCAAGGCCAGTCAATTGACCGGCGACGATGTTCTGGGACCGGCCGCCGCCATGTTGTCGGTGTTCATTCCCGAACCGCAATTCAGTGGCCAGACCAAGGAACGGCTGTCTAATCCGGAAGCGACGCGCTGGGTCGAAGCCATTGTCCGCGACCATTTCGACCATTGGCTGTCGGGCGACCCGGAGAACGCCAGCCGGCTGTTGGCCTGGGGGATCGAGCGGGCGGACGAACGCCGTCGCCGCCGCGACGAGCGGGACGTCAAACGCAAGTCGGCCGCACGCCGGGTCCGCCTGCCCGGCAAACTATCCGATTGCTCGCAAAATTCCGCCGCCGGCAGCGAGATTTTTATCGTCGAGGGCGATAGCGCCGGCGGCTCGGCAAAACAGGCCCGGAACCGGACCAATCAGGCCATCCTGCCTTTGCGGGGTAAAATCCTCAACGTTGCCTCGGCCACCGTGGAAAAGCTTAAGGCCAATCAGGAATTGACCGATTTGCTGCAGGCCCTGGGCTGCGCCACGGGGGTACGCTACCGCGAGGAAGATCTGCGTTACGATAAAATCATCATTATGACCGACGCGGATGTGGACGGGGCCCATATCGCCTCGTTGTTGATGACCTTTTTCTACCGCGAGCTGCCGGATTTGGTGCATCAGGGACATCTTTATCTGGCCCTGCCGCCGTTGTACCGGATCAGTCAAGGCGGCAAGACCCTGTTTGCCCGCGATGAAGCCCATCGAGAACAATTGATGGCCAGCGAATTCCAGGGCCGCGGCAAGGTGGACATCTCCCGTTTCAAGGGGCTGGGCGAAATGCCCCCGGCGCAATTGAAACAGACGACCATGGACCCGGCGAAACGCACCTTATTGCGGGTCGTATTGCCCAAGGACGGTGGCGAAACCTCGGATTTGGTCGAACAATTGATGGGCCGGAAGGCGGAGGCACGTTATCGCTACATCCAGGACAACGCCCGTTTCGTCACGGACCTTGATGTTTAGACACGCCTTGATGTCTAGACACTAAGTTCCTATCTGCGGCAATGTATCGCGTGATCCATGGGAGCTTTGCCATGACAAGACCTATCCGCATGCAGGCCTTCATCGGCGGCTTGGCGGTCGCTTTGTTGCTTCTCACCCAGGGCGCCTGCACCAACACCATTACCGGCGATAATCGTTATGCCTTCTATCATCCGGATTTGGTTCGATATGTCGCCGCCCAGGGGGATTTTCCCGTACTGATAATCGCCAATCCATTTGGCGCCGGGTTGGACGGCGCCCTGTTGGCGACCATGCAACTACCCGGCTTTTACGCACCCGCGGCCTTTAAGGCGACCACGGCCGAGGCCCGGAAAGATGGCCATTTGGTGCTGATCTTTAATCCCATCCGCACCTCGACCGGCGATGCCGCCTGTAGCGCACCCCTGGCCCAGACCGCATCGGCGGCACCGGCCGGAGCGGCGAATAACCTGCGCCTGCAAGCCGCGTTCTGCTATGGCCGCGATGCCGTCAGCGTGGCGTATCTGGAAATGCCCCGGCCGCGCGGGTTCAACGATCCTGCCTTTGGCGAAGCCATGTCGCAATTGCTGGCGGTCTTGTTACCCAGCCAAATCCCGGACCAGGGCGGCTGCAGCGATCCGGCGGGTCTCAATTGTTGAGCGCTAGAGCAGTTCCGGGCTCTACCGTGCCAACCAATCCCGCAGGGCCTGGTTGACCTGTTCGGGCCGCTCCATCGTGCTCAAATGGCCGCAGTCTTCGATTACCGATAGCTTGGCACCGGGGATTGCCGCCTGCATCTCCTCGTGCCGGGCCAGGGGCGTCAGTAAATCCTGACGGCCAACCAGAACCAGAGTGGGGCAATCGATCCCGGCCAAATCCCGCCGGCTGTCCGGGCGGCCGATGATCGCGGTTTGCTGACGGATGAAACCATCGCGCCCCACGGCCAGGGCCATGTCCTTAATCTCATTGACCAGGATCTGATCATCCAGCCGGTCGGGATGTATGAATTGTGGCAACAGACGGTCCGTCACGCCTAGAAAGCGGCCCATCTGCGCCTGTTTAATCATCTCGCGGCGCAGCTTGCCCCGCGCCTCGGGATCCGCATTGGCCGTCGTATCCAATAGGGCCAGACGGTCAACCCGATGCGCCGCCCGGCGCATGATTTCGAACGCGATATAGCCGCCAAAGGATAATCCGGCCAAGGCGAACCGTGGTGGGGCCGCGGCCAGAATGGCGGCGGCAATGGCGCCAATATCGGTGTGGCGGGTATGCTCCGCCGTTACGGCGATGCGGGCCACATCGGCCAGGCCAGCAACTTGCGCCCGCCACAGAGCATCCGTACAGAGCAGACCGGGCAGCAGGATCAGCGGCATGGGCGCCTTGTTCATCGGTCCGCTTTCACCGCGTCCAGGAATATCGCTAACCCAGGCGCATGCCGATGCCGAGCCCGGTCGCGGCGGCATAATCGGCGGCGGATAGCTTTTGCCCCTCGCCGCGCACGCGCTTCACCAGAATACGGCCATCGCCCGCCGCGACCTCAAAGCCCTCGCCGCCAATCGCCATGATCTCGCCAGGCGTGCCCTCGGGCGTGCCCCCGGCGCCATCGACGCGGGCGCAGTCGTAAATTTGCAGGCGCTTGCCGTCATGCGAGGTCCAGGCGCCCGGTTGCGGGTCGGCCCCCCGGATCAGGTTGTGGACCGTGGCCGCCGGCTGGCTCCAATCAATGGCGACGTCGTCCGCCGTGCACCAACTTTCATAGGTGGCATGGGCTTCGCTCTGGATGATCTTTGGCGCCTTGCCGGCCTTGACCAGATCAACCCCCTCCAACATCGCCGCGACTCCCATGGGAAACAGCCGGTCGAAATAGATGCTGCCGAGGGTGTCCACGGCCGTGATCTCGACTTCCTTTTGCAACAGGATCGGACCGGTATCGAGGCCATTATCGGGCCAGAAGATGGTCAAACCAGTCTTGGCCGCGCCCTGGATGATGGGCCAATTGATCGAACTTGGGCCACGATGCCTTGGCAAGAGCGAGGGATGATATTGAATGGTGCCATGGGTCGGGGTGTTCAGGAATTCCTCAGGCACGATCTTGGTGACATAAGCCATGACGCACAGGTCGGGTTTCAACGCCGCGAACTCGGCCCAGACCTCGGGCTTCTTGAACGAGGCCGGCTGATAGACCGGCAGGCCCCGCTCCACCGCCACCTGTTTGATGGGATCCGGCCGCCCGCCTTCGCGGTCCGGCTCGCAATAAACGGCGATGACGTCATCGCCCCGTTCCAAAAGCGCCTCGAGGACGCTTTTGCCGAAAGCCTGTTGACCGTTGATTGCGATTCTCATCGTTTTATCCCTCGCGCATGTGTTTTTGTTGCAGGGATGGCGACAACCGCCCCCGCAGATAGATTATCAGCATTTTTGTATTGCCCTACCTGCAACAACATTACCTAGCAGCCTGTCCCATGAAAGCGATGCAGATTTACCACGCCGGCACCGCCAGCGCGAGGTTTCCGCGCGGAAATCCCCCTTAAACTCATTGCACCGTTGACATGACGGCGGCAAGCGATTATGTCGCTTTGCAGCGAACTCGGAATTGCCATCCTGAAGCTCGTGTACTGGTTTTTCCGCTATACGCGCAGTTTGCCCCAGGAAATTGCAATAAATAATCGCGGAAAAATAATTACAGAAAATAACTGCAGTAACGGAATTTCATGCCCTTCGAAGAACTTGGTCTTAGTACTTCAATTCTCAAAGCCGTCGCAGACGCTGGCTACAGCGAACCGACGCCCATTCAACGCCGCGCCATTCCCTATGTCCTGCAAGGACGCGACGTCCTGGGTTGCGCCCAGACAGGCACCGGCAAGACCGCTGGCTTTACCCTGCCGATGATCGATATCTTGGCCCAGGGCCGGGCCAGAGCGCGGATGCCGCGCTCGCTGATCCTGGAACCGACCCGGGAATTGGCCGCCCAAGTGGCCGAAAATTTCGAGGTCTATGGCAAATATCACAAGCTGAACATGGCCCTGTTGATCGGTGGCGTATCCTTTGTGGATCAAAGCAAGATCATCGACCGCGGCGCCGACGTGCTGATCGCTACGCCGGGACGCCTGTTGGATCACTTTGAACGCGGCGGCTTGTTGCTGCGCGGCGTCGATGTGCTGGTTATCGACGAGGCCGACCGGATGTTGGATATGGGCTTCATTCCGGATGTAGAGCGCATCGTGCAACTGTGCAATCCAAAGCGGCAAACCCTGTTTTTCTCGGCCACCATGCCGCCTGAAATTCGCCGCCTGGCGGATGCATTCCTGAACGACCCGACGGAAATTTCCGTTGCGCCGCCCGCCTCGCCGGCCGAAACCGTGGATCAAACCCTGACCATGGTCCAACCCAGAGATAAAGACCGGGTTTTGCAATCCTTGTTACGCTCGCAGCCGGTAAAAAACGCCCTGATCTTCTGCAATCGAAAGCGGGACGTGGACGCGGTCAGCAAATTGCTGAAGGGTAAAGGCTTCGATGCCCTGGCCCTGCATGGCGACATGCAGCAGAGTTACCGCACACAGACCCTGGAGAAATTCCGCAATAACGAGGTGAAAATCCTGGTCTGCAGCGACGTGGCCGCGCGCGGTCTGGATATCCAGGGGTTGAGCCATGTTTTCCTTTATGACGTGCCAATCCACGCCGATGACTATGTGCATCGGATCGGACGCACCGGCCGGGCAGGCATGCCGGGGCGCGCCCTGACGCTGGCTACTTCGGAGGATAGAAAATACCTCGCGGCGGTAGAAAAGCTGATTGGCAAACCCATTCCCCGCTTCGACCCCGATGGGCAGGCAACATCAGGCCCTGGTTACGAGAATGGCATCCCCGGCCAGGCGGAGGCGCCTGCCGTCGACGAAGCGGCCACAAGCGCCGAAGCCGTGCCGGCTGTAACGCCCGAAGCCATGCCGGCTGCAACATCTGATGCGGCGCCCGCGGCAGCACCGGAAGCCGTGGTCGAGGCGGCACCTGAGGCCCTGGTCGAAACACGGGTCGTAGCGCAGGTGGAAGCCACCGAGACAGCCGCCCCGCAAGAGCAGGAAAAACCCAGACGCGAAGGCCGCCAGCGCAACCGTGGACGCGGCGGCCGGGGCCGGGGTGCAAAAACGGACACCAAGGATGCCCCCACCGAGGCGAAAACGGCCGGCGGCAGGGGTGGCGAAAAAAGCGCCAGCCCGGGCCGTGGCAAGCGCAAGCCGGGCGAAGGCCGCCAGGATGGCAATCGTGGCGGCAACCGCGAAGGTGGCGACCGGCCCGTCGTTGGTCTGGGCGACCACATGCCAGCCTTTCTGGCACGTGGCGGCACAGGCAAAAAAGGGACCGGTAAATAAAGACCCGCAATTAGGGAGAATGGGCCATGCAAACCATTTTCGTGATGGCCAAGTGCGAATTAGGCGAAACCTATAAGGTTGCCTCGGCCGCGGTGGAAAGCACGGATATGATATCCGAGGTGCATTCCATTTCAGGTCAATACGACCTGATGATGAAATGTTATCTGGATGATGGCGCCGACATTGGGCATTTCGTCACCGAGACTATTCAAACCCTGCCCGGCGTGAAAGACACCTTCACCTTAATCACTTTCAAAACCTTCGCCTGACGGAGGCCTAAATGAGCGCTCCCAGCAACGCCGCCGCCAATACCGACGTCGCCTCGGCCATCGCTGAAGCGCAGGCGCGCTTCGCCACCGCCAATCCAAACAGCCAGGCCCAGTTGGAAAAAGCGTCCAAGGTACTGCCGGGCGGCAATACCCGAACGGTGCTGTTCTACCCACCCTTTCCCCTGACCATCACCAAGGGCGAAGGCTGTCATCTGTGGGATCTGGACGGCCATCAATATATCGATTTCCTGGGCGAATATACCGCCGGGCTGTACGGCCATTCCAACCCCATCATTCGCGCCGCGATCGACCGCGCCCTGGATAACGGCATCGTCATGGGCGGGCAGAACCAGGCCGAAGCCGGTCTGGCCGGCGCCATCGTTGAGCGGTTTCCCGCCATTGAACGGGTTCGCTTCACCAACTCCGGCACCGAAGCCAATATGATGGCCGTGTCCGCCGCCCGGGCCTTTACCAAACGGCCCGGCGTCATGGTGATGTCGGGGGGCTATCACGGCAGCGTGTTTTATTTCGCGCCGGGCGGCTCGCCCCTGAACGCACCGTTTCCTTATGTCATGGGCAGCTACAACGATGTCGATGGCTGCCGGGCCCTGATCCGCGAGCAGGGAGCGGATTTGGCCTGTGTCATTGTCGAACCCATGCAGGGCGGCGGCGGTTGTATCCAGGGTACGCCGGAATTCCTGGCCATGCTGCGCGAGGAAACCGAAAGAGGCGGCGCTTTATTGATTTTTGACGAGGTCATGACCTCACGCCTGGGGCCGGGCGGTCTGCAAGGACTGACCGGGGTCATGCCGGACCTGACATCATTGGGTAAATACGTTGGTGGGGGCATGTCCTTTGGCGCCTTTGGCGGCCGGGCCGACATTATCGATCGCTTCGACCCACGCCGCCAGGATGCCTGGCCGCATGCGGGCACCTTCAATAACAACGTCCTGACCATGAATGCCGGTCTGGCCGGTCTGAGCCAGATTTATACCCCGGACGTCGCGGAAAGTTTCAATGCCCGTGGCGATATCCTGCGTCAGGCATTGAATGCCCTGGCCGATAAGCATGGCGCGGCGATGCAGTTTATCGGACGTGGCAGCATGATGGCGGTGCATTTCCAACGGGGCCAGATCCGCAATGTCGAAGACGCCATGGCCGGGCGGAACGAACTGCGCCCCCTGTTGCACATGGATCTGGTGGCTCAGGGCATCTATCCCGCCGCCCGCGGCATGTTCACCCTGTCCCTGGCGCACGGGGAAGACGCCTTTGCCGCCCTGGAAGCGGCCATGGACGAGTTCATGATCAGCCGGGGCAGCCTGCTGGGCGGATGACGCCTGACGGGCGGAAGCAAAATATACACGCGTGGCATGGGAGCGTAATTGATGGCGGTAGATGCCGATCTGCAAAACATCCTGGATATGATCAAGGCCGCGGGCCGGCTGCCCTATCGCGAGGTATCCGTGGCCGAGGCGCGGGCGGGATATCAGGCGATGGTCAGCCTGCTTGACCCGGAAGAGGAACCGATCCACCGCACAGAGGACCGCGCCATTCCGGGGCCGGCGGGCGAGATACCCGTCCGCATCTATTGGCCGCGCGAAATAGCGCCGGGGGAAAGCCTGGGCGTTTTCATTTTTCTGCATGGCGGCGGCTTCGTGATCGGGGATCTCGACACCCACGATCCCTTGTGCCGGCGCCTGTGCAATGGTGGCGACTGTATCGTGGTATCGGTGGATTACCGCCTGGCGCCCGAGCACCCCTTTCCCGCCAGTGGTGAAGATTGCATCGCCGCCATGCAATGGTGCGCCGCGAACGCGGCCGAATTGGGCGGCGACAGCCGGCGCCTGGCGATTGGCGGCGACAGTGCGGGCGGCAATCTATCCGCCGTTTGCGCCCTGCACGCCCGCGACAATGGCGGTCCGGAATTGAGCCTGCAATTGCTGATTTATCCAGCCGTCGCCCCGTCCATGGACAGCCCCAGCCATGCGGCGTTTGGTGAAGGTCATTTGCTGACCCGGGACAACATGGACTGGTTCATGGAGCAGTATTACGGCAGCCGTGATTTAACCGCTGAGCCCAACTTTGCCCCCTTGATCGCCAGCGATCATGGCAACCTGGCGCCGGCAGAAATTATCGTCGCCGGTTATGACCCTTTGCGCGACGAGGGCATGGCGTATGCAAAAACCCTGGCCGCCGCCGGCGTGCCGGTAAATCTGGTCAATTATGAAGGCGCCGTGCATGCCTTTATTCAGTTTCACGGCACGTCCGCTGCCTGCCGGGAAGCAGTGGCGCATTGCGGCGCGGTTCTGAAACAGGCGCTGTCCGACTAAATCATTTGGGAATAAAGCAAACTTACCGCTTCAGCAGCAGTTTGATCATAGCCTTGGCCCGGGCGCCATATGGCGGGTGCAGCAGCCAGATGCCGTTCAGACGGCTCTGATACATGACCGGTTTCAACCTGGAAAAAGTCTCGAAACCATCGCGGCCATGGTATTGCCCCATACCCGATGCCCCAACGCCGCCAAACGGCAGATTTTCGACGCCGGCATGCAACAGACAATCGTTGACCATGGCGCCGCCGGAAATTGTTTCCGCCAGCACCCGGTCAACATTGCCCCGGTTCCGATCATAGACATAAAGAGCCAACGGCCGGTCGCCGCCATTTACATGGGCGATGGCCGCGCCCAGATCTTCATAGGGAATTACCGGCAGCAACGGCCCGAAGATCTCCTGCCGCCGCACCGCCATGCTGTCCTTGGTTTCCAACAGCATGGTCAGGGGCATTTTCCGGCCCCCGCCGCTGCCCGCCGCCAGCGCCTGGGCGCCCTGCGCCTCGGCCTCCGCCACCATGGCCCGCAGGCGGTCGTATTGAGCCTGGTTGATGATCGCGCTGTAATCAGAATTGTCGGCCACGTTGGGATAAAATTTCGCCGCCACGGCCAATGCCTTTTCGACAAAGACGCCAACCTGGTCTTTCGGCACCAGCACATAGTCGGGCGCCACACAGGTTTGCCCGGCGTTAAACAACTTGCCCCGGACAATTGATGTCACCGCCGCGTCCATGGCGGCTTCGGGGCCGATAATGGCCGGCGATTTCCCGCCCAGTTCCAAGGTCACCGGGGTCAGGTTCGCCGCCGCCGCCGCCATCACCTTGCGGCCCACATTGGTCGATCCCGTATACAGCAAATGATCAAACGGCAGATTGGCGAACGCCGCCCCCACCTCCCGCCCGCCTTGAACCACGGCGACCTCGTCGGCGGCAAAATACTGCGCCATCATTTCAGCCAGCAAGGCGGATGTCCGTGGGGTGAATTCGGACGGCTTCACCATGGCCCGGTTGCCGGCCGCCACAGCGCCGACCAGGGGCGACAGCGCCAGGAACAGGGGATAGTTCCACGGCGAAATAACCCCTACCACGCCCAGGGGCTGAGGCAGCAGGCGGGCGCGGGCCGGCAGAAAGGAAAGATCCATGGCGCGGCGGCGCGGGTGCATCCATTTCGCCAACTGGCCCTTGGCATGGCGGATGCTGGACAGGGTGGTGAAAATTTCCGCCAACAGGGTCTCTTGCCGCGATCTGCCACCGAAATCCGCATCCACCGCCGCGATAATGGCGGCCTGGTGTTGCTTTACCATTGCCCCGATCCGGCCCAGCCAATCCAGGCGCCGCGCCCGGTCCGGGGCGCCATCGCGCTGATTGGCCGCTTGCATGGCGTCCAATTGCGCCCGCAATCCGTCGCTGCCCACCTGGCTTTTCCCGGCGGTAATATCCGCAATGCTCATGGTTCAGTTTCCTCAAAGACCGAGGCGACTATAACACGCCGGACGGGCCGCATACGCCGGTCCGGGTTTCCGGCTTTATTTACCCGTAAAACAAATATATGGATGGTGCATGCAAACAGCAAAAGCCACGAAATCCCCGAAATCCCCGACATCCATGGACGAGGCGACGCCTTTGCCGCGCCCGCTGGCGGGGCGGCACGCCCTGATCACCGGCGGCAATCGGGGCATCGGCGCCGCGATCGCGACGGAATTGGCGGATCTGGGCGCCAACATTACCCTGGTGGCGCGGGATGAGGCGGCCCTTGAAACGCAGCGGGAGGCCTTGTCCCAGCGCGGTGACATCGCCGTTGCCACTCATCGCATGGACCTGCGCGATCCGGACTCCATCGCGCAAGGCGTGGCGGCGGCGCGGGATAGCCAGGGTCCGATCGCTATCCTGATCAACAATGCCGGCGTGGCCCCCGCAGCACCCCTGGCCAAGCTTGCCCTGGAATGCTGGCGCGAGACTTTTGACATCAATGTGCAGGCGGCCTTTTTGTTGTGCCAGGCAGTGCAGGATGACATGCAGGATCTGGGCTTTGGCCGGATGGTCAATCTAGCCTCCACCGCCGGGCTGCGCGGCTATCCCTACGTGGCCGCCTATGTGGCCTCCAAACATGCCCTGATCGGCCTGACCCGCGCCCTGGCCCTGGAACTGGCCAAGGGTCCAATCACCGTCAACGCGGTCTGCCCCGGCTATACCGAGACCGAGATGGCGCGGAACGCCATTGCCAATATTCAGCAATCGGGAAAATCCGAGGCGGAGGCCCGGGCCGTTCTGACCCGTGGCAACCCCCAGGGCCGGTTAATCCAGCCTGACGAGGTCGCCGCGGCGGTTGGCTGGCTGTGCCTGCCGTCATCAGCCGCCATTACCGGTCAGGCCATCGCCGTCGCCGGCGGCGAGGTGATGTAGGCCGCGCCTGGAAACCATTGCTATCGCAATGGCAATGGCGGAACATAGGGGGTGAATAGCAGGGGAACCATAAGCAAGGACAATTGCTACAATGTCTGAACCATGGGCCCCGGGTGGCGAGACCGCCCATGTCGATCACTTCGCGGCGGAAAACCTGCCCCCGAAGTCAACCTGGGCCGAGATCGATTATACCCGTCTGCCCGAACTGGCCGCCCTGGCGGACCGGATCAACTGCGCCACGGAACTGTTGGACAAAAAGGCCGCCGCGCATCCGGACCGCGTGGCCCTGCGCGATAATGCAGTAGCCTGGAGCTATGGCGCGCTGTTGGCCCAGGCCAACCGTATCGCCCATGTGCTGACCGAAGACCTGGGCATCCAGCCTGGCAACCGGGTGCTGTTACGCTCGGGCAACAATCCCATGTATGCCGCCTGCTGGTTCGCGGCGATGAAGGTGGGCGCCGTCGCCGTCGCCTCCATGCCCCTGTTGCGGGCCCGGGAGTTGTCCTATATGGCCGACTTCGCCAGGATCAGCGTCGCCTTATGCGACAGCAAGCTGGCGGGTGAGTTGAACCAGGCGCGCGCAAATTCCAAATATCTGCGCGATATCGTCTGTTTCCATGACCCGGGAGCGGATGGCCTGGAAGCCCGCATGGCCGGCAAACCCGACACATTCGACAATGTGGATACTGCCGCCGACGATGTCTGCATCATCGCCTTTACCTCCGGCACTACGGGCCAGCCCAAGGCCTGCATGCATTTCCACCGCGATGTGATGGCCGTCTGCCTGACCTCGTGCGGGCATACCATACGGCCCAGGGCCGACGATATATTTACCGGCACCCCGCCCCTGGCCTTTACTTATGGCCTGGGTGGTTTGTTGCTGTTTCCCATGTATGCGGGTGCCTCGGTGCTGTTGTTGGAAGGCTATACGCCGGAAAGCCTAATCACCGCGATCAACAAACATAAGGTGACGGTGCTGTTCACCGCCCCCACCATGTACCGTACCTTGACACCACTGCTGCGCGAGACCGCCCTGCCCAGCCTGCGGCTATGCAATTCGGCCGGGGAGGTACTGCCAAAGGCGACCTGGGAGGCGTGGCACAGGGCGACAGGTTTAACCATTTATGACGGCATTGGTGCGACCGAAACGCTGCACAACTTCATTGCCAGCCGGGACGGCGATATCCGTCCCGGCGCGACCGGCCAGACGGTTCCCGGATATGAAGCAACGGTGCTGGATGAGAGCGGCAACACGGCGCCCCCCGGCGTAATCGGACGCCTGGCCATACGCGGCCCCACGGGCTGCCGCTATATGGCCAGCCCGGAGCGCCAGGCCAGCTATGTGTTGCAGGGTTGGAATTTGACCGGCGATAGTTATTTACGGGATGAAGACGGCTATTTCTGGTATCAGTCACGCACTGACGATTTGATTGTTTCCGCCGGGTACAATATTTCCGGCCCGGAAATCGAGGCGGTTTTGCTGGAATTTCCGGGCGTTGCCGATTGCGTGGTGATCGGCTGCCCCGATGCCCGGCGCGGCCAGATCGTCAAAGCCTTTGTCGTGCTGCAAGACCCCGGCCACGCGGGGCCCGATCTGGTCCAGGCGTTGCAGGATCATGTGAAGGCGACCATCGCGCCCTACAAATATCCCCGTGCGGTGGAATTCATCGACGGCCTGCCCCGGACCGCCACGGGCAAGGTTCAACGTTTTGCCCTGCGCGACCGCGAGACGGCGGCTTCCTAGAGCAATTCCGAATTAATGAGAATCGCGAAGCGATTCTAAGTGATTGGAAAAATTGCTCTCATTCTAAAGATCTGAGCATTTTCAGAATGAAAATGCTCTAGATGTGAGTTCTCACGAGGTTGTTCAGCCGATGACTGATTTGATCAAATCGTTGTGTTTGTCACGAATAGCGGCAAGGGCGGAGGAAATTTCGGCGGCGGCATCGGTGCTATCACCGCCAAGCTGGGAGGCGACCCGAAGCGCCAGCGCACTTTGTTCCAGTAATTCAAGATCTGTTTCACGGACTTTTTCAACCCGGAGCCGGTTGGCCGTTTGGATCACCGTATCACATAGACTACCCAGCTGCATGATCTCGCGCGGCGGAATAATTTCGTTAAACTTGCGTCCCGACTTGAGTATTTGCAGCAATTCACGCTCGATCCAATCCGGCAGGGACGGATCGCCATAAGCCTTATACAAAACATCCGCAATGGCCCAGATACGGCGGGCAATGTTGCGTATTTTGACCCGGCGCAACTGGCTCAGGCTGGCTTCGATAAAATCCGGATTGGGTCCCAATTCCGGCTTTCCCTCGACCCGGGCCAATAAAGCATTCGGCACCATTACGGAACCGGCATCATTGCCGCGGGCCTCGGCGGTGCGGCGGTCGGGACCAAAATACTCTTCGGTGACGATAAAGGGTTTGCGATTGGTCACCAGGGCATTGATCCGTTCACTCAAATCGGTGGTGGAAAATGGATGCGCCAGAAAATCATCGGCGCCGGCATCAATGATCGTACGGACCAGCCCCAGACGCGCGTCCCAACTGGACAGGATGACGGGCAGGAAAGGATCGTCGCCACAACGGAAGCGCCGCAGATCATTAACCAACGCAGATACGCCATCATCACGGTCGAGTACCGCAAAAATCGCTAAATCATACCGCCGACTCTTGAGAGCCAGCCGAACATCACTGACACTTTCGCATTCTTCGATCTTCCAAAAGCCGATGATATTCAATATCGAGCGGGTTTGCTTCCGCACATGCAGCTTGGTGTCAAAAAGCAGGACCGTCGAATTGACGAACGGTTCTTTTTCCATTGATTAATAACCCACAACCTAGCTCGGGATGACATCCCAGATACCAAAAACCTGCCCCGAAACATCATTATTTGGACGTCCAGGGTTGAGACAGGTTGCCCGGAAATACTTAAATATCAGTTAGGATAGGGGTCATCACACAGCCAGCCCTCGGTGGGAAACGAAGAACTAGAGCAGTTCCGGGATATTCTGGAACTGCTCTCGCCGGTCTGACCGCCGGATTAACTTACGGTAGATGTCCCAGCCGTGGCAGGGGCGGTATTTTTCGTCGGTGTCGCTTCCATGTCGATTGCCACCCGCAGGGCCATGGCCGCCTGCTCCAACAAAGCCAAGCCCTTCAAATCCAAAACCGGCGCCGAATGGCTCAATTGTATAGCCAGCCGGTCCACTGCGTCGCAGAATGACTGTTTATGATCTTGCTGCAATACCTCTAAGGCCTTTCGGATGACACCGAGTGATTTTTGAATGGAGGCCAATTCGTCTACCGCCAGATCCTGGAGAAAACCAATATTTTCGCCATGTCGGCGCAACATTTTTGCCGCCGCGCAAATGCGGTTGGCAATATTTCCCATCTTAATCCTTTCCAAGCTGGCCCTAGCCGCCTGAATGGCCTCAATGCCGGGCGCCAAATCGGGACGCCGTTGGACCTTGGCCCGCAAGGCATTGGGCACCTCGATCGATTTTGAGTACAGGCGGCGTGCCGTTGGGTCGCGGCGTTCCGGTCCCAGATAATCCTCGGTCTCGATGAAAGGCTTGCGTGCCGTAATCAAGGCCTCCACACGGGCGCCAATTTGCCGGGTTGAAAACGGCCACAACAACAACTGGTCGGTACCCGTATTCAAGGCTTTGCGCACCACTTCCGAGGCGGCATTCCAGGTCATCAGGATCATCGGCGTATAGGGATCCGAGGACTTGTCGTAGTGGCGCGTCTGCCGAATCGATTCCAATGATCCGGCCGCCGCGGCATCGTTGCCATAAACCGCCAGATCAAACTGCCGTGAGCGCATTAATTTGGCCAGCGTGTCGGCATTATCCACGTTCTCTATGCGGCGAAAACCCAGTTCCCCCAGGGCCGCACAGGTGCGTTTGCCGACTCGTCGCCGGGCATCATAATGTAATATAGACGCGTTCTCGTATTCTGCTCTACGCATAGTTCACCGTCAGTTATGGTTTTGCCGTGTTTCCCGACCCGGACAACCGCACCAATAGTGAATTGGATTAATTCTGGTATTAATTATTTAAATAAACGCTATCAATACTGATTAATTTTATTTTAGTAATAATTACTTAGCTTTTATAACTATGGTTACCAAATTTAAACCATAGTTATAGGCGATGCCTTTAAGCCGTACCTTTAGGCGACACACTGCATTTAGGCGGAGTATTAGAGCAATTTTTCCAATCACTTAGAATCGCGTCGCGATTTTCATTAATTCGGAATTGCTCTAGAAATTGATTGCCTGGCTGGGCAAACCACCGATGGCTCAGGGCAGACGGATTGTATTAAAGGCCGATGGCTTTAAAGGCCGATGCTTTAAAGGCGTTCCACATCTGCATCCGTAAACGACCATTCCGTGGCGTTTTTCATTTGCCGCGTGAACAACGCTTCAGCGGCGACCATGGCGGCATCTTCGTTTTCAGCCGTTACATCGGCGACCCAATAGAGATCCCCGTCCGACAGGCTTGATTTCAGGGTTACGTGATATTTTGCCATGGCTATCAAGACGACCGCTGTTTATGGAAATAATGAATGAGGACAATGGGGGCGCGTCCCCGTGAACGCGCCCCCGATGAATTTAAAATGGCCCTATAGGTTGCCGCCCAGCGCGGTATTCGGGCCATTGTCTGCACTATTGTCTGCCTTATTATCTGCGTCATTGTCACCAGCGTTATCAGCCGATGGGATCGGCTCGCCAATGATGGCTTCGGCGATCAGGCCGGCGTTGGCGCGGATCGTGCGTTCGATTTCATCGGCGATATCGCTATGTTCCGATAAAAATTGTTTGGCATTTTCCCGTCCCTGGCCGATCCGCTGATCGCCATAGGAGAACCAGGAACCGGATTTCTCCACCGCGCCGGCCTTGACACCCAGGTCCAGCAGCTCGCCGGTCTTGGAAATGCCCTGACCGTACATGATGTCAAATTCCACCACCTTGAAGGGCGGGGCCACCTTGTTTTTGACCACCTTCACACGGGTCTGGTTGCCAACAATTTCTTCCTTGTCCTTCAAGGCGCCAATACGGCGGATATCCAGGCGCACGGAGGCATAAAATTTCAAGGCATTGCCACCGGACGTGGTTTCGGGGCTGCCAAACATAACGCCAATTTTCATGCGGATCTGATTGATGAAGATCACCATGCAGCCGGATTTGGAGATGGAACCGGTCAATTTACGCAAGGCCTGGCTCATCAAGCGGGCCTGCAGGCCCACATGGGTATCGCCCATCTCGCCCTCCAACTCCGCGCGTGGCGTCAGGGCCGCGACGGAATCGATCACCAGCACATCAATGGCCCCCGAACGGACCAGAGTATCGGCAATTTCCAGGGCCTGTTCGCCCGTATCAGGCTGCGAAATCAACAATTCATCCACATCCACGCCCAGCTTGCGGGCATAGGCGGGATCAAGCGCATGTTCGGCATCGACAAAAGCACAAATGCCACCCTTTTTTTGCGCCTCGGCGATCACATGCAGGGTCAAGGTGGTCTTGCCCGAGCTTTCCGGACCATAGACCTCGACCACCCGGCCCCTTGGTAAACCGCCAATACCCAGCGCGATGTCCAGCCCCAGGGAGCCGGTGGAAACCGAGCCAATCTCGACAGCAGTGGTATTCTGGCCCAGTTTCATCACCGAACCCTTGCCAAAGGCACGATCAATGTGCGCCAAGGCCTGCTCCAACGCCTTTTCCTTATCCATCTGGTTCTGCTCCACCAAGCGTAAATTTCCGACCGACATAGCCTGCTCCCTTATCCCATAACCGCCCCCCATGTTCAATTCGGGGGCAAAGATTGAAATCCAACAACCCAATCACTGTACCCTTTTTGTTCCGGTCTGGCAATAGGCTACTAAGGCGTTGATGTTATGACGGATTTTCATCTATGTTCGAAAAATGTTCCGGTCCATTTACCATCACGTTGGACAGCAATGTATTTGACCTGCCCGGTCACATGGTCTTATCAATAAGCGGGGGGAATCGCCCGTGGTGGAAGATCCGAAGGTCAACATCCATTATCAGATTGAGGCGCTGGGCAACCTTGACTGCGCCCATTGGTCCGATGGTCCCTTTTGCCCCCATTGCGGCGAGCGCGAGGCGATCCGGACCATTCACAGCCAAACCACGCGGCCGGGCATCTATCACTGCCTGACCTGCCGCAAACGCTTTGCCGGTGTCCTCGACATTTTATTTCAGAACATCAGGGTCGGGCCGTACCGGGCGAATTCCGGCGGCCCCTACAATGGTACGGGCAGCGGGGGGAAGGGCGGCGGGGGGAAGGGCGGCGGGCTCTTGGCTTCGGGCTATTACGCCGTCTGGTACATCGCCCACATCATCCGGCAGATCGTCATGGGCAGCGATGCCAGAGCGCATGCGAAGAAAATGCGCCCAGACTCTTAACCAGACTCTTAAAAGCAGAGCAATTTTTCCAATCACTTAGAGCAGTTCCGAGATATTCTGGTCCATTTGATGGCGCCCCTAAGCCATTCGGGTAGGCGCGTTGCGCAGCGCGATGTGGTGCATCGGGCAAGCGGCGCAACGCACCAGAATGGCTTAGGGGCGCCATCAAATGGACCAGAATATCCCGGAACTGCTCTAGAATAGCTTCGCGATTCTCATTAATTCGGAATTGCTCTAACTGCCGATCACGTCCTTCACCCGGCCCGCCAGCTGCTTCAGGGAAAACGGCTTGGGCAGCAGTTCGAATTCGCTGTCAGGATCCAGGTTGCGGCGGAACGCTTCCTCGGCATAGCCGGAGATGAAGATCACTTTCAGATCGGGGCGCTGCTTGCGCACCTCACGGATCAGGGTGGGACCGTCCATCTGCGGCATCACCACGTCAGAGATCAGCAAATCAATATCGCCCTTCTGCTCGTTGAATTGCGCCAGGGCGGCCTCGCCGCAATCAGCCTCCAACACCGTATAGCCTTTGTTGCGCAGGGCACGGGCGGCAAACATGCGCACCGCTTCCTCATCCTCCACCAACAGAATTTTGCCCTTGCCGGTCAGATCCTTGGGCGGCGCGTCCTCTTCTTCATCGCGGTCGGCGGCGACGACGTCGTCCACCGTGGGCATATAGCGGGGCAGATAAATCGAGAACGTCGTGCCGGTGCCGGTGTCGCTTTCCGGAAAAATATAACCCCCGGTCTGTTTAACGATACCGAACACCGTGGACAATCCCAGGCCGGTGCCCGAACCCGCCCCGGTGCCCGGCAGCTTGGTGGTAAAAAAGGGCTCGAAGATCCGGCCCATGTCTTCCTTCTTGATGCCCTTACCCGTGTCCTTGACCTGCACCTTGATATATTCGTCCGGTTTGATCAGGCCGTTGCCTAAATCAAACGCCTCCTGCCACGACACATTGGTGGTGCTGATGTGCAGTATGCCGCCCTCGGTCATAGCGTCACGGGCGTTGACGGCCAAATTGATCACGACCTGTTCGAATTGTCCCTGATCGACCTTGACCAGGCCGAGGTCGCGGCCATGTTCGATCCGCAGTTCGATATTTTCGCCGATCAGGCGGCGCACCAGATGGGTTAATTCCGCCAGCACATCGGTCAAGGACAGAACCTTGGGGCGCAAGGTCTGCTGCCGGGAAAACGCCAGCAACTGACGCACCAGATTGGCCGCCCGGTTGGCGTTTTGTTTCACCTGCATGATATCAGGAAAGGTTTCGTCGCCTGGGCGGGCGCGTAACAACAACAAATCGCAATGGCCGATCATGGCGGTCAGCAGATTGTTGAAATCATGGGCCACGCCGCCCGCCAACTGACCCACCGCCTGCATCTTTTGCGACTGGGCAAATTGCAGTTCCAGATTCCGCTGCGTGGTATTGTCAATCAGATGCAGCAAAATGCCGGAAACGCCGCCCTTGGCATCGGTCATGCCAGAGGCATAAAGTTCCATCTGCCGTTGCTGCGGGCCGGCGAACAAGGCAACCTCCAACGGCCCGCTGGCCGGCTCGTTGGCCCAGGCCGCCCGCAATTGCCTGGCCACGTCTTCACGGTCATCTTCGTTGACGAAATCGAACAATGACCGCTCGGCCGCCGTCTCACCCTCGGGCAACAGCGCTGTAAAGGTAACATTGGCTTCCTGGATTACCCCATTGGCGTCCAACAGCAGCACCGACACCGGGGCATGATCAAAAAATTCCTGGAAGCGGCGTTCCGCCGTTTGCAGGGCGCTGCGGCGTTCGCGTTCCAATGACAGGTTGCGCACCACCGAGCGGCTCCGCGCCTCACCCTTGGCGGCATCGCCGACCACCGATTGCGTGACCTGAGCCTGAAAGGTCTCTCCGTCCCGGGCCTGAAACGTGACGTCCCAATAGCGGTTCGAATAACCCGCGCCTTCCATCTCACCCTGCGCCGTGGCGCCCTGACCCGGCAGCAGGGTCGCGCTGTCGCTGACCAGCACGCTGTGCAGGTCCCGCCCCGCCACCAACTCGTCCGGCCGATAGCCCAGCCAATTGGCAAGGGTATTATTGGAAAGGATAAACTGCCCTTCCTGGTCCACCGAATAGAAGCCGACCGGCGCATTATCCAGAAAATCCGTCAACAAAGCCTGCTCATTGCGCAACACTTCGCGCAATTCCTGCCGCGCCGTTGCCTCGGCCAGATACCAGGCCACCTTGTCGGCGGGATTGCCGATGGGATGGACCCGCACTTCCAGGCCATGGATTTCCCCGTTTGGCAGGGTCAGGCGAAATTCGTCCTGGCTACTGGCCCCGGACAGGGCGTCCGCCTGCAGACGACGCAAGATCTGGGCAACCGCGCTTTCGTCGCCGGCAAGCTGGGCCAGATCGACCCGCCGTCCGCCGCCGCCAAAAAAGCCCTCGGCCGCCTTGTTCATATATAACATCCGGCCATCGCGGCCCGTGACCATCTGGCCCTCGCCGCTTTGACCCATCATTTCCGATAGCAGATGGACCTGAGCCTCGCGGGCATCCGGTATCAGGGCCGCTAACGCCAGGCCGGCGTTGGCCACCAAGGCGAGCGCCGCGGCGGACAAAACGACGCTATCATGGAGATCGTTCTCCACCACCAGCAACAACAGGCAGGCGGTGCCTGCCACCAAGGCCAGCACCGCGGCAACCCAACGCAACAAACGCAGAGGCCGGACCCTGGGCAGGATCGCCTTTTGCTCCGCCTGATGATCGTCCGTGATTGCCGCCATTTTCCGCTATCTGCCTTGCCAGTAATTTATGGTTAACGAGCTTACGTCCATATGCCTATTTTGGCCAACCTATCTGGCCATCCACGGCCTAGAGCATTTTCATTCTGAAAATGCTCAGATCTTTAGCATTAGAGCAATTTTTCCAATCACTTAGAATCGCTTCGCGATTCTCATTAATTCGTAATTGCTCTAGCGCCGCCCCGGAGTCCACATCAAGGGCGGCCGCGCCCCGTGGCGCCAGAGCGCCGGGCCATTTTACCCTGCAGGCGCATGACATAGCCGATAACCTCGGCCACCGCCTTGAAGAATTCAGTGGGTATTTCCCGGTCCAATTCCGCCGCCGCGTACAGGCCACGGGCAAGGGGTGGGTTTTCCACGATGGGGACATTGTTTTCCTCGGCTACTTCACGGATGCGCAGGGCGACGTTGTCCTGGCCCATGGCCACCACCTTGGGCGCCGCCATGGCCTCGCCATCGTATTTCAGGGCGACGGCAAAATGGGTCGGGTTGGTGATCACCACGTCCGCATCGGGCACCGCCTGCATCATGCGGGTGCGTGCCCGCTCGCTGCGCAATTGTCTGATCTTCGCCTTGACGTGCGGATCGCCTTCGGCCTGTTTACTTTCATCCTTTAGATCCTTGACGCTCATACGCAGGTTCTCAAACCAGGAATAGCGCTCATAAAAGCTGTCGGCGGCCGCCACCACCGCCATCACCGCCAGAACCGCCAGCGCTATCTTTAGCGCTTCATGCCGGATGAAGCCCCCGATCGCAGTCAATTCCATGGTCGGCATGTGGCGCAAATCGGCCAAATCCGGCCAAACGATGCTGACCACCAGCCCGCCTATGACAATAATTTTCGCGACTGCCTTGAGTAGATCAATCACCCCCTTGGAGCCGAATATCTTTTTCGCTCCCTTCAGGGGGGATAGCTTGGACAGCTCCGGCGCCATCTTGCTGGGTGAAAAAACCAGGCGATGCTGCAACAAGTTGCCGGCCAGCGCCGCGACCACCAGAACCCCCAATGGCACGGCAAGAAAGCCCACGACCTTGAAGCCCAGAGCTTGCCCCATTTGAAGCAATTGACCCGCGTCCGTCGCGATTGTATGCGGCGCGGCCAGAAACTGGGTAAAATTAACGATCACGCCATTGGCCATGTCGGTGGAGAACAGACCAAGCACCGCGGCACCGCCGGCCAGCATGAACCAGTGGTTTACTTCCTGGCTTTTCGGCACCTGGCCTTTCTTGAAGGCGTCGTCAATCTTCTTCCCGGTCGGCTCTTCTGTCTTTTCGGATTTATCCTGATCATCTGACATCGGCTACCGCCCCGCCGTGAATAGAATGACGTTTTCCTCGAAATAATGCAGGAAAACCATCAGCGTCGACGAAAACACCAACGTGATCACCAGAAACGCCATCATCATCTGCGCCGGAACCGCGATGAAAAACAACTGCACCTGGGGCATCAGGCGCTGCAGAATGCCCAGGCCAATATAAAAAATCAGGCCGTAAACGATAAAAGGCGAGGCCATCTTCAAACCGACATTGAATGAAGATGCTGCCAAATACACCGCCAACTGGGCAAAATCAGCAATCGGGGGCGCGTCTCCGGCGGGGAACATTGTATAGCTGTCGCGAATGCCGATTAATAACAACATGTGCAAGCCGGATACAAAAATCAGCACCACGCCGGTGATGGTCATCAGGGCGCTCATGACGGCGCCTTGAGTGCCCTGGTTGGGATCAACGGTCTGGGCGAACGCCAAGCTGCTTTGAAAGGCTATGACGACGCCGGCGACATGCAGGCTGGAGATTAAAAGGCGCGAGGCGCCGCCGATAAATAAACCGATGATGACTTCCCCGGCGATCAGGATGAACAAGCCCAGGGGAGAGGGCGGCATTACCGGCAATTCAGTCCGGACCAGGGGGTACATGACCAGGGTAAGGGCCAGCGCCAGAGAAAGGCGGATACGGGCGAAGACATAGTTTTCGCCAATGCCGGGCAAAAGCATCACAGCGGCGCCGATGCGCGAAAATACGAGCATGAACGCGAATATTTCCGCAGGCAGGACTTGCCCCAACATCGCCGCCGCCTAGTACCCGCAATCGGGACAGGCGGCCTGGACGGCGGGTCCGCGGATGCCTTGGACGGCGTTACACGTCACCATCCTGGCGGAAAAAACCTGCAAAACCGTCATGCGAAGCATCCCAAACTGATAGCGGGTATTAAGATAAACTGACGATGCGCTGGGCGATCCGGTCCATGAAAGAGGTCAGATTTTGAATCATGAAGGGTAGAAAAACCAGCAGCGCCAGAAAAATGGCGAAAATCTTCGGCACGAACACCAGGGTCATTTCCTGGACCGACGTCAGGGCCTGCACCAAGGCAATGATCAGGCCAACCGCCAAGCCGACCCCCATGATGGGTGACGAGATCAGCAGCAGGGTAAAAATAGCGTCTCGCGCAATGTCGAGAACGTCCGGCACACTCATGATTAGCCCCTCAAACCGCCCTAAATGGGCATACGCAGAATATCTTGATAGGCCTGGACGACCCGGTCGCGCACCGCGACCACGGATTCCAATGCCATTTCGGCGTTGGAGACCGCCGTTACCACATCGGTGATGTTGGCCTGTTGCGCGGCGGCCTGAATGCTCACTGTCTCGGCGCCCTTGACCGCGGCCGTCGTGCCCGAAATCGTATCCCGCAGTATATCGGCAAAGCCTGATCCGGCGTCCGTCCCCTGCTGTGGCGCGGTTCCGCCGTCGTCCATGGACCGTTTCAGCGCTTCAACGTAAGCGATTGAGGCATTTACGACCTTAGCATCCATTCTCTTGTTCTCCTCTAGCGCCGGCGCGAGATCTCCCGGCCGGACGCGGCATCAATTTGCGCCGCCACCGGGCGCCCTATTTCAACAAATCGATCGTGAGCATCATCATCCGCTTGGCCGCCTCGATCACCTTGATGTTGGCTTTGTAGCTGCGCTGCGCTTCACGCATATCCATCATCTCGATCATGCCGTTGACGTTGGGAATCTTCACATAGCCTTCTCGGTCGGCGCCGGGATGGCCGGGTTCAAAGCGTTTGGTGAATTCCGTTTTATCCTTGCTAATGTCGGCAACGGCAACCATATGGACGCCTAATTTATGGTCCAGTTCGTTCTTGAAGCTGATCAACTTGCGCCGGTAGGGATCCTGATCCGGCGCCAATGGCTTGGTCGAAGCGTTTGCGATGTTTTCCGCGATAATGCGCATGCGCACGCCCTGCGCCCGCAAGCCGGCAGCCGAAATCTGTATAGTCTTATCAAAATCCATTCAGCCGTTACTCCCAAACCAGGCCAATGCCAAACGCCGCCGACATCCGTCAATCAACGCGACGGACGGCTAAGGGCTATCCGCAACAGGCCCATGCCCTTTTTGTACAAATTGGACATCAGCACATGGTCGGCCACGGATTGCGAAACCTTCATCATCTCGGCTTCCAGGGTCACGCTGTTGCCGGACTTGTCGGGAGGTTCGTCGGAATTCTCAACCTTGAACTTCACGGCGCTGGTATTCCCAATCCCCTGGATATGCCTTTCGGAGGTATGTGACAAAGCGACAGGGGCCAAGCTTTTGCGCAGCAAATCGCGAAAGTTCGGTTCCGCAAGATCCTTGGACAGGAAACCCGGTGTATTGGCGTTGGCGACATTCTCGGCCAAGACCTGCTGACGCGCGGTCAGCCAGGTCATGCGCGTGTTCAACGCCTTAAAGTAGCTCATATCGCTTACTGTCATAGCACCTTGATCCTTGCCAACAACGGCATCCGCGCCGCCTTTCGGTGGTTCCGCCATATTCGCTCCATAGCCGTTAATAAAGCCTTAACCGCGAACGCGCGCCAATCACCCGGGTCGGCCGGGCATTTAATCTTTGTTAAGCATAAAGCGCGATAACTGCATCAGGTTCGTGCGGCGGCATCGCCATGCGGGCCGGCGCCGCGAATTGGCCGCGCCCCGTTTGGATCAGGCCAGGGTAAAATTAAGCGAAAAATCGGGCAAACAGGAAAAAGTATACTGAAATGACCAGCGCACCACAGCCCGAACAGGCATTGAACCATATTCGCGCCGCCATCATCGCGGCCCGGGAAAATCTGGACCGCGAGGCGAGCTTCGATTTGGCGCCCCTGACGGGCGTGCTTGAGGGTTTGTGCGAACAAATTGCCGCCCTGCCCACGGAAGTCGCCCAGGGTTACGCGGCCAGCCTGCAATCAACCCTACAACTGCTAGAGGCCCTGGAAAACGATATCCATGGCGCCCACGACAAATTGCAACAGCGGATGGAAGACCTGGGCGTGACCGAAACCGCCAGCGGCGAAGGTGCCGAGTGATGGAATGGGCGAACTATGTGCGTTTTGTCCTGGCTCTGCTGGTGGTGCTGGGCTTGATCGGCGGTTTTGCCTGGCTGGCCCGGCGCTGGGGCATGGGTGGCGTGCAAACCGGCAAGCGCGGACCCTCTGGCCGGCTGGAAGTGGTCGAGGTGTTGAGCGTTGATCCCAGGCGCCGCCTGGTACTGATCCGCCGCGATGACCGTGAACATCTGATTTTACTGGGAGCGGATGGCGAACGGGTCATTGAAACGGGCATCACGCCGGTTGGCGGTGCCCGCCCATGAGTGCCCCAGAGGTCACAAAGGTAACAGGAACCGCCAAGTACAGTAGCGCATCCACCCGCATGGCCATCCGGATCAGTCTGCTGGCGCCGCTGGCGCTGCTGGCCGCCCTGGTTCTATTCATGCCCTCGGCCGCCACGGCGCAATCCTTGAACCTGGATCTGGGCGGCGACGGGCAACTCAGCGCCCGGGTGATACAATTTATCGCCCTGCTGACGGTTCTCAGCCTGGCGCCTTCGATCCTGGTCATGGTTACCTCCTTCACCAGGATCATCATCGTCCTGTCGCTGTTGCGCAGCGCCCTGGGTGTGCAACAGACACCACCCAACACGGTGCTGATCAGCCTGGCCATGTTCCTGACCTTTTTCATCATGTCGCCGGTGTTCGAAGAAGCCTACGAAACCGGCGTCGCGCCCCTGATCGCCCAAGAGATCGACGAGTACCAGGCCTTTGAACGCGTCATGAAACCCTTCCGCGGATTTATGATCCAGCATGTCCGGGAAAAGGACCTGACCGTGTTCATAAACATGACGAAATATCCTATTCCCGATACCGTGGCTGAAACGCCATTGCAGGTTCTGGTGCCCGCCTTCATCGTCAGCGAATTGCGCCGGGCCTTTGAAATCGGCTTTCTGATTTTCATCCCCTTTATCGTTATCGACATGGTGGTGGCCAGCGTGCTGATGTCCATGGGCATGATGATGCTGCCGCCGATCATGATCGCCCTGCCCTTCAAGCTGATCTTTTTCGTCCTGGTCGATGGCTGGACCCTTATTACCTCCAGCTTGGTCAAAAGCTTTGGCTAGAGCATTTCCGGACTATTGTGATCCATTTGACCGCGCGCGCCGCCAGGTGATGACAATGGCGGCGGTTAGTTCCATGCCGGCCAATAGTAGAAAAGACGGTGTGTAACTGCCCATCATATCACGCAGCATACCCACCGCGGCGGTGGTTGTGCTGGCGCCGAGGAACATAATGGCGCTGATTAATCCATAGGCCGTACCATAGCCATTGGCGCCAAATGCGCCGCTCAACAACAAAGGCGGCAGCATGACGATACAGCCAACCACGACACCCGCCAGCGCGGAACCGGCATAAAGCAGGATCGGCCCCTGGCCCAAAACGATTAAAACCAAACCCGCCGCCTGGATCAGATAACAACCAGCCGCCAGGAAGGGCAAAGAGAACCGCGCGCTCAGACCGCCCAGCACGAAACGGCCAATCACGGCGCTGCCCGCCACCACACTGACGGCAAACGCAGCAGCCGAAAGGCCCAATTCGGTTTCCAGCGCCGGTAACAGGTGCATCAACAATCCAACCTGCGCCGCCAACGCCAGAGTGGAAGCGGCGGCGATGCGCCAGAATGGGCCCGCGCCTAGAAAGTGCCCCATGCCCGGTTGCGCCGCGGCCGTATTGTGACTGGCTGGCGGTTTGCGCTCCCCGGCCGTTTCCCCGGCGTTACGGGGCCGGCGCAGGACAAACAGCGCCAGGGGAATTATCAGCACTAAAATCGCCGTGCCCACACCTGCCAAGGCCAGATCAAAGCCATACGCCGATGATAACCGCACCAGAGCGGGTGGCATCAATACGCCGCCCGCCGATGCACCCGATAGCGCAATGCCCAGTGCGAGACCCAAACGGCGGTCGAACCAGGGCACCAGCGAGGCGCTGATGGCGGCGGTCGCCAGCGCTGGATAGGCCGACCCCATGATCATGAACAGGACAAATATCTGCCAGATTTCCGTCGCCTGCCCAACCAATATGCCGGCCGACCCCATGGCCACCGCGCCGTACAGGACAATCCAGCGCGGCCCATAGCGGTCCAGCAGCCGCCCGATCAGCACCACCGCCGGCACGCCAACGAACCAAAACGACGCAACCGCGCCCGACAACAGGCCCGTCGACCAGCCCCGTTCGGCCCGCAAGGCGGCAATAAAAAAGCCATGGCCATAGAACCCCAGGCCCCAGGCAAAAAAAGCCAGCACGAAGCAAGCAGCCACCATGATCCAGCCGGGATAAATCCCTGGCGAGATAGCTGCCAAGTTGTCGGATCGTCGATCTTTGGAGGGTGGAGCGGCGGACATGGCCGCCACTTTATACTAACCGGTGCTGATTGGTATTAGCGCATATTTTTCGATCGCCCGCATGTCGTTATCGGCGTCATCGTCCATAGGCCGGAGGCAAGCCTCAATTCAGGGCGCTGAGGCCGCCGTTTTTCAGCTTGTTGCGGTACGAGGCCATGAAGGCTTCCAGATCGGCGACGCGGGCGATCTGGCCGGCCAGATCGCGGAATTTAGTCTGTGACTGATCGACCTTGTCGGTTAGCACCCGGAATGTTTCGGCATGCGGACCCTTGGCCATTTTGTCACCGTAGCGACGGTTAAGGCCCTTCAAGGATTTGGCGTCACCGGCCATATAGTAGGAGACGGCCAGCTGCACCACCTGGCTCTGCTCCGTGGTGTTCAGGCCGTCCTCGGCCCGCCAGCGTTGGCCCAGTAGATTTTCCGTGGTCTCGGCGGCGTTGGCCCAGCGTTGCCCGCGCCAGTAGATATCGGCCCGCAGCAGTTTCGCGGGGGCCGTGTCATCAGCGGCCAGAAGCGCCAGGGCTTCATCAATCTTGTCCAATTCGGACAATGCCCGGGCCTGCAGATAGCGCCGTTGGGCCAACAGCGCCTCGCCCAAATTCTTGGTCTTACCGTCCTTCAGAATTTTCAGGGCCTTTTCCGGCATGGCATCCAGCAAATAGATCACCGCCAACCGGGTCTGGACCTTGATTCTTTCCGCCCCCCGCAGACGGTAACGAACCTGATGCTCCAACAGGCGGGCGGCCCGATCCAAAAGATCCACGTCGGCCAGCCGGTCGGCCAAACGCTGGATCATGGCGTCACCCTGCTTGCCCAGGGGCGTGAGTTCCTTGAACTCGAAATACAGGGCCAACGCGCTGATCGGCGGCAGGTCATCCACCTTGCCGTTCAAAAACAGGTCGACAAAAATTTCCTTCATGCGCTCGGCCATATTCAGGGTCGTCTTGGTTTTCGGGAAATTTGATACGGCGGCGCGCAAATGCCTCATTGCGCCGGCATAATCCTGCTTGTTCATTTCCAGACCAACGGCGCGATCGATCAAATCCAGTTCGACGCTGTCGCCGCGCCAGGCAAAGCGCAAACTTTCGTAGCGTCCGATCGCCTCGTCCTGGCTGATCTTTTCCTGCTCTCTTTCGGCATCGATCAAGGCGAGGCGGGCCCGCGCGGCATAGGGGCGATAGCCCGCCTCGATGGCGGTTTTAAGATGTTTTTCGGCCTTTTCGTATTCCTTGTCCCGCAGCGCGGCATTGCCGGCCAGGAATTCCAAAACAGTGGTGATGCGGTCCCCGCTTTCCATTTTCCGCCATTTCTGCGCGGCCGAATGCAGACTGGCCTTGTCGTCGATAGCGGCTGCGGCCACGGCCCAGTCCTCGAATAGGCGGGACCGGAATTCTTCCGGCAAACTGGGCAAAGCCCGGGCGCCCTGAACAAATCGCCGGTTTGCCTCGTCATATTTGCCAAGCCGGGACAGGACGCTGCCGTGCCAAAGCGCCACATCGGGATAAAGCTTCAGATCGATGTTGCTCAAATCCTTCTCGGCTTCCGGCAAATGGTTCAGAAGCAGGCGTGTCAGACCGCGCGCGGCACGAAAATGCGGATCCACGGAGGCGCGGGCGTCGCTTTCCTCCATCAATTGCAATATGCCTCCAGCCTTGGCGAACAGACCATGGCCAAGATGGAATTTAGCCAATTCCCAACGGACTTTGTTGCGGCCCGCCTTGGGCGCGGATGCCAGGCGAAACAACAACGCCTTGTGATAATCGTTAAATACCTTGGGATCTGCCTCGCGGCCGCCACGCCAATCATACAATTGCATGAGCGGCCCCTTCATGGACGCGGAATAGGTGTTTGAGGTCCGAACCGAATTGGCATCCAGGGCGGATATCACCAGCCCGGTTCTGGTCGTCGCGATCACTCCATGCCGCGCCGCACGGATTATAAGATCGTCGATCTCGGACTTGATGACGAGACCTTGGGCGGTGGCAAGAAGCTGAAATTCCACATAATTGTGTCGGATCGGCATCCCGGCACCGGAAGCCAACATGGGGACAGCAAATATTTCGTCCCCGACTTCCGGATCATAGAGACGTACCTGGCGAGCGGAATCCAGGGCGGGGATGAATACCCGCGGGCCATTCTTGTGAAACGGCTGCGGTGTCGGTGACAGCAGGGTTTTGGGTCCGCCCCGTGATGGGCTCAACGTCAAATGCCAGAAATTACCCCGCCGTTGCATGACCGGGAACAAGCCAGCCCGCACCTTCAGGCGCAACACCGTGGCCTCGTTATTGCGAATTTGACTAGCGCCGCTGATCCAGTCGTTGCCGATCAGGCGCTGGCTGTCGATTTCCGAGCGGCGGCCAAACACCGCCCAGACATAGCCGGAACGTTGAAAGACCACTGCCGGCACTGGTTTTTCCCAAGCGAACAATAATCGCAGCTCGTCGCCTTTTTCAGCCAATTCAATGCGGACATTATGCAGTTTTCCGGCGTCCGCATCGACGGCTGGCTGGCTCTCGCCAGGCTCTTCCCGCTGGTCCTGCTGGCCCTTCTTGGCGCCGCCAAGCAGGGATTTGGGGCCGCCCGTGGCCGCCTTCGCAGCCAGCTTGAGATATTCTTCAATGCCATGTTCCTGCGCGGCGCGCAGCATGGACATGTGGGGGACAAGTTTCGCCGGGCCTACGCCCAATGGGGCGGCTTTGGCATCAGCGGCGACTTCGGTGCTTTTCGCGTTTTTGGCGTTTTTGGCGGTCTTGGTATGCGTCGTGTTCCGAGCTTTTTTCGCGGCATAGATATCCAGCACGACTTTGGTGCCGGCGCGAAAATGACGGAACCGGACGCCAACTTTTGTGCGCACGGTCACCCGCGCGCCGTTCTTGTCGACGGCCGCATCGGCACCCAGAATGAAACGGGGCGGATCCTTTTGCAACTCCGTCAGATCAAAAAGGGCCGGGCGCGCAAAAGCCACGCTCAAGCCGCCTTCGCCAAGCACCACGCTATAGGCGACATTGCGACGCCAATCGAAGACCAGACGGCTCAGTTTGCCATGTTCGCCGGCCCGGATCAGCACCCGTTCCGATGTACCAATTGCTGCCTGGACCGCGGCAATACGTGCGCGTTCCGCCGCCCTGGTGGCGTTGGCCGCTACCTTGGCGGTGATTTTTTTGCTGGAAGGTTTCTTCTCGGAAGCTTTCTCGCCAGTGTTCTTCGGCGCCTTGGCTTTCTGATCGGCCAACAGGTCAAAGACCAGGACCCCATCGACGCGATGGTCCCGCACGCGGACAGGCTGCAGCAATTTCAGATCAACCGCGTGACCGTCCTTGGAGGCCACGATGCTGGCTATAAATTTATCCAAATGCCGCAGAACAGCGGTGTAGTTCGCCGCAAAGGGCTTGGAAAAGCGAATGCGCAGATGGTCGGCACCCAAATCGGTGGTGTAGGTGACCGGTATCGGCCAGTCGAATACGAGCCGGGCATAATTCTTATGGACACCGGCCCGCACCTTCACATTGGTCGCCGCCAGGGCGTCGTGGCCCGATCCGGCGATGAAGATCAGTGCCATCAGCAATGTAATGCCGGCCAACAGAATGCGGCTATGGCGCATTGGCGCCTCCCTCGGCCGAAGTCTCGCGAATAACCAGATCAACCCGCCGTGACAATATATGCCGCTGGGCATCGGACAGTTTCGATGAAATATCGTCATAGCCGGCGTCGGCGGCGCCAATAACCTTGATCGTCTCGGTATAACCCACCGCCCGCAAGCCGCGGGCCAATGCCAGGGCGCGTGCCAGGGAGAGGTCCCAATTGGAATTAAAGGCCGAGCCGGACGGCGGTGGCGAAGCGTCCGTGTGACCAACCAGTTCAACATTGTTACCAACCAATTTCAAAGCCGTGCCCAAGGTCGCCATGACCTGTTGACTGCCCGCCTGCAATCGCGCCTGGCCTGGTAAAAACAGCAGATGTCCCGGCAGTGAGACGACCAGGGCGTCATCCAGGCGGTGTAGAATACTCTGCCCCAGTATCTCGCTGCCGGCCATTTTAGCCTGTAAAATACCTGCCAGATAATCCAGATCAATGGCCCGTTTAGCGAACGGTTTGGGCGCGGTGCTTTCCATCACCACCTGTGGCTGGATCCATTGGTGCAAAGGGCGCAGACGGCTTGACAGCGCATCAACCATTGTCTTCCAGGCATTCGTTTCCACTTTCGACATGGCGAACAGCAGCACGAAAAACGCCAGCAATAAAGCGAGCAGATCGGCAAACGTGACCATCCAGGCACGAGAGACCGGGCGGCGGATGCGGATTGGCGAATATTCCGTCATTGCCGCACCACAAGTTCGGAGAACGTTACCCGCGCCCGCGTTTCGTCATGGACCCTGAAGATGAACGAGATCTGCCCCGGATCGCCGGGCATCAGACCGGTACGCATTGCCATGGCGGCAACACCACGCCGGCGCAAGGCATGGGCCAGGCTGGACACCCGGCGCATTTCAAAAGCACCGACGGCATCATCTCCACCTGGCAAGGTTATGCCCGTGCCCAACACCATTTCCACTTCTGCCTGCAAACCAGGACGGACTTTTTTCAAGCTGGACGCCATGCGATCCAGAAAGGCCCGTCCGCGCGGCCGGGGCGCGACCGCGTCCGGGCGAAACAGATCGTCGACTGGAACGGCAAAACGGATCATATCGCCACGCCGCTCCGGTTCGACATGATCGACCGGCAACGTTTCTTCAAAAAATTGGCGTACTTCGCCATGAAAATCATCGACAGCCGGGGCCAGGCCGCGTTGGCTGGGAACCGAGAGTCCCGTATCGGCGACCGCCCATTGATTACGGAACTCTGACTTGACGCTGCCCATTACCTCTTCAACGCGTGAAACTTCATAGTGGGCCATGGAGTTAAGCAGGATAAAAAAGGCGACCAGAAGCAGGTAGAGCGACATCAGGACAACGTTGCCATTGTCCTCGCTGCTGCGTCTATGGGCCTGGCGCGGCTGATCCATGATGCATCAATCGAAGCTCGCCAATAGAGCGTCGATATCATCCTGGTTGTTGGCTTGCTCTGGCATGGCGGGCCCATGCAGCAGGTCGGCGTCGGGACGGTCATCCGGTGGCATCAGATCTTCCATCGACATGGCATCCACGTCAGAAATATCCTGACCATCGATGATGCGGGACAGACGCTCGACCTTGGCCTCGATATAGCTGAGGGTGCTGACCACCTTGGTAATCCGTTGACCGGTAATATCCTGAAAGTTCGATGCTTCGTACATCCGGGCTGTCATTTCATGGATCGCCTCGCCGTCTTCGCCACCCATATTGTCGGCCATGGTTTCCAACTGCTCGGCGACATCAAGGAAAACGCCGGTCGCCTCCTCGGTCGCCGCTACAATGGCATCGAGTTCACTATTGGCCGTCGGAATTTCCTCATCACGAATGCTGTTTGGACGAATGGCGGAAATTTCGGCACGGGCATTTTTGATATAATGCACCAATTCTTCCAATTCCTGATGCGCCTGCAAATCGGTGGAAGATAAATCCCCCTGGATCGAGGTCATCAATGAAACAACGATGCCTGCAATATCGTCGATGGCCACCGGCCCGCCGCTTGACTGACGAATTTCCTCGATCGTATCAACCAGACTTGGCAGCACCGCTAGCGCATTCATATTGACCCTCCAGCTTTACCGTTGGCCTATGCCCCGGCAACTCGGCGTGTTCCAGTTTGTGATTTGGAAAATCTAAAGAAAAAGGGTTAACGGCGATTTAAGAAGGCCGCTAAATCGTTCAATTATGCTTGCGCCGAAGCCATCGCACCCATCAGCGGAAGACTACTGATACCCGCCTTGGCCATCAGCATTTCAAGTTCCACCAACATCTTCTGCATTTCCGCCCTGTCGTTACCCCGGCGCAGAAATGCCTCTGCAAAGCCAGGCGCGCGCATGACCGCCGTTGCCCGGCTACGGGCCAGTTCCGCGGCCCGTCCTTCCGTAAAACTTCCAGCCGCGCAAAGCTTTAAAATCGACATGCATTCGTCAATATTGCTGGACGACCGGTCGGCGATTTTCGCGAGTATCTGTCCCCTGTCCAGAATATCGATACAAATATCATCCAAAACCGCCGCGGCAGCTTCCTTTTGCGCATTCGAAATGCTGGCATTCCCTATCAGCCGTTGTATGCCGGCTAAATTGCGCATGTGGATTGCTGGCGGCGTATCCGGATTGCGCAAAACGGCTTGATTTTCCGGCTCCTCCAAAATCGCCATGATGTAGTCGCCAATTCGTTGCCGGCCCGCCTTGCCAAAAATACCCTTTTCAACATCCAGCAGGATCTTCACTCGCGGCAACGGCAATGTTACACCGTCCAGCAGATCGCCGATTGACTTGCCGCCGATATATGTTTGCGAGCGCACGACAAAAGCCTCTCCCAGCTCCGCACCCAGGGCAAATTTACCATTCTCATTGCATAGTCGGGCATGAAGCTGCCCCAATATTTGGGCATCGGCCAAAGTGCCCTGACCCGTGAAGGAACGAGGCCCGGTCAAGGTTTGTTCCATGCGGCGGATCAGGGACTGCCGGCATTTCGGAAAGCTTTCAAGCCGCATCATTTGGCGAAATTTTTCGACCGCGGGATGTTCCGGAATTTCATCCCCGCCATCGCCGGAATCATCATAAATCTCGTCGGGATCCCTCGGGCGTTTTTTCCCAGCCCCAGTATCGGTGGCTGCATCGGTGGCTGCCGGAGCCGCCGCCGCGGTCGCAACTTCCGTCGCTGCGCCAGGGTTGATCAATGCAGCCAGGCGTAAAACAGCACCACCCAGACTGGTTTCCTTGCCAATCACCGTAGCGACCACGTTAGCGGATTCAAGAAAATCTGCCAAAAATTCATCCAAATGTATGATCGCGGCCGGTCTCTTGGATCCCGCCACCATATCCAGCAAGGCAAGGAATTTCTCCGGGCCCGTTTTGAATCGGCGCAGCCAATTGGCCAGCGCCGCATTAAATATATACTCCTGGTCCTTGGCATCGCCCAAACGGTCGACCAGACCGTCCAAACCATCACCTTCAATGACCGGAATAAGATCTGTTGTCCGCCACATCAATCTGGCTTTCGCGGCGACTTCGTCAACCAGATCGTACAATTCCCGCTGACGCAATTTGGCGTTCAATTTGTAAGCGCCAGCCTGAGCCAAGGCGGCGCGCTGTACGGTGCTTTGCAGCATCGAGCCCGACGCCTGGAAACGATTGATGTATTCAGGCAGGTGCAGCAATTCCACTGGTGTTACCTGGTGGGCATCCAGCCATTGCCGCATGACACGGCGAATGGCCTGACGTGATTGTAAAGAAAAAACCTGCTCCAAGGTCTGACAAGGCGAACCTGCGTCCACGCCGTCGCCATGTGTCCGCGCGGTACTGGGCCTGGTCCCTAGAAAGAGAACTTCTTTTTCACGGAATTCGCCGGTCGCATTACTAAAAGAGAGGCGATTGACCTTCAAGGCGCTGCTACTTGTCCGTTCCATCATGTCGTTGGCGCGTGCAATCGCATCCTCGTGGCTTGGCGCAATCGCCTCGAGATCCCAACGGCTGCCGCTGTACGACATTATTTCGAAATGTGACTTCTCAGACATTCTCCGCACCCTCGGCTCCAACAAATCATGCTTGCCCAGGGTCCTCTACAGATTGACTTAATATTATGCTTGAATTTCCCTAACATTCAGTAACCAGGGAAAACGGGTCATACACCTCCGCGCGCCATCCTATCCTCCAGTCTTTGGCAGGGGCCGCCGGGTCGCCAGTTTTACAGTCAAGGTTTTAGCCTTATTCGGGGCCATGGCCGCCAATATTTTGGCCATTTTTACTTCCTTCATGCGTTCGGCCACATTGAGCAAGACATCCATCTCCAGCTCTTCGAATATTCTTGCCGCCTGCTTTGGCTTCATATTTTCGTAGACTTTCACGAGGCTCTTGATCTGCGTTTCGTTTTCCTTGTCATGCTCCAGCAGCAGGCCTTTGATTTGCCCTTCGAGCTTTTTTAGCTCGCCAATTTTATTATCGATGCGCTTTTCCGTGGCCTGCAGAATTTTCTCCCGCATGGCCATTTGCCGGGATCGCTGTTCCAATGTCTCGCGCCGGCCCGAAAGCTTTTGCAGCACTTCTATTTCCGAAGGCGAGAATTTGGTCTTCCGACTAACTTTGGCGGGTCTGGCCGTTGTCTTGTCGGCATCCCCGGCGCTCTTTGACGCAGCTATCTTGCCTGCCTTTTCGACAGGTTCGTCCACCGGCGCCGGCGACTTGGCCTGCTCGGGTTTTGCCGTACTACCCTTGCTCTTATCACTCTGGGCCCAGGCGGTGGCAAAGGCGAAGTCCGAGATCCCACGACGCAGTTCAACAACTTTGATGCCCAGCAGCATCATCGCGGCCAAAATCATGACTGGTAGCACCCGAATTTTCCTAAGCATTACACGCACCTAATAATTCCAATATTATTCATCATCCAAACCGGTAATACGCCGGCCCAGGATGCCCGGCTCAACGGGCTTGCCGCAAAATCTCCGCTAATTCCCGCTCCGATTCCGACATCTTCGCAGATGCCTCCTGGTTTCCCTCGGACGGCGCCGCTTGCCGGCCCGGGCTGGAGCGACCGGCCAGACCATTTTCAATGCGGTCCGCCAGCCGGCCCGCCGATTGCGTTATTGAACCTAACTCGTCCGCCAGCGCCCTGGCGTCGGTCATCCTTTCGCCCAGGCTACTGCTAATGTGATCGCTGGTATTTTTCAAATGGCTGACGCTGATTTCAGCCTGCCGGGTCGCCTCGGTGAATTCCGACAACAACTGCCTCATTTCCGTCTGATTTGCCCGCAGCGCGGTCAACCGGCGGTTCAAAATCAGGCAGTAGCCGACCGTAACCACAAGCAGAATGGCAACAAGGCCATCCAGCCACAATCCCATTCCCGACGACAAATCCATCAGCGCGCCTCGCTGGACAAATTATCGGTAACATTGACAGCAACGTGGGAACCGACCCGGCCCATCTTGCCTTGCAGCAGAGGAACGTCGCCGCAACGCAGTTGAACCAATGAATCAGTGCTTGAATTCAATATCATAGTGCTGCCGACTTCCAGATCCATGACTTCGCCGATGGTCAAAAACTGCTCCTCCAAGACTGCCTCGACAACGATATCCGTGCTCCAAAGCTCGGTGGCCAAATGGCTTTCCCAGATTGCATCGCGGCCAAACTTCTCGCCCATGAACATTTGCAGCAGCAATTCACGGATCGGCTCCAACGTGGCATAGGGCAGCAACAACTCCAGACGGCCGCCACGGTCCTCCATATCAATCCGCAGGCGGATCAACACGGCGGCGTTGGCCGGGCGGGCAATGGTGGCAAAGCGTGGATTCGTCTCCAACCGGTCAAAGACGAAGTTGACAGGGCTCAACGGTTCAAACGAAGCGCTTAAATCCGCCAGCACCACATGTACCATCTCCTCCACCAATGAAATTTCGATGGTGGTATAGGGACGACCTTCGATACGCATGGCCGCGGTGCCGCGGCGGCCACCAAGCAGGACATCCACAATTGAATAAATCAACGATGAATCCACGGTCAAAAGCCCGTAATTGTCCCATTCTTCCGCATTGAACACCGTCAACATCGCCGGCAGGGGAATGGAATTCAGATAGTCACCGAAACGAATAGAGGTAATGTTGTCTAGTGAAACTTCCACATTATCCGAGGTAAAATTCCGCAATGACGTGGACATCATCCGCACCAAGCGGTCAAATACCACCTCCAACATTGGCAGGCGTTCGTACGAGACCAGGGCACTGTTGATAATGGCGCGGATACCCAGGCGCTGCCCATCGTCGTCGCCATCGGCATCAAAGCCTAGAAGACTATCAATTTCATCCTGGTTAAGGACCCGGTTTACAGCACCGGAAGCATCGCCATCGTCATCGCCATCGGCCGCGGCAGCCCATTCGGCGGCAGCATCGTCGTCATCGCCCCCGTCGTCGTCATCGACCATGGCAGCCCATTCGGCGGCGACATCGTCGTCATTTACTTCTTCGTCGTCATCGTCTTCAGCCATACTATCTCCCGTCCCTGCTCTATGTTATGCCCCTGGATCATGGTCCCTAACGCACAGTTAATCGAAATGCGCTCGGGGTTGTTTAGATAGAGCAATTGAACCAATTACTTAAGTCGCGTTTACGACTCCAATTATTGAAAATCTCTCTGCCGGCAAAGCGATCCAATCGGCCTTCTATTGCACCAGCATTTCCTTGAACAAAACGTCGTTTATCTTGATCGCGCCCGCCGCCCGCTGTACCCGGATCAATAATTCTTCCTTCAAACGCAGCAGGCCGGCCGACCCCTTCAGATCTTCCAGGCGCAACTCCCGCAGGTAGACCTGAAAATTGTGCACCACCCGTGGCAAGATCACCTCCAGTTTGGGCACGGCCGCGGCATTCTCCAATTCAAGGGCAACGGTAATTTTTAAATAGCTTGCCCGTTTGCCGCCCGCGTTCAGGTTGACCAGCATTTCGGGTAGATCATAAAAGACGACCGTGGCACTGCCTGGCTCCCCTTCCCCGTCGCCGCCCTCGCCATGCGCCGCGGCCGCGCCCGGTTCATCGTCGCCCGACAGCATAAAAAAGGCGCCAACGCCGCCGCCGAGTAAAATCAAAATTAACGGCAAAGCGATGAACAGGACCAGTTTCTTGCCCGATAGCTTCTTTTTTCCGCCACCTTCGCCTTCAGCTTCGGCTTCTTCATTGCCTTCAACGTCTTCCGTCTCGGCCACATTCGCGTCCGACATGCTCGCACCTAACTCTTCCGCTTAAAATGGCTATCCTAAGCCAGCAAAATAGGGAAGTTTAGTTAACAAGGCGTTGAAGCCGTGCCTGCATTATAAATGAGATGGCCAAAATCGGCATTTTTTGCCGGGCAAAGCTTGCCACGACCGACCCCAATGCCCGGAGCAGAGCGGATCACTGATCGCCAACTCATTGATTTCACAAGCGCCCAATTTATCCAAGCGTGCCCAGATTATTCAAAATATAGAATTTAAATCAATCGCTTAAGTCAGGCCAGCGACTCCAATTGGTTGAAAATTGCTCCAATCATGGAAGTTGGCACGTCGCGTGCAACAACAGGGCTGACGACACACGAGATCACGATCCACAAAAACCACAACGGATTTAAAGAGGCAAGAATGCCCGCAATAACAGGTTACATCACATTATCCCGCCAAATGGCCATGGAGCGCCAGATGGAGGTCATCGCCAATAATCTGTCGAATATGAGCTCCACTGGATACAAGTCCGAAAGCGTATTGTTCGAAGAGTATCTGGAACAGACAACGGATGGCGACACCATCTCCTATGTGCGTGACTATGGTACCTCGCGCGATTTGTCCGAGGGTGAGTTCAAGTCCACGGAAAACCCAATGGACGTGGCCATCACCAAAGGCGGCTATATGAAGGTCGAGACCGATACGGGGATGTATTATTCACGCAACGGCAATCTGCGGCTGGATGCCATCGGTCAACTGGTCACCGATGAAGGATTCCCTATTTTGGACGATGCGGGACAGCCGATTGTCCTTACGCCCGAAGATCCCACATTGACGATTGCCAAGGATGGCTCCGTCTCTAACAGCCAAGGGCTCCTCGCCAAACTGGCGATCGTGAGCTTCGAAAACGAACAGAATTTAAGTCCGATCGGTTCCGGCCTGTATAAAACCGATGATACGGAGATCCCGCCTCTTGATGTGTCCGTAATGCAGGGCATGTTGGAGACCTCGAACGTTCTCCCGATCAAGGAAATTACCAAGATGATCGACCTGTCGCGGTCTTATCAATCGACAGCCAATTTAATGCAGGAAGACGGTGACCTGACGACCGAGGCCATTGAATCCTTGGGCCGCGTCTAGCGCCGCCATGTTTGGTTATAAGGAATATCCACGATGAGAAGTTTAAGTATCGCAGCGACTGGCATGTTGGCCCAACAGCTAAACGTCGAAGTTATTTCGAATAACATTGCCAATATGAACACCACCGGTTTCCGCCGCCAGAGGGCCGAGTTTCAGGATCTGCTGTATCAGAACCTGCGCCGCAGCGGCACCCAGTCATCGGATACAGGCACGGTGGTACCAGCCGGCGTCGAAGTTGGCACCGGCGTCAAAACCTCCGCTGTCTATCGCATCTCCGAGCAGGGCAATCTGCAAAGTACCGACAACACTTATGACCTGGCTATTCAGGGCAAGGGTTTTTTCAAGGTGACTCTACCCTCGGGTGAGGATGCCTACACACGCGCCGGTTCGTTTCAGGTCGGCGCCGATGGGAAACTGGTGACCACCGACGGTTATGTCGTGTCGCCAGGCATCACCATTCCCAATGGCGCCATTGATGTCACCATTAACGCCAATGGCGAAGTTGGGATCAAGACCGACGGCTCCACGGCCATCGCGGTCGCTGGCCAGTTGGAATTGGCGATATTCTTCAACGACGCCGGGCTGGAATCCAAGGGCGGCAACATGTTCATGGAGACGCCCGCCTCGGGCGCGGCGGCCCTCAGTGTTCCAGGCAGCCCAGGCTATGGCAGCGTCCTTCAAGGCTTCCTGGAAACTTCGAACGTCAATGCGGTCTCCGAAATTACATCGCTGATTACCGCGCAGCGCGCCTATGAGATGAACTCCCGCGTCATTACCGCTTCGGATGAGATGCTGCGGACCATGGCCAACCTCAGATAGGAGTGATGTTGTGAAACGCTTAATCCCGATTGTCACTTTCTTGGCTGCGACTGCAATTGCGCAGGCAGCCCTGGGTCAGGTGCGGTTGCGCGCCCAGGCCACCACGGAAAATGATGTCATCACCTTGGGCGATCTGTTTACGGGCGTCGAAAGCCTGGCCGGGGAGGAAGTGGGCCCAGCCCCGGCGCCAGGACGCCGTGCTACCTATAAGGCCAAACACCTGATTGCCATCGCCCGGGCACATGGATTGAAGTGGAGCCCGGCCAGCAGCGTTAGCCGGGCGGTCGTAAGCCGCGGTGGCGAAATCGTGGATGAAGCGGAAATCATCGCATTGCTGCGCCGAGATTTCCGCCAGAAAGGCGCGGTAGGCCGTGTCATCATTCGGCTAAACAAACTCAGGAATGGCATGTTGCGGCCGCTCGATGGCGGCGCATTGCGAATTGAAGACCTAACCCATAACAGTGACGGCGGGCCGTTCAGTGCCTATATCGAAAGCGACGGATCCAATGGCGTCGGACAGCGCCAGTTGTTGCGCGGCCGGGTGGATTTCGTAGCCCGGGTGCCCGTGGCCAGCCGCGCCATTCGCAAGGGCGAGAAAATCACCGACGGAGATGTCAAATGGATGGAACTTAGCCAGCGCCTGGTGGGATCTGATGCCGTCGAGCATATGGAGCAGCTGGTTGGCCTTGCCGCCAAACGGAACCTACGCCAAAACCAGCCGATCAAGCAGTCCAATTTGCGGACCCCGATCATGATAGCCAAAGGCACCTTGGTCAGGATCACTTTACAAAGCGGCGGCATTAGCCTTAGCGGCGCCGGCCGAGCCTTGGAAGACGGCTCCCTGGGCGAGAGCATCCAGATAATGAATGTAAAAAGCAAACGCAAGCTGGAAGCCAGCGTCATCGGTCCGGATCGTGTGCGCGTAGCTTTACTCCGGCAGATCGCCGTGACCGCGGCCAGATAATGGAATTTCAAGTCATGACCACCCATTACCGCAAATCAAATCTGAACCGCGTTGTCGCACTCGCAGCCGCGGCGCTCCTGCTCGGTGCTTGCAATGTCGTTGACCGCATTACCACGCTTGGCGGCGAACCAACGTTGAGCACCATCCAAAATCCGGTGCAGACGCGGCAATACCAACCAGTCGTTTTGCCCATGCCGCGCGAACGCCATGCGGTGCACGAACCGAACTCTCTTTGGCGGCCTGGCGCCCGGGCCTTTTTCAAGGATCAACGGGCGGCGCAAATCGGTGACATTCTAACCGTCAATATCACCATTGCCGATGAAGCCACATTGGACAACGAATCCTCCCGCACACGGGACGCCTCGGAAGATTCGGATTTAACCAATTTTCTGGGTTATGAAAGTAAGTTGGGCAAGATTTTCCCGGAAGCAGCCTCTGCGGCCAGCCTGGCCAGCCTTGGCAGCGCGTCAAGCCACACCGGCTCCGGCTCCATCGCCCGATCGGAATCCGTCAAGCTTGTGGTCGCCGCGATCATCACCCAGGTCTTGCCCAACGGCAATCTGGTAATCTCGGGCACCCAGGAAGTTCGGGTGAATTTTGAAAAGCGTATCCTGACGATTACCGGCGTCGTGCGGCCGGAGGATATCTCCGCCAGCAATATCATCAAGCACACCCAGATTGCCGAGGCCCGGATCGCCTACGGCGGCGCCGGCCAATTGACGGACGTCCAACAGCCGCGTTACGGCCAGCAGCTCTTCGACGTCATCTTCCCCTTCTAGAGCAATTCCGAATTAATGAGAATTGCGAAGCGATTCTAAGTGATTGGAAAAATTGCACTAATTCTAAAGATCTGAGCATTTTCCTTCCGGGGGAATATCCAGGCATACAGAATATCTAGGAATACAGGGGCCGGTTCATTCACCGGCCCCTGTTTTCGTTTCTTCCCGCTTTACACCAGTATATGCCGATAGCGACCCGTTGAGCCGGCATTAATCGTCGCGGTGCAACCGTTCGCGGCGCTCGTGACGTTCCTGGGCTTCTATGGATAGGGTAGCGATGGGTCGGGCTTCCAGACGCTTCAGGCTGATCGGCTCGCCCGTATCGTCGCAATAGCCATAGCTGCCTTCCTCGATCCGCCCCAGGGCGGCGTCAATCTTGCTGACCAGCTTCCGTTGCCGGTCGCGGGTACGTAATTCAATGGACCGTTCAGACTCCGTCGTCGCCCGGTCGGCAACATCAGGGGCCTGACCATCGTCTTCCTGCAAATTCTGGATGGTGCCCTGGGCATCGCGCAGAATTTCGTCACGCCAGCTGGACAGGCGTTGCCGGAAAAATTCCTTTTGCCGTGGGCTCATGAATTTTTCTTTTTCGGAAGGTCGATAATTATTGGGAAGCTTGACTTCCGACATGAAGCGGCCTCATGGACTGTTGATGGGATTAGGTATGTAGAACGGAGCGGAATATAAACATCTCGTCCCTCGGCATCAAGAATCCTCGGCAAAATAATTTATTTTCCTGCCAAGCCGGCTTTTCACCCCAACAGATAGCAATGCCTGCCCACTATTTCCCGGCCGCTTCGGTCAGTTCCAGTTTCGCCAGTTCAACCGCAGCGCGCACCTCAATATGGGAAATAATGCTGTCTAATTGCGGATCCGCGTAACCACCCGGCCGATCCCGCAGCAATTTCATGAGCCGCCGCAAGCGTTGCCGCGGCACACTGCCAGTCATCAGACCAATGCGCAATTCATGCAACTCATCAAGGATATCGTCACTTCTTTGCACGGCCCGGCGGCGCTGTTCGGTGGCATCAGGTATTTCCTGCAACGCCAATAGAGAGCCCACGCCAGCCACGGATGCCGTAGCCTGGGCCTGACCCGCGGCTTCGGCCGCATCGCCCGCCTCTATGCGGAACGTCCCGCCGCTGGCGCCGCCTTTGCGTTCAACACGGCGCGCACCACCTGAACGGATGGATCCGGAGCCCGAAATTTTCATAGCAGGAATAGTCCTTCCGGCTGGCCAAAACCTTACCAACGGCCTGTACCATGCTCAATCGTCGTAAATACTTCGTTAATCCCGCGCCGACAAACCTCTGATGGCGGCAAAAACGTCACGGCAGAAAGCGCACGACGCTAGGCATATTTTTCCGACAGGGCCCGGAATTTCTCAACGCCGATACCTTAACTATATGAATTATAAAGATAAAATTATCCGGTAAATTGGCATGTTTCTCGCATAATCAAGGTTGAACGCGGTATGGGCCGCTTCATGATTTTGACAGGTTCGAGAGTATGCGGGTCGCGGCAAAAATGTTCAAAAATTACAACCATCCGACTCAGCGACACGGCACAGCCTGGCTGGGCGCCTTTCTGGGTATCATCGGATTGCTGGCTACCGCCACCGGATATTCCGCCTCGGCAGCTTCACGAATTAAGGATATAGCGGATTTCCAGGGTATTCGTGACAACCTGTTGATTGGTTACGGTCTGGTCGTCGGCCTGAACGGTACCGGCGACAGACTAGGCAACTCACCTTTCACGAAACAGAGCCTGGAAGCCATGCTGGAGCGCATGGGCGTCAATACCCGTGATGCCAGCCTGAATACTAAGAATGTGGCCGCCGTGATGGTCACCGCCAGTCTGCACGCCTTTTCCCGGGTAGGCACACGCTTGGACGTGGTGGTTTCTACCATGGGCGATGCCTCCAATCTGCAGGGCGGCATGCTGTTGGTTACGCCAATGTTGGGCGCGGATGGTGAAGTCTATGCCGTGGCTCAGGGACCGGTAGCCATCGGCGGCTATGTCGCCGAGGGTGAAGGCGGCACGGTGACCCAGGGTGTCCCCACCGGGGGCCGCATTTCCAATGGCGGCATTATCGAGCGCGAAGTACCCTTTAGTTTGGCATCGCTGGAAACCTCGTCTATCGCCCTGCGCAATCCCGATTTGACCACCGCGCGCCGCGTATCCCAGGCCATCAACACCCATTTCGGCCGCCAGATAGCCACGGCAATGGACTCCACGACCATCGATCTGGTTCCCGGCGTCGACTACAAAGGCCGGATATTCGATCTGTTGGTGGAAATCGAACAATTGGTGGTCGAACCGGATCAGACAGCCCGCGTCGTGATCGACGAGGCCTCGGGCATCATCGTCATGGGCGGCGGTGTGCGGGTCAGCGAAGTAGCCGTGGCCCAAGGCAATCTGACCGTACGAGTGAGCGAGGCCCCGCAGGTTTCCCAACCAGGCGCCCTTGCCTCGGCCGGTGAAACCACAACCGTGGCCCGCAGCGATATCGAAATTGACGATGGCAGCGACAAACGCCTGACCATGTTGACGCCCGGCGTCAGCCTGCGCGATCTGGTCGATGGCTTGAACGCCCTTGGGGTCGGTCCCCGTGATCTGATCGCAATCCTGCAAACCATCAAGGCGGCCGGCGCCCTGCAAGCGGAGATTCTAGTACAATGAGCATGAACATTGCGCCCTTTGTTCCGGGACAATCAATCCCAAAGCCGCAGCTGCCAACTGGCAACGACAGCGCCGCCAGGCAAGGCGCCTGGCGCACCGCCCAGGAATTCGAAGCCTTTTTTCTGAGCCGGGCGATGGATGACATGTTCTCCGGTGTCAAGACCGATGGTCCCATGGGTGGCGGCCAAGGCGAGAGCATGTTCCGCGCGCTGCTGAACGAAGAATACGGCAAGATCGTTGCCGACACCGGTGGCATCGGCATAGCCGACGCCGTCTATCGTGAAATTATCAAACTGCAGGAAGGCAAAGCCGATGCGCACGCGTAAAGCAATCGATACCTTGACCGACATCACCACGCGCCTGGACGATGTGATGGCAAAGGAAAATCAGATACTGATACATCGCCGGCCTCACGAGTTGGCCGGATACTCGGCTGAAAAGGAAGAGCTGGCTTCGGCCTACGAACGGGAGATGGCGGAATTGCATGCCAATCCGACCCTGCTGTCGCGGGCCGAACCGGATGAAATTGGCCGTCTCAAATCCGCGACCAAGCGTTTTCAACAGGTTCTGGAAGAACATCGCCGGCTGGTGCAGACCACAAAATCCGTTACCGACCGGATGTTAAAGGCCATTACGGAAGAGGTTTCCGCCAAGCAGCGCCCGGTCGAAGGATATGACCGGACCGCCAGCATGCGGACACCGTTCAACCGCAATCAAAGACCCGTTTCCCTGGCTCTGAACGAGGTCGTCTAGATGTCACCACGCGGCTGATGAAAATCTGGCCGCAACCCATTTGGCTGTTGTTCGACGCACAGCCAAAATGGCGACGGCCGGGAGCAAGGAAAATTAACTCTCCAAACTTCCGGCCGTCTCTTTGGTCTTAGACCCATTACTGGGCCGTCTTGTGCGTGTCGTCACCACTCCGGGACCTATTACAGGCTCCGGTCAATCGCAATGCCGGCGATTTCCCTTAAGTGAGCAATCCGTTTCACAACCTCTTCTTGAGGATATTCACGAACGATCTCACCCGTCTCCCGGTCGACGCCTCGGTAGACGAAACGGCCAATCGATTTTTCAAAACTTATCGACAGCCTCAGGTCATCAGCGACAAACGCCTGTTCAGTGAGCTGTTGGAGTTCGTTCAGTTTGGAACTAGGAACGCCTTCCAACCTCTGCTTCCCCGACGTGTTACTTTCTGCGGAAGCGGGTTTGGCAACAGTCTCGATAGCGGCCTTGCCAGCTTCGCGCTGAACCACCTTTAATACTGAAGGTGGTGGTAGTGGGTTCGACATGGAAATATTCGCCATATCATTCTCCCACGCTACACCGGCGATTTTGCCGGATCTCTACGTCACGCCCAGCCACGCACGACAAACTGGGCCTGACGGGTATTCCTACCCTCCCGATAATCCTTCCATAATATTCCGATTAACTTCGATCATAGGCGCAAGATCGGCCTCGCGTTTCAGCACTTTCCGTGAATGCTTATCCACCCAGATCGCCAAAGAAATTATTCCTGCCCGCATCGCATCGGGAAGTCCGTTATCTTCCGAGGCGCAGTCGGACTGAAGCGTCAACCATAGGCGACGGTTCCAATGCACCGCGCGAACGACTTCCGTATGGCCTTGTTGCTCCGCCTTGATCATCGCCGAGGTAATCCGGGCAAGTATCCGGTATTCGGTCTGCCGCGGACTTTCCGTGACATTTTGCGCCTGTAGATAGGCCTGTTGGTAACCCTGCATCGTCATATTGCACACTCCGAAGTCAATCGATCTGGTTTGTCAGGCAAATTAGGTCTTTACCCCCCGGCTGCCGCGCCATCTAACGATGACGGTGAACCGGCTATTAAGGGTGGAGGCGGCGCCAAGGCGCCGCCCCCGATAGTCCTTACTAGAACAACGCCAGAATCGTCTGCGGACCAGAGTTGGCGATCGACAGAGCCTGAACGCCCAACTGTTGCTTGATCTGCAACGACTGCAGTTTGGCACTCTCTTCCGCCAAATCCGCATCGACCAAGGTGCCAACACCAGCTTTCAGAATATCCGTTAGCTTGGTGGTGAAATCACCCTGCACTTCAATACGCTTGGAGACCGAACCCAGCGCCGCCAGCTTGTCCGAAACGGACGTAATAGCTGAATCGATCGCGGTAAGGGCGGTCGCCGCACCGGCAGAGGTATTCAACACCTGGCTTTGGATGGCCAGAGTGGTGGAATCCATCTTCTGTGCGGACACAGCGATGGTCGAGCCATCGACCGTGCTCAGGACCGAAGTCGCCGAAGCACTACCATTCACCAGGTTGGTTCCGTTGAATTCGGCGGTGGCCACGATTGTCGAGATCTGATCGCGCAACGACACAAAGTCATTGTGCAACGAGGTCCGCGACGCGGTATCGAGACCGGCCTGGTTGGCTTGAACCACCTTGGCTTTCATTTCCGTCAACAGGTCAGAGATGGACTGACCGGCCGTGATGGCCGTGTTGATGGTGGCTTCACCATTGGACAGAGCGGTTTTCACCGCGCCAAGACCAGAGATGTCGCCGCGCATGTTTTGCGCGATAGCATAGGAGGAGGCATCCTGCTTCGGACCACTGACCCGCAGGCCGGTGGTGATGGCAAGCTGCGTCGCATCCATCTGCTTGTTGGTTTTGCTGAGGTTTTGCAGCGCCAGCATTGCGCCGACGTTTGTATTTACTGATAGAGGCATGTCTATCTTCCTTTTTTCTAGGTATACCCGCTTCTGCGGACTGGCGCGTTTTGCGCCTGCCAACGGAGGTGCAAAACGCGTGCCAAGCGAGGGAAGAATCCGGCCTCAAACAAGCTGTTGTTTAATTGTAATATTAATAGTTTAAAAAAATTAACCACGCCGCGCAGGGCAGGCAAAAAATGCCGGGTAGGCAAGGATTGCCCGGTAAATTAGGCAATTATTGCCGAGTTGGCCATCTGGGCCAGGCTATATAGTCTGGAGGTATTTCGCGATTTTAGCCATCGCGTAAGGGCAGACAGCAGCCTAATTCCGGCGGCCGTGATGATCGCGCCGGACTGGATCAGCCCGGAACCGCTCTAATGGTCTTTCGATTCTAATGGATACTCTAACTATCCGGCCATAACTATCCGGCCATAACTATCCGGCCACAACTATCCGGCCATTGCGGCGCGGCGTTCGCGTTTGCGCTGATGGGGATCCAACGTGGCCTTGCGCAGGCGAATGTGGTTAGGGGTAACCTCAACCACTTCGTCGTTGCCGATATAGGCAATGGCCTGTTCCAGGCTCATCCGCCGGGGCGTTGTCAGGCGCACCGCGTCATCCTTGCCAGAGGCCCGGATATTGGTCAGTTGTTTCGCCTTCAGAGGATTGACTTCCATATCCGAGGGCTTGGCATTTTCACCAATAACCATACCGGCGTAGACCTGTTCGCCGCCGCCGATAAATAACACGCCGCGTTCTTCAAGGTGCCACAGGGCAAAGGGCACGGCGACGCCCGTTTCGCCGGAAACAATGGCGCCGCGATGGCGGCCAAGAATCGGACCCTTGTAGGGGCCATAGCTGTGGTACAGGCGGTGCATGATGCCGGTGCCCCGGGTATCGGTCAGAAACTCGCCATGATAGCCGATCAGCCCGCGCGATGGGGCCAGGAAGGTGATGCGCGTGCGGCCGATACCAAAGGGCCGCATGTCGGTCATCTCGCCCTTGCGTGTCGCCAATTTTTCGACCACGACGCCGGTGAATTCATCGTCCACGTCGATGGAAACTTCCTCGATGGGCTCCGTGCGCTGACCGCTATCGGGGTCCTGGCGGTAAAGCACCCGCGGCCGCCCGATGGTCAGCTCGAAGCCTTCCCGGCGCATGGTCTCGATCAAGACGCCCAATTGCAATTCGCCCCGGCCCGCCACCTCGAAGGCATCCTTGTCGCCGGTCTCGGAAATCTTGATGGCGACATTGCCCTCGGCCTCCGCCATCAGGCGGGTGCGGATTACCCGGCTTTGCACTTTTGAACCGTCGCGCCCGGCCATGGGAGAGTCATTGATGGAAAAGGTCATGGCCAGGGTCGGCGGGTCGATCGGCGGTGCGGTGATCGGCTGGGTTACCACGGGATCGGCGAGGGTGTCGGCAACGGTGGCGTGCTGCAAGCCGGCGATGGCAATAATATCGCCGGCCGAGACCGTCTCCACCGGCACCCGCTCGAGGCCGCGAAAAGCCAGTAATTTAGTCACCCGTGCGGTTTCCACCACGCTGCCGTCACCGCGCAGGGCGCGGATGGTGTCTCCCTGTGACAGCCGCCCGGCATCAACACGGCCCGTCAACACCCGGCCCAAATAAGGGTCGGCATCCAACAAAGTCGCGATCATGGCAAAGGGCGCATCCAGATCGACCGCCGGCGCAGCCACATGGCGATGCAGCAATTCGAACAGGGGCGTTAAATCACCGCCCCCCGCGGCCGGGTCATCGCTGGCCCAGCCATCCCGGCCCACCGCGTAAAGATAGGGGAAATCCAACTGTTCTTCATTGGCATCCAGGGCGGTGAACAAATCAAAAATTTCGTTCAGCACCTCATCGGGCCGGGCATCGCCGCGATCGATCTTGTTGATCACCACGATGGGACGCAGGCCCAGAGCCAGGGCCTTGCCGAGGACGAACTTGGTCTGGGGCATGGGGCCTTCGGCGGCGTCAACCAACAGCACGACGCCATCGACCATCTTCAATATACGTTCCACCTCGCCACCGAAATCGGCATGACCAGGGGTATCGACGATGTTGACACGTGTACCGCGCCAGTCGACCGAGGTGCACTTGGACAAAATGGTGATGCCCCGCTCGCGCTCCTGATCGTTGGAATCCATGGCCCGCTCGGCAATCTGTTGATTGCTGCGAAAAGTACCGGACTGACGGAACATGGCATCGACCATGGTGGTCTTACCGTGGTCAACATGGGCAATGATGGCGATATTGCGAAGCGGCATGGTTTAATCACAATTTAATTTGAATAAGGGCGGATTTGGGCTCAAGGCCTCTGGCGCGGCGGAGACATACACCGCCCCGGCGGCGGCGTCTAGTGTTATGCGTCATTCTACGGCCATCGGCTTAATATTCCGTTGCGGCAAGTTTCGAAAAGTTGGCTACTGTATCGGTCAATTCAGAAAGTCATAATTCAATTTCGGTTTAGCCAACCTGGAAAAATTGGACCACGAACCGCTGGAAAAGGAAAAACAGGATGATCGACTATAGCGTTTACGAGGACCTGTTGATCGAAAAGGACAATCGCGTCATGACGATCACGCTCAATTCACCAGAGAACCTGAACGCCTTTACGCCAGGCATGCATCATGGCCTCTCGCGCATCTGGAGCGACGTTCACGACGACCCGGAGGTCGATGTCGTCGTCCTGACCGGTGCCGGGCGGGCCTTTTCGGCGGGGGGCAATGTTGTCGCCATGCAACAGAAAATTGACGATCCCGCGCTGTTCGATGAAATCGTGCCGGAAGCCAAGCGCATCATTTTCCGCATGCTGGAATGCGACAAGCCAATCATCGCCCGAGTCAATGGCCATGCCGTCGGCCTTGGCGCCACCGTCGCCCTGTTCTGCGACATTATCATCGCGGCGGAGCACGCCAAGATCGGCGATCCTCATGTCAACGCCGGCCTCGTCGCCGGTGATGGCGGCGCCGTTATATGGCCGCAACTGGTCGGCTTCGCCCGCGCCAAGGAATACCTCTTCACCGGCGATTTGATGAGCGCGACCGAGGCCGAGCGCATCGGTTTGATCAATCATGTTGTCGCTGCCGACGAACTCGACGACAAAGTTTATGATCTCGCGCGCCGACTCGCTTCGGGAGCCTCGAAATCCGTGCGCTGGACCAAGCAAGTGGTCAACATCCCGCTGCGCCAATTGGCCCATTCGATGATGGACCTGAGCATTAGCGTCGAAACCCAATCCAACCTCTCAAGCGATCACCAAGAAGCGGTGACCGCCTTCTCCAACAAGCGGAAACCGAACTTCACCGGCGGCTGAGGCGCGGCGTGCATCAGGCCTCCGTCGCGAAACCTGCCTCTTTCCAGGCGAATAGGCCGCCGTCGAGTTGAAAGGCCGTGCTATGCCCGGCGGCGAAAAGCCGCTCTGCCGCCTCGGCCGAACGGCCGCCAATGAAACAGGTCAACACCGTCCTTTTGCCGGGTTCGTGCGGCAGACTGCCGGGATCGAAACGAGACAACGGAAAGGTCAGAGTACCGGGAATGCGCTCTTCGGCATACTCCGCCGCTTCCCGCACGTCGACGAGGACAGCTTCGCCACGATCAAGCCAATCGCGCACGGTGCGGGCATCAATTTCGATCAGTTCACCTTTGTTCATGTGCTTTATATACAGTCGGCAATGGTATGTTGCAATACAACACAGTAAAAAAAGATAAATAAATCTAAAACACTTGTTTTAAATGTATAATTATTTTTCAGGCTTTTGTTGCTTATCCGCCAGGGACGATTTCCTCCTTTGCCGCCACGGGGCAAGCGGTTAGGTTCGGCGCTCCGGTTCGTCAATCAGTCAGGTTTTGCCATGTCCTTCGACGCGTACAATCCGCCGCCCGGCTTTCATGCCTGGGAGCCGGAACGGTTTTACTATGGCACCGTGGGGCCATTATTCCTGCGGAACCTTGGCAACAAGGTGGAATTTGGCTTTCGCTGCGGTGAGAAGCATGTCAATGCCGCAAAAATCTGCCACGGCGGCATGCTGTTCACCCTGATGGACATCGAATTGGGCTTCAACGCCAACATCGAGACCGGCATTACCGGCTTTCTGGTTACCGTTAATATGACCTCGGACTTCATGGCCCCGGTGATGCAGGGGCAATGGGTGGAGGCCCATGGCGATGTGGTCAAACAGACCCGCAGCCTAGTCTTCGCCGAAGGGCGGCTCTTGGCGGATGGCGAGGTGGTGCTGCGGGCCAACGCGGTGTTAAAGGTGCCTAGGGACCTGGACCCCTATGATCTGTCGGAAGGGCTGCCGCCAATCTATCTACCGGAGAAATAGGGGGTATCGGAAACCGATACATTCATGGCCATCAACATCCATGACTCGCCCACCGCGACGCGCCATAATAGGCCGCTAGATAGAGCCTGACGAAAGCAGCAGCCGCGAAACGAGGGAGAAAACCATGGCCGGTGGATACGACGAAACATATGGCGCCTGGCAAAAAGACCCCCAGGCATTTTGGGCCGAGGCGGCGCAGGATATCCATTGGTTCAAGACTTGGGATCAGATCCTGGATGACAGCCGCGCGCCCTTTTATCGCTGGTTTCCCGGGGCGCAAACCAACACCTGTTACAACGCCGTGGATCGCCATGTGGAAGCCGGGCGGGGCGGCCAGGCCGCCATCATTTACGATTCACCGGTCACCGATACCATTCGCACCATCAGCTATCTGGAATTGCGCGATCAGGTTGCCCGCTGTGCCGGCATGCTGCGGGCCTTGGGCGTCGACAAGGGCGACCGTGTCATCATCTATATGCCCATGGTGCCCGAAACCGCCGTCGCCATGCTGGCCTGTGCCCGCATCGGGGCGGTGCATTCCGTGGTCTTCGGCGGCTTTGCCGCCAACGAACTGGCCACCCGCATCGATGATGCCCTGCCGAAAGTAATTCTGTCGGCATCCTGCGGCGTGGAACCGGGCCGTATCGTGGCCTACAAGCCATTGCTGGATGGCGCGATCCAACTAGCCAGCCATAAGCCGGATGCCTGCGTGATCCTGCAACGGCCCATGGAAGTGGCGGAATTGACGCCTGGGCGGGACCATGATTGGGACGAGATCATCGCAGGCGCACAGCCCGCCGATTGCGTCCCCGTGCTGGCGACCGATCCGCTGTATATCCTCTATACCTCCGGCACCACGGGTATCCCCAAAGGCGTGATGCGGGACAACGGCGGCCATCTGGTAGCCCTGAAATGGTCCATGAAGAATGTCTATGACGTCAATCCCGGCGAGGTCTGGTGGACGGCCTCGGACCTGGGCTGGGTGGTTGGCCATTCCTATATCGTTTATGCGCCGCTGTTCCATGGCGCGACCACGGTCCTGTACGAGGGCAAGCCCGTGGGCACGCCGGACGCGGGGGTCTTTTGGCGGGTGATCGAGCAGCATAAGTGCGTGTCTCTATTCACCGCGCCGACCGCCTTTCGCGCCATCAGACGAGAGGACCCGGACGGTGTTTTGCTGGCCAAGTACGATCTATCCCGGTTCCGCACCCTGTTCCTGGCGGGCGAGCGGGCCGACCCGGACACCATTCAATGGGCCGAACAACAGCTGAAAACGCCGGTGATCGATCATTGGTGGCAGACCGAGACCGGCTGGCCCATCGCCGCCAATTGCGTCGGTCTGGGCGCCCTGCCGGTCAAGCACGGCTCGCCCACCAAGGCGGTGCCCGGTTATGACGTCCGCGTGGTGGATGAAAGCTGCAAGGAATTGCCACGGGGAACGACCGGCGCCATCGTGATCAAGCTGCCCATGCCCCCCGGTTGCCTGCCGACCCTGTGGCAGGCCGACGACCGCTATATCGAGTCCTACCTGGAAGAGTTTCCCGGCTATTACAAAACCGCCGACGCCGGCTTTCAGGACGAAGACGGCTACCTCTACATCATGTCCCGCACCGACGACATCATCAACGTGGCCGGCCACCGGCTGTCCACGGGCGGCATGGAAGAAGTTCTTTCGGGCCATGGCGATGTCGCCGAATGCGCCGTGGTCGGCGTCGCCGATAGCTTGAAGGGTCAAGTCCCGTTGGGCTTTGCAGTGTTGAAGGCCGGCGTCGACCGGGACGAGGCAAGCATCTGCCAGGAACTGGTGACCAAGGTGCGGGCGGAAATCGGCCCGGTGGCGGCGTTCAAGACCTGCACGGTCGTGGCCCGCCTGCCGAAAACCCGGTCGGGCAAAATCTTGCGCGGCACCATGGCCGCCATCGCCGATGGCAGGGAATGGAAGATGCCGGCCACCATCGACGACCCGGTCATTCTGGACGAAATCACGGATGTCCTGCGCCGCATTGGATATGCCGAAAACAGCAGCTAACGGCTACCTAGTGGATTGTACGAAACAAAAGAGTCCGAATTAGGGTTCCGTATGATTTCATCATGTGCGATTGTTTGTCATGCGTACAGGAATATCATTCACGGTTTCCGCTACCGACCAAAAGCGGCTTGAGCGGATTGTCAA